>LJHW01000030.1 GCA_001295865.1 beta proteobacterium AAP65
CGCTGCATCAACTCACCTCAACTGCCACTTCGCGATGCGTTGTGCAGAGCTTCCCTAGCCGCTGCAGACAGTCGCCCTACTTTTACCTGTCGCTCGTCACCCGCCGAACCCCCAATGCCATGTGCGAAGGCTCCGCCGCGACTTCGTACTTCCCTCATCGGTTGCCAGTGACGTCTGGCGCAGTGACGAGGCATGCGCTACTGTCCGGCAGCCCCCAATGAGACACCGTAGGCTCCACCCAATTGCCAACCCACGATAGTCAAGGACCAGAGCATCCTGAAGCTTAAGGGACACTCAGCGCAAGCTAACCATACTTCAGTTCTTCTTCATGAGAGTCAAAAACTTGATGTTCCCAATCCGAACTGCTCACGATAAGTGTGCCCGTCCCCGCAACTCAACACTGCGGCTGACTTTCATCTTCATAACACTAATCAATCTATTGGCGAGCACTTCGGCAACGGCCGCCGATGGCGCGATATACATTCCTGCTGGACCCGCCGAGAAACTGAACTTCCCGAGCATGTCAATTGATGGCACCTATAACGGCAGCAATACGAGCGGGTCGGGGCCACCGAAGTTCCGTGGAGGCATTGGCGGCGGAGGCCCATGCGAAGGCGGTTGCGAGCCCAAGCCCTCGAAGCCGCAGAAGCCTTCGGTCACAGCCGCGGATAAAGCAAAGCAGGAGGCCGAGGAACGCAAGCGCTTATGGGCAAGTGTTGAGAAGTATCTGCGCAGTGCTTACAAGATTTGGAATGTCACGGGCAGCCCATATTTGAGCATTCGAAGCGTCGAATACATTGGAAACAAGCTTTTCTTCGAATGGGCCACGAGAGCTGCCTCCTTATCGATTTATGGGCTTTACCTTTCGTTGAGGCCGACGGAGATTGGGGTTGACTTGCTTGATCCAAATGAAGCGAATAGGCTTCTGGATAAGCTGAAAAGGACAAAGCCAGCCGACTCGGGCCCGACGCAAGACCGAATAAGGGGGGATGATCTGCCCGAGAATTTGAGACCGAGGCCGTTTGATTCTGCAAACCGAGAGAGAGAAGAGGAATTGCGGAGAACCTTCTTCCGAGATTCAGACATCTCCCGCGATGAAGCGAAACGACTCACGAGAAAGTTCTTGATGGAGAATGAGGGTGCACCGTATGGCGAATTGATCGCAACCATACTGGAAGTGTTCGACGAGCAGGCCGTCGCCAAGGATGGGCTATCCCCCGCTGCTGTCGAATGGATGACGCAATTCTCTGCTCGAATACGGGAAATCAACAAGAAGCGTGAGCAGTCAGCGGTGGCGAATGTGTGCCTGATACCTTCTGATCGCCGGCTCTGTTTGATTCAAGGCGGCAAGGCCGGCGATTCCTGCTTCTGCAACGCCGCGCCCGGCAAAAATGGGATAGCGGCCACACGTCCAAGCGGGAACATTTGCGAGACCTCCTTCGCTCATTGCGAGATGCCCTCCGAGCAAGCCTTTAGTACGCCTTGTGCTTGCAGGAGAATCGTTGGCGTGGATAAGGGCACCGTTAAATGGTAGCCCACCGACCCATTCACTTGAAGAACTCATCATAAGGAAACTGATGACTAACGTGCTCAAGCTGATCCACTGGGGCACCCTCGGTCAGCCCGACCCGAGGTAACCCTTTAAGATTCTCAGCAGAGTCCGCAAATCTTACAGATGCGGAAATTGTACGACTGGCGTCAGGCGGCAATATCAATTTTCGCAAGCAATCATGGTTAAATTCTTTCCTCAGATCTCAGGATTACAGGTGCTTTGGAGTTCCGAGTCGAGTCTGGAGCTAGAGTGCATCGATATCCAACAGCTTAGGACCGGCGAAGCCTACACAGTGGCGGTCGGGCACTGGCACAATAAGATAATCTACTACAGATACCCTGTATCAGTGAGTTCCACTTCAGACTCTATAGAGATATTCAACTATCAACGACCCGCGGAATGGCCAGATAGCACGAAATGGCACTTCGTTCGAGGCAGACTCTTAATTACGCTGACAGAGGCCAGACGGCCCAGCTCGGTTACATGGGAGGCTGAAGGCGCTCGTGAAGGATTATTACTCGACCCTGTCTCTGAATGGCAGTACTTTGAAAGAGCAGTCCAGACCGGAAGAGTTGAAGCCCGGGGCAAGATTCTTGTTGAGCAAACATTGCGCCCCCTTCAAGCGCTAGTCCGCAAGATACTTCTATCGACCCAACGGCGCTGCCTTATTTCAGGCTGCGAAATCGAAGCTTGCCTAGAGGCGGCACACCTGTTGCCGGTGAAGAATGGCGGGGACGAGGTTACTGAGAACGTGGTACTGCTGCGAGCAGATCTACACCGACTTTTCGATGCGGGTATGGTTTCCTTTCGGGTTTTCGCTGGGGAGATTCGAGTCTTCGCAGCAGAGGAAGTCCTAGCCTACGTCAGGGGCGCAGCGGCCTGCAAACAACCCGCAATCGGTCCAATCTCTCGCGAAACTGAATCTTGGCTTAGCGCCCGCTTGGAGATACAGCCAGCCTCGCATCACATTTGCGTTTGCGCGTGACTGCTCGAGGGTCGGACGCCGGCCTTGACGTGGCGGCGGTGGACTGCGCTATACCGGCCCACATGAAATGCGCACCAAAACCACCAGCCGCTGGCTCCCCGCACCTCCACCAGCGGTTGGCAATGGCCAATGGTGGCCATACGATGAAGCGCTGCACGCCTTGGAACCCAAGCACATCCAGATGCGGCGGCGGCACTGGCAATCAGCAATCCGGAAGTTCCGCCTACGGGCGTGATTGAGGTGATCCGACTCGGACATCGCTGTGTCGCCTTCGACGGAGGCGCTTTATGGATCAGCACCGCTTCTCCTGTGGGCCAAAACATTGCCGCGGCCTTCGATCTCGACATGACGCTTCATGACTGGGCGGTTTGGACTGCGTCCCCTTGCCGAGCCGATCACGCGTGAGAACGTTGCAGTGGTGAAGCGAAGCCGAACTCCACCTGCCTTCGCTGCCCACTTTGGGCTGCGCCTGAAATGAGTTGCATCACCGGCGGACGGCCAGATCACGGTAAGGTGCATCGGTGCAGACTGGCTACCAGTCGAAGCAATGCGTAGCGAACAGCCGGGAACGCGCGCAAGCACTCGCCTTTGCTCCTCATCGAGTACAGCTTGGACACAAACTTGGACGTCCCACCGGCAGGCCCGAGCCCCTCGTGTCAGAACCGCAAGGTGCGACGCACATCAGCCGTAAAGCTCGTAAGGGCTCGTCCGTCGCTGGGGGTGGATGGCACCGAGAGGGTCGCGTGGAGGTGAGGATGGTGCAAGCGCCCATGTTTCCGCCCACGCCGAAACACCCAGCCTTGCCGGACCAAGCCGCCCACAAATCGATCTAGATCTTTTGCGGCGGAGTGCTTCACTGCACCTCCACGGGCGGCAGGCCAGCATAGCGAGCGGCAAACCGCTGAGGGTTGAAAGCGATCTGGTTGAACGCCTTGGCTACACCTACTTCGAGGATCGGCTGGCTGTACATGTACCCGCGCCCGTTAGTCGCTGGTTCATTCTGGAAGAAGCGTCCCTGCGGGTCGATCATCAGATACGACTCGGTCATGTCCAGGTTGTCCTCGGCGCACAAGATCTCACCAAGCTGGCGGTGGCGCGCCACGAAGCTGTCGAACTGGTCGTCGGAGACTTCCAGTTGCCGTCCGCGGACCGGTAGCATGCGCAGCACCTTCCACCTATCGGGAGCGAATTGACGGATCAGAGGTGTCAGGTCATCCGCTTGATTCAACCGATTCACCACGGTGTTGAGCTTCACGCGCATGGCTGGATTCAGCCTCCGACCGAGCCTGACCATCTCCGACAGTTCTTCAAGATCGACCTGCCGGCCCTGCCGATCAACTCGTCCGATCGAGGCGTTCGTCTCCATGCTCATGCTGTCGATGCTCAGGCCGAGCAGGCTCAGCCGGGGCGCGAGACGAGACATAAGCTGTGGTGTCAACCGGCTGCCATTGGTGATCAGCGACACGTCGAAGCCGATCGTGTTGCTGGTAAGTACCGCCGCCTCAAGCTCACGCGAGAAAAGCAGTGGCTCACCGCCGGCAAAGTTCAACCTGACGCCGCTCCATGTCATCCGCGAGCGAAGCGGGTGGGCCAGGTTCTCTGGTCTGAAGAATTCGAACAGGGCGGTCAGCAGCGAAGTGGTCCGCTTGTGGTCGCGGATCAGGTCACGCCCACCTTCGGTCACGTCCCACGAGGCGTAGCAGTACTTACAAGAATAATTGCACGCCTCAGCAATGTGCCAGTTCAGAACAAGCTGCTTAGGCTCTGGGGAAGCGTCTGGGATCTCGAACACGGAAGGGACTCCTCAAAGGGCGCTGAGGATTCAGCGCACCCGTGAAGAGTGCCAATAACTTGGTTCTCAGTTCGTCCAGAAATCTGCACTTTGGGGAAAGCCGGCGCCCTCGCGGCCCCAGGCCGGTTAAGGCACCGGGTCCGTCGGCACATCCGGCGGACCGTCCAGCCACCCTGGCCACTCGACCGTGCCTGCGCTAAGTTCTGCACCCCAATCCTGTTGATGGGCGTGCCACCAAGACAGGTACTCCCCACCATCGAAAAGCGTCATCTGCCGGACCTTTGATCTCGCATCGAACGCCACCATCCCCGAGTGCCAGGCCAGTGCAGCCATAAGAAGTGGTGTTGGCGACGGCGGGACCACTTCTGAGGAAGTGGCGAAATCACGCGCCACGGTCGCCCACCACTCGCCGAAGACCTTCGCTGTCAGCTTCTTCGTGCCGTCATAGAAGTTGCCGATGTCGACGTCTCGATAGCCTGATGCGCGTGCAATTTCTTTCCTTGTTGGCGGCGAACTGGGCCAGACCCGATGTGCCCGATAGTGCAGCAGCGCGAAACAAAGTTCGAGCAGCCTTCGCGTCGGCAGCCTGAAACGATCCCGCCGCGGGAGCTCGATTTCAGCAGCACCCATTTCCACCGTCGGACCCAAGGTAGGCAAAAGATCAAGGAAGAGCGGACGCGGGGCGAAAAACTCGAAGTGTCGTTGCGCGAACTCAAGATCAATGGCGGCCATAAACGAGAGCCAGACATTGGCAAACGGAACCTTAGTTGCCTCGTCAAGCGCCTGCCAGTCTCTCGCCTCGACAACTTTCTGACGCACCTGCTCTGAGGGAGCCTCCGTCCCCAGGCACCAGTGCTGATCGCGGAGCCAGTCGTTATCCAAGAGGACAGACTTGAACGCCGACAAGTTTTCCGCGTCGTGGGCAAAGACGAGCTCTTCGCAGAGCACATCTACACGTTCTGCGAGCCGTTGAGTCAACTGGAAGACCTGGCCGTCCCCGCGCGAGAGGCGATGGATGAAGTCGCCGAAGGCACGTGCGCGCCCTGCCCTGCGAGATGGCATCTGCGAGATGAAGGTCTCCGCTTCGCTCGGCGTGAACTGGGCTGCGGCGAGCCGCCCGCGCAACCACGCGATCGAGTCATCTGCCACACGACGCAGCCTGCTCTCTCGAAACGGACGGCGGTCTGCCTGTCGCAAGCGGCTCAACGAGAGCCCGGTTGCCTCACTCAAGGCAGTGCCCGGCGATCGTCCATCGAGCAGCAGCTCCAAACTCAGTGGAGCAAGCACCAATCGACCGAGCGATCCCCCCTCTTGCCCTTGTGCCACGTTCACTAGCTTGCCGATGCCCCACGACGGTGGCCAACATCCGTCTGCCCACCGGCGTAGTGGTCGTACACATGCGCATACGCCCTTGCCATCTTCTCCGTACGGATGTCCTTCGTGTACTGTGGCGGCAATCGGCGCAGTTCCATCCGCAAGGTCTGCATCACCCCCGCCTTCGCCTGCTGCTTCTCCCGCCAATCCAGCACGAGCTTCTCGCGCTTCAGCGTCGCCAGCAGTTCCCGGCACACCTTCTTGACCTCAGCCTCCTCCGCCTTGGTCAGCACCGGCTCGGGCTTGGTCAGGATGTCGAACAGCGCCAGCTCTTCCTCCGTCAGCCCTTCGGCGATACCACGCTGCTCCTCGGCAGACAGCGCCTGGGCGAAGTCCTTCAGCTCGGCGAAGAACGCCTCGATGTTCTGGCTGGCGTTGTCGGTTGTCGGCAGGCCCAGCGCAAAGCGGGGGTCGTCCTTTAGTCGGTCCTTGTCCACGCCGGAGACGTTGAACGGCGGGTTGGCCATCACGAAGTCGAACCGGCCCGGGGCTTTGTGCGGGTCTTCGTAGTAGGTGTTGGCCTCGCGCACGTCGCCCGACAGGCCGTGCACCGCCAAGTTCATCTTGGCCAGCTTGACGGTATCGCTGGCCTTCTCGGCGCCGAATACGGTGAGCTCGCGGGTGGCGTTCTTCTGGTGGCGCTGCACGAAGGCTGCGCTCTGCACGAACATACCGCCCGAGCCGCAGGCAGGGTCGAAGATGCGGCCGTGGAAGGGCTGCAGGATCTCGACGATCAGCCGCACGATGCTGGTGGGCGTGTAGAACACGCCGCCCTTCTGGCCCTCCTTCAGCGCGAAGTTGCCCAGGAAGTACTCGTACACCTTGCCGAAGGCGTCGCCCTCCAGGTCCAGCGGCGCCAGCAGGCGCAGCAGTTCCACCAGCGTGGCGTTGGGCAGCAGGTTGTAGCCGCGCGGCAGCACGCCCTTCAGCTCGGGGTTGTGCTCTTCCACCAGTTGCATGGCCGTGGCGATGGCCTTGCCCAGGTTGGCGCCCTCGGTCAGAGTGAGCAAGTTACCGAACCGGGCTTCCTCGGGCAGGTACAGCACACCCTCGGCCTGATAGTCCATCGGCTCGCGCTCATCGGCCGGGATGCCCTTGTTGTGCAGTACCACAGCAGCTTCGCTGAAGCGCTTGTCGGCATAGCGCAGGAAAATCAGGCCGAGAACAGGTGTGGAGAACTCGGCAGGCTTGAGACCTGTGTTGGCCCAGAGGTGGTCGGCCGCAGCCCAGAGGCGGCTTTCGATGGCGACGAGATCAGATGACATTGACAGTGATGGACCGAGATCTTGGGGAAGCTCCAGAAGTATTCCCTATGTCTCTCTCAGGGTCACCCCGCAGGCGCGCTGATCCTCGACCGTAGATGCCGTCGGCTAAGGCTCAGGCCGTGGGCATCGTGCCGAGTGGTCCGCAGGACCGCGGCTGCCGAAGGGGACATGCAACCCAGTACCAGCCGGCCTGGTCCCTGTTCGGGTCATACGCAAAGCAGACGAGGCGGTGGCGGAGTGACCCTCTGCCAAACGCCGCGCCAGGTGCGAGATTCAGCGCGTGCTGCGGCTGCGTCTCCCGCTGAGTCCACCATTTGCAAGCCCGACAGGGTTCTGACAGGGCACACGCGCGAGACTATGCACTCCCTACTTCGACACCAAGCCGGAGGGACCGGACAGTCGGCGGTGCAGCGGTTGCAGTCAGTTGCCACCCAGGTTGGAAGTCACGCTCACGTTCCCGTGTTGGTCATTGGGAGGTCCCTCCGAGAAGAGGCCGTGCGTCCGCAGTCCTCGCTGCTGCTCCTCCATCTGGCACTTTGGGGTGGCGGGCCGGGCAGCGCTCCACAGACAGCCGTCCCGGCAGGCTCGACGCTATGTCAGCGCCTGAACTGGCACGCGCACCGGTAGGTCTTGGCGTACCCAGTTGGTGCTCATCAGCGCGCGCATTCCTTGTGCATGGATCTCTGAATCTCCGTCCAGCGAACGCAACGTGCACAGGATGTAGACCGTCAGGCCCTCGGCTAGCGCTGGTTCAAACTCGCGCAGGAACATGCGCGCCTGAAGGGCCCAGGTTTCGCCACCGATGCCATTGGTGAACACCTTACGATGAACCTTGACCGGCGCCCACTTGCCGCCGTGTTCGACCTGGGCTGACTCATACCCGTCCGTGCCGTCCTCACCCTTTAGAGGCACTTTGCTATGGATGTTGTCACCGTCCAGCGTGCCGAAGCTCAACTCGACGTTCGCGCGGACATATTCGGCGCCGGCGTTGCCATCCAGCGGCGGTGCATAGACCGCGGTGATGATAACTTCGCCTCTGAACTTGCCGTCCTGCATCAGGCCCGAGGGGATGGGATACGGCGCTTTGCGCCAACGCAGCGAGGGCACTAGGCGCGACTCGAAGATCAGCGTGAAGCTGTCGTCGCGGTCGTACAAGGCGGCGACGACGTCCTTGGGCAAGCCGGCGCCGTAGTAACGACGCTCCCATGGCGTGTAAGGTGGCGAAGACAACTGGGCCGCGTGGATCATGAGCGCCTTGACCAGTGCGGGCGTGGCCGTAAGGCCGGTGCCACCGGCAATGGCATCCCAGGCGTGCGCTGCCATGCTCGAAGCGATCGGCGCTGCAAAGCTGGTTCCGAAGCCGCGTGCCGGGGCATTGCTGGACGTCAGCACCGCTACGCTGGCTGCACCCGAGCTCCACGGGGCGTGCACGCCGCCTCCTACATGGACGATGTCCGGCTTGGGTGTGAAAACAGGACCGGGCCCGCGACGGCTGTACGCAGCCGGCTCGCCCGCTTCATTGAGCGCGTCCGGCGCGCCGATGTGGCAGATCGACCCGACCGTCAGCGCGCGGACCGATTCGCCTGGGCACGAGACCTGGTCCTGCAAGGTGGCCAGCGCCGGCCACGTCCGGCGTGGCTCCGTCAGGTAGTTGCCCGCCGCTACGACGAAGAGCACGTTGTATTGATCGCTGAGCTGGTCGAGGGTCTGGGCAAACTCGCTGAAGGTCTGTTCGTCGCAGCCGAACGAGGTGCCAAGCGACAGGTTCCAAACCCGTACATCCGGTCGGTCGCGGATAGCATCTTCGAGGCGCAGGATGATGTCGCCGACGTAACCGCCGCTGGCGGACTCTAGACCGCAGACGTCGTAGACCATGGCGCCCATCGGCGGTAGATCGCCATGACCTGCATTCAAGCCACGTGCGCCCGCGACCAGCGACGCGACGTTTGTGCCGTGCTGATGGTCGGTATCAGGGGGCAGCACATAGGTCTTGGTGCGGACCACCCACGGGCGCAGGTCGGTCGCAGCGGCCGCGGTGCCGGTGTCGAACACGGCGACTGTTGGCAGACCGGCCATGGGCGGGGGCATATTCGGGGCGGTGACCGCCCCGGTGCCCGCGGTTGCGGTGGCCATGGGAAAGAGCCGGGGTTCGGGCAGCAGTCTGCGCAAGCCCGGAAAACTCAGCAACTCGTCGAACTTCTCCTCGTTAACGTTGCTGAGGTCCAGCAAGCTGGCATAGAACCAGCCATGGCGTCCTTGCCGGAAGAAGCGGTGCTTGAGCCCGAGATGGGCGAGGAGCCCGCGCACGCCATCAAAGAGCCTAGCGTTCGCCGCGTCGTTGCCGTAGCGGAAGAAGCGCAGCAACGCCCGGCCTTGCTGCTGGACGGCCAACGTTCCTTCCGGGTTGCGCTGCGCTCTGCCCCAGGGCTCAATGCGCACGATCGCGCTCAGGTTTGCGCGGACGGCCTTAATGTCCCGCTCCAGGATCACGCTGCGCAGCGCGGCGATGCTGCCAGCGTGGGCGCCGACCAGCATCTCCTCGACTCGCTCATGGCCGGCCGACACCAGGCCAGACTCCTCCGCAAGCTTGACTGGCCGATGGGACTTGGCGATAGCCTCTTGCCGCAGGCGGAACATCAGCGGTGCCAGCAGATGCGGGTGGGCCTGCATCTGCGAGAAAACCTGCTGGGCGGCATCGTCCAAACTCGCAGCCAGCGCTTCACGGTAGGCTGCGTCAACGACGACGAACTCTCTCTTCGGACCGCCTCCCGTCTTCATGCCCTGAAGGTCGCGCCGCTCAAACATGATCTGCTGAAACGGGTTTCCCGGACTGGGCCGGGGAACCGGCCTTTGCGGATCAGCCGGACTGTTTGTCGTCCTCCTCGTGCCCATCTGACGCTCCCTCTTGAGTGATGTTGGTGACGTGACGCGTGGACACTCCGTACAGCTTGGCCAGCACACGCAGCGAGAAAATTTTGCGATCCCAGCGACGCAGCCAGGCCATCTCGGCATCGCGCGTGCTCAGCGGCACGCGCTCGATCAGCGCCAGCATCAACCCAAGTCGCCGGAACACTTCATCCTCATCGACTTGCGCCTTGCCAGCGAGTACGGCACTGCGTTTGGCATCCAGGCAGATCTGCTCGATGACCGCGCCGGTCAACCCTTCCGAGCGGGCAACCAGCACCTTGAAGTCGAGATTGATCGGTGCGTAGTCACCGAGGAAGCGCCCCCATAGCACCTCACGCACGTCGTCGTCCGGCAATGGCATGGGCAAACGGAAGCTGAAGCGTCTCCAGATCGCCGCATCGAGCAGTTGGTCGTGATTGGTCGCCGCAAGCAGGATGGTGGAGTCGGGCAATGCATCGATGTTTTGCAGCAGCGCGATGACAACGCGCTGCAACTCGCCCACGTCGCGCTCATTGCCCCGCGCGCTGGCCAACGCGTCGAACTCGTCAAGGAAGAGCACGGAGGGGCGCTGCTCCGCATACTCAAAGACCCGACGAAGGTTGCGGCTGGTCTGGCCGAGCAGGCTGCTCACCAGGGTGTCGCATCGAACTGTCAGCAGTTGCAGGCCGAGCTGAGCCGCCACCCAACGAGCCAACTGGGTCTTGCCGGTGCCGGGGAGCCCGTGCATCAGCAGGCGATTCGGCAACGCCGCGTTGGCGGCCACCAGAGCGTCGTGGTGGCGCACGCTAGCGAGGAACTCATGTACCCGCGATTCGATGGCATTCGGGAGCACCAGGACCACATCTCTTGGCTCAGGCCGACTGACATCGACCGTGTGCAGGCGGCTCTCGCCGTCGACCGGCAGGTTGTTCAGGCTGATCCCTCGATCAGCATCCTGCACAGAAGCCAATGCGCCTGGCGCCCGTGCCAAACGCTCCCGGATCTGACGAGCCTGCTGCCGGTTGCCACCTTCCTCCAGCTTGTCGGCAAGTAGGCCGGCATAGTCCGCCGCCATACTCGCATTGGCGCGCAAGGCGCCATCGAGTATTTTGAGAACTTCCGACAGGTGGTCCACGACGATCCGGTTTCGAGTGCCTTCGTTGCAGTTTAGTGGCTTGTCGATCCAACTTCGGTTGATGTTGTTGCGATTTTTGCAGAATCTGTATCGAGGGTGGCGCCACTCTCTAGACTCGGAACGAGTCCTGGGTCCGTCGCCCTGACCGGAGCCGCCGACGGCCGGTCATGTGTGCACTGTGCTCCCAATTGCGATGCCGGCCATTGCACCGGCGTGCGCAGAGAAGACCGGTGTCTACGGCCTCGAGATCGAGCAGCCCGGCAAGAACGGCTCATCGTCGCTGCATGGCTCGCGCTGCCACTCGCAGCACCACGTGGCCGGGTCTGACCGCGCACGGCAGCAACCAGGCCGGTGGCGCAGCGCGGCCGTGCCCTTGGCCGTGAGGCCGCCGAACACGGCGCAGTGCCAGCACGGGCGCTGGTATGGCTTCGGTACGTGATCCATGCCGACATGCTGGCCCGGCTGGTGACGCATGGCGTGAGCCAGGGCCGCGACTACTTGAAATCGGGCTTACCGAGGTTCGGCTCGTTGGCCGTGTCGAAGCCCCAGGACTGGTAGCAGGGATACCACAGGCCCGCGTCGTTGGGGAAGGCCAGCATCTTTGGCCAGCCCTGGCCGTCGCCCGGGTCAACGAACTCTTCCATGCCGCGCAGCAGCACCATAGGCGGCTGCTTGCCGGTGGCAGGGTCTGGGCGGTACAGGGGTGGCATGCGGCATCTTAGACCGATGCAATGGGCTGCCACTAGCCGACAGCGCGGCGGTCTGCTGAGCTGTGAGCCGTCGAATTCGGTGCCGTGCCAGCAGGGGCGCGTGGGTGGCCTGTAGGCGTAGTCCATGCGGTGGATGGTGGCTGGCACCCTGGTGCATGGCCCGAGCTACCTGCCGAGAACGAATGTGACCAAAGAGACGATCTCTTGGGTCCCTTCATTCTCTCGGGATGTAGTTTGGGCGGCTGTACGCGCCCGACCGTCGGCCGACGGGCATACCGTGCCGCGGCCAAGCGCCACATGCTGATTGCCTAGATGCCGCGTGGAGTCGGCCTGGCTTCAAAGGCTGCCAGCAGGCCGTTGACCACGATCAACGCGACTTGAAGCACCGGCCTCAGAACAACGAGTGAGCGGTGGACAAACGCAGCGGCCTGAGTGAAAAAATTGAACATGGAAAGTTCCTTTCGATTGCGGACTGAGTACAGAACACGACATCGAAGCACCCTTCTCCAAACGAAAAAGGCCGCACATGTGACTGTGCGGCCTTTCGGGGGAGGAGGGCCCGAGCGCTATACGCGCTTACGTGCCTTAGGGTGTTCGGTGATCGTGCGCCAATTCTATGAGCCTTTTTCGCCTTTACCAACAAGCGGGCGGACAGACCGCTGAAGCAGAGGGCGCCCCTCTGAATCGCCGGCGTTCACGCGGGGCTTGACAGACGCCCTGTCCGCCACCTGCAAACCCAGCGGCGTCTCGCCCCTGACCGCCAGGCGCGCAGCGCCGTGACCCTGCGGTCCGCCCGGCTCGAGCGGTGAGAAGTGACAGGCCAAGTCGGAAACAGCCAGAATCAGGCTGTTTCTGACTTCGCCACGTCTGCAGCCCGCATGAGCGTCACCCCAGAGACCCGCCCCCCGTTGGCGATGGAACGTCGGATGAGCGACGTGCGTCAGCAATTGCTGGCCCTGGGCAAGGACGAAAGCCTGTGGAACGGG
The DNA here is from genome assembly GCA_001295865.1 of beta proteobacterium AAP65. GTDB lineage: Bacteria > Pseudomonadota > Gammaproteobacteria > Burkholderiales > Burkholderiaceae_C > Rubrivivax. The sequence continues at coordinate 12,686 of LJHW01000030.1, forward strand.
CACTTTGCGGTGGCCCTGAGCCGCCTGCTCGAAGTCGCCGAAGACGGCATCGGTGCCGACGTCGTGTCGATCTGGCAGTTCACCGATCACGGCCAGCAGCTGGTCTGCCTGGCCCGGCGTGAAAGGGGCAAAGGCCCGCAGCCAGCCGGCGATGTGCTGGCTGCAGCCGCCTTCCCGCGCTACTTCGAGGCCCTGGCCAACGACCGTGTGCTGGCAGCCGCTCAGGCCTTGAGCGACCCGCGCACCGCCGATCTGCGCGACAGCTACCTCGTGCCGGCAGGATTCGGCGCCCTGCTCGACGCCACGATCCGTCGGGCCGGCAAGGTGGCCGGCGTGCTGTGCTGCGAACACCGCGAGGCCCAGGCCGGCTGGGATGAAGCGCAGACCGAACTGGCCGTGGGCCTGGCCGATCTGGCAGCCCAGCTCATGGTGCTGACCGAGCTGCGCCGCCGCGACCAACTGCAGGGCCTGCTGCTGAGCATGGCGCCTGAACTGCGTCAGAACCACACGCCACAGGAATTTGCGGCGCTGGCCGTCGCGAAGCTGGCGCACGTGTTCCCCGGCGCCTGGACGGCCTTCTACCAGGCCGGCGCGGACGGAAAACACGCCGAGCTGCTGGCCCTCAACGCCCCGGGCGCGCCGCCCGGGTTCAAGGAGAAGCTGCACCAGCTGCCGCTGGAAAACACCGTGGTGGGCATGGCGATGCAGCAGCGGCGCATGGTGGCCGTGGGCGGCCTGTCGGCGCAGCACCTGCACCTCTGGCACGAGTCGCGCTCGGCCGGTTTGAAGACCTTGCTGGGCATCCCGCTCATCCACGAAAACAGCCTCGTGGGCGTGCTCGTGATGGCGCTGCGCCTGCATTACGTGTTCACCGACGACGACCTCGCGTCTTTCGAGCTGGCCTCGTCGCCCCTGGCGGTGGCGATGGCCAACGCACGCAACGTGGAGGCGCTGCGCCACCGCGCCCTGCACGATGCCCTGACCGGCCTGCCCAACCGCGAAAAGCTGCAGCACGACATCGAGCACCTGTGTGCGCCCACGGCCGACACACAGGCCCTCACGCTGCTGCTGCTGGACGTGCGTGATTTCAGGCAGATCAACGACACCTTGGGCCGTGGCAGTGGCGACCAGCTCTTGCAAGCCGTGGCCGGGCGCCTGCTGGGCGCGCCGGCGGCCGCCGGTGGGCAGGTGTACCGGCTGACCTCCAGCGAGTTCGCGCTGCTGCTGCCGCAGCGTGTGGCCGCCGCGGCGCTGCACGAAAAGGCGCTCGCGCTGCAGGCCATGCTGGCGCAAGCGTTCACGGTGTCAGGCCTGACGCTGATCCTGCGCTCGCGCGTCGGCATGGCGACCATGGCCACCGCGGAATGCGGCGCCCACGAACTGCTGCGCGCCGCCGATGTGGCCCTGGCCTGGGCCGATGCCGAACCGAGCAGCGTGTGCGCCTACGACCCCGTGCGCGACAACAGCGGTCCGCGCCAGCTGGAGATGGTCTCCGAGCTGCGCCAGGCGCTCGGCGGTGCGCAGCTCAGCCTGCACCTCCAGCCCAAGGTGCGTGTGGCCGATGGCCGCCTGGCGGGTTGCGAAGCCCTGCTGCGCTGGGACCACCCGCGTTACGGGCGTGTACCGCCTTCGGTGTTCATCGGCGTGGCCGAGGCGGGCGAGCTGATGAGCGCGCTGACGCAGGAGGTGCTGCGCATGGCGCTGGCGCAAACGCGCGAGATGCGCGCAGCCGGCCTGTTCACCAGCGTGGCGGTGAATGTCTCGGGGCACAACATGGTCGATGCCGCCTTCCCGCACACCGTGCGCATCATGCTGGCGCAAGCCGGCTTGCCGCCCGAGGCGCTGACCCTGGAAATCACCGAAACCGTGCTGATGAGCGACCCCGAGCGCGCCGCCGCCGTCATCGGCGAGCTGGCCGACCAGGGCCTGGCGCTGGACATCGACGATTTCGGCACCGGCTATTCGTCGCTGGCCTACCTGCGGCGGCTGCCGCTGCGCTCGCTGAAGATCGACCGCGCCTTCGTCATGGAGCTCACCGCCAACGCTCACGACGTGCACATCGTGCGTTCCACCGTCGGCCTGGCCCACGGCCTGGGCCTCAGCGTCGTGGCCGAGGGTGTGGAAGACAGCTCCACGCTCGAGCTGCTGGGCACCCTGGGCTGCGACATGGCCCAGGGCTTCGGCATCTGCCGGCCGGTGCCGCTGCCCGAGCTGCTGGTGTGGGCGCGCCACCGCGGCGAGCTGCGGGCCGGCCCGGCGCCGGGCGGGGCTGGCTAAACCTGGCTGGCCGGCGCAGCGCGGCCCGCCGCCAGCGCGCTGCGGTACAGCGCTTCGTAGCTGCGGGCAGGGCCGGCCCAGGACAGCTCCTGCGCCATGCCTTGCTGCATCAGCTGCTGCCAGGCCGCCGGCTCGCAGCGCGCCGCCAGCGCACGCAGCACGCAACGCTGGAAGGCACCCGGCGTGGCGGCCTCGAAGCTGAAGCCGGTGAGGCCATCGTCCACCGTGTCGGCCAAGCCGCCCACGCGCCGCACCACCGGCACAGTGCCGTAGCGCAGGCCGTACATCTGCGTCAGGCCGCAGGGCTCGAAGCGCGAAGGCACCGCGATGACGTCGGCACCCGCGATGAGCCGGTGGGCACGCGCCTCGTCATAACCGATGTGCACGTGCACGCGCCCTGGGTGCGCCTGCTGCGCCATGCGGAAGGCGGCTTCCAGCGCCGGCTCGCCCGTGCCCTGCACCGCGAACTGCACGCCGGCCTGCACCAGTTCGGGCAGTGCCGCGAGCACCAGGTCCAGGCCTTTCTGTGAGGTGAGCCGGCTCACCACCGTGAGCAGCAGCGCGCCCTCGTCCTTCACCAGCCCCAGCTCGGCCTGCAGCGCGTGGCGGCAGTCTTGTTTGCCGGCCGGGCGCTCGGCGTCGTAACGCGTGGCGATGGCCGGGTCGGTGGCCGGGTTCCACAGCGCGGGGTCGATGCCGTTGAGGATGCCCACCACCTCAGCGCCGCGGCCGCGGATCACGCCGTCCAGCCCGCAGCCGAACTCGGGCGTGGCGATCTCCTGCGCGTAAGTGGGGCTCACGGTGGTGATGCGGTCGGCGCACTTCAGACCGGCCTTCATGAAGCTGAGCTGGCCATGGAATTCCAGCCCCGCGGGCGACATCAGGTGCGAGCCCAGGCCCAGCATGGGCCAGTCGTGCATCTGGAACAGGCCCTGGAAGGCCAGGTTGTGCACCGTGTAGATGGTGGCCGCCGGCGTGGCGCCGTGTTCGCGGATGTAGGCGCAGGCCATGGCGGCGTGCCAGTCGTGCGCGTGCACGACCTGGGGCACCCACTGCGGATCGGCGTCGTCACCGGCCAGGTGGGCGGCCACCCAGCCCAGCAAGGCAAAACGCTGCAGGTTGTCGGCCCATTCCTGGCCCTGGCTGTCCTGGTAGGGGCTGCCACCGCGGCGGTAGAGGTAGGGCGCGTCGATCACGTAGACCGGCAGCTTGCTGCCCGGCATGCGCGCCAGCAGCAGGCGCACACGCAGCGCGCCGAAACACGCGCCGATGTCGATGACGGTGCGTGCGCCCTGCACCGCTTCCAGTACGGGCGGGTAGCCCGGCAGCAGCAGGCGCACATCGGCGCCCTGCTCGGCCTGGGCCAGCGGCAGCGCCGCCACCACGTCGGCCAGGCCGCCGGTTTTCACGAGCGGAAACACCTCCGCGGCCACATGCAGAACTCGCATCTTGTTCTTCTTTCTTCGCTGTCGGCCTTGCACTCAAGCCAGCAAGGCGCTCGGCCCGCCCGTCACAGCCGGCGCAGCATGTCGCGTGTGACGAGCGTGATGCCGCTGTCGGTGCGGTAGAAGCGCGCCGCGTCGGCGGCCGCGTCTTCGCCGATGACGAGGTTGTCGGGAATGTAGCAATCGCGGTCGACCACCACGCGTGTGAGCCGCGCGCCGCGCCCCACCTGCACGCCGGGCAGCAGCACGCTCCAGTTCACCTGCGCGTGCGAGTGCACGCGCACGAGCGAAAACAGCACCGTGCGGAAGACCGAGCCGCTGACGATGCAGCCGCCGGAGACCAGGCTCTCGATGGCCATGCCGCGGCGGTCGGGCTCGTTGTGCACGAACTTGGCCGGCGGCAGCTGCGGCTGGTAGGTCCAGATGGGCCAGTTGTTGTCGTACAGGTTCAGCAACGGGTCGGTGGCGGTGAGATCGATGTTGGCGTCCCAGTAGGCGTCGATGGTGCCCACGTCGCGCCAGTAAGGCGGGTGGCCGACCTTGCCGCCCACGCAGCTCATCTCGAAGGGGTGGGCCACCGCCACACCGGCTTTGACCATCTTCGGGATGATGTCCTTGCCGAAATCGTGGCTGGAGTTCGGGTCGTTCATGTCGCGCTCGAGCTCGCGGTAGAGGTAGCGCGCGTTGAAGATGTAGATGCCCATGCTGGCCAGGCAGCGGCCGGGCTTGCCGGGGATCTCGGGCGGCTCGGGCGGCTTCTCGACGAAATCGACGATGCGGCGCTCGCCGTCGATAGCCATCACGCCGAAGGCCTTGGCCTCCTCGCGGTCGACCTCGATGCAGCCCACCGTGCACTCGCGCCCCTGGGCCACATGGTCGGCCAGCATCAGCGCGTAGTTCTGCTTGTAGATGTGGTCGCCGGCCAGCACCACCACGTAGTCGGCGCGGTAGGCGGCCAGGATGTCCTGGTTCTGGTAGACGGCGTCGGCCGTGCCGCGGTACCAGCTCTCTTCGTCCACGCGCTGCTGGGCGGGCAGCAGGTCGACGAACTCGTTCATCTCGCTCTTCAGGAAGGCCCAGCCGCGCTGCAGGTGGCGCAGCAGGCTGTGGCTCTTGTACTGCGTGATGACGCCGATGCGGCGGATGCCGCTGTTCATGCAGTTGCTGAGTGCGAAGTCGACGATGCGGAACTTGCCGCCGAAATACACCGCCGGCTTGGCGCGGCTGTCGGTCAGGTTCTTCAGGCGGCTGCCGCGGCCGCCGGCCAGCACCAGCGCCACGGCGCGGCGTGGCAGGTCCAGGCTCTGGGCCACATCGATCGGTTTCATGGACGTTCCTCGGGGTTCTGACGCAATAAAATTACAAGCCATCCGCACACGGCAAAGCCCGGCAGGTTTGCCGAACCGGCCGGGTCTAACCTATAAACAACTTGATGAATCGCGCATAAACACTTGTCTCCATTTTATTTATCAGGCGCGAACCCAATTGGTGCACACCGAGGAAGTGAAAATCCAACTGTGCCGATGTAGCCAAACTACAGCGCAGGACCCGTCAGAACATTTGACGCTGACCCGCCCATCGCCGACACTCACCGCAGTCCAACCCCTGCCCGGGAGCGTGAGCCCTGGGCTGCGAAGGAGCAAGCCTCATGCCTGAATCGTCCACCCGCACCGCCACCGCGGCCTCCGCGAGCACCGCCGACGCTGCTGTCGAACGCCACCTGCTGCACACCGTGGCTGCCGCGCCCGAACAAGCCACGCCCACCGAGATCATGCACGCTGTGGCCCAGGTGGCCAGAGAGCACTTGTCCCAGCGCTGGGTGGCCGGCGACAGCGCCGACCGCGCCGCCAAGGCGCGCCGCGTGTACTACCTGTCGATGGAGTTCCTGATCGGCCGCACGCTCAGCAACGCGCTGGCTGCGCTGGACCTGAAGGGTGAGATGGGCAAGGCCGCCGCCACGCACGCCAGCACGCTGGAAGACCTGGCCGCTACCGAGCCCGACGCGGCGCTGGGCAACGGCGGCCTGGGCCGCCTGGCGGCCTGTTTCCTGGACAGCATGGCCACGCAGGAACTGCCCAGCTTCGGCTACGGCATCCGCTACGAGTTCGGCATGTTCAAGCAGGCCATCCAAGACGGCCGCCAGGTCGAAGGCCCCGACGCCTGGGTGGAAGACGGCACGCCCTGGGAGTTTCCGCGTTTCGGCGTGCATTACCCGGTGCGCTTCGGCGGTTGGGTCGAGCCGGCCACCGACCCCTCGCGCGTGCCCACCTGGCGCCACGCGGGCGAGGTCAACGCCAAGGCCTACGACATGGTCATCCCCGGCCACGGCACGCAGCGCGTGAGCACGCTGCGGCTGTGGAAGGCGGTGGCACCGGCGCAGATCGACCTGCACGCCTTCAACACCGGCGACTACGCGCGCGCCGCCGAGTTCAAGAACCAGTACGAGAACATCAGCTGGGTGCTCTACCCCAACGACAGCACCCCGGCCGGCCGTGAACTGCGCCTGCGCCAGGAGTACTTCTTCACCAGCGCCAGCATCCAGGACATCCTCGCGCGCCACCTGGCCGAGCACGGCAGCCTCACGAACCTGGCCGACAAGGTGGCCATTCACCTGAACGACACCCACCCTGCCATTGGCGTGGCCGAGCTGATGCGCCTGTTGGTCGACGAACACGGCTTTGGCTGGGTGACGGCCTGGGCGGTGACGAAAAAGGTTTTCAGCTACACCAACCACACGCTGATGCCCGAGGCGCTCGAGACCTGGCCGGTCAGTCTGATGCAGCACGTGCTGCCGCGGCACCTGGAGATCATCTTTCGCATCAACGCCGAGTTCCTCGCCGAGGCCGCCGCGCACCGCCCGGGCGACAACGACTTCCTGCGTCGCCTGAGCTTGATCGACGAAACCGGCGAGCGCCGCGTGCGCATGGCCCACCTGTCCATCGTGGGCAGCCACAAGGTCAACGGCGTCTCGGCGCTGCACTCTGATCTTCTGGTGCAGACCATCTTTGCCGACTTCGCCAGCCTCTGGCCCGATCGTTTCACCAACATGACCAACGGCGTGACCCCGCGCCGCTGGCTGGCGCAGGCCAACCCCAGCCTCAGCTCGCTGATCGACAGCACCATCGGCAGCGGCTGGCGGCTCGACCTGACGCAGCTCTCGCGCCTGAAGCCGCACGCCGAGCGCGAAGACTTCCGCAACGCCTTCCTGGCCGTGAAGCATGCCAACAAGGCGCGGCTGGCCGCGCACATCGAGGCCACCACGGGCGTGAAGGTCGACCCGGCCAGCCTCTTCGACGTGCAGGTCAAGCGCATCCACGAGTACAAGCGCCAGCTGCTCAACGTGCTGCAGGTGGTGGCGCGCTACCAGGCCATGCTGGCAGCGCCGCAGGCGGACTGGGTGCCGCGCACCGTCATCTTTGCGGGCAAGGCCGCCAGCAGCTACGTGGCGGCGAAGAACGTCATCCGCCTCATCCACGACATCGGCCAGGTCATCAACAACGACGCGCGCCTGGGGGGCAAGCTCAAGCTGGTGTTCATCCCGAACTACGGCGTGAGCGTGGCCGAAGTCATCATGCCCGGCGCCGACCTGAGCGAGCAGATCAGCACCGCTGGCACCGAGGCCAGCGGCACCGGCAACATGAAGCTGGCGCTCAACGGCGCGCTGACCATCGGCACCGACGACGGCGCCAACATCGAGATCCGCGAGCAGGTGGGCGACGACAACATCTTCATCTTCGGCCTGAAGACGCCCGAGGTGGCCGCCGCCAAGCAGGCCGGCTACCAGCCGCTGCGCATCTACGAGAGCCACGCGCAGATCAAGGCCGTGCTGGACGCCATCGCCGGCGGCCAGTTCAGCCCCGACGAGCCGGGCCGCTACCGGCCGCTGGTCGATTCGCTGCTGTGGGGCGGCGACCACTACATGCTGCTGGCCGATTTCGACAGCTACCTGGAAACGCAGTCGAAAGTGGACGCGCTCTACCGCGACCGCCAGGCCTGGGCCAAGAAGGCCATCGCCAACGTGGCGGGCATGGGCTTCTTCTCGTCGGACCGCACCATCGGCGAATACGCGCGCCAGGTCTGGGGCATCGCGCCCAAGCACTGACTGAACGAGGCTGCTACCCGCTCCATGCTGCACCCCGACGAGATTCACGCCCTGCGCCTGGGCCGCCATGGCGACCCTTTTGCGGTGCTGGGGCCGCATCTGGGCGCGGATGGCACCGTGGAGGTGCGCACCTTCCTGCCCGGCGCCGCCGCGGTGCTGGCCGTGGCCGGCGCGCGCGCCTGGCCGCTGGCGCGCCTGCACGAAGACGGCGTTTTCGGCGGCCCCACCGCCCTGCCCGCTGGCGCGCACTACCAGCTGCGCGTGCGCTGGGCCGATGGCCAAGAGCGCCTGCAGGAAGACCCCTACCGCTACGGCACCGTGCTGGGCGAGATGGATGTGTGGCTGCTCGGCGAAGGCTCGCACCTGCGCCCCTACGAGATGCTGGGCGCCACGCCGCGCGTGATGGAGGGCGTGGCCGGCACCGCCTTCGCCGTGTGGGCGCCGAACGCGCAGCGCGTGAGCGTGGTGGGCGACTTCAATTTCTGGGACGGTCGCTGCCACCCCATGCGTTTGCGCCGCGAGTGTGGCGTGTGGGAACTCTTCCTGCCCGGCGTGGGCGTGGGTGCGCGCTACAAGTTCGAGCTGCTCGGCCGCGAAGGCCAGCTGCTGCCGCAGAAGGCCGACCCCTGCGCCCGCCAGGCCGAGCTGCGCCCGGCCACGGCCAGCGTGGTGGCCGAGATGCCACCCGTGGCCGCGCCCTCGCCGGCCCGCCAGCGTGCCAACGCGCTGGACGCGCCGATGAGCATCTACGAGGTGCACCTGGGCTCCTGGCGCCGCAAGCCCGAAGACGGCGACCGCTGGCTGAACTGGGACGAACTGGCCGACACGCTGGTGCCCTACGCCGCCGAGATGGGCTTCACGCACCTGGAACTGCTGCCCGTCACCGAGCACCCCTTCGACGGCAGCTGGGGCTACCAGACGCTGGGCCTGTACGCACCCACGGCGCGCTTTGGCGAGCCGGCCGGGCTGCAGCGTTTCATCCAGCGCGCCCACGCCGCTGGCCTGGGGGTGCTGCTCGATTGGGTGCCGGCGCACTTCCCGACCGACGCGCACGGCCTGGCGCAGTTCGACGGCACGCACTTGTACGAGTACGCGGACCGCCGCGAGGGTTTCCACAACGACTGGAACACCCTCATCTACAACTTCGGCCGCACCGAAGTGCGCAACTTCCTCGTGGGCAGTGCGCTGTACTGGCTGGAGCGTTACGACATCGACGGCCTGCGCGTGGACGCCGTGGCCTCCATGCTCTACCGCGACTACAGCCGCAAGGCCGGCGAGTGGATCCCCAACGTGCACGGCGGGCGCGAGAACCTGGAAGCCATCGCGCTGCTGAAACGCACGAACGAGGTCATCGGCGGTGAACGCCCGCAGGCCATCACGCTGGCCGAGGAGAGCACGGCCTTCCCGGGCGTGAGCCGCCCCACCTACGCCGGTGGCCTGGGCTTCCACTTCAAGTGGAACATGGGCTGGATGCACGACACGCTGCAGTACATGGCGCGCGACCCCATCCACCGCCGCTACCACCACGGCGAGATGACGTTCGGGCTGGTCTATGCCTACACCGAGAACTTCGTGCTGCCACTCAGCCACGACGAAGTGGTACACGGCAAGGGCAGCCTGCTGGCCAAGATGCCGGGCGACCGCTGGCAGCAGTTCGCGAACCTGCGCGCCTACTACGGCTTCATGTGGGGCCACCCGGGCAAGAAGCTCTTGTTCATGGGCTGCGAATTCGCGCAACAGGCCGAATGGAACCACGACCGCAGCCTCGACTGGCACCTGCTGGGCGAGCCCGCCCACGCCGGCGTGCAGGCCCTGGTGCGCGACCTCAACACGCTCTACAAGGCGCAGCCTGCGCTTCACGCGCAAGACTTCAGCGGCGAAGGCTTCGAGTGGGTGCGGCACGACGACGCCGAACGCGGCGTGCTCAGCTTCATCCGCAAGGCCCCGGGCGCGGCGCCGGTGCTCGTGGTGTGCAACTTCACGCCCACGGTGCACCACGGCTTTCGCGTCGGCGTGCCCGCTGGCGGCACCTGGCGCGAGCTGCTGAACACCGATTCGCAGCACTACGGCGGCAGCAACGCCGGCACGCCGCTGGGCGCGGCAACGGCCGAACCGGTGGCCTGGGACGGCCGTGCGCAGAGCATCGCGATCACCGTGCCGCCGCTGGCCACCGTTTTCCTGGCATGGACCGGCTGACCCGCCCTGCCCTGTCAACGCCCACGGCAGGCGCGGCGGCCTCTGGCACCGCGCTGGAAGCCGGCCGCCCCTGGCCGATGGGCGCGCACTTCGACGGCAGCGGCGTGAACTTCGCCGTCTTTTCGGCGCACGCCACCAAGCTGGAACTTTGCCTGTTCGATCAGAACGGCGAGCAAGAACTGCAGCGCCTGGCTTTGCCCGTGCAGACCGGCGACGTCTGGCACGGCCGTCTGCCCGGCGCCCAGCCCGGGCTGGTGTACGGCCTGCGTGCCCACGGCCCTTGGCGGCCCGACCGCGGCCACCGCTACAACCCGAAAAAGCTGCTGCTCGACCCGTGGGCGCGGGCCATCGTCGCGCCGCCCGGCGGCTTTGACCCCTCAGGTCCGCACAACGGCGCCGACCACGAACACCCCCAGCACCCCGACGCCACCGACAACGGCCCGCTCGCGCACAAGGCCCGGGTGGTGCACGACACGCACGACTGGCAAGGCGATCGCCCACCCGCCACGCCCCTGCTGGACACCGTGGTCTACGAGGTGCACGTTCGCGGCTTCAGCAAACGCCTGCCCGGCGTGCCCGAGGCCGAACGCGGCACCTATGCCGGGCTGGCCAGCGAAGCCGCCATCGCGCACTTCAAACGCCTGGGCATCACGGCCGTCAGCCTGCTGCCGGTGCTGCAGATCCTCGACGAACCGCGCCTGCGTGAGATGGGCCTGGTGAACTACTGGGGCTACAACACGCTGGGCTTTTTCTGCCCCGACCCGCGCTACGCCGCCACCGCCCACCCGCGACAAGAGTTCCGCGAGATGGTGCGCCGGCTGCACGCCGCGGGCATCGAAGTGCTGCTGGACGTGGTCTTCAACCACACGCCCGAAGGCGACGAGCGCGGCCCCACGCTGAGCTGGCGCGGCCTGGACAACGCCAGCTACTACCGCCTGTCCGATCAGCGCCAGCACTACGAGAACTGGAGCGGCTGCGGCAACACGCTCGATGTGCGCCACCCGCGCGTGCTGCAGCTGGTGATGGACAGCCTGCGCTGCTGGGTGCAGGACTTCCACGTCGACGGCTTCCGTTTCGACCTGGCGCCCATGCTCGGCCGCGGCAGCCCCTTCTTCGAACGTGACGGCCCCTTCTTCAAGGCCGTGCTGCAAGACCCGGTGCTGCAGGGCATCAAGCTCATCGCCGAGCCCTGGGACCTGGGCCCCGGCGGCTACCAGCTGGGCCAGTTCCCGCGCGGCTGGCTGGAATGGAACGACCGCTTCCGCGACACCGCGCGCGCCTTCTGGCTGGGCGGCGATTGCACACGCGGCGAGTTCGCGCTGCGCCTGGCCGGCAGCAGCGACCTCTTCCAGGCGCGGCGTCGCAGCCCGCTGGAGAGCGTGAACTACGTGGTCAGCCACGACGGCTTCACGCTGCACGACCTGGTGAGCTACGACCTGCGCCACAACGAGGCCAACGGCGAAAACAACCGTGACGGCCACGGCCACAACCTCAGCTGGAACTGCGGCTGGGAAGGCCCCACCACCGACCCCGAGGTGCTGAAGTTGCGCGCCCGCCTGAAACGCGCACTGCTCGCCACCGTGCTGCTGGCCCAGGGCACGCCCATGCTGGCCGCCGGCGACGAGCTGGGCCACAGCCAGGGCGGCAACAACAACCCCTACTGCCAGGACAACCCCATCACCTGGATAGCCTGGGCCGCCGCCGATCAAGACCTGATCAACTTCACCGCCCACCTGCTGGCGCTGCGCCGCCGCCTGCTGCCGCTGGGCGCGCAGTGGTACAGCGGCCTGCCCGATGCACAAGGCCTGGCCGACCTGGCCTGGCAGCGCCGCACCGGCGAGCCCATGGCGCCCGAGCACTGGGAGAACCGCATGTCGCGCATCCTGGGCGCGTGGATAGGCCAGCCCGGCCGCGGCGGCGCGCCGCTGCTGCTGCTGGTCAACGGCCGCGCCATGGACGCCAGCTTCCAGTTGCCCCCGGGCGACTGGGTCGCCGAGCTCGACACCACCACGGCCGACGGCCGCAGCCCTTGGCGCCGCGACGGCGCCGCTACTTTGATGCTGGGGGCGCGCTGCGTGATGCTGCTGCGCGACCAGGCTGCCCCTGCCAGAACCTGACCAAGGACCCGACCACCATGCGCTTCCCACGCGCCAGCGGCGTGCTGCTGCACCCTACCTCCCTGCCCGGCCCGCACGGCTCGGGCGACCTCGGCCCCGAGGCCTACCACTTCGTCGACTGGCTGGTGGCCGGCGGCCAGAAACTGTGGCAAATCCTGCCGCTGGCGGGCATCGGCCCGGGCAACTCGCCCTACATGAGCAACTCGGCCTTCGCCGGCAACGTGCTGCTCATCGACCTGGCCGAACTGCAGCAGCAGGGCTGGCTGGAGGCCGCCGAACTCGTGCCCACACCCGGCCTCAGCGCCGAGGCGGTGGATTACGCCCACGTGCACCCCTTCCGCATGGAGCGCCTGCACAAGGCCGCGCTGCGCTTCGCCACCAGCGGCACGGCTGCACAGCGCGAAGACTTCGCCGCCTTCCGCGCCGAGCACGCCAGCTGGCTGCCCGACTTCTCGCTCTTCATGAGCCTGTGCGAACACCTGCACTGGGCCGACTGGTGCACCTGGGACCCGGCTCTCGTCAAGCGCGAGCCGGCCGCGCTGGCCGCGGCGCGCGCCAAGCACGCCGAGCGCGTGCACTTCTGGGAGTTCACGCAGTGGCGTTTCTTCCGCCAGTGGGCCAAGCTGAAGGCCTACGCCAACGGCAAGGGCGTGCAGATCGTCGGCGACACGCCCATCTTCATCGCCTACCTCAGCGCCGAGGTCTGGGCCAACCAGCACCTCTTTGAACTCGACGCACAAGGTCGCGCCACGGTGGTGGCAGGCGTGCCGCCGGACTTCTTCAGCGCCACCGGCCAGCGCTGGGGCAACCCGTTGTACCGCTGGAGCGAACACGCCAAAGACGGTTACGCCTGGTGGGTGGAGCGCATCCGCCGCAGTTTCGAGCTGGTGGACATCGTGCGCATCGACCACTTCCGTGGTTTCGCCGGTTACTGGGAGATCCCGGCCAGCGAGCCCACGGCCGTCAAGGGCGCGTGGAAGCCCGGCCCGGGCGAAGCGCTGTTCAAGGCCATCAGCCAGGCGCTGGGGCCCGTGCCCATCATTGCGGAAGACCTGGGTGTGATCACGCCGGACGTCGATGCGCTGCGCAAGAAGTTCAGCTTGCCCGGCATGCGTATCCTGCAGTTCGCCTTCAACGGCGACGCCACCGACCGCTTCTTGCCGCACAACCACGAGCCCGACACCGTGGTCTACACCGGCACGCACGACAACGACACGGCTGCCGGCTGGTGGAACACCGCCACCGAGCGCGAGCGCCACTACGCGCGCGGCTACCTCAACACCGACGGGCACGACATGGCCTGGACGCTGATCCGTGCCGCCATGGCCAGCGTGGCCGATACCGCCGTGCACCCCATGCAGGACGTGCTGGCCCTGCCCACGGAGTGCCGCATGAACTACCCAGGCCAGGAAAGCGGCTGGTGGCGCTGGCGTTTCCAGTGGAGCCAGGTGCAACCCTGGCACGCCGGGCGGCTGGCCGAACTGGGGCGGCTTTACGGGCGCTGAAACGGGCGCTGACGCAGGCCCGCGGCGAAGCTCAGCAAAGCGTCGCCGGCTCGCCGGATGCCAACACCCGCTGCGCGGCCAGGCGCGCATAGGCCGCGAACTCGCCCGGCGGCAAGGCCGGCGACCAGTGAAAGCCCTGGCCCTCCTGGCAGCCGATCTCACGCAAACGCGCCAGCGTCTGCGCATCTTCGATGCCCTCGGCCACCACACCCAGCTGCAGCGCCTGCGCCATCTGCACGATGGCGCGCACGATGGCCTCGTCGTTGCCATTGGCCAGCATGCGGCGCACAAAACGCTGGTCGATCTTCAAGCGCTGGCACTCGAAGCTCTGCAGGTAACCGAGGTTCGAGTACCCGGTGCCGAAGTCGTCGATCGCAAACCGCACGCCCAGCGTTCGCAGCCGCAAGAGCAGCTCACGCAGCGGTTGGTTGTCGACGATCAGCAGCGATTCGGTGAACTCCAGCTCCAGCGCCGAGGGCACCAGGCCCGAGGCGTCCAGCGCGGCCATCACGTCTTGTTCCAGCGTGCCGCGGCGCACCTGCACGGGCGAGAGGTTGACGGCCATGGTCAGCTCGCCCAGGCCCTGGCGGTGCCAGGCTGCAGCCTAGCGGCAGGCCTCTTGCAGCACCCAGGCGCCGATCTCCACGATCTGCCCCGACTGTTCGGCCACGGGCACAAAACGCGCCGGTGACACGCGGCCCAGCGTCGGGCTTTCCCAGCGCAGCAGGGCTTCGGCGCCGATCAGGCGGCCGCTGCGCAAATCGAACTGCGGCTGGTAGTGCAGCTGCAGTTCACCGCGCGCCAGCGCGTGGCGCAGGCCGGCCACGAGCTTGAGGTGGTCGCCCACCGAGCGGTCCATCTCGGCGTCGAAGTAGCGGCAGCACTGGCGGCCGGCTTCCTTGGCGCGGTACATCGCGATGTCGGCCTTCTGGTGCAGCGTGTCGAAGTCGCCGCCATCGTCGGGCCAGATGGCGATGCCCACCGAGCCGTCGATCTTGATGTCGGTGTCGCCCAGGCAGCGCAGCTGCGCCAGCGCATCGAGCAGCTTGGCGGCCACCTCGCCGGCATCGCTGCTGCGCGGCAGCCCTTCCAGCACCACGAGAAACTCGTCGCCGCCCAGGCGCGCCACCGTGTCGCTGCCGCGCAGCACCGGGGGCAGCTGCTGCGCCACGGCGGCCAGCAGGCGGTCGCCGAAAGCATGGCCCAGGGCGTCGTTGATGTCCTTGAAACGGTCGAGGTCCAGCAGCAGCAGCGCCACCTTTTCGCCGGTACGCGAGGCGCCGCGGGCGGCGTGTTCGAAGCGGTCCAGCGCCAGGCGGCGGTTGGGCAGGCCGGTGAGCGGGTCGTAATGCGCCAGGCGCTCGGCCTCGGCACGGGCGCGCTGCGTCAGCAGCACCTCGCTGGCCAGATCGCCGGCGAGCAGCGAAGCGCCAAAAGCCGTGACGGCAAGGATGACGCCGATCTCGACCGCGCTGGTCGGTTGGGCCGCGACCACCGGGCTCAGGTACCAGCCCTCCACATGCGCCAAGCCCAGCAAGAGCACGGTCAACACCATCATCGCGGCCAGGGTGGCGAGTTGCCGGCGGTTGCCCAGCAGGGCCGCGATCACCAGCACGCCGGGCAAGGCTGCCACCGCTTCATCGCGCAGGCCCTCACCGAGCAGCACCATGCCCAGCAAGGCGCCAGTGAGACCCGCGAGCAGAAAACCCGCCGACAGGTCGACGTGGCGCCTGTGCAGCGCCCAGGCCGAGGCGGCGCAGAAGCCGCCCATCACCAGGTACATCAGCGGCGCGTTGATGGGCTGGCCGGTACCCAAGCGCAGCGTGAGGCTGGTGCCGAAACCCAGGGCCACCAGCATTTGCAACTGCCACAGCCGCCGCCGGCGCAACTGCGCCATGGCCAGCGCATGCGCATCGAGGGGGACAGAGGCTGGGGTCATGGATAGGCTGGAGGCGGCCGAACTGGCGGTTGGGGCGCTGCGGTGCGCCGGGCCCCAAGGCCGCTGGGCCTGCTGCGGGATTGTGCGCAGGCCTGCGGCGCGGCAAAACGCGAAACAGGGCGGCTGCAGCCGCCCTGTTGCGCATGCACGCCGGGCTCAGCGGCGCGCGGGGGGCAGGTCGGTGCAGCTGCCGTGGGCCACTTCCGCGGCCATGCCGATGCTTTCGCCCAGCGTCGGGTGCGGGTGGATGGTCTTGCCGATGTCCACCGCGTCGGCGCCCATCTCGATGGCCAGAGCGATCTCGCCGATCATGTCGCCGGCGTGCGTGCCGACGATGCCACCGCCCAGGATGCGGCCGTGGCCGTGGGCTTCGGGCGAATCGTCGAACAGCAGTTTGGTGAAACCTTCGTCGCGGCCGTTGGCGATGGCCCGGCCGCTGGCCGTCCACGGGAACAGGCCCTTCTTGACCTTGATGCCCTTGGCCTTGGCCTCGTCTTCGGTCAGGCCCACCCAGGCCACCTCGGGGTCGGTGTAGGCCACGCTGGGGATGACGCGCGCATCGAACAGCGCCTTCTCATCGCCTGCGGCCACTTCGGCGGCCACGTGGCCCTCGTGCACCGCCTTGTGCGCCAGCATGGGCTGGCCGACGATGTCGCCGATGGCGAAGATGTGCGGCACGTTGGTGCGCATCTGCTG
Organism: beta proteobacterium AAP65; assembly: GCA_001295865.1. Lineage (GTDB taxonomy): Bacteria > Pseudomonadota > Gammaproteobacteria > Burkholderiales > Burkholderiaceae_C > Rubrivivax. The sequence continues at coordinate 28,963 of LJHW01000030.1, forward strand.
GTCCACCGGGATGAAGCCGCGCTCGCCGACGATGACGCCGGCCTTCTCGGCGCCGATCTTCTTGCCATTGGGCGTGCGGCCCACGGCTTGCAGCACCAGGTCGTAGAGGCCTTCGCTCTTGGTGCCGTCCAGGCCCTCGAACATCACGCGCACGCCGTCGGCCGTGGCTTCTGCGCCCACGGTCTTGGTCTTCAGCATCAGCTTGTCGAAGCGGTGGGCGTTCATCTTCTGCCACACCTTCACCAAGTCGCGGTCGGCGCCCTGCATCAGGCCGTCCATCATCTCCACCACGTCCAGGCGGGCGCCCAGCGTGCTGTAGACCGTGCCCATCTCCAGACCGATGATGCCGCCGCCGATGACGAGCATGCGCTCGGGCTTCTGGCGCAGTTCCAGCGCGCCGGTGCTGGTGACGATGCGCGGGTCGTCCTTCGGCAGGAAGGGCAGCTTCACCGCCTCGGAACCGGCGGCGATGATGGCCTTGGCGAACTTGATGACCTGCGTCTTGCCGCCTTCCATCACCACGCGCAGGTGGTGCGGGTCGGCGAACTCGGCCACGCCGTGCACCACCGTCACCTTGCGCATCTTGGCCATCGCGGCCAGGCCGCCGGTGAGCTTGCCCACCACCTTGTTCTTGTGCGCCAGCAGCTTGCCGAGGTCGACCTCGGGCTTGCCGAAGCTCACGCCCAGGTCGGCGAAGTGGTTCACCTCGTCCATCACCGCGGCCACATGCAGCAACGCCTTGCTGGGGATGCAGCCCACGTTCAGGCACACGCCGCCCAGCACCGGGAAACGCTCGACGAGCACGGTCTTCAGGCCGAGATCGGCGCCGCGGAAGGCGGCCGAGTAGCCACCCGGGCCGGCGCCCAGCACGAGCAGGTCGCATTCGAGGTCGGCGCCGCCGGCGTGGCTGGCGGCGGCCGGGGCAGCCGCCGCAGGTTGGGGCGCGGGCGCAGCAACTGGCGCCGGGGCGGGAGCTGCAGGTACCGGCCCAGCCGCACCGGCCAACTCCAGCGTCAGGATCAGGCTGCCCTGGTTGACCTTGTCACCCACGGCCACCTTCAGCGCCTGCACCACGCCGGCGTGCGACGACGGGATCTCCATCGAGGCCTTGTCGCTCTCCACCGTCAGCAGGCTCTGCTCGGCCTTCACGGTGTCGCCGGGCTTGACCAGCACCTCGATGACGGCCACGTCCTTGAAGTCGCCGATGTCGGGCACGGCGATGTCGATGCTTGCCATCGGGGGCTCCTTACAGCAGCACCCGGCGGAAGTCCGCCAGGATGGCGCCCAGATAGGCGTTGAAGCGTGCGGCCGTCGCGCCGTCGATGACGCGGTGGTCCCAGCTCAGGCTCAGCGGCAGCATCAGGCGCGGCACGAACTGCTTGCCGTCCCACACCGGCTCGGTGCTGCTCTTGCACACGCCCAGGATGGCGACTTCCGGCGCGTTGATGATGGGCGTGAAGTAGCGCCCGCCGATGCCGCCCAGGCTGCTGATGCTGAAGCAGCCGCCGCTCATGTCGGCCGGGCCAAGCTTGCCCTCGCGCGCCTTGGCGGCGAGTTCGCTCATTTCCTTGCTGATCTGCAGCACGCCCTTCTTGTCGGCGTCCTTGATCACCGGCACCACCAGGCCGTTGGGCGTGTCGGCGGCAAAACCGATGTGGAAGTAGCTCTTCATCACGAGCTGATCGCCATCGAGGCTGGCGTTGAACTCGGGGAACTTCTTCAGCGCCGAGACGCAGGCCTTGATGAGGAAGGCCAGCATCGTGACCTTCACGCCGCTCTTCTCGTTTTCCTTGTTCAGCTGAACGCGGAAGGCTTCGAGTTCGGTGATGTCGGCGTCGTCGTGGTTGGTGACGTGCGGAATCAGCACCCAGTTGCGGTGCAGGTTGGCGCCGCTGATCTTCTTGATGCGGCTGAGGTCTTTGCGCTCGACCGGGCCGAACTTCGCGAAGTCGACCTTGGGCCAGGGCAGCAGGCCCGGGAAGGCCTCGCCGCCACCGGCAGCAGCCGCCGCCGGGGCCGTGGCCTTCTGCGCCGTGGTCTGCACCTCGCCGGCCATGACGCCCTTGACGAAGCCCTGCACGTCGCCTTGCGTGATGCGGCCCTTGGGGCCGCTGCCCTTCACTTCGGTCAACGGCACGCCCAGTTCACGCGCCAGGCGGCGGATGGTGGGCGAGGCGTGCGGCAGCGTGGCGCTGGGCGTGGTGGGTTGGTGCGCGGGCACGGCCGCGGCGGCCGGTGCCGGTGCCGCGGCGGCTGCGGCAGGCGCGGCCACGGGTGCGGCAGCAGGTGCAGCGGCGGGCGCGGGCGCTGCACCGGCGGCCTGCAGCACGGCCAGCGCCGTGCCCTTGGCCACCTTGTCACCCACCTTCACGAGCAGGCTCTGCACGGTGCCGGCATGCGACGACGGGATCTCCATCGAGGCCTTGTCGCTCTCCACCGTGATGAGGCTCTGCTCCACCTTCACGGCGTCGCCCGGCTTCACGAAGACCTCGATCACGGTGACCGATTCGAAATCGCCGATGTCGGGCACCACCACCTGCACGGTGCCGCCGGCCGCAGCGGGCGCTGCAACAGGGGCCACCGCCACAGGGGCCGGGGCCGCCACGGGTGCAGCGGCGGGCGCCGGCGCGGGGGCAGCAGCCCCCACCGCTTCCACCCGCAGCACCAGCGTCCCCTGGCTGACCTTGTCACCCAGCTTGGCCACGATCTCCGTCACCACGCCAGCGTGCGTGGACGGGATCTCCATCGAGGCCTTGTCGCTTTCCACCGTCAGAAGGCTCTGGTCGACCGCGATCGTGTCGCCCGGCTTGACCATCACCTCGATGACTTCCACGTCCTTGAAGTCGCCGATGTCGGGCACCTTCACTTCGACCACAGCCATGGTCTGTCTCCTGTGTTGTTGTGCTTACGCGTACAGCGGGTTGAGCTTGTCGGCGTCGATGCCGTACTTGGCGATGGCCTCGGCCACCTTGGCCAGCGGCACGGTGCCTTCGTCGGCCAGCGCACGCAGCGCCGCCACCACGATGTAGTGGCGGTTGACCTCGAAGTGCTCACGCAGCTTGCTGCGGAAATCGCTGCGGCCGAAGCCGTCGGTGCCCAGCACGCGGTAGGCCCGGCCCTTGGGGATGAAGGGGCGGATCTGCTCGGCGTAGGCCTTCATGTAGTCGGTGGAAGCCACCACCGGCCCGGCGTGCGGCGTGAGCTGCTGCGTCACGAAAGGCACACGCGGCGTCTCCAGCGGGTGCAGCAGGTTCCAGCGGTCGCAGTCCTGCCCGTCACGCGTGAGCTCGTTGAAGCTCGGGCAGCTCCAGATGTTGGCGGCCACGCCCCAGTCGGTTTCCAGCAGCTGCTTGGCGGCCATGCTCTCGCGCAGGATGGTGCCGCTGCCCAGCAGGTTGACGCGCGGTGTTTTCTTCGCGCCTTCTTCCAGCAGGTACATGCCCTTGATGATCTGCTCTTCCGTGCCCGGCTTCAGGCCCGGCATCGGGTAGTTCTCGTTGAGCAGCGTCAGGTAGTAGAAGACGTTGTCCTGCTTCTCCACCATGCGCTTCAAGCCGTGGTGCAGGATCACCGCCACCTCGTGCGCGAAGCTCGGGTCGTAGCTGATGCAGTTCGGGATGGTGCCGGCCAGGATGTGGCTGTGGCCGTCTTCGTGCTGCAGGCCTTCGCCGTTCAGCGTGGTGCGGCCGCTGGTGCCGCCAAGCAGGAAGCCGCGTGCCTGCATGTCACCCGCCGCCCAGGCCAGATCGCCGATGCGCTGGAAGCCGAACATCGAGTAGTAGATGTAGAACGGCACCATGATGCGGTTGTTCGTCGAGTACGACGTCGCGGCCGCAATCCAGCTGCTCATGCCGCCAGCTTCGTTGATGCCTTCCTGCAGGATCTGGCCGTTGACCGTTTCCTTGTAGTACATCACCTGATCTTTATCGACGGGCGTGTACTTCTGGCCTTCGGGGTTGTAGATGCCGATCTGGCGGAACAGGCCTTCCATGCCGAAGGTGCGCGCCTCGTCCACCAGGATGGGCACCACGCGCGGGCCCAGGGCCTGGTCGCGCAGCAGCTGCGTCAGGAAGCGCACGTAGGCCTGCGTGGTGCTGATCTCGCGGCCCTCGGCGGTGGGCTCGAGCACGCTCTTGAAGACCTCCAGCGCCGGCACGGTGAAGCTCTCGTCGGCCTTCACGCGGCGCTTGGGCAGGTAGCCGCCCAAGGCCTTGCGGCGCTCGTGCAGATACTTCATCTCCGGCGTGTCGTCGGCCGGCTTGTAGAAGGGGATCTTCGGCAGGTCGGCGTCGCTGATGGGGATGTTGAAGCGGTCGCGCATGAAGCGCACGTCTTCATCGCTCAGCTTCTTGGCCTGGTGGGCGGTGTTCTTGCCTTCACCGGCATTGCCCATGCCCCAGCCCTTGACGGTTTTCACCAGCAGCACGGTGGGCACGCCCTTGGCGTTGTTGGCCTTGTGGAAGGCGGCGTAGACCTTCTGCGCATCGTGCCCGCCGCGGCGCAGGTTCCAGATGTCCTTGTCGGACATCTTGGCCACCATCTCCAGCGTGCGCGGGTCGCGGCCGAAGAAGTTCTTGCGGACGAAAGCGCCGTCGTTGGCCTTGAAGGCCTGGTAGTCGCCGTCCAGCGTGTCCATCATGATCTTGCGCAGGGCGCCGTCCTTGTCGCGGGCCAGCAGGCTGTCCCACTCCTTGCCCCAGATCAGCTTGATGACGTCCCAGCCGGCACCGCGGAACTCGCCTTCCAGTTCCTGGATGATCTTGCCGTTGCCGCGCACCGGACCGTCCAGGCGCTGCAGGTTGCAGTTGACGACGAAGACCAGGTTGTCGAGCTTCTCGCGCGCGGCCAGGCCGATGGCGCCCAGGCTCTCGGGCTCGTCCATCTCGCCGTCACCGCAGAACACCCAGACCTTGCGGTTGCTGGTGTCGGCGATGCCGCGGGCATGCAGGTACTTCAGAAAGCGCGCCTGGTAGATGGCCATCAAGGGCCCCAGGCCCATGCTGACGGTCGGGAACTGCCAGAACTCGGGCATCAGCTTGGGGTGCGGGTAGCTGCTCAGGCCCTTGCCGTCCACCTCTTGGCGGAAGTTGAGCATCTGCTCTTCGGTGAGGCGGCCTTCGAGGAAAGCGCGCGCGTAGATGCCGGGGCTGCAATGGCCCTGGATGTAGAGCAGGTCGCCGCCATGGCCTTCGCTCTCAGCGTGCCAGAAGTGGTTGAAGCCGGCCGCGAACATGTGCGCGAGGCTCGCGAAGCTGCTGATGTGGCCGCCGAGGTCGCCACCGTCGGCCGGGTGCAGGCGGTTGGCCTTCACCACCAGGGCCATCGCGTTCCAGCGCATGTAGGCGCGCAGGCGACCTTCGAGTTCGAGGTTGCCCGGGCTGCGCTCTTCTTCGTCGGGCTCGATGGTGTTGACGTAGCCCGTGTTGGCCGAATACGGCATGTCGATGCCGCTCTGGCGCGAGTGCTCCAGCAACTGCTCCAGCAGGAAGTGCGCGCGCTCGGCGCCTTCAGCGCCGATGACGGCCGTCAGGGCGTCGAGCCACTCGCGCGTTTCCTGCGCGTCGGTGTCGTGGGCCTGGCCAGCGGCAGAGGCGCCGAGAAAGGACTCCGGCAGAGCGGACATGCTTGTCTCCTAGAGGGTGTTTTTTAGGGTCGGGCGCGAGTTTGTCACAGCTCGCCAAAATTTCAAACAGTGGTTATCTATTCCGTAATGTGGAATCTTCCTGGCGCCTCGAGGGCGCGCCCGATAATGGCTCCCGATGCCTCAACCGCCCGCCATGCCGCCGGTGCCGCCGCCCGACACCGGCCCCCAACTGCCCACGCCACTGCCGGCCGCCAAACGCCTGTTCGGCCGCTGGTGGCGCAGCCAGTCGCCAGCGCGGCAAGACCGTTTTGCCACCCTGGGCCCGCTGCTCTCGGTGCTGCTCTTCCTGGCGGCCATCATTTCGGCCTTCTGGTACCTGCGCAACGAGGAAATCGAGCGCGAGATCGAGTCCGTCAAGCGCGACACCGAGCTCACGCAGCAGCAGATCGGCCTGCGCCTGATCCAGAACCAGGAAGCGCTGATCCGCATGGCGCGTGATGTGGTGGAGCGCGACGCCGACCCCGAAGAGTTCGTCGCGCAGGCCGTGGCCTTTGCGCGCGAGCGGCCCGAGCTCACGCACCTGAGCTGGGTGGACGCGCGCCGCCGCGTGCGCGCCAGCCACTGGGCGATGCTCTACCACGCCACGCCCAGCGGCGCGCCTGCCGAACCGCTGTTGCCGACCGAAAACCGGCTCAACGAACCCGAAACCACCTTCCGCGCCGCGCGCGACAGCCGTTCGCCGGCCTATTCACGCGGCTTCGTCGACGCCACCGGCGCGCCGGTGTTCCAGTTGCAGGTGCCGCTGGTGCAGCGCAACGCCTTCAATGGCGTGCTCATCGTCGAGTATTCGGTCGATGCACTGGTGCGCCACTTCGTGCCGGCCGATGTGGCACAGCGCCACATGATCTCTTTGCTCGACGAGCAGGAGAAGGTGCTCGCGGCCACTGTCACCACCATGCCCGGGCAATCGAGCCGGCGCGCATTGATCGTCAGCGACGCCCCGCTCACGCCCTCGCTCAACGGTCTGGTGCTGCGCGGCCAGGGCTGGCGCACCAGCATCGGCCTGGTCAACAACACGCTGTTCTGGATGGTGGTGGCGCTCAGCGTGCTCACCGTGTGGATGCTGCTGGGCACCTGGCGCCATGTGCGCCGGCGCAGCCAGATCCAGGGCGCGCTGGTGCAGGAGACCAACTTCCGCCGCGCCATGGAAAACAGCATGCCCACCGGCATGCGCGCCATGGACATGGAAGGCCGCGTCACCTACGTGAATGCCGCCTTCTGCCAGATGACGGGCTTCTCCAACGCCGAACTCGTCGGCCGCCTGCCGCCCTACCCTTATTGGCCGCCCGATCGCATCGAAGAGAACCACCGCCTGCTGCAGCAGGAGCTGCAGGGCCGCAGCCCCAGCGGCGGCATCGAGGTGCGCCTGATGCGCAAGGACGGCAGCGTCTTCGACGCGCGCATGTACATCAGCCCGCTGATCGACCCCAAGGGCCAGCAGACAGGCTGGATGACCAGCATCACCAACATCACCGAGGCCAAGCGCATCCGCGACCAGTTGAGCGCCAGCCACGAACGTTTCACCACCGTGCTGGAAGGGCTGGACGCCAGCGTCAGCGTGCTTTCGGTGCAGCAGGGCGAGCTGCTCTTCGTGAACCGCAGTTACCGGCTGTGGTTCGGCGGCGATGCCGTGGGCCACCAGCAGCTGGCCGGGGGCGCGGCCGGTGCCACGCCCTTCGTGCCCGATGCCGAAGACGACAACGACCCGCTCTCGGGCCTGCCCACGCAGGAGCTCACAGAAACCGGCGCCAACCCGCGCGAGGTGTTCGTGGAAAGCCTGCAGAAGTGGTTCGACGTGCGCGCGCGCTACCTGCAGTGGACCGACGGCCGCCTGGCGCAGATGCTCATCGCCACCGACATCACGGCGCGCCTGCGCGCCGAAGAGCAGGCCGCGGCGCAGGCCGAGAAGGCGCAGGTCACGAGCCGCCTCGTGACCATGGGCGAGATGGCCAGTTCGGTGGCGCACGAACTGAACCAGCCGCTGACCGCCATCACCAACTACTGCAACGGCATGGTCAGCCGCGTGAAGGCCGAGTCCATCGCGCAGGACGACCTCATCGCCGCGCTGCAGAAGACGGCACGCCAGGCCGAGCGGGCCGGGCAGATCATCCACCGCATCCGCAACTTCGTGAAACGCAGCGAGCCGCAGCGCCAGCCGGCCGAGGCGCGGCAGATCGTCGAAGACGCGGTGGAGCTCGCGGGCATCGAGCTGCGGCGGCGCAACGTCGCCATCCACACCTACGTGGCGCAGCGCCTGCCCATCATCATGGCCGACCCCATCCTCATCGAGCAGGTGCTGCTGAACCTGCTGAAAAACGCGGCCGAGGCCATCGACAGCGCGCAGCTGCCCACGCAGCGCCGCCACATCGAATTGCGCGTGGTGCCGCGCCACACGCCTGAAGAAGGCGGTGTCATCGAGTTCAGCGTCACCGACATGGGCCCGGGCATCAAGGACGAGGTCATCGACCGCCTCTACGAGGCCTTCTTCAGTACCAAGGCCGAAGGCCTGGGCATCGGCCTGAGCCTGTGCCGCAGCATCGTGGAGAGCCACCGCGGCCGGATGCGGGCCCAGAACCTCTACAATGGGCAGCAGGCTGTGGGGTGTCGTTTTGCCTTCACGCTGCCTGTGGAAACAACGGTGCGCCTCGATGCCGCCGCCGCGCCGGCCGAAGGTGAAACGACGCCCTCCGCCTGACCCCTTCCCCACCCTTCCTCACGCGCGTTCTAACGCCGCCGCCGACTCCATGAGCCTGATCCCCAAGAAGGGCACCGTCTACGTCGTCGATGACGACGAGGCCGTGCGTGATTCCTTGCAGTGGTTGCTGGAAGGTAAGGACTACCGCGTCAAGTGCTTCGATTCCGCAGAGAGTTTTCTCTCGCGTTTCGACCCGCGCGAAGTGGCCTGCCTGATCGCCGACATCCGCATGGACGGCATGAGCGGCCTGGAACTGCAAGACCGCCTGCTCGAACGCAAGAGCCCGCTGCCGGTGGTTTTCATCACCGGCCACGGCGACGTGCCCATGGCCGTGACGACCATGAAGAAGGGCGCGATGGACTTCATCGAGAAGCCCTTCAAGGAAGAAGAGTTGCTCGGCCTGGTGGAGCGCATGCTCGACCAGGCGCGCAGCGCGTTCAGCCAGCACCAGGAACAGGCCAGTCGCGACGCCCTGCTCTCGCGCCTGACCACGCGCGAGGCCCAGGTGCTCGAGCGCATCGTCGCCGGCCGCCTGAACAAGCAGATCGCCGACGACCTGGGCATCAGCATCAAGACGGTGGAGGCGCACCGCGCCAACATCATGGAAAAGCTCAACGCCAACACCGTGGCCGACCTGCTGAAGATCGCGCTGGGCGCCCAGCAGAAGGCCTGAGGCTTTCTCCACATCACCGAGGCCGCTGCAACAGCGGCCTTTTTCTTTCCCCGCTGCGTTCTCCAGGAAAGCCCGCCATGACCGCCCAGATCCTCGACGGCACCGCCCTCTCGCAACAACTGCGCGCCGAAGTCGCGACCCGCGCCGCCACGCTCACCGCGCGCGGCCGCCAGCCCGGGCTGGCCGTCATCCTGGTGGGCGAAGACCCGGCCAGCGCCGTCTACGTGCGCAACAAGGTCAAGGCCTGCGCCGAGCACGGCCTGCACTCCGTGCTGGAGAAGTACGAAGCCACGTTGAGCGAAGAAGCGCTGCTGGCGCGCATCGCCGCGCTGAACGCCGACCCGGCCATCCACGGCATCCTGGTGCAAATGCCGCTGCCCAAACACATCGGCCCCCACAAGGTCATCGAGGCCATCGCCACGGCAAAAGACGTTGACGGCTTCTCGCTGCACAGCGCCGGCACGCTGATGACGGGGCTGCCCGGCCTGCGCCCGGCCACGCCTTACGGCTGCATGAAGCTGATCGAGCGCAGCGGCATCTCGCTCAAGGGCAAACACGCCGTCGTCATCGGCCGCAGCAACACGGTGGGCAAGCCGATGGCGCTGCTGCTGCTGCAGGCCAACGCGACCGTCACCGTGTGCCACAGCGGCACGCCCGACCTGGCACGCCACACGCGCGAGGCCGACGTGGTGGTGGTGGCCGTGGGCCGGCGCAACACGCTCACGGCCGACATGGTCAAGCCCGGCGCCGTCATCATCGACGTGGGTATGAACCGCAACGATGAAGGCAAGCTGTGCGGCGATGTGGACTTCGGCGCGGTGCGCGAGGCCCTGGGCCCGCAAGGCTTCATCACCCCGGTGCCCGGGGGCGTGGGGCCGATGACCATCACCATGCTGCTCGTGAACACCCTGCAGGCTGCCGAGGCATGAACACGATGGACGCAATGAACCCGCTGCTCGACAACACCGAACTGCCGGCTTTCGACCGCATCCGCCCCGAACACGTGGGCCCCGCGGTAGACCAGTTGCTGGCCGACGCCGAAGCCGCGCTGGAGCGCGCCGTGGGCCCCGACGTGCCGGCCGACCACGACACGCTGGCGCTGCTGCTGGACGTGCCCGTGGAACGCCTGCGCCGCGCCTGGGCCCACGTGAACCACCTGCAATCGGTGGCCGACAGCCCGGCCCTGCGCGAAGCGCATGCCCAGGCTCTGCCGCGCATCGTCGACTTCACCACGCGCCTGGGCGCCGACCACCGCTTGTACGCCAAGTACAAGGCCGTTGCGACCAGCCCCGCGGCCGCGCAGCTGAGCCCAGCCCAGCGCAAGGCCCTGACCGACACGCTGCGCGATTTCGTGCTCGGCGGTGCCGAGCTGCAAGGCGCCGCGCGTGAACGCCACGCGGCCATCCAGGACCGTTTGGCCGCCTTGGGCAAGACCTTCGGCGATCGCTCGCTCGATGCCACCGACGCCTTCCAGCTGGTGGTGCCCGAAGAGCGCCTGGCCGGGGTGCCCGATGACGTGCGAGACGCGGCGCGCAACGCTGCAGTGCAGGCTGGGCAGCCGGGCTGCCTGCTGACGCTGCAGATCCCCTGCTACCTGCCCGTGCTGCAGTTCGCGCAAGACCGCGCGCTGCGCGAGCAGCTCTTCCGCGCCTACAACACGCGCGCCAGTGAATTGGGGCCGGCGGCGTTCGACAACACCGGCGTGATGGCCGAGATGCTGGCCCTGCGCACCGAAGAAGCCGCGCTGCTGGGCCACGGCAACTATGCCGAACTGGCGCTGGTGCCGAAGATGGCGCGCACGCCCGAAGAGGTGCTGGCCTTCGTGCGCCAGCTGGCGGCGCGCGCCCGGCCCAGCGCCGAACGTGAGCTCGCCGAGATGCGCGAATTCGCGGCGGCCGAACTGGGCATTGCCGACCTGCAGGCCTGGGACCGCTACTTCGTGGCCGAAAAGCTCAAGCAGGCGCGTTACGCGTTCAGCAGCCAGGAGGTCAAGCAGTACTTCACCGAACCGAAGGTGCTGCAGGGCCTCTTCGGCCTGATCGAGACCCTGTTCGACGTGGCCATCCGCCTCGACAGCGCCCCGGTGTGGCACGAGACCGTGCGCTACTTCCGTGTCTGGCGGGGCGACAAACCCGTGGCCGCCTTCTACCTCGACCCGTATGCGCGGGCCGGCAAGCAGTCGGGCGCGTGGATGGACGACAGCCGCGGCCGCTGGCGCCGCCCCGAAGGTGGGCTGCAGCTGCCGGTGGCGCACCTGGTGTGCAACTTCGCCGCGCCCGTCGGCACGCAGCCCGCCCTGCTGACGCACCAGGACGTGGTGACGCTCTTCCACGAGTTCGGCCACGGTCTGCACCACATGCTGACGCAGGTGGACGAACTCTCGGTGGCCGGCATCTCGGGCGTGGAAGGCGACGCCATCGAGCTGCCCAGCCAGTTCATGGAGAACTTCTGCTGGGAGTGGGAGGTGCTGCAGCGCCTCACCGCCCACGTGCAAACCGGCGAGCCGCTGCCGCGCGCACTGTTTGAGCGCATGCACGCCGCGCGCAACTTCCAGAAGGGGCTGATGCTGCTGCGCCAATGCGAATACGCGCTCTTCGACATGCGTGTGCACACCGAGCCCGGCAGCGCCACCCGCGCCATGGCGGTATGCGAAGAGGTCAACGCCGAAGTGCAGCCCGAACGTGCGCCCGACTTCGCGCGTTACCCCTGCACCTTCGGCCACCTGTTCGACGGGGGTTATGCCGCGGGTTACTACGGCTACGCCTGGGCCGAGGTGCTGTCGGCCGATGCTTATGGCGCGTTTGAAGAAGCCGGCGTGTTCGACCCCGCCACGGGCCGGCGTTTTCGCCAGGAGATCCTGGAAGTCGGCGGCAGCCGGCCGGCGCTGGAGAGCTTCCGCGCCTTCCGCGGCCGTGAACCGCGTCTCGATGCCTTGCTGCGCCACCAGGGCCTGGCTTGAGATCGGCCGGGGCGTCGGCTAGATTCAGAGCCTTCCCCCCAGGGCGCCCTGCGCACACGCCATGAAACTTTCCCTGATTGCCGTGCTGGCCTTGGCCGCTGCACCTGCACTGGCGCAGTACAAGGTCGTGGCGCCCGATGGCAGCATCACTTACACCGACCGGCCGCCGGCCGAGGGCAACCTCCGCGTCACGCCCATGGGCCGCAACAACCAGGCGCCGGCCCCAGGTGGCGACCCCAGCCTGCCGCTGGAGTTGCGCCAGGCCACGGCGCGCTACCCTGTCACGCTCTACACCGCGGCCGATTGTCCGCCCTGCGACAGCGGCCGCAAGCTGCTGCAGCAGCGCGGCATCCCCTACAGCGAAAAGCGTGTGGCCAGCGATGAGGACGCACAGGCGCTGGATCGCCTGGTGGGTGGCCGCACCGTGCCCTCGCTGACCATCGGCGCACAGCCGCTGCGCGGCTTCAACGACAGCGACTGGTCCGGCTTTCTCGATGCCGCCGGCTACCCGAAAGAATCGAAGCTGCCGCGCAATTGGCCGGTGCCCACGGCCACGCCCTTGGTGGAACGCGCCGCAGTCGCCACACCGGCGCCGGCACGTGCCCCGGCCCAGCCCGAGATCCGCAGCCCCGAGCCGCCGCCGGCCAACGCGCCGCGCTTCTGAAGCGCGCTGCCCGGGCTGCGTTCAGCCCGGTTCACCCCGGCACAGGCGCCATGCGGCGCGTGAGCCAGGAACCGGCGCCCACCGCGCCGCCCACCACCCAGAACAGCACGCCTGCGCCCACCAGCGCCCCGGCGGCGCCGAAAGCCAACGGCATCAGCGTGCTGCTGGCGTTGATGGCCATCGAACGAAAAGCCAGCGCCTCGCCGTGGCGGTTGTCGGGCGTGATGTGGTGCAGCATGGACATCACCATGGGCTGCACGCTGCCCAGGCTGATGCCGAGCAGCACCGCCAGGCCGCCCATCACCAGCGGGTTGGGCGCAAAGGGGTAGAGCGCGAAGACACAGCCTGCCGCCACCATGGCCGAACGCAGCACCGTGCGTTCGCTCAGCCGGTGCGCCATGAAGGGGATGAGCAGCCGGATGCCGGTGACGGCCAGCGTGAAGGTGCCCAGGATCAGGCCGATGGTGCTGGCGCTGAAGCCGCGTTCATGGCCCAGCACGGGCACGGCGAAGGTGTGCACATCCCAGCAGGTGGCGAGCAGCCAGTTCACCACCAGCAGGCGCTTCATGCCCGGGGCTTTCAGGATGTCCCAGGCGCGGCGGCCGGCCACCACCGCTGCAGCGCCCGCCGGCGCCAGGCGCGGCACCAGGCGTGCGGAGGCGATGCTCACCAGCGGCATCAGCAGCAACACCGCGTAGGCCGCGCGGTAGCCCCAGGCGTCGATGACGAAGCCGGTGAGCACCGGGCCCAGCACGTTGGAGAAACTCGGTGCGATGCCGAGCCAGCTGAACACACGCACACGCTCGACGTTGTCGCGCGCGGCCACACCGCCGGTGCGCTGGATGGTCAGCATGCCCACGTTGGTGCCGCCGCCCGTGAGCAGCGCCCCGCCGCACAGCAGCACGAACTGCAACGGCCCGCTGACCCAGGTGCTCAGCAGCGCCAGCAGACAGCCCAGCAAGGTCAGCCCCACGGCCCACGCCACGGGACGGTGGTAACCGTAGCGGTCGGCCAGGCGGCCGGCCTGCAGCGCGGTGAACACCGCCGCCGCGGCGAACAGGGCCAGCAGCAGGCCCACGCTCCAGGCGCTGTAGCCCTGGCTCAGCGTCTGCAGCGGCGCGGCCAGGCGCAAACCGGCCATGGCCGAATGCATGCCCAACTGGCCGGCGATCAGCGCGGCCAGCACCGGCGGGCTGCCGGCACTGCGGTGGGCTTGGGGTTCAGGCATCGGGGTCGGCGGCGGGGTCGGCAGCGGGCAGCGCGCCCAGCGCGGGCAACAAGCGTGTCACTTGGTTGTCGGGCAAGGCTTCCACGTTCTTGAGCTGGCGCGCCATGGCACGCGTGCGCACGGCGGCGGCGTCCAGCGTGTCGGTGGCTTCGCCGAGCTTTTTCTTCATCTTGTCGAGCACGTCGCCGAACTTGCCGAACTCGGTTTTCACGGCGCCCAGCACCTCCCAGACCTCGGCCGAACGTTTCTCCAGCGCCAGCGTGCGAAAGCCCATCTGCAGGCTGTTCAGCAGCGCCAGCAGCGTGGTGGGGCCCGCCAGCATCACCTTGTGCTCGCGCTGCAGGGCCTCGGCCAGGCCGGGACGGCGCAGCGCCTCGGCGTACAGGCTTTCCGAGGGCAGGAAGAGGATGGCGAAATCGGTCGTGTGCGGCGGCGCGAGGTATTTCTCGCGGATGCTGCGCGCTTCCAGCCGCAGCCGGGTTTCGATGCCTTTGGCCGCGGCTTCCACGGCGGCGGGGTCGGCGCGGTCTTGTGCGTCGAGCAGGCGTTCGTGGTCTTCACGCGGGAACTTGGCGTCGATGGGCAACCACAGCGGCGCGCCGTCGGCGCGCTGCCCGGGCAGGCGCAGCGCGAACTCCACGCGCTCGTTGCTGCCGGGCACGGTGGCCACGTTGGCGGCGTACTGCTCGGGCGTGAACACCTGTTCCAGCAGGCCGGCGAGTTGCAGCTCACCGAAGATGCCGCGTGTCTTCACGTTGTTCAGCACGCGGTGCAGCGAGCCCACGTCGCGCGCCAGGCCCTGCATCTCGCCCAGGCCCAGGTGCACCTGCTCCAGGCGCTCGGCCACCTGCTTGAAGCTTTCGCCCAGGCGCTGCTCCAGCGTGGCGTGCAGCTTCTCGTCCACCGTGGCGCGCATCTGCTCGAGCTTCTTCTCGTTGCCTTCCTGCAGCGCGGTCAGGCGCTGCTCCACCGTGCCGCGCACCTCGGCCAGTCGGCGGTCGTTGGCGGCGCCCAGGGCGCGCAGCTGCTCGGCCAGGGTCTCGATCTGCGTGCGCGCGGTTTCGCCGGCTTGTGCCAGCACCAGCTGCTGGAAGCGCGCCAGGTCGGCGCGCGTGGCCTGGCCCTGGCGGGCCAGCTCGTCGCGCAACTCGCGTTCCAGGCGCTCGGCGTGGCTGGCGCTGCGGTCTTCGGTCCGGCGGAGGAGCAAAGCCACCGCGAGCGCCAGGTTCAGCGCCAGCAGCGCCAGCGCGGCGTAGGCCAGCCAGGGCGGCATCAAACGCGTGGCGTGAACTGCCCGGCATTGATGGCCGTGAGCGGCGCGGCGCCGCGGCCCAGCACGGCGATCAGGTTGTCAGCCGCCAACTGCGCCATGGCCCGGCGCGTGGCCACGGTGGCGCTGGCGATGTGCGGCGTGAGCACGACGTTGGGCACGGTCAGCAGCGCCGGGTTCAAGGCCGGCTCGCCTTCAAAAACGTCCAGGCCCGCCGCGGCGATGCGCCCGGCGCGCAGCGCCTCGGCCAAAGCCGCGTCGTCCACGATGCCGCCGCGCGCGATGTTGGTGAGCGTGGCGGTCGGCTTCATCTGCGCGATCTCTGCCGCAGCGATGCAGTGGTGGTTTTCGGGTGTGTAGGGCAGCACGAGCACGAGGTGGTCGGCTTCCTTCAGCAGCGTGGCCTTGTCGACCCAGGTGGCGCCCACGGCAGCCTCGGTCTCGGCTGGCAGCCGGCTGCGGTTGTGATAGATCACCTTCATGCCGAAGCCGTGGTGGCCGCGTTTGGCAATCGCCTGGCCGATGCGGCCCATGCCCAGGATGCCCAGCGTGCTGCCATGCACGTCGCCGCCGGCGAACATGTCGTAGGCCCACTTCGTCCACTCGCCGCGACGCAGGAAATGTTCGCTCTCGGCCATTCGGCGGGCCGCGGCCATCATCAGCGCGAAGCCGAAGTCGGCGGTGCTTTCCGTCAGCACATCGGGTGTGTTGGTGGCCCACACGCCGGCGGCATTGAAGGCCGCGATGTCGAAGTTGTTGTAGCCCACGGCCATGTTGGCGACGATGCGCAGCTGCGGGTTGGCGGCCAGCACCTCGGCGTCGACGCGGTCGCCGCCCGTGGTGAAGGCGCCTACCTTGCCCTGCAGGCGCTGCGTGAGCTCGGCCTTGCTGTAGATGGTGTCGTCGGGGTTGTGTGCGACTTCGAAGTGCTCGCGCAGTTGCTCGACGATCTCGGGGAAAACGGCACGGGCGATCAGGATGGCGGGGCGTGGGGCGCTCATGGGCGGGGCTCTCGATCAGTGAATCATTCGTGGAAACGAGCGAAGCCGGCCACCGGCTCGCGCTCGGTGATCAGCGTGTTCTCCACCGCCGCCGGGTCGGCGTGGCCGAGCGACATGCCGCAAACCAGCATTTGCGAATCGGGCAGCGAAAGGTGGCGCGCGATGATGCGGTGGAACTGCGTGAAGGCGGCTTGTGGGCAGGTGTCCAGGCCCCGGGCGCGCGCGGCCACCATCACGTTCTGCAGGAACATGCCGTAGTCGAGCCAGCTGCCCTGGCGCATCACACGGTCGATGGTGAACATCAGGCCCACGGGCGCGCCGAAGAAGGCGTAATTGCGGCCGTGCTGGGCGTGCATGCGCAACTTGTCGGCCTTGCCGATACCCAGCAGCGAATACAGGTCCCAGCCCACCTTGCGGCGGCGGTCGATGTAGGGGCTGACCCATTCGGTGGGGTAGTAGGCGTACTCCTCGCTGTGGGTGGCGCGCTCTTCCGGGTTGTCGTGCACGGCCAGGATGTCGCGCGATAGCGCCGCGAGCTTCTCGCCCGTCAGCACGTGCACCTGCCAGGGCTGGGTGTTGGTGCCCGAAGGCGCGCGGGAAGCCAGCGCGAGGATGTCTTCGATCACCTCGCGCGGCACCGGCGTGGGCAGGAAGGCGCGGATGGAGCGGCGCGACAGCAAAGCGGCATCCACCGCGGCGGTGGTGGCGGGTGTGACGGGCGCAGCCAGCGCGTCGGCAACGGTGGGCAGGCTCATGCAGGGCTTTCAGCAGCAGGGGTGGGAACACACAGCGGCGCCAGCACGGCGCGCAGCTTTTCCGGCAGCGGCACCGGGCGGCGCGTGGCGCGGTCGACGTAGACGTGCACAAAACTGCCCAGCGCCGCGCAAAGCGGCGCGTTGTCGGCGAACAGGCCAAGTTCGTAACTCACGCTGCTGCCGCCCAGGCGCGCCACGCGCAGGCCCACCTGCACGGCTTGCGGAAAGCCGACGCTCTCGAAGTAGTGACACTGCGTGTGCACCACGAGGCCGATGACCTCGCCGCCGTGGATGTCCAGCGCGCCGGCTTCGATGAGCGTGCGGTTGACCGCCGTGTCGAAGCAGCTGTAGTAGACGACGTTATTGAGGTGGCCGTAGACGTCGTTGTCCATCCAGCGCGTGGTGATGGGCTGGAACAGCGGGAAGTGCGAACGTGGCAAGGCTTGCGGGCGGGGCGTTGACGTGCTCATCGTGCGGCCGATTCTTCCACCGCGGCCGCCGGCGGCCTGTCGCCTGTGCGGCCTTGCCAGCCCTGCCAGGATTGCCAGGCCAGTTCCAGGGTGCGGCGCTGGATCTCGACCGTGGTGTGGATGTCGCGCCCATAACCGCCGGCCATGCTCAGCGCCACCGGGATGCCGCGTTCCCGCAGGGTGGCCAGCACGCGGCGGTCGCGCTCGGCCAGGCCCTCGGCCGTGACCTTCAGCCGGCCCAGGCGGTCGTTCTCGTGGGGGTCGGCACCGGCCAGGTAGAAGGCCAGGCCGGGCGGGTTGCGGCCATGGCGCGTGAAGGCCTGGGCCAGCGCGGCGTCCAGCGCTGCCAGGTACTCGTCATCGCCGCAGCCATCGGGCAGTTCAACGTCCAGATCACTCGCTTCCTTGCGGAAAGGGAAGTTGCGCGCGCCGTGCAGGCTGAGGGTGAAGACGCTCTCGTCGTCGCGGAAGATGCTGGCGGTGCCGTTGCCCTGGTGCACGTCCAGGTCGATGACGATCACGCGCAGCAACCGCCGCGGGCCGGGCAGCGCGCGGCGGTGCCACTCGGCCTGCATCAGCCGCGCGGCCACCGCCACGTCGTTAAATACACAGTAGCCCGAGCCCTTGTGCGCGTAGGCGTGGTGCGTACCGCCCGCGAGGTTGGCCGCCACGCCCTGGCCGGCCCGCCCGCCCTGCCCGAACAGCGCCGCACGCGCCGCCTGGATGGTGGCACCCACCGAGCGCCGCGAGCGCGCCACCATGCGCTCAGACCACGGGAAGCCGATCTCGCGCTGCTGCGCGGCGCTGGTGCTGCCCTCGGCCACGGCAGCGATCCAGGCCGGCTCGTGGGCCAGCGCCAGTTCACCGTCGCTGGCCGGCTCGGCCTCCTGCAGATGCACCCCGGGCAGCGTGGCCTGCACGGCCTCGCGCAGCAGGCGGTACTTGGGCATCGGGAAGCTGTGGCCCTCGGGCAAGGGCAAAACGAACTGGTCGGAGTGGAAGGCGAGCACGGACGGTGATTCTAGGAAGCCACCCCTAGATTGCTGCACCGCAACAAAAAGCGCTTGCAAACCCCGGGTCGACCCCTATACTCCTATTCATGTTGCAGCGCAGCAAATCGGTTCCCAAGCGCGGCAAGGTTTTTTGAACCCACTCCCAGGAGCATCACCATGACCACGACTTTCACCCCCGACCAGTTCGTCGCTGCCCAGAAGGCCACCCTCGAAACCCTGTTCGGCCTGACCCACAAGGCTTTTGAAGGCGTCGAAAAGCTCGTCGAGCTGAACCTGCAGGTCGCCAAGACCACGCTGGCCGAAGCCGCCGAGACCACCAGCGCCGCCATGTCCGTCAAGGACGTGCAAGAGCTGATGAACCTGCAAGCCAGCCTGCTGCAACCGGCCGCCGAGAAGGCCGCCAGCTACAGCCGCCACGTTTACGAGATCGTCGCCGGCGCCAACGCCGAAGCCACCAAGATGGCCGAAGCCCAGATGGCCGACAGCCAGAAGAAGGTGCTGGCCCTGGTGGACACCGCCGTCAAGAACGCTCCCGCCGGCTCGGAAAGCGCCGTGGCGATGATGAAGTCGGCTGTGTCGGCTGCCAACAACGCGTTCGAGTCGGTGCAAAAGGCCGCGAAGCAGGCCACCGAAGTGGCCGAAGCCAACTTCACCACGCTGACCAACAGCGCCGTGAAGGCCACGCAGACCGCGACGAAGTCGAAAAAGGCTGCCTGATCCACGGGGCACGGTGCGGGCGCGGAACTTTCTGCGCGCTGCCCTGCTCTACACAGCGCCTGGGGGACTTCCAACCCCAGGCCTCTCGTGTGGAAGGTTGTCTTGGGCCCGGTGGCGACACCGGGCCTTTTCTTTTTCAGGCGTCAGTCTGGCCGTCCGCCGCGCGCCGTGAGCACCGCGATGCGGGCCTTCAGCGCCGGCAGGGCCTTCAGGGCGGCCTCGCGCCCGGCGATGATGGCGCGGCGGCGCGCCGTGAAGTCGGCGCTGCCCACGCCGACCAGCGAAGGGCGCAGCACGAGATCGGCCTCGCGCAGCTCGAAGCTGTTGATGCTCTTGCTCATGATTGCGAAGGTCTGCAGCAGCATCTTCATCGCATCGCCCGTGGCCTGGCCCTCGGGCGGGCTGGAGATGTCCACCGCCAGCACCAGTTCGGCGCCCATCTGGCGCGCGTAGCGCACCGGCACGGGCGAGACCAGCCCGCCGTCCACGTACTCGCGGTTGCCGATCTTCACCGGCTGGAAGACCGCCGGCACCGCGCTGCTGGCGCGCACCGCCACGCCGGTGTCGCCGCGCTGGAAGAGCACGCCAGCGCCGGTGTCGAGATCGGTGGCCACGATGCCCAGCGGCAACTTCATCTGCTCGATGGGCAGGCCGGCGGTCTGCTCGCGCACGTAGCGCGCCAGCGCCTCGCCGCGGATGAGGCCGCGGCCCGGGAAGGCCCAGTCGGTGATGGCGCCCTCATCCATGGTCTGTGCCAGCGTGCCCATCTGCATACCAGTCATGCCCGAGGCATAGAGCGCCGCTACCAGGCTGCCCGCCGAGGTGCCTACCACCAGTGCCGGGCGGATGCCGTTTTCTTCCAGCACCTGGATGACGCCGATGTGCGCAAAACCGCGCGCGGCCCCACCGCCCAGCGCCAGGCCGATGCGCGGTGGGCGCGGGGCAAAGACCGGTGCCGGCGCGGGTGCAGGTGGGGGTGCAAGCGGCGGCGCGGCGACGGGCTTCACCGCCGTGTCAGTGGCGGCCACCGGGGGCGCGGTCGGCTGAGATACCGGCGGCGGCACGGGCACGGTCTGGCATCCCGCCAGGGCCAGCACGGCGGCAGCCAGGAACAGTTGTTTTTTCATGGTGTGATTCTAGGAAGGGCACTTGATCGCCCAGACCAAATGCTTAAATGCATATAAGGCGATTCCAATTATTTACTTCCAGAAATAACACTGGCTGCCTACAGTCGCCGCTTCCCGGCCTCGGTGGGCTGGGGGCTCCCCATGAAAATCCGCGACCTCGACCTTTCCGACACGCCCCTCAACGCCGAGCACCAGGCGCTGGGCTTGCCGCCCGTGGAGAAAGGGCTGGCTGCTTCGCCGCTGCACCCGGTGCTGCGCGCGGCCATGTGGTCGGTGCTGCTTTTGTTGGCGGGCGTGATCGCCTGGTTGGGCACGCGCCTGGCCCAGCAGCACGACAGCTGGCAGATCGTCAGCGCCGTTCTGCACTCTGAGGCCTTCTGGTGGGCCGTGCTCGTCGGGCTGATCGCCCAGGCCATCGACGGCGCCCTGGGCATGGCCTACGGCATCACCTCCACCAGCTTTCTGCTGGCCACCGGCTCGCCACCCGCCGTGGCCAGCGCCAGCGTGCACATCGCCGAGGTGTTCACCACGGGCGTGTCGGGTGTGGCGCACGTGAAGCTGGGCAACGTCAGCCGCCAGTTGTTCTTGCGCCTGCTGCTGCCGGGCATCGCGGGCGCGGTGCTCGGGGCCTGGGCGGTCTCCAGCATGGACGGCGACACGATCAAGCCCTTCGTCGCCGCCTACCTGCTTGGCATGGGGCTCTTCGTGCTGAGCAAGGCCTTCCGCAAGCGCCGCCCCAACCACGGCGAGCTGCGCCACGTGGCCAAGCTGGGCCTGCTGGGCGGTTTTGTCGATGCAGCCGGCGGCGGCGGCTGGGGCCCGGTGGTCACCACCACGCTGGTAGGCACCGGCCACGACCCCCGCACCACCATCGGCTCGGTGAACCTGGCCGAGTTTTTTCTCACCTTCGTCAGCGCTGGCGTTTTCAGTCTGCTCGTGGAGCAGACACCCTGGCCCACCGTCGCCGGCCTGGTCGTGGGCGGTCTTTTTGCCGCCCCCTTGGCCGCCATGATGACGCGCCGCCTGTCCACGCGCACCCTGCTGGTGCTGGTGGGCGTGGTGATCGTCAGCATCAGCCTGTTCAACCTGGGGCAAGCCCTGGCCTGAAGCGCTACACCTTCATCTATGTACCGATACACCGAATTCGACCGCCACTTCGTCCGAGCCCGCGCCGCGCAGTACCGCGACCAATTGCAGCGCCACCTGGCCGGAGAACTGCCCGACGAAGAGTTCCGCCCGCTGCGCCTGCAGAACGGCTGGTACGTGCAACGCCACGCCCCCATGCTGCGCGTGGCCGTGCCCTACGGCGAGCTCAGCAGCCGCCAGCTGCGGCAGCTGGCGCGCATCGCGCGTGAACACGACTTGCAGGACGCCGGCCTGCCCACCGAGCACGGCGGCTTCGGCCACTTCACCACGCGGCAGAACCTGCAGTTCAACTGGATCCCGCTGGCGCGCAGCGCCGACGTGATGGACCTGCTGGCCGAGGTGGACATGCACGGCATCCAGACCAGCGGCAACTGCATCCGCAACATCACCACCGACGCGCTGGCCGGCATCGCCCCTGACGAGGTGGTGGACCCGCGGCCCTACTGCGAGATCCTGCGCCAGTGGAGCACGCTGCACCCCGAGTTCGCTTTCCTGCCGCGCAAGTTCAAGATCGCCGTGACGGGCGCGCGTGAAGACCGCGCCGCCACCGCCTGGCACGACATCGGCCTGACGCTGGTGAAGAATGCCGCCGGCGAGGTGGGCTTCAGCGTCGCCGTGGGCGGCGGCATGGGCCGCACGCCGGTGATCGCCACGCCCTTCAACACCTTCGTGCCCTGGCAGCAGATCCTCGTTTACATCGAGGCCGTGGTGCGCGTCTACAACCTCTACGGCCGGCGCGACAACATGTACAAGGCGCGCATCAAGATCCTGGTGAAGGCCGAGGGGCAGAAGTTCGTCGATGCCGTGCAGCGCGAGTTCGAGGCCCTGGTGGCCGACCCGGCCACCACCTTCATCCCGCAGGCCGAACTCGAACGCGTGGCGGCCAGCTTCGTGAACCCGGTGCAGGCCACGGCCGAAACGGTGATCGACACCGCCGCCGAGCCCCTGCGCGAACCGGCCTACACCCGCTGGCTGCAGCGCAACGTGCACGCGCACCGCCTGCCGGGCTACCGCGCGGTGACGCTCTCGCTCAAGCGCGCCGGCCTGCCGCCGGGGGACGTGACGGCCGACCAGATGGACGCCGCCGCCGGCCTGGCCGAGCACTACAGCCAGGGCGAACTGCGCGTCACGCACGACCAGAACCTGCTGCTGCCCTGGGTGCACCAGAACGACTTGCACGGCCTCTGGGTGGCCGCCCGCGCCCTGGGCCTGGCCACGCCGAACATCGGCCTGCTGACCGACATGATCGCTTGCCCCGGCGGCGACCTCTGCGCGCTGGCCAACGCCCGTTCGCTGCCCATCGCCGCCGCCTTGACCGAGCGTTTCAGCGATCTCGACGAGCTGCACGACATCGGCGACATCGACCTGCACATCAGCGGCTGCATCAACAGCTGCGGCCACCACCACAGCGGGCACATCGGCATCCTCGGCGTCGACAAGGACGGCAGCGAGTGGTACCAGGTCACGGTGGCCGGTGCCGACGGCAGCACGCTCAGCGGCGCGGCCGTGGCCGGCAAGGTGATCGGCCCCAGCTTCGCGGCCGACGAGGTGCCCGATGTCATCGAGGCCGTGGTCGGCGTGTACCTGCAGCAGCGCCACCGCGGCGAGCATTTTGTCGACACCGCCCGGCGCTTGGGCGCCCAGCCCTTCCGCCAGGCGGCCGATGCCGTGCGCCGCAGCACGGCCGCCCCGGCGCCTGCCGAGGCCGCGGCCTGAGAGAACCCCATGGACTTCATCGACCCCCACACCCCGCTGCCAGCCGACACGCTGGCGCTGGACAACACCGTCGACGTGCTGGCCCTGGCCGAAGGCTGGGCGCCCGGCCGTCCGGTGCAGCTGTGTTTTCCGAAGTGGACCGACGGCCGCGCCTATTCGCAAGCCGTGCTGCTGCGCAGCCGGCTGCGCCACACCGGGCCTTTGATCGCCACCGGCGACGTGCTCGTGGACATGCTGCCGCTGCTGCAGCGCTGCGGCTTCAGTGCGGTGCAGTTGCGCGCCGACCAGTCACTGGCCGCCGCGCAACGTGCGCTGGGCTTCTTCCCGGCGCACTACCAGACCGTGCCGCCCGAGCGGAGCGCCGCAGCATGAGCCGCGCCATCGAGCTCTACGCCCGCGCCACGCCGGGCCATGAAGAGCGCGTCGCCGAGACCGTGGCCCTGCTGCGCAGCGCAGCCGATCGCCATGCCTGCCGCATCGTCTTCACCACGAGCCTGGGTGCCGAAGACATGGTGCTCACCGCGCTGATCGCCCAGCACCGCCTGCCCATCACGCTGGCCACGCTGCAGACCGGCCGCCTGCATGCGCAGACGCTGGCGCTGATGGACCAGACCGAAGCGCAATACAGCCTGGCGATCGAGCGATGGGCGCCGGCGGCCGAGGCGGTGGTCAGTTTCACCCGCCAGCACGGCGAACTGCCCATGCGCCAGAGCATCGAGCTGCGCAAGGCCTGCTGCGGCCTGCGCAAGCTGGAGCCGCTGTCCCGCGCGCTGGCGGGCCGCACGGCCTGGGTGACGGGCCTGCGTCGCGAGCAAAGCGATGCACGCGCTGAACTGCCGGTGAGCAGCGTGGACGAACACGGCCGCGAGAAGCTCAACCCCCTGGCTGCGTGGAGCCAGGCCGATGTGTGGCACTTCATCGCCCACCACGGCGTACCCTACAACCCGCTGCACGACGAGTTCTATCCCAGCATCGGCTGCGAGCCCTGCACACGCGCCGTGGCGCTGGGCGAAGACATCCGCGCCGGCCGCTGGTGGTGGGAACAGGAAGACGCCAAGGAATGCGGCCTGCACGTCAGCACGGTCAGCGCCGTACCCAAGAAGGAAACCGCATGAACGCGCCCCCCAGCCTGGAGCAACTGCTGCCGGCCCTGGACCACCAGCACCTCGACGGGCTGGAAGAAGAAGCCATCTTCATCCTGCGCGAGGTGGCGGCCAGCTTCGAGCGCCCCGCCCTGCTCTTCAGCGGCGGCAAGGACAGCTGCGTGGTGCTGCGTCTGGCCGAAAAGGCCTTCAAACAGCGTGTGTCGGGAAACCAGTTCGTCGGCCGCCTGCCCTTCCCACTGCTGCATGTCGACACCGGCCACAACTTCCCCGAAGTCATCGATTTCCGTGACCAGCGCGTGGCCGAGATGGGCGAACGCCTGGTGGTGGGCAGCGTCGAAGAAAGCATGCGCCGCGGCACCGTGCGCCTGGCGCACCCGCTGGAAAGCCGCAACGGCCACCAGACCGTGGCACTGCTGGAAGCCATCGAAGAGCACCGATTCGACTGCCTGATCGGCGGCGCTCGGCGCGACGAAGAGAAGGCGCGGGCGAAGGAGCGCATCTTCAGCCACCGCGACAGCTTCGGCCAATGGCAGCCCAAGGAACAGCGGCCCGAACTCTGGACGCTGTTCAACACACGTATCAAGCCCGGCGAGCACTTCCGCGCCTTCCCCATCAGCAACTGGACCGAGCTCGACGTGTGGCTCTACATCGCCCGCGAAAACATCCCGCTGCCCGGCCTGTACTACCGGCACGAGCGGCCCGTGGTGCGCCGCAAGGGCCTGCTGGTGCCGGTGACCGAGGTCACGCCGCCGGCCGCGGGCGAGGTGGTGGAGAGCCTGCCGGTGCGTTTCCGCACCGTGGGTGACATGACCTGCACCTGCCCCGTGGAAAGCCAGGCCGCCAACGCCGTGGAGGTGGTGGCCGAAACGCTGACGGTCACCGTCAGCGAGCGCGGCGCCACGCGCATGGACGACCGCACCTCCGACGCTTCGATGGAGCGGCGCAAGAAAGAAGGGTATTTCTGATGACGGCCTTGCAACCCGCCGCCAGCGCGCGGCCCGCGCACGCGGCCGACAGCAGCCCGGCGCGCCCGGCGCTGCGTTTCCTCACCGCCGGCAGCGTGGACGACGGCAAGAGCACGCTGATCGGCCGCCTGCTCTTCGACAGCCGCGCCATCCTGGCCGACCAGCTCGACACGCTGCAGCGCCGCGCCGCCGGTGAACCCATCGACCTGAGCCTGCTCACCGACGGCCTGGAAGCCGAGCGTGAACAGGGCATCACCATTGACGTGGCCTACCGCTACTTCGCCACGCCGGCGCGCAAGTTCATCATCGCCGACGCGCCCGGCCACGAGCAGTACACGCGCAACATGGTCACAGCCGCCGCGGGCAGCGACGCTGCCGTGGTGCTGGTGGACATCACCAAGCTCGACCTCACGCAGCGCCCCGTGCGCCTGCTGCCGCAGACCCGCCGCCACACGCTGCTGGCGCAGCTGCTGCGCGTGCCGAGCATCGTGTTCGCGGTGAACAAGCTCGACGCCATGGCCGAGCCCGGCCCGGCCTTCGAGGCCGTGGCGCAGGCGCTGCAGGCCTTCGCCGATGAAGCCGGCGTGCGGCATGCCGGCATCGTGCCGGTGTCGGCCCTGCGCGGCGACAACGTGGCCGTGCCGATGGACGCTGGCTGGTACAGCGGCCCCACGTTGCTGGAGTTGCTGGAAGGCCTGCCGAGCACGGCCGAGGCCGATGGTGCACAGGCGCAAGCCAACGCCGCCGAAGCCTTCAGCCTGCCCGTGCAGTACGTGGCCCGCGAGGGCGATGGCACCGGCGACAACCCGCGCGTGTTCTGGGGCCGCGTGGCCCAGGGCGCGGTGCAGGTGGGCGACACGCTGCAGGTCTTCCCGAGTGGCGAGCAGGCCGTGGTGGCCGGGCTGCGCCGCGCGGGGGCCACGGTGGCCGAGGTGCAGGCCGGTTGGTCGGCCGGCGTGGTGCTGGACCGCCAGCTCGACATCTCGCGCGGCGACTGGCTCGGCACACCTTCTGCCCTGGCCCCGGTGCAGCGCTTCAGCGCCACGCTGGCCTGGTTGGACCTGGAGCCTGCCACGCCCGGCCGCAAGTACTGGGTGCGCCAC
This sequence comes from beta proteobacterium AAP65, assembly GCA_001295865.1. Lineage (GTDB taxonomy): Bacteria > Pseudomonadota > Gammaproteobacteria > Burkholderiales > Burkholderiaceae_C > Rubrivivax. The sequence goes on from LJHW01000030.1 coordinate 55,215, forward strand.
GGCCACCGCTGGGTGCAGGCGCGGCTGGTGGAGGTGGCGCAGCGCCTGGACATCCACACGCTGCAGCCCGCACCGGCCCAAACCCTGGCCGTCAACGAGATCGGCGAGGTGGTGTTCGAGCTGCAGCAGCCGCTGCCGCTGGCGCCCTATGCGCAGCAGCGCGCGGGCGGTGCGCTGATCGTCGTGGACCCCGCCACCCACCGCACCAGCGGCGCGCTGCTCGTGCGCGCGGCGGCCTGAGGGCAGCGCCATGGGCCGCGTTGTCTTCATCGGGGCCGGGCCGGGCGCGGCCGACCTCATCACCCTGCGCGGTGCACGCTGGCTGGCGCAGGCCGACGTGGTGCTCTTCGATGCGCTGACCGACCCCGCCTTGCGCGAGTTCGCGCCCAAGGCGCGCTGGATGGATGTGGGCAAGCGCGGCTTCTGCAAGAGCACGCCGCAGGCCAGCATCGACGCGCTGCTCGTGCGCCAGGCGCGTGCACACGCCTTGGTGGTGCGGCTCAAAGGCGGCGACGCCAGCGTCTTCGGCCGGCTTGAAGAAGAGCTGCAGGCTTTGGCCGCGGCAGGCATCGAGAGCGAGGTGGTGCCGGGCATCACCGCCGCCATCGCCGCGGCGGCACACACCCAAAGGCCGCTCACGCGCCGCGGCACCGGCCGCAGCGTGAGCCTCACCACCGCGATGACGGCCGACAGCCAGCTGCAAGCCGGCCACCACGCCGACACCGAGGTCTTCTACATGGCCGGACGACAGCTGGGCGCTCTGGGCCGGCAGCTGCTGCAGGCAGGCTGGGCGGCCGACACGCCGGTGTGCGTGGTCTCGCGCGCCGGCTGGCCCGACGCCTTGAGCAGCGACCACGCGCTCGCTGGGCTGGCCGAGGCCGCGCTGCTGCACGCCAGCCGCCCGACGGTGGTGACCGTGGGCGCGGGCGCGCGCGCCGTCACGATGGCACCACAGACTGACGCCACCGCGGCCTGCGCCGCCATCCCGCCAACAGGCCTTGTGCCAACGCAAGCCGGCCGAGCGAAGGCTGCCCCTTAAAATCGGGTTTTGTTGCGGGCTGCGGCATGGCCCCACGCCCCACGACACTCCACAGAGAGCCCCATGACCCACGTTGTTCTCGATTCCTGCATCCGCTGCAAGTACACCGATTGCGTCGACGTCTGCCCCGTCGACTGCTTCCGTGAAGGCCCGAACATGCTCGTCATCGACCCCGACGAGTGCATCGACTGCGCCGTGTGCATCCCGGAGTGCCCGGTCAACGCCATCCTGCCCGAAGAAGATGTGCCGAGCGACCAGCTGGCCTTCATCAAGCTCAACGCCGACCTGGCGCGCAACTGGCCCAGCATCACCAAGCGCAAGGCCCCGCTGCCCGACGCCGAAGAGTGGAAAGACCGCACCGGCAAGCTCGACCAGCTGGCGCGCTGAGCGGCCGGCGCCTTGAACCCGGACAGCGGCACGCCCCTCCCCACCGACGCGCTGGTCATCGGCGCCGGCCCGGTGGGGCTGTTCCAGGTGTTCCAGCTCGGGCTGCTGGGCCTGCAAGCCGAGGTCGTCGACAGCCTGCCCGGCCCCGGCGGCCAGTGCACCGAGCTCTACCCCGACAAGCCCATTTACGACATCCCGGCCCTGCCGCTGTGCACCGGCCGTGAACTGGCCGAACGCCTGCTGCAGCAGGTGTCGCCTTTCCAGCCGCGTTTCCACACCGGCCAGCAAGTGACGCGGCTCGAAGCCGTGGTGCAGCCCGACGGCACGCCGGCCTACCGCGTGGACACCGATGCCGGCCTGCACTTCACCGCCCGCACGGTTTTCATCGCCGCAGGCGTGGGCAGCTTCCAGCCGCGCCATCTCACGCTGGAAGGCGCAGCAGCCTTCGAAGGCCAGGGCCTGCACTACCGCCGCCCCGAAGCCACCGCCTGGGCCGGGCAGGACGTGGTGGTGATGGGCGACGAAGATGCCGCGCTGGAAGCCGCCATCGCCTGCGCAACCGCCGGCCCGCAACGCGCCGCCAGCGTGACGCTGATGCACCGCCGCGATGCCTTCCGTGCCGCACCGGAGACCGTGGCGCAGATGCGCGCGCTGTGCGAGCAAGGCGCGATGCGTTTTGTGGCCGGCCAACCGGTGGGCCTGACCGGTGACGCCAAGGGCCGGCTTGCAGCCGTGCAGGTGGCCTTGCCCGATGGCACCACCACCGCCCTGCCCGCCCAACTGATGCTGGTGCTGCTGGGCCTGAGCCCCAAGCTCGGGCCCATCGCCGACTGGGGCCTGGCGCTGGAACGCAAGCAGCTGCGCGTGGACACCGAGAAGTTCGAGACCGCCTTGCCAGGCGTCTACGCCGTCGGCGACATCAACACCTACCCGGGCAAGCGCAAACTCATCGTCAGTGGCTTCCACGAAGCCACCCTCGCGGCCTACGCCGCTGCGGCACGCCTCTCGCCCGAGGGCCGGGTACTGCTGCAGTACACCACCACCAGCCCGCTGCTGCAGCAGCGCCTGGGCGTGCTGCCCGACAAGCCGGCGCCGGCCGAGACATAATCGCCGCCGCTGCGGGCCCTCCAGGCCGCGCAGCACACCGCTAGGGGTGTTGGGCTCGACAGGGCCCGACTGAGAAAGTCCCTTTGAACCTGATTGAGGTAATCCTCGCGCAGGGAAGCAGCCTGAATGCCGCACGGGTTCTCCGTGCGCGGTTTCCAGTTTGCCCACCTGCCATCGCTCACTAGGCAACACGATGGCATTTGTTCCTTCCTTTCCCGCTTCCTTCTCCCTTTCCTTGCTGTGCCTGGCGGCCGGCAGCGCGCTGGCCCAGAGCGGCCCCACGCAGGTGATCACGGTCACCGGCGCGAGCAGCAGCAACCGGGCCAGCGTGGCCGGCTTCGGCGACGTGCCGCTCTCAAGGCTGCCGATGTCGGCCAGCGTCATCACCACCGCGCAGCTGCAAGACGCGGGCATCGCCAGCCTGGCCGACATCACGCGGCTGGACGCCGGCATCACCGACGCCTACAACCCGCCGGGCTACTGGAGCCAGCTCGCCGTGCGCGGCTACACGCTGGACAACCGCTCCAACTACCGGCGTGACGGCTTGCCCATCAACGCCGAAACCGTGACCGGCCAGACCAACAAGCAGGCGCTGGAGATCCTCAAGGGCACCAGCGGCCTGCAGGCCGGCATCAGCGCGCCGGGCGGGCTGGTCAACCTGGTGGTCAAGCGCCCGCAGCGCGCCGTGCGCCAGGCGCGCCTGGGCTGGGAGGCCGATGGCAGCGTGGCCGCGGCCGTTGACGTGGGCGACCGCAGCGACGAGGGCCTGCGCCTGGGGTGGCGCGTGAACGCGAGTGCCGAGCGGCTCGACCCACCGATGCGCAACGCCCGCGGCAGCCGCAGCCTGCTGGCCGGCGCGTTCGAAGTGCAGCCCGCGGAAGGCTCGCTGCTCGAAGCCGAATTCGAGCTCGGCCGCCAGAGCCAGCGCAGCACGCCGGGCTTCAGCCTGCTGGGCAACCGCCTGCCCGATGCCGACAGCATCGACCCGCGCACCAACCTCAACAACCAGGCCTGGAGCCTGCCGGTGGTGATGCAGGGGCGCACGGCCTCGCTGCGCTACACGCAGACGCTCGCCGAACGGCTGGAGTTCGTGGCGCACGGCCTGGTGCAGCGCCTGCGCACCGACGACCGCATCGCCTTCCCCTTCGGCTGCAGCGCCGAAAACAACTACGACCGCTACTGCAGCGACGGCAGCTTCGATTACTACGATTTCCGCAGCGAAGGCGAGCGCCGCAACAGCGACGCCCTGAGCCTGGCCGTGCAGGGCCAGGCCACCACCGGCGCGCTGCGGCACCAGTTCAAGCTGGGCGTGCTGGGCACGCGCCACACGGCGCGCTTCGGCCGCCAGGCCTACAACTACGTGGGCAGCGGCCGCATCGATGGCACGGCCGTGGTGCCCGCCGACCCGGCCCTCACCGACGAGAACACGCAGCGCGACGAGCGCAGCACCGAAGTCTTCGCGCAGGATGCCGTCGATTTCGGCCAGGGCCTGCGCGCCTGGGCCGGCCTGCGCCACAGCCGCCTGCAGCGCGCCAGCGTGCGCACCGACGGCTCGCGCCCCACCGACTACGGCCAGTCCTTCACCACGCCGTGGCTGGCCATCAGCCAGGACGTGGGTGACGCCGGCACGGCCTACGCGAGCTGGGGCCAGGGTGTGGAAACCGAAGTGGCCCCGAACCGCTCGCGATACACGAACGCCGGGCGCGCCCTGCCCGCGCTGAAGAGCCGCCAGATCGAGCTGGGCTACAAACACAGCAGCCGCGCGCTCGATTGGCGCGTGGCCGCCTTCGACATCGACCGCCCCGAGTGGCGCGATCTGGGCGCCTGCGACGTGGCCGGCAGTTGCACCCGCACCGCCGACGGCAGCGCCCGCCACCGCGGCCTGGAGGCCGAAGCCGAATGGCGCGCCGGCGCCTTCAGCCTGCGCGGCAGCGTGCTGGCCTTGCAGGCCCGCCGCAAGGGCTCGGTCACGGCGGCCGAGAACGGCAAGCGTCCCACCAACGTGCCGGCCCGCAGCGCCAAGCTGCAGGCGGCCTGGAACGTGGCGGCGCTGCCAGGCTTGGCCGCGCTTGCCTTCATCAGCCACGAAAGCGCCCGCGCCGTGCTGCCCGACAACAGCGTGAGCACGCCGGGCTGGACGCGCTTGGACGTGGCTTTGCGCTACGCCCAGGTGCTGAGCGGCGGCCAGCGTGCGCTGTGGCGCGTCGGGGTGGACAACCTGGCCGATGAACGCGCCTGGAAGGAGGCCCCCTTCCAGTACGGGCATGCCTACCTCTACCCCTTGGCACCTCGGACCTGGAGCGCGACGCTGACGGTCAGCTTCTGAGGGCCCGCAACGCAGGGCGCGCGCAACGGAGAACTGCAGCGGCCGCAGGCCGCTGTCAGCTCGCGCTGACGGCACCAACCCGTCGCCGCACCACCCGCAGCAACAGCAGACCGCCGACCGCCATCAGCAGCGCGGAACCTGGCTCAGGCACCGCACTGATCGTCACGCGGTAGGCCAGGAACATGGTGTCGAGGTCCTTGCCGTCGTTGTACGCAGCGCCCGCGTGGAAACCGTCGGTGGTCGCGAAGTCGTTGTCGTTGGCGATGAAAAGAAAGTAGTCGTCGGGGCGGTCGGGGTCCAGCGCCGGCAGCAGGGCCAGGCCTTCCCATTTCTCAGAGAGGTTCTCGAAACCCGCCTGCAGGCCATTGGTGAGACCGAAACGGTTGAGCTGGCTGCGGTCGTTGATGTCCAGCAGCACCTGCTTGGCCGCCGGCACGATGGCCGGGTTGAGCACACCGCCCGGTGCCACCTGGCTCTCGAACGAGGCCCCCAGGATGTTGGTGGCCTCGGCCAGGTCCACGATCTCGACCTGCCGCAACAACGAGGTCTGCGTGCCCACGGCATTGCCGTTGCTGTCGCGCGGCAGCATGAGGAACTGCGTGGATGACAGCGCCAGCAGTTCGCTCTGGGCCGCCACGAGCGTGGCGCCGTTCTGCACGAAGCGGGGCAGTTTCACCACGTACTCGCCGCTGAGGCGGATGTTGTCGGGGCTGCTGATGTCGTAGGTGAAGACGCGCGTGTGGTCACGCGTCGCAGCGGCGCTCGACAGGTTGATGTCCTGGCGAGCCGCACTTTGCAGTCCCACGAAGAGCGTCTTGCCATCGGGCGAGATGCTCAAGCCCTCGAAACCCTGGTTGTTCGCCCGGCCGGCTGTGGGGTTGGCAGGGCTGGGTGCCGCTTGCCCCGTGGTCGGGTTGTTGCTGCTGTAGTCGGTGACGCCGTTGCGGATGGGGCGCACCGAAGCAGCCACTTCCAAGGCCCCGATGAAACGCCCATCGGCCGCGAAGCGGTAGATCGATGGGCCGTATTCGTCGCTGACCAGGCGCGAGCCGTCGGCCAGCACCACCACGCCTTCGGCATCCAGCGAGAGCTTGCCGTTGAAGGCTTGGGGCAGTTCGGGCAGAGCGGCGGTGGCCGGCCGGGCACCGCCCGTGGCCACGCCGCCGGGCACGGGGTCCAGGCCGCTGAAGAGCTGGGTGCCGCCACCGGCCACCGTTTCGTACAGGCGGGTCGCGTCCAGCAGACCGAGAGAGATCTGGGTCGGCAGCAGGCCGCTGGCGCCGACAGCGGCCGGCGTGAAGCTCATCTGCAGCGTGTTCAAGCGCGGCGCGTAGTCGATGGTGCCGGCGATGTTGTAGCCGCGGTCGGGTGCGGCCAGGAAGGTGCCGGTGTAGGTGTCGCCCTGGCGCGTCCAACTCGCGGCGTTCGCCCACAGGCCGCTGATCGAGCCGAAGGTTTCGCCGTGGCTGTCGCGCAGGTTGGCGGCGAGCCGACCTGCGCCCACCATGCCCTGCACGGTGAAGACCGAACCACCAACGACGGTCTGCGCATGCGCCGTGGGAACGAGGGTCAAGACGGCGGTCAACGCCAGCACGAGACGGGACATGGCAGTACCTCGAAGCTCAATGGGGACGCCAGATCGTGCGCTCACAAGATGAAGCTCTGGTGACAGCCGCCAGAGCGTCGAGCGTGGAGCAGTTCGGCGTGACGCGACTGCCCGTGACTTCAGTGCGGGTGCCCGTGGTGGGCATCGGGCACATGCGGGTGCCGGTGGCGCAGCGGTGCATGCCGATGCACATGGCTGTGCTCCGCCGCGGGCATGGGGTCGTGTGGGTGGTCGTGGTGACCGTCGTCGTGTCGATGTGCGTGCTCGTGCTCCAGCGCTTCATGCGCATGCTCGTGGTCATGCGACTCGGCCAGGTGCAGCACCACGCCGGCCAACATCAGCGCACTGCCCAGCGCCATCAGCCCGCTGGCTGACCGATCGCCCAGTGCCACCGCGAAGGCCGCGCCAATGAACGGCGCAAAGGCAAACACCGATCCCGTGCGCGCCGCACCGAAGGCCCGCTGCGCCAGCAGGTAGAAGCGCAGGCTCAAGCCATAGCCGGTGGCACCGATGGCAAACAGGGCCATCGCGGCCAGCGCCGAGGGCAGCGGCTCTCCGAATGCCACGGCCAGGGCGCTGGTGGCCGTGGCCCCCAGCAAGGCCTTGACCATCACCACCTGCCCAGGGTCACGCTCGGCCAGCGCACGCGACAGGGTGTTGTCCACGCCCCATGCTGCCGTGGCCAGCAGGACGGCCAGCAGGCCCCACAGCTGGGCGCCGCCCGACCTGCCCTGGTCCAGCACCAGCACCATGCCCCCGGCCAGGAGAAGCGCCATCGCCGCCCAGACGCGGGCGTCCATGGTCTCGCGGTACAGGCGCCAGGCCAGCACCGCGGTGAACAGCGCTTCCAGCGTCAGCATCAGCGAGGCGCTCGTGCCGCTGGTGTGCTGAAGGCCCCAGGCCAGCGCCACCGGACCGACGACCGCGCCGAAGCCCGCCATCGCGATCAGCCGGGGCAGGTCGGCGCGCTGCAGGCGCGCTTCGCGCTGGATCGGCTGCCGCGAGAACAAGCCGACGGCCGCCGCCCCGGCGTACAGCAGCGCTGCGGTGCTGAAAGCGCCCAGCCCGAAGCCGAACTGCTGCACCAGCGGCGTGCTGACGCCGAACAGCGCCGCGGCCAGCAGGGCGAGCAGCCCGCCCCTCAACGCAGGCAGCGCGGCCGGGTGGCGGAAAGACGGCATCGTCTACTTGACCGTGAATCTCACCGTGATCACCTTCCGGCTCGGCGTGGTCAGGGCGGCCACGACCTTCGCACCGGCTGCGAGCTTCACACCTTTGGCTTCCAGCTTGTCGCCTGCGACCGCGAGTTCGGCTTCGGACTTCTCGCTGCCCTTGAGCACGGTCAGCTTGCCGGCCATGCCGGCGGGCGCCATGGGCTTGCCGTGGTCGTCGATGTAGATCACCGCACCGGTGGGCGTGCCGACCAGTTCGAAACCCAGGTCACTGGCCTTGGCCACGACACCACCATGCTTGGCCTTGGCTTCGCCGTGTGCATAGGCGGCATTGAACGACACGGCCAGCAGGCCCAACACCATGCCGGTAAGCAGCTTGTTCATCCTCACTCCGATCTCCTTGAAGTTTGCGGCGCACGGAAGCAGGCGCCGCTGAAAGGCCTGATTTCAACTCAATAGGCTTCCGGGGCGCCTGGGGCGCCCGCCGGTGCCGCGAGCCCGGGTCCAGGCAGGGGCTGGGTCAGTCGCTGGGTCGCTGGCCTGCCGAACATCCAGAACAGCACCGGCGTGAGCAAGGTGTCGAGCAGCGTTGAGCTGACCAGTCCGCCGAAGATCACCACCGCCACAGGATGCAGGATCTCCTTGCCGGGGGCATCGGCCGACAGCAGCAGCGGCGTCAGTGCCAAGGCTGCCACCAGTGCCGTCATCAGAACCGGCGTCAGCCGTTCCAGCGAGCCGCGCACGATCATGGCCTGGCCGAAGCTCTCACCTTCGAGCCGGCACAGGTTGATGTAGTGGCTGATCTTCAGGATGCCGTTGCGCGTGGCAATGCCGGCCAGCGTGATGAAGCCCACCATCGATGCCACCGACAGGCTGACCCCCGCGATCCACATCGCCACCACCGAGCCGATCAGCGCCAGCGGGATGTTGGCCATGACGATGGCGGCCAGCACCACCGACTGGTAGCGCGTGTACAGCACCAGGAACATCATCGCCAACGACACCACCGACAGGCCGGCGATCAGGCGCGTCGCCTGCTCCTGTGCCTGGAACTGACCTTCCAGGCTGATGAAGTTGCCGGGCGGCAAGGACGTGTTGGCAATGATGCCGCGGATGTCCTTGATGACGCGCCCCATGTCGCCGCCGTCGGTGTTGGCGTACACGACGATGCGGCGGCGGCCGTTCTCGCGGCCGATCTGGTTCGGGCCGTCGGTCTCTTCCACGCTCGCGATGCTGGACACCGGAATGCGACCCGACGGCGTGTCGATCAGCGTGCGCGCCAGGTCCTGCGGACTGCGCTGCCCGTCGGGCAGGCGGAGCACCAGTTCGTAGCGTCGTGGGCCGTCGACGATGTCGGCACCGTGCGCGCCGTCGGTCAGCGCCTGCAGCACACGGATGGCCTCGCCGGGCGACAGCCCCGCCTGCGCCGCCTGGCGCTGGTTCAGGCGCACCGTGATCTGCGGGATCAGCACCTGCTTTTCGACGGTCAGGTCGACCAAACCTGGCACCGTTGCGAGCTGGCCGCGCATCTGCTCGGCCAGACCGCGGAGCGTGTCGGTGTCGTCGCCGAAGATCTTCACCGCCACTTGCGCGCGCACGCCCGAGAGCAGGTGGTCCAGCCGATGGCTGATGGGCTGACCGATGGCGGTTTGCGCGGGCAGCGTGGACAGCCGCTCGCGGATGTCGGCCATGATGGTTTCGCGGTCGCGCCCTGAGCGATTCAGGTCGACATCGATCTCGGCCGAATGCACACCTTCGGCGTGTTCGTCGAGCTCGCCGCGACCCGTGCGGCGGCCCACTTGCGTGACCTCGGGCACCTGGCGAATCAGCGTCTCGGCCACTGCGCCGATGCGGTTGGCCTCTGCCAGCGACGTGCCCGGCTGCATCACGAAGCCCAGCACCAGCGAACCCTCGTTGAAGGCCGGCAGGAAGGCGCGCGGGAAAAACGGCACGGTCGCCGCAGCAGCGGCCACCGCCAGCATGGCCAGCGCGATGAGCAGCTTCGCGCGGCCGAACGACCAGGCCAGCAGCCTCGAATCCTGGCGCTTGAGCCAGGTCACCAGCGGGCTGTCGCCGTGGTCCAGGCGCTTCATCGTCGGCAGCATGTAGTAGCACATGACCGGCGTCACGGTCATCGACACCAGCATCGACGCCAGTATCGACACGATGTAGGCAATGCCCAGCGGCGTAAAAAGCCGCCCCTCGATGCCTGGCAGTGCGAACAGCGGCACGAAGACGAGCACGACGATGGCGGTGGCGTAAACGATGCCCGATCGCACCTCGACACTGGCACCGCGCACCACCTCCAGCACCGAGCGGGGGTTGCCGGCCGCCCGGTTCTGCTTCAGCCGGCGCAGGATGTTCTCCACGTCCACCACCGCATCGTCGACGAGCTCGCCGATCGCGATGGCCAGGCCGCCGAGCGTCATCACGTTGATCGATTGCCCGAGCCACTGGAACACGAGTGCAGTGACCGCCAGCGACAGGGGAATGGCCACCAGCGAAATCACCGTCGTGCGCACCGACAGCAGGAAGGCGAACAGCACGATGGCCACCATGATGGCGCCGTCGCGCAGCGCCTCGGCCACGTTGCCGGTGCTGGCCTTGATGAAATCGGCCTGGCGGAACAGCACGCGGGGCTCGGCCAGGCCCCTGGGCAGGCCGGCCTTCAGCTCGGCGAGCGCCGTCTCGATCTGCGCGGTGAGCTTCACGGTGTCGGCAACGGGCTGCTTCTGGATGCTGATCACCACGGCCGGCAGACCGTTGTAGCCGGCATCACCGCGCTTGAGTGCGGCTGCGAAGGAGACGGTCGCCACCTGTTCCAGCAGGATCGCGCGACCGTCCTTCCAGGCCACGGCGATGCCGGCCAGATCTTCGATGCGGTTGCTGCGGCCCAAGTGCCGGATCAGGTACTCGCGGCTGTTCAGGTCGATGAAGCCCCCTCCCGCATTGCCCGCGTAGCCTTTGAGCGCCTGTTCAACCTGGGTGAGCGAAACGCCGAACTGCGCCAGGCGAGCGGTGTCGGGGGCCACGCGCAAGGTGCGCACCTCACCGCCGATGGGGATGACCTGCGAGACTCCGGGGATCGACAGCAGCCGCGGGCGCAGCACGAAGTCGGCGTACTCGCGGGCCTCCATCGGTGTGGCGCCCGGAGACCGGCCCTCGCCGGACACCAGCGGCAGCGCCACCAGCATGACCTCGCCCATGATCGACGACACGGGGCCCATGACCGGCGTGATGTCGCCAGGCATCTGGGTGCGCACCAGGGCCAGCCGCTCGGCCACGAGCTGCCGGTTGCGGTAGACGTCGGTGCCCCAGTCGAACTCGGCGTACACCAGCGACAGGCCCACGCCCGAGGTGCTGCGCACTCGGGTGACGCCCGGCATGCCGTTCAGGGCGGTCTCCAGCGGAAAGGTGACGAGCTGCTCCACCTCCTCCGGCGCCATGCCACCGGCTTCGGTGAGCACGGTGATCAGCGGCTTGTTGAGATCCGGGAACACGTCGACCGGCGTGCGCCAGGCCGTCAGAGCGCCATAGGCCATCAGCAGCGCTGCCACCGCCAGCACGAAAAGCCGGTTGTGCAGGCTGGTGCGAACGATCCAGTTGAACATGGTGCGTTTCCCCGTTCAGCGGATCTGCGCGATCAGCGGTGCACCCTGGACGACGACGCGGTTGTCCGCGCTGAGGCCCTGGGTGATCACGACCGTGTTCGCGTCGAGCGGCCGGAACTGCACCGGCTGCGGGACGAATCGCTCTGCCCCCGACTTGATCCAGACGATGGGCTCGTTGGACGGGTTGCGCACCACGGCTTGCGCCGGCAGCACCACGCCCTTGATGCGGTCCTTCGATTGCACAACAACGGTGACGGGCTGGCCGATGGCGAGTGGCAAGGCAGCACCCGGCCTCGATGCACGCAAGGCGAAGGTGATCGGCAGCACGCCGTCCCGCAGCGAGCGCGACGCGCCCAGCAGGCGCAGCGTCGCTCCGGGCACGCCCTGGAGCGACGCACCGGCCACACGGCCGGGCAGGCTGGCGTCCGCGGTGGTGGCCTCCACCAGCATGCGGGCAGGGTCCACCACCTCGAACAACACGTCGCGTAGCTCAACGACCTGGCCGGCGACGAGGTCGGCACGGGCGATGACGCCGCCGACGGGTGCGGTCAGGGCCTCGCGCGCCACGAGGCTGCCGCCAATGCTGCGCTCGCGTTCGGCCAGGCTGCCGGCCTCGGTGCGGGCCGCCTCGATGTCCTTGCGCGGCACCGTGCCTTCCAGGGCTTCGAGGCGCTGCACGCGCTGCTCGGCCAGTTGGCGCTGTGCGCGCAACTCGACCAGTTGGGCCTGCTGCGTGCCCAGCGCGTAGGGCTCGGCTTGGTAGCGCACGTAGGCCAGCACCTCACCGCGCTGCACGGCCTGGCCTTCCACCGGCAGTCCCTTGGGGCCGGGCTCGATGCGCCCGCCGTAAACCGCCTGCACGCGGCCGCTGGCGTTGGGGTCCATGAGCACCCGGCCCGGCAGTTCGACCGTGGCAGCCACCTCGGACTCCGGCGCCAGCACGGTACGAATCGCCATGCGGCGCTGGGCGAGCTTGGGCACGTTCACGCTGCCGTCGGGCAGGCGTGCCAGACCCGAGGCGTTGATCGCAGCACCGGGTGCGTCGAGGTGTTCGCCATTGGGGCCGTGCGCGCCGGGTCCTGCTTGGGCCGTCGACAACAGACCGAACAGGCTGACAGCCAGTGCCATGGCGGCGAACACGGCCTGTCCGCGCGGCGGGTGGGTGACGTGGTGCCGCATCACGCACCTCCCTGCAGCTTGCCGGGACTGCGGCGGCGCTGTCGCCACCACGCGATGGCGCCGATCAGACCCAGGGCTGCGGCCCCAGCCCCGGCCCAGGCGGCACGCTCCAGTGGGTGGTCGTGGCCGCGGCCCATGACCTCATGGGCGTGACCGTGCTTGTCCACCGCAGAGGCGGTATCGGAACCTGCCGCGCTGGTGACCAGCGTGCCATCGAGCAGGTCGCTGTCATTGCCGGCCACGAGCGTGAAAACCAGACCATGCTCGCCGGGAGCGGCCAGTGCCTTCAGCATGGCCGCGTCGGTGACGGCGTAATCGCCTTGCTCTTCGCGGAAGGCGGCGACCGCCTTCAGCGAGCCGCTCTCGACTTCGAGCGTGGCGCCCAACACCGGCTCGTTGGTCTCGTAGCGGTCGACGACGATGGCCAACGCCGTGGGGCGCAGTTCTGCGACCAGTTCGAAGGACTCGGACTTGGCTTCGACGCGCGGCAGTGCCGAGGCCACGCGCACCATGGCCGGGCTGTCCAGATGTTCGCCGTTCGGGCCGTGGGCACCAGGGCCGGCCATGGTGCCCATGGTGGCGGTCAGCATCAGCGCGCTCAAGGCAGCGCCCCTCAGTTGCGGCAGCGTGCGGCGGGTTCGAAGAATTTTCATGGCAGTCGTCCGAGGGTTTGTTGCAGGCGCGCACGGGCGAGGCCCAGCGCGGCGGTCTGACGGGCGGCGGCGCTGTCAGCCTGTGCCGCGGCGGTCAACGCGCGCAGCAGGTCGGGCAGCGGCGTCTCTCCGGCACGGAAGGACTTGTCGAGCAGCATGGCGCGCTCGCGCAGCAGGCGACCGCGCGCCGTCTCGGCGTCAAGCTGCACCATGGCCAAGCGCAGCGCATCGCGCGCGGCGGCGATGTCGCTGTCCACGCGCTCGCGCAGGCGCAGCTCTTGCGTCTGGGCCACATCCAGCTCGCTCAGTGCCATCGCCTCCAGTGATCGGTTGCGGTCGTCGGTGCCGAAGGGCAAGCGCAGTCCGAGCACCAGGCTGCCTCGCGAGGCCTCTGCCCGGCCGGGGACGTCCTGTCTCACGCCCAAGGTCAGCTCAGGCGCATCGCGGCGTGAGAGGCGCATCAGGTCCACGCGCTGGCGCGCGAGTTCGGTGGACAGGCTGGCGAGTTGCAGTTCTGGATGCGGCGCGGCTGCGCTTGGTGCATCGTCGTTCGTCGCCGCCAGATCGGGCGCCGATGTCAGTCCTGTCAGCAAGGTCCAGCGCGCGCGTGCAGCCTGCAGGCGCAGGCGCATCTCCGCCTGCAGCGCGGTAGCCGCCAGGTGCTCGGCCCGCGCGGCCAGCGCGTCGGCACGAGCGAGGTCACCAGCCTTGACACGCCGCTCGACATCGTCAGCCAGTTGCCCCAGCCCCTGGGCCTGGCTCTCGGCCTGCGCCTGCTCGGCCTGGGCTGCGGCGATCTGCCAGGCCGCTTCTCGCAGTTCACCGGACAGGCGCAGCCGGGCCACCTGTTCGGCAGCCAGGGCCTGGGCCCCGGCGGCGTCTGCAGTGGCGGTTCGGGCCGCTCTTTGACCGGGCAGCCACAGAGAAACGGCAACGCCCACCTCTGTCTCTCGGCCGCCGGCATTCCGATGCAGGCGGTCGTTGCGGTGGCTCAGCTCCAGAGCAGGCGGCGCAGCCCAGAGGCCGCCCGCCGCGGCGCGAAGCGCTTCGGTACGGCGACGCTGGCCTTCGCTCTCGCGGGCCGCCACGGCGCGTTGCCATGCCGCTTCGAGCGCTGCACGCAGGCTGAGGCTGCCGGTGGCGGGACCGGGTGCGCCTGCCAGTGGGAGGGCGGCCTCGCGGCCTTCTGGTGATGCCGCAGGCTGGGCACAGACGGGCCCGCCTGCCAGGCTGCCCGCGACAGCGCAGGCAGCAAGCCAAGGGTGAGGATTCACGATGGTCCTGACGATTGAGCAGCCGGGGCCGGCCGAACGCGAGCTCAGGTCACGCCAGGGGCAGACGGTGGCTTGCGTGGGGTGCCGGTGCGGCAGACCGGGCGTCGATGGGTGGACGCCCGCCGCTGACTTCCGCAGTGGATGCGGCTCAGGCGCAGCGTCGAGGCGGTCTGAGCAAGCCGTCGAGCGACGGGTTGGGCAAGCCTTGCGCGTGCAGCCCGTCGGGCGCTGCCGACCCCAAGGGCGGGAACGGGTGCGGGCCCGCCACCGCCAGTGCCAGCGATGCGTTCAGGTGGTCGGTCATCGCGTGCTGTAGCGACTCGCTCGAGTCATCGAGCTCGTAGGAGCCATCGTCGTGGTGCTGATGGGCTTCCCCTTGCCAGTGCAACAACGCATGCGACAAGTCAGCCGTCGCGCTCACCGTCGAGCCGACGCGCGCCATCGCCACCGACTGCCAGAGCATGGACAGCAGCATGACGAAGAGGACAGCGGATCGGCGCATGGGCCCGCAGTCTATCCAAGTGCTCTTGCACGCGCAGCCGCCGTGCGCAGTGGGTTGCGGGCCAAGCGCGCTCAGACCACCATCAGACGCGCAGGACCCGCCTCGATGCGGCCCACCGCCGCCGCCGCGTCGAAACCGTGGCGGCGGAACACGGCCAGCACCGCGTCCACCGCACCAGGCTCGCAGCTGACGAGCAGGCCGCCGCTGGTCTGGGGGTCGGTGAGCAGGGCGCGGTCTTCGGCGGCCAGGCTGGCCGACACGTCCACGTCGTGCCCGTAGCCGGCCCAGTTGCGGCCCGAGGCCCCGGTGACGAAGCCCTGCCCGGCCAAGGTGCGCACGCCCTGCAGCAAGGGCACCGCTGCCCAGTCGATGTGCACCGTGCAGCGGGCGCCGCGCGCCAGTTCGAGCGCGTGGCCCGCCAGGCCGAAGCCGGTGACGTCCGTCAGCGCGTGCACGCCGTCGATGGCGGCCAGATCCGGCCCTGGCGTGTTGAGCTTCGTGGTCGTGGCGATCATCTGCGCGTAGCCGGCCTCGCCCAGCTCGCCCTTTTTCAGCGCCGCACTCATCACGCCCACGCCCAGCGGCTTGCCGAGCACCAGCACGTCGCCCGGGCGCGCGTCGGCGTTGCGCTTGACTTGGCGAGGATGCACAAGACCCAGCGCCACCAGGCCGTAGATGGCCTCGACGCTGTCGATGGTGTGGCCGCCGGCGATGGGAATGCCTGCCGTGCGGCACACGGAGGCGCCGCCCTCCAGCACGCGCCCGATGGTGTGCGTGGACAGCACGTTGATGGGCATGCCCACCAGCGCCAACGCCAGGATGGGCCGACCGCCCATGGCGTAGACATCGCTGATGGCGTTGGTGGCGGCGATGCGCCCGAAGTCGAAGGGGTCGTCGACGATGGGCATGAAGAAGTCGGTCGTGGCGATCAGCGCCTGCTCGTCGTTGAGCTGGTAGACGGCGGCGTCGTCGGCCGTCTCGATGCCCACCAGCAGCTCTTTCGGGATGGGCATGGCGGCCGTGCCCTTGAGGATCTCGGACAGCACGCCGGGTGCGATCTTGCAGCCGCAGCCGCCGCCGTGCGACAGGGAGGTCAGGCGCGGTTCACCGCTGGGCTTTTCGGGGGCATTCATGGGCGGGTCTCCAGGGACGGGTTGCAAGCCGGTTCAGCGCCGGTTCGGGGGCAGCTTCATGAGCCGGGGGGCAGCAGTTCGGCCAGCAAGGCCTGCAGCGCCGCGGCCTCGGCCTCGGGCGTGAACTGCGGCGCCTGGCGGTCGCCTGCGGCCCTCAGGGCCGGCAGTATGGCGGGCTCGTCGCGGCAGCGCTCGAGCAAGGTCGCCAAGGCGGTGTCGTCGCCCGGCGTGAACAGGCCCGGGTGGTCGTCGCCGAGCAGGCCGGTGTTGCCATCGATGGCCGAAGCCAGCACCGCAGTGCCGCTGCGCAGCGCCTCGATGACCACGTGGGCGCCGCCTTCCATGCGGCTGGCGTGCACCAGCAGGTGGGCGCGCTGGATGCGGGCGCGGGTGGCAGCGTGCGGCAGCGCGCCCAGCCAGCGGAAGCGTGCGTCGGCTGCAGCCAATGCACGGGCTTCGGCGCCCAGCAGTGGGTCCAGCGCGCCGCCGATGTGGTCGAAGCGAAGATCGGCGCGGTGGCGCAGGCGGGCGATGGCGCGCCAGACGGTCTGCGGGTCTTTTTCGTTGCGCAAGTGGCCCACCATCAGCACACGCAGGTGACGCAGTGGCTTGGTCAGCGGCTGGCGTGCGGCGCAGCTTTGCAGCACCACGCGGGCTTTCCTGTCCAGCGGTGCAGGCAACGCGCGCGCGCCGTGACGGTTCAGCACGACGAGGCGGTCGGCCAGCACCAGCGAGCGCTGCGCATCGGCGTCGCTGGCGATGTCGCGGTAGAGGTCGGTGCCCGTGAGCGCCACCACCAGCGGCCGCGTGGCGTGGGCCTCGCGCCAGGCCTGGATGGAGGCTGCCGAGCGGCGCGCATGCAGCGCCAGCATGGCGTCGGCGGCTTCGATCTGGGCGGGCGTGGCATGGTCGGTCAGCGTCACGCGATAAGCTGGCGCCAGCAGGCGTGCCCAGCGGCGCGCCGTCTGCCAATTGCCGTTGTTGGCCGAAGCCAGCGCCGGTGTCACGAGGACGAGATGCCGAACGATGGGCAGCCGATGCATGTGACGACGCTACCAGAGCCCGGGGCCGCTGGCCGGGGCAGCCCGGGCACGCCAGCCTGGGCCGCGCGCCACGGCGGGCGCGCCACGCTGGCCGCGCTGCTGCGCGCCAGCCGTACCGACACGCTGGGCACCTTTGCAGCCTTCGAGCAGGCCCTGCCCGGGCTGCACGTGCCGCCCAGCACGGTGCTGAACCCGCCGCACTGGGAACTGGGCCACATCGGCTGGTTCCAGGGCTGGTGGACGACGCGGTTTCCGGCCTGGCGCCAGGGGCCGCGGGCCGAGCCCACGCTCGCGCGCCGCCCCGCGCTGCGCCCCGACGCCGAGGCGCTTTACGACAGCAGCGCCGTGCCGCACGCCACGCGCTGGGCCTTGCCGCTGCCCGACGTGGCCACGACGAAGGCCGAACTCGCGCGGCAGCTCGAGGCCACGCTGGCCCTGCTGGCCGACGCCCCGGACGACGGCGACGACACGCTCTACACCTTCCGCCTGGCCCTGCTGCACGAAGACATGCACCACGAGGCTGCGCTGTACATGGCGCAGGGCCTGGGCGTGCCAGTGGCCGACGCGCGTTGGCAGCCGCGCCCCTTGCCAGCGCCGCCTGCCGCGCTGCGCATCGAGGGCGCAGAGATCGAACTCGGCCGCGATGTGTCTGCTCCGGGTTTCGCGTTCGACAACGAGTTCGGCCGCTGCCGCGAGCGCGTGGCGCCCTTCAACATCGACGCCCAGGCCCTGCGCTGGGACGAGTTCCTGCCTTTCCTCGAACAGGGCCACGGCCAGGCTCGCTGGTGGACCGAAGCGGGCTGGGCCTGGCGGCAGCAGCAAGGCACGGCGCGGCTGCAGCGGCTGCACGCGCAAGCGCGCCCCGGCTTCGCCGTCACTTTCATCAGCGCGCACGAAGCCCAGGCCTGGTGCCGCTGGGCCGGTCGCCGCCTCCCTTGCGAAGCCGAGTGGGTGCTGGCCCAGCGCCAGGCTGGCGCCGCCTTCCGCTGGGGCGACGTGTGGGAATGGACGGCCAGCGCCTTCGCTCCCTTCGAGGGCTTCGAGCCGCACCTCTACCGCGACTACAGCGCACCCTGGTTCGACGGCCGGCCGGTGCTCAAGGGCGCGAGCTGGCTCACGCAACCGCGCCTGGCCCACCCGACCTACCGCAACTTCTTCGGCGCCGGCCGTTGCGACATCCCGGCGGGGCTGCGCAGCATCGCGGTCTGAAGCGCCGGGCCGGCCAAGCTTGCGTGCGCGACGCCGACCGCGACCTTGGAACATCGCGAGCCTTCGCTAGAGTCGGCGCTTCGGAGAAATACCCACCACTGCGAGGAGTTCCATGCCCACCCGTCCCACCCTCCACCCTG
>LJHW01000031.1 GCA_001295865.1 beta proteobacterium AAP65
GGTCGGATGGGGGGGGGGATGAGGGGGGTGGCTCGATCCTCACATGCCTCACGCCCACACCCATGGCGCGTGAGGACTTCCAACGGCGCGGCCGACCTGGCCAAACCGGAAAGCTCGGCCAACCGGGGTTGGGCACAGCCGCGGGTTCTCGATGAGCGCCAGGGCTGGCAGCTCGCAATCGTGCCTCCCTAAAACACGAGAGACGCCGCTGCCTGTGCCCGTGGCCTCTGCTGCAAACTTCCGTGAGGGTCCGTCGGATGCCTGAACAGGGCGTTCACAGGACGCCTGGGCCTGGCTTCAGCCACGCCGGACACACCACGCACGAGATCTTCGGCCCATCACCGAAAACCATCCCGGCATGAAAACACCGTCGAACACGCACCCGTCTCCTGGCGCACACGCGGCCGTGCCTTCGCCCCTCTGGCGCATCCGCCTGCAGGCGATCGCCTGGTTCGTGCTGGTCGCCGCGTTCGTCCTCGGGCTGCCCATCCTCCTGGGTTGGGGCTATGGGCTGCTCATCCTGCTGGTGGTTGTCGCAGCGGTGCTGGCCATCGCGAGCGCGTGGGTCGTCCGACGACTCTCGCCCACCGCCGCAGGCCGACGGTTCGCGTCGGTCTGGTCGCGCAACCTGCTGGGCTGGACGCTGGTGCTCGGCGTGCTGGTTGCGGCGCCTTTCTACTACCTGATGGTCATCACCGAGACCCGCCCAGCCACCGTGCCGCAGGTGTCACTGGCCAATGGCTCGAAGCGCGTGGTTTTCCAAGGCATGCAGCACATCGGCTCCGAGCGCTTCTACCAGGCCGTCATCTACGACGTGGAGAAGGCTTTGTCCGAGGGTTATGTCAGCTACTACGAAGGCGTGCAGACCTCCACGCCCGCATCGAAAGCCTTCTTCGAGCAGCTGTCGCAGGAACTCGTGGGCGGCAGCGACCTGAGCGGAACCTACAAGTCGATCGGTGAGGTCTGCGGCATGAAGTTCCAGCTCGACTACTTCGGTCTGCTGGAGGCCGACAAGGCCGAGCATCCGAAGCGTCACCTCGTGGCCGACGTCGATGCCCTCGAACTCAAGGCCGAGTACGAGCGCCTGATGCGGGAAGACCCGGCTTTTGCGCAGGCGCATGCCAGCGACTTCCAGCCCAAGCCCGCCACGAACGACAACACCTTCCTGCCGAAAGTGGTGGAGTGGTTGAAACGTGGCACGGCGTCACAGCAAGCCCTGGGCGGCGTGACCTGCCGGGGGCTGTTCACGCTCACCCAAGCCGGCGCAGGCACCGCGCCGGGCCGGATGGCTCCGGTGATCCTCGACTTCCGCAACCGTGCGCTCGCTCAGCGCATCATGCAGTCGCCGGACGACAAGATCTTCATCACCTACGGGGCGGCGCACCTGCCCGGCCTGGTGGCCGAGTTGCGCAAGCTCGACCCGAAGTGGGCGGTCGGTTCGGTGAAATGGCTGCGCACCATCGAGGCCCCCCAGCACATCGAGGGGCAGCTGCGTGGCCTGGAAAACTGACCTCCCTGCACTCGACATCCTCTGGAACCCCCACCGATGACCGCACCCCCACGTCGAACGCCCGGCAGGGCCTGGAGCCTCCTCGCCCCGGAGCCAGCAAGCGCGCTGGGGCCACGCTGGCTGCTGCTGGGCCTCATGGCCGGGGCGGCCATGGCCGGCAGCCCGGCCGCCCGTGCAGAGACTTTCGCAGGTGCCAAGTTCGGGGCGGCGTGGCAATCCGTCGACTGCAAGACCTTCGACGTGCCGGCGGCGGTAGCGGCCCAGTCGGATTGCGGCTACGTCACGGCGCCGGAACAGCACGCATCGCCAACGGGGCGCAGCATCCAGCTCGCCGTCGTGCGCATCCGCAGCAGCAGCAAGCGCCCTGCTGCCGACCCCCTGTTCGTCGAACAGGGCGGCCCGGGAGACTCCACCATCGGCGTGATCGTTGATTGGGCCGTGCCCAGCCTGCCTGAACTGCGTGCCGTCCTGAAGAGCCGCGACCTCGTCTTCGTCGAGGAACGGGGCACGCGGTATTCGCGGCCTTTCCTGACCTGCCCGGAGTACGACGCCAAGAACATCGCCGTCGCCAAGGGCGAGATGGCCTACACCGACCCCACCTGGTTCAAGACCTGCCAAGAGCGCTTCAAGGCGCAGGGCATCAACCTCAACGCCTTCAACACGCGAGAGAACGCAGCGGATGTCTTTTTCGTCGCCGAGACCCTGGGCTACCGGGCGTTCAACTACTACGGGGTTTCCTACGGCACGCTGCTGGGGCAATACGTCATCGCCCAGGCGCACCGGCACAAGGCGAAACTCCGCAGCGTGATCCTGGATGGCGTGGTTCGGCCCGACATCGACTTCAACCTGGCGGGCGGCCACACCTTGAGTTATGCCCTGCGCAACCTGTTCCACGCTTGCGCACAAGATCCAGCTTGCGGCCAGGCCTATCCGCAGCTCGAGCAGAAGTTTCTGGCGCTCGTCGACCAGCTCGACCAGAAGCCGGTGCCCCTGACCTTGACCACGCCCTTGAGCAAGCAGGCCGTCGTGACCCAACTCGATGGCCAGGCCTTTGCCACCGCCCTGCTGACTCAGCTGCTGCGGCCCTATTCCGGCAACACCGCCCGCGGCACGTCCATCCCGAAGAACATCCAGGCCGCCAGCCAGGGAGACTACAGCTGGGTCGCTGACAAGCTGTCCGCAGACCTGGAAAGCAGCGATGGCAGCGCCAAGGGCATGTACCACAGCGTGCTCTGCGCTCGGGCGAAATCGGTGCGGGCTGCGCCCAATCAGGTCTTGCCGCCAGCCTATGCGCAACTCGTTGCCTGGGGTGTGCGGGAAGGTGAAACGGTGGCGAAAGTCTGCGCCGTTCTTCAAGCCGAATTGAAGCCGCCCTTCGTCTACCAAAACACCGAGATCCCCACGCTGGTGTTGAACGGCGCCTACGACCCGGTGACGCCCCAGCCTTACGGGGAAGCCGTGGCCAACAAGCTGAAAAATGCTTTTGTCTACACCTTCCCCGGCCTGGGGCACGGGTCGTTCTTTCCGCCACCGGGCATGGCAGCGACAGACTGCGTGATTCGGATTTCCACTGCGTTTCTTGCCAACCCCAGACAAGCACCCAACAGCAGTTGCCTCACGCAGATCAAGCCGCTCTTCGTGGTGGAGTGAGCCAGACGCGTCGGTTGTGGCGCGCCGGGCGCATCGACGGACCTGGCAACGCAGCATACGGCCGAGATCCATCAAAGGAGCACACGGTGAATACACGCTCACTTTCCCTGTCCGCGACAGCAGCCACGCTGCTGTGCCTGGGATGCCTCAGCGCATCGCGCGCCGACACCGTCAACGCGCGCTGCGACATCTATCCCAAGGGCTCGGACACCGTTTCCAAGGTCATGGCCTGCACCTACTCCCAGCGCCAGGGCCACGTGGCCATCCACCGCGCCGATGGCGTTCGCCACGAACTCAGCCCACAGGGCGCGGCCGGGCACTACACCGACGAGAACGGCCAGAAGGCCGTCCGCAGCCAGGGGCTGGGCAGGCAAGGCCAGATCTACCGGCTGGCCAAGGCGTCGATCTATGTCTACTGGGACACCGCCGGCCTGGCTGGCAGCATGGAGATGCGGCGGGCGAACACCCCGCCCAGCGTGTTGCCGGCCACCGCACCGCCGCCGGTGCCATTCGACCAGGCCCTGGCGTTGCAGGGCATCCGCTTTCACGTCACCAGCACGAACAGCGGATCGCTCAACGAACTGAAGATCGTGCCCGGCGGGCTGGCCATCGACAACACGCCCATCGTCCGGTCCATCGAAGGCCAGATCAGCCGCGCCGAGGTGGCTGACCTCAACGCCGACGGCTCGCCCGAGGTGTACGTCTACATCCGATCGGCCGGTTCGGGCTCGTATGGCACGCTGGTGGCCTTCAGCGCCAACCAGCGCAAGTCTTTGAGCGAGATCTACCTTCCGCCGGTCAGCCACGACGCCAAGGCCGCCCAGGGCTACATGGGGCATGACGACTTCGCGGTGGTCGAGGGCACGCTGGTGAGGCGCTTCCCGGTCTACAAAGAAGGAGACATCAACGCCAGGCCCACCGGCGGTGTGCGCCAGCTGCAGTACCGGCTGACCCGCGGCGAAGCGAACTGGCAACTCAGGCTCGAGCGCGTGGTTGAGTACTGAATGGGTGGCGGCCTGGCCATGCGCAGGGCCCACCGACGAGGCCATGAAGGCAGCCGCCTGAACCGCGCGCAGATCGCGTTGGTGCGGGATCGAGCCCGTCGCGAGCGGCGGCCACTGACGCTTACAGCACGGCGCAGGGATGACCCCACGCGCCCCTGAGGCGCCCACCGGTGCGATAACCGGGGCTGTTCGCGGCCGGGCTGGCTCGTGCTGGCCCTGGCTTGACATCTCCGCACAGCTGACAACCCGATGCCGCGCCGCAACTCTCCCAACGACATTGCCGACCTCGGTGATCTCAGCCGCCTGACGGACTACGTGCACGACAAGCGGCTGGGCCAGCGAGCGTCGGCCAAGAAGAACCGCAGGAACCGGCACTACGAAAAGCAGTTCATCCGCAACACGCTGGCGCACCTGCCCCGGAGCGTGACCGCGGCCGCAGCCGGCACCGCCGACCGGGGTGACGACAAGCTGGCCGACGAAGGACCGGCCCACGTGTCTCCCTCCTCCAACCGACCGACCCCTCCGTGACCCGCATCCAGCACACGAGAAACAAGCTCGCCAAGATCTACGCCGCCGGCATCCTGACCTTCGTGGTCTTCTTCGGCACCGTCACCCTGCTGGTTCGCTTCCTTGCGCACGTGAACATGGGTTAGGCCTCGATCTCGCCAGGCCGACCGAAGCCGATGGGGATCTCGTCGAGCCGGGCGCCGCCTGACGTGCCTTCATCGCTGCAACTGGCAATTCATCGCCTGCGCCTGCACGCGCTGCCCACGGGCTGCATACAGTGGGTTTGTGCGCCGGGCTGCCAGCGCGTTGAACAAGGAAGCGCCGATGAACTCAAACCGCCGTGTCAGCTTGTCCGTTTTCACCAGCACCGTGGCTCGCGTATCGCGGCCGACCCCGCGTGGGCTGCGCTGGGCCGCGGCACTGCTGAGCCTGTTGTGCGGCCCAGCGCTGGCCGCCGCGCCACCCGGCGTAGCTGCGCGCCTGGGGCAGGCGGTGAACACGGCCCAGGCCCAAGGCTACGCGGGCGAGGTGCTGGTGGCTGACGCCGACAGCGTGTGGTTCGAACAGGCCGTGGGCCTGGCCCGGCGCAAGCCCGACGTGGCGCACAAGCCCGGCGCGGTGTGGCGCTGGGGGTCGGTGAGCAAGCAGGTGACGGTGACCATGGCCATGCAGCTGGTGGACGCCGGGCAGCTGAAGCTGGACGACACGCTCGCCCAGCGCTGGCCGGCTTTCCAGGCACCCAACGCCGCGCAGATCACCGTGCGGCACCTGATGCAGCACTTGTCTGGTCTGGCGCACCCTGATGACAGCCCCAGGGACCCCGATGGCGTGTGGTCCTTCTACCGCCGCAAGGGCCCGCCCTGGCAGCCCGAGGCGCTGCGCTTCTGCGCTGGGCCGGCAACGGCCGTGCCGGGCGAGCGCTTCTACTACGGCGACTGCGACACACTGGTGCTCGCCGGCCTGCTCGAGCACCTCACTGGCCAGACCATCCCTCAGCTCATGCAGCAGCGCCTGGCGCAGCCGCTGAAGCTGCGCAGCCTTCGCCTGAACGAAGGCCGCACGCGGGCGATGGCGGTCGCCATGGACGCCGGCGGCCAGCCCGTGCCGCAGCCGGTGATGGCCACCTATGGCGCCGCGGGCGCGATGGAAGGCACGGCGCGCGACCTGCTGGCCTTCAACCGTGCCCTGCTGGATGGGCGCCTGGTCAGCCCAGCCTCGCGCCAGGCCCTGTGGACCGGTGAACCGAAGTGGGGTTACGCCGGCCTGGGTGTCTGGGCCTTCACCGTACCCCTCGCGGGCTGCGCCGAGCCTGTAGCGCTGGTGGAGCGCCGTGGCTACGTGGGCGGCATCCAGGCGCGCAACATCATCGTGCCGGGGCGCGGCGTCTCGGTGGTGATGTTCAGCAACCAGGCCGACTTCGATTTCGGCGAGATCTGGCAGGGCAAAGGCTTCTCGCACGACGTGCTGGCCGCGGCACTGTGCCCCCCTGCGGAGGGCACAGCCGCGGGCTCACGATGAGCGCCAGCACCAGGGCCGTCAGGGCGCGGTGCAGTACTGCACCGCCACATTGGTGGCCGTCGACGGCTCGGTGCCGAAGTTGCCGACGCGACGCACGGTGACGTTGCAGCTGGCATCCACGTCGATCTCGAACAGCAACCACCAGCTGTTGCCGCTGGGCTCATCGGCGGGCGGCACGAAGAGCTCGACCGTGCGGCCCGGGATGCTCAGTTCCACGCGGGCGCCCGAGGTGCTGATCGGCCCTTGGCTGTAGCCCGAGTAGTTGTTCACCGCGTACTTGTAGGTGCCGACCATCAGCCGCGTGATGGTGATCACCTCGGGGCCATAGCTGCTGGTGTCGTCCACGTCGAGGTTGGCGTAGGGTGCGGCCGTCAGGCTGCCCTCGTTGCTGTAGTAAACGCGGGTACCGCTGGGCGTGTAGAGGTAGGAATCGAGGTCGCTGGGCAAAGCGCCCCAGGTCAGCTTCATCGTCACGCCCGAGCCGGTCTGGCTCAGCGACAGGCACTCGGCCAGCGTCGCGTCCTGGGCGTAGGGCCCGACGCTCAGCGTGTTCGTCAGGCGGCCGCCGGCCACGCCGGTGAGGGCGGCCAGGCTGTCCTTGCGGATGACGATGCTGAAGTTACCAGCGGCATCGGTCATCGTGCTGGTGGTGCCGCTGTAGTCGATGCCGTCGCTGCCGACGAAGGCGTTGGCCACACGCGCGCCCAGCACATCGGTCACACAACCGGTGACACGCACCGAGTTGTAGACCTGGTCGGCGTTCCAGGTGCTGAAGTGGGTGACGTTGCCTTCGTAGTAGGCCGCGGCGCCGGTGCCCACCAGCGTGGCCGAGCCTTCCTGCACCCAACGGCCGGTGGTGGTGTCGAAGAAGAACAGCGGGATCGTCGCCGGCCGCGTGCTGCTGCGCGAAGACACCGGGATGCGGATCGTCGACTGCTGCCCCGGGCGCAGGTTCAGCGCGGCGCCGCTGGCATCACGCAGCTGCACGTTCAGCGCGCCGAAGCTCTCGATCGGCGTCGGCACGCCGCCCACCAGCGTCGTGAAATCACCCGGCATCACCGAGCTGTCGGAGGCCGGGGCGATGGGCGTCAGCGCAACGCTGATGCTGCCCGTGGGCAGCGAGCCATCGGCCCGCTGCAGGCCGTTGGCCGGCAGCACCACCTGCGCGGTGGAACCCGCCAGGCTCACGGTGCCGCCCGTGGCGGCGTCGACCGTGCCGGTGGTGGCCACGCGCACCAGGCGCACCTGCACATCGTTGCTGCCCGTGGCCGCCACGGTGGTGATGCGCGAGGACTCGGCGTAACCCGCCGCCGTGATGTTCACCGGCACCCAGGCACCCAGCGGCGCCGTGGTGAGGTTGAAGGCACCGGTGGCATCGGTGGTGACCGTGCTGCCGCCCACCTGGACGGTGGCACCGGCCACCGCCAGCGCGGTGGCGGCATCGAGCACACGGCCGCTCAGCACGCCGGCCGCCGGCACCGTGACACTGGCCGTGGCCGTGGCGCAGTTGCTGGGGGCCAGGGTCTGGCAGATGCGGTAGGGCACGGCGTAGATGCCCTGCACGGCCGTGGCGTCGACCGCCAGCACGCCGGCCGCCGACAAGCTGATGCCGGTGGGCAAGGCGCCGGTGGCGCTGACGCCCACCGTGGCCGCGGTGGCGGCGGCACCGCCGAGCGTGTCGTTCGCCAGCACATCGCCTGAGGCACCGGCCGCCAGCGTGAAGCTGTCGGCCACGGCCACGATGGCCGGCGCGGGCACCGTCACCTGCACGGTGGCAGTGACGCAGTTGGTGGTGCTGCCGGCCTGGCACAGCGCGTAGGTGAAGCTGAAGCTGCCCGGCGCCGCACTGGCCGCCACGGCGACGGTGCCGTTGCTCACCGTGACACCCGCTGGCGGCGTGCCCGTGGTGATGGTGAAGGTGACGTTGCCGCCAGCACCCGCGTTGGCCGCGGTACCGCCCAGGGTGTCGTTGCCCAGCACGCTGGCCGAGGCGCCGAGCGCGATCGTCAGCGTATCGGCGCCTGCCACGATGGTGATGGCCGGTGCGTCGTCGCCACCGCCGCAGGCCGCGAGCATGAGGGCCGCCGCCCAGGTGGTGGCCGTCAGGCGGGCGCGTTTGAAAAAGGTATTCAAGGGGTTGACCTCCGTGCCGGGCGGGTGAGTCCGCCTCGGTTCTGTGATGCAACGAGTCTAGGGAGACGCCCAGTCGCTGGCTCTACCTCCTGCAGGGGACAGGCCGGCGCCGGGCGCCACGCGCCGCGCGAGAATCGCCGGCCATGTCGACCCCACCCCTGCCGCCCGCCCAGCCGCGCAACCCGCTGCACGGCAAGACCCTGGAGGCCATCCTCACCGAGCTGGTGGCGCACTACGGCTGGGACGGCCTCGCGCAGCGCATCGCGCTGCGTTGCTTCAGCAGCGAACCGAGCATCGCATCCAGCCTGAAGGTGCTGCGCAAGACGCCGTGGGCGCGCGAAAAGGTGGAGAGCCTGTACCTGTTCATGCTGCGCGAGCTGCGGCGCGCCGCCCCCCCGTAGCGCAGCGGGATCGGCTTCGCCCGGTCCACGGGCACCGCGGCAACGCTGTTCTGCTGCGAGCCCCCGATGACACGGTCTGAGTAGGCGCAGTGAACGAGCGTGTTGCGCAAGGTGTTGACCATGCGCACGACGCGCAGGCGCTTGAAGACGAGCGAAATGCGTTCGCCGAACATCTCGTCTTGCCACTGGAGCGGCTGGGGATGAGCGATCGGGCCGGTTTGCCGGCAGGCGATGGAGGCCTCGACCCTGTCTTCCGCCAAGCCCAGGCCGCCCTTGATGCCACCGGTTCTGGCGCCTGACACGCAGCAGGTGATGTCTGTCACCGCTGGATCGTCAAAGGCCTGCAAGACGATCTTGCGGTCGCGGCCAAGCCGCTTGAACACCGTGTCGGCCTCTCCAATGAGCCGGGCTTGCACGCTCATGCAAAAGGCCAGAAGAGGCAGGGGGGCGAAGTACTTCCTGAGGCATTGTGAGGTGGCTCTGGAGTCCCTGAAGCGAGTGACGGGTCAAGACTGATCTGGGTCAGTCGCAGCCAGGGCCCTGAATGACCGCTTGCACCCGCACCGGTCACCGATGCTCGGCGGCTTCGACCGACTGCTTCACTCCCGATTCCGGTTGCGCGTCCGCTGCCACGGTTGAGGCCTGGCGCGTCCGACCGCCATTGTTCGCAGCGACTGGCTCAGTTCGACCCCCGGGAGTCGGCCACTGTCCCGACTTCGTTACGGCAAAGCAGCCACTTGGATCCGCACGAACTAAAGGCCCGACAACACGGCATCCATTGCCGACACCAGCGCGCTAGCCTGCGCAGCCACGTTGTCCACCGGTCGCTTCAAGAGCTTGGCAGGCAAAGGCGCGGTGTAGTGCGCCAATGCATGCAGGCGCTGACCCTTGACCACGATGACCGGACACAGCGACGTCGGAACCCGGGTCGCAACGTCGAGCACAGCAAGCGGCATGGTCAGCCGCGTGGCCAGGGCATCGAGCAGGTCGCTCTGGATCACGACCACGTAGGGGATGCCGTCAGCGGAACGGCTGCTGGGGTTGGTGAAAACGTCGTATTGGGCCATCAGCCATTCACCAAGGCCGCAGGTCGGCGCCAGGAATGCCGTGCGTTTCGAAGCGGGCGTTTTGCGCGGCAATCCAGTCACCGAAATCGGCCTCGAACGCCTTTCTGCGCGCGGCGCGGCTGACCTTGCCGTGATCGGCCTGCAGTGCGTGGTACTGCTCAGCCGAGAGGATCACGGTGTCGATTTGACCTGCCTTTTCCACGAACACCGGTTCGCGCTTGGCCTGGGCGCAAAGGCTGCCAAAACGGTTCTTGGCTTCGGTGGCGGTGACTCGCATGATCGACTCCCATGATGATTGGCCATTTTAGCCATCGACTGGCCGAGAGAGCAACGAAGCCGGCATGAGGCACGAGCGCGGCGAAGCAGTCCTTCATCCAGGACCGTTCCTGGCCGGGTCCCGTGGGTCACGAACGGCTGGTTTGCCGACGCCAAACCCAAACGAGGCCGATCCAAGCGCAGGGCAGCTTTGGAGGAACACGACGGGCACGATTGGGTCGATTTGAGCCCGTCACCCTGCGTGGAAGCAGTCGTTCGCGGCGCAGGCCCGAGGGGTTGCGCTCCTGGCGGCAGCTGTACCTCGAACAGCTGCCGCTCGAGCCACCGTCAGCCAGCGCTTGAGACTGTGTGAGAACAGCTCGCAGCCCCGATTGAAGCTGTGCCAGGCGGCGTAGCCGCGCATGACCACCATGCGCGCCCTTGTCAGCCAGCAGCGCCGCCCTGCAGCGCTGCAGCCCTCGTTCACTGCACCCGCACCAGCTTGTCGCGCAGGTGGCTTGGCACGTCCTGCAGCAGCACGATGGAGATGCTGCCGTCGGTGGCCTTGTTGTTGTGCGCGGCCTTGTCGGCAGGCAGCGTGGCGGCCACGGCTTCGGGCGACAGCGTGTACATGCTGCCGCTGAAGGGGTCGACCGCAAACCAGCCGATCAGGCCGCCGAAGATGAAGTTGCCAGCGATGTACCAGCCGTTGGCACTGGCGGTGATGGGAATCACCTGCGTCTGGAAACCCGGCTTCGAGATCGTGACGGTGAAGTTCTTCTTGCCCCAGTAACGGCCCGTGCTCTTGTTGAGCGTGACCGAAGTGGGCGTGTTGCCGGCAAACACTTCAACGCCCGCTTCGTCGGCAATCACGATCCTGGCTTCGCTGGGGGTGCTGCTGATGGGCACCGTCTGTGTCGGTGTTCCCATGATGCTGGCGCAACCGCTGAGCGTGACAACTGCAGCGGCGGCGAGGATGGACTTCATGAACGAGCGCTCCCTTTGTGGTGGTTGTTAAGCCACCGCAACGGGCGGTGGCCCGGTCAGTTTAGAAGCGGCGCCGCGCGGCCCGGCCCCGCGCCCCGTCTTCATCCCCCGCCTGAGGGAGGCGCCGTTTCCACCAGGGGCAACAGCAACACAAACGCGGCCCCCTGCCCTTCCACCGAGTGCGCCTGCACCTCGCCGCCCATGGCCTGCGCCAGGCGTCGCACGATGGCCAGGCCCAGGCCGGTACCGCCGTGCAGGCGCTGCGGGCTGGTGTCGGCCTGGCGGAAGGTTTCGAAGAGATGCGGCATAAAAGCCGCCGGGATGCCGGGGCCGGTGTCGCGCACCGCCAGGCGCACGCCGCCGTCGGGCGCGGGGCCGGCGCTCAACTGCACCTCGCCGTGCACGGTGAACTTCAGCGCGTTGCTCAGCAGGTTGCCCAACATCTGGCGCAGGCGCTGCGGGTCGGCCTGCACCCACGTGGGCAGGCCCGGGTCCAGCGCCAGTTGCAGCGCCAAGCCCTTGTTGCGGGCCAGCGGCTCGTACAGCTGCAGCACCGATTGCAGCAGCGGCGCCAGCGCCACCGGGTGCGGCCGCAGCTGCAGGCCGCCGGCCTCGATGGAGGCGAGGTCCAGCACGTCGTTCACCACCGCCAGCAGCAGGCCCCCGCCCTCGCGCACGTGGCCGACATAACGGCGCTGCGTGGCGTCGAGCTGCGTGTGCTCGAGCAGCTGCGCCATGCCGAGCACGGCGTTCAGCGGCGTGCGCAGCTCGTGGCTCATCACGGCCAGAAACTCGCTCTTCAGGCGGCTGGCCTGCAGCGCCTCGTCGCGCGCGCGCGTGAGCTCGGCCTCGTGTTCGGCAATGCGCGCCAGCAGGCGCCGCACGGCCACGTCGATGGCCACGAGATCGGGGTCTTGGTGCACAGGCGGCGGCATGACCAGCGCACCGGCACCGGCGCTGGCCATGCCGTTCATCGCCGCCACCAAGCGCGCCACGGGCCGCATCACCAGGCGCGACATCGCCAGCCACAGCAGGCCCAGCGCCACCGCCAGCGTGGCCAGGCCCACCGCAGCGTGGGTGCGCAGCAGCGAGGCGCCGGCGTCGTCGAGCAGCGCCCGCGGGAAGCCCACCACCACCTGCGCCACGGGGCTCTGCATCAGGTCGCGCACGGGCACGGCCACGGCATGGCTGCCGTCGGCCAGCGCCGGCGGGCGCGGGCCGTGGCGGGCCAGCGCAGCCTGCACGGCGGCGGCCGTGGCGGCCACCTCGCCGCCGGGCGCCACGCCGGCCAGCGGGGCGCCTGCAGGCCCCAGCACCAGCACGTAGGCCAGGCCGCGGTGGGCCTTCATCGCTTCCGTGCATTGCGCTTCGAAGCCCTGGATCTCGTCGATGCGCAAGCCCAGCGCCAGGATGCGCTGCAGCTGCACCGCCAGGCCCTCGGCGATGGCCTGCGCGCGGTCTTGCTGGGCTTGCCGCAGCTGCGCCGTGGCCAGCGCGCGGCTGGCCAGCGTCGAGGCCAGGATGGCCAGCACCAGCCCCAGGCCCGCCACCACGGCAATGCGCTGGCGCAGCCCCAGCGGCCAGGACCACCAGGCCCGCTGGGCCGTGCGCGCCAGGCTCATCGGCGCGGGGCCCAGTCGTAGTGGCGCACGATCTGCGATTGCAGCAGCTGCGTGCTGCGCACCGTGATGCCCAGCGCCTGCGCACGTTGCAGGTTCAAGGCCGGCTGGCCTTTCGAGGTGGGGCGCATGGGCAAAGAGGCCGGCGCTGCACCGTCCACCAGGATGGCCCGCGCCAGGCGGCCGGCCGCACGCCCCTGTTCAAGTTCGGACACCGTCACCGAGGCCAGCGTGCCGTGGTGCACACGGTCCATCCAGAAGCTGGCGTCGGGCAGGCGGCTGTGGTCCACCACCCAGCGTTGCACGGTCTGGTAGGGCACGGGGTGGCCGTTGGCGTCCACCAGCGTCAAGATGCCCAGGTGCAGCAGCGCGTCGGCCTGGCCGTGCGCAGCCTCTACAGCCTGGCAGTAGCCGGCGAAGTGCGGCGTGCGCACCACCGGCGCCAGGCTCATGCCGTCGACCGCGGCCACCCCTTCCTGCACGCGGCGCACCACGGCGTCCCAGTAGCTGCCGAGGTCTGAAATCACCTGCACACGGCGCACGCCTGGCACCAGCTCGCGCAGCAGGCGCAGGGTTTCGGCCACGTGTTCACGTTCGAGCACGCCGGTGACATTGGGCGCGCCTTCGAAGCCAAAGGCTTCGGGCTCGCGGTTGACGCCGCTGAACACCAACGGTAGGCGCGTGCCCAGGTAGTGCCGGGTGACGTGCTGCTGCGCGTCGTCATCGCTGGCGTACAGCAGGTCGGGGCGGAAGGCATCGACAAAGGCGCGCGCCTGGCGGCCGCGCTCGGCCTTGGCCTCGTCGCCGGCGTGGCGCTTGGTGTCCATCTGGAAGACACCGATCTCGGCCGCAGGCAGGCCCAGCGCTTCGCGAAAACCTTCGAGCTGGCCGTCGGTCCAGCGCCAGGGGGTGTCGAAACTCATCACGTGCGCGATGCGCGGCGCGGGGCCGCCGCGGGCGTGCATCCGGCCAGTGGCCGCGAGCGCCAATGCCGCCGCCGTGCCTTGCAGCAGGCGGCGGCGCGGCCGTTGAAAGGCAGGGCCTGGCGTGGGCGGGGCCATGGGGCTACCTCGGCGGTGCGGTGTGCGGCCTTGCCGGGCTGGGTGCCCGGTCTTGCTCCCTCGTCGTCTTATCGGCCGGCTGGGCAGCAAAACCCAGGGTTGGCCGTGCGAACTATCGCCGTTGTGGCGCGCCTTGGCACAGCGCAGAGGCTGATGCAGGTCAAGAAGGGCCCGGGGCGCAAGCTGGCTCCTGGCGCCTGGGGCCAGGCAGTCAGCGAGTCAGCGGCTCAAGGCGCCAGCTCGAAGCTGCTGGCCTGTTGCGCGACGGCCAGTGCTTCGTCCAGCGCGGCCATCAGCTGCTGCAGCCGGGCCACCTGCTCGCGGTAGGGCAGCGCGGGCGCAGCCGCGGCGGGCGTTGCGAAGGTGATGACCGTGGCCACACCGGGGGCGTGCTGCTGGCGCCGCGGCTGGCGTTTGCGCGGCGTGTGCAAGGGGTGCGGCGGCGCTTCGGCACTCCGGGCACCCGGCGGCAAGAGGCTGGGCGCTGACGTCGTGGAAGGGCCTTCGGGCTCGCCGGAGGTGACCACGCGGAACACGCGGGCGGGACGCGCCGCGTGCGGACCTGCCTCGGGCCCGGCCGCGCTGGGCGCGGCGGTTTCGGTGTCACGCGGGCGGCTGCGCCGCAGCACCACCACGGGCACCGGTCCGGTGGACGGCGGCTGTTTTTCGGCCAGCCTCTCTGCGGGGGTGGCAAAAGCCGCCTGGGCTTCCAGCCATGCCGTCGAAGGCGCGCTGTTGAGGCTGGGGCGCGGTTGGGGCCGCGGCCGGCCGGGCCGGGCATCACTTTTGTAGGGGCTGTTCGTACGGGTGCGCATCGTGGCGGGCCGCCGCAGGCAGTGGCACCTCGCGAGCCCTGGCAGTCAGGAAGAGACAGCGCGGATTGTCCCTGGAACGGCGCCGCCGTGCCGTGCGTTGGGCCACGCGGGCTTTCAGGCGCGCGCGGGCCAGGCGGCCGGGTGCGTGCCCGGCGGCATCGAAGGCCGGCGCCAGCGTGCCGGCGTGGCCGAGAACTCGGCCGCGTGACGCAGGGTCTGCAGGCGGCCGAAGCCGCTGTCCAGCGTCTGCAGGTAGGGCGCCATCGGCGGGCGCTCACGCGCCACGGGCGCGGTGCGGCCCAGGCTGCGCAGCCACCGGCCCACCCCCGCCAGCGACACCTGCACATGCCAGCTGCCGCCTTGCTGCGCCTGCCGCAGCAGCGCGGCCTGCGCGCCGTAGGCCAGCAGGTAGCCGGCCGCGTGGTCCAGCGCCTGCAGCGGCAGCGCGCGCGGCTCGGCAGTGCCGAAGGCTTCGGCCTCGGCGAGGTTGAAGCCGGTGGCCGTCTGCACCAGCGAATCAAAACCGCGCCGGCCCGCCCAGGGCCCGGCCGGGCCGTAGGCCGAGAGGCTCACCACCACGATGCCCGGCGCGAGCGCCGCCACATCGGCCGGCGCAAAACCACGCGCCGCCAGCGCACCGGGCCGGTAGCCCTGCATGAACACATCGGCCCCGCGCACCAGCTGCGCCAGGGCCGAGGGGCCGCCGGCCTCTGCCAGGTCGAGGTGGGCGCTGAGCTTGCCGCAGCTGGTGGCGGCGATGGCCTCGATGTTGGGCAGGCGCGGCGAGTTCAGCAGCAGCACATCGGCGCCGTAGGCGGCCAGCGTGCGCCCGGCCACGGGGCCGGCGAGGATGCGCGTGAGGTCGAGCACACGCAGGCCGTCCAGCGGCAGGCCTTGGGCCTGCCAGGGCTGGCGCGGCCGGGCCGGCGCATCACCCAGGCGCTCGATCGCCACCACGGGCTGGGCTTGCAGCGCGGCGGCCTGGGGGTGGGCGTCCCACTCCGCGGACGAACGCGCCGCGGCCACCACCAGGCCGGCCTCGGCGGCCTGGGCTTCGAACTCGTGTGCACGCCACGTGGCCAGCGCGGCCTGCACGCGGGCGCGCTCGGTGCCCGCGCCTTCGGGCAGGCCCAGCAGGCGCAGCACGCCGTCGCGGTGGTGGGCGAAGTTGGCGTGCACACGCACATGGCCATCGGCCGTGCGGTACAGGCCCGAAACCGGGTCCCACAGGTCCGGTGTGCGGCCATCCAGCGTGAACCAGGCCAGGCTGTCGAGCACGGCGTGTTCGGCCGCCACGCGCACCTGCTGCGCCGGCCCGCCGCGCAGGCGGCCCAGCTGCACGGCGGCCAGCGCCGCAGCGCCCAGGCTGGCCTGCAGCGCCGGGGCGATGGCGAAGGACGAAGGCAGCACGGGGCCTGACGCGGGCAGCGTGATGTCTTGCAGCGCGGCCGGCGGCAGGCCGGCGGCGGACCACAGCGCATGCAGCGCCTGGGGCGCGGTGGCGGCGGGGGTGGGCGGTGAGGCGAGCATGGGCCGATTACAGGGGGTGGCCGCGGCGGCCGTCAATCTGCAGCGGGCCGCGTGCCCCGCCGCCGCTGCGGTGCAGCACACGGACACCACCGCTGCGCCCGCCTTGAAGCTTTCTTGAGGCGCAGCCGCGAGCATGCCGGTCACAGGCCCGAAACCCGGGCCCCCCGACCGCAAGGAGCTCGCCCATGCCCACCCGCATCCCCTTCAAAGCCCTGGCCCTCGTGGCCTGCCTCAGCGCAGGCCTGGCCACGCCCCCAGCCGCGCTGGCGGGGCCACCCGCCACGGCCACCCCAGGCGCCACCGCCACCACCGCCCCGCCCAAGGTGCTGCTCGTCGTCAGCAGCGAAGGCCGGCGCGACGACAAGGGCGAACTCACGCGCCCCGGTTTCGAGATGGACGAGTTCGCGCAGGCCTGGCTGGTGCTGCGCGCCAACGGCGTGCAGGTGGAGGTGGCCAGCCCCACCGGCGGCGCGGTGGTCGCGGACCGCTACAACCGCGACGACGACACCATCCAGGCCCTGCAGCGCGACCCCGAAGCCCAGGCCGCGCTGGCCGCCACGCGGCGCACGCAAGACGTGCCTGTGGGCGCGCACGCGGCCATCCTGCTCATCGGCGGCAAGGGCGCGATGTTCGACCTGCCGCGCGACGCCGCGCTGGCGCGTCTGATGGGCGCCCACCACAAGCGCGGTGGCGTGCTGGCCGCGGTGTGCCACGGCCCGGCCGCGCTGCTGGCGGTGCAGGGCCCCGAGGGCCGGCCGCTGGTGCAGGGCCGCCGCTTGACGGGCTTCACCGACGAAGAAGAAACCGTCTTCGGCAAGAAGTGGGCGAAGAGCTACCCCTTCTGGATCGAGCAGCGTGCGCGCGAGCTGGGCGCGCAGTGGGAAGAGGCCGCCTTGATGATGCCCAAGCTGGTGGTGGACGACCGCCTCATCACGGGCCAGAACCCCTTCTCCACGCCGCTGGTGGCCGAGGCCGTGCTGCGCGCGCTGGGCCGCACGCCGCTGCCGCGCGCGGCCTTCCGCGAAGAGGCCAGCCTGCAGCTGGTGCAGCAGTGGCTGGCCGGTGAACGGGCCGGCGCGCAGGCCCTGCTGGCCAGCGAGCCCGGGCGCTACAAGGCCGACCTGATCGCGATGCTGGGCCACTACCAGCACGGCGCGGCCAGCGACGAAGCCGGCCGCCGCCAGGCGGTGGCGGTGATGGAGCTGGCGGCGCCGCACTTCCAGCACCCGCAGTTCCGCCTGTTGCTGGCCAAGGCGCAGGCCGGCCTGGGCGCGCAGCAGCGCGCCCGCGA
Organism: beta proteobacterium AAP65; assembly: GCA_001295865.1. Lineage (GTDB taxonomy): Bacteria > Pseudomonadota > Gammaproteobacteria > Burkholderiales > Burkholderiaceae_C > Rubrivivax. The sequence goes on from LJHW01000031.1 coordinate 17,349, forward strand.
GTTGCTGGCCCTGGTGGCCGCCGAAGGGCACACCGACACCCGCGCCCGCGACGAAGCGCGCGCGATGCTGGCGCGCCAGCCGGGCTGAGCCAGCGGCCCGCGCGCACGGCACGGCATCATCGGCAGCCATCGATGAGCACCACGCCTTCAACGCCCGCAGCTTCGGCCCCACCGCCGCTGCACGTGCTCGTGGTCGAAGACCACGCGCCGCTGCGCGAGCAGATTGCGGCGCTGCTGCGCGGCGCAGGGCACCGCGTGGAAGAAGCCGCCGACGGCCGCCTGGCGCTGGCCCAGGCGCTGGCCGAGCCGCCCGATGTGCTGCTGCTCGACCTGGGCCTGCCCGGGCTCTCGGGCCTGGCGCTGTGCCGCCGCCTGCGTGAGCAGGCCGCGCAGGCCGTGCCGGTGCTGATGCTCACCGCGCGCGACGCCCTGCCCGACAAGCTGGAAGGTTTTGCTGCCGGCGCCGACGACTACCTCGTCAAACCTTTCGAGGCGGCCGAGCTGCTGGCCCGCGTGCAGGCCCTGGGCCGGCGCGGCAGCAGCGGGCGCGACTACCGGCTGCACGTGGGCACGCTGGCCTTCGACCGCCGCTCGCGCGAGGCCTGGCGCGGCGGCCAGCGGCTGGAGCTGCCGCCCATCCCGCTGGCCCTGCTGCAGGCGCTGGTGGAAGCCTGGCCGCGCGCGCTGACGCGCAGCGAGCTCATCCGCCGCATCTGGGGCGACGACCCGCCCGACACCGACCCGCTGCGCACCCACCTCTACCAGCTGCGCCAGCAGCTCGACAAACCCTTTGCCACCCCCATGCTGCACACCGTGCACGGCGTGGGCCTGCGCCTGCAGGCCGACACCTCACCCGGCACCGCCACGCCATGAGCCTGCACCGCCGCTGGATGCTGGCCGGGGCCCTGTTCACCGTGGTGGTGACGGCGCTCTTCGGGCTGTTTGCGATGGCCTTCGTCTACACCGTCGAAGACCGCTTCTTCGAACGCCTGCTGCAGCAGGAAGCGCAGGCGCAGCGTGCACACCGCAGCGCGCACGGCCGCTGGGGCCCCACAGCGGCTGACTTTCTGGTGGTGCACGACACCACCGCCAGCCTGCCGCCCGACGTGGCGCAGGTGCTGGCGCAAGAGCCCGGCAGGCGCGAGCTGGCCGGCCGCGACGGCCGCCACTACCACCTGCTGCCGCTGGAAACGGCGGG
>LJHW01000032.1 GCA_001295865.1 beta proteobacterium AAP65
GCGGATCTTTTTCGCAGTCGATGGGCCCCGCGCCCCACCCACCCCACCATGGCATCCAATGTCTCGCCCGACGCGCTCGCCCTGCAGCGCCTGTACCACTGGGAAACCACAACGCCCGAGCGTGTGGCCTACACGCAGCCCCAGGGCGGCGGCCAGGTGGTCGACTACACCTGGAAGCAGGTGGGTGACCAGGTGCGCCGCATGGCCAGCCACCTGCAGAGCCTGGGCCTGCAGCCCGGCGACAAGGTGGCCATGCTGTCGAAGAACACCGCGCACTGGATCATGAGCGACCTGGCCATCTGGATGGCCGGCTGCATCTCGGTGCCGCTGTACCCCACGCTGGCCGCGGGCACCATCCGCCAGATCCTCGAGCACAGCGGCGCCAAACTGTTGTTCGTGGGCAAGCTCGACGGGTGGGAAGGCATGAAACCCGGCATCCCCGCGGGCCTGCCCTGCATCAGCCTGCCGCTGTGCCCGGCCGATGCCGCCAAGAGCTACCCCACCTGGGAAAGCCTCACGGCCAAGACCTCGGCGCTGCAGGGCCAGCCCGTGCGCGAGGCCACCGACCTGGCCACCATCATGTACACCAGCGGCACCACGGGCGCGCCCAAGGGTGTGATGCACAGCTTCGGCAGCTTTGCGCTGGCGGTGCAGCAGGGCCTGCAGCGCATTCCGCTGCGGCAAGACGGCCGCATGCTGAGCTACCTGCCGTTGTCTCACGTGGTGGAGCGTGCGCTGGTGGAGCACGGCCAGCTCGCCACCGGCATGCATGTGTTCTTCGCCGAGAGCCTGGAGACCTTCACCGCCGACCTGCAGCGCGCGCGCCCCACGGTGTTCTTCAGCGTGCCGCGCCTGTGGGTGAAGTTCCAGCAGGGCGTGCAGGCCAAGATGCCGGCCAAGAAGATGAACCTGCTGCTGAGCCTGCCCATCCTGGGCGGCATCGTGCGCAAGAAGATCCTCTCGGCCCTGGGCCTGCAGGACTGCATCTTCGCCGCCGGCGGCGCGGCGCCCATGCCGCACGAGCTGCTCAACTGGTACGCGCGCCTGGGCCTGCGCGTGGCCGAGGGCTACGGCATGACCGAGAACCTCGGCGCCAGCCACATCACCGATGGCGACCCCGTGGCCTTTGGCACCGTGGGCCGGCCCTACGACGTGGTGCAGTGCCGCATCGCGCCCGAGAACGGCGAGATCCAGGTGCGTGCCCCGTGGACCATGCTCGGCTACTACCGCGAACCCGAACTCAGCCGCGATGCGATGACACCCGACGGCTGGCTCAAGACCGGCGACAAGGGCGCGGTCGACGGCCAGGGCCGGCTGAAGATCACCGGCCGTGTGAAAGACCTCTTCAAGACGAGCAAGGGCAAGTACGTGGCGCCCGCGCCCATCGAGGACAAGCTGGTGATGCACCCCGCGGTGGAAGCCTGCTGCGTGACGGGCGCCAACCTCGGCCAACCCTTGGCGCTGGCGATGTTGAACCCCGACGGCGCGAAGAAGGCGCAGAGCGCCGAAGGCCGCGCCGAGCTGGAAAGCACGATGGCGGCGCACATCGACGCCATCAATGCCACGCTCGACCCGCACGAGCAGCTCGACTGCATCGTGCTGATGGCCGAGGCCTGGACGGTGGACAACGACATCATCACGCCCACCTTCAAGGTCAAGCGCAACCGCATCGAAGACCTCTTCGCGAAGAACTACGACAAGTGGGTGGGCGCGCGCAAGAAGGTGGTCTGGTACGGGGCCTGAGCGGCCTTGGCGGCGCCAACAGCCAAAACAAACGGGGCCCGCAGGCCCCGTTTTTCATGCGCGGTGCGGCGGCTTCAGGGTTGCGAGGCCGCCGAGGCCGGCATCGCGGACGGCTGCGCGTTCGGCACGATGACGCCGGTGGCCAGCGGGATCTCGTCGCTGACGGTGACGGCCGTCACGTAGTAACGCGTGTCGCCGAAACAGCTGCCGGGCAGGCCCACCTTCTCTTCGTAGTGCAGCGTCACGCGTTTGCCCATGGCGCGGGTGACCTGCTGCGCCACCTCGTCGCCCCAGATGGTGAAGAGGAACTTCTCGGGCGTGGTGCCCGGCAGTGAAACGAGGGCCAGTTCACCTTCCCACGTCTTGCACAGCCAGCCCTTGTTGGAGAGCTTCTGCACCCAGCCGGCGCGGTCGCCGGTGGAGTAGCTCCAGCTCAGCGCGGCCCAGAAGTAGGCGGCCAAGAGCAGGGCCAGCACGACCAGGGGCAGGACAACACGTTTGAACATGGCGGGGGCGCGGCAGCGCGCAGGGCGGGAGATGGGCGCGGATTATCAGCCGCCAGGTGTGACGGCCGAGGCCAGGGCCAGCTCGGCCGCCGCCAGGTCTTCCTGCGCGCTGCCCACGGCCTTGAAGACCGTGACGTCGCCGCCTTGCTGGCGGCCGGCGTGCTGGCCGCGGCACAGCTGGGCCAGCGTGGCCTGCAGGCGCGCCGGGTTGAACTGCCCCTCGGCCGCGGCCTGCACCAGATCGCCCGCCTTGAGCAGCGCTTCTTCGGTGTCGACGAAGACGCGGCTGCGCGTGAAGCAGGCGGCGTCGGCCTCGCGCGTGTCGGGCGCGAAGCTGCCGATCAGATCGAGGTGCGTGCCCGGCGCCAGCCACGCGCCTTGCACCAGCGCCTGCCGCGCCAGCGTGGCGCAGCTGACGATGCAGGCGCTGCGCACGGCGGCCTCCAGGTCGGTGCTGGCTTGCGCGTTGAAGCCTTGCTCGCGCAATTGCGCGGCCAGGCGCTCGGCGCCCTCGGGGCGGTGGTTCCAAACCGTCACGCGCTGCAGCTTGGGGCGCACTTGGCGGTAGGCCTCGGGCAGCAGCGTGGCCACGCGGCCGCTTCCCAGCACCACGAGGTGCTGCACGTCGGCGCGGGCCAGGTAATGCGCCGCCAGCGCCGAAGCCGCGGCGGTGCGGCGCGCGGTGAGCTCGCTGCCGTCCATCAGCGCCACCGGCACGCCGGTGTTGGCATCGAAGAGCAGGTAGATGGCGTGAAGCCCCGGCAGGCCCAGGGCCGAGTTGCCGGGGAAGATGTTGATGGTCTTGACGCCGAGGTGGCGCCCTGCCTGCCAGGCTGGCATCAGCAGCACCGTGCCGGTTTCGCCGATGCGGTGGGTGTGGCGCTGCGGCACCTCGCAGCCGGCGATGAACATCTCGCGCAGCGCCGGCACCAACGCGCCCAGCGGCAGGCGCTGGGCGAGCGCGGCGGCGTCGAGCTGCAGCATGGGCCCGGGGTGTTCGCCGCCGCTGCGCCTTACTTCGTGTTGGCCTTGAAGTTGGTGAAGGTGCGCGTCTGCAGGCGGCGGGCGTTGTTGTCCAGCGCCTTGGGCATGGCCATCTTCTTCAGCTCGGCCGCGGGCGGGAAGATCACCGGGTTGGCCGCCAGCTCGGGCTTCACGAAAGGCTTGCTGGCGCTGTTCGGGTTGCCGTAGAAAACCTGGTTGGTCAGCGCCGCGTGGATCTCCGGCTTCATGATGAAGTTGATGAAGGCGTGCGCGTTTTTCGGGTGCTTGGCGTCCTTGGGGATGGCCATGGCGTCGAAGAACAGCGTGGCGCCGGCCGGCGGGATCAGCGCCTGGATCTTCTGCCCCGTCTTGCCCTCGGTGGCGCGGCCGGCGGCGATGTTGAAGTCGCCGGCGTAGCCCAGGCTCACGCAGATCTGGCCCTGGGCCAGGTCGTTGATGGGACCGGGGCTGCTGATGCGCGTGACGAAGGGGCGTGCGGCCTTCAGCACGGCGGCGGCGGCTTCGTAGTCTTTGGCGTTGCTGCTGTAGCCGTCCTTGCCGGCGTAGATCATGGCCACCGGGATCACTTCACTGGCCGAATCGAGCACGTGGATGCCGCAGCTCTTCACCTTGGCCGCGAGTTCGGGCTTGAAGATCAGGTCCAGCGGGTTGGCCGGCATGGGCGTGGTGCCGAGCGCGGCCTTGACCTTGTCGGCGTTGATGCCGATGGTGACGAAGCTCCACAGCCAGGTCACCAGGTGCTTGTTGCCAGGATCGCTTTCGCCCAGCTTCTCCAGCAGCGCGGGGTCGAGGTTCTTCCAGTTCGGCAGCAGCGCGCGGTCCAGCGGCAGGAAGAGGCCGGCCTCGATCTGGCGCTTGGCGAAGTGCGAGGAGGGCACCACCACGTCATAACCCGTCTTGCCGGCCACCAGGCGGGCGTGCAGGGTTTCGTTGCTGTCGAAGGTGTCGTAGCGCACCTTGATGCCGGTTTCCTTCTCGAACTTGGCGATGGTGTCCGGGCCGATGTAGTCGGCCCAGTTCAGCACGTTCAGCACCTTGGGCTCGGCGGCCTGGGCCATGGCGGCCCCGCTGGTGAAGAGGGCTGCGCCGGCCAGGCCGAGCGCAAGCAGGGTGCGGGTGAAGGGGCGGCGGGCGGTGCGCATGGCGGTGGGCTCCTCGGGGGGATGGCGGGGATGATCGGGTCTGGCGGGCTTCAGGACCCACAGGCCAGGCCCTGAAACGGACGGGGCGGGATTGTGGCCGACCGGCCGCCTGCCCCCGCCTTCACCACGCAATGGCCGTGCCGTCCCAGGCGAAAAAGCCGCCGCTGTCCGTGGGCTGCAGGCCGCCGAGCACACGCAGCAGGTTGGCGGCGGCCTCGGGCGGCGTGGTGGCTTCAGCGTCGCCGATGATGGGCGCCGACAGGCCCGACTGCACCGTGCCCGGGTGCAGCGCGGCCAGCACCGCCAGCGGGCGCTTGCGCGCCACCTCGATGCCTGCGGTGTGCAGGAACTGGTTCAGCGCCGCCTTGCTGGCGCGGTAGGCGTACCAGCCGCCCTTGCGGTTGTCGCCGATGCTGCCCACGCGGGCCGAGAGCACGGCCACCAGCGCGCGTTCTTTCAGCGGCAGCAGCTCGCAGAAGTGCTTGAGCACCAGCGCCGGGCCGATGGCGTTGAGCGCCATCGCGCGGGCGAGTGTTTCGGGCTCCAGGTCGGCCAGGCGTTTTTCGGGCGAGCGTGGCCCCAGCTGCAGCACGCCGGTGGCGCACACCAGCAGGTGCAAACCGGCCTGGCCTTGCAGCTGTTCGCGCAGGTGCGCGGCGGCGGCGGCGATGCTGCTTTCATCCAGCAGGTCGAGCCCTGGCGTGCTGCTGCGCGAAAAGGCGTGCACACCGCCGCAGCGCGGGTCGGCCTGCAGCGCCTGCACCAGCGCGCCACCGATGGCGCCCGTGGCGCCGACAACGGCCGCGCGGTAGCCCTCGGGCAAGGAAGCCAAGCTGTTCATCTGGCCGCCGGGGCCGGCAGGTCATGCGGCACCTCGCGCCGCCCGAACATGCCCCAGCCCTCCATCGTGAGCACGGGCTGTTCGTGCTGGTTGCGCATCGTCCAGCGGCTTCGCAGCAGGCCGATGTGCGGCTTGCTGTTCATGGGCCGCGCTTCCAGGATCTCCATGCGCAGCCGCAGCGTGTCGCCCGGGAACACGGGCTTGAGCCAGCGCAGGCTGTCGATGCCGGGGCTGCCCTGGCTGCTGCTGTCGAGCAAATAGCCGTCGCACATGATGCGCATGGCCATCGCGCAGGTGTGCCAGCCGCTGGCACACAGGCCGCCGAAGACCGAGGCCGCGCCGGCTTCGTCGTCCAGGTGGAAGGGCTGCGGGTCGAACTGGCTGGCAAAGGCGATGACGGCCTCGCGGCTGACCGGCCGGCCTTCGAAATCCATCACGTGCCCGATGGGGAAGTCTTCCCAGAAGTAGCGCGGGTTGCGCTTCGGCCGTGGCGCGGGTGGGGGCTGTTCGGCGTTCATGGACGGCCAGCATAGCGGCGCCACAATGCGCGCCACCGCGAACCCCGAACAAGCCCACCGCCATGACGCTGCTGATCCTCGGTCTGATCCTCTTCCTCGGCGCGCACTCGACGCGCATCTTTGCCGAAGGCTGGCGCACGAACTTCATCGCCCAGCGCGGCGAGATGACGTGGAAGGGCCTGTACACGGTGGTGTCGATAGCCGGCTTCGTGCTGCTGGTGTGGGGCTACGGCCAGGCGCGCCTGGAGCCCACGGTGCTGTGGGGCTCGCCCACCTGGACGCGCCACGTGGCCGCGCTGCTGACGCTGCCGGCCTTCATCTTCCTGGCCGCGGCCTACGTGCCGGGCAACGCCATCAAGGCCAAGCTCAAGCACCCGATGGTGCTGGGCGTGAAGGTCTGGGCGCTGTCGCACCTGATCGCCAACAACACGCTGGCCGACCTGCTGCTCTTCGGCGGCTTCCTGCTCTGGGCGGTGCTGAACTTCCGCGCGGCGCGGGCACGTGACCGCGCCCATGGCACGGTTTACGCGCCGGGCCGCGCCGTGCCGACCGTCATCGCCGTGGTGGCGGGCCTGGTGGCCTGGGGCGTGTTCGCCTTCTGGGCCCACGGCGTGCTGATCGGCGTGAAGCCTTTCGGCCGCATGGCCGCCGGCGTCTGAACGGGCCCTGAAACATGAGCGCTGGGCTTCTCTGGGCGCTGAGCGCCCTGCTCATCGTGGTGGGCGTGGCTGGCACGGTGCTGCCGGCACTGCCGGGCACGGCCTTCGTGCTGGGCGGCATCGTGCTGGGCGCGTGGATCGACGATTTCACCCGCGTGCCGGTGTGGGTGGTGGTGCTGTGCGCCGTGCTGGCGGTGCTGGCCTGGGTGCTGGACTACGTGGCCGGGTTGATGGGCGCGCGCCGCGCCGGGGCCAGCAAGCAGGCGCTGATCGGCGCCGCGGTGGGCACGGTGGTGGGCCTGTTCATGGGCATCGTCGGCGTGCTCTTCATGCCGCTGGTGGGCGCGGCGGTGGGCGAATATCTCGCCCGCAAGAACGAGCGCCAGGCTCTGCACGTGGGGGTGGCCACCTGGCTGGGCATCATGGCTGGGTTGCTGGCCAAAGTGGTGCTGGCCTTCATGATGATCGGCATCTTCATCGTGGCGCTGGTGTTCTGAGTACCCGTGCGTCGGCGCTTCAAACGGGGTGCCGCACCCCGTTCTCCAGCCTGAAGATGCGCGCCGCTTCGGCGCCGCCCTGGCCCACAGCGGGCAGGCAGACACCGTAGCGGAAGGGGCCTTCTTCGCGCCCCGGGAAATCAAAACGCAAGTCGCGGAACCACGCGCAGCGCTCGCCCGGCAGGTCGGGCGGGCCGGCCAGCCAGGCCGGTGTCTGCGCAAACCAGCGGAAGAAGCCGAAGGCGGGTGCGTTCCACGCGTCTGCCACCCAGGCCGGCGCCGCCGCGCCGCCGAACTTCGGCACCTGCTGCCACACGGCCTGCTGCACGGGCAGGTAGGGCGCCGAAAAGCGCTCGATGAAGTGGCTGTCGGCGTCGAGTTGCAGCGCCTCGGTGCGGCGCGTGTTGACGTGGGCCAGGTGGTAGGTCTGGCCGTCGAAGACCGTCACCGTCCAGTTGAAGGGCGAGGCCGGGCGCGGCATCACCGTCACTTCAGCGGTCTGCATGCCCTGGGCGCGCGCGTGGCGCTCGCCCACCTCCAGTGCCTCGTGCTGCCCAACGGTAGCCAGGCCCACCCAGGCCGCCGCGGCGCCCAGCCCCAACGCGGCCGGCCAGCGCCGGCGCGGGAACACCGCCGCCAGCACCAGGCCCGCCAGCAGCAGGCCGCTGAACATCAGGTCGATGATGAACATCGAGCCCAGGCCGAAACGGCGGTCTGAAAACGGCTGCAGCAGCATGGTGCCGAACTGCGTGATCCAGTCGCCGGCGATGTGGATGGCCAGGCCCGCCACGGCGAAGACATACAGACTCTTCCAGCCGCCCGGCTGGCCGCGTGTGGTGCGGAAGGCCAGCGCCATCAACCACGCCAGCATGAAGGCCCACAGCGGCAGCAGCAGCACCGAGTGCGTGACGCCGCGGTGCTGGGTGAGGTAAGCGATGTCGCCGAACCACTGCGCGACCACGTCCACGTCGGGGAAGGCGCCGGCCACCAGGCCCACCACCACACCTTGCCAGGGCAAGGGCGCGGCGGCGCCGCCATCCCAGGCGGCGGCAAAGCGGCCGGGGGGCTGCAGGCCGGGCGCAGCGGCCAGCGGCACCGGCCCGCGGGCGGCGATCAGGCGCGCCACCAGGGCGCCGGAGAGAGCGTGGGTCAAGGTATCCATGGGCCGCGAGCATGCCGCAGGCGGGCCGGCCTTTGCTGGCGCGGGCCCGAGCGGGCCGCGCTGGCCCCCTGCCGATAACCCTGTGCGCCCCAGCGTCTTTGCCCCTTGGGGGTGGCGCGCCGGCGCCGGCTGAACATCATCCGCGGCTCTGCTACCCACCGCCACAGGCAACCCAAAATGTTCAATCGCCGAGACTTCCTCAGCGCCGGCCTCGCCGCGCCCCTGGCCTATGCCGCTGGCTCTTTCGTGCCGGCCTGGGCGCAGAACGCGGCCAACCTGGGCACGCCCACGTTGCCCAGCCCCGGCTTCCGCCGCACGAAGCTGGGGGAGATGGAGGTCATCTCGCTGATCGACGGCATCGCGCGCCGCCCGCTGGGTGAAGAGTTCGTCAAGAACGCGCCGCTGGCCGAGGTGAAGGCGCTGCTGGCCTCGCAAGGCCTGCCCACCGAGCACATCGACATCCCCTTCACGCCCTTCCTGGTGGTGGGCGGCGGCCGCCGCGTGCTGATGGACACCGGCCTGGGCGAGTTTGGTGGCCCCACCACCGGCAAGCTGCTGGAGAACCTCCGCGCCGCGGGTGTGCAGCCGGGCGACATCGACACCGTGCTCATCACGCACTTCCACGGTGACCACATCAACGGCTTGCGCAACAAGGCCGGCGCGCTGGTGTTCCCGAACGCGAAGGTGATGGTGCCCGCCGCCGAGTTCAACTTCTGGATGGACGACGCGAAGATGGCCGCGGCGCCGGAAGGCATGAAGGGCGCCTTCAACAACGTGCGCCGCGTCTTCGCCACCATGCCGGCCAGCACGCTGCAGCGCTTCGAGGCCGGCACCGAGCTGGCGCCGGGCATCCGCTCGGTGGCGGCCTACGGCCACACACCGGGCCACACGCTCTTCGAGGTGAAGTCGGCCGGCCAGACCTTCATGTTCGTGGGCGACCTCACCAACGTGCCGGCGCTGTTTGCGCGCAACCCCGACTGGGCCGTGACCTTCGACATGGACGCCGAAGCCGCGCGCAAGGTTCGCCGCGAGGTGTTTGCGCGCATCGTCAGCAGCAACGCGATGGTGGGCGGCTTCCACTTCCCCTTCCCGGCCTTCGGCCGCATGGCCGCGGCCGGCCAGGGTTACGCCTTCCAGCCGATGGTTTGACCCGACGGCCCCACCCGCGAGCGGGGGGAGGGGCCGCACCCCCGCCCGGGGCCCCGGGCCGGGGGCCCACGCCGCGCCGACCTCGGGGCGATGGCCGGCAGAGGCCCGGCTGGCGAGCATGGCGCACCGCCCTGAGACAGCGCCGCAGACCGGCAGCGCCCACGCAGCGGCGGCACGAAAGGCCCGCTGCCATGACCCCGATCACCCGCCCCCTGTCCCCGGCCCGCCGCTGGCTCGCGGCAGCCGCCCACCGCCTGCCGGCCCGCGTGCTGTCCCTGCGCTGGATGTCTCGGCTGCTCGAGGCCCTCCAGTTGCGCTGCCCCGACGTCACCGAAGCGCCGGTGCTTCCAAGTGCCGACGACGACCGGCCTCGCGGTTGCGGCTGGTTCGATTCCAGCCTCGACCTGCAACAGGGTCTGCGCGTGCAGGAGCACACCGGCCTGCCCGGCAGCGACGCCGCGCTGGCCGACCTGCCGCTGGCGGCCTGGCTGGAGCTGCAGCTGAACGGCTGGCGCGCCGAGCTGCCCGAGGCCCTGGCGCCCGGCTTCACGGCCGCGACATGAACGCCGCCGGCGGCGCAGGCATCATGCGGACCCGGCGGCGCGGCCCTGACGCGCCGCCCTGATGCATGAAGCCAGCGCCTGCCGCCCAAGCCGCGGGTGCACGAGGACCCGCCATGACCCTGTTCCGATGGACCGCCACCCTGGCCCTGGCCGCCGCAGCCTTGCTGGCCGCCTGCGGCGGCGGCGCCGACCGCACCAAGGCGCAGGTGCGCCTGGTCAATGCCAGCAGCGGCTATGCGCAGCTCGACCTGCGCGTGGACAACGAAGTGCGCCAATCGGGTGTGAGCTACGGCAACACGGCCGGCTATGTCGAGGCCGACCCCGGCAAGGCCTTCACGCTGCACAGCGCGGGCAACAGCACTTCGCTGCTGAGCTTCACGCCCAGTGTGTCGGCGCGCAAGCACTACACGCTGCTGGCCTATGGGACGCTGGGCGCTGCAAAACAGGTGCTGCTGGACGACAATGCTGGCGCGCCCGAGACCAACCGGACGCTGCTGCGCGTGGTGAATGCCGCGCCCGACGCCGGTGCGCTGGACGTCTACCTCACCGGCAGCGACGACACCCTGGCGGCCAGCGTGCCGCAACAGTCGGCCGCGGCCGTGGACAGCGTGGGCGAGTGGCTCACCGTCAACAGCGGCGGCTACCGCCTGCGCGTGACGGCGGCCGGCAGCAAAACCGACCTGCGGCTGGACGTGGGCGCACTCACGCTCAGCAGCCGGCAGGTCGCCACGCTGGTGCTCACGCCCACCACGGGTGGCGTGCTGGTGCAGGCGCTGCTGCTCACGCAGCAAGGCGAGATCACGGCGCTGGCGCCGACGCAGGCGCGCCTGCGCCTGGCTTCGGGTTTGTCGAACGCGGGTGTCGCCGGGCTGCGTGTGGGCGGCACGGCGCTGTTTGCCAACGTCACGGCGCCGGCGGTCACGAACTACGCGCTGGTGAGCGCCGGCGCGCGCGAGACCGTCGTCACCGTCAACGGCACCGTGGTCTCCACCAAAACGGAGACCTTGGTCGTGGGTGCTGACTACACCGTGCTGGTCTACGGCAGCCCCAGCGGCACGCCGGCCGTGGCGCTGCTGCCCGACAACAACACCCTGCCGACCGACCGCACGCGGGCCAAGGTGCGGCTCGTCAACGGCGTGGTGGGGCTGGCCGGCACGCTGTCGATGAGCGTTGACTTCTCGCCGGTGGCCGATGGCATCGACGCCGGCCAGGCTTCGGCCTACGACCTGGTGGACGCCACGACCACCGGCCGAGTGTCGGTGGTGGCCGCCGGTGAGGCGCAGGCGCTGTTCGAGAACCTCGAACAGAGCTTTTTGGCAGCGTCGAACTACACCGTCTTCCTGGTGGGCAGCCCGACGGCGGCCGTGGGCATCGTGCGCAAGGACCGCTGAGGCACGCGGCGCTGTTTCAGGCGAGGCGCCCGGCGCGGAAGTCGTTCACCGCGTCGAAGATCTCCTGCTGCGTGTTCATCACGAAGGGCCCGTACTGCGCGATGGGCTCTTTCAGCGGCTGGCCCGCTACCAGGATGGCGCGCGCACCGGCCTCGCCAGCACGCAGCAGCACGCCGTCGCTGCCCGGCGTGTTGGCCAGCACCGCCATGCGGCGTGTGCGCACCAGGGTCTCGGCCACGTTCAGCTCGCCGCGGTAGACCACGACAAAGGCGTTGTGGTGGGCCGGCAGTGGCTGCGTGAACACGGCGCCGGGGGCCAGGTGCAGATCCAGGTACAGCGGCTCGGTCGCATCACGCTGCACAGCGCCTTGCACACCGTGGGTGGCACCGGCGATGACACGCGCGGTCACGCCCTCGCCCTGCCACTCGGGGATCTCGGTGGTGGCGATGTCGCGGTACCAGGGTTCGCGCATCTTGTCGCGGCCGGGCAGGTTCAGCCACAGCTGGAAACCTTCCATCGCGCCCTCTTGCTGCTCGGGCATCTCGCTGTGGATGACGCCGCGGCCGGCCGTCATCCACTGCACGCTGCCGGGCACGAGCAGGCCTTCGTTGCCGGCGCTGTCGCGGTGGCGCATGCGGCCTTGCAGCATGTAGGTGATGGTCTCGAAGCCGCGGTGCGGGTGGTCGGGGAAGCCGCCGATGTAGTCGCCCGGGTTCTCGGTGCCGAAGAGGTCGAGCATCAGGAAGGGGTCGAGGCGGCGCTGCAGATCCTGCGTGAGCAGGCGCGTCAGGCGCACGCCGGCGCCGTCGCTGGTGGCCTGGCCCTGGATCAGGCGCTCGACGAGGCGCGGGGTGGTCAAGGTCGCTGCGGTGGTGCTGTCCATGCAGGCACTGTAGCCAGCCGCGCCAGGTCCCGGGTTGCACGGGCTTGCACGCAGCGTTCAGCGCCGGGCCGGTGGTAATCTGCCCGGCACCCCCAACGCAGACGAACAAGCAGGAGCCCGTGCGATGAAGGCCATCTGGAAAGGCACCGTGGTTGCCGAGAGCGACGACACCGTGGTGGTGGAGGGCAACCACTACTTCCCGGCCGCGGCCGTGAAAGCGGAATACCTGCTGCCCAGCAACACCAAGACCATGTGCAGCTGGAAGGGCCAGGCGAGTTACCACACGCTTTTCGTCGACGGCGACGCCAACCCCGACGCGGTGTGGTTCTACCCCGAGCCGAAAGACGCAGCCGCCGAGATCAAGGGCCGGTTGGCTTTCTGGAAGGGCGTGCAGGTCGTCGAGTAAGCGGGCGCTCGCATACGCTGAAAAGCCTGTTGGCCGGGGATGTCGTCCTCATGAGCGCTGCGGTGGCCACGGAGGGCTCGGCTGTCGCCGCTCCACCCCTTGCCAGATTGGGCACCGCGCACCGCCGGCGCCTGCGGGAGATGTGGCGCTCGGCCGGCTGGCCTTGCCACGACCCCATCGAGCTCGACCTGCTGGCTGCCGGTCTGCTGCAGCGCCGCTGGGACGCCGCCGACCGCGAGACCCTGCGCGTGACCGATGCCGGCTTGCAGTGGCTGGCCACGGCGCGGCAGCGCCACCAGGCGGCGTACACCGACCATGAAGCGCTGGTCGCGCGTGTGGCGCGCGAGATGCAGCGCGCCGGGCGCATCGCCTGGCGCGGCCTGAGCTTGCGGGCGCCCTTGCCGACCGCGGCGATGGCGCCGGTGGCAGCGCCTGGGGGTGAGACGGTGCCACCGGCGCCGCCGACGGCCGGCGCTCTCGACGGTCTCGACGGTCTCGACGTGGCCCACCCGCCTGCCGCGAGTGCCCCCACTGCCTGGGCCATGGCCATGCCCGACGTCTACTCCATCCGCCACACCACGGTGGAAGACTACGTCGAGCCCATCGCACACGAGATCAAGGTGCGCCGGGCCGACCTGCTGAGCGACCTGCGCCGGCCCGAGAAGGCGGCGGCTTATCTCGCCGTCGCCAGCCAGTGCTGGTATGTCCTGCGCGAGGGCATCGCCGAGCCCGACGAGGTGCCCCCGGCCTACGGCGTGATGTTCGCCAGCGCCGGAGCCCTGGTGGTCGCGCGCGCCGCCCCCCGCCGTGCGCTGCGCCTGCCGCTGGCCGTGTGGATGGCCCTGGCCAAGGCCCACCCCGAGCCGCATGACGAAGCCGAAGGCACGGGCTGGCTGGGCGACGCCGCTACACCTGGCGCCTGAACGGCCGATAGCCTGGGGGATGCTCCTCGCATCCCGCCGGCGCGCGCGCTGCGTGCCACGCCACCGAGGTTGGAACCCATGTTGTCCTGGTTGAAGCTGGGGCGCGCTGCCGCGCCCGTGAGCAAGCTGCCGCCGGCGGCAGCGCCCGTGCGTGTGGCTGCCGCCGCGGTGGCCGCTCCGGCCGGTGCGCGTGTTGCACCGCCACCCGCGCCGGCCGCAGCGAAGCCCGCTGACACGCCAGAAGGCATGACCCGTTTGGACGATGTGGCACTGGAAGGCCTGGGCGTGCGCCGGCCCTTGGTGGGCCGCAAAGGCGAGGTGGCAGGTTTCGAGCTTTTGCTGGCGCCTGCGGTAGAGCGCCGTTTGGCCGGACGTGCCGATACACCTTCGGCCCGGCTCTACCACCAGGTGCTGGTGAACACCGCCGCAGCCGTGGCCGCAAAGGGCCGGGCGGCCTTGGTGCGCCTGCCCGCGGCCGCGCTTGAGCATGCCGCGTTGGTGGCGGCGGTGCCGGCCGGCGCTTGGTTGGCGGTGGATGGGTTGGCGGCCGTGCCGCCAGAGACCACCGAGGCCTTGCGTGCGCGCGGCGCTCTGCTGGGTGTGCCGGATGGGCCGCCGCAGGCCGAGCCTGCGCCTGACTTCATCCTGCTGCAGGGTGGCGCTGCCGGCATCGACAGCCTGCTGCTGTCAGCCCAGCGCTGGCGTGAGGTGCTGCCGCGTGTTCGCCTGGTGTGCACAGGCTTGCAGCACCTGGAAGACGTGGAGCAGCTCTTGCAAGCCGGCATCGACCTGGCCAGCGGCGAACTCGGCCGCAGCCGCTGCGCGCCGCCGCCGCGCGCGCTGGGCGCTGCGGCGCAGCGCATCGTCGGTTTGTTGAACGACCTCGCGCAGGACCGCGACACGGCGGTCATCGCCGACGCCGTGCGCAGCGACGCCACGCTCACCTACCGCCTGCTGCGGTATGCCAACAGCCCGGCCATCGGCCTGAAGCGCGCGGTGGAGGCGGTGGACGATGCGGTGCAGCTGCTGGGCCGCGGTGAATTGCGGCGGTGGTTGTCGGTACAGCTGGCGGCCAGTTCGCCGGGGCGTGCGGCGGGGCGGGCGCTGGAAGAGAGTGCGCTGGCGCGGGGACGGATCCTGGAGGCGGTGGCCTTGTACCGCGGTGACGCCAATCCAGGCACCCACTTCACGCTGGGCATGCTTTCGCTGATAGAGCCCCTGCTGCAAGTGCCCTTGGCCGATGCGGTCAAGCCGCTGCGCCTCGGAGAAGACGTGACCGCCGCCCTGCTTCACCGCCAGGGTGTTTTGGCGCCACGTTTGCTTCTGCTGGACACCTTGGACCGCGGTGACGATGCGCTCGCGCAAGAACTGGCCCAGGCGCTGGAAGTCAAGCCGGCGGACTTTGCGCAACTCGTGGATGACGCCTGGCGATGGTCTTCGACCCTCGACCAGGGTGAAGGCTGACGTGGTCTGCGTCAGAAAACAAAAGAGGCTGTCGATGACAGCCTCTTTCGGTTGAGCCGGGACAAGCTGCTCAGGCGGCGACAGCGCCCTCGCCGGCTTTGCCTTCATCTTCGCGGCGACGCTTGCGGGCACCGTACATGCCGGCCAGGGCCAAACCCACCAGCGCCAGGGAGGCCGGCTCGGGCGTGCCGTTGGGCGGCGGGGGGGGCGGGGCGTCCACGGTCATGCCGCCCACCGACAGCAGCTTGAAATAGTCTTTGGCGCCAGTGCCGATGCCGCCCGGACCGGTTAGGTTCGATGAGCCGTAGGCTTCGGAGTAAGCGCTGATGACCCACCAGCTCGAGCTGATGTCGTTGGCGTTCAGGCCTGTGATCTTGAGGTCGGTATCGCAGCTTCCGAGGCTGTTGTTGTAGGTCGGCGAATTGCAGCCGCCATTGGAGGCGTAGTTCGAGACCAGCGTCCAGCCGCTGCCCAGCGTGGTGTTGAGCTTGAGGGCTGTCGGATCCGTCGTCAGATCGGGCGTGCCCGTGCCGGTGTAGGCGAAGACGGAGAAGTCCCAATCGTTGTAGCGCCAGCCCAAGGTCAGCTCGTTGAGGATGGCGCTTTGGTCCAGCTTGATGACAACGGCATCGATGTGGCTGTTGTTGTCGATGGAGTGTTCGGGGCTGCCTTCGCTGGTGTTCAGCGGGTCGACGCCCAGGCCACCACCGCCCCAGTGCTGAAGGTCCTTCAGGTAGAAAGAAGAACCACTGTCGTACGAATTGGTGCCGATGGCCGTCACCTGCATCGGGCTGACGCCTGTGGTGTCGGAGCAGGTCACGGTGCTCGTCGAGGTGCTGTAGTTGGTGCAGCCCGAGAAACTGCCCGACCAGCTGGACGCCGCCTGGGCCGAGCCTGCTGCTGCGAGGGCAGCAGCGATGCCGAGAAGGGTGGTGCGCAGTTTCATGGGTTCACCTGAAGAGCTTGGGTAGAGACCGCGACCGTACGATCGCTTTGGGCCAATAGGTAAGCAAACGCTGTGCCGAGAATAAAAGTCTTTTGTTTTCAAAGGCTTGCGATAAGCAGATGAAGCGCCGCCTCGGGTTTGTAAGGATGCCCGACACCCTCAGTTGAGGGTCGCCAGCAGAGATTCTGCTTCGGCGCGCGACTCGAACCATTGCCCGTCTCGCAGTGCAGGCTCAAGTTCTTGACGGGCTTCCGCCTTGCGGCCGGCGGCCGCGAGCATCGTGGCCAAGTGGAAACGGATTTCCGGGTGCTGGGGCGCACGCAGGCGCGCGTCCCTGAGCAGTTGAAGCGCGCGGTCGGTCTGACCGGCGGCCCGCGCTGCCCAGGCCACCGTGTCGATGATCTCGGCCCGCCCCGGCGCCAGGCGCAGCGCCTTTTCTGCCGTGCCGAGTGCGGCAGCATCCTTTTGGCGCAGCATGACGTTGGCCAGATCGTTCAACGCCAGCGGGTCGCCTGGCGCTGCAGCCACCAGCTTTTCGTAGGCTTGGCGCGCTTCGACGATTTGCCCCGAGCGGGCCAACATGCCGGCATGCACACGCAGGACTGTGGCGTCTTGGGGGTGCGCTTGCAGCCAACGCTCGGCTTCCCGGCGCGCAGCAGCCGGGTCGCTGGCCGCCAGCAGGCTGTGGATCTTCAGGAGCGTCTGAGACGTGGGCTCGATCGCGTGGGCGCGGCGGAAAAACGCAAGAGCGGCCGGAGCCTGGCGCCGGGCCAGGCTCACGTCTCCCTCGAGGACGGGGCCGATGGCGCGCTTGGGATGGCGCTGCGTGATCGCGCGTGCAGTCTTTTCTGCGCCGTCCAGGTCACCCTGGCGCAACAGCGCGTCGACGAGCACGGCGTTCGCCTGCAAGTGGCTGGCGTCTTTGCTGAGGGCCTTCTGCAGGGCATGCGTGGCGCCTGGCGCGTTGCCCACAGCCAACTGCAGCACGGCCAGCTCCACCAGCGCATCGACATTGAAGCCAGCCACGCGCGTGGCTCGGGTGAGCAGCGTGCGAGCGTTGTTGGTGTCGCCGTTGGCCAGGTAGGCGCGCGAGGACGCCACCAACACCCCCAGGTCTTCGCTGCCGTTGGGTGCGAGACGTTCGGTGGCTTTCAAGGCCGCAGGTGCGTTGTTGTTGCGCAGGTGGAAGCGCACCAGCGCAAGCGCCGCCCGCAGATCACGCCCCTGGCTGACATCAGCGGCCTTGGTGTACCAACTCACCACTTGGTCGGGCTTGCCAGCACGCTCGGCGACCAGGGCAAGTTCGAACATGGCCTCGACGTTGCGTGCGTCGGTTTTCAGCACCTCGCCCAAGCGCGTGGCGGCGGTTTGCAGCTGGCCTTCGCGCACATCCAGGCGCGCCAGGTTCAGACGCGGCTGCACGGCACGTGGGTCGAGCTGCGCGGCGGTTTCGAAGGCTTTGCGGGCGCCCGCCAGGTCACCCTGGCGCCAGCGCACCATGCCCCACAGGTCCTGGATACCGGGGTTGCGGGGCTGTCGCTTCACCAGCGCTTCGGTGACCCGCTGGGCCTTCTGGAGCTCTTTGCGCTGCAGGTAGAGATTGCTCAGCGCCGCGCCCGTGCGGGCGTCTGCCGGGTTGCGGGCCCAGGCGCCTTCGAGCTCAACCAGCGCTTCCTGCGGCTGACCCGCCGCCAACAGGGCGATGCCCAAGGCCGATCTGAGCCTGGGCGCGTCTTGCGCGGCGATCGCGTTGCGCACGAGTTGAACGGCGCGGGCCGGGCGTCCGGCTCGGGTGTGGGCTTGGGCCAGCAGTTCTATGGCCGGTAGATCACGAGGCGCTGCCCGGAGGTAGTCTTCCAGCGTCTGCACCGCGCGCTCGGGGTTGCCTTCGCTGAGGTAGAGCTGCGCCAGCAGCTTGTTGGCGGCCAGATTGCCTTGAAGGCGCTGCACGCCCTCGAGATAAGGCTTGGCCTTTTCCGTGGCGCCTTGCCCGTAGTGGGCCAAGCCGCCCAGCATCAGGAGCTGCGGCTTGTAGCGAAGCATGGCGGGCGGCACGGGATCGAGCAGCGCCGTCACCTCGGCCAGGGCGGCCCGTGCGCCACTGGCATCGCCTTGGCGATCCAGCACCTGCGCGCGCAGGTAGGTGGCTCGCGGGTCCTTGGGGCGCAGGGCCTGCAGGGCTCGCAGGTCTTTCGCCGCCTCGTCCACCTTGCCGAGGTCGAGGAACAGGCCCGCTCGCGACAACAAGGCTTCCTGGTGCGCAGGCGCCAGCGTCAAAGCCCGGTCGTACGAAGCCTGTGCAGGCGCCAGGCGGCTCTGTGCGTGGTGCACCGTGCCGAGTTGGTAGTGCGCTTCGGGGTTCTGGGGGGACAAACCCACCGCTTTGTTCGCTGCGGCCAGTGCTTCGGCGAACTGCCCGGCACGGATCCGAAGGGGCGTCTCCGCGATGTGCGTGTCGGCCCTCAACGCGGCGTCGGCTTGCGCTTCTTCCAGGAAGCGGAAGGCGCGTCGGTGATCGCCCTGCTCGGACGCGGCGGCCGCCTTCAGCAGCAAAAGGGCATGCAGGGTCTCGCGCGGCAGGCCCTCGTTGGCGAACAGAACGTCGTCCAGCACATCTTGAGGCCGGCTTTGGTCCAGCAGCGCTCGCGCCAGTGGCAAGACCACCTCGGCCCGGCTGACCCCCAGCCTCAAGGCTTCGCGCAGTGCCACTTCAGCGGCCAGCACATCGCTGCTCTCGAGCAGCACTTTGCCCATCAGCAATTGCGCCTGCAGCATGTTGCGGTCCAGGCGCAGCGCATTCTTCAGCTGGATGTTGGCGCCAGCCATGTCGCCTTGCTGGTAACGCTTGACCGCGTCCTCGTAGTAAGCCGACGCTTTGGGGTCGGTAGCTGCTGAGACGCCGCAGGTGGCGAACACCAAAGCGGCAGCAGCCAGTACCTGGCAGGCTGCATGGCGCACAGGAGGAGTAAAGAGCTTCACACGCGAATGCTAGAGGACAGGCCTCAAGCCCAAAGGGAAGGAATGCCTTTGGCCGTCCGTTTTGGGTGGCGCGCCCCCGCTGCGCGCACAATCTGCCGCACTTGTTCACGCTTGGAGCTCCCATGGTCACTTCCCGTCTGGCTGTTTTCGCCGCCGCGTTGATCACGGCAGTGGCGCTGCCGGCTGCTTCCGCCCACGCCGCCCCCAGCCTCCCCAGCACCAACGTCGCCTGGCAGGCCGCCGCCGCCGATGCCGACATCGAGCGCGCCTTCGCCCAGGCCCGCGCGGCCAAGAAGCCCGTGCTGCTGTACTGGGGCGCCACCTGGTGCCCGCCTTGCAACCAGCTCAAGGCCACGCTCTTCAACCGGGCCGAGTTCGCGGCCTTGTCGAAGAACTTCATCGCCGTGCACGTCGATGGCGACCGTCCTGGCGCGCAGAAGCTCAGCCGCCGCTTCAAGGTCAGTGGCTACCCCACCACGGTGCTGTTCACGCCCGAAGGCCAGGAAATCACCCGCCTGCCTGGCGAGGTGGACGCCGCGCAGATGCTGCAGGTGCTGCAACTCGGCCTGAACGGTGGCCGCCCCGTGAAGGCCGTGCTGGCCGACGCGCTGGCCGCCAAGCCGCTGACGCCGGGTGACTGGAAGCTGCTCGCTTATTACTCGTGGGAAACCGACGAGGCCCAGGTCGTGCCCAAGGCCGAGCTGCCCGCGCTGCTGACGCGCCTGGCCGTGGCCAGCCCCGCCGCCGGTGCCGGCACCGAGAGCGATATCACCACCCGCCTGTGGCTGAAAGCCCTGGCCGCCAGCGACGACGGCCAGGGCGTCAAGCCCGACGCCAGCCTGCGCGAGCGTGTGCGCCGCGTGCTGGCTGACCCGGCGCAATCGCGCGAGCACATCGACGCCATCGCTGGCGGCGCGGCCGACATCGTGCGCACGCTGGAGGCCGAAGGCAGCCCCGGCCGCGCGCCGCTGGTGGCCGCCTTCGAGGCCGCGCTGCAGCGCCTGCAGACCGACGCCACGCTCTCGCGCGGCAACCGCATGGATGCCCTCTACGCGCGCATCCAGCTGGCGCGCATCGACCTGCCGAAAGACACCGTGCAGGTCAAGCTGCCCGAGCCGCTGCTGAAGGACGTGCGCGAGTTTGTCGCCCGTGCCGACCGCGAGATCACCGACGGCTACGAGCGCCAGGCCGTCATCACCTACGCCGGCAGCGCCCTGGGCCTGGCCGGGCTCTGGGCCGAGAGCGAGGCGCTGCTCAAGGCCAACCTGGTCAAGAGCCACTCGCCCTACTACCTGATGAGCCAGCTCGGCAGCAACGCGCGCAAGCAGGGCAAGAACGACGAGGCGCTGAGCTGGTACGGCCAGGCTTTCGACAAGAGCGAAGGCCCGGCCACGCGCCTGCAGTGGGGTGCCACCTACCTGATGGCGCTGGTGGACCTGGCGCCGCAGGACGCCTCCCGCATCGAGAAGACCACGGCGCAACTCTTGAAAGAAGCGGCCAAGGACGAAGGCGCCTTCGAGGGCCGCAGCGCACGTTCGCTGCAACGCATCAGCGCCAAGCTGGTGGCCTGGAACGGCGAAGGCAAACAGGCCGCGGCGATGAAGCGCCTGCAGGGACAGCTCAGCGGCGTGTGCGCGAAGGTCGACACCGCCGAAGGCCAGCGCGCCACCTGCCAGGCCTTGCTGAAGCCGGCTGCGAAGAAGGCCTGAGCGCGGCCACCGCGCAGACGCCGCGCACGCACTGCGCGCACTGCGCGCACTGCGCCAAGAAAAAGCCGCCGCGGGCCCAGCCCGGGCGGCTTTTTTCATGGCGCAGCGGCCGGCTTACTTCAGCAGGCCTTCGGCTTTCAGCGCCTCTTGCACGGCCGGGCGTGCGGCCACGCGGCCCATGAACGCGCTCAGGTTCGCCAGCGGCGCGATGTCCACGCCCACGTACTTGCCCCAGCCGGCCACGGTGAAGAGGTAGGCGTCGGCGGCGGTGAAGCTGTCGCCCATCAGCCAGGTTTTGCCGGCGAGCTGGCCGTCCACCCAGGTGAGCTTTTCGGTGAGCTTGGTGCGCGAGGCGGTTTTGGTGTCTTCGTGCGTGCCGGGCGTGAAGAGTGGCGTGAAGCCCTTGTGCAGCTCGGTGCTGATGTAGTTCAGCCATTCCAGCACGCGGTAGCGCGCCATGGTGCCGGCCGGCGGCACCAGGCCGCTGGCGGGGGCCTGGTCGGCGATGTACTGCACGATCACCGGGCCTTCGCTGAGGCGCTGGCCGTCGTCCAGCTCGAGCAGCGGCACCTGGCCCTTGGGGTTGATGGTGAGGAAGTCGGTGCCGTCGGCCAGCTTCTTGGTCTTGGTGCTGGCCATCACCAGCTGGAAGGGCAGGCCGGCCTCGCGCAGCACGATGTGCGGGCTGAGCGAGCAGGCGCCGGGGCTGTAGTACAGCTTGGTCATGGGGTGTCTCCGCAAGAGGGTTGCATCACGGCGCGAGCATAGCCACGGCCGTGCAGGCCGGCGTTGCAGCGCACTGAAGCCAGCGTTCGGGGCGCCGCCATACTCGCGGCCTCGTTCACCCGAAGCGAAGACCGACCATGCCTCGCGCGATCCTTGAAGAAGCCCGCCTGCACCCCGCCGTGCGCGACACCGTGGCGCGCCTGCATGCCGACACCGTGCAGCAGGTGCAGGAGGCCACCGCGCGCCACGCGGTGGTGGTGGTGGGCATGGCGCTGAACCCTTTCGTGCGCCAGGCGCGCCAGGCACTCGACGCCGCCGGCGTGGCCCACCACGACATCGACATCGGGGGCTACACCAGCCAGTGGCGCCGCCGCAATGCGCTGAAGATGTGGACCGGCTGGCCCACCTTCCCGATGGTCTTCGTGCGTGGTGTGCTGGTGGGCGGCGCGCAAGACCTGCGCGCCTTGATCGCCAGCGGCGAGCTGAAGCGCCTGCTCGGCTGAGGGCGCCCGGCGCGCCCCGACCCTCAGGCGCCGGCTGCCAGCCGCCCGGGCTGGAGGGGTGTTCGTCGCGCCCAGCCGCCACTCGCCGCGCGGTGGCCGGCGTGCGGGTGTGGGCGCCGCAGAATCTGCGCCATGAACACTCCATCCCTCCTCCACCGCCGCCGCCTGACGGGTGGGCTGCGGCATGTGGCCCTGGCCGTGGGTGTGGCGGCCTGGGCCGCTGCCAGCGCGTCCCAGGCCCACGCCGCCGAAGCCCGCCCCGGCCTCAAGCCCTGCCGCGTGCAGGGCGTGGTGCATGACGCCCAGTGCGGCGTGCTGCGCCGCCCGCTCGACCCCGCGCAGCCGCAAGGCGTGCAGATCGACGTGCACTACGCTGTGCTGCCCGCGCTGGCGCGCAACCGCCAGAGCGACCCGGTGTTTGCCTTTGCCGGCGGCCCGGGCCAGAGCGCCATCGCGCTGGGCGGGCAGTTCAGCCGCCTGCTGGGGCGGCTGGGCAACCGCCGCGACATCGTGCTGGTCGACCAGCGCGGCACCGGCGAAACCGCGCCGCTCTACTGCGACATGGGTTCGCCCTTCGCGCCCCTGGCCGAAGGCCTGGACAACCCGCGCCAGGCGGCGCGCCTGCAGGCCTGCCGCGCGCAGCTGCAGAAGCTGCCGCACGGCGACCTGCGCCACTACACCACCACCGTGGCCATGCAGGACGTCGACGCCGTGCGCCAGGCGCTGGGCGCTGCGCAGATCAACCTGGTGGGCGGCTCCTACGGCACACGGGCGGTGCTGGAATACATGCGCCAGTTCCCGAAAGCCGTGCGGCGTGCCGTCATCGACGGCGTGGCCCCGCCCGACATGGTGTTGCCGCTGGCCTTCAGCACCGACAACCAGGCCGCGCTGGGCCAGGTGTTCCAGAGCTGCGAGGCTGATGCCGCCTGCCGCACCCGCTACCCGCGGCTGCGTGACGACTGGCAGGCGCTGCTGGCCGGCATGCCGCGCGAGCTGGCGCTGAACAACCCCTTCACCGGCCGCGCCGAGAAGGGCACGCTCACGCGCGATGGCCTGCTCAGCCTGGTGCGGCTGCCGATGTACTCGCCGCTGCTCGCTTCGGCCTTGCCCATGGCCATCGGCGAGGCCGCGGCCGGCCGCTACGACGCCCTGGCCGGCCTGGCCACTGCCTTCCTGGGCGGGGGCGGCCGCGCCATGCGCATGGCCGAGGGCATGCACTTCTCGGTGATCTGCGCCGAAGACGTGCCGCGCCTGGCACAAAGCAGCGACAAGCTCGGCGCCGATTTCGGCGACAGCTTCGCGCAGCAGTACCAGCGCGTCTGCGAAGGCTGGCCGCGCGGCGAGGTGCCGGCGGCGTTCTACACGGTGCCACCGGCGCCGGGCGGCACGCTGGTGCTCTCGGGCGGGGCCGACCCCGTGACGCCGCCGCGCCACGGCGAGCGTGTGACGAAGCTGCTCGGCGCGCAGGCGCGCCACGTGGTGGTGAAAGAAGCCGGCCACGGCGTCATGGGCCTGGGCTGCATGCGCGACGTGCTCTTCCGCTTCATCAATGCCGAGAGTGATGCCGAGGCGCTGAAGGTCGACGCCAGCTGCGCCGAGAACATCCCCCGCCCGCCTGTACACCTGCCACCGCTGGCGGAGGCCGCGAAATGATCCAGATCGAACAACTGCGCAAGAGCTTCACCCAAGGCAGCGGGCGCAAGAAGCGCACCGTGCAGGCCGTGGACGGCGTGAACTTCACGGCGGCCGATGGCCGCATCACCGGCCTGCTGGGCCCCAACGGCGCGGGCAAGACGACGACGCTGCGCATCGCCGCGGCGCTGATCGAGCCCGACAGCGGCAGCGTGCGCGTCGACGGCATCGACGTCGCGCAGCAGCCCGCCGCCGCGCTGGCGCGCATGGGCGTGCTCAGCGATGCCCGCGGTCTCTACCCGCGGCTGACGGCGCGCGAGAACATCGTCTACTACGGCCGCCTGCACGGCATGACAACGGCTGCCGCCGCCGCGCGTGCGGACGTGCTGGCCAAGATGCTGGACATGGCGTCGCTGCTGGATCGCCGCACCGAAGGCTTCAGCCAGGGCGAGCGCATGAAAACGGCGCTGGCCCGCGCGCTGATCCACGACCCGCCGAACATCGTGCTCGACGAGCCCACCAACGGCCTGGACGTGCTGGCCACACGCGCCCTGCGCGAGGCGCTGCGCCGGCTGCGCGACGACGAGGGCAAGTGCATCGTCTTTTCCACGCACATCATGCAAGAGGTCGAGCGCTTGTGTGACCACGTCGTCGTGGTGGCGCAAGGCCGCACCGTGGCCGCGGGCACCGTGGCCGAACTCTCGGCCGCGGCCGGGCAGACCGATTTTGAGGAGACCTTCGTGAAGCTCGCCTTCGGTGCCGAAGGCGCCGCTTCAGCTTTCGGTGCCGAAGGCGCCGCCGATGCCACTCTCGCTACCGCCATCGGGAGCGCCGCATGATCGCCGCCGCCTGGGTTGTCTTCCTCAAGGAACTGCGCGATGCCCTGCGCGACCGGCGCACGCTGACCATGGTGCTGCTGAGTTCGGTGGCCATCGGGCCGCTGGTGCTGGTGGCGATCTCGCAGCTGGTGGCCGGCATCGAAAAACGCGCCGAGGCGCGCGAGATCTACGCCGTGGGCATCGAACATGCGCCCGGCCTGCAGAACTACCTGGAGCGCCAGACCTACGTGCTGAAGACCGCGCCGCCCGACTGGGAGCAGCGCTTGCGCGACAGCAAGCTCGGCTACCCGGTGCTGGTGGTGCCGGCCGACTACGCCGAGACCACGGCACGCCTGGAAACGCCGGTGGTCGAGCTCGTCAGCAGCGCCACCGACCAGCGCGCCCAGGGCGGCACCGGTGCCGTGCAGCGCCTGCTGCGCGCCTACAACCAGGAGCAGGCCACGCTGCGCCTGGCCTTGCGCGGTGTGGCGCCGGCGGCGCTGGAGACGGTGCGCGTGGAAGAGCGCGATCTGGCCGACCCCGCCGCGCGCGCCGCGCAGCTGAGCTTCATGGTGCCGGTGTTCGTGCTGATGGCGGTGCTGTACGGCGCGCTCAACGCGGCGCTGGACACCACGGCCGGCGAACGTGAACGCGGCTCGCTGGAGCCGCTGCTGATGAACCCGGCCTCGCGCATGGCGCTGGTGCTGGGCAAGTGGGGCGCGGTGGCCACGGTGGGCATCATGATCGCGGTGCTGTCGTGCCTGAGTTTCCTGCCCGCGCAGCTGATGCTGCGCAGCGAGGCGCTCTCGGCGATGTTCCGCTTCGGGCCCGTGGAAGCGGCCTGGTTCATCGGCCTGCTGCTGCCGCTGGCCGGCGCGCTGGCGGCGCTGCTGATGGCCATCGCCATCCGCTGCAAGACCTTCAAGGAAGCGCAGGCCAACGCCACCATCCTGGTGCTGGCGATCTCGATGCTGCCGCTGGTGCTGGTGATGAACCAGGAAGGCACCGCGCCCTGGCACCTGTGGATGCCGGCCCTGGCGCAGACCACGTTGATGGGCCGCGTGCTCAAGGGCGAGGCGCTGCCCATGGTGGACCTGATGCCCTCGCTGCTGGTGTGCGGCGTGCTCACCGCCATGGCCGTGGCTTACGTGGCGCGTGTGCTGCGCAGTGCGGCGTTGAAGTGAAGGTCAGAAGTCGGCGGCAGCTCAGTTGAGCTGCCGCCGCAGCGCGCGGGCCACTTCGCGCTGCCACGGCAGCTGGTGCACCAGGCCGTTGAGATAGGGGGCTGCCTGCAGCGCGGTCAGCACCTCGCCTTCATCGCCGATGAAGCGCACATTGCTCACCACCGACAGCGGGTCGGCCATGGCCACCACGCCGTGTGCGATCTCGATCCAGTCCCAGGCCATGCCGGCCTCGCCCTCGGCGCCATGCGCCATCCACAGCGTCTGGCCCGAGAA
This sequence comes from beta proteobacterium AAP65, assembly GCA_001295865.1. Lineage (GTDB taxonomy): Bacteria > Pseudomonadota > Gammaproteobacteria > Burkholderiales > Burkholderiaceae_C > Rubrivivax. Next base: position 25,623 of record LJHW01000032.1, read on the forward strand.
GCAACCGGGCATGCTGCCCGTGGGCGTGATGTGGGTGCCAAGGTGGTGAAACCGCACAGGTTTGGGCTCGGTGGCCTGCCACAATAATGGTGGCCACGCGCTCAAGGCCCATGCCGTGGCCAAGGGGTGAACGTGCGAAGAAATCATGTGTGCGGTGGGCTGCATGCACACATTCTTCGTTAGCGCCCGAGCGGCGAACAGCTGTAAACCCTGTCAGGGCCTGCCAGGGCGACGCCGCTGCAGCGCTTGGGGTCTGGTTTTTCGGCGGGCAAGGAGAGCGATGCTCCCGGGTGGTTACTCAGCGGTGCTGCATGCCCGCAACCGTGATGAGTTCCGCGATGAAGTGGTGCGCTTCACGCAGCAGCTCGGGTTCGAGACCGTCTCGGCGGTCACGATGATCGACCACGGGCGTGGCAAGTGCGATCTCATCATGGTGGACAACACCCCCACCAGCTACGCCCAGACCTACGGTGATGCTGCCAGCGGCAAACGCGACCCGGTGCTGCAGCACTGCCGCCGGCAGACCGTGCCCATCATCTGGAACCAGGACACCTACGTCGCACACGGCGTGGGCGATCTGTGGGAGCAGCAGGCGCAGTTCGGCTACCGCACCGGCATCGCCATGGCACTGCACCTGCCCGAGGGCAAACACTTCCTGCTCGGTGTCGACCGCGACCAGCCGCTGCCGGCCGACCCCTACGAGCTGCAGCGTGTGGTGGCCGACCTGCAGCTCTTCGCCGTGCACGCACAAGAGGCCGCCATGCGCCTGCTGCTGCCGGTGGCCCTGCAGCCCGAGCGGCCCGCGCTCACGCCGCGCGAGCTCGAGGCGCTGCGCTGGACGATGGATGGCAAGACCGCCTGGGAGGTGGGCGCGGTGCTGGGCATCAGCGAGCGCACGGCGGTGCTGCATATCAACAACGCCATGCACAAGCTGCAGTGCGTGAACAAGCACCAGGCGGTGCTCAAGGCGCTGCGGCTGGGCCTGATCGATTGAGCCTCTCGATGGGTGGCACCCTGCCAGCCTGGGGACCTTGATCCCACGATCATGGGCTTGCGACCTGTAAGACCTGACAGTAGCCCGCGCGAAGGCCGGCTGCTCCAATGCTGCCAAGCGTGCGAATTCGCACGATTCATCAGCCGGAGCCCACGCCATGCAAGCCCTCAAGAACCTGTTCGCCCGCCCCGAAGTTCAAGCCGCTGCTGCGTCCGTCGGCGCAGCGGAGGCCGCGCCTTCGCAACCCACCGAACTCACGCCCGAAGCGCTGGCATTGGTGGGCGGTGGCCTGCCGCGCGTGGGGGGGCTGGGTGGTTCGTCGGCGGCGCTGCCGTCGGCCGATGCCACCGCGCTGCCCAGCGCCAGCTGAGCGACCTGCTGCCCGTCTTTGGTCCCATCTCAAAGCCCATCCCTCGGGGATTGAGGTGTTTGTGGGCCGGCGCTGCCGGCCCCTTTTTTCATGGCTGAGCCGCGCCCCCTGTTCAGGCCCGAAGCGGTGGAGGCCCAGCGGCTGCAATGGCTGGGCGGGGTGCAGCTCGTGCGCCCGCCTTCGCTGGCGTGGATCACCGCCGGCGTTTTGTGCGTGGCGCTGGCGCTGGGCGCATTCCTGTTCTTCGCGCAGTACACCCGCAAGGCCACCAGCGCCGGCGTGGTGGTGCCCGATCGCGGCCTGATACGCCTGGTGCCGGCCGTGGCCGGCTCGGTGCTGGAGCGGCGCGTGATCGAGGGGCAGGCGGTGCGCGCCGGCGACGTGCTCTTCGTGCTGGCGCTGGAGCGGCCCTTGCTCTCAGCCGATGCCCAGGCGGCCGTGCGCCGCAGCCTGGATGAACGCCGCCGCAGCCTGGCCGATGCCGCCACCGCCCAGCAGGCTTTGGCCGGCACGCAGCGCGCCGCGCTCGACCGCCGGCTGGCGGCGATGGAGGGCGAGCTCGCCCAGCTCGACCTGGAGGCCGGCCTGCAGCAGCAGCGCCTGGCCATGGCCGAGCAGAACCTGGCGCGGCTGCAATCCTTGCAGGCCGACCAATTCATCTCGGCCGCGCAGACACAAGCCAAGTCGGAAGAAGTGCTCGCGCTGAAGGCCGCGGCCCAGGGCCTGCAGCGCCAGCGCGCCGCCTTGCTGCGCGAACGTGCCGAGCTCGATGGCGAGCGGCGCGCCTTGCCGCTGCTGGCCGGTGCTGCCTTGGGCAGCCTGGAGCGCGATCTGGCCCAGGCCGACCGCGACGCCGCCGAGCAGAATGCCGAGCAGCGCCTGGTGGTGCGCGCGCCGCAGAGCGGCACGGTCAGCACCTTGCTGGCCGAGCCGGGCCAGAGTGTCTCGCCCGCCTCGGCACTGGCCACGCTGGTGCCCGAAGGTGCGGTGCTGCAGGCGCAGCTGTTTGCGCCTTCCAGCGCCATCGGCTTCGTGCAGCCGGGGCAGGCGGTGCGGCTGCGCTTCGAAGCCTTTCCGTACCAGAAGTTCGGGCAGCAGCCGGCGCGGGTGCTGCAGGTCTCGCGCACGCCGCTGGCCGCCAGCGAATTGGCGGCGCTGGCGCTGCCCGCGGTGGGGGCGGGCGGTGAGCCGCTGTTCCGCATCACCGTTGCTTTTGAAGGGCCGCCTGTGGCGCCGCTGAGTGCCGGCATGCGGCTGCAAGCCGACGTGCAGCTGGAAAAGCGGCGGCTGATCGAATGGTTGTTCGAGCCGCTGCTCGGCCTGAAAGGGCGGCTGTGAGCGGACAGGTGCCCGTGGTGCTGCAGTCGGAAGCCGCCGAGTGCGGCCTGGCTTGCCTGGCGATGGTGGCCGGCGCGCACGGCCTGGACACCGACCTGCCCACGCTGCGGCGGCGCTTTTCGCTTTCGCTGAAGGGCGTGACGCTGGCCGAGATGGTGCGCATGGCGCACGTGCTGCAGTTCAACACGCGCGCTCTGCGTGCCGAGCCGGCCGAGCTGGCGCAGGTGCAGCTGCCCTGCGTGCTGCACTGGGACCTGAACCACTTCGTCGTGCTGGTGGCGCTGCAGCGCGGCGAGGCCGTCATCCACGACCCGGCGCGCGGCCTGCTGCGCCTGAAGCTGGCCGAGTTGTCGAAGCACTTCAGCGGCGTGCTGCTGGAACTGCAGCCCGCCCCGGGCTTCCAGCCCGTGCGCCAGCGCCAGCACGTCAGCGTGCGCCAGCTGCTGGGGCCGGTGCGCGGGTTGAAGCGTTCGCTGGCGCAGATCTTCGCGCTGGCGCTGGCGCTGGAAGTGTTCGTGCTGCTGAGCCCGTTTTTCATGCAGTGGGTGGTGGACGGCGCGCTGGTCAGCGCCGACCGCGACCTCGTGCTGACCCTGGGCATCGGCTTCGGCCTGCTGGTGCTGGTGCAGGCGGCCACCGCCGCGGCGCGCAGCTGGGCGGTGCTGTCGCTGTCGGCCAGCCTGAACCTGCAGTGGCTGGTGAACGTGTTTGCGCACCTGCTGCGCTTGCCGGTGGCCTGGTTCGAGAAGCGCCATGCCGGCGACATCTGGTCGCGCTTCGGCGCTGTGCAGCACATCCAGCGCACGCTGACGACGAGCTTCATCGAAGCCGTGCTCGACGGCCTGCTGGTGCTGCTGACGCTGGTGATGATGCTGCTCTACAGCCCGCTGCTCACCGCTCTGGTGCTGGGCGCCGTGGCGGGTTATGGCCTGCTGCGCTGGGCTTTTTTCGGCCCGCTGCGGCGCGCCAGCGAAGAGGCGCTGGTGTTCGAGGCGCGGCAGAGCAGCCACTTTCTCGAATCCTTGCGCGGCGTGCTGGCCATCAAGCTCTTCAACGCGCAGGGCGAGCGGCAGTCGCGTTTCTCCAGCCTGGTGGTGGAGACCATGAACGCGCAACTCACGGTGCGCAAGCTGGAGCTGGTGTTCACGGTGCTGCACCGCCTGCTCTTCGGCCTGGAGCGTGTGGCCGTGGTGTGGCTGGGCGCGCTGCTGGTCATCGACCAGCGGCTGTCGCTGGGCATGCTTTTCGCGTTTGTGGCCTACAAAGAAACCTTCGCGGCCCGTGTGAGTGCGCTGGTGGACAAGGCGGTGGACCTGAAGATGCTGCGCCTGCAGGGCGAACGCCTGGCCGACATCGTGCTCACCGCGCCCGAGTTGGAGAGCGAGGCCGCCGAAACCCAGCGCCCGCTCGACGGCAGCCTGGAGCTGCGCGATCTGCGTTTTGCCTACGCCGATGGCGAGCCCGAGGTGCTGCGCGGCGTGAACCTGCGCATCGAGCCCGGCGAAAGCGTGGCCATCGTCGGGCCTTCAGGCTGCGGCAAGACCACCTTGCTCAAGCTGATGCTGGGCGTGCATGCGCCCACGGCCGGGCAGGTGCTGGTGGGCGGCGTGCCGCTGGGCCGCACCGGCCTGCACGTTTGGCGCGACCATGTGGGTGTGGTGATGCAGGACGAGCCGCTGTTCTCGGGCAGCCTGCTCGACAACATCAGCTTCTTCAGCCCCGAGCCCGATGCCGCCTGGGCGCAGGAGTGCGCGCGCTTGGCCTGCGTGCACGACGAGATCGCGGCCATGCCCATGGGTTACCACACACTCATCGGCGACATGGGCGTGGTGCTGTCGGGCGGCCAGAAGCAGCGCGTGCTGCTGGCGCGCGCGCTGTACAAGCGGCCGAAGATCCTGCTGCTGGACGAAGCCACCAGCTCGCTGGACGTGGAGCGCGAGCGCGCCGTCAACCACGCCATCCGCCACCTGGCCTTGACGCGTGTGATCGTGGCGCACCGGCCCGAGACCATCCAGTCGGCCGGGCGTGTGGTGGCCCTGCACGAGGGCCGCGTGGCGCAAGACCTGCGCAGCGTGCCGGCCGCGGGCGCGCCCGCGGCCTGAAAGCCTGGCCTCAGCCCGACTTGCGCACGCGGAAGCCGAGCAGCGCGTACATCGGGCAGCGCGCCACCATGGCCGTCAGCAGCATCACCAGGCCCACAACCCAGGCCCAGCCGCCGACCTGGCCGCTGATCGCAAAGGCGATCAGGAACAGGCCCAGCAGGATGCGGAAGACGCGGTCGTAACCCGACATGTTCTTGGCCATCATGGTGTGGTCTCCAGGGCAGTGTGTTTGTCGCCCGCGCTGGCAGCGGCGGGCCGGCTGAGGGATGAAGGACGCGGGCGACCCAGACTGCCGGCGCCGCGCCTTCATTCTGCCGCCAGCCCAGAGCCCCGGGTTGGGGCCGGCCGAAAGCTCAGCTCTTTTTCATCGGGCAGGTGTTCATGCCCAGCAGCGGGTAGACGGGGCAGAAGCGAAACGCACCGGTGGCCAGCGGCACCAGGCCGAGCCAACCCCACAGGCCGATGGTGCCGGTGAGCGTGAGGGCGATCAGCACCAGGCCGACCGTGATGCGGAGGATGCGGTCGATGCCGCCAACGTTGCTGTTCATGAGGAGCTCCTGGGGGTTGTGCGGCAACAGTGCCGATGTGCTGCACTGTGCGCCCGGGCGGCGCCGGGTTCTGTGACCTGGGTCACATGGGGCTCATGTCACCCTACAGGCGGCTGTGCGGCCGTGCCCCCTGGGGCTGCGTCACACGCCGCGTTCACCCGCGGCCACCTGACGCAGCGCTGCGCCGTCCAGCACCTCGATGCGCTCACGCGACAGCCGCACCCAGCCCGCCCGTTCGAAGCGTGCGAGCAGGCGCGAGACGATCTCGCGCACGGTGCCCAGGTTGTCGGCCAGGGCCTGGTGGGTGGTGGCCAATGCCAGGCCGTGCCCTAGCAGGGCCTGCGCCAGGCGCTGGTCCAGACGCTGGAAGGCCACGGCTTCGGCCAAGGCCATGAGCTCGGCCAGTCGGTCGGCCAACACGCCGAAGACATGGCGGCGAAACACGGCCTGCTGGCACCAGCGATCGAGCCCCGCGGGTGAGAGCAGCACGAGCTCGGTGGCTTCCGTCGTCTGGCCGTGGGCGCTGAGCGCGCCCTGGCCGAAGAGGCAGGCCGTGGAAACGACACACACCTCGCCCGGCGTGACGCGGTAGAGCTCCAGCGTGCGGCCACCCGGTGAGCCGCGCGCCACGCGCACGCTGCCGGCCAGCAGCAGGGGGAAGCCCTGGCAGGCCGAGCCTTCGTCGAAGAGCAGGGTGCCGGCGGGTGCGTGCACGTGCAGGGCTTCGGTGTCCAGCACCGCCTGGCGCTCGGCTGCCGGCAGCTCGGCCAGCACGGGGTGCAGCTGCAGCAGGCGGCCTTGCAGGGCGGCATCGATCATGGCGTGGCAGGGTGCGGTGTGGGTCGCGTCTGGGTTTCCAGGCGGTGCAGCCAGGCCATCGCGTGCTGGCGGTGGGGGCCGCACATCTCGGCGCTGGGCATCAAGGAGGCGCACACCGCAGGCCGGCTGGGCTGGCCGAAGAGGCGGCACCGCAGCTGCTCGTCCAGCTGCACGCAGGGCACGCCGGCCGGCTTGCCCCCGGGCATGCCGGGGATGGGCGAGGTGATCGAGGGCGCGGTGCAGCACGCGCCGCAGCCAGGGCGGCAGTCCATGGGGGCGATGCTATCGCCGCCATCACCACAAGCCATGCCGCTGCATCTGCCGGGCCGAGACAATACAAACAAGAATCATTCTTGATGGAGTGCGGTGATGGCCAAGTCAGCAACTTTCGGCGTGATGCACCTGGGCATCGCTTTCGGCGTGAGCTACGCGCTGACCGGCAGTGTGGCAATCGCGGGCGCCATCACGCTGGTGGAGCCGGTGGTGAACACCGTCGCGCACTACTTCTTCGACCGCTGGTGGGCCCGGCGCGCGTTGCGCCGGCAGGCCCAGGCTGCCGCACCCGCAGTGATGGGTGTCGCGCCGGGCGCGAATTCGGGCGCGCTGGTGGTCTAGACGCCTGGCGCCGCGGTGCGGTGCCGCCGGAAGCCTCGTAAAATCAAAGGCTTGCGCGCGGTCTGGCCCGTCTTGGCCCGGCCGCGTTTTGGCTTTTCCAGAAGGCTTCTCCATGCTGTACCCGCAGGAATTCGACGTCATCGTGGTCGGTGGCGGCCACGCCGGCACCGAGGCCGCCCTGGCCAGCGCCCGCATGGGCTGCACCACGCTGCTGCTCACCCACAACCTCGAAACCCTGGGGCAGATGAGCTGCAACCCCAGCATCGGCGGCATCGGCAAGGGCCACCTGGTCAAGGAGATCGACGCGCTGGGCGGCGCCATGGCCGCGGCCACCGATGAAGCCGGCATCCAGTTCCGCATCTTGAACGGCAGCAAGGGCCCGGCGGTGCGCGCCACACGTGCGCAGGCCGACCGTGTGCTGTACCGCGCCGCCATCCGCCAGCGGCTGGAGAACCAGCCGAACCTCTGGCTCTTCCAGCAGGCCGTGGACGACCTGATGGTGGAGGGCGACCGCGTGGTGGGCGCCGTGACGCAGATCGGCCTGCGCTTCCGCGCGCGGGCGGTGGTGCTGACGGCCGGCACTTTTCTGGATGGCCGCATCCACGTGGGCCTGCAGAACTACAGCGCCGGGCGCGCGGGCGACCCGCCGGCCGTCAGCCTGTCGGCAAGGCTGAAAGAGCTGAAGCTGGCGCAGGGCCGGTTGAAGACGGGCACGCCGCCGCGCATCGACGGGCGCAGCATCGATTTTTCGAAGCTGGTGGAGCAGCCGGGCGATCTGGACCCGGTGCCGGTGTTCAGCTTCCTCGGCCGCCCCGAGCAGCACCCGCGCCAGGTGCCGTGCTGGATCACGCACACCAACGAGCGCACGCACGAGATCATCAAGAGCGGCTTCGACCGCAGCCCGATGTTCACCGGCGTCATCGAGGGCGTGGGGCCGCGCTACTGCCCGAGCATCGAGGACAAGGTCAACCGCTTCGCCGACAAGGGCAGCCACCAGATCTTCCTGGAGCCCGAGGGCCTCACGACGCACGAGTTCTACCCGAACGGCATCAGCACCTCGCTGCCTTTCGACATCCAGCTCGGCGCCTTGCGCTCGATGGTGGGCCTGGAGAACGCGCACATCCTGCGCCCCGGCTACGCCATCGAGTACGACTTCTTCGACCCGCGCGAACTCAAGCCCAGCTTCGAAACGCGCGCCATCCAGGGCCTGTTCTTCGCCGGGCAGATCAATGGCACCACGGGTTATGAAGAGGCCGCGGCCCAGGGCCTGTACGCCGCAGTCAACGCCGCGCTGCAGGTGCAGGGCCGTGAGGCTTGGTTGCCGCGCCGCGACCAGGCCTACCTGGGCGTGCTGGTGGACGACCTCACGAGCAAGGGCGTGACCGAGCCCTACCGCATGTTCACCAGCCGCGCCGAGTACCGGCTGCAGCTGCGCGAAGACAATGCGGACCTGCGCCTCACGGAGCAGGGCCGGGCGCTGGGTTTGGTGGATGACGCGCGCTGGGCGGCCTTCGAGACCAAACGCGAGCGCCTGGAGCAGGAGCGCCAGCGCTTGCGTTGCACCTGGGTGCGACCGGCCACCGTGCCGGCTGCCGAGGCCGAACGCCTGCTGGGCAAGGCGCTGGAGCACGAGTACCCGTTGGAAGACTTGCTGCGCCGGCCGGGGGTGGACTTCGACGCCGTTTGCGCCGTGGCAGCGGTGGCGGGTGGCACCGAACACCACCGTGTTTCACGTGAAACACTGCGGGCGGCCTGGGGCCAGCGCGAAGCCGACGCCGTCATCGAGCAGACCGAAATCGCCGTGAAGTACGCCGGCTACATCGACAAGCAGAACGACGAGGTGGAGCGCGCCGCCTCGCTGGAGAATCTGAAGCTGCCCGAACAGCTGGACTACGCCAGCGTCACCGCGCTGTCCTTCGAGGTGCGGCAGAAGCTGGCCCGGCACCGGCCGGCCACGCTGGGGCAGGCTTCGCGCATCTCGGGCGTGACGCCGGCGGCCATCTCGCTGCTGCTGGTGCACCTGAAGAAGAACCGCTTCGAAGGTTTCGCCCGCATGCCTTCGACGCCCGCCCCGGCGGCTGACAGCCAGGCGGCCTGAGCCCGTGACGAAGCACCTCGATGACATCGCCGCCCTCTGCGCGGCCTGCGGTCTCAACCCCAACACCAAGCAGCTCCAGGCCCTGGATGACTACCTGGCGCTGCTGCAGCGCTGGAACGCCACCTACAACCTGACGGCCGTTCGGGACCCGGCCGCCATGCTCACGCAGCACCTGGCCGACTGCCTGGCGGTGGTGCCGCCGCTGCAGCGCCATGCCGAAGGCGGACGTTTGCTGGATGTGGGCAGCGGTGGCGGCTTGCCCGGCGTGGTGATCGCCACGCTGCTGCCGGCCTGGAACGTCACGTGTGTGGACGCCGTGGGCAAGAAGATGGCCTTCGTGCGCCAGGTGGCCGGTACGCTGCCGCTGCCCAACCTGCGCGCCGAGCACACGCGCATCGAGCAGCTCAAGCAGCCGCCCTACGACCTGATCACCTCGCGCGCTTTTGCTTCGCTGGCCGACTTCACGCGCCTGACCCGCCCGCACCTCGCCACGGGTGGTGTGTGGATGGCGATGAAGGGCAGGGCGCCAGAAGATGAAGCAGCCGAGCTGCCCGCCGACGTGCATGTGTTTCACGTGGAACAACTGGCCGTGCCGGGGCTGGAGGCACAGCGCTGCCTGGTCTGGATGCGCCCCGCGGCTTGAAAAAGCAGGCCGCCGCGGCGCGACGCGGGCGGTTCAGCGCCGAATCTCGGCTACGCTCTTTCCCGCTCTGCGTGCACCCTGGTGCCGCCCCGACCCACCCAAAACAAGAAGCGAAACCCCATGCTCGGCATAGGCGACTACGGTGCTTTCTGCGCCGCCATCCTGCTGTTCCTCGCCTTGCCCGGCCCGGGCACCTTCGCGCTGCTCACCTCCACGGCCAAGGGCGGCATGAGAGCGGGTGCCGCGGCCACGGCGGGGGTGATCCTCGGTGACCAAGCGTTGCTTTGGCTGGCCGTGGCCGGCGTGGCGGCGCTGCTGGCCGCCCACCCCGTGCTCTTCAAGGGCGTGCAGTACCTGGGCGCTGCTTACCTGGTGTGGATCGGACTGAAACTCATCTTCGCCAAGCCGGGTGACGCCTCGCCCATCCGCATCGAGCCCCGCCAGTACGCCCGCCAGGCTTTCCTGATCACGCTGCTCAACCCCAAGGCCATCGTCTTCTACATGGCCTTCTTCCCGCTGTTCATCGACCCCGCCTTGCACCGCGGCGCCGTCACCTTCGCTGCCATGGCGGCCACCATCGCCGTGATCACCGCGGTGTACTGCCTGACGCTGTGCTTCTTTGCCGATGCCGTCAGCGTGCGCTTGAAGAAGAACATGCGCGTCGGCCGCCTGCTGGAACGCGCCGCCGGCGTCTTCCTCGTGGGCTTCGGCATCCGCCTGGGGGTGCAATGAGCAGCACCACGACCATCGCCGGCCCGCGCATCTTCTGCGTGGCCAACCAGAAGGGTGGTGTCGGCAAGACCACCACCACGGTCAACCTGGCCGCCGGTCTGGCGCTCATCGGCCAGCGGGTGCTGGTGGTCGACCTCGACCCCCAGGGCAACGCCACCATGGGCTCGGGCATCGACAAACGTGCGTTGCCGCTCAGCGTCTACGACGTGCTGCTGGAGCAAGCCGGCATCGCTGAGGCCCGCCAGCCCAGCCCCAAGGGCGGCTACATGGTGCTGGGCGCCAACCGCGACTTGGCCGGTGCCGAGGTGGAGCTCGTGCCGCTGGAGCGCCGCGAGAAGCGCCTGAAGGCCGCCATCGCCGCCGTGGCCGCCGACCACGACTTCGTGCTCATCGACTGCCCGCCCTCCTTGAGCCTGCTCACGTTGAACGGCCTGTGCGCCGCGCACGGCGTGGTGGTGCCCATGCAGTGCGAGTACTTCGCGCTGGAAGGCCTGTCGGACCTGGTCAACACCATCAAGCAGGTGCACGCCAACCTCAACCCCGAGCTGCAGATCATCGGCCTGCTGCGCGTGATGTTCGACCCGCGCATCACGCTGCAGCAGCAAGTGAGCGAGCAGCTCAAGGCGCACTTCGGCGACAAGGTCTTCGACACCGTCATCCCGCGCAACGTGCGCCTGGCCGAAGCGCCCAGCTACGGCGAGCCCGGGGTCACCTTCGACCCTGCCAGCAAGGGCGCGCAGGCTTTTGTCGAATTCGCCAAGGAGATGGTGCTGCGCCTGGGCCGCACCGGATGAGCGCGCTGGACACAGCGCTGCTGCGCCGTGTTGAAGACGCCGGCCTGAACGCCAGCGCCCCGCCGCAGCAGCGCTGGATGGATGGCTGGCTGGTGCGCGCTTCGCCCGGCAAGGCCAAGCGTGCGCGCTGCATCAACGCCGTGGCGCCCGGCCAGCAGCCTTGGCCCGAGAAGCTGGCGCGCGCCGCCGCCTGGTTCCAGGCGCAAGGCCTGCCGCTGCTGGTGCGCATCACGCCCTACACGCAGCCGGCCGATCTGAACGCCCAGCTCGCCGCGGCCGGCTGGGCAACGCTGGACGACACGCGCGTCATGGTCTGCCCGCAACTGCCCGCACTGGCGCCGCCCGTGTGGCCCTCGGCCTGGGTGTGCGTGCGCTTGGATGCGCCCGCTTTCGCCCAAGCCGTGGGCCGACTTCGCGCTTCGCCGGCCGAGCAGCAAGCAGCGCACGCCGAACGCCTGGCCGCTTCACCGGTGCCCTATGCCGGCTGGGCGGTGCAGGCGTCGGCCACGGGCGAGGTGCTGGCTTGCGGCCAGTTCGCCCGTGAAGATGAGCTCGTGGGCCTGTACGACGTCTTCACGGCCGAAGCCGCGCGCGGCCAAGGTCTGGCGCGGCGGCTGTGCCAACACCTGCTGGCCCTGGCGGCTGCCGAAGGGGCGAAAGTGGCCTACCTGCAGGTGGAGGCCGACAACCACCCGGCGCGGCGCCTGTACCAGCAGCTGGGCTTCAGCGACGCCTACGCCTACCACTACCGGCAGGCGCCGCCGCCCGGCGCGGCCTGCACTTCAGCGCTGGGCGGCTAGAGCCCCAGGCCTTCGTCCACGCCCAGGTGCACGTTCATCGCCTGCACCGCGGCGCCGCTGGCGCCCTTGCCCAGGTTGTCCAGGCGGGCCATCACCACGGCCTGGGTGTCGCTGGCAAAGACGAAGAGGTCGGCGCGGTTGGTGTCGTTGCAGGCTTGCACATCGAAGAAGCCAGCCTCCAGCGTGGCTGCATCGCGCAATGGCATGACGCGGATGAAGCGCTCGCCCGCGTAGTGGCGCTCGTAAGCCTGTTGCAGCGCCTCGGCCGTGGTGCCCAGCGCGGCCAGCGACAGCGGCACGCTCACCGCCAGCCCCTTGTAGAAATTGGCCACGATGGGCTGGAACACCGGCGGCTGCAGCAGCCCCGTGTGGGCGGCCATCTCGGGCAGGTGCTTGTGCGCCAACGCCAAGCCGTAGGGGCGGGGCGATGTGAGCGCCGGCTCCGTCGGAACAGCCTGGTATTGCTCGATCATCTTCTTGCCGCCGCCCGAGTAGCCGGTGATGGAGGTGGCCGAGACCAGGGCGTTGGTCGGCACCAGCCCTTCGTCCACCAGCGGCCGCAGCAGCAGGATGAAGGCGCTGGCGTGGCAGCCCGGGTTGGCGATGCGCTTGGCACCGCGGATCGCCGCGCGCTGGCCTGGCGCCAGCTCGGGCAGGCCGTAGACCCAGCCCGGCACCGTGCGATGCGCGGTGCTGGCGTCGATCAGGCAGGTGTTGGGGTTGTTCACCATCGCGGCCGCTTCGCGCGAGGCGGCGTCGGGCAGGCAGAGAAAGGCCACATCGGCGGCGTTGAGCAGGCGCGCACGCTCGGCGCTGTCCTTGCGCTTGTCGGCATCGATGCGCAGCACCTCGATGTCAGGGCGGCCGGCCAGCACCTCGTGGATGCGCAGGCCCGTCGTGCCCTCCTGGCCGTCGACGAAGACTTTGGTGCTCATGGGTGCCTCACTCACAATGCCGATGCAATGCGCCGAGGATACAAGCCATGAATGACGCGTCAGCGCGCGTGCTGATCCTGCCGGGCTGGATGGACTCCGGCCCCACGCACTGGCAGAGCCGCTGGGAGACGCTGCACGGCTTTGAGCGTGTGCAGCAGGCCGATTGGGTGTGGCCACGCCGCGGCGACTGGATGGCCCGGCTGGACGAGGTGCTGCTCGAAGCCGAGGCCCCGGCGCTGCTCGTGGCGCACAGCCTGGGTTGCCACCTGGTGGCCGCCTGGGCCGCGCACAGCCGCCACACGGCGCGGGTGCGGGGTGCGCTGCTCGTGGCGCCGCCCGACACCGAAAGAGACGACATGCCGCCGCAGCTGCACAACTGGCGGCCGGTGGTGCGGGCGCGCCTGCCCTTCGCGGCCACGGTGCTGTTCAGCAGCGACGACCCCTACGCGGCGCCCGACCGGGCGCTGGCGCTGGCCGAGAGCTGGGGTGCCAGCGCGCATGGCGTCGGCGCTGCCGGCCACATCAACGGCGACTCGGGCCTGGGTGATTGGCCCGAAGGCCTGGCCCGGCTGCAAGCCCTGGGCTGGCGCCCCGGCCCCGCCACCCCATGAGCGGCCGCGCCTGGCGCGCCTTGCTGGTGGGCGTGCTCATCGCCACCGTGCTGGGCTGGAGCAGCCTGCTCGGGAGTTGGCACGGGCTCACGGTGCTGGCGGTCACGGCGCTGTGCGTGCTGGCGGTGGGCGGCCTGTGGTGGCTGCTGCAGCGCACAGGCGATGCCCGCGCAGCGCTGCGCGAAAAGCTGTCCGGTGGCGACGACGGCCAGCACCATGAGTTCGACGGCGTGACGCTGCGTGTGGAAGACGACGGCCGCCACGTCTGGCTCGACGGCCCCGGCCTGCAACGTGTGCTGCGCCGCCGCGAGCCCGAAGAGGCCCTGGCCGCGCGCCACGCTGGCGCCTGGCGCCGCAACGAGCGGGGCGTGCTGATGCTGCGTGTGGACGCCGTCATCGCCTACCTCGGCGCCATGCCCGGCCGCGACGAACCTCGGCTGCAGAAGCTGCGGCGTTATCTCGAGCGCGACCTGCTCTACCCCGCGCAGCGGCGACGCGAACGGGCCTGAGGCGCCAGCCCGTGCCTGACAATCCCCCCATGGTCACCAAAAAGATGAAGGGCCTGGGCATGGGCCTGGAGGCCCTGCTGGGCCCCAAGGTCAGCGAAGCCCCGGCCGCCACCGCGCCCGCCCTGCCCAGCAGCCTGCCGCTGGAGCGCCTGCGTGCCGGCAAGTACCAGCCGCGCACGCGCATGGACGAGGGCTCGCTCTACGAGCTGGCCGAAAGCATCAAGGGCCAGGGCGTGATGCAGCCCATCCTCGTGCGCCCGCTGGCCGAGGCCGGGCAGTACGAAATCATTGCTGGCGAACGCCGTTTCCGCGCCGCCAAGCTGGCCGGGCTGGCCGAGGTGCCGGTGCTCGTGAAGGTGGTGCCCGACGAAGCCGCCGCGGTGATGGCGCTGATCGAGAACATCCAGCGCGAGGACCTCAACCCGCTGGAAGAGGCGCAGGGCCTGCAGCGCCTGGTGACCGAATTCAGCCTCACGCACGAGCAGGCCGCGCAGGCCGTGGGCCGCTCGCGCAGCGCCGCCAGCAACCTGCTGCGCCTGCTGCAGCTGGCCGAGCCCGTGCAGCAGATGCTGCTGGCCGGCGACCTGGACATGGGCCACGCCCGCGCGCTGCTGGCGCTGCCGGCGGCCGAGCAGGTGATGGCCGCGCACGAGATCAGCGCCAAGAAGCTCAGCGTGCGCGAGGCCGAGCGCCTGGTGGCGCGGCAGCTGCCCGGGCGCAGCGGCACGGCCGCCAGCCGTGCCAAGCCGGCCAAAACGCGCGATCTGGCCCGGCTGGAAGAACGCCTGGCCGACCTGCTGACGGCCAGTGTCGAGATTCGCGTGCAGAAGCGCACCGCACGCGGCGAGGCCGGCGAGATCGCCATCGCCTTCGGCTCGCTGGAAGAGTTGAACGGGCTGCTGGAGAAGCTGGGCGCGGGCGAAACCTGAGGGCCGGCCTGTCAAGGCTCAGGCTGGCTGCACCGCCGCCCGCTGCTTCAGCAGCAGCCACAGCACCGCAGCCATCACTGCGGCGATCGGCAGCAGCGACCCCAGGTTCAGCAACGTCCAGCCCTGGGTGGTGATCAGCGCGCCCGAGGCGAAAGAGCTCAGCGCCATGGTCCAGAACACCGCCGTGTCCATCAGGCCCTGGGCGCGGTTCTTCTCCTCCGGCCGGTAGGCCTGCGTGAGCAGCGTGCTGCCGCCGGTGTAGAGGAAGTTCCAGCCCACACCCAAAGCGAACAACGCCACCAGGAACTGCATCAGGTCCACGCCTGAGAGCGCCACGGCCACGCACACCAGGTTCAACAGCCCGCCCACCAGCATGATGGGCAGCGCGCCAAAACGTTTGATCAGGTGGCCGGTGAAGAAGCTCGGCACGAACATGCCCAGCACGTGCCATTCGAGCACCAGCGCCGCGCTGCTGAAGGGGTGCTGGCACTGCTGCATGGCAATCGGTGTGGCGGCCATCAGCAGGTTCATCACGCCGTAGCCCAAGGCCGCGCCGATCACGGCCACGGCGAAGATGGGCTGGCGCATCAGCTCGGCCGCCGGCCGGCCGGTGGCCGCGCCCGGCACGGGCGGCACGTGGGCTGGAAAGCGGATGAAGCTCAGCACCCCCAGCGCCACCACCGCCACGCCCACCAGCGCGAGGTAGGCGCCGGCGAAGGGCAGCGGCAGCCAGTCGCGTGTGGCGCTGGCCAGGTTCGGCCCGATGAAGGCGCCCGCAATGCCGCCGGCCAGCACCATCGACAAGGCACGTTCCTTGTAGGCCGGTGCGACGAGTTCGGCGCCGGTGAAGCGGTACAGCGCCCCGTTGGCGCTGTAGAAACCCGCCACCACGGTGGACAACAGCAGCAGCCAGAAACTCTGCAGCGACACCGCCAGCGCACAGCCCGCGCAAGAGACGATGGCCACCAAGAGCCCGATCTGGAAAGAACGCTTGCGCCCCACGCGCGCCTGCAGCCGCGACACCGGCATGGCCGACAGCGCCGCGCCCACCACATAGCCGGTGACCGGCAGCGTGGCCATCCAGCCCAGCGGCGCCAGCGACAGGCCCACCAGCCCGTTGATGGCGATGAAGGTGACGTTGTTGACGAGGAACAGCGCCTGACAGACCGTCAGCAGCCAGAGGTTTAGGTTCATCGGCGGGGCGCTACACCAGGGCTGTGCGCGGCGCGCCGGGGTGGCGCACACGTCGGGCCGATCATCGCACCGCGTGGAACCTTTGCTGGGCGGTGCGGCTCCATCGCGGTGCGCCGATGGCCGCGGCCGTCAGCCAGTGCTGCATCTGGCGCGTTGAAAGGGGCCGCAAATGCGGGCCCTGCAGGGCATGGCTCTTGCACAGCAGGGTCAGGGTGGGCTGCAAAGCCGGTGCCGCGGAAATGGTTGTGGAAAGGACTGGACATCCGCGCTTGGGCGCGGCGCAGAATGACCGAAGCTGAGATCACACGGCGGCCCGCTGGTTGTTGAGCCAGGACGGTGGCGAAGGAAAGCTCTGATGGAGCCCGGGTCTGTCAAGCCGGGACTCCATCAGAACTTCCCAGGTGCGCTGGGGGTGGATATGGGTCCACCCCGCTGCGCCTGCGAACACCGGAGGCCGCATGGACGTGATCAGCCACTTTGCCGCTCGCTACGAGCGCACGCGTGAAGAAGAGCTCTCGCTCGAGGACTACCTCGCGGAGTGCAAACGTGACCCGCTGGCTTATGCCAGCGCCGCCGAGCGCATGCTCAAGGCCATCGGCGAGCCGACCACGGTGGACACGCGCAACGACCCGCGGCTCAGCCGTTTGTTCGCGAACAAGGTCATCAAGGTCTACCCGGCCTTCGCCGAGTTCTACGGCATGGAAGACGCCATCGAGCAGGTGGTGAGCTACTTCCGCCACGCGGCGCAGGGGCTGGAAGAGAAGAAGCAGATCCTCTATCTGCTGGGCCCGGTGGGCGGCGGCAAGAGCTCAATAGCCGAGCGGCTGAAGCAGCTGATGCAGGAGGTGCCCTTCTACGCCATCAAGGGCAGCCCGGTGAACGAAAGCCCGCTGGGCCTCTTCGATGCCGTGGAAGACGGGCCGATTCTGGAAAGTGAATACGGCATCCCGCGGCGTTACCTCAACCGGATCCTGAGCCCCTGGGCCGTGAAGCGCCTGGAAGAGTTCGGCGGCGACATCCGCAAATTCAAGGTGGTCAAGCGCCACCCCAGCATCCTCAAGCAGGTGGGCATCAGCAAGACAGAGCCTGGCGACGAGAACAACCAGGACATCTCATCGCTGGTGGGCAAGGTCGACATCCGCAAGCTGGAGAGCTATCCACAGGACGACCCCGACGCCTACAGCTACAGCGGCGGCCTGTGCCTGGCCAACCAGGGCCTGCTGGAATTCGTGGAGATGTTCAAGGCGCCCATCAAGGTGCTGCACCCGCTGCTGACGGCCACGCAGGAAGGCAACTTCAAGGGCACCGAAGGTTTCGGCGCCATTCCCTTCGACGGCGTGGTGCTCGCGCACAGCAACGAAAGTGAGTGGAAGGCCTTCCGCAACAACAAGAACAACGAGGCCTTCCTCGACCGCATCTACATCGTGAAGGTGCCCTACTGCCTGCGCGTCAGTGAAGAGATCAAGATCTACGAGAAGCTGCTGAAGAACTCGTCACTCGCCGCGGCCACCTGTGCACCGGGCACGCTGAAGATGATGAGCCAGTTCGCCATCCTCACGCGGCTGAAGGAGCCGGAGAACTCGTCGCTCTATTCCAAGATGTTGGTCTACGACGGCGAGAACCTGAAAGACACCGACCCGCGCGCCAAGAGCTACCAGGAGTACCGCGACTACGCCGGTGTCGACGAAGGCATGAACGGCATCAGCACGCGTTTTGCCTACAAGATCATCAGCAAGGTCTTCAACTTCGACAGCACCGAAGTGGCGGCCAACCCCGTGCACCTGATGTACGTGCTGGAGCAGCAGATCGAGCGCGAGCAGTTCGCCAAAGAACTGGAAGACAAGTACGTCGGCTACATCAAGGAACTGCTGGCGCCGCGGTATGCCGAGTTCATCGGCAAGGAGATCCAGACCGCGTACCTGGAGAGCTACAGCGAATACGGCCAGAACATCTTCGACCGTTACGTCACCTACGCCGACTACTGGATACAAGACCACGAGTACCGCGACACCGACACGGGCGAGGTCTTCGACCGCGGTTCGCTGAATGCCGAGCTGGAGAAGATAGAGAAGCCTGCGGGCATTGCGAACCCGAAAGACTTCCGCAACGAGATCGTCAACTTCGTGCTGCGCGCACGCGCCAGCAACCAGGGCAAGAACCCGGTGTGGACGAGCTACGAAAAGCTGCGCACGGTGATCGAGAAGAAGATGTTCTCGAACACCGAGGAGTTGCTCCCGGTGATCAGCTTCAACGCCAAGGCCAGCGCCGACGAGGCCAAGAAACACGAAGACTTCGTCACGCGCATGGTGGCCAAGGGCTACACGCAGAAGCAGGTGCGGCTGCTGTGTGAGTGGTACCTGCGCGTCAGAAAGAGCAGCTGATGCAGCAGATCATCGACCGCCGCCTTGCCGGGAAAAACAAGTCCATCGGCAACCGCGAGCGTTTTCTGCGCCGCCACAAGGAGCAGATCCGCGAGGCGGTCAAACGCGCCATCGACGGGCGCAGCATCAGCGATGTCGAGCGCGGCGAAGACATCCACATCCCGAAGAAGGACCTGAGCGAACCCGTGTTTGGCCATGGCCCTGGGGGTGTGCGCGAGGTGGTGCACCCGGGCAACAAGGACTTCGTGCAGGGCGACCGCATCGAAAGGCCGAAAGGCGGGCAGGGCGGTGGGGGCTCGGGCAAAGGCCAGGCCAGCGACAGCGGCGAGGGTGAAGACGATTTTGTCTTCGCGCTGAGCAAGGAAGAGTTCATGCAGGTCTTCTTCGATGACCTGGCGCTGCCCCACCTGGTGCGCACCCAACTCGCCGAAATGCCCGAGTGGAAAAGCCAGCGCGCCGGTTTCTCCAGCGATGGCACGCCCAACAACCTGCACGTGGTGCGCAGCATGCGCGGCGCCTTGGGCCGGCGTATCGCGCTGGGCAACGGGCCGCGGCGTGAGCTGCACGAGATGCAGGCGCGCCTGGCCGAGATGCAGGCCGCGCTGCTGCCGGGCGATGTCGTGGCCGAAGCGGCGATCCAGGCACTGGCCGAAGACATCCGCGTGCTGCGCCTGCGCATCGAGCGCATCCCTTACCTCGACCCCATCGACCTGCGTTACCGCAGCCGCATCAAGGTGCCGGTGCCCACCAGCAAGGCGGTGATGTTCTGCCTGATGGACGTGAGCGGCAGCATGGACGAGGCGCGCAAGGAATTGAGCAAGCGTTTTTTCATCCTGCTCTACCTCTTTCTCACGCGGCATTACGAAAAGATCGATCTCGTTTTCATCCGCCACCACACGCAGGCGCAAGAGGTGGACGAGCAGAACTTCTTCCATGCGCGTGAAACCGGCGGCACCGTGGTCAGCAGCGCGCTGGTGCTGATGGAAGAGATCATCAAGGCGCGTTACGACCCGGCGCAGTGGAACATCTACGGCGCGCAGGCCAGCGACGGTGACAACTGGCACCACGACAGCGGCCGCTGCCGCGAAATCCTCAGCGAGAAGATCCTGCCGCTGGTGCGTTATTTCGCTTACGTGCAGGTGGCCGAAGAAGAGCAGAACCTCTGGGACGAATACACCCACCTGCAGGAAGCACACCGCCACTTCGCGATGCGCAAGGCGGTGGAGGCCAGCCAGATCTACCCGGTCTTCCGCGACCTGTTCAGGAAAGAAGGGGCGAAAGCGGCATGAAGACCAAGCCCCTTGCGCTGGAGCAGCCCCTGGCTCTGGCCCAGCGCCCCAGCGAGCACCTGCCCGCCACCAGCGACTGGAGTTTCGAGCTCATCGAGCAATACCACCGTGTCATCAAGGCCACGGCCGAACGTTTCGGGCTCGACACCTACCCGAACCAGCTCGAGATCATCACCGCCGAGCAGATGATGGACGCCTACGCCAGCGTGGGCATGCCGGTGAATTACCGCCACTGGAGTTACGGCAAGGAATTCATCGCCACCGAGAAGAACTACAAACGCGGCCACATGGGCCTGGCCTACGAGATCGTCATCAACAGCAACCCTTGCATCAGCTACCTGATGGAAGAGAACACGCTGGCGATGCAGGCCCTGGTGATTGCGCATGCGGCCTACGGCCACAACAGCTTCTTCAAGGGCAATTACCTCTTCCGCATGTGGACCGACGCGGCGTCCATCATCGACTATCTGGTCTACGCGAAGAACTACGTCGCCCAGTGCGAAGAAAAACACGGGCTGGATGCCGTGGAGAGTTTTCTCGACAGCTGCCACGCGCTGCAGAACCACGGTGTCGACCGTTACCGCCGCCCCAGCCGCAAGACGCTGGCGCAAGAGCTCAGCGAACGCATCGACCGCGAGGCCTACGCGCAGCGCCAGGTCAACGACTTGTGGCGCACACTGCCGCGCATGGCCGCCAAGGAAGGCGTCGCGCCCGAGGCCAAACGTTTCCCGGACGAGCCGCAGGAGAACCTGCTGTACTTCATCGAGAAGAACGCGCCGCTGCTCGAGCCCTGGCAGCGCGAGATCGTGCGCATCGTGCGCAAGGTGGCGCAGTACTTCTACCCGCAGCGCCAGACGCAGGTGATGAACGAAGGCTGGGCCACCTTCTGGCACCACCGCCTGCTCAACACCATGTACGACGACGGCTACCTCACCGACGGCGTGATGCTGGAGTGGCTGACCTCGCACACCAACGTGATCTACCAGCCCCCGGTGGGCCACCGTGCCTACAGCGGCATCAACCCCTATGCGTTGGGTTTTGCGATGTACACCGACATCCAGCGCATTTGCGAAAACCCCACCGAAGAAGACCGGCGGTGGTTCCCCGACATCGCCGGCAAACCCTGGCTGCCGGTGCTGGACCACGCCATGCGCAACTTCAAGGACGAAAGTTTCATCGGCCAATACCTCAGCCCGAAACTGATGCGCGAATTGCGCCTGTTTGCCATTACTGATGACGAAGCGCAGAAAGAATTGGAGGTCAGCGCCATCCACGACGACGCGGGCTACAAACGTGTGCGCGAGGCGCTCAGCCACCAGTACGACCTGGGGCAACGTGAACCCAACATCCAGGTCTGGAACGTGAACCTGCGCGGCGACCGCAGCCTCACGCTGCGCCACTTCCAGCACCAAGACCGGCCCTTGCACGACAGTGGGCAAGAGGTGTTGAAACACGTGGCGCGGCTGTGGGGTTTTGGCGTGCAGTTGGAGAGCGTCAACGCCAAGGGCGACATCACCAAACGCTTCAGCGTCGCGGCGCCTGCCGCGGGCTGAGGGCGGCGCGCTGCGGCCGGTGTGAGCCCGGCAAAAATTGCGCGCGAAGGCCAGACACAGCTGTATGGGAAGGTAACGATCTCGTTACCATTGCGCCCTGTCTTGGGTTTGTCCAACCCAGGCTGATCTGACGCCCTCGCCCCAAGGCCCCCATTTGCTGAACCTGCCCCGTCCGACGCTGGAAGCGCTGGAGTCGCTGGACCTGCCGACACCGCCGGGTGCTGCGCTGGCCTTTCTGCAGGCCGTGACGCGCGACGATGTTTCGATGGCCGAGCTGGCAGAGCTGGTGCGGCGCGAACCCGCGCTGGCCGCACGTGTGCTCACGGTGGCCAATTCGGCCGCCTTCCAAACCCGCGGCGAGTTGCGCAGCCTGCTGCAGTGCTTGCAGGTGCTGGGCGTGCGCACCTTGCACAGCATTGCCGCCAGCATTGCGGTGCGCGAGGCTTTTGCCGGCCTGCCAGGGGCCCGTGCCGGCGATTTCGATGGCTTCTGGCGCCACGCGCTGATGGTGGCCGAGCTGGCGCAGGCCATCGCCGTGGCCACGGAACAGGCCGAGCCCGAAGAGGCCTACCTCGCCGGCCTGCTGCACGACGTGGGTGAGCTGCTGCTGCTGGGTGGGCTGCCCGCCACTTATGGCCCGCTGCTGGCCGAAGCCGGCAGCACCGAGACCGCGCTCGTGCCGCTGGAACGCGCCGCCTTGTCGACCGACCACGCCGCCGTCGGCGCTTGGCTGGTCGACCGCTGGCAGCTGCCTTCTTTCATGGCCGATGCGTTGCTCTTCCACCACCACAGCCCCGAAGACGTGGCCCTGGCCGACCCGCTGACCCGCGCGCTGTGGGTGGCACACGCCTGCGATGCGCTGGCCGCCGATGCCGCGCCCGACGCCGCGGCTTTCGAGTCGGCCGGCCACCTGGTGGGCCTGCCTGCCATGCAGCTGGCGCGCCTGGTGGGCCAGGCCCAGGCCGATGTGGCCACGCTGGCCAGCGCCTTGGGTGTGAAGGCCACCACCGCACCTTCGCCGCTGCCCTTGTGGCGCCCGGCGCCACCGGCCGCGCCCGACCTGCCGCGCGACAAGCTGCGCGACACGCTCAGCGCCATGGCCACGCTGCAGCCGCTGCAGAACGAGCTGGCCGCGGCCGACAGCGAACCGCAGCTGCTGAACGCCGCGCGTGAATCGGCGCGCATCCTCTTCGGTGTGCGCGATGTGGTCTTTCTCTTGCGCAGCGGGGCCGAGGCCGTGCTCTCGGCTTTGTCGCTGCCGGGCCAGCCGCCGCAGCTGCAGCGCCTGCAGGTCAATTTGCAGACCGCGGCCTCGGGCGCCTGCGGGCGCGCGGCGCTGGCCGGCCGCACCTGCTCCACCTTCGAGAGCGGGCCTTCGGGGCCGCTGGCCGTGAGCGACCTGCAACTGGCCCGCGCGCTGGGCAGCGAAGGCCTGCTGTGTGTGCCCATGGCTGCCGGTGGCGTGGTGCTGGGTGTGATGGCCTGCCCGGTGGGCCGGCAGCAGGCCGAGAGGCTGGAGCAGCGCCTGGCCCTGCTGGGCAGTTTTGCCGGCCTGCTGGCCGGCCACCTGCAGCAGTGGCGCGCGCAGCGTGAACGCGACCGTGAGCTCGAAGCCGCCACCGCCGACCGCCTGCGCGAGCGTGAGCGCCAGGTGGTGCACGAGGTCGGCAACCCGCTGGGCATCATCAAGAACTACCTCACCCTGGTGCGCCGCAAGCTGCCCGAGGGCGTGCAGCTCGGCGAAGAACTGCAGGTGCTGCACGAAGAGATCGACCGTGTCGCCCGCATCGTGCGCCAGCTCGGTGAACCGCCGCCCGCCGTGGCCCCCGGCGGCCCGGCCGAGACGCTCGACCTCAACAGCAGCGTCGAAGGCCTGCGCGCGCTCTACGCCGAGCCGCTGTTCGGCCGCGCCGGCATCGAGCTGGTGCTGGAGCTGCAGCAGCCGCTGGCCGCCACACGCGCTGACCGCGACAGCCTGCGCCAGATCGTGCTGAACCTGTGGAAAAACGCCGCCGAGGCTTTGCCGCCCGGCGCGCGCGTGACCACCAGCACCGCCGACCACATCCACCGCGACGGCCGGCTCTACACGCAGCTGTGCATCGCCGACAACGGCCCCGGCCTGCCGGGCGATGTGATGGTGGCGCTGTTCCAGCCGTTGGGCCGCACCCGCCGCGAGGGGCACACGGGCCTGGGCCTGTCCATCGTGCACGGCCTGGTCGCGCGGCTGGGTGGCGACATCGCCTGCCAGAGCCTGCCCGGCCGTGGCACGCGCTTTTTCATCCTGCTGCCGCAGCAGCCCGCCCCGCGGCCCGCAGCGGTGGCTTCCAGCCCGGCCTTGCCGCCGGTGGCCCCATGAACGCGCTCGTCGACCTGCCCCACATGCTGCCGGCCGGTCCGGGCACCCCGCAGCTGCTGCTGGTGGACGACGACGCGCGCCTGCGCGGCAGCTTCCGGCTGCTGCTCACGCAGCCCGGCCGTGACATCGCCGAAGCCGGCTCGGGCGAAGAAGCCCTGGCCACGCTGAAGGCGCGCAGCTTCGACCTCGTGCTGCTGGACATCGGCCTGCCCGGCATCTCGGGCCTGGACGTGCTGCGCTGGCTGGCCGAGAACCGCCCGCACACTGGCGTGATGATGGTCAGCGGCCAGCGTGAGCTGGAGGCCGCCGTGCGTGCGCTGCGCCACGGCGCGCTGGATTTCGTGCGCAAGCCCGACGACCTCGATTTCCTGCCCGAACGTGTGGAGCAGACGCTGCTGCGGCTGCGCCTGCAGCGCGAAAACGCCGAGATGACGGCGCGGCTGGCGCACTCCGAGCGCCTGCACCGCTTTCTGGTGGAGAGTTCGCCCGACATCGTCTACACGCTCGACGACGCCGGGCGGTTCGTCTTCGTGAACCCGCGCATCGAGTCGCTGCTGGGTTACGCGCGCAGTGAGCTGCTGGGCCAGCACTACACGCGCATCGTGCATGAAGACGACGTGGCGCTGGCGCGTTTTGCCTTCGCCGAGCGGCGCAGCGACGAGCGCGCTTCCACCAACGTTGAACTGCGCCTGGTTTGCGGCCCGCGGCTGCCGGCCGGGCGCGCGCTGCGGCACCTGGTGACGACCGTCAGCGCGATGGGTGTGTACGACGAAGCGCCACCGCCCAGCCCGCCGGCCGGCACGCGCCCACGGCGGCGTTTTGTCGGCAGCTACGGCGTGGTGCGCGACATCACCGAACGCAAACGCGCCGAAGAGACCATCAGCTTCCAGGCCCTGCACGACCAGCTGACCGACCTGCCCAACCGCCGCCTCTTCAAAGACCACCTCGAGCTCGCGCTGGTGCAGGCCGAGCGCCGCGGCCAGCTGGTGGGCGTGATGTTCATCGACCTCGACCGTTTCAAGCTGGTCAACGACACCTATGGCCACCTGCTCGGCGACGAGCTGCTGCGCAGCTTTGCGCAGCGCCTGCGCGGCTGCGTGCGTGCCGGCGACACCGTGGCGCGCCAGGGCGGCGACGAGTTCACCGTGCTGCTGCCCGACCTGACAAACGCCGACGACGCGCTGCCCATCGCGCAGAAGATCCTGGCCGAACTCGACCAACCCTTTTTGCTGGGAGACCGCGAGTTCCGCGCCACCGCCAGCGTGGGCATCGCCACCTACCCGCGCGACGGGCTCACGGCCGAGCAGCTGATGCAGAACGCCGACATCGCGATGTACGAGGTGAAGACCAGCGGCCGCAACGGCGGGCGCATGTTCACCACCGAGATGAACGCCGGCCACACGCAGCGCCTGGCGCTGGAAAACGACCTGCGCCGCGCCATCGCACAAGGGCAGTTCGAAGCGCACTACCAGCCGCAGGTGAGCCTGGGCCAGGGGCGCATCGTCGGCACGGAACTGCTCATCCGCTGGCGCCACCCGGTGCTGGGGCTGCTGCTGCCGGGGCAGTTTGTGGCGCTGGCCGAAGAGACCGGGATGATCTGCGCGCTCAGCGACTGGGTGCTGGAACGCGCGTGCGGCCAGCTGGCGCTGTGGCACGCCTTGGGGCACCGCCACCTGCGCATGGCGGTGAACTTGAGCCCGCTGGAGCTGGCGCGCAACGACATCGTCGAGCGCGTGACGGCGCCGCTCTCCCGCCACATGCTGCCGCCCGGTGCGCTGGAGATCGAGATCACCGAGAACATGCTGCTCGACGACGCGCCCAGCGTGGTGGAAAAGCTCGAACGCCTGCGCGCCCAGGGCGTGCGCGTGGCCATCGACGACTTCGGCACGCGTTATTCGTCGCTGGCCTACCTGCGGCGTTTTCCCATCCACAGCCTGAAGATCGACCAGAGCTTCGTGCGCGATCTCGGGCCCGAAGGCGATTCACCCATCATCCAGGCCATCGTCGGCATCGCACGCGGCTTCAACCTGCAACTGGTGGCCGAGGGCGTGGAGACGGTGGAGCAGCTGCAGGCCTTGCGCGCGTTGGGCTGCGACGAGGTGCAGGGTTATCTGCTGGGCCGGCCGATGCCGGCAGTGGCGCTGACGCCGCTGTTGAGCAAGCCGCCGCAGTTGCCGACGCCGTTGGGGGGTTGAGGCCGGGCGCGTTGGCGTCGACTTTGTTTACACCGGCGTCGCAGCTCGTGACGAAAGACCGTGATTTATTCACGCGGATGTCTGCAAACCCCTGTCGTGCGGTCACGCGGGGCGGCCGGGTGTGCAACGGCGCGCGAATTGCGTGCGCTGGGTCAGCGGCCCGATACACAGTTGGTCGCATCACACCACGAGCGCGACTCGTCACCCAGGAGAGAGACATGCGAAACACCCAGTTCTTCCGCCTCGCGGCCGTTTCATTGGCGTTGGTGGCCAGCGGCGCAGTGCATGCGGCTGTTGTGAACAGCACCAGCATCACCGGCAACGTGATCACCGGCAACGGCATCGCGAACGGCAACAATTTCTCGGTAGACACTGCCAACGGCATCGAGATAGGTCTGCGCGCGCGTCAGCGCTACCCGTCGCCCACGGGCGTCACCAACAACGTGGTTGGCACGAATGTCTACAACCACGCCACTGGCGGGTACACGTCAGGTGGGGCTCCAGGTGGGCCGCGCGCTGCTTGGAACTTCGACTGGTCGATCAACACCGGTACTGCCAGCATCAGTGCCTACACGTACCGCATCGACATCGACTACAACGCTGGGTACGGCACCAGCTTTCAGTCTTTTGACCTGATCAACGGTGCAAATCCGAACCCCGCGGCGGGTGGTCTGGCGCTGTGGGATCACTCCTTCGGCAACAACGGCACCGCCCAGTCGGCAGGCGTTGAGGCCTTCGGGCTGACTCTGGCCGCCGCGCTGGACGACTACAACAACCTCGAAGCCAGCAACAACATCGTTCAGAACTCCTGGAATTTGGCGTTCTTCCAGAACGGCAGCTTCCCGTTCGACCCGAATGCCAACGGCCAGTACACGATCCGATTGGCGGCGCTGAGCAATGGGCAGGAACTGGCCATGTCGACCATCGAGGTCATTGTGGGTACGGGCGCTGTCCCCGAGCCGACCAGCCTGGCCTTGATCGGCTTGGCGCTGGCAGGTTTGGCCGCAACGCGTCGTCGGGCCTGACAACCATCGCCCAGACAGAAAAGCCCGCTTCGGCGGGCTTTGTCTTTCATGGGCAGTGCGGGGCCGCGTCCCTCAGCTGTCCACCTTCACATTCCCCTCCTTCACCACCTTCGCCCACTTCGCCTGCTCGCTCAGGATGAACTGCGCGAACTTTTCGCGGCTCCCGCCGCCGTCTTCGGCGCCGTAGGTTTCGAGTTGCGTCACCACGTCGGGCATGGCCAGCACGGTGTTGCAGTCGCGGTTGATCTTGTCGGCGATGGCCGCTGGCAGGCCCTTCGGCCCGACCAGGCCGTACCAGGTGGTGGCCTCGAAACCGTCGAAGCCCTGCTCCTGCATCGTCGGCACCGTGGGGTGGCCCTTGGCGCGCTGCAGCCGCGTCTGCGCCACCGCGACGATCCTGCCGTTTTTCACGTGCGGCGTGGCCGAGGTCATGGTCTCGAAGCAGTACTGCACCTGCCCGCCCATCAGGTCGGTGAGCGCCGGGCCGCTGCCTTTGTAGGGCACGTGAATGGCATCCACCTTCGCGCGCACCTTGAACATCTCCAGCGCCAGGTGCTGGGCCGAACCCTGGCCGGCTGAGGCGAAGGCGATCTTGCCCGGCTCGGCGCGGCAGCGCGCCACCACCTCGGCCACGCTCTTGTTGGGCACGCCAGGGTTGGCCACCAGCAGGTTGGGCGTCACGCCCACCAGGCACACGGGCACGAAGTCCTTCTCGGCGTTGTAGCGCAGCTTGGCGCCCTGCAGCGCCGGGCCCAAAGCGTGGCTGTTGATGTGCGCCATCAGCAGCACGCTGCCGTCACCCGGCTGCTGCGCGATGTGCTCGGCCGCGATCAGCCCTGCCGCCCCCGCCTTGGTCTCGACGATGACCTGCTGGCCCCACATCTGCGTGAGCTTGGCGCCCACCACACGCGCCAGCGCGTCGGTGCCGCCGCCGGGCGGGAAGCCCACGACGATCTTCACCGGGCCGCTGGGCCAGCCGCTTTGTGCGAACGCGGCGCTCGGAACGGCCAGTGCCGCGGCGGCGCCTTGGATCAGGGTGCGTCTTTTCATCGTCGTGTCTCCTGCTTTTTGTGAACGGGAACTCATCAAGGCCTGGCGCGGAACCGGCTCTGCCGGGCCGCTGCCAGAGCCCCCTCGGGGGGTGGCGAGCGAAGCGAGCCTGGGGGCTATGTGAACGCTTCCATGAGGGCCTGCACGCCGCTGCCAGCCAGCTTCACGCCGGCCTGTTTGAGGCCCATCTCGCAGCCGGCCACGGTGGCCACCAGCGTGAGGTCGTTGCAGTCGCCCAGGTGGCCGATGCGGAACATGCGGCCCTTGACCTTGCCCAGGCCGGTGCCCAGGCTCATGTCGTAGCGCGTGTGGATGAGCTTGCGGATGGCGTCGGCGTCCACGCCCGCGGGCGTGACCACGCCCGTGAGCACCGGCGAGTACACCGCCGGGTCGGCGCACTGGATGGGCAGGCCCCAGGCCGTGACGGCCGCGCGCACGCCGGCGGCCCAGCGCTGGTGGCGCGCAAACACCGTGGGCAGGCCTTGTTCCAGCAGCATGTCCAGCGCTTCGTGCAGGCCGTAGAGCAGGTTGGTGCTGGGCGTGTAGGGCCAGTAGCCGCCCTTGTTCATCTCGACGATCTCGTCCCAGGCCCAGAAGCTCTTGGGCAGCTTGGATGTCTTGCTGACTTCCAGTGCGCGGGGGCTCAGCGCGTTGAAGCTGATGCCCGGTGGCAGCATCAGCCCCTTCTGCGAGCCGCTGATGGCGACGTCCACGCCCCATTCGTCGTGGCGGTAATCGGCACTGGCCAGGCCTGAGATGGTGTCCACCATCAACAGCGCCGGGTGCTTGGCGCTGTCGATGGCGCGGCGTACGGCGGCGATGTCGCTCGTCACGCCCGTGCTGGTTTCGTTGTGCACCACGCAAACGGCCTGGATCTGGTGGCCGGCATCAGAACGCAGGCGTTCTTCGATCAGCGCCGCGTTCACGCCACGGCGCCAGCTGACCGGCAGGCCGGTCTCAGAACAGGTGCCGGGCTCGCTGATGAACTCGGTCTGCAGGCCCAGGCGCGTGGCCATCTTCTGCCACAGCGTGGCGAACTGGCCCGTCTCCACCATCAGCACCCGATCGCCCGGGCTCATGGTGTTGGCGAGCGCCGCTTCCCAGGCGCCGGTGCCGCTGGCCGGGTAGATGGCCACCGGGTGCTGCGTCTGGAAGATCTGCTGGATGCCGGCCAGCACCTTCAGCCCCAGGCGGCCGAACTCGGGGCCGCGGTGGTCGATGGTGGGCAGGCTCATCGCGCGCAAGATGCGGTCGGGCACGGGGCTAGGCCCGGGGATCTGCAGGAAGTGCCGGCCGGAAGGGTGCTGGTGCAGCGTGAGCATGGGGAATCCTTTCGCGCCGAAGTTTTGCATGCAAAACAGCTCCGGGCTTGCTGGATTACCCGAGGCTGCCTCTGCATCATCCGTCCAGGTTTGCATGCAGAATGTGCCCACCATGGCAGACATCATCGAACTGGGTCCCGCGGGGCTGCACGAGCAAGCCGCCGCACGCCTGCGCACCTGGCTGGTGGAAGGGCGCATCGCGCCTGGCGCCAAGCTCAACGAACGTGAACTCGCCGAGGCGTTGCACATCAGCCGCACGCCGCTGCGCGAGGCCATCAAGATGCTGGCGGCCGAGGGCCTGGTGGACCTGCTGCCCAACCGCGGCGCCGTGGCCGTGAAGCTGGCCGAGGCCGATGTCATGCACAGCTTCGAGCTGCTGGCCGAGCTGGAAGGCCTGGCCGGCGAGCTGGCCGCGCAGCGCATCACCGACGCCGCACGCGGCGAACTGCGCGCCAAGCACTACGAGATGCTGGCCTGCCACGCGCGCCAAGACCTCTCGGGCTACTACCGGCTGAACGCGCTGATCCACGCCGGCATCGCCGACGCTGCCGCCAACCCGGTGCTGGAGAGCACGCTGCAGAAGGTGAACGCGCGCGTGCAGAGCCTGCGCTTCCGCACCAACCAGAACGAAGCCAAGTGGCAGCGCGCGATGCAGGAGCACACGCAGATGCTCGAAGCGCTGGACGCGCGCGACGGCGCGGCGCTGCGGCAGATCCTGAAAACCCACCTCGCGCACAAACGCGACACCGTGCTGGAGCTGATGCGCAGCGGCAGCGTGCACGCCGGCTGGCAGGGGCAGCAGGCATGAACGCGCTCACCCGCGAAGAAACCGCGCGCCTGGGCCCGCCGGCCGAGCACCCGCACGCCGCCCTGCCGCCCAACGAGGTGTGCGAGGCCCTGGCCCGCTGCCTGCGCGCGGAAACACGCGGCGAGGTGATGTTCGACGCTGCCTCGCGCGGGCGCTACGCCACCGACGCGTCGATCTACCAGATCACCCCCGTGGGTGTGTTCGTGCCGACCACGCCCGAAGACGTGGCCACCGCGCTGGCCGTGGCGCGTGAGCTGAAGGTGCCCGTGCTGCCACGCGGCGGCGGCACCAGCCAGTGCGGCCAGACCACGGGCGCGGCGCTGGTCATCGACTGCAGCAAGCACCTGCGGCGTGTGCTGGACGTGAACCCCGAGGCCCGCACCGCCACGGTGGAACCCGGCCTGGTGCTGGACCACCTCAACGCCGCGCTGAAAAAGCATGGCCTCTGGTACCCGGTGGACGTGTCCACCAGCGCGCAGGCCACGCTGGGCGGCATGGCGGGCAACAACTCCTGCGGCAGCCGCAGCCTGTACTACGGCAACATGGTGCACAACGTGGCCGGCGCGCAGGCCTGGCTGGCCGATGGCGAGGTGGTGGACTTCGGCCGCGCCGACCAGGCCAGCGGCCGCGCCGCGCAGATCGCCAGCTTCGTGCGCAGCCTGGCCGAACAGCACCGCGCCGAGATCGAGGCGCACTGGCCGCAGGTGATGCGCAGAGTCGCCGGCTACAACCTCGACATCTTCCACCCCCGCAGCGAGCGCCCCTACACGCAAGACGGCAGCGTGAACCTCGCCCACCTGCTGGTGGGCAGCGAAGGCACGCTCGCTTTCACCAAGAGCCTCACGCTGAACCTGGCCGAGCTGCCGCGGCACAAGGCCCTGGGCATCGTCAACTTCACGAGCTTCCACCGCGCGATGGACAGCGCGCAACACCTCGTGAAGCTGGGGCCCACGGCCGTGGAGCTGGTCGACCGCACGATGGTGGAACTGGCCCTGGCCAACCCCGCCTTCGCGCCGACCATGCGCACGGCCTTGATCGGCCAACCCGAGGCCATCCTGCTGGTGGAATTCGCCGGTGCCGACAAAGCCGCGCTGCTGCACAAGCTGCGCGACCTGGAAGCCCTGATGGGCGACCTGGGCCTGCCCGGCACCGTGGTGCCCATGCCCGACGAAGCCGCGCAGAAGAACCTGTGGGAGGTGCGCAAGGCCGGCCTGAACATCATGATGAGCCTGAAGGGCGACGGCAAGCCGGTGAGCTTCATCGAAGACTGCGCCGTGCCGCTGGTGCACCTGGCCGAGTACACCGACGCGCTGACCGAGGTGTTCGCGCGCCACGGCAGCCGCGGCACCTGGTACGCCCATGCCAGCGTCGGCACGCTGCACGTACGCCCCATCCTCGACATGCGCCGGGACGGCGCGCAGAAGATGCGCACCATTGCCGAAGAAGCCGCCGCGCTGGTGCGCCGGTACAAGGGCGCCTTCAGCGGCGAGCATGGCGACGGCCTGTGCCGTGGCGAGTGGATCGAATGGCAGTTCGGGCCCAAGCTCAACGAGGCTTTCCGCGCCATCAAAAACGAGCTCGATCCGCAGCGCCTCTTCAACCCCGGCAAGATCGTCGACACGCCGAAGATGGACGAGGGCGCGCTCTTCCGCTTTCCGCCGGCCGAGGCGCCGAAGCCTTACCGCCGCATCACACTGACACCCGTGCTCGACTGGAGCGCCTGGAACGTCAAGGCCGACCCCGTCACCGAAACCACCACCGCCCCCGGCACCGGCGGCGACAGCACGCACGGCCTGGCCATGGCCGTGGAGATGTGCAACAACAACGGCCACTGCCGCAAGTTCGACGCCGGCACCATGTGCCCAAGCTACCGCGTCACGCGCGACGAGCAGCATGTCACCCGCGGGCGTGCGAACACGCTGCGCCTCGCTCTCAGTGGACAGCTCGGGCCCGACGCCTTCACCAGCGAAGCCGTCGCCGAGGTGATGGACCTCTGCGTCAGCTGCAAGGGCTGCAAGCGCGATTGCCCCACGGGCGTGGACATGGCGCGTTTGAAGGTGGAGTTCACCGCGCAGTACAAGGCGCGCCACGGTTTCACGCTGAAAGACCAGCTGCTCGGCGGCCTGCCGCAGCAGGTGCAGCGCGCCGCCCGCCTGCCGGGCCTGGCCGCGCTGCTGAACCTGCGCAACCGCAGCCCGCTGGCGCGGCGGCTGGGCGAACGCTGGCTGGGCATCGCCGCTGGCCGCACGCTGCCGGCTTTCCGCCGTGACACCTTCTGGGCACGCCGGGCTTCTGCCACTTCAGCCACTCCCGCCACTTCGGCCACTTCGGCCACACCTTTCATTGGCGCCGATGAAGCCATCGCCGCCGCGCGCATGGGCCAGAAGGTGGCCGTGCTCTTTGTCGACACCTTCAACGGCGGCTTCGAAACCGAAAATGCGCTGGATGCCGCGCGTGTGCTGCATGCCGCGGGTTACGCGCTGCACACCGTCAGCAAGGACGGCGGCCACCACTGCTGCGGCCGCACGCTGCTGGCCGCCGGGCAGGTGGACGCGGCGCGGGCCTCACTTTCGGCCTTGCTGGACGCGCTGCTGCCGCTGGCCAGCGCCGGCATCGCCGTGGTGGGTCTGGAGCCCAGCTGCCTGCTCACGCTGCGCGACGAAGCACTGGCGATGAAGCTCGGCCCCAAGGCCGAAGCCGTGGCCGCGCAGGCGCTGCTGTTCGAAGAGTTCATTGCCCGCGAGGTGAAGGCCGGCCGGTTTGCGCTGGCGCTGAAGCCGCTGGGCCGGCCGTTGCTCGTGCACGGCCACTGCCACCAGAAGGCCTTCGGTGCGATCAGCCCGGTGCTGGAGGTGTTGAAGCTCATCCCCGGCGCGCAGCCCCAGCTGATCGAGAGCAGCTGCTGCGGCATGGCCGGCAACTTCGGCTACGAGGCACGCCACCAGGCGGTGTCGATGCAAATGGCCGAACTCAGCCTGCTGCCCGCCATCCGCCAGCAGCCCGAGGCGGTGGTGGTGGCCGATGGCACCAGCTGCCGCCACCAGATCGAGCACGGCGCGCAGCGGCAGGCGGTCCATGCGGCGGCGCTGCTGGCCTCGTTGCTGGCCTGAAGCAGCGCGGCCCCAGCGCGCCTACAGCGCGAACACCTTTCCCGGGTTCATGATGTTCAGCGGGTCCAGCGCCTGCTTGATGGCGCGCATGGCCGCCACGGCTGGCGCGCCCGCTTCTTCCAGCAGGTAGCCCATCTTGTGCAGGCCCACACCATGTTCGCCGGTGCAGGTGCCTTCCAGCCGCAGGGCTCGGCGCACCATCAGCACGTTGAGCTCTTCCACCTTGGCAGCCTCTTGGGCGTCGTCAGGGTCCATCAGGTAGCTCAGGTGGAAGTTGCCATCGCCCACGTGGCCGACGATCCAGTAAGGAATGCCGCTGGCCTCGGCCTCGGCCACGCTCTCGTTGATGCTTTCGGCCAGGCGTGAGATGGGCACGCAGGTGTCGCTGCTCTGGCAGCGGCAGCCCGGGCGCAGCTGCAGCGCCGCGAAGTAAGCTTGGTGCCGCGCTGTCCAGAGGCGCGTGCGCTCTTCCGGCGTCTTGGCCCACTGGAAGGCCTCGCCGCCGTGTTCGGCGGCCAGCGCCTGCACGGTCTCGGCCTGCTCCTGCACGCCGGCTTCGCTGCCGTGGAACTCCATCAGCAGCATCGGCGCTTCACGCAGCCCCAGCTTGCTGTGCAGGTTGACGGCGCGGATGGCGTTGGCGTCCAGCAGCTCGCAGCGCGCGATCGGCACACCCATCTGGATGGTCTGGATGGTGGTCTGCACCGCGGCATCGATGCTCGGGAAGTGGCAGATGGCCGCGCTCACCGCCTCGGGCAGCGGGTAGAGCTTGAGCGTGATCTCGGTCATCACGCCCAGGGTGCCCTCGCTGCCCACGAACAGGCGCGTGAGGTCGTAGCCGGCGCTGCTTTTCTTGGCGCGTGTGCCGGTGTGCATCAGCTCGCCGCTGGCGTTGATGACCGTCAGCCCCAGCACGTTCTCGCGCATGGTGCCGTAGCGCACGGCGTTCGTGCCGCTGGCGCGTGTGGCGGCCATGCCGCCGAGGCTGGCGTTGGCGCCGGGGTCGATGGGGAAAAAGAGCCCGCTGTCGCGGATCTGGCGGTTGAGCTGCTCGCGCGTCACGCCGGCCTGCACCGTCACCGTCAGGTCTTCGGCGTTGAGGCGCAGCACGCGGTTCATGCGGCTCAGGTCGATGCTGACGCCGCCCTGCACCGCCAGCAGGTGGCCTTCCAGCGAGGTGCCGGTGCCGTAGGGGATGACGGGCACGCCGTGCGCGGCGGCCAGGCGCACCACGGCCATCACGTCTTCGTTGTTTTCGCAGAAGACCACGGCCTCGGGCGGCGCGGCGTCGTACACGCTCTCGCCGCGGCTGTGCTGCTCGCGCACGCTCAAGGCGGTGTTGCAGCGTTCGCCGAAGGCCGCGCGCAGGGCGTCCAGCATGGCCGGCGGCACGGGGCGTTGCAGGTGCTGGGCGGGCGTGGGTGCGTTCATGGGGGAGCTTGCGGGTTGACGCGCGAAGGCGGGTCCGGCATCTTGCCTGCAAGCAGCACCCACCGACACCCCGATGCACCCCAGCCCCGAAGGCCCGCCCCCCTTGCGTTTGTGGGGCGTGCCCGAGGCGCGGGGCGCCGACGGGGCCGTGCTGGTGTTCAGCGCCGAGCGCCGCTGCCAGCTGCTGGCCGTGCTGGCGCTGGCCGGCGGCGCCTGGGTCGAGCGCGAGCGCCTGGCCGCGCTGTTGTGGCCCGAGCGCAGCGCCACCGACGCCCGCCGCAACCTGCGCAAGGTGGTGCACGACGCCCACGCCCTCACCGAAGCCCACCGGCTCGAAGGGCTGGAGGCCCAGCCGCACGCCCTGCGCTGGCCGGTGCGCAGCGACGTGTTGGCCTTCCGCGCCCAGCGCGAGCAGCCGGCCGAACGCGCCGCCGCCCTGGCCTGGCGCCGCGGCCCGCCGCTGCAAGGCCTGGACGACCCCCACAACGGCGCCTTCACGGATTGGTTGCAAGCCGAACGCACGCGCCTGGAAGCCGCCTGGCGCGACACCGCGCTGGCCCTCGCCGAAGCGCAGCCCGACGCCAGCGCACGCGCCGCAGTGGCGCGCCGCCTGCTAGAGATCGACCCGCTGGACGAAGCCGCGCTCACGCTGCTGCTGCAGGCCCAGGCCGCGCTGGGCCACCACGCCGAGCTGCGCGCCGAGTACCAGCGTTATGCCCTGCGGCTGGCGCAAGAGCTGGGCGTGGAGCCGGCCGCGGCGCTGCGCGCGCTGGTGCACGGTGCGGCGGGCGCCGCGTTGCCGGCCACCGCGCCGCCGCCGGCGGCCGTGCCGCCATCACCCCCTGATGACGGCTTCATCGGCCGCCGCGCCGAGCTGGCCGCGCTGCAGGCGCTGCTGGCAGAACCCGGCTTGCGCACCCTCACGCTGATGGGCCCGGGCGGCGTGGGCAAGAGCCGCCTGGCGCAGCAGCTTCTGGTGCGCGTGGCGCCGCGTTTCCCTGGGGCGCGGCACTGGGTCGAGCTGCAAGACCTGCAGGGCGAAAGCGCCGCGCTGGCGCGCATTGGCGCAGCCCTGGGCGCGGCCCCGCGCGACACCGCCGACCCCGTCCCACTGCTGGCGCAGCTGCTGCCCGCACAGCCCTGCCTGCTGGTGCTGGACAACGCCGAGCACCTCACCGCTCTGGCCGCCCCGCTGCAGCGCCTGCTGCAGGCCGCGCCGCAGCTCGTGCTGCTGCTCACCTCGCGCCAGCGCCTGCCCTGGCCTGCCGACAGCCTGCGCCATGCCGTGCAGCCGCTGGCCGGCCTGGCCCTGCCCGATGAAGACAGCCGCGACCTGGAAGCCGCCAGCAGCTTCGACGCCGTGCGCTTGTTCGAGCGCTGCGCGCTGGCCGTGCAGCGCGATTTCCAGCTGCAGCGCCACCTGGCCGCGGTGCTGGCCATCGTCGAGGCCGTGGGCGGCTTGCCGCTGGCCATCACCTTGGCCGCGCGCTGGGTGCGCCTGTTGCCGCCCGAGCAGGTGGCCCTGGACCTGCAGGGTTCCATCGACCTGCTGGAGCGCGACCCCGCCACCGCCGCGCCGCTGGCGCGCCCCGAACACGCCAGCCTGCGCGCGGTGCTCGACGGCACCTGGGCCCTGCTGGCGCCGCAAGAGCGCACGGCGCTGGCCGCCTTGTCGGTCTTCCAGGGTGGCTTCACGCCGGCAGCGGCCCGTGCGGTGGCGGGCTGCTCGCTGCCGCTGCTGAGCTCGCTGGTCGACAAGAGCCTGCTGGCCGTGGACGAAGACGGCCGTTTTGAGCTGCACCCGGTGGTGGCCACCGATGCCGGTGCGCGGCTGGCGGCGCAGGCTGACAGCGGCGGCCAGCCCGGCGTGGCGCTGGCGTCCATGCGCCAGCGCCACG
>LJHW01000033.1 GCA_001295865.1 beta proteobacterium AAP65
GAACACCACCACCCGTCCCACCCTCCACCCTGGCCTCCGGCCCCTGGCTGGTCGCCGCGCAGCGCTGCTGGCCGCCCTGGCCGGACTGGGCCTGTGCGCCTTGCCGGCGCAGGCACAGGCGCCGCAGGTCCTGCGCGTCACCACCATCCCCGAGGAAGCCGCCACCGAGCAGGTGCGCAAGTTCACGCCGCTGGCGCAGTACCTCGAGCGCGCGCTGGGCCTGAAGGTCGAGTTCACGCCCGTCTCGGACTACCCGGCGGCCGTGGAGGCGCTGGTCAACAAGAAGGTCGACCTGGTGTGGTTCGGTGGTTTCACGCACGTGCAGGCGCAGCTGCGTTCGGGCGGCAAGATCATCCCCATCGCGCAGCGCGAGGAAGACACGCAGTTCCGCAGCGTGTTCATCGCCAAGACCGACAGCGGCATCAAGTCCCTGGCCGGCATGAAGGGCAAGCAGGTCAGCTTCGGTTCGCAAAGCAGCACCTCGGGCCACCTGATGCCGCGCAGCAACCTGCTGGACGCCGGCATCAACCCCGAGAAGGACTTCCGCCGCATCGCCTACAGCGGTGCGCACGACGCCACCATCGCCAGCGTCGTCAGCGGCAAGGTGGATGCCGCGGCGCTCGACATCACCGTGTGGCGCAAGTTCGTCGCGGAGAACCGCGTCGACACCAAGGCCGTGGACGTGTTCTTCACCACGCCGCCCTTCTTCAACTACAACTGGTCGGTGCACGCCGACATGCCGGCCGATCTGCGCCAGCGCATCACCAAGGCGCTGCTCGACCTGAGCCCGGCCACGCCCGAGGGCGCCGAGATCCTGCGACTGAACCGCGCCACGCGCTACATCCCCACCAAGGCCGAGAACTACAAGGGCCTGGAAGCCGCCGGCCGCAGCGCCGGGCTGATCTGAGCCGCGGTGCGCTCTTGAGCGCCGGCCTCGCCATCGAGCTTCAGGCCGTGGCTGCCCGCCACCCGGCGGCACGGCCAGGCGCCGCGCCGGCACTTCAGGCCACCACGCTGAACGTGGCGGCTGGCGAGGTGCTGGCCGTCATCGGGCCCTCGGGCGCGGGCAAGACCACGCTGCTGCAGGCCCTGGCCTGTGCACTGCCGCCCAGCGCAGGCAGGCTCATGCTGGACGGCGTTGACCCCTGGGTGCTGCCGCGGCGCGAACTGCAGGCGCTGCGGGGCCGCCTCTTCCTGGCGCCGCAGGTGCCGCCGCTGCCGCCGCGGCAGCGTGTGGTGACGTCCGTGCTGGCCGGCCGCCTGCCTTCGATGGGGCTGCTGGGCAGCGTGCGCAGCCTGTTCTACCCCGCCGACATCCCGGCCGCGCACGCTGCGCTGGAACGCTTCGACCTCGCAGAGAAGCTGTTCGAACGCGTCGACCGTCTCTCGGGCGGCGAAAGGCAGCGTGTGGGCCTGGCGCGCGCGCTGCTGGCGCCGGCTGGTCTGTGGTTGGTGGACGAGCCCCTGTCGGCGCTGGACCCCGCGCGCTCGCGGCAGGCCATCGACACCCTGGTGGGTGAAGCGCGGGCACGGGGCGTCACGCTGGTGGCCACACTGCACCAGGTGGACGTGGCGCTGGCGCACTTTCCGCGCATCCTGGCGCTGCACCAGGGCACCGTGGCCTTCGACCTGCCGGCCGCCGCCGTCACGCGCGAACGACTGCAGCGCCTGTACGCCCAGCACGAACACGAGCTGCGCGGCGACGCGCCTTCGGCCGAGCCCGATCCCGCCGCCCCCCCGGCCCCAGTGGTGCTGCACTGCCGGTGAAACATTCCGAACCGCAAGTGGCGTGATGTCCCAGGTGTTGGCCCACCGATCGAGCCCGCCCGCGCGCGACCCTGCCTGGCTGGGCCGCCTGTTCTGGCTGGGCGCCGCGGCCGTGGTGCTGTGGCCCATGCTGGTGGCCACCGAGTTCCGTCCCTGGATCTTTCTGGAGCGTGACAACCTCAAGGTCACGGGCCAGTTCCTCGCCAGTTTCTGGCCCCCTGCGCACGGCGCTGAATTCCTGCGCATGGTGGCGCGCGAGGCCTGGCGCACGGTAGCCATCGCCACTGCGGGCATGACGCTGGCCTTCGTGGTGGCCGTGCCGCTGACGCTGCTGTCCACGCGCGTTCTGTCGGTGTCGGCGCTGTCGGGCCGCATGGCGGCAGCACCGGCGCTGCTGCGTCAGGCCGTGCGGCTGTTGCTCATCGTGCTGCGCAGCGTGCCCGAACTGGTGTGGGCGCTGGTCTTCGTGCGCGTGGTCGGCCTGGGGCCCACGGCGGGCGTGCTGGCCATTGCACTCACCTACGGTGGCATGCTGGGCAAGGTCTACGGCGAAATTCTCGAAAGCGGCGAGGCCCACGCCACGCAAACCCTGCTGCGCAACGGCAGCTCGCGCCTGCAGGCCTTCTTCTACGGCCTGCTGCCGCAGAACGCGGCCGAGCTGACGAGCTACACGGTCTACCGCTGGGAATGCGCCATCCGCAGCTCGGTGGTGCTGGGCTTCGTGGGCGCGGGCGGGCTGGGCCAGCAGCTCGACAACTCCATGAAGATGTTCAACGGCGGCGAGGTGCTCACGATGCTGACCGTGTTCGTGCTTCTCGTGGCGCTGGCCGACCGCGTGAGCGCGGGTCTGCGCAAGGCCCTGGGCTGAAGGGGCAAGACCATGAGCAGGCCGCCCGCCGCCAATGCGCCCTTCCGGCTGCCACCGCCGCTGTTCGACGCGCGCTGCAAGGCTTGCTGGTTCACGGCCGGGCTGCTGGCGCTCGTCGTCGCCAGCTTCTGGAGCCTCGAGCTGCAATGGGCCCAGTTCTTCAGCCTGGAGGCCGCGCGCAGCATGGGCCGCTTCCTCGGCGAGTTCTTCCCGCCCGACACCAGCCCCGAGTTCCTGGCGAAGGTGCTGCGCGGCACCTGGGAGACGCTGGCCATGTCGGCCCTGGGCACGGTGCTGGCCGCTGCTGCGGGCCTGGTGCTGGCCCTGCCGGCCAGCCGCCTGCACGAGGGCGACGCCGCACGCGGCCGCAGCGCCACGCGCTTGCTGCTGAATGCGCTGCGCTCGGTACCTGAGCTGGTGTGGGCGGCGCTGCTGCTCATCGCCGCCGGATTGGGGCCGTTTGCCGGCACGCTGGCGCTGGCCATCCACACGGCGGGCGTGCTGGGGCGCCTTTTCGCCGAGGCCATCGAAAACGCCCCGCCCGGACCGGGCGATGCGCTGCGTGCCCAGGGCGTCGGCCCCGTTCGCGTTTTCCTTTACGCCACGCTGCCACAGGTGCTGCCGCAGCTGATGAGCTACACGCTGTACCGGTGGGAGAACAACATCCGCGCCGCCGCCGTGCTGGGCGTGGTGGGCGCGGGCGGGCTGGGGCAGCTGCTGTCCTTCCACATGGGCCTGTTCCACATGGGCAAGACTGCCACCATCCTGGGGGCGATGATCGCGCTGGTGCTGCTGGTGGACGTTTTCAGCTTCACCGCGCGGCGGCTGCTGACGCGCTGACCCCCCCAAGGGGCCGACACCCATGCTGCCCGCCCTGCCCCACGCCGCGGCCTGGGCCGTGCTGGCCGTGGCCCTCGTGCTGGAAGTCGGCGGCACCCGAGGCTTCGCCTGCCGCCGCAGGCCACGCGCAAGTCGATCCGCCCTCAGCCCGGTACCTGGTGCGCAAAGACTGTCCAACGCAAAGGTTTCGCTGCATGATCAAGCCTGACGCGCATGTCCGACGAAGTCTGTTCAGGGCGGGGGCGTCCAGCCTGACCACCTGAACTGGAGTTCGTGATGGCCCTCATTGCCGAGAAGCTCGTCAGCGCCATGCCTGTAGGCGCGACGTCTGTGCTGCCCCGTGCCGGCACGACCTTGGAGAACGCCTACGTCTACGACGCGGTCGCGCGTGACCTGCAGCTCAGCGCCGGCCGCGGTGAGCTCGAGATCACCGACCAGTGTGTCGAAGACGTTGGGGGCGAGCCCTTGATCCGCCACCTGGAGTTTCGCCGCCTGCGTTGAACGGCAGCGGCGCGCAGCGCCGGCCTCAGCCTGCCGCGGTCTTGCGATGCTGCCGCCCGCGCAGCCACAGCCCCCAACCGGCCAGCAGCCCGACACCGGCCAGCGCTGCGGTGGACGGCAGCGGCACAGGTGCCACCAGCATCTGCACGCCTGCGAACTTCTTTTCGATGAAGGCCTGGTGCAGCCCGGGTGACGCACCCTCCGTGTAAGCGGTGAGCTGGTTCTCGATGGAGACACCGAGCGCTTGCGGCCGGGCAAGGATGGCGTTGGTGGCGACACCGAAAACCGAAGGCACCTGCTGGACCGCTGAATCGCCGTCGATGCGTGCCGTGGCGGCCCATTCGTGCAGCAGCCCGTCTGCCGTGGACAAATCCGAGTTGGGCTCCAGCGTCAGCGCCGCCAGCGTCTGGGTGGTGATGGGTGCTGCCATGTCAAAGGCACGGAGGCGACCCTGCACGTCGACCCGACTGCCGGCGCCCGACAGCTTGTAGTCGCCCAGTTCAACGAGCACGAGCTCACCAAACTGGAAGCCGTTGCGGGCGGTCAGCACCAGGCCGCTGATGGTGGAGTTCTGGGTGACCGCCCCCTGTCCGTTCAAGGACTCGGCCACGAAGCCGCTGAAGGTGAAGAAGATGCTGTTGCCCACCAGGCTCGGCGCGCCGAACAGGCCGAGCTGGGTCGTGTCGTAGGTGAGATCGAAGTCGACCCCCGAGATCGTCACCAGTTCGGCCTGCGCAGCCGGTGCCAGCAGACAGAAACACGCAGCGGCAACGCCCAGCCTGAACGAAGGCCGTGAGCCCGCCCGCGCAGCAACCCGTGAATCCATGCTGGTCCTTTCGAGGTCAACCTCTGCCGGACCGTACAGACCGCTGATGACGCGCCGGCCCTGGTGCCCTGGTCGTTTCGGCCCAGCTCGCGTGGCTTCTGGGCTGCGTCACCTCGGTGTGAGCGCGTGGGCCCCCTGCCATTGGGTCAGGCGGTAGCCAGCACCGCGCACGGTCTCGAGGCAATCCGAGAGCCCGGGGCAGCTCGACATGGCTTCTCTCAGCCGCTTGATGTGCACGTCGACCGTGCGCTCCTCGATGAACACATGGTCGCCCCACACCTTGTCGAGCAGCTGTGCGCGGCTGTGCACCCGTTCGGGGTGCGTCATCAGGTAATGCATCAACCGGAATTCGGTGGGCTGCAGCTTCAGTTCGCTCCAGCCCTGCGCATCGCGAAAGGTCACGCGGTGCGTCGCGGGGTCCAGTCGCAGTGGGCCCACCTCCACGGCGGTGTCCAGCGCATCGGGCGCACGCCGGCGCAAGACGGCGCGGATGCGAGCGAGCAACTCCTTCGTGGAAAAGGGCTTGGTGAGGTAGTCGTCGGCACCGGCATCCAGCCCGGCGATCTTGTCCGCTTCGTCGCTGCGAGCGGTCAGCATGATCAGCGGCAGTTCACGCGTGCGCGGGTCGCTCCGCCAGCGGCGCGCCAGCTGCAGCCCGGATGCACCCGGCAGCATCCAGTCAAGCAAGGCCAGGTCGGGCAGCACACGGTTGACAGCCATGACAGCCGTCTCGGCATCGCCCGCAATCTCGACGTCGAAGCCGGCGTGGCGCAGGTTCAGCGCCACCAGTTCCGCAATCGCGGCTTCATCCTCCACCACCAGCACGCGGCTCATCGGTTCCTCCTGGTCGGCCTCAGCGCGTGGTCACCACCTGGGGCCGCTGCGCTCGATGCCGAAGCACTCTAGGTGTCTTGGGTGACAAGCCGGTGAGCCCCTGAAGGCCGCCGCCGACGGCGATGGCGCGCGCGCAGCAGGCCGAATGGCGCATTTCGGCGGCGCCTGCAGCGCCGTGGAGAACGCGCGATGCGCCGAACGGCTCATGGGCGCCATGCGCCGCACGCGCGCTGGTCATGCGATGGTCACCACGCCCACTTAGCCTCCAAACGGATTACTTCCATTGGCGCACCCCCTTGAATCCGGCCCGCGACATGTTCCGCTCTCGCCCTTGCAACCCTGCCGTCGCTCGCCGTGCCACCCGTGGCTTCACCTTGCTGGAGTTGCTGGTGGTGATGGTCATCATCGGCTTGCTGGCCGGTTACGTCGGGCCCAAGCTCTTCGGCCAGATCGGCAAGTCGGAGACCAAGGTCGCCCGCGCGCAGATCGATGCCCTGCAGAAGTCGCTGGACCAGTACCGCATCGACACCGGCCGCTATCCCGACACGCGCCAGGGGCTCGCGGCGCTGGTGGCGCGCCCGCCGGATGAGCCTCGCTGGCAGGGCCCCTACCTCGCCAAGCAGGTGCCACCCGACCCCTGGGGCCGGGCCTACACGTACCGCATGCCGGGGCAGCACGGGGAGTACGACCTCTTCTCCCTGGGCCGCGATGGCGCCCCTGGTGGTCAAGGCAGCGATGCCGATCTCACCAGCTGGTGAGAAGCGGCGCCTGGACCATGCCGGAATACCTCGTTCGCACGGCCCGCATGCCTGCTGCAGGGCAGGCCTTGCGTGTGCAGGCGGACAGCCCGGCGGCCGTCGCACAGGCCCTGGGCCTGCCGCCCACGGCCGTGCTCAGCGTCGAGCCCGCACAGGCGGTAGCGCCAGGGCTGCGCCTGCGGCGGCCGGCGGCGCTGGACCTGCGGCTGTTCAGCCAGGAACTGGCCCTGCTGCTGCAATCGGGCATTCCCGTGCTGGAAGCCCTGGAAACCTTGAGCGAACGCGATGGCCCCGCGGCCAGCCGCGGTGTGCTGGCCAGGGTCTGTGACGCGCTGCGCGAAGGTCTGCCAGTCAGCACGGCCCTGGGCCGGGTGCCGGAGGCCTTCGACCCGCTCTTCGTGGCCGTGGTCACGGCCAGCGAGCGCAGCGGCCAGCTGGCCCCGGCGCTGGAAGCCCATGCGGCCTATCTCCGCTGGACCGAAGACCTGCGCGCCAAGCTGGTGGCCGCCTGCATCTACCCGCTGCTCTTGCTGGCCGCCGGCCTCGGCGTCATCGGCTTTCTGCTGCTGTACGTGCTGCCCCGCTTTGCGGGTGTCTTTGATGCCTTGGGCAACGACCTGCCGGCGGCTTCGGTGCAGCTCATCCACTTCGGGGTTTGGGCGGCCGCCCATCCCGCGGTGAGTGTGGCCCTGATGGTCGCCCTCCCCCTGCTCGGGCTGGGCGCCTGGCGCTGGCCACCCTTGCGCCGCCGCGCCCTCGCGGCAGCCTGGGTGCTGCCCGGCATCGGGCAACGATGGCGCGTCGTGGTGCTGGCCCGCTTCTACCGCGGCCTGGCCCTGCTGCTGCGTGCTGGCGTTCCCGTGCCCGCCTCGCTGCAACTGCTGCAGGGCGCGCTGGCCGGCCCCTTGCTGCCGGCGCTGGAGGCCGCGCGCGCCGCGGTGGCCGGTGGGCAGCGCCTGTCGCAGGCGCTGCAGGCGCAGGGCCTGGCAACGCCCGTCGCGCTGCGCATGCTGCGTGTGGGGGAAGGCAGTGGCGAACTGGCCCTGATGCTCGAGCGCGCAGCGCGGTTCCACGACGACGAGATCGCGCGCCTGTCCGAGCTGGTGGTGCGCGCCGTCAACCCGGCGCTGATGCTGGTGATGGGTGTGGTCATCGGCGGCATCGTGGTGCTGATGTACCTGCCCATCTTCTCGCTGATGGAGCGGGTGCAATGAGGGGGCGCCGATGAATGCCGCCGATGGCCGGCTCTGGCAGCCCGACTTCGACAGCTGGCCGCCCGTGGAGGCCGCGCGGCACCGTGCCGTGCTCGGCCGCAACCCCCTCGGTGAAGCGGCACTGCTCGCCGACCGCCACGCCGATCCGCTCTTGCTGGAGGCTGCGGAGCTGCGTTCGGGCCTGGCCCTGTGCTGGCACCGCTGCGAAGCGGCGCTCATCGACGAATGGCTGGCGCACGCCCAGGCGCAGGGGCGGGCCCTGGACGGCGTGTTCACCGCGGCCACCGCCACCATCGACGATGAGGGCACGCCCGAGCTCACGCTGGCCGGCCTGGCGCAGGCGGCCAGCCCGGCCGTTCGCCTGCTGGATGCCGTGCTCTACGACGCGCTGAAGGACGGCGCGAGCGACGTGCACCTCGAAACCGGCCCCCACGGCGCCGAGGTGCGCATCCGCCTGGACGGCGTGATGCAGCCGCTGCGGCGCGTGGAGGGGGTGGCGCTGGCCGAACAGATGGTGTC
Source organism: beta proteobacterium AAP65 (assembly GCA_001295865.1). GTDB lineage: Bacteria > Pseudomonadota > Gammaproteobacteria > Burkholderiales > Burkholderiaceae_C > Rubrivivax. The sequence continues at coordinate 8,128 of LJHW01000033.1, forward strand.
GCGGCTGAAGGTGATGGCCGAGCTCGACATCGGCGAGCGCCGCCTGCCCCAGGACGGCCGCTTCAGAAGGCGGGCGCAGGGCCGCGACATCGACTTCCGTGTGTCCATCATGCCCAGCGTGCACGGTGAAGATGCCGTGGTGCGCGTGCTCGACCGCGCCGCCGTGCAGCAGGGCCGCGAAGGTCTGACGCTGGCCTCGCTGGGCTTCCCGCCCGAGCGCTGCGCGCTCATCCGCAACCTGGCGCGCCAGCCCCACGGCATGTTGCTGGTCACCGGGCCGACCGGCAGCGGCAAGACGACGACGCTGTACGCCGCCATCACCGAAATCCACCAGGGCGGCGAGAAGATCATCACCATCGAAGACCCGGTGGAGTACGAACTCGCCGGCGTGGTGCAGGTGCCGGTCAACGAACGCAAGGGCCTGAGCTTCGCGCGCGGCCTGCGCTCCATCTTGCGCCACGACCCCGACCGCGTGCTCGTCGGCGAGATCCGCGACACCGAAACGGCGCAGATCGCGGTGCAGGCGGCGCTCACCGGCCACCTCGTCTTCAGCACCGTGCACGCCAACCACGCCTTCGACGTGATCGGCCGTTTCATGCACATGGGCCTGGACCTCTACAACGTGGTCTCGGCACTCAATGCCGTGGTCGCCCAGCGCCTGGTGCGGCGGCTTTGCGGCCATTGCGCGGCACCCATGGCACCCACCCCCGCCCAGGCCCTGCAACTTCAGCAGAGCGGCCACCCGCAGGCACGGCCACGCCAGGCCGTGGGCTGCCCGCAGTGCCGCCACACCGGCTATCGCGGCCGGCTGGCCGTGGCCGAAGTGCTGGTGCTCGATGACGAGCTGCGCGACCTCATCGCGGCGCGGGCCCCGATGCAAGGCATCAAACAAGCTGCGCGCGAACGCGGCATGCAGCGCCTGCGGGCCTGCGCGCTGGGGCTGGTGGCTGCGGGCGAAACCAGCTTCGAGGAACTCGACCGCGTGGTGGCCGATGACTGAGACCGCCGCCTGGCCGACCGCTGCAGCCCCGGCCGCCCTCTGGCGCAGCTTGGGCGCCGCCCTGGCGCGCGCAGGCGCAATGGCGGCCGCGCCCGGCACCCCGCTCTTGCTCAGCGCGCAAGGCGTCTGGGCGCTGTCAGGCACGCCGGTGCTGCATGAAAGCTTCGCCACCTGGTGCGCCCTGCACCCGGGCCAGGCCTGCACCCTTTGGGCCGGCGCCGATGTGCTGGTCGACCTGCTGGCTGACAACGACCCCGCCCTCCGCGCACCGGCAGCGCGCACGGCCTGGGCCCGCCGCGTGCTGCAGCACTACCACGGCGATGACGCCCAGACTTGGCCCCTGTGGCCCTGGCTGCTGCACGGCGCTGCCGGCACGAGCGCATTGCGGGGCGCAGCGCTGGCCGCGCTGCGGGCCGACGCCACGGCCCAAGGTGTCACGCTGCGCGCTGTGCTGCCGCTGTGGCCGCAACTGCTGCGCGGGGCCCTGGCCGAGGTGGTGCGCCCGCAAGACCACCACTGCTGCTGGTTGGTGGAGGCGCCACTGGCGGCCCCAGCCACCGCGGCACCCGTGCTGACCCAGGTGCAGTTGCAGAGGGGCCGCATCACGGGCCTGCAGCGCCGGCGTCTGCAGGGGCCGGTGGGTGCGGCCCTGCAAGGCCTGCTGGACGAGGCTGCGCAGCCCAGCGCCCACACCTTGCTGTGGTGGGGCGCGCCGCCCTTGCCGGACGACACCTGGCCCGTTGAACTGCGGCCGGCACAGGTGCTGCCCGATGGCGGGCGGCTGGCGCTGCCTGCGCAACCCGCGCCCGGCGACTTCCTGCAACCCGAGCCCCGTGCCAGCGCGCTGGCCTGGCTCTGGCTGGCCACCTGCGCCTCGGTGCTGGCGGTTGCGGCCCTGGAGGCCCACGGCGCCTGGCAGCAGCGGGCCGAGGCGCAGACACCGGGTGCGCACAGCGCCAGCCTTGTGGCCGCGCGCGAGGGTGCTGTGCCGTCAAGCCCGGTCCCACCTGCCTCTGCAGCCGATGGAACCGGCCCGGCCTTGCAGGACTTGCAGGCGCGCCGGGGCCATCCGTGGGCTGCCGCCTTCGGCGCCACGGAGCTGCCTGCGGTGGCCGGCCTGCGCTGGCTGGCGATGGAACACGGGGCGACGGGAGAACTGCGGCTGCAGGGTCTGGCCAAAGACCCCGATTCGGTGCACCGCGCGGCCGCCGCGCTGCGCCTGCAGCCACTCTGGCGCCACGTGCTGGTGGCCAGGCTGGAAGCGCACGAAGCGGTTGCTGCGGGCGCTGGGCCAGCGCCCGCGGGCAGCCCGCTGAGCTTCGAGATCGTCGCCCGGCTGCGGGCCCCGGCGCCATGAAGCCCTTCACGGCCCTGCAGCACCACCCCGATGCCCGCCCGGCGGCCGCCGGGCTGCTGCTGCTGGCCCTGGCCGTGCTCGTCGGGGCCTGGGTGTCGCCGCGGTGGCGCGCCGAGGCTGAGGCGGCACACGCCCAGCACCGTGCGGCGCACGCACTCTCGGCTGACGAGGCCACCAAACGCGGCGAGCGTCAGCAAGCGGCAGCCGCGCTCGCGCAGCAGCGCCTGCCTTGGCCCGAGGCCGCGGCATCACCCCGCCGTGCGGTGGCGCTGGACCGGCTGGCCCGCCGGCAAGGGCTGCAGCTGCAGCAGGTGCGCCAGCAGCTCGACGCTGCGCAGCACTGGCAGGTGGCCATGGTCGGCAGTGCCCCTTACGGCGACATCCGCCGCTTCGTCGAGCGGGCCTTGGCATCCGACCCAGCCCTGGCCCTGGACCGGCTGCGCCTGCAGCGCGACGATGTCGAGGCCGAGGCCCTGCGCTTCGAGATGCAGTGGTCTTTGCTGCACCACCCTGCCCCGCGGGCGGCCGGGCCATGAAGGCGCCCACCATGCGGCCGGCGCTGCGCTGGGCTCTGGGTGCGGTGGCGCTGCTGACCGCCGTGGTGGCGTGGCTCCCCGAAGAAGAAGCCGCCGTCGTGCGCCCCACCACCGCCGCGCGCGCGATGCCGGCGCCCCGAAGCACCATGCCAGAGGCGCCCAGTCGGCAGACCGCCCAACCAGCCGAGGCACCCTACCCCGGCGCATCGGCCGGGCCTTGGCCAGCACCCGGCCCAGCGGCACTGGCCGCGTGGCGAGCCGCACCGCGCCCGGCTGCGGCGCGGCCCGCGCCTGTGGCGGCGGTACCCGAGGGCCCGGCGCCGCCACCGGCCGTGCCCTACCAGTGGGTCGGCCAGATCGAAGAAGACGGCCACCAGCGCTTTTTCCTCGCCGATGCCCAGGGCCTTTGGCCCGTGTCGCAGGGCGAAACCCTGGCCAGCGGATGGCGCGTCGATGGCCTGCGCGACGGTCAGCTGCAGCTCACCTGGCTGGCCACGGGGGCTGCCGTCACCTTGTCGGCACGGCCCTGAACGCAGCCTGCGCCCCGCCCCCCAACGCCCCCCTCCAGCCCCGAGCCCACACCGTCCCATGCACGCAGCGACCCCTTCCTTCCCGCGCAGCCGGCTGCTTTGGCTGCTGCCGCTGGCTTTGCTGGCTGCCTGCGCCTCGGTGGTCGACGAAGCCGAGCGGCTGGCCCAGGACGGCCGCTACGAAGAAGCGATGGCGATCCTGGATGGCGAGCTCGCAGGCCGCCCGTCCGACCCGGCGCTGCGCACCGCGCACGACCGGCAGCGCGAGCGCGTGGTGATGCAACTGGCCGCGCAGGCCGAGCTCGCCCTGGGCATGGCGCGGGTGGACGAAGCCGCCGCCTTGCTGGCGCGCGCGCAGCGCCTGCTGCCGCAGCACCCGCGGGTGCTGGGCGTGTCCGAGGCCGTGGCCCAGGCCCGCGCCGCCCAGCAACGCTTGGCAACACCGACGGCGCAGCCGGCCTTGGGCGGCGAGGCAGCGCCGCCCAGGGCAGCGCAACTGGGCCCGGCCTTCCAGAAGACAGTGAACCTGGAGTTCCGCGAGGCCACGCTGCGCCAGGTCTTCGAGGCCCTGGCGCGCAGCAGCGGCGTGAACTTCGTCTTCGACAAGGACGTGCGCAGCGACACCCGCGTCACGGTCTTCCTGCGCCAGCTGAGCCTGGACGAGGCCATGCGCGTCATCCTGGCCACGCAGCAGCTCGACCGCAAGCTGCTCAATGCACAGACCGTGCTGGTCTACCCGAACACGGCAGCGAAGCAGCGTGAGCACCAGGAGCTCATCACGCGCAGCCTCTACCTCGTCAATGCCGATGTGAAGCAGGCGCAGGCCCTGGTGCGCACCATGACCAAGACGCGCGACCTGCACATCGACGAGCGCCTGAACGCGCTGGTGGTGCGCGACACGCCCGAGGTGGTGGCGCAGATCGAGCGCCTGCTGGCCACCATCGACCTCGCCGAGCCCGAGGTGATGCTGGCCGTCGAGGTGCTGGAGGTGTCGGCCGACAGGCTCGACGAGCTCGGCCTGAACTGGCCCACCACGCTGAGCCTGGGCGTGCCGGGTGGCGGCGCAACGGTGCCGCTGAGCACACCGCTGGGCGGCGCTGGTTTCCGCGGCCTGGTGGCCAACCCGGCGCTGGCCGCCACCCTGCGCAGCGCCAGCGGCAGCGCGCGGCTGCTGGCCAACCCGACCATCCGGGCACGCAACCGTGAGAAGGCCAAGGTGCAGATCGGCGAGCGCCTGCCGGTGTTCACCACCGCCGCCGTCGCCAACGCCGGCGTTTCGGCCAGCGTGAGCTACCTCGATGTCGGCCTGAAGCTGGACGTGGAGCCCAGCGTGCAGCTCGACGGCGAGGTCATCATCAAAGTGGCGCTGGAGGTCAGCAACCTGCTGCGCGAGGTGGACGGGCCTGCAGGCTCCGCCGCCAGGGCCTACGAGGTCGGCACGCGCATCACCACCACCTCGCTGCGCCTGAAAGACGGCCAGACCCAGGTGCTGGCCGGGCTGATCAACGACCAGGATCGGCAGAACGTCGCCGGCCTGCCCGGCGTGTCGAGGATGCCGCTGCTTGGCGCCTTGTTCGGCGTGCAGCGCGACCAGCGCTCCAAGTCCGAGATCGTCATGCTCATCACGCCGCGCATCGTGCGCAACCTGCAGACACCCGGCGAGCAGGCGGCCACGCAACCGTCAGGCACCGAGAGCCAGCCGGGCGCCGCGCCCCTGCGCCTGGCCGAGCAGGCGCGCGCCGGCGTGGGCGGTGGGCGCGGTGCAGCGCGTGGCAAGGCCGCGACCGCCGTGGCCGATGCCGAACCGGCGGCCCTGCTGTTGGCCGCCAGCGAGCGCGCGGCGGTGGGCGGCACCGTGGCCGTGACGCTGAACAACCGCAGTGGCCAGCTGACGCGGGGCGAGCTGGTGTACGACGCCACGCAGTTGCAGGCCACGAGCACGCCGCCGGGCGCCACGCCCGGCCGCCTGCCCTTTGCGATGGCGCCGCAGAGCGAGGCCGCCTTCGTGTTGCGTGTGCTGCCGGCGGCCGCAGGGCAACGCGTGGTGGTGCAGGCGCAGGCAGATGCCCCGGTGGCTGGCGAAGCCGTCACCCAGATCGACACCGCAGGAGCGCCGCAGTGACGACACGGGCGGCCCGCTGGCGATCGGCCCCGCCTGCGCGCAGGCGGGGCTTCACGCTCATCGAGATGATCGTCGTGCTGGCCCTGGTGGGGATCCTGGTCATGGCCGCGCAACCGCTGCAGGAACTGGCGCTGCGCCGCGCACAGGAAGCCGCGCTGCGGCAGGCGCTGCGCGAGATCCGCAGCGCCATCGACGAGCACCGCGCTGCCGTGCTGCAGCGCCGCGTGGCCGCCGGCCCCGGGGGCACGCCCTACCCGCCCAGCCTGCTGAGCCTGGTGCAGGGTGTGCCGGTGCTCGACGCCCAGGGCCAGCCCGGCGGCGCGCAACGCCTGTACCTGTTGCGCCGCCTGCCGCGCGACCCCTTCGCCGACCCCGCGCTGCCCGCCCACGAAAGCTGGGGCCAGCGCGCCAGCACCAGCCCGCCCGACGCCCCGCAGCCGGGCGCCGATGTTTTCGACGTGTACTCGCGCAGCGCCCTCGCTGCGCTGGATGGCAGCCGCTATGCGCAGTGGTGAGACCGGGCACGCCCGCGCCCTCGGCCGCGGCTTCACGCTGATCGAGCTGATCGTCGTGATGGCCATCGTCGCCCTGCTCGTGAGCATCGCCGCGCCGCGCTATTTCAACAGCGTGGAGCGGGCCCGAGAAACGACGCTGCGCAGTTCGCTGGCCACGCTGCGCGATGCCATCGACCGCTACGCCGCCGACCGGGGCCGCTACCCCGGCAGCCTGCAGGAACTGGTGGACACGCGCTATTTGCGCAGCGTGCCTGAAGACCCGCTCACGGGCCGCAAGGATGGCTGGGTGCTGGTCGCGCCGCCGCCCGATTCGGTGCTCACTGGGCCGGTGGCCGACGTGCGCAGCGGCGCCGCAGGGCGTTCACGCGACGGGGGGCTGTATGCCGAGTGGTGAACGTGGTTTCAGCTACCTCCTGCTGCTCTTCGTGCTGGCCGCGATGGGCGCGGGGCTGGCCGCTGTCGGCCAGCATTGGACCGTGGCCCAGCAGCGCGAACAGGAAACCGAACTCCTGTTCCGCGGGCAGGCGTTCAGCCGGGCCTTGGCGGCCTACCGCGACAGCACGCCGGCAGGGCAATCCGCCGCACCCGCGGCCCTCGAGGAGTTGCTCGAGGACACCCGGCAGGCCCTGCCGCAGCACCACCTGCGGCGCCTTTACACCGACCCCTTCACCGGCCAGGCCGATTGGGTGCTGCAACGCGACGCGGCCGGCCGCATCGTGGCGCTGCACAGCCGCAGCACCCGCGCCGCCCTGCGCAGGCTGCCACCGGCTGCGCTGCGCGAACAGGCGCAGGACCGACCGCAAACCGTGGGCGATTGGCTCTTCCTGCCAGCCAGCCCCCACACGCCGCCTCCCTCTTCTCAGCCACCGCCGCCGCCAAGGGCATCCCGATGAACACCACGCCCACGCCTGCCGACATGGCCATCCAGCCGCTGCCCCCCTTCGTCGAAGACGACGGGGCGCCATCGGGCCTCCACTTGTCGGTCCGCGACAGCGAGGCGCTCGTGCGCCTCGTGGAGACAGCGCCCGGGGTCTTGCGTCGTTCGCAGTTTTTCGTCTGGAGCCAAGGGCCGCTCAGCGCGCTGCTGCCCCACCAGGTGCTGGTGTGCGGCGCCTACTCCAGGGCGCAGCGGCGCCTGTGTTTCACGGCCTTCCAGAGCGTGGTGCTGCCGGCCCCGGCCCTGCAGGCCTTGACCGACAACGAAGGCAGCCTGCTGGAGGCCGTGAGCGCAGCCTGGGTGCGCGCTGGCGCCCGTGCCCTGGCCCTGGACCCTGATCGCCTGCCGGTGGCTGCCCAGGGCGCTGCGGCCAGCGTGACGCAGGTGCTGGGCAAGACGCCGTGGCTGCTGCACGGCGTGGCCCGCCCCCAGCGGCCCAACGAACTGGAAAGCCTCTTCCTGCTGCTGGGCGCACCCCCCGCGGCCGCGCGCGCCTCGGAAAGCCTGCTGCACCTGGAGCGCCTGATCCCCTACCTGCACGCGACCTGGCGCAATGTGGAGATCAACGAAATCCTGAGCCGGCGGGGCAGCCCCGAGGCGGTCTCGCTGCCGGAAAGCACGGCGGAGGCTCCGGCCATCAGCCAGCCGCTGACCGAACGCGAGCGGCAGATCCTGCGCTGCGCCCGCGAAGGCCAGAGCAACCAGGAGATCGGCCTGAACCTGGGCATCAGCGCGCTGACGGTGAAAAACCACATCCAGAAGATCCTGCGCAAGCTCAACGCCAGCAACCGCGCCCACGCGGTGGCCATGGCGATGTCCCGCGGTCTGCTCTGAGCCCCACCGGCCCAGCACTTGCCGCGGCGTGGCCGGTGCTTCAGTCCGGCTGCAGGATGCCGAGGCCGATGGCACGTGCCACGGCGTGTGCCCGGCTGGAAGCGCCCAGCCTGCGCAGGATGTTCTGCACATGGTTCTTCACCGTCCAGGGGCTGCAGGACAACACGCAGGCGATCTCGTCGTTGGTCTTGCCCAGCTTCAACAGCGACAAGATCTCCTGCTGTCGCTGGGTCACGAGGCCATCTGCAGATGGTCGGGCCGAGGGCACTTCGACACGTTCGTGGTGCAGCACGCGCATGTAGGCGTGGTGCAGGTGCGGAAGTACCAGTTCCACGGCGTGTTGAAGGTGGCTGTCGAGCGCGTGGTTGAGACGCCCGAAAGCGAAGCAGGCTGCGGGCGCGCCATCGCTCGCCGGCAGCAAGCGGGCGGCCAGGTTCTTCAGTTCGTTGTGCCACACCAGACGCTTCAAGGGGGCGCCGGCGACCACCGGGCCCGGGGCACACGCATCGGGCAAGCCGCTGTCTGAGCCTTCACAAAGCTGCACCTCGTGGGCCCAGCGCGGCGAGCTGAGCAGCACCCGCACCAGACCGCCGGCATCCAGCGACAGGGCCTGCAAATGCATGGCCGCGAAGTAACGGCTGGCGCTGAAGTGTTTCAGTTCCAGTCGCGGACCCGACGCGCCGCGCACACCGCACAACAACACCTCGTGCGGAACGAGCCCTTGCACGGGGCCTTGCAACCAGGTGAAAAACTGCTGCCGGGTGTTGACACGCAGCGCGCCTTCCACCACCTCGGAATACTGGTGGCGGCGCAGATCGTTGAGTCGCAAGTCGGGCATGGCGGCGAGCCTAGGGGCACGCCGTGACAGACCTCTCGAACGCACGGCCATCGCGTGTTCCAAACGGCACAAGGCGCGGTGTGCGGGGCCATCAGTTCGGTGGCGGGTGGCCGATATCCCCGGGTATCGGGCGCGCCCACGCGCCTGCTCCGAGCCCGCCCCATGTCATCGCCCGCAGGCACACTCGGTGGCCATGCCGCCGCACTCTCATTTCCACCCCGGCCGTCCGTTCGGACACGGCGCACGGCACGGGCCGCGATGGCGCTGAGCGGTGGCCTGCTGCTCCTGGCTTGCCTGGCGGGCTGTGGCGGCGGTGGTGACGGTGCCACATCCGGCGAGGCGCGTGCGGCCAGCGTGTCTTCTGCGACGCCAGCCACTGCTGCGACAGCGAACCCCACCCCGACAGCACCGGTGAACCAGGGCGCCGAATCAGGGCCCACACCTGTGGCCCCTGTCGAGCCGAACACCCTGAGTTTCGCTTTCACCCTGGACCGCGCGCGCACCACCAGCGCCGGCATCTTCGCCGGCGATGGCCGGCTGCTGCGCACGCTTTGGCGGGGCGAGCGCCTGGAGGCGGG
>LJHW01000034.1 GCA_001295865.1 beta proteobacterium AAP65
GGTCCTCGCCGACGCCGAGCTGGCACTGCCGGCGGGCGCTGTCGAGAGCGGCGAGGCGCTGCTCGAAGCGCCTGTCGACGTCGCGGCCCTGCCGCCGCTCGACGCCGAGCCCGTGCCCGCTGCGGCTGCAGAACCCGCCGCCCCGCCAGCGCCCCCGCCCGAGATCGACTGGCAACGTTTCACGCTCGGCGAGAGCCTGGAGGCCGTGAACACCGAGCGCGCGACGGCCGGCAACGCCGTGGTGCGTGTGCGGGCCAGCCTGCTCGACCGCCTGGTGAACCAGGCCGGCGAGGTGAGCATCACACGTGCCCGCATCGACGCTGACGTGCGCCAGCTGCAGGGCTCGCTGAACGACCTCACCGACAGCCTGGAGCGCATGCGCAAGCAGCTGCGCGACATCGAGCTGCAGGCCGAGACGCAGATCGCCACGCGCATCGAAGCGGCCAAGGCCGCCTCGCAGAGCTTCGACCCGCTGGAGATGGACCGCTTCACGCGTTTCCAGGAACTCACGCGCTTCATGGCCGAGTCGGTCAACGACGTGGCCACCTTGCAGCGCAGCCTGCAGCGCACGCTGCAGAGCAGCGAAGACGAACTCGCCGCGCAGGCCCGCCTGACGCGTGAACTGCAGGACGACCTGCTGCGCACGCGCATGGTCGAGTTCGACAGCATGGCCGAGCGCCTGCAGCGCACCACCCGCCAGGCCGCCCGTGAAACCGGCCGCCAGGCGCGGCTGGAGATCGTGGGCGGGGCCATCGAAATCGACCGCGGTGTGCTCGAGCGCATGGCCGGCTCTTTCGAGCACCTGCTGCGCAACAGTGTGGCCCACGGCATCGAAACCCCGGCCGCACGCAGCGCCGCGGGCAAAGACGCCACCGGCCTCATCACCGTGGCCGTGGCCCAGGCAGGCAACGAAGTGGCGGTGGAGTTTGCCGACGACGGCGGCGGCCTTGACCTGGCCCGCATCCGCCAGCGTGCGCTGGAGCGTGGCCTGCTGCCCGAGGGAGCTGCCGTCAGCGATGCCGAACTGGCGCAGATGATCTTCAAGCCCGGTTTCAGCACCGCGGAAACCGTGACCGAGATCGCCGGCCGCGGGGTGGGCCTGGACGTGGTGCGCGCCGAGGTCAACGCCATGGGCGGCCGCATCGAGACGCAGAGCCAGCCCGGCGCCGGCACGCGCTTCAAGCTGCTGCTGCCGCTGACCACGGCCGTCACGCAGGTGGTGATGCTGCGCTGCGGCGAGCAGCAGGTGGCGGTGCCCTCGCCGCTGATCGAGACCGTGCGCCGCGTGCCCAACGAAGAGGTGGCGCGCGCCTATGCCGAGTTCAGCCTGGCCTATGCCGACGAAGCCGTGCCCTTCTTCTGGCTCGGCGCGCTGCTGCGCAGCGGTGGCCGCGGCGAAACGCCGGGCCGCACGCAGACCGTGGTGGTCATCCGCAGCGCGGCCCAGCGTGTGGCCGTGCACGTCGACGAAGTCATGGGCAACCAGGAAGTGGTGGTCAAGAACGTCGGCCCGCAGCTGGCGCGCCTGCCGGGCCTGGCCGGCGTGACGCTGCTGCCCTCGGGCGCGGTGTCCTTGATCTACAACCCGGTGGCCCTGGCGGCGCTGTATGGCGACGAAGCGCGGGCCGCGATGCGGCAGGCCGGCGCCGCGCCGGCCGCGGCGCTGCTGCCGGACGAGGTGGCTGCGGGTGCGGTGCCCGTGGCGGCCTTGCCCGACCTGTCGCGCACGCCGATGGTGATGGTGGTCGACGATTCGATCACCGTGCGCCGTGTCACCCAGCGCCTGCTGGTGCGCGAGGGTTACCGCGTCGTCACCGCGAAAGACGGTCTCGACGCACTGGAGCGCCTGGCCGAAGAGCGGCCGGTGGTGCTGCTGTCGGACATCGAGATGCCGCGCATGGATGGCTTCGACCTGCTGCGCAACGTGCGCGCCGACGCACGCCTGGCAGGCCTGCCGGTGGTGATGATCACCTCGCGCACCGCGCAGAAGCACCGCGATTACGCCGAGCAGCTGGGGGTGGACCACTACCTCGGCAAGCCCTATTCGGAAGACGAACTCCTGGGTCTGGTGGCGCGCTACGCGGGCACCCGGGTCCGGGGCTGAGCACGGCCGCCACTGGCGCGCCGCGCGCTGCACAGCACGATGTCGCAGATCGTTGATCATCTGGCCGAACTGACGGGTTTCCGCGACCGTGACGTGCTCGACGTCACCCTCGTCGGGGCCCTGCGCGACCTGCTGCGGCCGCAAGAGGTGGCGATCTACCGTGCCATCGGCGAGCCGGGTGCCCAGGTCTGGATGACCCGCGCCCGCCTGCGCCAGGGCGACACCACGCCGCAGGCCGACCCGCTGTGGGCCGAGCCGGGCAGCCTGCCGGCCCTGGACAGCGCGCCCGAACGCCTGGCCTGCCTGCAGCGCCAGGAGGCGGTGCTGCACAGCGCCGAGTCGGCCTGGGCCTGGTTCCCCGTCACCAATGAACAGCACGCGATACAGGTGCTGGAACTGCACACCGCACGGCCCTTGGACGCCGAAGCCCTGCGCCTGGTCTGCAGCGTGCTGCGCATCTACCGCAACTTCCAGGACCTGCTCGACTACAGCGAGCGCGACACCCTCACCGGGCTCCTGAACCGCAAGACCTTCGACGAGAGTTTTCTGCGCGTGGCCAGTGCGGCCGCGGCCCCTGTGGCCGGTGCGCAGACCGCCGTGCGCCCCGAACTGCGCCGCTTCGCACCCGCCGGCCAAATGTGGCTGGCCGTCATCGACATCGACCACTTCAAGCGCGTCAACGACGTCTACGGCCACCTCATCGGCGACGAGGTGCTGCTGCTGCTTTCGCGCCTCATGCGCAGCACCTTCCGCTTCCACGACCACCTCTACCGCTTCGGCGGCGAAGAGTTCGTGGTGCTGATGCGCTGCGACGATGCCGAGGCCGCTGCCGCGGCGCTCGACCGCCTGCGCCAGGCGGTGGCGGCCTACCGTTTTCCGCAGGTCGAGCGCATCACGGTCAGCGTGGGCTTCACCGCGCTGCGCAGCTCCGACAGCCCCAGCGCTGCGTTCGAGCGGGCCGACCTGGCGCTGTACCACGTCAAGCAGAACGGGCGCGATGGCGTCGCAGGGCACGCACAGCTGGTGGCCCAGGGCCACCTGCAAGACCGCGAGCGCGACAACAAGATCGAGATGTTCTGAGCGCGGGCCCGCCATATCCCTGGCGCTGGAGAAGTTAAACAAACGTTTGATTTGATCGGCTACAGTCGGCGCCGTGAATGCACGCCGCAGCCCCTGCCCTTCGAACAGCGCCCCCGCTCCCGCCGTCCCGGCCCAGCCCGGCGACACCGAGCCACGCCGGCGCCTCGTGCATGCGGGCCTGCGCCTCTTCGCCACCCAGGGTTACAGCAAGACCTCCACGCGCGAGCTGGCCGAGGCCGCGCAGGTCAATGTGGCGGCCATCAGCTACTACTTCGGCGACAAGGCGGGGCTCTACCGCGCCGCCTTCAACGAACCCAGCGGTTCGCCCGACGAAGAAATGGCGCGATGGAACCAGGCCGGCCAGACGCTGCGCGAGGCGCTGCAAGGCTTCTACGCCGGCTTTCTGGAGCCGCTGCGCCAGGGTGATGTGGCGCGGCTGTGCATGAAGCTGCACTTCCGCGAAATGCTCGAACCCACGGGCCTGTGGGAGGCCGACCCCACCTTCGGCATCGGCCCCATGCACCAGGCCTTGCTGGCGCTGCTGGCGCGCCACCTCGGCCTGCCCGGCCCCGACGACGACCTGCAACGCCTGGCCATCTGCCTGGCCGGCCTGGGCGTGCACCTGCACGTGGGCCACGACATCAACGAACGGCTGGCGCCGGGCCTGGCCGACGGGCCCAGCGCGCTGGACCGCTGGTCTGAACGCCTGGTCGATTTCGGCCTGGCCCTCATCGAGGCCGAGCGCACACGCCGCGGCCTGCCCCTTCCTGCCCACCGAGAGCCGTGATGACATCCCGCGACCTCGCAGCGCCGCCCTGGCGCCCCTTTCTGCACCGGGCGCTGCGCCCGCTCGCCGCCGCCGCGGCGCTGGCCCTGCTGGGGGCCTGCGCCACCAGCGCCGGCCCTGGCGCGCCGCTCGCCGCTGGCGCCCCGGCCGTGCCTGCCGCCTGGCAGGCGCCGGTGCCACCGGCTGCGGCTGCAGCCCAGGCCGGGCCCAGCTCGGCCTGGTGGGCCAGTTTTCGCGCGCCCGACTTGCCGGGCTTGATCGACGCGGCGCAGGCCGCCAGCCCCACGCTGGCCGCCGCGGCCGCGCGCATCGAGCGAGCGCGCGCCACACGCACGGCCGCGGGTGCCGCCCAGCTGCCGCAGGTGGACGCCGTGGGCGCGCTGCAAAGCGGCCGCAGCCTGCCGCGCCAGCCCAGCGCCACCAGCGCCAGCCTGGGCCTGCAGGCAGCGTGGGAGATCGACCTCTTCGGCGGCGTGGCCGCCGGCCGTGACTCGGCCCAGGCGCGCCTGGAAGCCGCCCAGGCCGGCTGGCACGACGCGCGCACGGCCGTGGCGGCCGAAGTGGCCAGCAGCTACATCGCCTACCGCGGCTGCCTGGCCCAGGCCGCGCAGGCTGCCTTGGACGCCACGTCGCGCGAAGAAACCTCGCGCCTGACGGGCCTCAGCGCCCAGGCCGGTTTTGCCGCGCCGGCCGATGCCGCGCTGGCGCGAGCCGGCGCCGCGCAGGCGCGCAGCACCGCGGTGGCCCGGCGCGCGCAGTGCGAGACGCTGCTCAAGAGCCTGGTCGAACTGACAGCCTTGAGCGAGGCCGAGCTCCGCCAGCGGCTGGCCGATGGGCCAGCCGCAGCAGCCACCGTGCCGCAGCCTGCTGCGCTGGCCGTGCAGCTGCTGCCGGCCGAGCTGCTGCGCCGCCGGCCCGATCTGGCCGAGGCCGAACTTGCCGTGCTCGCGGCCGCCGCCGACCGGCGCGGTGCCGAAGCGCGCGAGCGCCCGCAGCTGCGCCTGTCCGGCAACCTGGCCGCCGCCAGCCTGCGCAGCGCGGGCGTCAGCAGCAGCGGCAGCACCTGGTCTTTCGGGCCGCTGCAGCTGAGCTTGCCGGTCTTCGACGGCGGCAGCAGCGCCGCCAACAGCGCCGCCGCGCGGGCCGAGTTTCACGCTGCCGTGGCGGCCTACCAGGGCCAGCTGCGCCGCGCCGTGCGCGAGGTGGAAGCGGCCCTGGTGGCGCTGGACGCCAGCGCCTCACGTCAGCGCGACGCCGAAGCCGCCGCGCGTGATTTCGAAGCCGCGCTGCAGGCCACCCAGGCGCGCCAGCGCAGCGGGCTGGCCAGCCTGTTCGACCTGGAAGATGCACGCCGCCTCGCGCTGCAGGCGCAGAGCGCGCTCATCGACCTGCAGACCGAACGGGCCGCCGCCTGGATCACGCTCTACCGCGCTCTCGGTGGCGACTTCAACGCCGAAGCGAAGCCCGCCGTGGCGGTGTCGGCGGCGCCTTGAACGCCGTGCCGCTCCGCTGCCCCGTTTTGCCCCACCCCTGAAATTTCACCTCCACCGGACCGCCCCATGAAGCTGCCCGCGCCGACGCACCACTCCTTCATCCCTGGCCCGTGGCGCCTGACGCCGCTGCGTGCCGGCCTGGCCGCCGCCGCCCTGCTGTTGGCCGGCTTGATGGCCACCTGGGCGGTGCAGGCCGCCGACGACAAGGCCCAGCCGGCCCCCAAACCGGCGCTCACCGTCACCGCCGCGGTGCCCCAGCGCAGCGAGATCGGCAGCGTGCTGGGCGCCAACGGCAGCATCGCGGCCTGGCAAGAGGCCGTGGTCGGTGCCGAGGCCAACGGCCTGCGCCTGGCCGAGGTGCGCGTGAACGTGGGCGACTTGGTGCGCAAGGGGCAGGTGCTGGCCACCTTCGCGCCCGAGCTGGTGCGCGCCGACCTCGCGCAAAGCCAGGCCGCCGTGGCCGAGGCCGAGGCCACGCTGGCCGAAGCCGCCGCCAACGCCCAGCGTGCGCGCGATCTGCAGGCCAGCGGTGCCTTGAGTGCGCAGCAGATCAACCAGTACCTCACCGCCGAGCGCACCGCGCAGGCGCGCCTGGCTTCGATGAAGGCCATGGCGCAGACGCAGCAGCTGCGCCTGGCGCAGACCCAGGTGCTGGCGCCCGACCACGGCGTGATCAGCGCGCGCAGCGCCACCGTGGGCGCGGTGGTGGCGCCGGGCACCGAGCTTTTCCGCCTCATCCGCCAGGGCCGGCTGGAGTGGCGCGCCGAGGTGGCCGCCGACGAACTCGCGATGCTGAAAGCCGGGCAGACGGCGCGTGTGCTGGCTGCCAGCGGCGCGGCGGTGGAAGGCAAGCTGCGCATGGTGGCGCCCACCGTCGACCCGGCCACGCGCAACGGCCTGGTCTACGTCGACCTGCCCACCGCCGGTGCGCAGAACGCGGGCCTGAAGGCCGGCATGTTCGCGCGTGGCGAATTCGGCACCGGCCAGCGCAGCGGCCTCACGCTGCCACAGAGCGCCGTGCTGCTGCGCGACGGCTTCAGCTATGTGTTCAAGCTGGGCGCCGACAACAAGGTCACGCAGGCCAAGGTGGCCGTGGGCCGGCGCGTGGGTGACCGCATCGAGATCACCGCCGGCCTGGACGCCGGCGCCCGCGTGGTCGCCAGCGGCGCCGGTTTCCTCACCGACGGCGACACCGTGCGCGTGGTGGACGCCCCGCCGGCCGTGAAGCCCGCCGCCAAGTGAGCACCCGGCACCCCTTCTTGCGAAAGCCGCAACCATGAACGTGTCAGCCTGGTGCATACGCAACCCCATCCCGGCGGTGATGTTCTTCGTCATGCTCACGCTGGCGGGGCTGCTGGGTTTCCAGTCGATGAAGATCCAGCAGTTCCCGGACATCGACCTGCCCACCATCAACGTCACCGCCAGCCTGCCCGGCACCGCGCCGGCGCAGATGGAAACCGAGGTGGCGCGCAAGCTCGAAAACGCCGTGGCCTCGCTGCAGGGCGTGAAGAACATCTACACCAAGGTGCAGGATGGCGTGGCCATCGTCACCGTGGAGTTCCGCCTGGAGAAGCCCACGCAGGAGGCGCTGGACGACGTGCGCTCGGCCGTGGCGCGCGTGCGCAGCGATCTGCCCGGTGAGCTGCGCGACCCCGTCATCAGCAAGCTGGAACTGGCCGGCGCGCCCATCCTCACCTACACGGTGGCGAGCTCGCGCATGGACGACGAGGCGCTCTCCTGGTTCGTCGACAACGAGGTCACCAAGGCCATGCTCGCGGTGCGCGGCGTGGGCAGCGTGGCACGCGTGGGCGGCGTCACGCGCGAGGTGCGCGTGGCGCTCGACCCGGCGCGCCTGCTGGCGCTGAATGCGAGCGCGGCCGACATCTCGCGCCAGCTGCGCAACGTGCAGCAAGAGGCCTCGGGCGGCCGCGCCGACGTGGGCGGCATCGAGCAGAGCGTGCGCACCATCGCCACCGTGCAGAGCGCGGCCGAGCTGGGCCGCCTGGAGATCAACCTCGCCGACGGCCGCCGCATCCGCCTGGACCAAGTCGCCACGGTCTCTGACACCGTGGCCGAGCAGCGCAGCGGCGCCTTGCTCAACGGCCAGCCGGTGGTGGGCTTCGAGATCGTGCGTTCACGCGGCGCCGGTGAAACCGACGTCGCCGACGGCGTGCGCGCGGCGCTGGACAAGCTGCGCGCCGACCATCCCGACGTCACCGTCACCGAGGCCTTCAACTTCGTCGACCCCGTGGTCGAGAACTACGAAGGCAGCATGTATTTGCTGCTGGAAGGTGCCGTGCTGGCGGTGCTGGTGGTGTGGCTCTTCCTGCGCGACTGGCGTGCCACGCTGGTGGCGGCGACCGCCTTGCCCTTGTCCATCATCCCGGCCTTCGCAGCCATGCACTACGTCTTCGGCTTCACGCTGAACACGGTGACGCTGCTCTCGATGAGCCTGGTGGTGGGCATCCTGGTGGACGACGCCATCGTCGAGATCGAGAACATCATGCGCCACCTGCGCATGGGCAAAACGCCTTACCAGGCGGCGATGGAAGCGGCCGACGAGATCGGCCTGGCGGTGATCGCCACCACCTTCACGCTGATCGCGGTGTTCCTGCCGACGGCCTTCATGGCCGGTGTGCCGGGCAAGTTTTTCGTGCAGTTCGGCTGGACGGCGGCCATCGCGGTGTTCTTCAGCCTCGTGGTGGCGCGCATGCTCACGCCCATGATGGCGGCCTACATCCTGAAGCCGCCGAAAAGCGAACACCGCGAGCCCTTCTGGATGGGCCGCTACCTGCGCTGGGCGGGCTGGTGCCTGAAGCACCGCATCCTCACGCTGCTGGCCACGGGCGTGTTTTTCGTCGGCAGCTTCATGCTGGTGCCCTACCTGCCCACGGGCTTCCTGCCGCCTGACGACCTGAGCCAGACGCAGGTGACGGTGACGCTGCCGCCGGGCAGCACCTACCCGCAGACCTTCGCCGCGGCCGAACAGGCGCGCAGCGTGGTGCAGCAGAACCCGCACGTGAAGCTGGTCTACACCGCCATAGGCGCGGGCAGCACGGGCGCCGACACCTTCACGCCGGGGGGTGGTGTGCCCGATGTCACCAAGGCCACCTTGACGATCAACATGACGCCGCGCGGCGAGCGCAGCAGCTTCTTCGGCGGCGGCCTCAGCAAGCAGGACATCGAGAGCCAGCTGCGCGAGGCGCTGGCGGTGATCCCCGGCGTGCGCGTGAAGGTGGGTTTTGGGGCCAGTGCCGAGAAGTACGTGCTGGTGCTGGCCGGTGAAGACGGCGCCGCGCTCAGTGCGCACGCCGCGGTGGTGGAGAAAGAGCTGCGCACCATCCCCGGCATCGGCGCCGTGACGAGCAGCAGCAGCCTGGTGCGGCCCGAGCTCATCGTGCGGCCCGACCCCGACAAGGCCGCCGACCTGGGCGTGACCGCCGCCGCCATCGCCGACACGCTGCGCATCGCCACCGCCGGTGACTACGACCAGAGCCTGGCCAAGCTCAACCTCAGCCAACGGCAGATACCCATCGTCGTGCGCCTGCCGGCCGAGGCCCGCACCGACCTGGCCTTGCTGGCGCGCCTGCCGGTGCCCGGCAAAAACGGCCCGGTGATGCTGGGCAACGTGGCCACGCTTTCCATCGCCAGCGGGCCGGCCAGCATCGACCGCTACAACCGCCAGCGCAACGTGAACTTCGAGATCGAGCTCAACCAGCAGCCGCTGGGCGAGGTGAAGACGGCGGTGCTGGCGCTGAACAGCGTGCAGAACCTGCCGCCGGGCATCACGCAAACCGAGATCGGCGATGCCGAGGCCATGAGCGAGCTCTTTGCCAGCTTCGGCCTGGCCATGCTGACCGGCGTGCTGTGCATCTACATCGTGCTGGTGCTGCTGTTCAAGGACTTCGTGCAGCCGGTCACCATCCTCGGTGCGCTGGTGCTGTCCATCCCGGGGGCCTTTCTCGCGCTCTTCATCACGCAGACGGCGCTCTCCATGCCCAGCATGATCGGCCTGATCATGCTGATGGGCATCGCCACGAAGAACAGCATCCTGCTCGTGGACTACGTGATCCTGGCGCGGCGCGAGGGCATGCAACGTTTCGAGGCCATCATCGACGCCTGCCACAAGCGAGCGCAGCCCATCGTGATGACCACCATCGCCATGGGCGCGGGCATGCTGCCCATCGCCCTGGGCATAGGCACCGACCCGAGCTTCCGCGCGCCGATGGCCATCGTGGTGATCGGTGGGCTGATCACCAGCACCTTCCTGAGCCTGCTAGTCATACCGGTGCTGTTCACCTACGTGGACGACGCCATCCGCCTGCTGCAGCGCCTGCTGCGGCGCGGGGCACCGGCTGCTGCCGTTCCGGCTTCGGAGAGAACCGCATGAAGACGATGCACGCCCCTTCGCTGAACCGCCGCCACTGCCTGCGCCTGGGCGCGGCCGCTGCGGTGGCGGCCTTCGCCACCACCCGCGCCGCGCGCGCAGCGACGGAAGGTGCGGCATCCGCAGCCGCAGCCGCACCCGCTGCTGACGCACCCGCAGAGCAGCGGCGTTTCCAGGCGCTGGATTTCGACTGGGCCGACACCGCACGCCAGCGCCCGGTGCCCGTGCGCCTGTACCTGCCCGAGCAGGCCGCGGGCGCACGCGTGCCGCTGGTCGTGTTCTCGCACGGCATCGGTGGCAGCCGCCGCGGCTACACCTGGCTGGGCCAGCACGTGGCGCGCCACGGCATCGCCAGCCTGCACCTGCAGCACGTGGGCAGCGACCGCACGCTGTGGGGCGGCAGCATCTTCGGGCTGGTGGGCCGCTTGCAGACCGCCGCGCAAGACGCTGAAGCCGTGGCCCGCGTGCAAGACCTGCGTTTCGCGCTGGACACGCTGCTGGCCGGCGAACTGGCCGGCCGTATCGACGCCGAGCGCATCGTCGCCGGCGGCCACAGCTACGGCGCCAACACCACGCTGCTGGCCGCCGGTGCCCGTGTGGCGCGCGAAGGCAGCGTGCTCGACCTGGCCGATGCGCGCATCCGCGCCGCCATCGTGATCTCGGCGCCGCCCTTCTACGGCGAAGACGAGCCGCAGCGCATCCTGGCCAGCGTGGCCGTGCCCAGCCTGCACGTGACGGCCACCGACGACGTGATCCGCATTCCCGGCTACTACAGCGGCTCTGACGACCGCGTGAAGGTCTTCGAGGCCACCGGCAGCACGCGCAAGTGGCTGGCCGTGTACGAGGGCGGCTCGCACAGCATGTTCACCGACCGCAGCACCAGCGGCGGCGCGGCGCTGAACCCGCGTGTGAAGCAGGCCACGCAGCGCCTGGTGCTGGCTTTCCTGCAGGGGGTGTTCGACGGCGACGGCAGCGCGCTGGCCGCGTGGCCGCAGCAGCACGCAGCGCTCTTGGCCCGCTTCACGGCGCAGCCCGCGGCCTGACGGCGATGGCCGGCCGCCCGCGCCGCTTCGTGCTGGCTGCGCCGGTGCGGCAACGCGCGGTGCCGGCCCCACCGCCGGGCGTGGCTGTCAGACCGCCCACGCCTGAAGATGCCGAAGCACTGGCGCGGCTGATGCACGCGGCCTACGCCGGCACCATCGACGACGAAGGCGAGACGCTGGCCGACACGCGCGCCGTGGTGGCGCAGTACTTCGCCGGTGAGTTCGGGCCGCCGATGCCAGCGGTGTCTGAAGTCACCGAGCACGCCGGTGAACTGCTGGCGGCCACGCTGCTGACGCAGTGGTGGGGCGGGCCCTTCGTCGCTTTCATGATCACCGCGCCGCAGGCCCAGCGCCAGGGCCTGGCGCGCGCCGGGCTCACACGGGCCATGAACCGCCTGGCGGCAGGCGACGAAACCTGGCTGCGCCTGGTGGTGACCGAGGGCAACGCCCGCGCCGAAGCGCTGTACGCCAGCCTGGGTTTTGTGCCCGTGCCGGTGCCGCCTTTCGAGGGCTAGGCCGCTCAGGCCTGAGCGCGCACCCGCTGGCGGCGCGACAACCAGCCCAGCACGGCCGCGCCCGCCAGCCACATCAGGGCTGGCGTGGGTTCGGGCACGGTGCTCACGAGGCTGAAGCCGTCCAGCGTCCAGGCCGTGCCGGTGGCGCCGTTGGCGCGGTCGATCACCAGCGCGATGCCGTCGACCTGCCCGAAGTTGAAGCTGGCATCGCTGGCGAAGGGCACCACCACCTGCAGCGCAGCCCCTGGCGCAGCGGGCGCCACGTTCAAGCCGACGCTGCTGTAGTACAGCGGCGCGGTCGGGTCCAGCGGCGCCGAGGTGTAAAGCACGATGTTGATGTTCATCGTGCTGGCCATGCCGGTGAAATCGAGCTGAAAGCTGTCGTAAGGCCGGGCGTCCAGGCCCAGGCGCGGGCCGCCGACCTCGGGCTCCAGCGTCGGCCGGGTGAAGGCGCCGTACAGCACCAGCACTTCGTTTTGCACGCCCACGCCGTTGCTGCTGCTGAGCACGCCGTTGCCGGCCGCCAGCGCCGAGACGCTGCCCAAGGGGTTGGTGTAGGTGTGGTGGTAAAGGCCGCGAACGCCGCCCAGCACGGTGGGCGAAAAAGCGTTGAACTGGCGCTCGCCGATGCCGGTGAGCACGCTGGTGGCGGGCTCTTCCGGGGCTTCGAACCCGTCCACCAGCAGCGTGTTGGCGCTGGCGGCGCTGCTGGCCAGCAGCGTGAAGGCCAGCAAAGCCACGGCGAAGGTGGCCGGGCCGATGAGGTTGCGCAGGGCGCGCGTGGTGCGGTCGGGGCGGGGTGACATGGGCATCTCCATCCTGCAGCGCACGCCCGGTGGGCGTGCAGGTCTGCATTGCACGGCGCGGGCGCTCTGGCGCCCACCCCCCGCAGGTTGGAGACGGGGGCGTTGTCCTAGGGGGCCGCCTTCGCCGCGGTCTTCACCACCGCGTACCGCGCCAGCGTCCTTTCGCGCGCCTCGGCGTGGTCCACCACCGGCCGCGGGTAGGTCTTGCCGAGTTCGATGTTGGCGGCCAGCAGGTCCACGGGCCGCGCCAGCCACGGCGCGTGGATGAGCTTGTCGGGCAGCGCCGCCAGCTGCGGCAGGTAGCGTTTGATGAAGCGGCCCTGGGGGTCGAACTTCTCGCTCTGGTTCACGGGGTTGAAGATGCGGAAATAGGGCTGCGCATCACAGCCCGAACTGGCCGCCCACTGCCAGCCGCCGTTGTTGGCGGCGAGGTCGAAATCGTTGAGGTGCAATGCAAACCAGGCTTCGCCGCGGCGCCAGTCCAGGCCCAGGTCTTTGGTGAGGAAACTCGCCACCACCATGCGCAGGCGGTTGTGCATGTAGCCCGTCTGCGCCAGTTGCAGCATGGCTGCGTCCACCAGCGGGTAGCCCGTGCGGCCTTCACACCAGGCGGCAAAAAGTTCGTCGGCGTGTTTGCCGTGTTCCCAGTGGATGCGGTCGTACTCGGGCTTGAAGGCGCTGGTGACGACACGCGGGTGGTGGTACAGCACCTGGTGGTAGAAGTCGCGCCAGATCAGCTCGCTCAGCCAGACGTCGGCACCGCCGCGCTCGCCGCTGGCCGCGCTGGCGGCTGCCGCTGCGTTGCGCCGCTCCATCGCCAGCCGCGCCAGGCGCCGCACGCTGACGGTGCCGAAGCGCAGGTGCGTGCTGAGGTAACTGGGGCCCTTGACCGCGGGGAAGTCGCGCGTTTCGCCGTAGCGGTCGATGCGGTCGAGAAAATCGGTCAGCAGCTCTTCGGCCCCGGCCGGGCCGCTGGGCAGGCGCAGCTGGTGCAGGTTGGTGCGCTGGAAGCCGATGTCTTCCAACGCCGGCACGCTGGGCTCGTTCTCGGGCTTGGGGGCCAGGGCGCCGGCATGCTTGGCCACCGGCCAGGCGCTGAGGAAGTAGGGCTCGCACTTCTTCAGCCAGGCGTTTTTGTAGGGTGTGAAGACCGAGAAGGCGCCGCCGCCGAGCGTGAGCACCTCGCTGCGCTCGAAGACCACGTGGTCCTTCACGGTGTGCAGCATCACGCCGGCTTCGGCCAGGCGGCCCAGCACCTGGGCGTCCCGTGCTTCGGCCGCAGGTTCGTCGTCATGGCTGGCGAAGACGGCCTGCACCTGCAGCCGCGCTGCCAGTGCCGGGATGGCCTGCTTCGGCCAGCCGTGCAGCACGATGAGCCCGGCGCCTTCCACGCCGTGCGAGGCGGCCAGCGCGCGCAGCTCGGCATCCACCCCGACCAGGCTGTCGCGGATGAACTCGACGCGGCGATCTTGCCGGGGCAAGGGGTCGAGGATGTCGCGGTCGAAGACGAACACGCACCACACTTGGCGCGCGGCCTTCAGCGCCTGGTGCAGGGCGGCGTGATCGTCGGTGCGCAGGTCGCGGCGCATCCAGACGAGGGCGCGGGCCAGGCGCGGCGGGGCAGGGTGGGGGGTGGGCTTGCTCACGGCCCGTAGTGTGGCCGCGGAATAGAATCCGAGCATGCCCACAGGCCCGCGCATCGACCTGACGAACCAGTTCCTGATCGCCATGCCGGGCATGGTCGACGAGACCTTTGCGCGCACGGTGGTCTACCTGTGCGAGCACAACGAAAAGGGCGCTTTGGGCCTGGTGATCAACAAGCCCATCGACATCAAGCTCAAGAACCTGTTCGAGAAGGTGGAGCTCGCGCTGGACCGCAGCGAGCTGGCCGAACAGCCGGTGTTCTTCGGCGGCCCGGTGCAGACCGAACGCGGCTTCGTGCTGCACGAGAAGCTGCTGGAAGGCGCCAGCCCCTTCAACAGCACGCTCTCGGTGCCCGGGGGCCTGGACATGACCACCAGCAAAGACGTGCTGGAAGCCCTGGCCGAAGGCTCGGGCCCGGCCAAGGTGCTGGTGACGCTGGGCTACAGCGGCTGGCAGGCCGGGCAGCTGGAAGACGAGATCGGCCGCAACGGCTGGCTGAACGTGGACGCCGACCCGAAGGTGATCTTCGACACGCCGGTGGAGAAGCGGTACGACACGGCGCTGGCGCTGCTGGGCATAGACCCGCGCATGCTCTCTCAAGAGGCCGGCCATGCGTGAATGTTGGCCCCCAAGCTCGCTGGCGCTCGCTACCCCCCGAGGGGGCCGTCCGCCGGCGGCCCGGCAGAGCCGGTTCCGCGGCGGGAAGCTTGGTCGTGGCTGTTCGTAGTTTTCTGGCTTTCGACTACGGCACGCGCCGCGTGGGTGTGGCGTCAGGCAACACGCTCTTGGGACTAGCCACTCCCTTGAAGACGATCAGCCTCGATGGCGACGCGCGTTTTGCCGCCATCGGCAAGCTGCTCGCCGAATGGCAGCCTGATGCGCTGGTGGTGGGCGTGCCCTTCCATCCCGACGGTGCCGAGCACGAAAACACCGTGAAGGCACGGCGTTTCGCGCGGCAGTTGCACGGGCGCTTCCGCCTGCCGGTGCACGAGGTCGACGAGCGTTACACCACTACCGAGGCCCTGGGCCAGGGCGCGGCCGATGCCGACGCCGCGGCCGCGGCCATCATCCTGGAGCAGCACTTGCGTTCGCTGGCTGCACCCCAAGACGCCTCTTCAGAAAGCGCCTGACCCATGCTGCACCTGGACGCCGAAGCCCTGTACGCCGAACTGCGCGAAGGCGTGCGCGGCCTGCTCAAGCCCGAGGGCGCACTGGTGGGCGTGTGGAGCGGCGGCGCCTGGCTGGCCGAGCGGCTGCAACAAGACCTGGGCCTGCCCGGCGGTGACAAGGGCCACGGCGTCATCAGCAGCACGCTGCACCGCGACGATTTCTCCGAACGGGGCCTGGCCACCGGCACCGACGCCACGCGCCTGCCCTTCGCCATCGACGGCCGCCACATCGTGCTGATCGACGACGTGCTCTACACCGGCCGCACGCTGCGCGCGGTGATCAACGAGCTCTTCGATTTCGGCCGCCCGGCCAGCGTGACGCTGGCGGTGCTGGTCGACCGCGGCGGGCGCGAGTTGCCCATGGCCGCGGCCTTCGCGGCCGCGCGCATCGTGCTGCCGGCCACGCAGCGCCTGTCGCTGGCGCGCGCCGACGACGGGCACTTCAGCTTCACCGTCACCACCCCCCACCACCCGCACGACTGAGCCGCAAGCCATGCTGTCCCGCCGCAACCCGCAGCTCAACACGCACGGCGAGCTGATCCACCTGCTCAGCATCGAGGGCCTGCCCAAGGCCGTGCTGACGCAGATCCTCGACACCGCCGGCACCTTCCTCAGCGTCAACGACCGCGACGTGAAGAAGGTGCCGCTGCTGCGGGGAAAGAGCGTCTTCAACCTGTTCTTCGAGAACAGCACGCGCACGCGTACGACGTTTGAGATCGCGGCCAAGCGCCTGAGCGCCGACGTCATCAACCTCGACATCGCGCGCAGCAGCACGGCCAAGGGCGAGAGCCTGCTCGACACCATCGCGAACCTCTCCGCGATGCACGCCGACATGTTCATCGTGCGCCACGCCGAGAGCGGCGCGCCTTACCTGATCGCGCAGCACGTGGCACCGCACGTGCACGTGGTGAATGCCGGCGACGGGCGCCACGCCCACCCCACGCAGGGGCTGCTGGACATGTACACGATCCGGCACTTCAAGAAAGACTTCACCCAGCTCACCGTGGCCATCGTCGGCGACATCGTGCACAGCCGCGTGGCGCGTTCCGACATCCACGCGCTCACCACCTTGGGCGTGCCCGAGATCCGCGCCGTGGGCCCGAAGACGCTGGTGCCGGGCGACCTGGCCTCGATGGGCGTGCGCGTGTGCCACAGCATGGAAGAGGGCATCAAGGATGCCGACGTCATCATCATGCTGCGCCTGCAGAACGAACGCATGAGCGGCGCCATGCTGCCCAGCGCCGGCGAGTTCTTCAAGAGCTACGGCCTCACGCCCGAAAAGCTGGCGCTGGCCAAACCCGACTGCATCGTCATGCACCCGGGCCCCATCAACCGCGGCGTGGAGATCGCCTCCGATGTGGCCGACGGTTCGCACAGCGTCATCCTGCCGCAGGTGACCTTCGGCATCGCGGTGCGCATGGCGGTGATGAGCACCATCGCGGGGAACCAGGCATGAAGATCCTCATTCGCAACGGCCGTGTCATCGACCCCGGCAATGGCAAACAAGCCGGCCGTGATGAAACCACCGACGTCTGCATCGCCAGCGGCCGCATCGTCAGCATCGGCCCGGCCGGCGAGTTCAGCGCCGACCGCGTGATCGACGCCAGCGGCCTGGTGGTGGCACCCGGCCTGGTGGACCTGGCCGCGCGCCTGCGCGAGCCCGGACAAGAACACGAGGGCATGCTGGAAAGCGAGCTGGCCGCAGCAGCGGCTGGCGGTGTGACGAGCCTGGTTTGCCCGCCCGACACCGACCCGGTGCTCGACGAGCCGGGCCTGGTGGAGATGCTGAAGTTCCGCGCGCGCAAGCTCAGCCGCTGCCGCGTCTTCCCGCTGGGCGCGCTGACACGCGGGCTGCAAGGCCAGGCCCTCACCGAAATGGCCGAGCTGACCGAAGCCGGCTGCGTGGGCTACGCGCAGGCCGACGTGCCCGTCACCGATCAACTGGTGCTGCTGCGCGCGCTGCAGTACGCGGCCACCTTCGGCTACACCGTTTGGCTGCGCCCCCTGGACGCTTGGTTGGGCAAGGGCGTGGCCGCCTCCGGTGCGCTGGCCACGCGCCTGGGCCTGAGCGGCGTGCCGGTGGTGGCCGAGACCGTGGCGCTGCACACCATCTTCGAGCTGGTGCGTGCCACGAAAGCCCGTGTGCACCTGTGCCGCCTGAGCAGCGCCGCCGGCGTGGCGCTGCTGCGCGCGGCCAAGGCCGAAGGCCTGCCGGTGACGGCCGACGTCAGCATCAACAGCCTGCACCTCACCGACGTCGACATCGGCTACTTCAACCCCGACATGCGCCTGGTGCCGCCGTTGCGCCAGGGCCCCGACCGCGCCGCGCTGCGCACCGCGCTGGCCGACGGCACGGTGGACGCGCTGGTCTCCGACCACAACCCCGTGGCCGACGACATGAAGAACCTGCCCTTTGGCGAGGCCGAGCCCGGCGCCACCGGCCTGGAACTGCTGCTCAGCCTGGCGCTGCGCTGGGGGCAAGACAGCGGCCTGCCGCTGGCCCAGACCTTGGCGCGCGTGACACAGGGCCCGGTGGCCGTGCTGGGCGATGCCTTGGGCTCGCTGGCCAGCAGCGCCGGCCGCCTCGTGGAAGGCGGCGTGGCCGATGTCTGTGTCTTCGACCCGGCCGATGAATGGACGGTGAGCCCTGGCGCGTTGGCCAGCCAGGGCAAACACACGCCGTTCTCCTTCTCGTCCACCGGCATGGCATTGCCGGGCCGCGTGCGCGCCACGCTGGTGGCCGGCACCCTGGCCTACGAGCGCACGTCGTTCGCCCAGGCCTGATGCGGGCCTTGACCGGGGCCTGGCGCCTGCTGCGCGCCGTGCTGCACGTGCTGCACGGCATGGCGGTGATGACACGTTTCCCTCGTCTGAGTGCGGCCGAGCGCCACCAGCGCGTCCAGTGGTGGTCGGCCGGGCTGCTGCGGGCGGCGGGGCTGCGCCTGCAGGTCACCGGCGTGGCGCCCCGCGCCGGCGCCACGCTGGTGGTGGCCAACCACATCTCGTGGCTGGACATCGCGGCCATCCACGCCGCGGCGCCGCAGGTGCGCTTCGTCAGCAAGGCCGATGTGCTGCAGTGGCCGTTGCTGGGCTGGTTGATCCGTGGCGCTGGCACGCTGTTCATCGAACGTGAACGCAAGCGTGACGCCGTGCGCGTGGTGCACGCCATGGCCGAAGCGCTGCGTGCGGGCGATGCCGTGGCCGTGTTTCCCGAGGGCACCACGGGCCCCGGGCCCGAGCTGCTGCCCTTCCACGCCAACCTGCTGCAGGCGGCGATCAGCACTGGCACGCCGGTGCAGCCCGTGGTGCTGCGTTTCTCCGATGCGCACGGCCGCTTCAGCAAAGGGGTGGAGTTCCTCGGCGAGACCACGTTGTTGCAGAGCGTGTGGCGCGTGGCCACCGCGCGCGGGCTCACGGCGCACGTGGCACTGCTGCCCCCGGTCGGCACCGAGCATGCCGACCGCCGCGCGCTGGCCGAACACCTGCGGCAACTGATCGCCGAGCGCCTGGGCGGGCCGGGCTGACAGGCTGTCGCGCGGCTGCCATGCGCGCGACTTCTCCCCCTTGGCGGCCGGCGCCGCAGGCTTTAGCGTCAACGCATGCTGCAGTTGCTGGCTTTTGACGACGACACCGCGCTGGCGCCAGCCCTCGCCCGGGCCCTGGGCTGCCCCTGGGCGCCCGTGCAGCGCCACCGCTTCCCTGACGGCGAAACACGCCTGCGCCTGCCCCCGGCGCTGCCGCCGCAGGTGGTGGTGCTTTGCGGGCTGCAGAACCCCAACGCCAAGCTCACCGAACTCCTGCTGGCCGCTGCAGGCGCCCGCGAACTGGGCGCGCGGCAGCTCCTCCTCGTCAGCCCCTACCTGGCCTACATGCGCCAGGACCTGGCCTTCACCCCGGGCGAGGTGGTCAGCCAACGCCACCTGGGCGCCTTGCTGGCTGCGGCCTTCGAAGCCGTGGTCACGGTCGACCCGCACCTGCACCGCGTGGCCACGCTCGACGAGGTGCTGCCCGGCCGCCGCGGCCTGGCCTTGAGCGCGGCGCCGCTGCTGGGCGCACACGTGGCCCGCCACGTGCCCGGCGCGCTGCTCGTGGCCCCCGATGAAGAAGCCGGCCAGTGGGTGCGGGCCGCGGCCCAGGCGGCCGGGCTGGCGCATGCCGTCTGCCGCAAGCAGCGCCATGGCGACCGTGAGGTCGAGGTGGTGCTGCCCGATGTGGACGTGAGCGGCCGTGCCGTTGTGCTGCTGGACGACGTGGCCAGCACGGGCCGCACGCTGATCGCCGCCGCACGGGGCGCGCTCGGCGCGGGGGCGATCAGCGTCGACGTGGCCGTCACGCACGCGCTCTTCGTCGGCGCGGCTGCTGCCGAAGTGCAGGCGGCGGGCGTGCGCCATGTCTGGAGCAGCGACTGCGTGCCCCACGCCAGCAATGCCGTGAGCGTGGCGCCGCTGCTGGCCGAGGCCGTGCAGCGGCTGGCCGGCGCCTTGCCGGTGGGTGCGTCATGAACGCCCCGGCGCCACCGCCCCCCAACGTACCGCTGGGTGAGCTGATGGCGCTCACCGCCCCCGGTGCGCCCCTGCCTTTTGCCGTGCTGGACAGCAGGGGCCGGCTGCTGCTGGCAGCGGGCAAACAGTTGCAAGACGCCGAGCAGCTCAACGCCTTGATGGAACGCGGCGGCTGTGTCGATCCTGTGGAAGCCGAGGCCGCCCGCGCAGCGGCCCGCGCGGCCGCTGGCGGCGGTGCGGCGGCCGCTGGTGGCGGCGGCGCCGGCACGGGCCCGGTCGTGCGCCAGCGCACGTGGTTCGACCGCATGGAGCGGCAGATCTGGGCGTTGGACGACCTGCTGCGCGGCCTGGGGCGCGGCAGCACCCAGGCGGCACAGATCGAAGCCTTTGCCGAGGGCTACATCGCGCTGGTCGAGCGCCACCCCGATGCCGCGCTCTACCTCTGCGTGCGCCAGTACGACCGCCGTTTTGCGCTCTACGCACTCACGCACGCGCTGCACACGGCCACCGTGTCGCTGCTCACGGCCCGCCAGCTCGGCTGGGCGCCCGAGGCCCAGCGCTGCGCGGTGCGCGCCGCGCTGACCATGAACGCCTCCATCGTCGAGCTGCAGGCCCGCATGGCCGAGCAGAACGAGACGCCCAACGCGCGGCAGATGGCGCAGATCCGCGCCCATCCGCAAGAGTCGGCGCAGCTGTTGCGCCAGGCCGGTGTGCAAGACGTCGAGTGGCTGCAGGCCATCGAGCAACACCACGAAAGGCCGGGCGGTGGCGGTTACCCGCAGGGGCTGAACGAGGTTGGCACCCAGGCGCACCTGCTGCGCGCGGCCGATGTTTTCACGGCGAAGATCAGCCCGCGCGCTTTCCGCGCGCCGCTGACCACGCAGCTCGCTGCGCGTCAGCTGTTCCAGGAAGAAAAGGGCGGGCCGGTGGCCGCGGGCCTGATCAAGGCGGTGGGCGTTTACCCGCCGGGCGATTTTGTCTGGCTGAAGAACGGCGATGCCGGCATCGTCGTGCAGCGCGCGGCGCCGGGGCGCGGTGCGGTGGTGGTGTCGCTCTTCGGCGCCAACGGCCGGCCCGTGCCCGGTTCACCGCGGCGCGACACCGCCCAGCCCGAGTTCGGCATCAGTGGGTCGCTGGCCGAAAAGGCCAACCTGCCGCGGGTGCTGCCCGAGCAGGTCTACGGCCTGCTCGATCAGGAAGCACCGCCGGCCTGAGCCGGCCGGTGCCGTGCCTGCCGCCTTCGGTTCAGGCCGACTTGCCGGCGGCCTGGGCGGCCACCGCGGCGGCGGCTTTCGCGGCCGCTTCGGCGTCACCGAGGTAGTAGCTCTTCAGTGGCTTGAGCTGCGCGTCCAGCTCGTAGACGAGCGGGATGCCGTTGGGGATGTTCACGCCGACGATGGCGTCGTCAGCCACGCTGTCGAGGTACTTCACCAGCGCGCGGATGCTGTTGCCGTGGGCCGCAATCACCACACGCTGGCCCGAGAGGATGGCCGGCGCGATGCGCTCGTTCCAGAAGGGCAGCACGCGGGCGACCGTGTCTTTCAGGCATTCGGTCAGCGGGATCTGCTCGGGCGCCAGCTTCGCGTAGCGCGTGTCGCTGCGCTCGCTGCGCGGGTCCGTGGCTTCCAGCGCCGGCGGGGGCGTGTCGTAGCTGCGGCGCCAGATCAGCACCTGCTCGTCGCCGTACTGCTGGGCCATGTCGGCCTTGTTCAGGCCTTGCAGCGCACCGTAGTGGCGCTCGTTCAAGCGCCAGTCGTGCTGCACGGGCAACCAGGTGCGGTCGAGCGCGTCGAGCGCGTGCCACAGCGTCCACACCGCGCGCTTGAGCACCGAGGTGTAGGCGACGTCGAAGTCGTAGCCCGCTTCCTTCAGCAGGCGGCCGGCCTCTTGCGCCTGGCGCACACCGGTGGCCGTGAGTGGCACGTCGGTCCAGCCGGTGAAGCGGTTTTCGAGATTCCAGGTGGATTCGCCGTGGCGTATGAGGACAAGCTTGTACATGGACCCGGATTCTATAATTCGGGGTTTGCATAGACGCGCCTTGCAGCGCAGGCCTCCCGGTGAATTTCTTTCTCGACAACTGGCCCCTCTTTGCCCTGGCGGCCACTTCTGGCGGCTTGCTGCTGTGGCCCCTGGTCAAGGGCGGCAGCGCGGCAGGCAGCGTGAGCACGGCCGAGGCGGTGCGCTTGATCAACCGCGAACGTGGTGTGCTCATCGACGTGGGTGAACCAACCGAGTACGCCGCTGGTCACGCCGCGGGTGCGCGCAACCTTCCTTTCGGTCAATTGGAAGGCCACAAGTCGCTGCCCACCAACAAGCAGCTGCCTTTGCTGGTGCTGTGTCCCACGGGTGCGCGCGCCGGCCGAGCGGCCGGGCTGCTGCGCAAGGCCGGCTACGAAAAGGCCGTGGCCGTTGCCGGGGGCACCGCGGCTTGGCGCGAGGCCAGCCTGCCGGTCGAGAAACAAGCGGCCGAGGGTGACAAGAGCGAAAAGAGTGAAAAGGCCGACAAGCCTGAGAAGGGCGGCAAGGCCGCCTGATCGTTCAACCCCTGCTGCATCCCTGTACCGAAAGGCACCGCATGAGCCCCGTGACCATGTACACCACGCAGGTCTGCCCCTTCTGCATCCGGGCCAAGGCCCTGCTCAAGCAGCGTGGTGTCGAGCAGATCCAGGAGATCCGCATCGATCTCGACCCCGTGCAGCGCCAGCACATGATGGAGATCACCGGCCGCCGCACGGTGCCGCAGATCTTCATCGGCGAGACCCACGTCGGTGGCTGCGACGACCTCATCGCGCTCGACCAGAAAGGCGGCCTCCTGCCGCTGCTGGGCCAGGCTGCCGGCTGAGACGCGGGCCCCCCGTATCGCGGGGAGCTGGTGCCCGGTCCCCCGCCCGGCGCGCCGCAGGCGCTCGGCCATAATCCCGCGCTGCGGCTCGGTGCCACCTGCGGCGCCGGGCTTTGTCACCTTTGGAACCACCTCTCATGGCCGACGAGACCCCCGTTTTCCAGATCCAGCGCATGTACCTGAAGGACCTGTCGCTGGAGCAACCCAATTCGCCGGCGATCCTGCTCGAGCAGGCACAGCCGCAGGTCGACATCAACCTCGGCATGGGCGCGCAGCCGGTGCAAGACGGCATCTTCGAAGTGACCGTCACCGCTACCGTCACCACCAAGGTCAAGGACAAGGTGCTGTTCCTGGTGGAGGCCAAGCAGGCCGGCATCTTCGAGATCCGCAACGTTCCCGAAGACCAGATGCAGGGCATCATCAGCATCGTCTGCCCGCAGATGATCTACCCCTACCTGCGCGCCATCGTCAGCGATGTCTGCACCCGTGCCGGATTCCCGCCCATCCTGCTGACGGAAGTGAACTTCCAGGCCATGTTCGAAGCGCAGCAGGCCCAGATGGCAGCCCAGGCCAACGGCGGCTCGAGCATCATCACTGGCGTGAATTAAGGGCCCCAGGCTTGTCGCTGCGCGCCTTCGCCACCCCGGAGGGGCTCTTTCCGGACCGGGGGACCCGGATCCGGGAAGGGTTGGGCGCAGCGAGCCTGTGAAGATCGCTGTTCTTGGCGCGGGCGCCTGGGGCACAGCGCTGGCCATGGCCGCTGCGCAGCGCCACGACACGGTGTTGTGGTCGCGCGATCCAGCCCAGGCCCAGGCCCTGGGCGCTGAGCGCCGCAACAGCCGCTACCTCGGCGAGGTTTCGCTGCCGCCGACCCTGCGCGTCACCGCCGACTTCAATGCGGCCTTGGCCCACGCGCGCGCCGGCCTCACTGTCATTGCCACGCCGATGGCAGCGTTGCGCGAACAGCTCGGCCGTTTGCCCGATGGGCGAGCGGTGCTGTGGCTGTGCAAAGGCTTCGAGGCCGGCAGCGGCGCCCTGGGCCACGAGGTGGCGCGCGAGGTGCGGCCCGCAGCTGCAGCCGGCGTGTTGTCGGGCCCCAGCTTCGCCCTCGAAGTCGCGCGCGGCCAGCCCACCGCGCTGGTGGCGGCCAGCAGCGACGGCGCGCTGTGCCAGGCGGCAGTGGCCGCCTTCCATGGCGATGGGCTGCGCGTCTACACGAGCAGTGATGTCGTGGGCGTGGAAGTGGGCGGCGCCGTGAAAAACGTGCTGGCCATTGCCACAGGCATCGTCGATGGCCTCGCCACCGGCGGCCGCGCGGGCGCGCCGGGGCTGAACGCCCGCGCCGCGCTCATCACCCGTGGCCTGGCCGAGATGACCCGCCTGGGCGTGGCGCTGGGCGCACGCCCCGACACCTTCATGGGTTTGTCGGGCCTGGGCGACCTGGTGCTCACGGCCACTGGCGATCTTTCCCGCAACCGGCGTGTCGGCCTGATGCTGGCCGCTGGGCGCAGCCTGCCCGACACGCTGCGCGAACTCGGCCACGTGGCCGAGGGCGTCTACAGCGCCGTGACGGTGCGCAACCGCGCCCGCGCGGTGGGTGTGGAGATGCCCATCACCGATGCCGTCTGTGAAGTGCTGGAAGGGCAGCTCAGCCCTGGCGAAGCGTTGCGCCTGCTGATGGCGCGCGACCCGCGGCCGGAAGTCTGATCGCGGTCGGGCTGCGGGGCTGTGGTGCCACGGCCCCTCAGCCCGCAGCGCCCTCGTAGCCACACTGGCGCCAGGCCTCGAACACCGCGACCGCCACCGCATTGCTGAGGTTCAGGCTGCGCTGGCCCGGGCGCATGGGCAGGCGCACCCGCTGCGCCGGCGCAAAACTTTCGCGCAGATCGGCCGGCAGGCCGGCGGTCTCGCAGCCGAAGACCAGCCAGTCGCCCGCCTGCCAGCGCAAAGCCGGCAGGGCCTGCGAACCGCGGGTGGTGAAGGCGAAGCAGCGCTGCGGGTCGGGGCGTTCGGTGTGCAGCAGGGCTTCCCAGGAAGCATGGCGCCGCACCGCAGCGTACTCGTGGTAGTCCAGGCCCGCGCGGCGCAGCAGCTTGTCGTCCATCGAGAAGCCCAGCGGCTCCACCAGGTGCAGGGTGCAACCGGTGTTGGCCGCCAGGCGGATCACGTTCCCGGTGTTGGGCGGTATCTCGGGGTGCACGAGCACGATGTGGAACATGGGGGTTCGGGTCTCAGTTGTCGGTGCTGGGTTCATCGGGCGTGCGCGCCAGCACCCAGATCTCGACGGCTGCCGCGCCCGCGCGGCGCAAGACGCTGGCCGCTTCGCGCACGGTGGCCCCGGTGGTCATCACGTCGTCGACCAGCGCCACCCGGCGCCCGTGCAAACAGGCACGACGCTGCGGGTCGGCCATGAAGGCCGTGCGCAGGTTGCGCTGGCGCTCGGCGCGCGTCAGGGCGCTTTGGTGGGCGGTGTCCAGCGGCCGCTGCAACAGGTCGGCTTCCGCCGGCAGCGCGAGCGCCTGCGCCACCCGCCGGGCCAGCTCCCAGGCCTGGTTGTAGCCGCGCTCGCGAAGGCGCTGGGGCGACAGCGGCACGGCCAGCACGGCATCGGGCGCCAGACGCGGCGCCTGCTGCATCGAAGCACACACGGCCGCGGTGAGCTGCGCCGCCAGGGGCACGGCCAGTTCGGCGCGGCCCTGGAACTTGAAGGCCGTGATGAGGCGGTCCCAAGGGAAGGTGTAGTCGGCCGCGCAGACGGTGTGCTCGAAGGGGGGTGTGTCGTGCAGGCAGGCGCCGCAGCGCGGCAGGTTCAGACCGGTGGGCAGGCCGCACTGGCCGCAGCGCGGGCGCGGTGCGGCGTAGCGGCCCACGCAGTCGGCGCAGAGCCCGGCGCTGGCCCAGCGTCGGCAGACTTCGCACTGCTGGGGCAGCGGCGGCCGGGCCGGGGCGGTGCGGAGCATCGGCTCAATATACTGCCCAGCCATGGCATCCCCCGACCCCGGCGGCAGCGTCAAGGCCCGTCCGCTGGACGCCCATGCACTGGCGCGAGCGCAACGCCGGCTGCAAGCGGCTGCGCAGCCGCCCTGGCTGCACGCCGAAGTGGCGCGCCGCATGGCCGAGCGGCTCCCGCTGATTAAGCGCCAGCCGGCCGTGGTGGCCGACTGGGGCGCCTTTCTTGGTGCCAGCCAGGCCCTGCTGCGCGAGCGCTACCCGCAGGCACGCCTGCTGGCCGTTGAGCAGGAGGCTGCCCGGCGTGACGCCACGGCCGCGGCGCTGCAGCAGCCCTGGTGGTCGCCGCGGCGCTGGGCCGGTGGCGCGGCGCTGGCGCTCTGCGCCGACGCCGTCACGCCCGGCCAGGCACAGCTG
Organism: beta proteobacterium AAP65; assembly: GCA_001295865.1. Lineage (GTDB taxonomy): Bacteria > Pseudomonadota > Gammaproteobacteria > Burkholderiales > Burkholderiaceae_C > Rubrivivax. The sequence continues at coordinate 25,739 of LJHW01000034.1, forward strand.
GTGTGGGCCAACATGGGCCTGCATGGCGTGGCCGCGCCGCAGCAACTGATGCGGCAGTGGCACCAGGCGCTGGGGGTCGATGGTTTCCTGATGTTCTCCACGCTGGGGCCCGGCACGCTGACCCGCTTGCAGGCCCTGTACCGGGCGCAGGGCTGGCCGCCGCCGCTGGCCCCCTTCGTCGACATGCACGACCTCGGCGACATGTTGATCGAAGCCGGCTTTGCCGACCCGGTGATGGACCAGGAAACCGTCACGCTGACCTGGGCCTCGCCCCAGGCCTTGCTGGTCGAACTGCGGGCGATGGGGGCCAACGTGGCCCTGGGCCGACACGCTGGCCTGCGCACGCCGCGCTGGCAGATGCAACTCTTGCAGGCCCTGGGCAGCCTCGCGGTGGGTGAAGGGCGCCTCGCGCTCGACTTCGAAATCGTTTACGGCCACGCCTTCAGGCCGGTGCCCCGGGCCCGCGTGGCGGCCGAAACGCAGGTGCCGCTGGCCGACCTGCGGGCCATGGTCAAGGCCGGGCGCCGGCCGGGTGAACAGGGCTGACCCCAGGATGCGGCAGCGCGGGCCCGCTGCTATAGAATTCCTGATCAAACTAGGGGTGAAGTGAGCGCGTGGGACCGGTCCGGCGCCTGCTCTGGCGGACCTGACCGGCCCGCACTGATCCCTGTTGCCATTCCCGCTGTTGCTGTACGCCCTGTGATGTCCGCCACCTACGCCACTGGCCTCTGGCCCGAGCCGCACGCCGCATGGCGTGGTGGGCCGTGGGTTTTCGGGCGCGAAGTGGTGATGGCGCAGTTGCCGGGCGAGCCGCTCGGCCTGCAATGGCTGCTCAAGCGCAACTGTTCCATCACGCCGCGGCAATTGGGGTGGTTTTACGCCTCGCTGTGCGCGGTGTCTCTGTTCATCGGCACCTTCTTTTTCCTGCAGGGCGCGCCCCTCGTGCTGCTCTTCACGGGGCTGGAGCTGCTGGCTGTTGGGTTGGCGCTGGCGTTTTTCGCGCGCCACGCCGGCGACCGCGAAGTGCTGACGCTCGTCGGCCGCTCGCTGCAGGTAGAACAATGTGTGGGCGCGAAGGTTGAGCGCACCGAATTCCTGGCCGACTGGCTGCATGTCGAACCGGCCCGTGGCCAGGGTTCCTTGGTGCAGCTGCGAGGACGTGGGCAACTCGTGCACGTCGGGCGCCTGCTGCGCCCTGAATTGCGCGGCCCTTTTGCCCGTGAACTCCGCCAGGCCTTGCGCCGTGTGCCGGCGCCGCCCAGCACAGAGACCGATCCGAACCGAAGCACTCCATGATGAAGATGAAGCCTACCTCCTGGTCCAGCCTGACCCGGCGTTGTGCCCAGCCCTTGCTGGCCCTGGGTGCCCTGACGGCAAGCGGCGTGGCCCTGGCCACGAACGACCTGCCTGGCGGCCCCAAGGTCAACCAGCTGAACCTGCATGACCCCGTCACCAAGATCGGTGAGCAGCAGCACTTCCTGCACAACTTCATGCTGGTGGTGTGCCTGGTGATCTTCATCGCGGTGTTCGCGGTGATGTTCTATTCCATCCTCAAGCACCGCAAGTCGCTGGGCCACAAGCCGGCGAACTTCCATGAGAGCGTGGCGGTCGAGATCGCCTGGACCATCGTGCCCTTCCTGATCGTCGTGATCATGGGCGCCATGGCCACGCGTACCGTGGTGGCCATGAAGGACACCAGCAACGCCGACCTGACCATCAAGGCCACGGGCTACCAGTGGAAGTGGGGCTACGACTACCTGAAGGGCGAAGGCGAAGGCATCGCCTTCCTGTCGACGCTCGATGCTTCGCAGCGCACCATGTCCGACAGCGGCAAGCCCTCGGGCGACGACTACCTGCTGAAGGTGGACAACCCCCTGGTCGTGCCGGTCAACCAGAAGGTGCGCATCGTCACCACCGCCAACGACGTGATTCACGCCTGGATGGTGCCCAGCCTGGGCGTGAAGCAAGACGCCATCCCCGGTTTCGTGCGTGACACCTGGTTCCGTGCCGAGAAGGTGGGCGACTATTACGGCCAATGCGCCGAGCTCTGCGGCAAAGAGCACGCCTACATGCCCATCCATGTGAAGGTGCTCAGCACCGAGGACTACGCCAAGTGGGTGGAAGGCAAGAAGAAGGAAATGGCCGCGCTGGCCGACGACCCGAGCAAGGAGTGGCAGCTCGACGAGCTGGTGGCCCGTGGCGAGAAGGTCTACGCCGCTAACTGTGCCGCCTGCCACCGCGCCGACGGCAAGGGCGCCGGCCCGATCAAGGGCTTGGATGGCGCGCAGGTGGTGCTCGACGCCGATGCCACCAAGCAGATCGACATCCTGCTCAACGGTGCCAACAACGGCGCGATGCCGGCCTGGAAGACGCTCTCCGACACCGAGATCGCCGCCGTCATCACCTACACGAAGAACCAGTGGAGCAACAAGACCGGCCAGGTGGTTCAGCCATCGGCCATTGTTGCTGCCCGCAAGTGACCCACAGATAAGCAGCCGTCGCGAAGAGGAAATTCATGAGCGCAGTTCTTGACCCCCACGGGCACGCCGGCGGCCACGCCGACGACCACGATCACGGCCATCCGCACGGCTGGCGCCGTTGGCTGTTCGCCACCAACCACAAGGACATCGGCACGATGTACCTGCTCTTCAGCTTCGCGATGCTGATGATCGGTGGTGTGCTGGCCCTGGGCATCCGTGCCGAACTCTTCCAGCCTGGTCTGCAGTTCATCAACCCCGAGCTGTTCAACCAGCTCACCACGATGCACGGCCTGATCATGGTGTTCGGCGCCATCATGCCGGCCTTCGTGGGCTTCGCGAACTGGATGCTGCCGCTGCAGATCGGCGCGGCCGACATGGCCTTCGCGCGCATGAACAACCTCAGCTTCTGGCTGTTGATTCCGGCGGCGTTGATGCTGGTGGGCAGTTTCTTCATGCCCGGTGGCGCACCCGCCGCCGGCTGGACGCTCTACGCGCCGCTGACGCTGCAGATGGGCCCCTCGATGGACGCTGGCATTTTCGCCATGCACATCATGGGCGCGAGCTCGATCATGGGCTCGATCAACATCATCGTCACCATCCTGAATATGCGCGCGCCTGGCATGACGCTGATGAAGATGCCGCTGTTCGCCTGGACCTGGCTGATCACGGCCTACCTGCTGATCGCGGTGATGCCCGTGCTGGCCGGCGCCATCACGATGACGCTGACCGACCGCCACTTCGGCACCAGCTTCTTCAATCCCGCAGGCGGCGGTGACCCGGTGATGTACCAGCACATCTTCTGGTTCTTCGGTCACCCCGAGGTCTACATCATGATCTTGCCGGCCTTCGGCATCGTCAGCGCCATCATCCCGGCCTTCGCGCGCAAGCGCCTCTTCGGCTACACCTCGATGGTGTACGCCACGGCCTCGATCGCCATCCTGAGCTTCATCGTGTGGGCGCACCACATGTACACGACCGGCATGCCGGTGACGGGCCAGCTCTTCTTCATGTACGCGACCATGCTGATCGCGGTGCCCACGGGCGTGAAGATCTTCAACTGGATCGCCACGATGTGGAAGGGCTCGATGACCTTCGAGACCCCGATGCTCTGGAGCGTGGGCTTCCTCTTCGTGTTCACGATGGGTGGCTTCACGGGCCTGATCCTGGCCATGGCGCCCATTGACATCCAGCTGCAGGACACCTACTACGTGGTGGCGCACTTCCACTACGTGCTGGTGGCGGGTTCGCTCTTCGCGCTGTTCGCGGGCGTGTACTACTGGGGCCCGAAGTGGACCGGCGTGATGTACAGCGAGACGCGCGGCAAGATCCACTTCTGGGGTTCGTTGATCTTCTTCAACATCACCTTCTTCCCGATGCACTTCCTGGGTCTGGCCGGCATGCCCCGTCGTTATGCCGACTACCCGATGCAGTTCGCCGACTTCAATGCCATCGCTTCGGTGGGCGCCTTCGGCTTCGGTCTGATGCAGGTCTACTTCTTCGTCTTCGTCGTGCTGCCGATGATGCGTGGCAAGGGCGAGCCGGCACCCCAGAAGCCCTGGGAAGCCGCTGAAGGCCTGGAATGGGAAGTGCCGTCGCCGGCGCCCTGGCACACCTTCGAGACGCCCCCGAAGCTGGACGCCACGGCCACCCGCATCGTCGGCTGAAAGCGGGTTGAACGACCATGGCCCTGAGTGAACAGCAGCGCAAGGCCAACCGGCGCCTGGGTTTGATCCTGGCGTCGGTGGCCCTGGTCTTCGCGCTGGGTTTTGTCACCAAGCTCGCCTACTTCGGCGGCTGACTTGCCATGCCTGCGATGAAGCACCTCTTCGCCGACAACCGCCGCATGCTCGGCAAGTTGCTCGTGATCGTGGCGGTGATGTTCGCCTTCGGCTATGCGCTGGTGCCCATGTACCGGGCCATCTGCGAAGCGCTGGGCATCAACGTGCTCAGCCTGTCCGAGCAGCGCATCGCCACGGGCAAGTGGAGCACGCACTCGGTGCCGGCCAACACGCAGGTCGACACCAGCCGCACCATCACCGTGGAGTTCGACGGCAATGTGCGCGGCCCGTGGGATTTCAAGCCCGCGCGCAGCTCGCTGCAGGTGCACCCGGGCGAGATGATGACGGTGATGTACGAGTTCAAGAATCGCCAGAACCGTACGATGGCGGCGCAGGCGATCCCGAGCTACGCACCGCGCCAGGCCAGTGCGCACTTCAGCAAGGTCGAGTGCTTCTGCTTCAACGAGTGGACGCTGGCCCCGGGCGAACGCCGCGAATGGCCGGTGACCTTCGTCATCAACCCCAAGCTGCCGAAAGACGTGACGACGATCACCTTGTCGTACACCTTCTTCGAAGTTGGCGGCAAGGTGCCCGCGGCGCCTGCTGGCTCGGTGGGTGTCAAGGCCGTGTCGCTGAAGGGCGCCGGGCTGTGAGCGATCTCAAGGACGCCGTGGCCCGCAAGGGCTCCTTCCTGCAGACGGCGCGTGCTGTCGGCTGGTCGTTTTTCGGCGTGCGGCGGTCTTCGGGTTTGGCCGAAGACGTGCAGAAGCTCAACCCGCTGCATGTCGTGGTGGCTGGTCTGGCCGGTGCGGCCTTGTTCGTCGTGGCTCTCGTGCTGTTGGTGCGCTGGGTCATAGGCAGCGGCGTCGCCGGGGCCTGAGGGGGCCCGCGGCGCCCGTCACATTGGAATTTCTGGTTCGAGGAGAAACACACAACATGTCCGCCACCACCGCAGCCGGCAGCACGCCGCACTACTACATTCCTGCGCCTTCACGCCACCCTGTGCTGATGGCGGGTGGCCTGTTCCTCGTCATCCTCGGTGCGGGCCAGTGGGTCAACGGTTCGACTTGGGCGCCCTGGGTGCTGCTGGCCGGCATGGCCGTGTGGCTGACCGTGATGTTCCAGTGGTTCAGCGAGGCCATCCGCGAGAGCGAAGGCGGCCTCTACAGCGACCGCATCGATATCAGCTTCCGCTGGAGCATGAGCTGGTTCATCTTCAGCGAGGTGATGTTCTTCGCCGCCTTCTTCGGCGCGCTGTACTGGGCCCGCGTGCACGCCGTGCCCAACCTCGGCAGCCTGGAAAACCAGCTGCTGTGGCCTGACTTCAAGGCCCTGTGGCCCAGCGCCGGTCCCGGCATCACGGCTTCGCCGGCTGGCACGGTGGAACCCTTCAGCACCATCGGCCCCTGGCCGCTGCCCACCATCAACACCGCGCTGCTGCTGACCTCGGGCATCACGCTGACCATCGCGCACCACGCGCTGATCGCCGGCAACCGCGGCAAGACGATCCTGTGGATGTGGATCACGGTCGCTCTGGGCGCCACCTTCGTCGCCGTGCAGGCCTTCGAATACATCCACGCCTACCGCGACCTGAACCTCAAGCTCAGCAGTGGCATCTTCGGCAGCACCTTCTTCATGCTGACCGGCTTCCACGGCTTCCACGTGCTGGTGGGCATGCTGATGCTGCTGTTCATCACCATCCGCCTGATGAAGGGCCACTTCACACCCGAGCGCCATTTCGGCTTCGAAGGTGCGGCTTGGTACTGGCACTTCGTGGACGTGGTGTGGCTCGGTCTGTACTTCCTCGTGTACTGGCTCTGAGACCGACCACCGTTCGATAACAAACGCCGCGTGAAGCGGCGTTTGTTTTTGCAGCGCCCTTGCGCTGCCTGCGCAGAGCCCTTTACCGGCCCGTCGGCAGCCCCGTGGGCTGCACCCAGCCCATGGCCCAACTCAGCAGGATGAGCAGGAACAAGGCCACCGACAGCCCGACCCGCACCGCCAGCGCGCGCGCCATGTGCTTGCTGCGGTCGCTGTCGGCGGCTTTGTCGTCGCCGCGACGCATCATGAACACGCCAGCGCTGGCGAGGGCCACGAGCACGGCCACCAGGAACAAGACCATCATGGTTTTCATCGCCGGGGATTATCCGTGCCGGGCGTCGGGGCACCGATGAGCTTGCGCAACGCCATCGTGCTGATCGTGGCCTTGCTGGCCGCGGCGCTGACCGCACGCCTCGGGATCTGGCAGCTGGATCGCGCGGCGCAAAAGACGGCACTGCAGCAGGCCCTGGAAAGCCAACGCGCTTTGCCGCCGCTGACGCTGCCCGAACTGGCGCGCGAGCCTGGCGAGCTGCCCGCGCAGCTGCACCGCCTGGCCGCCGTGCAGGGCCGCTGGCTCGCGGCGCAGACCGTCTATCTGGAAAACCGCCAGATGAACGGCAGGCCGGGCTTTTATGCCGTCACGCCGCTGCAGCTGGACGACGGCACGGCCGTGCTCGTGCAGCGCGGCTGGCTCCCGCGCGATCTGCTCGACCGCACGCGCATCGCTGCGCCGCCACCGCCAGCGGGCCCGGTGCAGGTGCTGGGCCGCATCGCCCCCGGGCCGGCCCGGTTGTACGAATTCGAAGGCGCCGCCTCGGGGCCGATCCGGCAAAATCTCGATGTCGCGTCGTTTGCCCGCGAGACGGGCCTGCCGCTGCGGCCGCTGGCCCTCGTGCAAGAAGACGGCGCCACACCACCGGCCGACGGTCTGCTGCGCCAGTGGCCGCAGCCGGCTTTCGGTGTCGACAAGCACCACGGGTACGCCTTCCAGTGGTTCGCGCTCAGCGCCCTCATCATCGGTTTGTATGTCTGGTTCCAACTCGTCCGTCCCTCCCGGGTCCGCGCCCGCGGCGCCTGAACCAGTGGCCCTGACGGTGCACAGCGTGGCCGGCCCCGAGCTCGGCCAGGGCGGTGCCGTCGACGGCTCGCGCACGCGCAAGGGCCGGCTGAAGATGCTGCTGGTGCTGCTGGTGTGTGCCTCGCCGGTGATCGCCTCGTACTTCACCTATTTCGTGATCCGCCCCGAGGGCCGCACGAACTACAGCGCGCTCATCCTGCCCACACGCAGCCTGCCGGCCGATCTGAACCTGCGCACGCTGGACGGCACACCAGTGCTGCCGCGTTCCTTGCATGGGCAGTGGCTGTTGATGGCCGTGGGCCCGGCGGCTTGTGACGCCGCGTGCGAGAAGCGGCTGTTCATGCAGCGCCAGCTGCGCGAGATGCTCGGCCGCGAGCGTGACCGGCTCGACAAGGTCTGGGTCGTCACCGACGAGCAGCCGCTCACCCCGCAGTTGCGCGAAGCCCTGGGCGGTGCGGTGCCGGTGACGGTGCTGCGCGCCGATGCCGCGGCCATGGCGCGCTGGCTCGAACCCGAAGCGGGCAAACGCATCGATGAACACCTCTACGTCGTCGATCCGATGGGCGAGTGGATGATGCGCGCGCCTGTGAATCCCGAACCCTCGCGCCTCAAGCGTGATCTCGACAAGGTGCTGCGCGCCTCCAGCTTCTGGGACCAGGCCGGGCGCTGACGTGGAGACGCAGCCGCTCGTTGATCTGGCGCCAACGCTGCGCCTGGCGCTGCTGGCGCTGGTGGTGGCGCTGTTGCCGCTGTCTTGGGTGTGGCTGCGCCAGCGTGGCGCCAGCACGCAGCGCCGGCTGGCCGCGCTGACGACGGTCACGCTCTTCCTCACCTTCGACCTCATCGTCTTCGGCGCCTTCACGCGCCTGAGCGATTCGGGCCTGGGCTGCCCCGACTGGCCCGGCTGTTACGGAGAAGCCACACCCTTCGGCGCGCGCGAAGAGATCCACGCCGCGCAGACCGCGCTGCCCAGCGGCCCGGTCACCTGGAGCAAGGCCTGGATCGAGATGATCCACCGCTACCTCGCGATGACCGTGGGCGTGCTGATCCTCGTGATGGCGGCCACCGCCTGGAGCGAGCGCCAGCGCCTGCCGTTTTCCCCGTGGTGGCCCACGGTGACGCTGGTGTGGGTGATCGTGCAAGGCCTGTTCGGCAAGTACACGGTGACGCTGAAGCTCTACCCGGCCGTTGTCACGCTGCACCTGTTGGGCGGCCTGTTGTTGCTGGCGCTGCTGGCCTTCCAGCACGAGGCTTTCAGGCGTCGCCCCTTGACCCTGGCGCCGGGCCTGCGCGCCTGGGGCGTGGCGGCGGCGGCCGGGCTGGCGGTGCAAATTGCTCTCGGCGGCTGGGTCAGCACGAACTACGCCGTGCTGGCCTGCACCGGCTTCCCGCAATGCAACGGCAGCTGGTGGCCGGCGATGGACGCGGCCCAGGGCTTCACGCTGCTGCGCGCGCTGGGCCAGGCTGCCGGTGGGGGCGCGCTGCCCTTCGAAGCGCTGGTCGCCATCCACATGGCGCACCGGGTGTTCGCCGTGGTGGTGGTGGTGCTCTTCGTCGGGCTGGCCTGGCGCCTGTGGCGCGCGGGCAGCGTGGTGGCGCGCCGTTTTGCCGGCGCTTTGCTGCTGCTGCTGCTGGCGCAGCTGCTCAGTGGTTTGTCGAACGTGGTGCTGGGCTGGCCCCTGCTCGCGGCACTGGGTCATTCGGCCGGGGCGGCGGGGCTGGTGCTCGTGCTGGCGCTACTTCTGGCACGCAGCGCGCCGCTCGCCGTGCAGACGGAACACCGTGCCGCGGCGGCGGCCGCCTAAAATGCGCGGTTGCCCATGAGCCAGACCCTTGCCGCCCCCCGGCCCACCAGTTCACGCTGGGCCCAGTTCTACGCGTTGACCAAGCCGCGCGTGGTGCAGCTGATCGTGTTCTGCGCGCTCATCGGCGTGTTGCTGGCGCAGCCGGGCCTGCCCGATTGGCGCCTGGCCGGTGCCGCCGTGCTCGGCATCTGGCTGGTGGCCAGCGCTGCGGCGGCCTTCAATTGCCTCGTCGAACAGCAGATCGACCGCCGCATGCAGCGCACCGCCTGGCGCCCCACGGCCAAAGGCGAGCTGACCACGCCCTACACCTTGGCCTTCTCCGCCGTGCTCTGCGCCGCTGGCAGCGCCGTGCTCTACCTCTGGGTCAACCCGCTGACGATGTGGCTGACCTTCGCCACCTTCGTGGGCTATGCGGTGGTCTACACCGTGGTGCTCAAGCCGCTCACGCCGCAGAACATCGTCATCGGCGGCGCCAGCGGTGCCATGCCGCCGGTGTTGGGCTGGGCCGCGATGACGGGCGATGTCGGGCCCGAGGCGCTGATGCTCTGCCTGATCATCTTCCTGTGGACGCCGCCGCACTTCTGGGCGCTGGCGCTGTACCGGGTGGAGGACTACCGCAAAGCCGGCCTGCCCATGCTGCCCATCACGCACGGCTCGGAGTTCACGCGCCTGCAGGTGCTGCTCTACACCTTCGTGCTGTTCGCGGCCACGCTGCTGCCCTTCGTTTACGGCATGAGTGGCTGGATCTACCTGGCTTCTGCCGTGGTGCTGGGCGCCATCTTCATCGCCTACGCGTGGCAGCTGTGGCGCGAGTACAGCGATGCCCTGGCCCGCAAGACCTTCCGTTTTTCGATCTGGCACCTGTCGCTGCTCTTCGCGGCGCTGCTGGTCGATCACTATGTGAGCCCATGGCTGTCTCGCGCCGTCGCCTGATCACCGCCGCCTTTGCGGCACCGCTGCTGGCTGCCTGCGACCAGGCGGCGTCGCCGCTGGCCTTCAAGGCCGTGGACATCACCGGCGCCGACTACGCGCAAGACCTCGATCTGCCTGACACCGAGGGCAAGCGCCGCCACATCAGCGAATTCAAGGGCAAGTTGACGGTGGTGTTCTTCGGCTTCACGCAGTGCCCCGATGTCTGCCCGACCACCATGCTCGAACTGGCGCAGGTGAAGCAGGCCCTGGGCGCCGATGGGGCCAAGGTGCAGGGCGTTTTTGTCAGCATCGACCCCGAGCGCGACACGCCCGATGTGTTGAAGGCCTACGTGCAGAACTTCAGCCCCGACTTCATCGCGTTGCGCGGCACGCCCGAAGAAACCAAGGCCATGGCCAAACGTTTCAAGGTCTTCTACGCCAAGGTGCCGGGCAAGACCGAAGGCGGCTACACGCTCGACCACACGGCCGGCAGCTACATCTTCGACACGCAAGGCAAGGTGCGGCTCTTCACGCGCTACGGCACCGGCGCCGAAGCGCTGAAGCACGACCTGCAGATCCTGCTCAAGCAGGCGGCCTGACACCGGGCCTGGGTCTGGGCTCAGCCCCTCGGACGGGGCTCAGGCGGCGCGAAAACACCAGTGCCAAGGTTCGTAGCCGTAGCCCGATCGATTGCCCCGCGGATACGAGAGCGTGAAGCCGTGCGCCCCGGCATGGGCCTGCAGCCAGGCGAAGGCGGCGGTGGTTTCAAAACTCTCATCGAGGGCCGGTTCACCCGGCGCGCCGATGTCGATGGCACGGCCGCTGTGGTGTTCGCTGTAGCCGGGTGGCGCCACCCAGCGCAGCGCTTCTTCCACGAGCACGCCTGCGGCCAGCTTGTCGCGCAGGATCTCCGTTTGCCGGCCCACGCTGCGGAAGGCCGACACCAGGCACAAGGCCACACCGTCGCGGGCGGCGGCGGCCTTCATGGCCTGCCAGGCGCTGGCCGCGGCCGGTTCCAGCAGGAATTCGCGGCCTTCTTCGTTGGTGTCGGCCACCGTGAGCTGCGTGGCCTCGGCACAAGCCACCAGGCCGCGCGCCTGCAGCAGCGCCGGCGTGATGCCCAGCACGTGGAGCGATTGCGCCAGCGCCGGGGTCAGCATTGCAGCGGGCTCAGGGCCGGTGCTCAGGCCGGCACGAGCGCCTTGCGCATCTTCTTCATGGCCGCCACTTCGATCTGGCGGATGCGCTCTGCGCTGACACCGTACTCGGCCGCCAGCTCGTGCAGCGTCATGCCGCCGGAGCTGTCGTCGTTCACCTTGAGCCAGCGCTCTTCGACGATGCGGCGGCTGCGTTCGTCCAGCGCGTTCAGTGCATGGGCGATGCCGTCGCCGGCCAGCCAGTCGCGGCCGCGGGCTTCGATGACGCGGGTGGGCTCCTGGCTGTCGTCGGCCAGGTAGGCGATGGGGGCGTAGCTCTCTTCGCCGTCGTCGGTTTGCGGCTCCAGCGCCACGTCACCGCCCGACAGGCGCATCTCCATCTCCACCACCTCGTCGGCCTTGACGTTGAGTTCACGCGCCATGTGCGCCACTTCGGCCGGCGTGAGGGTGTTGCGGTGGGTATCGTTGTCGGTGGCGTCGCCCTTCATGCCCTGCTTCATCGAACGCAGGTTGAAGAACAGCTTGCGCTGGGCCTTGGTGGTGGCCACCTTCACCATGCGCCAGTTCTTCAGGATGTACTCGTGGATCTCGGCCTTGATCCAGTGCATGGCGTAGCTGACCAGGCGCACGCCCTGCTCGGGGTCGAAACGTTTGACGGCCTTCATCAGGCCCACGTTGCCTTCCTGGATCAGGTCGCCCTGCGGCAGGCCATAACCCAGGTACTGGCGCGAGATGCTCACCACCAGGCGCAGGTGGCTCAGCACCAGGCGGCCGGCGGCCTGCACATCGCCCTGGTCGCGCAGGGCGCGGGCGAGCTCGGTCTCTTGCGTGGGCGTGAGCATGGGCATGCGGTTCACGGCCGACACATAAGCATCCAGGTTGCCCAGCGAGGGCACCAAGGACCAGGGGTCGCGGACGGTGACTGCGGAGGCGGTGGTGATGTTCATGCGGCTCTGACTCCCGGGATGGGATGGGGTTCCACAAATATTAGCACTCTCAATGGGTGAGTGCTGATGGGCGGGGCCGTAACCGGTGCGGTGCGGGCCGGTGATGCAAACAACTCGATGAAGCTGAGTGTGTTCACTAACTTACTTCATATTCATGGTGCTGTCTGTGGCCGCCGTGCCGGGTGCCGCCCGGTGCCGAATGGGGGCGCTGGGGCTGCAGCCCACAGCGGCCCGGCCCGCCGCGTGAGAATGGCGCGATGAACCAGGTCACGCCCGCCACGCCCACCCGCCGCCTCATCGTCGCCATCACCGGCGCCTCGGGCGCCATCTACGGGGTGCGCGCCCTGCAGTTGCTGCGCGAGATGGGCGGCATCGAGACGCACCTCATCCTCACGCCCTCGGGCGCTCGCACGCTGGCCGAAGAAACCGACCACAGCGCCGCCGACGTGCGCGCCCTGGCCGACGTGGTGCACAGCCCGCGCGACATCGGCGCCACGGTGTCTTCGGGTTCCTTCCGCACGCTGGGCATGCTGGTGGCGCCGTGTTCGATCAAGACGCTGAGCGGCATCGCGCATTGCTACAACGACGAACTCGTCGTGCGCGCCGCCGATGTCTGCCTGAAGGAGCGCCGCCGCGTCGTGCTGCTGCTGCGCGAGACCCCGCTGCATGCCGGCCACATCGCGCTGATGGACCAGGCCACGCGCAATGGCGCGGTGATCATGCCGCCGGTGCCGGCCTTCTACCAACGGCCGGCCACGGTGCAGGACATCGTCGACCAGACGGTAGGCCGCGCACTCGACCTCTTCGAACTCGACAGCGCCGCCGTCAAGCGCTGGGACGGCGGCCAGCGCGGCCGCCCGCGCAGCGACGATGGCGCTGCCGACGACGAAGCCCGCTGAAACGCCCCGCCGCACGATGACCGCCCCCCTGCACACCCTCGACGCCACGACCCTGGCCCGCGCCCTCGCCGCCGGAGAGCTGCAAGCCGAGAGCCTGGCGTTAGCCCTGGCCGAGCGCGCACTCGCGCTGGAACCGCGCCTGCGCGCCTGGGCCCACCTCGACGCCGCGGCCGCGCGCCGCCGGGCCCGCGCGCTGGACCAGGCTGCAGGCAGCGGCGGTGCCCTCGGCCCGCTGCACGGCCTGCCGCTGGGCATCAAGGACAACATCGACACCGCGGGCCTGCCCACGGCCTACGGCTCTGCCGTCTACGCCGGCCACGTGCCGCAAGCCGATGCCGCGGTGGTGGCGCTGGCGCGCGCCGCTGGCGCCTGGGTGATGGGCAAAACCGCCTGCACCGAGTTCGCGAACATGACGCCCTGCGCCACGCGCAACCCGCACGCGGCGGCCCACACGCCGGGCGGCTCGTCCAGCGGCTCGGCCGCGGCGGTGGCGGCCGGGCTGGTGCCGCTGGCGCTGGGCACGCAGACGGCGGGCTCGGTCATCCGGCCGGCGGCCTTCTGCGGCATCGTGGGCTACAAGCCGACGCCGCGGCGCCTGCCGCGGGCCGGGGCGAAGCCGAATTCGGACACGCTCGACGAGATCGGTGTCTTCGCACGCAGCGTGACCGACGCGGCCCTCTTCTCCGGCGTGCTGGGCGCGTGGGGCGCCGGGCCGGCCCCGGTGCTGAGCGCGGCGGCACCCACGCCGCGCCTGGGCGTGACGCTCACGTCCCGCGCACAGGCCTTGTCGGCGCCCATGGTGGCGATGGTGGAGGACGCCGCTGCCCGGCTGTCAGGGGCTGGCGCGGCGGTGCAACTGGCCGTGTGGCCCGAGGGTTTTGAGGCGCTGTTCGATGCCCAGCGCACGGTGCAGGTCTTCGAGACCACGATGGCCCTGGCCGCCGAGCGCCAATACAGGCGCCGTCAGCTCTCCACCGGTTTGCGCGCCTTGCTGGATGAAGGGGCGGCGATGCCCGCCTCGGCCTACGCCGCTGCGCTGGGCACGGCCCAGGCCCTGGGCATGCGCATCGAAGCACTTTTCGGCCAGGCCGAGGTGTTGCTCACCCCGGCGGCCCCGGGTGCGGCGCCGCGCAGCCTGCGTCAGACCGGTGATCCGATGTTCAACCGGCCCTGGCAGCTGCTGGGCTGCCCCTGCCTCACGCTGCCCGGCGGGCTGGACGCCCAGGGGCTGCCTTTGGGCCTGCAACTGGTGGCGCGGCCGGGGCAGGACGCGCGCCTGTTCGAGGTGGCGGCCTGGGTGGAAGAGCGCCTGGAGGCCCGCACGCTCACACACGCGGCCTGCAGCGATTGAAGCGCCTGCTGCCTCAGGGCGTGGGCGCCAGCTCCACCACCACCCGGCGCGGGTTCATGCCCAACTTGGGGAAGTCCATCAAGGCGGCCTGGAAGAGCGCGCCGTAGAGCTGCGCATCGGCGCGGCTGCCGGTGTCGGCCAGGGCCTTGCTCTCGAAGAGCGGTTTGCCGGTGGCTCGGTCGCGCAGCAGCAGGCCCACCTGGCTTTCGTAGCGCGGGAAATCGCTGCGCAAGCTCAGCTGCCAGCGCGGAGAGATCCACGGCCCGTGGCGCCAGTAGCCGAAGCCGCCGCGCCACCACAGCGGGTCGTCCCAGGGGCTGTCGATGTAGCGGCTGTCGCGCGCGCCCACCTGCACCAGCACATCGGGCTGCTCGCCGGCTGCGGCGGGCTTGAAGCCTGCCTTCTCCAGTGCCGGGCGGGCGGCGTTTTCCAGCAGTTCGGTCTCGGCGGCCTGGGCCTGCTGCGAGGGCAGGCGCTCGAAGGCATAGGTGCCGGCTTTGCGCTCGGCCGGCCAGTCGCCGAAGCTGGACACCTCGGTGCTCACGCTGCGCAGGCTGGCGCAGGCCGTGAGCAGCAGGCCGCCCATCACCAGGGCGCCGCGTTGCAGCCAGCGCTGCACGGGGGTGGCACGAGACTTCATGGTCAGTCCTCCAGATCGTCGTCGCTCCCAGGCTCGCCGGGCCGGTGCAGATGCACCCGGTTGGGCGTTGAGGGCGTTGCACAAGGCTCTTCGTCGAAGGCGATGTCGCCCTCGGCGTTGGCCTCACCGGTGGGTGTGATCGTGGTGAAAGGGTAGAGGTTCCGGTCCATCAGGTGCGAAGGCACCACGTGGGCCATCGCCCGCAGCATGTTGTCGGTGCGGCCGGGGTACTGGCGCTCCCACTCGCGGACCATCTTCTTCACCTGCACACGCTGCAGGTCGCTCTGGCTGCCGCACAGCGTGCAAGGAATGATGGGGAACTGGCGGTGCACGGCCCACTTCTCGAGATCGGTCTCGGCCACGTAGGCCAGCGGGCGGATGACGGTGTGTTTCCCGTTGTCGCTCACCAGCTTGGCCGGCATGCCCTTCAATCGGCCGCCGAAGAACATGTTCATCATCATCGTGACGACCATGTCGTCGCGGTGGTGGCCCAGCGCGATCTTGGTGGCGCCCAGTTCCCCGGCCACGCGGTAGAGGATGCCGCGGCGCAGCCGGCTGCACAGGCTGCACATCGTCTGGCCCTCGGGCACCAGCTTCTTGACGATGCTGTAGGTGTCCTGGTTTTCGATGTGGAAGGGCACGCCCAGCTTCGTCAGGTAAGCCGGCAGCACCTCGGCCGGGAAACCGGGCTGCTTCTGGTCGAGGTTGACGGCGACGATGTCGAAGTGGATGGGCGCACGCTCGCGCAGGCTCAGCAGGATGTCGAGCATCGCGTAGCTGTCCTTGCCGCCGCTGAGGCACACCATCACCTTGTCGCCGGCTTCGATCATGTTGAAGTCGACGATGGCCTGGCCCACTTGGCGGTGCAGGCGCTTGCCCAGCTTCTGCATCGAGACCGCCAGCTTCTTGGCGGGGTGGAATTCAACCGTGGCGTTCATCTCAGCCTTCTTTCATGCCGAACACTTCCACGCCGACGGCCTCGCAATCGGGGTAGACATCGGGCTTGGCGGTGGACACGCACGCGGCCCGCACGCGGGGGTGGGCCAGCATCAGCGCCAGCACGTCGTCGGCCAGCGTTTCCTGCAGGTGGATGTGGCCCTTGGAGACGCGCTCCATCACGCTGCGGCGGATGAAGTCGTAGTCGACCACCTCGTCGAGCTTGTCCTGCGTGGGCGTTGAGAGCGCCAGCGGGATGTAGAGGTCGACGTTGATCAGCACCCGCTGCTCGCCCTTCTTCTCGAAGTCGTGCACGCCGATGTTGATCCAGACGGCGTAGTCGCGCAGGAAGAGCCGGCGGCAGTCCATCAGGCTCGGGTGGTTCAGCAGGCTTTGCATCAGGTGTCTTTCTTGTCTCGCGCCAGGAACATCACGTCCCGCGCCTGGGCCTGCAGGTGCTGGCCGCCATCGACCAGCAAGGTGGTGCCGGTGACGGCGGGCGCCTCCAGCAGGTAGTGCACCGCGCGCGCCACGTCGGCCGGGCTGGAACTGCGGCCCAACGGCGTCATGGTGTGCGAGGCGCTGAATTCAGCGCCGCTCATCTCGCCCGAGAGCAGCGTCACGCCCGGCGCCACGCCGCACACGCGCACGCGCGGCGCGAGCGCTTGCGCCAGCAGCGTGTTCGCGGCTTCGAGCGCGGCTTTGCTCAGGGTGTAGCTGAGGTAGTCGGGGTTGGGGTTCCAGAGTTTCTGGTCGAGGATGTTCAGCACGCAGCCTTGGGAACCCTCGGGCAGCAGGCGGTGCAGCGCGCGCGCCAGCACGATGGCGGGCAGGGTGTTCGCGCGCCAGTGCGCTTCCATGCGGGCGGCGCTGAAGCTGGCGACGTCGTCGTACTCGAAGAGCGAGGCGTTGTTCACCACCGCGTCCACGCGGCCGAAGGCCTGGTGCACGGCCGGCAGCAGGGCTTCACACTCGCCCTCTACCGCCAGGTCGGCGGCGAAGGACATCGCCACGCCGCCGGCTTCGCGGATGGCGGCCACGGTCTGCACCGCGGCGGCGGCCGAGCTGCGGTAGTGCACGGCCACGCGCCAGCCGTGCTTGGCCAGGTGCAGGCTGATCTCGCGACCGATGCGCTGGGCGGCGCCGGTCACCAGCACGACAGGGCGGGTGTCCATCAAGGGTGGGGAACAGGAGCGGAGGGGGTTTCTACAATGCCGCGGATGTCTGCACCCGGGGCCGAGAGTTTATCGGCGCGACTCTGTCAGCGCCTGCGCACGGCCATCGCCGAAAACGGCGGCTGGCTGCCTTTCGACCGCACCATGGCGATGGCGCTCTACGAGCCGGGCCTGGGCTACTACACACGCGGCACGCCGGTGTTCGGTGCGATGCCCAACTCGGGCAGCGATTTCGTCACCGCGCCGGAGCTGTCGCCCCACTTTGGCCACACGCTCGCGCGCCAGGTGGCGCAGGCGCTGCAGGCCACGGGCACGCACGAGGTGCTGGAGTTCGGCGCCGGTTCGGGCGCTCTGGCCGAGCAATTGCTGGAGGCGCTGGGCGATGCCGTTCAGCGCTACACCATCGTCGACGTGTCCGGCACGCTGCGCGAGCGACAGGCCGAGCGGCTGGCGCGTTTCGCACCCCGGGTGCAGTGGCTGAGCAGCTGGCCCGATGAGATCAGGGCCGTGGTGGTGGGCAACGAGGTGCTCGACGCCATGCCGGTGCAACTGCTGCACTACGACGGCCGGCAGTGGCTGGAGCGCGGCGTGGCTGTCGACGGCGAGGCTTTCGCCTGGGCCGACCGCGCCACCACCCTGCGCCCGCCGGGCGAGGGTGTGTTCTTGCCCGGCACCGTCACCGAGATCCACCCCCAGGCCGAGGCCTTCGTGCGCAGCCTGGCCGAACGCCTGCAGCGCGGCGCCGCGTTTTTCATCGACTACGGCTTCCCCGAGGCCGAGTACTACCACCCGCAGCGCACCGGCGGCACGCTGATGTGCCACCACGCCCACCAGGCCGACGCGAACCCGCTGGTGCGGGTGGGCGAGAAGGACATCACCGCGCACGTGAACTTCAGCGCCATCGCGCTGGCCGGACAAGACGCCGGCCTGCAGGTGCTGGGCTACACCAGCCAGGCGCGTTTCCTGCTGAACTGCGGGCTGCTCGATCTCTTGCAGGGCGCCGACATCCGCCAGACCGCGATGGCCCAGAAGCTCATCACCGAGCACGAGATGGGCGAGCTCTTCAAGGTGCTGGGTTTCGTGAAGGGCGCTGACTTCGGCGCCCTGGGTTTCGCGGCGGGCGACCGCTCGCACACGCTCTGAGCGGGCGCGGGCCAAGAGAAAAACCGATGCGCTGGCTGCTCGTCTTCCTGTTGGCCTCCTTGTTCTTCAACGTGCTGCATGGCTGGCTGCGCAAGATCGGCCTGGGCAAGCTGCCGGGCGACTTCAGCTTCAAGCTGCGCGGGCGTGAATGGCACGTGCCCCTGGCCAGCAGCGTGGTGCTCAGCGTGCTGGCCATGCTGATCGGCTTGATGTTCTGAAGGCGACACCACCATGACCGCGGGCATCCTGCTGGCCTTCGTGCTGGGCTACTTCGCACTGCTGCTGGCCGTGGCGTGGTGGACGAGCCGCCGCGCCGACAACGAGGCCTACTTCATCGGCAGCCGCAACAGCCCGTGGATGCTGGTGGCCTTCGGCATGGTGGGCACCTCGCTGTCGGGTGTCACCTTCATCAGCGTGCCGGGCGCGGTGGGCCTCACGCACTTCGGCTACCTGCAGCTGGTGCTGGGGCAGGTGGCGGGTTACTTCGTCATCGCCTTCGTGCTGCTGCCGCTGTACTTCAAGCTCGGCCTCACCTCCATCTACGGCACGCTGGCGCAGCGCCTGGGGCCGCGCAGCTACCGCACGGGCGCGGCGTTTTTCATCGCCTCGCGCACGCTGGGCGCCACGGCGCGGCTCTACCTGGTGGTGAAGGTGCTGCAGGACATGATCCTCGACGCCTTCGGCGTGCCCTTCTGGCTGACGGCCGCCGTCATCCTGCTGATGGTGCTGCTCTACACGCTGGAAGGCGGCGTGCGCACCATCGTGTTCACCGACACGCTGCAGACCGCCGGCATGCTGCTGGGCCTGGGCGTGTGCGTGTGGTTCCTGCTGAACAAGCTCGACCTCAACGTGCCGCAGGCCCTGGCCGCGATGGACGTGCAGGGGCTGTCGAAAGTGTGGGGCACCGACCCGCTGGCGCGCGACTTCTGGGCCAAGCAACTGCTGGCCGGCGCCTTCATCGCCATCGCGATGACGGGCCTGGACCAGGAGATGATGCAGAAGAGCCTCTCGGTGCGCCGCCTGGCCGATTCGCAGAAGAACCTGGTGGTGCTGGCCTTCGTGCTGCTGGCGGTGGTGGGCGTGTTCCTCTTCCTGGGCGGGCTGCTCTATCTCTTTGCGCCCACTGTGGGCCTGCAGACCGCGGGCGACCGCATCTTCCCGGCCGTGGTGCTGGGTTATCTGCCGGTGGCGGTGCAGGTGCTGTTTGTCGTCGCACTGATCTCGGCGCTCTTCCCCAGCGCCGACGGCGCGCTCACCGCGCTGACCAGCAGCTTCTGCATCGACATCCTGGGCCTGCAGCAGCGCACACAGCTCGACGAAGCGCGCCGCACGCGCATCCGCCGCTGGGTGCACCTGGGCTTTGCCGCGCTGTTCATGGCGCTGGTGATGGTGTTCAAGGCCGTGGACGACCCCAGCATGATCTGGCTGATCTTGAAGTTGGCGGCCTACACCTACGGGCCGCTGCTGGGCCTGTTCGCCTACGCCATCTTCAGCCGCCGTCCGGCGCCCGATCGCTGGGCGCCGCTGGTGGCCGTTGCGGCACCGGCGCTGTGCTGGGTGCTGGATGCGAACCAGGCCGCCTGGCTGGGCGGCTGGCAGATCGGGCTGGAGCTGCTGGTGCTCAACGGCGCGCTCACCTACGCCGGCCTGTGGCTGCTGGCGCCGCGTGGTGCGGCCCGCGAGGCTGCCGCCGGCGCAAGCCCCGGCGTGCCGCGCTGAGGGCCCGTCAGCCCAGCGCGGCTTGCACCGCGGCCACGCGCGTGTTGTGCACCGCGGCGCCGATCTCGGGGCCTTGTTTGCCGCGCGACATCGCAGCCTGTGCCGCGGTGGCGGTGTCGATGGTGCGCGCAGCGGCCAGCAAAGGCGGCAGGCGCGTGGCGGGTTCGTAGGGCCGGTCTTGCAGCCCGGTGCGGCCGCGTGCATCGCAGGCACAAGCCAGCAGGGCCTGCTCGAAACGTTCGGGCCGGCGCAGCGCATCGCAACGTTCGAAGAGCCGCACCAGCCCGCCGGCATTCAAGCTGCCACTGCCATGCAGGTGCGTGTGTTCACGCGCCACCACCTCGGCCAGCTCGCGGCACTCCACGGGCACCCGCAGGCGTTCACCCAGCGCCGCGGCCAGCTTGGCACTGCGCCCTTCGTGGCCGATGTGGCGCGGCCAGGCCTCGGGGTGGGTGTTGCCCTTGCCCAGGTCGTGGCACAGACAGGCCCAGCGCACGGCCAGCGGCGCGTTCACGCGCGCGGCTTCGTCCAGCACCAGCAGCAGGTGCACGCCGGTGTCCACCTCGGGGTGGTGGGCCACGGGCTGCGGTACGCCCCACAGGCGGTTCACCTCGGGCAGCAGGCGATCCAGCGCGCCGCATTCGCGCAGCACTTCCAGCATGCGGCTGGGGCGGGCCGTCATCAGGCCGCGGGAAAGCTCTTGCCACACACGTTCCGGCACGAGGTGGTCGACCTCGCCGTCGTCCACCATCTGCCGCAGCAGCGCCAGGGTCTCGGGGGCGATGCTGAAGTCGGCAAAACGCGCCGCCAGCCGCGCCAGGCGCAGCAGGCGCACCGGGTCTTCGACGAAAGCCGGCGACACATGCCGCAGCACCCGCGCCTCGATGTCGCGCTGGCCGCCATGCGGGTCGATCAGCGTGCCGTCTTCGGCCATCGCGATGGCGTTGATGGTCAGGTCGCGACGCAGCAGGTCGTCTTCCAGCGTCACGCCCGGCGCGGCGTGGACGGCGAAGCCGCGGTAGCCAGGGCCGGTCTTGCGCTCGGTGCGCGCGAGGGCCACCTCTTCGCCGGTCTGCGGGTGGATGAAAACCGGGAAGTCCTTGCCCACGGCCTTGTAGCCCAGGGCCAGCATTTCATCGGGCGTGGCGCCCACGGCCACCCAGTCGCGGTCGCTCTCGGGCAAGCCCAGCAGGCGGTCGCGCACGGCGCCGCCCACCACGTACAACTGCATCAGCATCAGAAAGTTTGGGTCCGGTGTGGGTCAGCGGTGCTGACGGTAGGGTTCGTCTTCGGCGATGAAATCGCACTCTTCCAGCGCGTCGACGATCCAGGCACGAACGCCAGGCGTGGCGGCCACGCGGCCGATGTAGTCGTGCAGGCGGTGCGGCATGGGCAGCGCGTAGGTGCGCAGCCGCATGCAAACGGGCGCAAACATCGCGTCGGCCGCGCCGAAGGCGCCGAAGAGGAAAGGCCCGCCGCTGTCGTTCATCGCCTCGGCCCACATCTGTTCGATGCGCAGCACGTCGGCACGCACCGCGGGCTGTTCGGCCCAGATCTTGGCGCCCACCTCGGGCAGCGCGGCCTCGATGTTCATCGGGCAGTGCGTGCGCAGCGCGCTGAAGCCGCTGTGCATCTCGGCGCAGATCGAGCGGGCCCGCGCACGTTCGCGCATGCCCTCGGGCCAGATGCCGTGGCCGGGGAACTTGTCGTGCAGGTACTCGATGATGGCCATCGTGTCCCACACCGCGAAGTCGTCGTCCAGCAGCACCGGCACCTTGCCCGAGGGCGAGAAGGTGGCCACTTCGCGGCGGAAGGGCGAGCCCGGCGAGAAGTCGAAGCGCAGCTTGCGCTCTTCAAACGGCAGGCCCAGCTGCTTCATCAGCACCCAGGGCCGCATCGACCACGACGAGTAGTTCTTGTTGCCGATCACCAAGTGCATGGTCCACTCCTCGCCCACGCGCCGTGCGTGCAGGGCCCCATGCTAGGCCGAGATGCGGCCGCGTGGCTTGATTTGCCCGCATGAATCCGATGCCTGTGCGGCATCGGCGGCCGGGCTGCTTCAGTCGCGCCGCGCCCCAGCGCGCAGCTTTTCCAGCTTGGCGCGGCCGTGTTCGTGGCCCAGGTAGCCGGGCCCGATGGCCTCCAGCGGCGTGGGCGTGATGCCCAGGGCTTGCAGCCCCAGCAGCTGCCCGCTGGCCACGTTGGGCAGCTTCATCGAATCGATGTTGTCGCGCGACATGAGTGTGGGCCCGGGCATCAGCTCCATCGCCAGCGCCTGCAGCCGCGCGATGCCGTCGGGCAGCGCCATGATGGGCCGCTCGTGGCCCGACCAGCGCCCGGCCAGCC
This sequence comes from beta proteobacterium AAP65, assembly GCA_001295865.1. Classification (GTDB taxonomy): domain Bacteria; phylum Pseudomonadota; class Gammaproteobacteria; order Burkholderiales; family Burkholderiaceae_C; genus Rubrivivax. Next base: position 47,926 of record LJHW01000034.1, read on the forward strand.
GCACCAGCTCGGCCAGCGTGTAGACGGTGGGGCCGGCGAGCTCGTAGGTCTTGCCGATGCTGGCCGGCTGCTGCAGCGCGGCCACGATGGCGGCTGCGACGTCGTCCACCCACACTGGCTGGAAACGGGCCTGCGTGCCGGCCAGCGGCAGGAAAGGCGCCAGACGCTGCAACTGCGCGAAAAGGTTGAGGAAGCTGTCTTCGGCCCCGAAGATGACCGAAGGGCGCAGCAGCGTGAGCTGCAGGCCGCTTTGCTCCAGCACGTGTTCGCCGGCCGTCTTGCTGCGCAGGTAGTTCGAAGGCGCTGCGTTGACTTCACGGCCGACGCCCAGGGCGCTGACGTGCACCAAGCGCTGCACACCCGCGTTGCGGCAGGCCTGCGCCAAATGGCGCGGCAGCTGCACGTGGGCGCGGTCGAAAGCCGCTGCGCTGCCGTGCAGGATGGCCACCAGGTTCACCACCGCGTCACAGCCGGCCACCAGGCGGGCGAGTGCGGCGTCGTCGTTCACATCGGCCTGCACCAGCTGCACGGTGGGCAGGGCGCTCAGGCCCTTGGCGCGCGCTGCGCGGCGCGAGGGCACCACGATGCGCAGCCGCGGGTTCAGGGCCGCCAGGCGCTGGCACAAGGCACGGCCGACGAAGCCGGTGCCGCCGAGGACAAGGATGCTGTTCATGGAAGGCTGGGTGCTCGTGTTCGATCAGGGCAGGTCGCGGTCGGTGGTGGCCGCGGCGGGGTCGCGCGGGCCGATGGGCGGGCCCAGGCGCTCACGCAGCGTGGGCATGCGGCCGCCCAGCGCCGGCGCGTGCACGGCGGCATAGGCCACGCTGTTGGACAGCACCTTCTTCACGTAGTCGCGTGTTTCGTTGAAGGGGATGGTCTCGGCCCAGATGGCGGCATCGTGCGTGCCGCCGGCCTCGCGCCAGCGGCGCGGGCGGCCGGGGCCGGCGTTGTAGGCGGCCGTGGCCATGGCGAGCGAGCCGTCCAGGTCGTCGAGCACACGCTTCAGGTAGAAGGTGCCGAGCTGCAGGTTCAGGCTGGTGTCGTTGATGAAACCGGCCTGCCAGGGCAGGCCGAGCTTGCGCGCCGTCCAGCGTGCGGTGGCGGGCATCAGCTGCATCAGGCCGCTGGCGCCCACGCCCGAACGCGCATCGATGACGAAACGCGATTCCTGCCGGATCAGGCCCAGCACCAGCGCGGGGTCGAGCCCGGCGCCGCGGGCGCGCTCTTGCACCATTTCGCGGAAGGCCAGCGGGTAACGCTGCTGCACGTCGATCTCGCTGCGCGTGCGCTCGCTGGTGTTGATGCAGCGGTCCCAGACCTCGCGCTCGCAGGCCCAGTGCGCAGCAGCCAGCAGTTCACGTTCGGGCAGGCCGCGCAGCGTGTAGTTCCATTCGCGGGTGCCTTCACTGCGCAGGCCCAGGGCCAGCAGCTGCAGCGCGCGCTGGAAGCCGGGGTTGCCGCGCACGGCCTCGCGTTCGGCGGCGTTCAGCGCCTGCGGGGCCGGCGGCAGGCGCAAGGGCTGGCCCAGGTCTTCACCGGCCAGCAGGCCGTAGAAGCTGAAAGGCGACACCAGCCCGGCGAGCACGCTGCGCGCCGCGGCGCGTGCGGCCTCGCCTTCGGGCCCGGCCGGGGCGCGTGCGAGGTCGGCCTGCGCCTGCCAGTAGACCCAGGCCTCCTGGCGCTGCTCGGCCGGCGGCATGGCCGCGATGGCACGCTGCACCAGCGCCCAGCGTTCCTTGTCGCGCGCCGGCTGGCGCAGCGCAGCGCGCACGTGCCAGGCCAGCACGTCTTCGCTCCAGGGCGGTTGCACGCCGGGCTTGTGGCTGCGGTCCCAAAGCTGCCAGGCGCGGCGCGCGTGTTCGGCGGCTTGTGGCTGCAGCTTCAGGCCGGCCTGGCGCGCGATCTGCGCCCACACAAAGGCCTCTTGCGCTGCGCTCAGTCGGGCCGCGGTACTGGCTTCCAGGCGCCTGGCGGCTTCGTCGGGGTCTTCAACGGCCGCGCGCATGAGCGCCAGCATCAGCAGCGGGTGGCCCTGGCGGCCGGCGCCCGCGTGGCGCTGGCGCAGGTAGCGGTCGGGCCGCTCGACGATCTCCACCACCGTCTTCTCGGTGGCCTTGCCCAGCAGCGCCGCGGCCGTGCGCAGGCTGCGCAGCCGGCCTTGTTCGGCGGCGGTGTGCACGCGGGCCCAGATGTCGTCTTCGGTGAACACACGCGCTTCCAGCAGCGTGGCGGCCAGCAGGGTGCAACCGGGTTCCAGCTCACGCTGGGCCTGCCAGGCGGCCAGCGCGGCGAGGCGCACGTCTTGTTTCTCCAGGTGGCGCGCCAGCAGCACGTGGCAGGTGACCTCGCGGTCGTCGTTCATGCGGAAGCGCGGGAACTCCGCGCGCACACCGGCCCAGTCTTGCCGGCGGCCCAGTTCCAGCAGCCAGTCGTTGCGCAGGCGGTCTTCGACGTAGGTGCTGGGCCAGCGCGCGTAGAAGGCGTCGAGCTCGGGCTGCTGCGCGGTGGCCAGGCGGTTGCTGAGTTCCCAGTAGTCGGCCCACATCGCCAGCGGGTGGCCTTGCTGCTGCAGCGCGTCACGCGTGGCCAGCAGTGCTGCACGGTCGCCGCGGCGCAGGGCTTCGCGCGCCTGCACGACGGTGTTGTCGCCTGCGCTGGGTGGCGGCAGCTGCGCCTGCGCCGGGGCCCAGGCCGCCAGCGTCAGCAACGCCACCAGGCCGGCCGCTGCCGCGCGCCAGCATCGGGGGGCCGGCCTGCGGCCGCGGGGGTGGGCACTCGGTCTCATGCGGCTGAATTTAGCGCAGGGGGGTGTAGCCCCTCTGTCATGCAGGCAGCGGTTCACGGGCCAGTTCTTCGCGCGTCAAGGCGGCCTGCTCCAGCAGCCAGCCTTCGAAGGCGGCCAGGGCGGGGCGTTCACGCCGCGCCGGCCAGCGCACCAGCCAGTACGAGAAGGGCGACATCACCCGGCCGGCGCTGCCGAAGGGCTCGACCAGTTCGCCGCGTGCGATGGCCTCGCGCACCAACGGCACGCGGGCCAGCGCCAGGCCCTGGCCGGCCAGCGCCGCCTGCACCTGCTGGTAGGTGAAGTTCAGGTAGACCCAGCCTCGCGGCTGCAGCCCCGGCGGCGCGTTCAGGCGCAGCCAGTGGCGCCAGCTCAGGTACTCGGCGCTGGGCCGAGGGTCGTCTTCTTCGAGCAGCGTGTGGCTGGCCAGATCGGCGGCGCTGCGCAACGGCAGGCGCTGCAGCAAGGCCGGGCTGGCCACGGGTGTGAGCACCTCGCCGAAGAGCAAGGTGCTGCCCGGCGGCGCCTGCTCCGGGCGGCAGTAGCGCAGCGCGAGGTCGATCTCGGGGTCGTCGAAATCGACCAGGTGGTCGCTGGCCGATATGCGGATGTCCGATTCCGGGTGCGTGTTCTGGAAACCCGCCAGCCGCGGCAGCAGCCACAGCGAGGCAAAGCTGGCAAAGGTGGTCACGCCCACCGGCTGGCGGTGCTGGGTGTGGCGGATCTGGCGCACGCTGCGGTCCATCTGCGCCAGCAGCGGCGCCACGCTCTGCAGCAGCTGCGCGCCGGGTCCGGTGAGCTCGACATGCCGCGTGCCGCGCAGGAAGAGCGTGGCGCCGAGTTCGTCTTCCAGGCTGCGGATCTGCCGGCTGATGGCCGGTTGCGTGAGGTGCAGCTCTTCGGCCGCAGCGCGGAAGCTCAGGCGCCGCGCCACGGCCTCGAAGGCCCGCAAGGGGCCGATGGACAGCGGGCGGTGGCGCGGGGCATTCATTACCGATGATTATCAATCAAGCCCCGCAACATGATTGGACGGTGCGCCGGGTAAACCCGATGATTCGCTCCGCTGAGAGAAGACAAGGACCGCACCGTGAAAACATCACTAGCCATGACCAGATTGCATGAGCACTCGGCCCCCTGGGCCTGGGCGCTGGAAGGCCACGAGGCCACCACGCTGGCCGCCAGCCCGGTCGCGCGCTGGCTGCGTGTGGACGAAGGCTGCCTGTGGGTGACGGCCGAGCAGGCCGGCCCCGGGGCCGAAGACCTGTGGCTGCAGCCGGGCGACAGCCTCGAGCTGCCGGCCGGCACCCGCTGGGTGCTGCAGGCCTGGCCGCAAGCGCGCCTGAGCGTGCTGCTGGCCCCGGCCCTGACCCCGGCTGGCCCGGCGCCAGCGCGCGCCTGGTGGCAATCCAGCTGGGTGTGGCCCTGGGTGCTGCCCGAGGCACGCGGCCAGCGCCTGCCCGCGCAGGCCTGAGCGAGCGTCACCGCACCCGGGGCGGCCCGCTGGCGTTGCTGGTGGCGCGGGCCTGACAATCGGCGGCATGAGCTTCCCGATGCCGCCCCTGGAACCCTCGCAAGACAAGAAGACCCTGCGGCGCCAGCTGCAGGCCGAGCGCCAGAGCCTGATCGACCGCCACCAGCGCGCCATGCACCTGCAAGAGGTGCTGCGCGTGTGGCTGATGGGGCGAGATGACAAGGCCATCGGTGCCTACTGGCCCATCAAGGGCGAGTTCGACGCGCTGCCGGCGCTCTTCCGCTGGACGGAAGCCGACGAAGAGCGCTGCATCGGGCTGCCGGTGATCGACAAGGCCACCAAGCAGCTGCGCTTCCAGATGTGGTTTCCGGGCTGCGAGATGGAAGACGACGCCTACGGCATCCCGAAGCCGAAGGACACGCCCGTCTTCCACCCCACGCTGCTGCTGGTGCCCTGCGTGGGCTACGGCCCCGAGGGTGTGCGCCTGGGTTATGGCGGCGGCTTCTACGACCGAACGCTCGCCACCCTGGCGCCGCGGCCCTACACCGTGGGTCTGGCTTACAGCTTCGGCTTTCTGCCCTGGCTGCAAGCCGAGCCGCACGACGTGCCGCTGGACGCCGTGCTCACCGAAGAAGGTGTGGCCTGGCAGCGGCCTGATTGAGGCCGCTGCGCCAGCGCATCAGAAGCGTTTGCCCAGCCCGATGCTGAAGAGCACCGGGTCGACCTTGAAGGTGCCGGCCTTGTTGGCGCCGGCGTAAACGTCGGTTTCCAGCTTGACCTTCTTCACGTCGAAGTTCAGCAGCCAGCCGCCCACGGGCACGTCCACACCCACCTGCAGGGCCAGGCCGACGCTGTGTTTCTTGATGCTCGGCTGCAGTGCGGCCACCACGGCGGGGGCGAACTGCACGTCGGAGAAGATGGTGTAGTTCACGCCCGCGCCCAGGTAGGGGCGGAAGCCACCCAGGCCGGTGAAGTGGTACTGGCCCAGCAGCGTGGGCGGCAGGTGCTTGAGCGTGCCGATCTTTGCGCCGTTGCTGCGGATGTCGTGCTTCTGCGGGTAGGTCAGCACCAGCTCGGCCGCGAAGTTCGGGCTGAAGAAATAGCTGATGTCGAACTCGGGGAAGGTCTTGTTGTTGACGCTCAGGTTCAGGCCTGTGCTGTCCTTGTTGGCCGAATCGAGGTACAGGGCGCGGCCACGCACGAGCCAGTCGCCCGTGTCATTGGCCTGGGCCGCGCCGGTCGCCGCCAGCAACACCAGCGCCGCGGCGCGGATGGAGGGCAGGGCGGTGGAGCGGGTCGTGGTCTTCATGAAATCCTCCGTGGGAGTGGGTCGGGGCCACATGGCCTCGAACCCATTGCACTCCTCACGAGAACCCGAAGGCTGACACCGTTGTCAGGTGACGGGGCCCGCTTGACCTGGGTCAAGCGGGCGGGGGTGGCGCTGTGGCGCCGCGGCAACCTTGCGGCAGGCGCGGGCACCGTGCCGATCAGCCGAGCTGCTTGCAGACTTCCAGGCTCAGCGCGCTCTGGTTGAGCGTGTAGAAATGGATGCCGGGTGCACCGCCCTCGATGAGCCGGCGGCACAGGCGCGCCACCACCTCGATGCCGAAGCTGCGCACGCTGGCGGCGTCGTCGAGGTAACCCTCCATCTTCAAGGCCACCCAGCGCGGGATCTCGATGCCGTCGCGCGCCGCGAATTGCGCGATCTTCGCGTAGTTGTGGATGGGCATGATGCCCGGCACGATGGGCGCCGTGACCCCGAGCTTGCGCACTTCATCGACGAAGTGGAAGTAGGCGTCGGGGTTGAAGAAGAACTGCGTGATCGCGCTGTCGGCACCGGCCTTCATCTTGGCCGCGAAGTGTTCGAGGTCCTTCTTCGCGTAGCGCTGCTGCGGGTGGTATTCCGGGTAGGCGGCCGCTTCGATGTGCCAGTCGGCGCCCTGCTCCTGGCGGATGAAGGCGATGAGGTCGGCCGCGTAGCGGAACTCGCCGGCCACCGCGGTGCCGCTGGGCAGGTCGCCGCGCAGCGCCACCAGCCGCCGGATGCCCTGGGCGCGGTAGGTGCCCAGGATCTCGCGGATGCTCTCCTGCGTGCTGCCCACGCAACTGAGGTGCGGCGCCGCTTCATGGCCCATCGCCGCGATGTCCTTCACCGTGGCCAGCGTCTTCTCACGCGTGGCCCCGCCCGCGCCATAGGTGACGCTGAAGAACTCCGGCCGCACGGCCGCAAGCTCCTGCACCACCGTCTTCAGCTTGTCGCTGCCGACGGGGGTGTTGGGCGGGAAGAACTCGAAGCTGATGGGCACCGACTTGTGCTCGGTGCTCATGGGCCTGGCCTCAGTAGCGGTAAGTGTCGGGCTTGAAGGGCCCCGACTTCGGCACGCCGATGTAGGCGGCCTGCTCGTCGCTCAGCTCGGTCAGCATGGCGCCGACCTTCTTCAGGTGCAGGCGCGCCACCTTCTCGTCCAGGTGCTTGGGCAGCACGTAGACCTTGCCGTTGTCGTAGCTGTCGGGGTGGCTGAATAGCTCGATCTGCGCGATGGTCTGGTTCGCGAAGCTGGCGCTCATCACAAAGCTGGGGTGGCCCGTGCCGCAGCCCAGGTTCACCAGGCGGCCCTTGGCCAGCATGATGATCTTCTTGCCGTCAGGGAAGATCACGTGGTCGACCTGGGGCTTGATCTCGTCCCAGGTGCAATCGGCCAGCGCAGCGACGTCGATCTCGTTGTCGAAGTGGCCGATGTTGCAGACGATGGCCTCGTCCTTCATCGCTTCCATGTGCTTGCGCGTGATGACGCTCTTGTTGCCGGTGGCGCTGACGAAGATGTCGCACTTGTCGGCGGCGTACTCCATGGTCACGACCTTGTAGCCTTCCATCGTGGCCTGCAGGGCGTTGATGGGGTCGATCTCGGTCACCCACACCTGGGCGCTGAGGGCGCGCAGGGCTTGGGCGCTGCCCTTGCCCACGTCGCCGTAACCGGCCACCACGGCCACCTTGCCGGCGATCATCACGTCGGTGGCGCGCTTGATGGCGTCCACCAGGCTCTCACGGCAGCCGTAGAGGTTGTCGAACTTGCTCTTGGTGACGCTGTCGTTGACGTTGATGGCGCGGAACATGAGCTGGCCCTTGGCGCTCATTTCCTTCAGGCGGTGCACGCCGGTGGTCGTCTCTTCGGTCACGCCGATGATCTGCGCGCCCTTGCGGCTGTACCAGGTGGCGTCTTCCTTCAGCTTGGCCTTGATGGCGGCAAACAGGATCTCTTCTTCTTCGCTGCCCGGGTTGGCCAGCACGCTCAGGTCGGTCTCGGCGCGCTTGCCCAGGTGCATCAGCAGCGTGGCGTCGCCGCCGTCGTCGAGGATCATGTTCGGGCCTTCGCCTTCGCTGCCCTTGGCGCCGAATTCGAAGATGCGGTGCGTGTAGTCCCAGTAGTCGACCAGGGTCTCGCCCTTGTAGGCGAAGACCGGCGTGCCCTTGACCACCAGCGCGGCGGCGGCGTGGTCTTGCGTGCTGTAGATGTTGCAGCTGGCCCAGCGCACCTCGGCGCCCAGGGCCTGCAGCGTTTCCACCAGCACGGCGGTCTGGATGGTCATGTGCAGGCTGCCGGTGATGCGCGCGCCCTTAAGGGGCTGCTTGGCCGCGAATTCTTCGCGGATGGCCATCAGGCCGGGCATCTCGGTCTCGGCGATCTTGATTTCCTTGCGGCCCCACTCGGCCAGGGAAAGATCGGCCACGGCGTAGTCGCTGGTGTGCAGGGGTTTCAGAACGGCGTTCATCGTCAGGCTCCAAACGGTTGAGGACCTGCACGCACGTGGTGGGGAGAATCAGCTCACCCACGAACACTGTCGTGCAGGTGAGCGCGGTTGCAATGTAGAGATCCGAGCCTGGCCTTCTTGCTGAAGGTTGCAACGCTCCTCGGAACTGCTGCGAATTCTAGCCACAAGCCCCCGAATGCGTGGGGCGCGGGCTCTACAAGCTGCGCTGCGGCGTGAATTCCTGCGGTCAGGGCGGGGCCACGCCCAGGAAACCGGCCAGGCTCGCCGTTTCATCGGCCAGGGCTGCGGCGTAGCCCGCCTCGCGCGGCGCGCGGCCGCTGACGTAACCCGTCTGCACCTGCAGGCGCTCGCCTTGCACGCTGGCATTGGCCCAGCCGATGACCTGGTCGCGCCACAGCAGTGGCAAGGCGTAGTAGCCGCGCACACGTTTCGGCGCCGGGGTGTAGGCCTCGAAGCGGTAGGCCCAGCCCCACAGCAGCTCGAAGCGGCGGCGGTCCCAGACCACGGGGTCGAAGGGCGCCAGCAGGCGCACCGTGTCGGGCACGGCGTGGCGGCGCGAGGCCGGGTTTTCGCCCGCGGGCCAGAACCAGCGCTGGCCGTCCACCACAGCGTGCGGCAGCCTGGTCTTGGCGCGGGCGAGCGCGGGTTTGCACAGGGCGGTCCAGTGCGGGGCGCCGTAGCGGATGCGGCTGACCAGCATGTTCAGCGTCAGCTCCGGCAGCGGTGCGTATTTCTGCACCACCACGTCGACCAGGGTGTCCATCGCCGCGGCGGTGTCCGCCGGGGCTGCGTGCACTTCGCGCACGCTGTACAGACGGATGCCCCCCTCGCGCCGCGCCGTGCGCAGCAGGCCGCGGTAGTGCATGCCGTCGAGCAGCTGCGTGCTCGCATTGCTGCTGCCGCCGAACCAGTTTTTCGCCTTGCCGTGCTGGAAGTGCGCATCGACCTCGCGCGGGTGCACCACACCGCGCTCGCGCACGAAGTCGAGCACGGCCTGCGCCTGCTGCCGGCGCGCGGCCGGCCACACCGTTTCGGCCGTGCGTGGGTGCATCAACGCCTGCGTTTCGCGCGGCAGGTAGCCGTAGTTGATGAAAAAATCTTCTTCGATGGGCAGCCGGGTGTAGCGGCGCTCCAGGTCGCCAGCGCGGTAGCCCTGCACACGGTGGCGCAGCGTGAGGTCTTGCGCCCGGGCCGGGGCGCGGATGGGGTCGGCCTGCACAAAACCCAGGCGGCGCAAGGCCGCGGGCAGCGTGGTGGGTTTGAAGAGGCTGCGCGCCACGGCGTGGCGGCGCAGGTCGTCCAGCAAGGGGCTGCGGCTCAAGGTGCGGCTCACGGTACGGCTCGAGGTGCGGGCAGGTCGTCGGGTTGGGGCAGGCCGTGCAAGGGTTCCAGGCGGCCCTGCTGAACAGCAGCCAGCTGCTCCCAGCGTCGGCCGTCGCGCGTGACCACGAGGGCTGCACGCCCGGGCGTTGCAGTCAGCGCCTCGCCCCAGGTGGCCAGGGTCTTGCAGATGTAGCGGTTGCAGGTGTCGGCGCGGTGCTCGCGCGGCAAGCTGCAGCCCTGGGCGCTGTGGAAGGCGCAGCTGCCGGCCACGTGCGTTGCTGGCAGGTGCGACAGGTAGTCGTCGATGGCGTCGTCCGTCGAACGGCCGGGGTGCTGTGCGAGCCAGCGCTCCAGCACCGCGGCATCGATGAAGCCGTGGTGGTGCGCCCCGTGCGAGCAGCAGCCGCCGCCGCAGTGTGCGCAGAGTGCGGCCGCTTCTGCGGGCACCTGGGTGGCCGAGTCGGTGCCGGCGAACTCGCGCCGGTAGCCGGTGGCGTGTGCGTCGCGCCAGGCTTGTGCCAGCGCAGCCCGCAGTGCGGGGCCGACCTCTTCGGTGTGGCGCGTCACCGGGTTGAGCCAGAGCACCTGCACGGGTGCGGGTGCGGGCGAATCGGCCCGTGCGGCCACCCGGTCCGTTGCGATGGCCACCAGGGCTTGCCACCGGCCTTCGAGCACCGATGCATCGGCCAGCTGGCGGCACGCGGCCCGGTCGCAGTGGTTTTTGTGCAGACGGCGCGCCAGCGCGTCGAGCGGCGCGCCGCAGTGCGTACAGTTCAGGCGTGCGCTGGGCATGCCTGCAGCTTAGCGGCCCGCGCGCCGATGCTGGCGCGCGGTGCTGGGGGTTTACAGGCCCGCGGCTGCCCGCAGCGCGTCGACCTTGTCCGTCCGCTCCCATGAGAACTCCGGCTCTTCGCGGCCGAAGTGGCCATAAGCGGCGGTCTTCTCGTAGATGGGGCGCAGCAGGTCCAGCATCTGGATGATGCCCTTCGGGCGCAGGTCGAAGACCTCGGCGACGATGGCGCTGAGCTTGTCGTCGCTGATCTTGCCTGTGCCCTCGGTGTAGACCGTGATGTTCATGGGCTTGGCCACACCGATGGCGTAGGCCACCTGCACCTGGCACTGGCGCGCCAGGCCGGCGGCCACCACGTTCTTGGCCACGTAGCGCGCGGCGTAGGCGGCCGAGCGGTCGACCTTGGAGGGGTCCTTGCCCGAGAAAGCACCGCCGCCGTGCGGGCAGGCGCCGCCGTAGGTGTCGACGATGATCTTGCGGCCGGTCAGACCGCAGTCACCCTGCGGGCCGCCGACGACGAAGCGGCCGGTCGGGTTGATCAGGTAGCGCGTGTTCTGCAGCCATTCCTTGGGCAGCACGGGCTTGATGATCTCTTCGATCACGGCCTCGGTGAACTCGGGCTTCATCTTGTCGCCCAGGCTCCACTCGGGCGCGTGCTGGCTGCTCAGCACCACGGTGTCGATGCTGTGCGGCTTGCCGTCGACATAACGCATCGTCACCTGGCTCTTGGCGTCGGGGCGCAGGTAGGGCATGCGGCCGTCCTTGCGCAGCTGGGCCTGGCGCTCCACGAGGCGGTGCGCGTAGTAGATCGGCGCGGGCATCAGCTCGGGCGTCTCGTCGCAGGCGTAGCCGAACATCAGGCCCTGGTCGCCGGCGCCGATGTTGAGGTAGTCGTCGCTGGCGTGGTCCACGCCCTGGGCGATGTCGTTGCTCTGCTTGTCGTAGCAGACCATCACCGCGCAGCCCTTGTAGTCGATGCCGTACTCGGTGTTGTCGTAGCCGATGCGCTTGATGGTGTCGCGCGCCACCTGGATGTAGTCGACGTGGGCGTTGGTCGTGATCTCGCCGGCCAGCACCACCAGGCCGGTGTTGCACAGCGTCTCGGCGGCCACGCGGCTCTTCGGGTCTTGCTTGAAGATCGCGTCGAGGATGGCGTCGGAGATCTGGTCGGCCACCTTGTCGGGGTGACCTTCAGAGACCGATTCGGATGTGAAGAGGAAGTCGTTCGCCACTGGAAAAGCTCCGTTGTAGTTGCACCTGGTTGCGTCGTCGCTGGTCAGATGCTCTGGAGCCGCGGCGAACGCTTTAGCGGATTTGTTGAGGCTCGGGCTGGTGGGCCCGGCACCCCAGCGGCAGGAGGCCCAGCCTTGTGGCTATGCTTCACGTCCGCGATCGCCCCGCAAGTTGTTCTTTAACTCGGCGATGCCTGCATTCTACGAACGATGTCCTTCCTGCTGCCCTGGCTCGCCCACCGCTCTCTGCGCTTTTTGCACGCCCTGGGCGGGCTGATGGGCTGGCTGGCCTATGCGCTGTCCCCCAGCTACCGCCGCCGCCTGAAGGCCAACGCCAGCTTGGCGGGCGTGAGTGCGGCCGAGCGCCGGGCCGCCGTGGCCGATGCCGGCAAGCTGGTGATGGAGCTGCCACGGCTGTGGCTGCGCCCGCGTGAGCAGCCCATCACCGACCCGGTGCGCTGGGAAGGTGCCGAGTTGCTCGAAACCCTGCTGGCCCGCGGCAAGGGCCTGGTGCTGCTGACGCCGCACATGGGCAGCTTCGAGGTGAGTGCACAGGCTTATGCCGAACGTTTCGGCGCGCGCCAGCCCATCACCGTGCTCTACCGCCCGGCGCGCCAGGCCTGGCTGCGCGAGCTGGAGGAAACCGCCCGCGCCCGGCCCGCGCTGGCCACCGCACCGGCCAGCCTGGCCGGCGTGCGGCTCTTGATGCGAGCGCTGAAAAAGGGCGAAACGCTGGGTCTTTTGCCCGACCAGGTGCCGCCCGAAGGCATGGGCGTGTGGGCGCCGTTTTTCGGCCAGCCGGCCTACACCATGACGCTGGCCGCACGCCTGGTGCTGCAGACCGGCGCGGCCGTGGCCGTGCTCTGGACCGAGCGCCTGCCGCAGGGCGCCGGCTACGTCGTGCGCGCGCAGCCGCTGCCGGTGCCACTGCCCGAGCGCGGCGCCGACGGCAGCATCGACGACGCCGCCGCTGCCATCGCCATCAACCGCAGCATGGAGCAGGTGATCCTGCAGCGGCCTTCGCAGTACCTCTGGGGCTACCACCGCTACAAGCAGCCGCGCCAGGTGGAGAGCGCGTCTTGAGTGCGCCGGGTTTCAGGCAGGCCGCGGCCAATGGCGCGGCGCGTGTGGCGCTGGGCCTGGTGTGGTTGCTGCACTGGCTGCCGCTGCCGCTGCTGGCCCGCGTGGGGCAGGGCCTGGGCCTGCTGCTGCACAGCGCGGGCCGTGCGCGGCGCGAGGTGGCGCGCCGCAACATCGCGCTGTGCATGCCGCATCTGAGCGTGGCCGAACAGCACCGCCTGGTGCGCGAGCACTTCATGTGGACCGGGCGCAGCCTGCTGGAACGTGGCCTGCTCTGGCATGCGAGCGCCGAGCGGCTGAAGCGGCTGATCCACGTCGAAGGCGACATCCACCTGGCCGAGCGCAGCGACAAGCCCGTGATGTGGCTGGTGCCGCACTTCGTGGGCCTGGAGGTGGCGGGCGCCGCCACGCAGCTCTTCCAGACGCGCATGGGCTGCGACATCTACACCGCGCAGAGCAACCCGGTGATGGACGCCGCCTTCCACAAGGGTCGCGCGCGTTTCGGCCTGGCGCTGCTGTTCAACCGCCAGCAGGGCGCCATTCCCGTGGTGCGGGCCATCAAGAAGGGCGTGGCCTTCTTCAACGCCTCTGACATGGATTTCGGCCTGCGCGACGCCGCCTTCGTGCCCTTCTACGGCCAGCCCGCGGCCACGCTGCTGGCGCCCTCGCGCATGGCCAAGAGCCTGGGCATGGTGGTGCAGCCACTGATCGCCGAGATGCTGCCCGGCGGCCAGGGCTACCGCGTGAAGTTCATGCCGGCCTGGGAAGGCTGGCCCAGCGACGACCCCGAGGCCGACGCCGCGGCCATGAACCGCTACATCGAAGAACAGATCAACCTCATGCCGGCGCAGTACTTCTGGGTGCACAAGCGTTTCAAGACGCGGCCCCCGGGCGAAGGCCCGGTTTACTGATTCTGGCGAAGGCCCGGTTTACTGATCCAGGCGAGCCGCCCATCTACTGAAGCGGTGGGCCCCGGCTGCGACAATCGCGGCCATGCGGGTTCCCTTCACCAAGATGCAAGGCGCGGGCAACGACTTCGTCGTGCTCGACGGCACCGCCGTGCCACTGGCGCTGAGCCGCGCGCAGCTGCAGCGCCTGGGCGACCGCCGCTTTGGCGTGGGCGCCGACCAGATCCTGCTGGTGGAACGCAGCGCGACGCCGGGCGTCGATTTCCGCTACCGCATCTTCAACGGCGCCAGCGGCGATGAAGTGGAGCACTGCGGCAACGGCGCACGCTGCTTCGTGCGCTACGTGCACGGCCGCGGCCTTACCGACAAGACCACCGTGCAGGTGGAGACCGTCAACAACCGCCTCACGCTGCAGCTGCGCAGCGACGGCCGCGTCACCGTGGACATGAACCGGCCGGTCTTCGAGCACGCGCGCCTGCCTTTTGAGGCTGCCGGCCTGCAGCCGCGTGCCGAAGGCGGCTTCGAGTGCTGGCCCTTGGCCGATGTGGGGCCCGGCTGCGAAGTGGCCGTGCTCTCGATGGGCAACCCGCACGCCGTGCTGCGTGTGGCCGATGTCGACACCGCGCCGGTGGCCGACTGGGGCCCGCGCATCGAGACCCACGCGCGTTTTCCGCGCAAGGTGAACGTGGGCTTTTTGCAGGTGCTCACGCGCACCGAAGTCCGCCTGCGTGTGCACGAGCGTGATGCCGGCGAGACCCTGGCCTGCGGCACCGGCGCCTGCGCCGCCGTGGTGGCCGGTATCCGCCTGGGCTGGCTGGACGCCGCCGTGGAAGTGCACACGCGCGGTGGCGACCTGCGCATCGAATGGGCGGGTGGTGAGAGCTCTGTGTTCATGACTGGCCCGGCCGAGACCGTTTTCGAAGGAGAGATAGAACTGTGAGCAACAACGCCGACGGGGTGCAGGGCATCACCGAAGCCGACATCGCCAACTACCTGGGCAACACGCCCGGGTTCTTCGAGCGCCATGCCGAACTGCTGGGCGCCATCCAGCTCACCAGCCCGCACGGGCAGCGCGCCGTCTCGCTGCAGGAACGGCAGATGGAAATGCTGCGCGAGCGCATCAAGGGCCTGGAGTTGAAGATCATGGAAATGATCCGCAACAGCCAGGAGAACGTGGCCATCGCCGAGCGCTTGCACCGCTACACGCGCACCATCCTGCTGACGGCCGACCCGGCCGAGCTGCCGGGCCGCATGGTGGCCTCGCTGAAGCACGAGTTCCTCATCCCGCAGGCCGCCATCCGCCTGTGGGGCGTGGAGGCACCGCACAACGGCGCCACCTACGCCGAGCCCGCCAGCGAAGACGTGAAGAGCTTCGCCGCCAGCCTGACGCTGCCCTACTGCGGCGCCAACGCCGGCTTCGAGGCCAGCGAGTGGCTGGACGACGGCGCCACGGTGGCCAGCATGGCGATGATTCCGCTGCGCCACGGCATGGACGAGAAGGCCGGCGCCTTCGGCCTGCTGGTGCTCGGCTCGCCCGACCCTACGCGCTACGCCGCCGACATGGGCACCGAGTTCCTGATGCGCATCGGCGAGGTCTCGTCGGCCGCGCTCTCGCGCCTGCGCCTGCAGGCCTGAAGCGGGCAGGGCGGGCCATGCGCGTGGCGGTGCCGGCCTCTGCGCCGCAGACCGCGGCGGCGCCTGCTGACGCCTTGCTGGACCCCGCGCTCGAAGATTTCCTCACGCACCTGCGTGTGGAGCGTCGCCTGGCCGAACGCACGCTGGCGATGTACCGCGAGGCGCTGCGCCGCCTGCAGACCGCGGCCGCGGCCAGCGCCGTGCCGCTGCCGCAGGCCCAGGTGCACCACCTGCGCAGCTGGGTGGCGCAGCTGCGTGTGCGCGGGCTGGCGGCGCGCAGCATCGCCATCCACCTGGCGGCCTGGCGCGGCCTGTTCCGCTGGTGGGGCCGGCAGGGCGTGGTGCAGCTCAACCCGGTGGAAGGCCTGCGCCCGCCCAAGGCGCCCAGGCCGCTGCCCAAGGCGCTGGCCGTGGAGCAAGCCGTGGCCCTGGCCGAGCACCAGACCGAAAACACCCCGCCGGCCCTGGCCGCGCGCGACCACGCCATCACCGAGCTGCTCTACGGCTGCGGCCTGCGCGTGGCCGAGGTGCTGGGCCTGGATGTGCAGGCCGGCCCCGAAACAGCCGCTGAGAGCCGCGGCTGGCTCGATCTGGCCGACGCTAGCGCCCACGTGCTGGGCAAGGGCGGCAAGCGCCGCAGCCTGCCCATCGGCAGCGCGGCGCTGGCGGCGCTGCAGGCTTGGCTGCCCTGGCGCACCACGCTGGCGGCGGCGGGCGAGAAGGCGCTGTTTGTCAGCCGCCTGGGCACACGCCTCACGCCCAACCAATTGCGCAACCGCCTGCAGCTGCAGGCCGCGCAGGCTGGCCTGCCCACAGGCGTGCACCCGCACATGCTGCGCCACAGCTACGCCAGCCACCTGCTGCAGAGCAGCGGCGACCTGCGTGCCGTGCAAGAGCTGCTGGGCCACGCCAGCATCAGCACCACGCAGGTTTACACCAAGCTCGACTTCCAGCACCTGGCGCGGGCTTACGACGCGGCGCACCCGCGGGCCAAGAAAAAGAGTTGATCCGACACGATGAAATCCATCCGCCTCCGCGAGGGCAAAGAGCGCTCGCTGCAACGCCGCCACCCCTGGGTGTTCCAGGGCAGCATCGCCAAGGGCGCGGCCGATGCCGGCGAAACCGTGCGTGTGGAAGACGCAGCCGGCCAGTTTCTGGCCTGGGGCGCCTACAGCCCGAACTCGATGATCCGCGTGCGCGCGTGGAGCTTCGACGAGGCCGAGCGCATCGATCGCGCCTGCTTCGAGCGCCGCGTGCAGCGCGCCGTGGCTTTGCGTGCACGGTTGCCGATTGCCAGCGACGGCGTGCGCCTCGTGCACGGCGAAGCTGACGGCCTGCCGGGCCTCATCGTCGACCGCTACGCCGACACCCTGTGCGCGCAGTTCCTCAGCGCCGGCACCGAGCGCTGGAAGCAGACCCTGGCCGATGTGCTGCTGCAAGCAACCGGCTGCACGCGCCTGTACGAGCGCAGCGATGCCAGCGTGCGCGGGCTGGAGGGCCTGCAGCCGGCCACCGGCTGGCTGCGCGGCGAAGGCAACACCGAAATCACCATCACCGAGCACGCCTGGCGCTTGACGCTGGACGTGGCCCAAGGCCACAAGACCGGCTTCTACCTCGACCAGCGCGACAACCGCGCGCTGCTGCAGCGCTGGGTGCAGCACGGTGGTTTCCAGGACGTGCTGAACTGCTACTGCTACACCGGCGGCTTCACGGTGGCGGCGCTGGCCGGCGGTGCGGCGCGTGTGACCAGCATCGATTCATCGGCCCCTGCCATCGAGCGTGTGAACGCCCACGTGGCGCTCAACGGCTACGACCCCGCACGCAGCGAAGCGCGCGACGCCGACGTCAACCAGTTCCTGCGCGAGGCGCTGCATGCCGGCCGGCGCTTCGACTGCATCGTGCTCGACCCGCCCAAGTTCGCGCCCACCGCGGCCCACGCCGAGCGCGCCAGCCGCGCCTACAAAGACATCAACCGCCTGGCGCTGAAGCTCCTGCAGCCCGGCGGGCTGCTGCTCACCTTCAGCTGCAGCGGCGGCATCAGCGCCGACTTGTTCCACAAGATCGTGGCCGGCGCGGCCATGGACGCCGGCGTGGACGGCGCCATCCTCCAGCGACTGGAAGGGGCCTGCGACCACCCGACCACGCTGGTGTTTCCCGAGGGGGAGTACCTCAAGGGCCTGGCGGTGCTGAAGGCGGCCTGATCAAGCTGAAGTTCACGCGCTCGCCGGTGGCAGTGGCAGGCGCGGGTCGAACTTCGCGCGCTTCACGCTGAAGAAGGCCTTCACGTTGCGCACGTTGGCGTCTTGCGTGAAAAGGCGCTGCACCAGCGCGTGGTAGGCCGGCATGCCTTCCACGTGCGCGACGAGCACGAAGTCGGGCCCCGGGCTCACGCGCCAGACCTGTTGCACCGCGGCCTCGGCCACGGCGCGGGCCTCGAAGGCCTCCAGGTGCTCGGCACCCTGGCGGTCGAGCGTGATCTCCACCAGCGCCGTGAGCCCCTCGCGCCCCGCCCACAGGGCCTGCGGGTTCAGCAAGGCCACGCGGCGTTCGATGACACCGCCGTCTTCCAGCCGGCGCACCCGGCGCAGCGCCGTGGCCGGTGAGGTGCCGGCGCGGTCGGCCAGGGCCTGGTTGGTGAGCGAGGCGTCGTCTTGCAGCAGGGTGAGCAGGCGCAGGTCGGTGGCGTCGAGGTTCATGATGAAAGAATAATTCATCAAGTTGGTGCTGATGGATCTTTTGGCGTGCGCTCAGTCATGTGTGGTGTTTTGTTTCGACATAGAAAGAAAATCGCAAGAAACCATCTCTCCCTCTGGCCTAGCATGCGCAACCCTTGAACCTCCAGGAGCTTCCAGCATGTGTGGCATCGTCGGCGCCGTCAGCAACCGCAACATCGTTCCCATCCTGCTGGAGGGCCTGAAGCGCCTGGAGTACCGCGGCTATGACAGCTGCGGCGTGGCCGTGCACCAGGGCGGCGCTCTGCGGCGCGCGCGCAGCACCAGCCGCGTGGCCGAGCTCGAAGCCAACATCGCCGCCGACGGCGTGGCCAGCGGCACCGGCATCGCCCACACCCGCTGGGCCACACACGGCGCGCCGGCGGTGCACAACGCGCACCCGCACTTCAGCGCCGGGGCGAACATCGACGCCATGGCCACCGGCTTCGGCAGCCTGGAAGCGGGCGGCGCCACCACACCGGTGGCGCGCATCGGCCTCGTGCACAACGGCATCATCGAGAACCACGACGAGCTGCGCGCCGAGCTGCGCGAACGCGGCTACGTCTTCACCAGCCAGACCGACACCGAGGTCATCGCCCACCTGGTGCACAGCTTCTACGACGGCGACCTGCTCGACGCCGTGCAGCGCGCCTTGCCGCTGCTGAAGGGCGCCTATGCGATTGCCGTCTTCGCGCGCGACGAGCCCAACCGCGTGGTGGGGGCGCGCCAGGGGTCGCCGCTGGTGCTGGGCGTGGGCCCTGGCGAGAACTTCCTCGCCAGCGACGCCATGGCCCTGGCCGGCGTGACCGACCAGATCGTCTACCTGGAAGAAGGCGACGTTGTCGACCTGCAGCTGGGCAAGGTGTGGATCAGCGCCGCTGATGCACAAGGCCGGTACCAGCCCGTGCAGCGCCCGGTGCGCACCGTCACCGCACACAGCGGCGCGGCCGAGCTGGGTCCGTACCGGCATTACATGCAGAAAGAGATCTTCGAGCAGCCGCGCGCGTTGGCCGACACGCTGGAAGGCGTGGAGGGCATCAGCCCCGAGCTCTTCGGCGACGGTGCCTACCGCGTGTTCAAGGACGTCGACCGCGTGCTCATCCTGGCCTGCGGCACCAGCAGCTACGCCGGCATGGCGGCCAAGTACTGGATGGAGAGCATCGCCGGCATCCCCACCAGCGTGGAGATCGCCAGCGAGTACCGCTACCGCGACAGCGTGCCCGACCCGAAGACGCTGGTCGTCACCATCACGCAAAGCGGCGAAACGGCCGACACCCTGGCCGCGCTGAAACACGCGCGCAGCCTGGGCATGGAGCACACGCTGACCATCTGCAACGTGAGCACCAGCGCCATGGTGCGCGAGTGCAAGCTGGCCTACATCACACGCGCTGGCGTGGAGATCGGCGTGGCCAGCACGAAAGCGTTCACGACTCAATTGGCGGGCCTGTATTTGCTGACGCTGGCGCTGGCGCTGGTGCGCGGCCGGCTGAGTGAACAGCAAGAGGCGGCCGAGCTGAAGGCGCTGCGCCACCTGCCCGTGGCGCTGCAGGCCGTGCTGGCGCTGGAGCCGCAGATCATCGCGTGGAGCGAAGACTTCGCGCGCAAGGAAAACGCGCTCTTCCTGGGCCGCGGCCTGCACTACCCCATCGCGCTGGAAGGCGCGCTGAAGCTGAAGGAAATCAGCTACATCCACGCCGAAGCCTACCCGGCGGGTGAGCTGAAACACGGCCCGCTCGCGCTCGTCACCGACCAGATGCCGGTGGTGACCGTGGCACCCAACGATGCACTGCTGGAAAAGCTCAAGAGCAACCTGCAGGAAGTGCGCGCGCGCGGCGGCCAGCTCTACGTGTTTGCCGACAGCGACACCCACATCAGCAGCGAGCCGGGTGTGCACGTCATCCGCATGCCCGAGCACTATGGCGCCTTGAGCCCGCTGCTGCACGTGGTGCCGCTGCAGCTGCTGGCGTATCACACGGCTTGCGCGCGGGGCACCGATGTCGACAAGCCGCGCAACCTGGCCAAGAGCGTGACGGTGGAGTGAGCGCCGGGCGAACGGGGCATGCTGTTTGTTGGTTCAGAACAAAGTCGTAAACCTGACAACAAGCCCGTAAATCGCCTTGGCTCTTCAACAATAAAGTCGTACGTCTGGCGCCCCTGCGGAGTGGCATCCGGCGCCAGTCCGGCTGTCCTCATGGCGCTGCGCCGCGACTGAACAGGCAGTTCAGCCTATTGGGCGGAGCAACAGCCCAACAGTGGCGGCGAGTCAAGCCCATCAGATCGGCTTGATACAAAGTCGAAAGGCCACCGATCCCGAATGCCTACCTCGGCCGACAGTGCAAAGGTTCTGACTCCCATGAGGACTCCTGTCTTTCGTGATGGCGGATGGGCACTTCCGCAGCGCTTTACAGCCGGGACAGCGGCCGGGTGGCTGCTGCGCGGTCTGCCCCCAGCTTGTCGATGACCAAGCCGAGAAGAGTCTCCAGCTGCCGGCGGGTGCCCGTGTCCAGCGCGCCCAGAGCTTCTGGCAACAGGCCGGCGGACGGGCCCGGCGCTCTTTGCAGGAGCAGGCTGCCCTGTGGGGTGATGTAGAGCTGGACCGACCTGCGGTCTGCGCCTTCGCGGCGTGCCTCGATCAGCCCCTGAAGCGTCAGGCTCCGCACCACGCTGCTGGCCGTCGGCTGGCGCACGTTGAGTTCGGCTGCCAGCTGACCGACGCCAAGGCCGGGCCGATCCTGGATCAGTGCCAGTGCCCACACCTGCACGCCACCGATGCCGCAGCGGCGTTCGACTTGCTGGAAGTGCGTCTTGACCGCGTTGAGGATGATCCGGAACTGTTGGAGCAGCTGATCGGCCGCCGGTTGTGGCGCGCGCGGCAGCGTGCTGTCAGGTCCCGATGCGTCAGTCCCGGTGGCCTGCAGCGCAAGGGCAGCAGGGTCTGGTTTGCGCGCCCGACCCGCCGGAGCGGCGCTGCGTGTCCGCGTGGCGTTGCGGCTCATGCACTCGCCTGGCGCGTGCGCTGCATCGGGGTGGTCGCTGCGGCCTTGGCGGCCCGGCGCGGCTTGATCGGAACCACGGCAGCGCCTGCGGCCGACGAGGTACGGCGGCCGTCTTTCACCACGAGAACCGGCACGGTGGAGACGGTGATCAGACCTGGCACCACGCTGCCCGTCAGCAGACGGAGCAAGGCGTTCTTGCCCGTGGTGGCCACCACGATCAGGTCGCATCGCCGCTTGCGGGCAGCATCTGCGATGGCATGCGCGTCCGACTCGCCCGTGCCCATGACCTTGATGCAGGCCACGCCGGCCTTCTCAGCCTCCGCCTGCGCGGCGCTCAGCGCCTTGCCGGCCTGCCCCTTGGCGGCCTTGGCGAAATCCTGCGGCGAGACCGAGATGAAGACGGGCATGTCTCCGGCCACCACCGGGAAGGGCGGCAGCGGGTGGAAGAACACCGCCTCTGCGTCGTGCGCTGCCGCGAGCGCCACACCTTCCTTGACGGCGGCGCGACATACCGGTCGCGCGTCGAGCGCGATCAAGATGCGCTGGTACATGCCGCCTCCCTGCTGCCGCTGTCGGCTTTGAAGAGCGACTGAATGCTGCACACCTGTCGCTCGGCGTGGCGGGCGCGGATCAGCCGCAGCCGGGCCGTCCCGCCGCTGGCGCCATCCACGGTGTCATCGGGCGTGGGTTCGATGGCATCACCGGTGTAGCGGATGCGTTCTTCGGAAATGCCCTGTTGGGCCAGCAGGGTGCGCAAGGTGCGCAGTCGCTCCACGCGGGCCGAACGATGCCCAGGGGCGCTGCAGCCCATGACGAACATGCCATTGGGCTCCTGGTCCAACCAGTCGGCGGTCCAGCGCTGGAGGGCTTCGATCTCCATGGCGGGCAGTCGCGTCGAACCGTGCGCGAAGCGGAGCACGAACTCGGGCGTTGGTGGGGTGGCCGGCACTGGCGGCCTCGCAAGGGGCCGACCGATGGCGCCTTGCCGCGTGCGGAGGATGGATCGGGTGTCGAGGGTCATGGGCTGATCTCCTTGATGTGTGCATTGCTTTCAATCGTCAGCGGCAATTATATAGATATCAATACAATATGTCAAAGCGCAGTGCCGCTACCGCACAAGCACAATGGGCCGTCTGGCGCGGCTCGGGTCCCACCGAGCGCGCATGCACGCCGTGGTGCGGAGGAATGGTTTGAGCCCTGAACGAGTCCTTTTTGCTTTCATCATCGTGCTGGCGCTGACGCTCAACGTCGGCTTCACCGTGGGCGATCTGGGCAATCCTGAGCAGCACAACCGCTACGAGCTCTTTGGCGCCCTGGTGGTGAGCCTGATCGCCACGGTGATGAAGTTCGGCGATCGCTCGCCGCTGGGCTCGACGATGCTGGCGACGAGCCTCGTCGCCGATCTGCAGCTCATCGCTGCGGCTGTTTGCTGGGGGCTCTATGCAGGCTTCGGGTCCGAGACCACGGCCGCGCAGATGGCGACGGTCGTCTCGCTGGCGATCGGTGCGCTGGTCGCCAACATCATCTCGGTGGTGCTGCTCGTGATCGAGGTGGCGAGCCTGCGCCGGTGAGCCCAGCCCACCGTCGCGCCAAGACCCCGTGATCCCCACGAGCAGCCGCACCCGCCACGGCAGCTTCATCCTGCTGCGGCGCCTGCGCCGCCCGCTGGTGGTGTTGATCGTTGTCTACGCGGTCTCGGTGCTCGGCTTCACGCTGATCCCGGGCGTCACGCCCGACGGGCAGCCCTGGCGCATGAGCTTCCTGCACGCGTTCTACTTCGTCAGCTTCCTCGGCACGACGATCGGCCTGGGCGAGATTCCCTACCCGTTCACCGACGCGCAACGCCTGTGGGCCACGGCCTCGATCTACGCCACGGTCGTGGCCTGGCTGTACGGCATCGGGGCGCTCTTCGCCGTGCTGCAGGACCCGCTGTTCCGGCGCATCAGCCACGAGGCTGGCGTCGAGCGCGCAGTGCGCCGCTTGCGCGAGCCCTTCTACCTGCTGTGCGGCTACGACGACACCGGCCACCGTGTCGCGCGCGAGATCACCGAAGACGGCACGCGGGTCGTGGTGTTGGACAACGACGCCGGCCGTGTCGACAGCGCCGACGTGGACGACCACCGTGTGCCCGTTCCCGCGCTGGCCGGCGACGCCAGCGATCCCAAGGCCCTGCTCATCGCCGGCCTCACACACCCTTGCTGCGCCGGCGTGCTCGCGCTGACCGGCAGCGACGCCATCAATGCAAAGGTGGCGCTGTCGGCCCGCCTGCTGAACAGCCGCGTGCCGGTGATCGCGGTGGCGCGCGACCACGCCTGGCATCCGCGGCTGGCGGCGGCCGGGGCCGACCACATCATCAACCCTTTCGACACCTTCGCCGAGCGCGTCTCCATCTCCGTCCGCACCCCGAGCCTGCACGTCATCTACGAGGCACTGACCACACAGGCCGGCACGGCCGCCGCCGAGGCGCCCACCGTGCCGCGTGGTCGCTGGGTGCTGTGCGGCTGGGGCTTGTTCGCGCGCACCTTGCGCCGCCGCCTGGAGGCGCTGGGCATCGAGGTGTTCCTGGTCGACGTCGAACTGGACGACAGTTGCCACGCAGGCAACAGCTTGCGCGGCGACCCCACGGACCCCGGCGTGCTCAGGCGCGCCGAACTCGACAAGGCGCAGGCCCTGGTCGCCGGCACGGACGTCGACATCGAGAACCTGGCCATCGTGCTGGCAGGACGCGAGATCAACAAGCGTTTGTTCATCGTCGCGCGCCAGACCCAGCGGCGCAACGCGCCGGTCTTCCGCGCCGCGCCCGCCGATCTGGTGATGCGCAGCAGTTACGTGGTCGCAGCCGAGGTGCTGCGCGATCTGCGGGCGCCGCTGCTGTCGGCATTCCTTCGCCGCGCCCGCGACCAGGATGAAACCTGGGCAGCGCGCCTGCTGCAGAGCTTGCGCGAGGCCGTCGGCAACGACGTGTTGGAGTCGTGGGGGATGGCCGTGACGCCGCAGTCGCTGCCGGCCGTCTGTGACGCACTTTTGCGCGGCGAGGCGGTCACCCTGGACCGGTTGCTGACACGGGCAGGCTTCGAGGCCGGGCGCATGCGGGCGCTGCCGCTGCTGCTGCACCGGGGCTCGGAGCGACAGTTGTTGCCGGACCGGACCCTGCCCTTGCGCGAAGGCGACCAGATCCTCTTCTGTGGCCGCGCGCTGGCCCGTTCGCGCATGCGGGCACTGGCGCTGACGCGCACGCTGGCGCCGACCGATGCGGCCACCGGGATCGCTCCCCTCACCAAGCAGGACGCCCCATGAACGAACTGAGTCCGCACGGCCTGGCGGCGTTGGTCTTCGCCGCCATCGTCTTCGCGCTGTATGTCTGGGGACGCTGGAGCCTGGCGACGGTCAGCCTGGGTGTCCTGGCCGTGCTGCCACTGGGCCTGGCCTTGTGGCCGCTGGAGCTGCAGGGCGAGGTGGTCAATCCAGCTCGCATGTTCGCGGGGTTTGCCAGCCCCGCATTGGTGGCCATCTGTGCGCTGATGATCGTCGGCAACGGGCTGGTCGTGACCGGGGCCCTGGAGCCGGCCGCGCGGCGGCTGGCGGGCCTCGTGGCCACCTACCCACGCTTGGCACTGCTGGTGGTCCTCGTGGTGGCTGGGTCGGCCAGCGGTGTGGTCAACGACACGCCGGTGGTCGTGCTGCTGATTCCCCTGCTGCTGGCCGCAGCGCGCCAGGCGCATGTGCCGGCGCCCGGCCTGCTGCTGCCGATGAACTACGCGGTGCTGATCGGCGGCATGGCCACCAGCATCGGGACCTCCACGAACCTGATCGTCGTCGCCATCGCAGCCTCCCTCGGCGTCGGGCCCTTCGGGCTGTTCGACTGGTTCGGTCTCGTGGCGTTGGCCGCCATCCCGGCTCTTGCCTATCTCTGGCTGATCGCTCCCAGGCTCCTGCGAGGCGTTCCCGATGAGCAGCAGCCGTTGAGCGACGATGTGTTCGATGCCGAATTGCACATCGACGCCGACAGTCGGTGGGTCGGCAAGACGCTTGCCGACATTCTGAGTAGCACGAAACCGCGGCCCCAGGTCGTGGGCGTGCATCGCGGCAACCTGCTGCAGGCGCCGCTGCCCAGCACGACGCTGCGTGTCGGTGACCGCCTGCGGGTGCGGGAGACGGCGCCACGCCTGAAGGAACTGGAGCAGCAACTCGACGTGGTGCTGCACGATGTGGCCGGGGATGCGGGTCATGCGCCAGATGGCGAGCCGGCGCGGCTCGCGCCCGCCAAGGCCATCGTCGCGCAGATGATCGTCACCGCCGGGTCGCCGCTCGAGGGGCGGAGCGTGCGGGAAGAGCGCCTGGCCGACCGTTTCGGCTTCGTCGTCGTGGGCACGCGTGCAAAGGCGCCGCGCGCCGGACTGGGGCGCAGGGGCGGCCTGGCCGACCGTGACATTGCCGCCGGCGATGTGCTGCTGGTCGAAGGCACGGCCGAGTCCATGCGCCGGGCCCAGCGGGAGGGGCTCGGCTTGCTGTTGGATCAGCGCTTCGCGGTTCCCCGCCAGGACAAGGCCTGGGTGGCGATTCTCGTGATGGCCGTCGTCGTGGTGCTGGCGGCCACGAAGCTGCTGCCCATCGAGCTGGCGGCCCTGGGCGGTGTGCTGTGCCTGCTGCTGACGCGCTGCCTCAGTTGGGAAGACGTGACGCAGTCCTTGTCGGCCAAGGTCGCCTTGCTCGTTGCCGCCAGCCTGGCCTTGGGCGACGTGCTGACGCTCTCGGGCGCCACCGACTGGCTGGCCCGCGGGCTGGCGGTGCAGGCCGCGGCGCTGCCATCGGCCTGGGTTGCGGCTTTGCTGATGGGCCTGATGGGCCTGGTGACGAACTTCGTCTCCAACAATGCCGCGGCCGCGATCGGCACGCCACTGGCCGTCTCGCTGGCCCGTGCGCTCGACGCGCCGCCCGAGCCCTTCGTGCTCGCGGTGCTGTTCGGCTGCAACCTGTGTTACCTCACGCCGATGGGTTACCAGACCAACCTGCTGGTGATGAATGCCGGCGGCTACCGGTTTGGCGACTTCCTGCGGGTCGGCAGCCCTCTTTTTTTGGTGATGTGGGCATCGCTTTCGCTCTTGCTGGCCTGGCGCTATGGTCTTTGACCTGCGAGGAGAAATCATGGACATCCCCCTTCGCCTGTTGGTCGTCCTCGACGAGTCGGAACTGGGTCTGCGATCCGCGTCGATGGCTGCGGCCCTGGCCGCGAGGCTGGGCGCCGAGATCGTGCTGCACGTGGCCATTGCGGTCGAGCACATCGATGCCCGGTCCGCCGCTGGGGTGATGGGCGCCCTGCTCCAGCATCAGGAAGGGTGCAGGCAACGCGCCGGCGAGTGGTTCGCGCGTGCGCACGCGCTCATCCAGCCGCTCGGCGTGCCTACGCGCACCGAACTCACGATCGACGAAGAACCGTCGGAAGCAGTCCTGCGCATCGCTGCCGACCATGGCTGCAGCCTCATCGTGGTCGGGTCGATGGGCCGTGGCGCTGTCGCCCGTGCGTTGGGCGGCAGCCTGGTGGCCGACTTGATCAGGCGGTCGCCGTTGCCGGTTCTGGTGTGTCGCGACGACATGCCGGCATGCGCCCTGGCACCCGCGGTTCCAGGATCCGACTGACTTTCAGCGTGGCTGCTGCGGCCCGCCCCCAAGGCCGTGTCCTGGCGCTGGCGGGCTGTGACGCTCGGGATCAGTCGCTGGCCGCACCGGGGGGCAGGGCATCGCGCGCCCTGTTCGAAGGAGCGCCAGCGCGGCTGATCACCACCGGCAAGCTGCCGGAGCGCCAGTGCAGATCGCGCTGCGGGAAAGGGATCTCGATGCCGGCGCGCGAAAGCTCGTCGTCCAGGGCCCACATCAGCTTGGCGTGGGTCGAAGCGGGATGGGTCGTCAGTTCGCGATCGGCCCAGACCACGAGTTCGTAGTTCACGGCGTTGTCGCCGTAGCTGATGAGCCAGACGACCGGGCGCTGGCCCTCGGTGTCCAGGATGCCCTCCACCTGCGCGGCTGCCAGGATCGCGGCGTCGCGCACCTTCTCCTTGGGCGTGCCGTAGGCCACACCGAAGGGGACATGCATGCGCCTGAAGGACTCGCCGAAGGTCCAGCTGACAACGCGCCCGTTGATGAACTCGCTGTTGGGCACCAGCACGTCCAGCGCATCGTTCGTCGTCACGCGCGTGTAGCGCATCGCGATCTCGCGCACATGGCCCCGCACCCCGGATTGCAGGTCGACGAAGTCGCCCACCTTGAGGCTGCGCTCGAGCAGGATGATGACGCCGGCCGCGAAGTTGCTGAAGATGTTCTGCAGCCCGAAACCCAGCCCGACAGCGAAGGCGCTGCCGAGCAGGGCTACGCTGGTGAGGTCGATGCCCAGGTAGTTGAGGCCGACGATCGTGCCGATGACCCAGACCGCGTAGCGCAACAGGCGGCTCAACATGTGCACGCGCGCGCGCATGTCCGGCTCCTGGTTGCGACTGCCGGCCACGCGCAGCAATGTGCGCTCCAGGGTGCCGGCCAGCCACCAGACGCCGAGCAGGAACCCGATGCCCGTCAGCAGGCCGCCAGCGTTGATCGATGTCGAGCCGACGCTGAACAGCGGCTGACTCCACCAGCTCAGCATCCGGTCGACGATCGCATCGAGGTTCATGGTGGTCTGTTCCACTCCAGTGGCCGCAGCACCCGCGCGCCGGTGCACACCAACGCGCTTCGCGCTCGGTTCGATGGTACCCGTCCAGCATGCGCAGCCGGGCCTGCCGGCCGCAGCAACGCGTTCCGCCTCTGAGCGGGATGGGCCGCAGCCCGAACCGGATCGGTCAAGGGAACTCCTGGCCAGCGGCTCTGCAAGTTGCAGTCTGTCAGTAGGCGGCCATCGCGAGCCGCTGGCCCGCGACGTCGAAGAGCTTGCGCAGGTGGTTCCGGATCAGCGCCGCCGGGTCGCCCAGGGTCAAGTTGCTCTGGCTTGAATCCCAGGTGTGGCTCCAGATGTCGGGGCTGATGCGCGGCACCAGCGGCAACACCCCCAGGTCCTGGGCTGGTGGCTCCAGGATGAAGATCTCGGTGCTCTTCATGTTCTTCGGCCGCAACTCCACCGGGCACTTCTTGATTTCGTACCTCATGCTCGTGATCTGGTGCAGCTCACGGACGAAGACGGCATCCGAACGTTTGTCGACGCCACCCACCAGCGCGTCCTTGCCGCGGGGGTCGTTCAGCAACACAAAGCTGACGCGCGCGCGCATGGCGCCTTGTATCCACGCCGCCGTCTTCTCCAGGGGCCAGACCTCGGTGCGGCCGACGCTGGCATGCACCGAGCTCGACAAGGTCTGCTTCTTCTTCTCTTCGGAAGTGAGCGTGCCCTTGGTGTCGACGCGGTACAGGATGACCGGCAGCGCCAGCGACCGCAGCTCAACCGCGGTGTTGTAGGCCATGAGTGCGATCTCGAACATCTGATCTGGCGTGATCGCCTGCTGCACGATGTTGGGCACCTTGCGCGTGTGCGTGGTGGTGACGTCCTTCATCTCGGCAACCTGGCGCTTGAAGGTGATGCCCTTCACGCTCGTCTTCTCGACCATGATCTTCTTGCCGGTCGGCTCCGACACCGTCGTCGTGTAGGTCTCCGTTTTCGTGCCCCTCTGCTGCTGGTGCACGGCCGCCTTCTGGAAGGCAGCGCCCAGTTCGTGCTCCTTGGACAGCGGCCGGATGGCCTTGGACACCTGGTTCGTCTTCGTCAGCGTGCGCACGTCACCGTCGAGCATGCCCTTGTCGATGATCATGCCCAGGATCTGCTCGCCGGTCAGCGTGGCCTGGCCGGAGAGCTTGAAGAGGAACTGGTTGCGCGTGCGCCAGCGCGCGCCGCAGGGCTCGCTGCACCAGGGGTGCATACCGCCGCCGCCGTCGCTGTCGACCGTTTGATGCGGCACCGGCTTTCCGCAGACCACACACTTCATGGCGACTCCTCAAGAGTAAGGGCCGGATCGGCCTGCGCGATGATCGGCTCGTGCGCTGCCATGTCAAGTGCCTGGGGCGACGGCAGGCGGAGCCACTCATTTTGGACGCCAGGCCTCTCGGCAGCGAGAAGGGTGAGGTGTGGCTTCAATGTTGTTCTGCACACCAGAGCCGTCGCAACAACTTGCGCCCTTCGCTGAACCACAGCACGCCGCTGGCCGCCGCCACACACACGGCCCAATGGTCTGCCGACATCGGCACGGTGCCGAAGGCCAGGTTGAGGAAGGGCAAATGCACGACGGCCACCTGCAGCGCTGCCGACAGCGCCACGGCGGCCCACAGCCAGCGGTTCGAGAACGGTGCGCGGAACGCCGACGCGGCGGCCGATCGCGCGTTGAAGCAGTTGAACAGCTGCGTCAGCACCAGCACCGTGAAGGCCGCGGTGCGCGCCAGCTCCAGGCTGTGCGGGCCGGCGCCCAGCCAGGCGTCCACCGGTTCGATCAGTCCGCCGGGCAGGAACAGGTCCAGCGTCAGCAGGGTCAGCACCGCCATCACCACGCCGGCCTCCAGCACACCCAGCCCCATGGCGGCATCGACGATGCGCTGGCTGCGTGGGCGCGGCTGGCGTGCCATGACGTCGTCGGCAATCGGGTCCGCACCCATCGCCAGCGCCGGCCCGGTGTCGGTGACCAGGTTGATCCACAGGATCTGCGTGGCCAGCAGCGGCAGCACCACCGCGCCCCCCGATCCGGTGGCCGTGGCCTTCAGCCCGATGACACCGGCCCCCACCACCCCGGCAAACACCGTCAGCACCTCGGCCAGGTTCGACGACAGCAGGTAGCGCAGGAACTTGCGGATGTTGTCGAGCACGCCGCGCCCCTCGCGCACGGCCAGCACGATGGTGGCGAAGTGGTCGTCGGCCAGCACCATGCGGGCGGCCGCCTTCGTCACCTCGGTGCCGCCCACGCCCATCGCCACGCCGATGTCGGCGGCCTTCAGCGCCGGCGCATCGTTGACGCCGTCTCCCGTCATCGCCACCACCTCGCCGCCGGCCTGCAGCGTGCGCACGATGCGCAGCTTGTGCCTGGGCGCCACGCGCGCGAACACCGAGGTCTGCAGCGCGGCAGCGGTGAAGGCGGCATCGTCCAGCTTGTCGAGCTCGATGCCCGTGAGCACCGGCGCGTCGCTGTCGACCATGCCCAGGTCGGCCGCAATGCGCACCGCCGTGCGCGGGTGGTCCCCGGTGATCATGATCACGCGGATGCCGGCTTGGCGGGCCTGGGCGATGGCCACGGCCGCCTCCTGGCGCGGCGGGTCGATGATGCCCACGGTGCCGAGGTACTCCAGATCCTGCTCCAGCGCAGCCGCCGCAGAAGCATCGTTCGGGATCTGCGCGTCGGGTGCCCGGGCGCCGCGGGCCACGGCCAGCGTGCGCAGTGCGTCATCGGTCATGGCCGCCACGTCGGCCAGCACCTGCGCCTGCAGGGCGGCATCGAGCACCACCGTGGCCTCGCCCCTTCGGGCATGGGTGCAGTGCGCGAGCAGCACGTCGGGTGCGCCCTTGGCAAAGAGCACGTGCGCATCGCCGTCGCCATGGTCGGCCACCAGCACCGACATCATCCTGCGCTGTGACGTGAACGGGATCTCGCCGATGCGCTCGAAGGATTCCTGCCACTCCGCCGTGGACTCGCCCTTGTCACCATCGCCGAGCTTGCGCACCGCAACCAGGAAGGCCGCTTCGGTCGGGTCGCCCTGGATGGCCCAGGCGCCGGTGTCGTCCTGCTGCAGCTGGGCATTGCCGGCCAGGCTGCCGCCGCGCAGCACGGCCTGCAGTTCTGCCCGCAGCGGGCCATCGGACAGTTCCGCGCCGGCCGCCTCGGCGCGCCCCTCGGGGGCGTAGCCCACGCCGGTGATGTCGCTGCGCCCCGAGGCCGTCATCACCCGCTGCACGGTCATCTCGCCCCGCGTCAGCGTGCCGGTCTTGTCCGACGCAATGACGGACGCCGAGCCGAGCGTCTCCACCGAGGCCAGCTTCTTGACGATGGCGTGATGCCGCGCCATGCGGCGCACGCCCAGCGCCAGCACCACCGACAGGATGGCCGGCAAGCCCTCGGGCACGGCGGCCACGGCCAGCGACACGCCCAGCAGCAGCACGGTGATCACATCGGCCGCGCCGTGGATGTCCGAGATCAGCAGGATCGTGGCCACCACCACGGCGGCGATCACCAGCGCCGCGATGCCCAGCACCCGGCCCAGGTGTGCGATCTCGAGCTGCAGCGGCGTCGGCGCATCGGGGGTGGTGTCCAGCAAGGTCGCGATGCCGCCCATCTCGGTCTGCATGCCGGTGGCGGTGACGAGGGCACGCCCGCTGCCTTGGGCCACCGCCGTGCCCTTGAAGACCATGTTCAAGCGGTCGCCCAGTGCCACCGGCGCGGGCAGCCGCGCCGCGTCCTTCAGCACCGCCTCGCTCTCGCCCGTCAGCGGCGCTTCCAGCAGCTTCAACGCGGCGGCCTGCGCCAGGCGCGCATCGGCGCCGACGGCGTCGCCCTCGGCCAGCACCAGCACGTCGCCCTTGACGAGCTCGGCACTCGGCACCCGGGCCACAGCGCCATCGCGCAACACGGCCGAGGTGGCGGTGGTCATCTTCGCCAGCGCGGCCACCGCCTGCGCCGCCTTGGCCTCCTGCAGCCAGCCCAGCACGGCGTTCAGCAACACCACGCCGGCGATGACGATGGCGTCCAGCGGCCAGCCGGCCGCGCCGGGCCGGCCCCGGCCTTCGAACCACCAGGCCGCCAGTGCCACGGCCGCCGCGGCGCCCAGCAGGTAGACCAGCGGGTCTTGCAGCTGCGCCAGCGCGCGGCGCCATGCGGACACGGGCGGCACCGCGCGCAGTTCGTTGGGGCCGTCGGTGCGCAGCCGTTGAGCCGCCTCGTCGGCGCTCAGGCCGCGTGCCAGGTCGGTGCCGAGCGCCTGGGCCAGCTCGGCGGTGTCGGCCAGCGACGGGTCGTCCGGGGGCGCGCTGCGTCGCGCTACGGCAGGTGCTGCCGCGCGCACTACACGGCGTGGCTGGACAGGGCCCGGTCTGAGGCGGAGGCTTCAGCGGACGCCGCACCAGGCCAGTAACCTGCGCGCCCGTGGTGCTTGAACACGGCCACTTCCATCTCGCGAGACAGTGGCGATGCCGGGTCGTACCAGGGCGCCTGTTTCAGGGCCTCACGTGTCAGGTCGACCGCCACGGAATGCTCCGCCCAGCTCACGCGCTGGATCCACTGCGGGGCGACCAGCACCTCGTGACCTTGCCACCAATTGCCCGTGCTCACCACGAGGTAACGGATGGCCCAGCTGTCTTCGTCGACGAGCAGGCCCTGCACATGCCCGATCTCGCCATCGCTGGCTAGGGTGGCGTAGCCAACCACGGCCTGGCAACTGCGCAGGTGGGGATCCTGGTCGCGCTCGCGGGTTTCCGTTCGGGCCTGGGCTGCATCCGCTTCGGCGCGGGCCGCCGGGGCCGAG
>LJHW01000035.1 GCA_001295865.1 beta proteobacterium AAP65
CGTCGGCGAAGGTGTGGGTGACGTTGCCGCTGAGGGCGGCGAGTTCTGCCGCGGTGATGGTCTGCAATGCCGAGCCGTCGCCCCAGTCGATGCTGTAGCTCAGCACATCGGCCGGCACGTCGGTCCCCACGATGTTCAGCGTGTACACCGCACCCTCCAGGGTGTTGGCGTTGCCGCTGAGCACCAGGCCCGGTGAGGTGTTGGTGATGGTCAGATTTTGCGTACCCAGGATGTGGGTGCCGTCTTCGTCGGCCGCGCTCACCACGATGATGCGGCCCGTGCCAGCGCCCACGCCATCGGCGTAGACGTGCGTGAAGACCCCGCCTGCAGCAGCCCACTGCGCGGGCGTGAAGTTCTCGTTCGGCGTGCCGTCACCCCAACTGATGCTGTAGCCGGTGCGGGTGTCGGCGCCCGGGTCGGTCACGGCGCCCACGTTCAGCGTGTAGGTCGCGCCTTCGGCCACCGTGGCGGCGCCGCTCACGGGTGCCGTAGGGGCCACGTTGTTGACCGTGATGCTCCGCACGCCGGCATCGGCCCAAACACCGTCTTCGTCGGTCACGCTCACGCGGATCTGGCGCGTGATGTTGCCGTCGTCGTAGGTGTGGTTGAACTGCCCGTTGGCCGGGAAGTCCACGGCCAGCACGGTCTGCACCGTGCCGTCGCCCCAGTCGATGACGTACTCGCTGATGGTGTCGGCGCCCGGGTCGCTGCGGGTCAGCGTCATCGTGTAGACGCTGCCTTCGGCCACCGCGCTGCTGCCGCCAATGAAGATCTGCGGCGCCACGTTGTTGACGTTGACGATGAAGCTGTCGCTGCCGACCTGCTGCACGACGCCGCTGTCGTCCACCGTCACCGTCACGGTGTACGGGCCGCCGTTGTCGGCATAGCTGTGGCCGATGTTGAAGCTGAACTGGCCGGCGGCGATGTTGCCGTTGCTGGTCTGGCCGTCGCCCCAATCCACCGTGTAGGTGCGGCCGGCGGCCCCCTGGTCGGTCGGGTCGTCGAAGAAGATGGTGCGGCTGAAGAAGTTGCCTTCGTTGACGGTGGTGTCGGCGCCCGCGTTGACCGTGATGACTTCGGCCGGGGCGCTGACATCGATGGTCTTGGTGCCGGCGTTGGCGTAGACGCCGTCTTCGTCGGTCAGGCCCACCACGATGGTCTTCGGACCCACGGTCACGAAGGTGTGCGTGAGGATGCCGCCGGGGGGCAGCGTGGCGGCGGTGTAGGTCTCCACCGGCGAGCCATCGCCCCAGTTGATGCGGTACTCGGTGACATCGTCATCACCCGGGTCGTTCACCGAGCCGAGGTCGAGCGTGTAGACCTGGCCTTGCTCCACGGTGGTGTTGCCGAAGAGCGGAATGGTCGGCGCGATGTTGGCGATGTTGGCCGTGAAGCTGCCGCTCTCGATGCTGTTGCCCTGGCCCTGCTGGTCGTTGACGGTGACGGTGACCGTGTAGTTGCCGTTGTCGGCATAGACGTGCGAGATGTTGGGGTTGGCCAGGCTCGTCACGAACACCGTGTTGGCGCTGCCATCGCCCCAGTTCACCGTGACCTGGTGCGATTCCGGGTCGGGGTCGCCGATGGTGATGCTGCGGCTGAAGACGCTGCCTTCGCTGCCGGCGGCGTCGGTCAGCAGGCCCAGGCGCGGCCCGTCGTTGACGTTGCTCAGCACGATGTTGGTGAACACCGGAGTGCTGGCGAAGGCCACGCCGTCGCTGCCTGTCCAGCGGAACTGGTCGTTGCCGAAATAATCGACGTTGCCCTGGTAGGTGAGCAGGCCGGCCTGCAGTTGCTCGATGGAGATTTCCTGCCCGCTGAGCACGGGTGTGCCGTCCAGCCGCAGCGTGCCTTCGGCCGGCAGCGTGACGATCTTGATCGCTTGCAGGCTCTGGCCGTCGGGGTCGGTGAAGCCGCCTTCGAACAGCGTGTTGCTCAGCGTGATCACCGCCTCTTCCGCGCCTGTGACCGTCACGTTCTGGATGTTGGGTGCCGTGTTGCTGAAGCGCTGCAGGCGGATTTCGTAGGTGTCGTTGCCGCCGTCGGGAATGCCGTCGCCATTGCCGTCGCCGGTGGCGATGTAGCCCGCGTAGGTGACGACGAATCCGCCGTCGGCCATGCTGGCCACGGCCGGCTGCCACTGCGTGGAATAGCGGTAGCTGTTGACCAGTGTCTCGCCGTCCACCGCACGCCCGGCGGCGTCGTACTGCTGCGCGTAGACGTCGTAGCTGCCGACGTTGGTGTCGGTCCACGTGATCACCCAGCCGCCCGACTCCAAGGCCGTCACCGCCGGCTCGTACTGCTGGCCGTTGATGTTGGTGTTGACGCGGAATTCGGCCCCCAGCTTGGTGCCGGTGGCGTCGAAACGCTGGGCGTAGATGCCGGTGGAGCTCAAGTCCTGGCCGGCGGATTCCCATGTGACGACGAAGCCGCCATCTTTCAGCGCAGCCACCGAGGCCGCGCTCTGGGTGCTGTCGACATAGCTGTTGACCGCGAAGGCGGCCCCCTCGGCCACGCCCGCCGCGCTGAAGCGCTGGCCGAAGACGCCGAGCCCGTTGCCATCGGCGCTGTGGTCGGTCCAGATGACGACGAAGCCGCCGCCGGCCAGGCCGGCGATGCTGGGTTCGTTCTGCGTGGTGGTGCCCAGGCCTGAAGGATTGGCGCGCGTTTCCACGCCCTGCACCACGCCATTGCTGTCGTAGCGCTGGAAGAGGACGTCGCGGTACTCGGTGAAGCCCGCGTCGGTGTAGTAGTCGTCGTACCAGGCGACGACAAAACCACCGTCGGCCGTGGCCGTGATGCTGGGCTGGTACTGGTTCTGGTCGGTGCCGGTGTTGACGCGGAACTCGGTGCCTGCGGTGCTGCCATCGGCCGCGTAACGCTGGCCGTAGACCCCGGCGCCGCTGCCATCCTGGCTGTCGCTGCGCCAGGTCACGACCCAGCCGCCCCCAGTCAGCGCCGTGATCTGGGCCTCGTACTGGGCGTTGGTGGTGACGGTGTTGACGCGGAACTGCCCGCCCACCGCGTTGTCGTCGCTGTCGTAGCGCTGGCCGTAGACGCCCCAGCTGCTGCCGTCGGCGCCGCCCTGGTCGGTCCACACCACCACATAGCCGCCGTCGCTCACCCGCGCCACGGCGGGTTCGACCTGGTTGCCGGCCACGGTGGTGTTGACCACCTTCTCCAGACCGAACTTCACCGCGCCGTCGGTTTCGGGCCGCACGTTGATGTTGACGGTGCGCGCCTCGCTGGCGCCGCCGTCGCCATCGGTGACGCGGATGCTGATGGTGCGGTTGGCGATCGGGTTGCTGACGGTGTTGGCGTAGGTCAGGCTCTCGATGACCTGCTCCACCGCGTCCACGGTGGCGTTTGCATTGAACTGCACCGTGAGCTTGTTGCCGTTGGCGCCGTTGCTGACGATGGTGCCGATGGCCACACCCTGGTAGCTGACCACCGCGCCGGCCACGCTGACCTGCCGTGCACCGGTGCCTTCGCTGCGGATGCCCAGCTGGTCCTGGCTGTCCAGGCCTTGCTGGCCCAGCTGGTCTTGCGCGCCGTAGCCGGTGAGGTAGTTCACCTCGAGCAGGCCGCCGTCGAAGTTGGGCGAGTCCACGTCTTGCAGGCCGACGCCGGCATCGATGAGCTGCGGCACGGCGTTGACGAGGTTCTCACCGAAGCTCACGCTGCTGTTCACGTCGACCAGCAGCGGGTTGGCCTGGCGCACCAGCGTCGCGGGGTTGCCGAAAACCTGCTGGTAGACGTCATACTCGTTGGTGGTGTTGTCGTAGTCGTAGAACGACACGACGAAGCCGCCATCCGGCAAGGCCGCAAGGGCTGGCTGTCCCGCGTAATTGCTGGCGTTGGGGAAGAGGTCGGCCTTGATCTCGCCGTCCACACGCTCGCCCGTGGCGCTGAACTGCTGCACGAAGATCTGGCCCGAGCTCTCCCAGGCCACCACCCAGCCGCCGGTGCTTAGCGCCGCCACCGCCGCGTCGAACTGGTTGCCCGAGACCGTGGTGTTGACGCGGAACTCGGCACCCACGGGGCTGCCGTCGGCGGCGTAGCGCTGGCTGAAGATGCCGCCGCTGCTGCTGTCTTGCCCTTCTGAACGCCAGGTGACGAGGAAGCCGCCGTCGTTCAGGGCCGTGACAACGCTGTTGTCTTGCGAGCTGGTGGTGTAGGTGTTGACGCGGAAGCTCGCGCCCTGCGCGTTGCCGCTGGCGTCGAAGCGCTGGCCGTTGATGCCGTTGCTGTTGCCATCGGCGCCGTCGTCAGACCACGTGACCACGAAGCCACCGCCCACCAGGCCGGTGATGCTCGGTTCGTACTGCGACACCGTGCCCAGGCCGGCCGGGTTGGCGCGTGTCTCGCCGCCTTGCGCCACGCCGGCGGCGTTGTAACGCTGGAAGAAGATGTCGCGGTATTCGGTGAAACCGGCGTTGGTGTAGTAGTCGTCGTACCAGGCGATGACAAAGCCGCCGTCGGCCGTGGCCGCAATGCTGGGCTGGTACTGGTTCTGGTCGGTGCTGGTGTTGACACGGAACTCGGCACCCTGCGGCCGGCCGGCGCTGTCGTAACGCTGCGCGTAGACACCGGCGCCGCTGCTGTCCTGGTTGTCGCTGCGCCAGGCAATGACAAAACCGCCCCCGCTCAGCCCCACCACGGTGGCGTCGCTCTGCGAGTAAGGCGTGTAAGTGTTGACCTGGAACTCGGTGCCCAGGGGCACGCCGTTGGGGGCGAAACGCTGGGCGTAGACGGCCGCGTCCCAGCCGTCCTGTGCCGTGGCAGAGGTCCACACCGTGATGTAGCTGCCGTCGGCCAGGCTCGCCATCGCAGCGTCGCTCTGGGTGTTCGGGCGGTAGGAGTTGACACGCTCGTTGTCGAACACCGGCTGCGCACCGTCGAACTGCGGCGTGACCTTGATCTCGACACTGCGCGCCACGCTGGCACCGCCGTCGCCGTCGGTCACGCGGATGCTCACCGTGCGCGTGGCCGCGGGGTCGCTGAAGGTGTTGGCGTAGGTCAGGCTCTCGATCACCCGCTCTACCGCCACCACGCTGGCGTTGGCGTTGAAGCTGATGGCCAGCTTGCTGCCGTTCACGCCGTTGCTGGTGATGGTGCCGATGGCCACGCCGCCGAAGCTGACGGTGTTGCCAGCCACCCCCACCTGGCCGACGCCGCTGCCCTCGTGGCGCACGCCGAGCTGGTCTTGCGCCGACAGGCCCGACAGGCCGAGCTGGTCTTGCAGCGCGTAGCCGGTGAGGTAGTTCACCTCCAGCACGCCGCCGTCGAAGTTGGTGGAGTCCGCGTCGGACAGGCCCACCACGGGGTCGATCAACTGCGGTGTGGCGTTGACCAGGTCCTCGTCGAAGGTGACGCTGGTGGCCACATCCACGAGCTGCGGGTTGGCTTGCCGCGTGAAGTCGGCCGGCTTGCCGAAGAGCTGCTGGTAGACGTTGTAGGTGCTGCCGTCGTTGTAGTCGTAGTCGCGGAAGGTGACGACGAAGCCGCCGTTGGCCAGTGCGACGATGCTGCTGGCGTTGCTGTTGCCGTTGTTGTCCAGGGCGTCGACACGCTGCTCGCCGTCGAGCCGGGCGCCCGTGGCGTCGTAGGCCTGCACCCACTGGTTGCCGCCGCTGTAGTAGCTGACGGCGAAGCCGCCGTGCGACAGGCCCGTCACCGACGGCAGGTACTGCGTGCTGGCCGTGTTGGTGTTGACGCGGAACTCGCCGCCCACCAGGCTGCCATCGGCCGCATAACGTTGCCCGAAGACACCCAGGCCGCTGCCGTCCTGGCCCTCAGAAGACCAGACTGCGATCCAGCCGCCGTCGTTCAGTGCGGCCGCCGCCGCTTGCGACTGTGCGTTCGTGGTGTAGCTGTTGACCCGGAAACTGGCCCCCAGGGCGCTGCCGGCGGCATCGAAACGCTGACCGAAGACGCCGGTGCCACTGCCGTCCTTGCTGTCGTCGGTCCACATCATCACGAAGCCGCCGCCGCTCAGGCCCACGAGCACGGGTTCGTACTGGCTGACGGTGCCCTCGCCTGCCGGGTTGGCACGGGTCTCGCCGCCCTGTGCCACGCCGGCGGCGTTGTAGCGCTGGAAGAAGACGTCGCGGTACTCGGTGAAGCCGGCGTCGGTGTAGTAGTCGTCGTACCAGCCGATGACGAAGCCGCCATCGGCCGTGGCCGCAATGGTGGGCTGGTATTGGTTCTGGTCGGTGCTGGTGTTGACGAGGAACTCGCCACCGAGTGCGGTGCCGTCGTTGGCGAAGCGCTGTGCGTAGACGCCGGTGCCGCTGCCGTCCTGGCCGTTGCTGCGCCAGGTGACGACGTAACCGCCCCCGTTCAGCCCGGCCACCGCCGGTTCGTACTGGCTGTCGCGGGTGTTGCTGTTGATGCGGAACTCGGCCCCCACGGCCACGCCCTGGGCGTCGAAGCGCTGCGCGTAGACGCCCTCGTTCCAGCCGTCCTGGCCGCTGGATTCCCAGACGGTGATGTAGCCGCCGTCAGACAGGCGCGCAGAAGCCGGGTTGTCCTGTGTGCTCGGCGCATAGGTGTTGACACGCTCGTTGCCGAAGAGCGGCGAGCCGCCGTCGGCTTCGGGGGTGATGTTGATGACCACGGCGCGCGGCACGCTGGTGCCGCCGTCGCCGTCGGACAGGCTGATGCTGACGGTGCGTGCCGGCACCGGCGCCGAGGCCGTGTTCGCGTAGGTCAGGTTCTCGAGCAGCGCTTCCACCAGCGATGCCGTGGCGTTGGCGTTGAAGCTCACCACCAGGTCGGCGCCGTTCACGCCGGTGCCGGTGATGGTGCCGATGGCCACACCGCCGACGCTGACTGTGTTGCCGGCAACGCCCACCTGCCCGGGGCCGTTGCCCTGGTGGCGGATGCCGAACTGGTCTTGCTGGGCCGCCGGGTCGGCGAGTTGCGCCGTTTCGATGTTGCCGTAACCCGAGATCACGCTCACCCACAGCGTGCCGCCATCGAAGTTGGCGGAGTCGGTGTCCACCAGGCCAATGCCGGCGTCGATGAGCTGCGGCGCACTGTTGACGAGGTTCTCGGCAAAGGTGACGCTGGCTGCCAGGTCGGTGAGCACCGGCGCTGCCGAACCGGTCAGGCTGCCGGGTGCGCCCAAGACCTGCTGGAAGACGCCGTAGGTATTGACGGTGCCTCTTTCCTGGTCGTAGCCCGCCCACACGACGACGGCCTTGTTGCCACCCAGCCCGACGATCTCGGGTTCGTACTGCGTGCTGCTGCGCACGGTGTTGAGCACCTGCACGCCGTCGACCTTGTTGCCCGCAGCATCGAACTGCTGCGTCATCACGTCCCAGCTGTTGCCACCCAGCGCTGCGCTGGGGTTGCCGTCCCAGGTGACGATGAAGCCGTTGTTGTCGAGGGCCGCGACGCGGGGTTCACCGTTCAGGTTGCTGGGGCTGTCGCTGCCGTTGACCCGCAGCTCCGTGCCCACGGGCGTGCCCGCGGCATCGAAGCGCTGGGCGCGCACATCGTTGCCGTCGTCCCAGACCGCCACGAAGCCGCCACCGCTCAGCGCTGCCACGTGCACGCCGCTCTGGGCGCCGGCCGTGGTGGTGTTGATGCTGATGGGGCTGCCGACCTTGGCGCCCGCGTTGGTGAAGAGCTGGGCCACGACGCCGCTGCCGCTGGCGTCGCCGCTGGTGTCGGTCCACACGGCCACGAAGCCGCCGCCGCTCAGCGCGGCCAGCTGCGGCTGGTACTGCGTGGCGCCGCCGGCGGTGTTGAGCGTGATCTCGCTGCCGAGCAGGCTGCCATCGGCCGCGAAACGCTGCGCCAGCACGTCGTTGAGGCTCGAGTTGCCGGTGTAGTCGCTGCGGTAGGCGATGATGAAGCTGCCATCCGACAGCCCCAGCACGGCGGGCTCGTACTGGTTGCCGACGGTGCTGGTGGTGGCGCGGAACTCGGGGCCCGCCGGGCTGCCGTCGGCGTTGTAGCGCTGGGCATAAACGCCATAGCTGCCGCCGCCGTCCTGGCCGGTGGCGCGCCAAGCGATGACGAAGCCACCGCCCGCCAGGCCGCCGATGGCCGGCTCGGTCTGGCTGTTCAGCGTGGTGGTGTTGACCTGGAACTCGGGGCCGATGGCCGCGCCGTTGCTGGCGTAGCGCTGCGCGAAGATGCCATGGTCGTCACCGTCTTGCGCACCGACGGATGTCCAGGTGACGACATAGCTGCCGTCGTTGCTGCCCAGCAGGCGCGCCACGGCCGGGTTCTGCTGCTGGTTGCTTTCGAAGGTGTTGACCTGCTGCTCGGTGCCCAGCAAGGGCTGCACGGCATTGGCATCGTCTTCGGCCGCGACGGTGATGGAGACATCACGCGCGGTGGCCGCGTTGCCGGCGCCATCGTTCAGGCTGATGCGCACCGAACGGCTGGCCAGCGGTTCGCTGGAGGTGCTGCTGTAGCGCAGGTTCTCGATCACGCGCTCGATGGCGGTTTCGGTGGCCGTGGCTTTCCAGGTGATGTCCAGCGTGCTGCCGTTCGCGCCATTGAGCGTGGCGCTGATGGTGCCGATGGAGACACCGCCGAACAGCACATCGCTGCCCACCACGCCCACCTGCCCGGCGGCGCTGCCTTCGTTGCGGATGGCCAGTTGGTCGTCGCTGCGGTTGGTGCTGCTCAGGTAGGTGACGGTGAGCTTGCCGTTGGCCCAGTTGCTGCCGGTGTAGCTGAGCTGCACATCCGGGTCGATCAGCGCACCGGCCAGGGCCTGCGTCTCTGTCAGCGCCAGGGTGCTGGCCACGTCGTCCAGGCCCAGCACGGGTGCGCTGAAGCTGGCCTGGATGCGGATCTGCACCGTGCTGGCGTCGCTGGCGCCGCCGTCACCGTCGGTCAGGCGGATGCCGATGTGGCGGTCGGTGGTGCCGGCCGGCGGCGCCGTGTGCAGGTAGGTGATGTTCTCGCCCACGGCGCGCACCGCTTCGGCCGTGGCGTTGGCGTTGAAGGTCACCACGAGGTTGGGCGCGCCTGCGCCGCCGCCGGTGTAGCTGCCCACCACGGTGCCTCCAAAGCTGACATCGCTGCCGCTCACGCCCACCTGGCCGGCACCGTTGCCTTCGTTGCGCAGGCCCAGCGTGTCGTTGGCACTGAGGCCCGCGGTGAAGAAGACCGTCAGCTGGCCGCCGTCGAAGTTGGCCGAGTCGCTGTCGGTGACGCTGATGTCGGTGTCGATCACGCGCGCCGTGCCGGCGTAGAAATTGGCATCCGCCGGCGCGTTGGTCAGCGTGCGCAGCAGGCGCACGTCACCCAGCACGGGGTTGGCACTGGGGCGCGCCAGTTCGGCGGCGTCGCCGAAGATCTGGGTGCGGATTTCCCAGGTGTTGCCGCCGGCGCCGTTGATCGGCGTGGCGTTGTAGTCGCTGTAGGCAACGACGAAGTTGCCGTTGCCGAGGTCGGCGATGGCCGGCTGGTATTCGGTGCTGTTCGTCAGCGAAGGCAGCTTGCGCTCGCCGTCCAGCGCCACGCCCGCGTTGTTGAACTCGCGGATGTAGACATCGTTCTGCGTGCCCGTGCCGCTGACGTCGGTGTTGTCGTTGTACCAGGTGACGACGAAGCCGCCGGTGCTCAGCCCGGTCACGTCAGGCTGGTATTGGCTGCCCGGCGTGCGCTGGTTGACGAGGAACTCGCCACCCACCTTGGCGCCCGTGGCGTCCAGCAGTTGCCCGAAGACGCCTGCAGCGTCGCCGTCCTGGCCGCCGTTGCTGCGCCACACGACGACGAAGCCGCCATTGGAAAGCGCCGCGACGCTGGGCTCGTACTGGCTGTCCGCGGTCTGCGTGTTCACCGTGAACAAGGGCCCGAGCAGGCCGGTGGCCGCGTCGTAGAAGCGGCCGAAAACGCCCCAGGCATTGCCATCCAGCCCAGCCTGGTCCTGCCAGACGATCAGCAGGTCGCCGTTGGCCTGCGCCGCCACATCGGGCAGCTCTTGCGTGCTGGTCTGCGCGGTGGTGCCGCTGGTGTTGTTGACCCGAAGTTCGGCCGTCACCTGCACACCGTTGTTGTCGAAGCGGCGCAGGTAGATGTCTTGCCCGCTGAACCCGGCGGCGCCTTGCGAACCCGACCACACCGCGGCAAAGCCGCCCGTGTAGCCCGCCACCACACCGTGGTACTGGCTGCCTGCCGTGGTGGTGTTGACCG
This sequence comes from beta proteobacterium AAP65, assembly GCA_001295865.1. Lineage (GTDB taxonomy): Bacteria > Pseudomonadota > Gammaproteobacteria > Burkholderiales > Burkholderiaceae_C > Rubrivivax. The sequence continues at coordinate 10,162 of LJHW01000035.1, forward strand.
TGAAGTTGCTGCCCACGGCCGCGCCGCTGCTGTCGTAGCGCTGACCGATCACCCCCCAGCCTGCGCCATCGCTGCCACTGATGTCTTGCCAGACGATGACGTAGCCGCCGTCGGACAGGGCCGTGATCTGCGAAAAATCTTGTGTGCTGCTGGTGGCCGTGTTGACACGCACCTCGTTGCCGATGGCCACGCCGGCCCCGGTGTAACGCTGGGCGTAAACGCCGTTGCCGCTGCCGTCCTGGCCGCTGCTGGTCCAGGTGACGACATAGCTGCCGTCGGCCAGCACCGCCACCTCGGGGTATTCCTGCGTGCTCTCGCGGTAGGTGTTGACGCTGCCCAGTGACTCGCCATACACCAGTGGTGCACCGTCGAGGTTGGGGGTGACGTTGATGGTCACGGCGGCCGGTGCCGTGCTGCCGCCGTCGCCGTCGGTGAGGCGCAAGCCCACGGTGCGGCTGAGGGCCGGGCCCTCGGAAGTGCTGCCGTAGGTGAGGCTCTGCACCAGCGCTTCCACCGCTTCGGTGCTGGCGTTGGCGTTCAGGTCGATGCGCAGCGCGCTGCCGTTGCTGCCCGTCAGGGCCGCGGCCACGGTGCCTATGGCCACGCCACCAAAGCTGATGGTGCCGCCGGCCACGCCGATCTGGCCCGCAGCGTTGCCGACGTTGCGCACCCCGAGTTGGTCGCCGGCCTCGCCGCCCTGCACGTAGAAGAGGTCGAGGCGGCCGCCGTCGAAGTTGGCCGAATCGGTGTCGACCAGGGCCACGGCGGCGTCGATGAGCTGCGGCGTGGCATTGACGAGGTTTTCGGCAAAGGTGACGCTGCCGGTGAAGTCACCCAGCACCGGGTTGGCCTGACGTGCCAGCGCGGCTGGGTTGCCGAAGAGCTGCTGCGCGATGCCGTAGGTGTTGTTGCCGCCGCCGGCGGTGGTCACGTAGTCGGCGTAGGCGACGACGAAGCCGCCGCTGGCCAGCCCGGCGATGGCCGGCTGTTGCTCGGTGCTGTTGGTGGCCGAGAGGAGCTTGCGTTCGCCGTCTATGGGCACGCCGGCATTGGTGAACTCGCGAACGAAGACGTCGCTGGACGTACCGGCGTCGGAGGTGTCGCTGTACCAGCTGACGGCGAAGCCGCCGCCACTCAGACCGGTGACGGCCGCCTGGTACTGACCGCCCGCGGTGGTTTCATTGACGAGGAACTCGCCGCCCACCTTGGCGCCGGCCGCGGTGAAGACCTGCGCGTACACGCCGGCGCTGGCGCCGTCCTGGTTGTCGCTGCGCCAGGTGACGACGAAGCCGCCGTCGGACAGCACGGCCACCGAGGGTTCGTATTGGTTGCCGGTCGTCGTGCCGTTGACAAGGAAGGTGTCGCCGAACGTGCCTGTTGTGGCGTCGTACAGGCGCGCGAAGACACCGTAGCTGGCACCATCGTTGCCGTTGGCGTCTTGCCACACGATGACGAGGTTGCCGTTGGCGTAGGCCGCCACGTCGGGCAGCTCTTGCGTGCCCGTCTGCGCGCTGGCAGCGACCACACTGACCCGGGTTTCCGCCGTCGTGATGGCGCCGGTGTTGTCGTAGCGCTTCAGGTAGATGTCGAAGGCGTTGCCGCCCGCCTGGCTGGACGCCCACACCACCGCGTAGCCGCCGTCGTAGCTGGCCACGGCGTCGTGGTACTGGGTGCCCGTGCTGACACTGTTCACGAGGAACTGCCCGCCCACGGCCACACCATCGGCGTCGTAGCGCTGGCCGTAGACCCCCCAGCCGCTGCCGTCGTTGCTGCTGTCCTGCCAGGTGACGACCCAGCCGCCGCCACCGGCGCCCGTCAAGCCGGCCACATGCGCGTAGTTCTGCTGGCTGACGGTCAGGCTGTTGACGCGGATCTCACCGCCCACTGCGACGCCCACGTTGTTGTAGCGCTGCATGTAGACGCCATCGGCCTGGCCGTCTTGCCCGGCCGAAGTCCAGACGATGACGTAGCCACCGTCGGCCAGCACGCCGATTTCGGGGTCGTCCTGGGCGTCGACGGTGTAGGTGTTGACGGCTTCCTCGCCCCACACCAGCGGCTGGCCGTCGAGTTCGCGCGTGACGTTGATGGTGATCAGGCTGGCATCGGTGCTGCCGCCATCGCCGTCGCTCAGGCGCAGGCCCACGGTGCGCTCGGCCGCCGGGCTTTGCGAGGTGCTGGCGTAGGTCAGGTTCTGCACCAGGGCCTGCACGGCCTCTACCGTGGCGCCGGCGGTGAAATCGATGCGCAGGTTGTTGCCCTGGCCGCCGGTGCCCAGACCGCTGATGCTGCCGATGGCCACGCCACCGTAGCTGATCGTGCTGCCGGCCACGCCGATCTGGCCCGCGCCGTTGCCGACGTGGCGCACCCCGAACTGGTCGGTGTTCTCGCCGCCCTGCACGTAGTACAGGTCGAGCCGGCCGCCGTCGAAGTTCGCTGAATCGATGTCGTTCAGGCTCACGGCGCCGTCGATCACCTGCGGCGTGGCGTTGACCAGGTTTTCTGCGAAGGTCACGCTGCCCGTGAAGTCGCCCAGGCTCGGGTTGGCCTGGCGCGGCACTTCGGCTGCGTTGCCGAAGAGCTGCTGCACGATGTTGTAGGTGCTGTTGGCGCCCGGCACGCCGGTGTTGTAGTCGGCGTAGACAACGACGAAGTTGCCGTTGCCCAGGTCGGCCAGGGCCGGCTCGAACTCGGTGTTGTTCGTGGGCGAGAGCAGCTTGCGCTGGCTGTCGACGGCCACACCGTTGGCGTCGTACTGGCGGATGTAGACGTCGTTCTGGGTGCCGGTGCCCGTGAAGTCGTAGTTGTCGTTGTAGAAGCTGACGACAAAACCGCCCGTGGACAGCCCGATCACCTTGGGCTGGTACTGCCCGCCCGAGGTGGTTTCGTTGACGATGAACTCGCCGCCCACCTTGGCGCCGGCCGCGTCAAAACGCTGTCCGTAGACACCGGCGCTGCTGCCGTCCTGGCCGTCAGAACGCCAGACGGCCACGAAGCCGCCGTCGCTGAGCGTGGCCACGTCCACCTCGTACTGGCTGCCCGCGGTGGTGGTGCTGATCAGGAAGGTGGGGCCGAAGCTGTCCGTCGCCGCGTTGAACTGGCGGCCGAAGACGCCGACGCCGCTGCCGTCGTTGCCGCTGTCGTCGCGCCAGGCGATGACGAGGTCGCCGTTGGCGTGGGCTGCGATGCTGGGTTCGTACTGCGTGCCGGGCTGTGCCGTGCTGGCGCCCACGGCGTCGCTGACCCGCAACTCGCCGCCGACCTTGTTGCCGGCATTGTCGAAGCGCTGGAGGTAGATCTCCCACCCGCTGCTGTCAGGGTTGTTGCCGCTCGAGGCCCACACCACAGCGTAGCCGGCCGCCACCGGGCCGGCCCCGGCCCAGCTGGCCACATCGTTGTACTGCTGGGTGCTGCTGGTGAAGGTGTTGGCGAGGAAGTTGTTGCCCAGGGCCTGGCCCTGGCTGTCGTAGCGCTGGCCGTAGACACCGCGGCCGCTGCCGTCGCTGCCCGAGGCGTCGTCCCACGTAATCACGAAGCCACCGTTGGACAGGCCGGCCACGTGCGGCAGTTCTTGCGTGCTGCTGGTGACGGTGTTGACACGCTGCTCCGGCCCGACCGCCAGGCCGCTGGCGTTGAAGCGCTGGAAGAAGATCTCGTAGGTGTTGTCGACTTGCAAAGACGACTGCCACACCACGACATAACCACCGTCGGCCAGCGTGGCCACGGCGGGAGCGCGCTGCTCGCCTGCGACGAAGCTGTTGACCGTGCTCTCGCCGTAAAGCGCCAGCTCACCGTCGGCTTCGGGCGTGACCTGGATGATCTTGGCGTAGCCCGGGCTGGCGCCACCGTCGCCATCGCTGACACGCAGGCCCACCACGCGGCTGGCCGCCGGGCTCTGGCTGGTGTTGGCGTAGGTCAGCTGCTGGATCAGTTCTTCCACCGCATCCACGGTGGCGTTGGCGTTGAACACCACGCTGAGGCCGCTGCCATTGGCGCCGCCGCTGAGCGTGCCGAAAACCACGCCCTCGAACAGCACGTTGGCGCCAGACACCGAAATCTGGTTCGGGCCCGTGCCCCCGCTGCGCACGCCCAGCTGGTCGGCCGTGCTGCCGCCTTGCACGTAGTACAGGTCGAGGCGGCCGCCGTCGAGGTTGGCGCTGTCCAGGTCGGTCAGGGCGACGACGATGTCGATCAGCTGCGGTGCTGCGTTGACCGTGTTTTCGGCGAAGGTGATGCTGCCTTCCCAGTCGCCGATGGCCGGGCCGCCTTGCTGGATGGGGCCGATGAAATCGGGCCCGAAGATCTGCTGCACGATGTCCGAACCGCCGTCGGGCGTGTCGTCGGTGTAGACCACCAGGTAGCGGCCGGCGCCCAGGTCTGCGATGGTGGGCTGCGATTCGGTGCCGCTGGTCTGCGAGGCCAGCTTGATCTCGCCGCCCAGCGCCGCGCCCGCGGCGTCGTACTCGCGCAGGTAAACGTCGCGGCTGGTGCCGCTGCCGTCGTTGGCGCTGGAGTCGTCGTACCAGGTGACGACGAAACCGCCGGTGGACAGCACCGTCACCTGCGGCTGGTACTGGTTGTTGTCGGTGGCGACGTTGACGCGGAACTCGGTGCCCGCCGTGCTGCCATCGGCGTTGAAACGTTGGGCGAAGACGCCGGCGCCGCTGCCGTCCTGGCTGTCGCTGCGCCACACCACCACGAAGCTGCCGTCGCTGGCCATGGCCACGTCGGGCTCGTACTGGCTGCCGGCCACGAAGGTGGTGATGAGAAAGGTGTCGCCGAAAGTGTTGGTGCTGGCGTTGTAGCGGCGCCCGTAGACGCCGTTGCCGCTGCTGTCGCTGCCGCCCTGGTCGGTCCAGACCATGATCTGCTGGCCCGCGGCATTGCTGGCGATGGCCGGGGCCACCTGGCTGCCGGCCTGGGCGGCTGCATTGCCCGCGCCCGTGGCCGTGCCCACCAGCGTTTCGGTGCCGACGCGGTTGCCCGCGGCGTCCCAGCGCTGCATCACGATGTCTTGGGTGCCTGTGCTGCTGTTGTAGCCGCTCCAGACGGTGGTGTAGCCACTGTCCCAGCCTGCCGAAGCGCCGTCGTTCTGGGTGCTGAAGGTCGTGGTGTTGACGATGACGTTGCCGCCCTGGGCCGCGCCGTTGGCGTCGTAGCGCTGGGCCAGCACGGTCTGCCCGCTGCCATCGAGGCCGTTGTCGTCGGTCCAGTTGATGACAAAGCCACCTCCCGGCACGGCACTGAGCTTGGGCTCGGTCTGGTTGTTCGTGGTGCTGGTGCTGACGCGGAACTCGGGCCCGAGGGCTGCGCCCGTGGCCGAGTAGCGCTGGGCGTAGATGCCCCACCCGCTGCCGTCCTGCCCCTGCGATTGCCAGGCGATGACGTAGCTCCCATCAGCCAGCACGGCCACTTGTGCGTTGGTCTGTTCGCCAGTGCGGAAGGTGTTGACGCGTTTTTCAGGGCTCAGGATCACGGCTCGCTCCCGTCAGGGGGGTGTTTGAACGCAGCGCCGCTGTGTGCGGCGCATGGCGTTGCCCGGCGGCATGGCCACCGGTAACGCGCTGTGTTCGTTGTAGTCAGGCCCCATGACCGCTACAACCTCACCAAGGAGGGAGGCCCCCGGGTCGAGGGGGCCGTGTGGGCCCCAACTCCTAGGGGGTTGCCGTGCTAACCCTTACGCGCGCCGAAGGAGAAAGCCTCGGCCACGTGCCCCAAGGCCGCTGCGTCAGCAGCGGCCCGAGCGCCGGCTGCGCGGCTGCAGCTTGTCGAGTTCGGCGAACTGCTGCTTGAGCAGCAGCATCAGCGTTCGAGCGTGTTCCACCGGCAGGCGCAGGCAGCTGGTGGGGGCGCCTTCGTCCTGCGCCTTGCGCGCCAGCACCAGCGCGTCGACGTTCACTTCGATCAGCCCCTTGTCGTGCTTCAGGGACTTCAGGCGCTGCACTTCGATGTCATAGGGTTTCAAGCGGGGCTCCAGAGGGCGTGCCGGTGGGCATTGTCGTGCCGGGCGGCGGGCCCCCCGCACTCGGGTGGTCGGACGCATTGCGCCCGGGGCGGGCACGGGCCTAGCATCCTCGCAGACTTCCTTGGAAAGCCATCGATGCTGAAACCTGTACTGCTGTCTTGTGCCCTGGCCGTGGCCAGCCTGCTGCCGGTCGCCCACGCCGCCACCGCCTGGGACGAGGGTGTGTCCGGCGATCTGTCCAACGTCGGGCTGGCGCCCAACACCGTCAGCATGACGGCCGGTTCCAACTTCGTCATCGGCAGCACCGGCCGTGACACCCAGGGCGTGGTCGACCGCGACTACTTCACCTTCACCCTGGCCGAGGGTTACCAGATCGATGCCCTGGTGGTCATGCCCGGCTCCACCTTCCTCGGGCCCGAGAGCATCTCCTTCATCGCCATCCAGTCGGGGCCGCTGTTCACGGTCAGCCCCACCAGCAACAGCCCCGAGGGCCTGCTGGGCTACTGGCTCTACGGCCCCAACGACCTCGGCCTGGACATCCTGCAGCAGATGGGCTCCAGCCCAGGCGCGGTGGGTTTCTTCGGTTCGCTGCCGGCCGGCACCTACAGCATGTGGATCCAGGAAACCGCCCCCGGCGTGGCCAACTACAACTTCGATTTCCAGGTCTCGCAGGTGCCCGAACCCGCCACGGCGCTGTTCATGGTGGCCGGCCTGGCCGCGCTGGGCTGGCGCGCGCGCCGGCGCTGAGCGCCGCAGCCCCCTCGAACCCGGGGTGAGCGGCCGCGACTCCACTGCATTTGCTTGTTGGGCTCGAAAGTTGCCGCGGTTGCTGCTACCGTCTCCGGCACGGGTTCAAGGTGCTGCGCTGGCAGTTGTGACGCCATGGCGTCGGGCTGCGCTGCAGGGCTGAAGATCTCCCATCGTCTGTGCGGCCACCGGCCCCCAAGGCCGGCCGCCGCGCTTTTTCAGCAGTTGCGCGTGGGCGTGTCGCCCAGTTTGCGAGAGGGGTCGAGATGAAGGTTTCTGGACAACGGGTCTTCAAGGCACTGGTGGTGGCCATGGCGGCTGCCACGGCAATGGGCGTGCAGGCGGCGGGCGCCAAGAGTGCGGTCGCCACGGCGAGCGCGAAGGCACAGCACTGGTCGGCTTCCAGCGGCACCGTGGGCGTGCGCTGGAACCGCGATCTGGCGGCCGACCTCGGCCTCACGCTGGGTGCAGCGCAGGCGCGCCATGCGCGCATCGGCGCCGACGACCACGAGTTCTTCGACCTGCAGTCGGCCGGCAGCCTCGATTTCAACGTGCGCAGCGGCAACCTCGACGCCTTTGTCGGCGGTTCGCTGCAGGCCGCGGGCGGGTACGCGATCGACTCGCGTGCGGGCGGTCGCATCGACCTCACCAACTTCCGCCTCGTGCCGCGTGTCGGGGCCCCCGTGCCCACGCTGGACGTGATGGGTGCCGATGGCAAGGCGTGGTTCTACCTCGACCGTGTCATGTACGAACTGATCGACGGCAACCAGCGCCTGGCCCTGCGCACCATGGACCTGCGCATCTCGCCCGAACTGGCACAGCGCATCGGCCACCCCGAGGTGGCCGATTGGGCCATCGCTGACGTGATGGTCACCGCGAACGTGCTGCGCCAGGGCCCCCTGCCGGCGCCGCGTGGCGCGCCGAAGTGGCATGGCACCCCCGTGCCGGGCGTGCCGGGTCAGACCTACCAGGCCGACCTGTTCATGACCACCTTCAGCATGCAGTACTCGCGCTGCCAGGGTTGCACGGGCGCGGGCGGCAACGGCCTGACGGTGTTCACGCCGTCTTCGACGCTGCGCAACAGCCTGAACAACGGCAGCTTCGTGGCCACGGTGCCGGGTGATCCGCTGGGCACCAGCACGGCGCTCTACGCGGCCGACATCCCCTGGTACGAAAAGTTCACCGGCCCCTTCGCGCCGTACAACAACGACCAGCACCCCTACCTGATCTGGAACATGTACCGCTACAACGCGGACGGAAGCATCGACCAGATCGGCCGCTCGGGCGTCAAACACGCCTTCCTGACGCTGAACACCAGCTGCCTGGACAACCCCGGCAACAGCCACATCCTGGGGCTGGGTTGCGCCGACGTCTACAGCGTGGGCAACAACGACAGCAACAACTCGCTCGGCCCGCGCGGTGAAATCATCGCCGCCAGCAACGTGTGGGGCCGTTGCGGGTCGATCTACGACACCAACTGCGACGGTTTCGCCAACAGCACGCCCAATGGCAGCTACGACCAGCGCCTGACGGTGCGCGAGTCGCAGTTCAGCGGTGCGGCACACGCCGGTGCCACCTACCGCTTCGAGAGCTGGTACCTGGCGCGTCAGGACATCAACATCCTGAACTCGATGGCCTCGGCGAGCGCCAGCTTCTCGCGCCCCTCGACCGTCTGGGTGGTGAACAACACCAACAACCAGTACCGCCTGGGCCCGGCCATCGACCGTTGGGTCGACCCCACGGCGCCTGGCGCGAACGCCAGCTCGGTGATGCTGACCACGGCCGAAGGCAGCGTGAAGGTCGCCATGAAGGCCATCAGCCTCGGGGGCGGGCTCTGGCGCTACCACTACGCGGTGATGAACCTCGACTTCGCCCGCGCCCAGACCGAAGGGGCCGAGCCCAACCTGCGAGTGCTGCGTAACCTGGGTTTCGACAACTTCACGGTGCCGGTGGGCGCGAGCACGGTCACCGATCTCGTGTTCAGCGACGGGGATCTCGACGGCTCCAACGACTGGGTCGCCAACATCCGCGACGGCCGCCTCACCTGGACGGCGGCCACGCGCGGCAACGCCTTGAACTGGGGCACGATGTTCCGCTTCTCGTTCACCACGAACCAGGCGCCGAGCAGCAGTGCCGTGACCATGCACATCGCCGCCGACAACACGCGTGACGTGCTGCGCGCCAACGGCGTGCTGGCTCCGGCGGCGCTGCCGCGGCCCGCGGCCACCGCTTCGCGCTGATACACCGGCCGGCCCATCGGGCCCCGGCGGCACCGCGTTTCGGCGGTGCTGCCGGGGCCCGATGTCTTTCAGGCCGCCAGGGTTTGCCGGGCCTCGTCGAAGGCCTGCACGGCGCTGGCGGCGTACATCAGCGACGGCCCGCCGCCCATGTAAACGGCCACGCCCAGGGTTTCGTCCACCTCTTGCCGCGTGGCGCCCAGCTTGGCCAGCGCCTGCGTGTGGAAGCCGATGCAGGGGTCGCAGCGCACGGCCACGCTCAGCGCCAGCGCGATCAGCTCCTTGGTCTTCTTGTCGAGCGCACCGGTGGCCGTGGCGGCGCGGCCGAGGTCGGCAAAGGCCTTCATCACCTCGGGTGTGCTGCTGCGCAGGCTGGCGAGCTCGGTGGAAACGGCCTGGGTCAGGCTGCGGTAGTTGTCGTGGGCCAGGGGCATGGGTCGGTTTTGTGAGGGTGGTGGTCTGGAGGGCAGGGTTGCTTGTTTCAGCGCGGGCTGCGCGCTTCTGCCGCTGCGCGCGCAGCGGCGGCAGCCGTGTCTTCACGGATGTGCCGCTGGAAGTAGCGCAGGAAGAACACGCCCATGCCCAGCATGAAAGTGATGCCGGCGATGCTCATCAAGCCGACATCGGTGGTGAAGAGTTCCTGCAGCGTGCGCATGGTCGCGCTCCTTCTTGGCGTTGGTGAGGATGGTTTTTCATTGGGCGCCGCCTGGGGCGTGCTGGCCTTGAGGTGGGTCAAGGTGTGTGCGCCGGAGTACCGACGCGCCGGCCTGCGGCCGCCATGCTGGGCTCCGTCTTCCTGCAGGAGCTACATCGCCATGACCCGTCCCAGCCCGCCGCGGCCGCGCAAACCGGCATGAGCCTCTTTGCGGTGGACACCGACACGCTGCCGACCTCCTTCGGCGTCTTCCGGCCCGTGGGCCATGTGATGGTGGGCCTGCCGACGCAGGCGCAGACCGACACGCTGGCCTCGGCCCTGCAAGGCGCGGGCTGGGCCAGCAGCGCGGTGCAGCAGTTCACCCCGCGTGAAAGCGTGGCCGACATGGAGGTCCTGGTCGAGCAGGCCGGCCCCATGGCCGGCTTCGGCTACGAAATCACACTGCTGCGCCGCTACCTGGCGCTGGCGCGCGAGGGCCACCGCTGGCTGCTGGTGAAGGTGAGTGGCACCGAGCAGGCCGCGCAGGCCGCCGAACTGGCTCGCGAACGCGGCGCTACGCTCGCCGTGCACTACCGGCTGCTGACCGAAGAAGAGCTGATCTGACGGCGGCTCCGCCGCCGCGGCTTCAGATGTGAAGGCGGCTCCGCCGCGGTTTCAGGTGCGGAGGCGGCTCCGCCACCTCAGGCGCGCGGCTTGCGCGCTTTCTTCGAGGCCGCCTCGCGCGCGGCCTTCTTCGCGCTGCGCAAGGCCTCGCGTTCGGCGGTGGCGGCCAGCCACACCACCTGGTCTGCCGGCGTTTCCAGCGTCACGCGGCCGATGGCGGCCGAGCGGAAATCGTTGAGCACGGCCTCGGCGGCCTTGTGCACGTGCGGCACGCCACCCGGCCCCATGTAGCCTCGGTGGCGGGCGATGCGCTCTAGCACGGCGTCCGAGGGCCGCGCCGCCAGCTCGGCCACGGCCTCGGGCGTGGTGGCGAGCTTGTAGCGCGCAGCCAGCGCCGCCGCGTAGCCGGCCTGCAGGCGTTCGATCAGGCCCAGCGCCACTTCTTCTTCGTCATAGGCGTTGCGGCCCACCGCGCCGCTGGCGGCCAGCAGGATGCCGTGCTCGGGCACGGTGATGCGCGGCCACAGCAGGCCGGGCGTGTCGTACAGCGTCACGTCGCTGGCCAGCGCGATGGCCTGCTCGGTTTTCGTGATGCCGGCTTCGTCACCGGTTTTCGTGGCCTTGCGCTTGGCCAGGGTGTTGATCAGCGTGCTCTTGCCCACATTGGGCACACCGCAGATCAGCACGCGCAGCGGCTTGACCATGCCACCGCGCAGCGGCGCCAGCGCACGGCAGGCCTGCACCAGGCGCGCCGCGGGCGCGGCTTCGCTGGCGTCCAGGCCGTAGGCGTGGGTGTCGGGCAGCGCGTTGTAGTGCGCGAGCCAGGCCTCGGTGCGCGCGGGGTCGGCCAGGTCTTGTTTGTTGAGGATCTTCAGTGCGGGCTTGCCGGCTGTCAGCTCGGCCAGCAGCGGGTTCAAGCTGGCGGCGGGCAGGCGCGCGTCGAGCAGCTCGATGACGACGTCGATGCCGGCCTTGAAGCGCTCCACCATCGCCTTGCGCGTGGCGTGCATGTGGCCGGGGAACCATTGGATGGCCATGTCAGGGCGCGCAGCCAGCAGGCGGGGGCAGGGGAGAGAACATCGGCCGATGCTACCCAGGTCGGCCGCGGGGCCGGCCGGGCATGCCTTAGGCTCAAGGCATGCGCTTGCCCCTGCCCCTGGTTCTTGTTCTGACTGCATGGCCTGCCAGCTGGCGGCGTTTCTGCCTCGCTGCCACGCTGTTGCTGGCGTTGCCGCTGCAGGCGCAGACGCTGAACGTCGGTGTCGACACCAGCCTCGCCGCCGCTATCGCAACCGCCGCACCGGCCTTCGCGGCCACGCGTCCCGGCGTGCAGCTGGTGCTGAAGACCGCGCCCGCCGCGGCGTTGCTGAACGAGTTGGCGCGCGGCGCACCGCTGGATGTGCTGGTGGGCATCGAACGCGAAACCGCAGCGCTGGGTGAACAGCGCCGGCTGCTGCGCCCCGAGGCCCGGGCCGCTTTCGCCAGCAACCGCCTCGTGCTGGTGGTGCCGGCCAACGCGGCCACGGTGCAGCGCCTGGCCGATCTGGCCAAGCCCGAAGTGCAGCGGGTGGCCCTGGGCCGCAGCAGCAGCCTGCCGCTGGGTCGCCATGGCCGCGAAGCGCTGAACGCGCAGCGCCTGTGGCCCAGCGTGCAGCGAAAGGTGGTGCTGGCCGACGACAGCACGGCGCTGCTGGCGCTGGTGAAAGACGGCGCTGCCGATGCCGCACTCGTCTACGAAACCGACGCCCTGGCCGCCGGCGCCGCGCTGCGCGTGGTGCAGGTGCTGCCCACGCCCGAGCCGCTGCGCCACGGCGTGCATGTCAGCACCGCCAGCCGGCAGGCCGAGCTGGCATCGGCCTTCGCGGCCTGGCTGCGCAGCGACGCGGCGCGCGCGCTGCTGCAGGCGCGCGGTTTCGGCCCGCCCTGAGCGCGCCAGCAGCCACCCACCACCCCCGACCCAGGGTGCACCCGCAGCGGCACGCGGGGGGCTTGTGCGCACAATGCGCCGCTTCACCGCCCATCGCCCCATCGGGGCCCACCGCATGAAGCTGCACCGCGCCACCCTGGCCCTGCTGGCCACCGCCAGCACCCTGGCCCTGCTGCCTGCCACCCTGCAGGCGCAGACCCTGAGCTACCCTGCCACGCGCACGGTCGAGCAGGTCGACACCTACCACGGCACACGCGTGGCCGACCCCTACCGCTGGCTGGAAGACGACAACAGCGCCGACACCAAGGCCTGGGTGCAGGCGCAGAACGCCGTCACCGAAAAGTTCTTCGCCGGTGTGACGCAGCGTATGCCCACGCGGCAGCTCTACACCGCGCTCTTCAACTACGAGCGTTACGGCGTGCCCTTCGCAGCAGGTGGCCGCTATTTCTGGACGCGCAACGACGGCCTGCAGCAGCAGGCCGTGCTCTACACCGCCACCGCCCTGAACGCCCAGCCCACCGTGGCGCTGGACCCCAACACGCTCAGCAAAGAAGGCACGGTGGCCCTCACCGGCGTGGTGCCCACGCGCGACGGCAAGCTGCTGGCCTATGGCGTGGCCAAGGCCGGCTCTGACTGGCAGACCTGGCGCGTGCGGGATCTCGCCACCGGCCAAGACCTGCCCGACCTCATCGACTGGGTGAAGTTCAGCAGCGCCACCTGGACACCCGACGGCAAGGGCTTCTTCTACGGCCGCTACGAAGCGCCCAAGCCCGGCGAGGCGCTCAGCGGCGTCAACCTCTTCCAGAAGCTCTACTACCACCGCCTGGGCACGCCGCAGTCGGCCGACGTGCTCGTCATCGACAACCCGCGCGAGGGCAAGTGGGGCTTTGGTGCCAGCGTCAGCGACGACGGCCGCATGCTGATGATCACGGTGAGCAACGGCACCGGCCGGCGCAACGGCCTGATGTTCCTGCCGCTGAAGGACGGCGCTTACGCCGGCGGCACGCCGCAGCCGCTGACCCTGGCCTTCGACGCGCAATACGTGCCGCTGCACCTGGACGGCGAGCGCCTCGTGCTGCGCAGCGACCGCGGCGCGCCCAACGGGGCGCTGCTGGCCGTGAAGCTGCCCGCCCTGGGCGCCGAGCCCGTCTGGCAGACCCTGGTGCCCGAAGCCAGCGACGCACTGGTGGGCGCCACCGCCGTGGGCGGGCGCTACATCCTGCGCTACCTGCGCGACGCCTCCACGCTGGTGCGCCTGCACCGGCCCGACGGCAGCGTCGACCGTGAACTGCCGCTGCCCGGCGTGGGCACGGCCGGCGGCTTCGGCGGCCGCTGGAACGACAGCGAAACCTTCTTCAGCTACACCAGCCTGGTGACGCCGGCCGACGTGCTGCGCCTGGACATGAAGAGCGGGCAGACCTCGGTCTTCCAGCGCCCGAAAACGGCTTTCGACCCCGAGCTGTACGAAACGCGCCGCGCCTTCGTCACCAGCAAGGACGGCACGAAGTTCCCCATCTTCATCGGCCACAAGAAGGGCCTGAAGCTCGATGGCAGCAATCCCACGCTGCTTTATGGCTACGGTGGTTTCAACGTGCCCACCACGCCGGGCTACAACGTCACCGCCGCCACGTGGATGCAGATGGGCGGCGTCTACGTCACGGCCGCCATCCGCGGCGGCGGCGAGTACGGCCGCGCCTGGCACGAGGCCGGCACCAAGCTGAAGAAGCAGAACGTTTTCGACGACTTCATCGCCGCGGGTGAATGGCTGGTGGCGCAGAAGATCACCAGCCCCGCCAAGCTGGCCGTCAACGGCGGCAGCAACGGCGGCCTGCTGGTGGGCGCGGTGGTCAACCAGCGGCCCGATCTGTTCGGCGCTGCCGTGCCGGCGGTGGGCGTGATGGACATGCTGCGTTTCCACAAGTTCACCATCGGCTGGGCCTGGATCAGCGACTACGGCTCGTCCGACGACGCCGAGCAGTTCAAGGCGCTGCTGGCCTACTCGCCGCTGCACAACATCCGCAGCGGGCAGAAATACCCGCCGGTGCTGGTGCTGACGGCCGACCACGACGACCGCGTCGTGCCCGCGCACAGCTTCAAGTACGCGGCGGCGCTGCAGGCCGCGAACACCGGGCCAGCGCCCAAGCTGATCCGCATCGAGACGAATGCCGGCCACGGCGCGGGCAAGCCCACCAGCAAGATCATCGAAGAGCGCGCCGACATGCTGGCTTTCCTGGCCCACACCTTCGGCATGAAGGTCACGCCGCCGGCGCCCTGAGCGCACGACCCGCATGAACGACGCCGTCGACAACCGCCTTACCGAGCTGGAGATCAAGGCCAGCTACAGCGAAGACCTGCTCGACCGCCTGAACGAGGTGGTGGTGCGCCAGCAGGCGCAGATCGACGCGCTGCAGCGCGCCTTGTTCGAGCTGCGTGCGCAGGCGCTGGCCACGCCGGAGCAGCCGGGCTCGGGCAGCTTGCGCGACGAGTTGCCGCCGCACTACTGAAAACAAAACGGCCCCGGGGCAGCGCGCCCCGGGGCCGTTTTTGCGGCGAGGCAGGCTTACTTTGCCGCCATCGCTTCTTTCAGCCCGGCCGCGAACTCCGCGCCGTGGCGCACCTGCGCGGTGCTGGGCTTGAGCGTGTTGCCGATGGCTTCGGCACGGCCGCCCAGACATTGCGCGAGGAAGTTCTCCGTCACCGCGTTGAAGGCGATGTTGTTGACCGGGCGCGCGAAGCCGTGGCCTTCGTCGGGGAAGACGATGTAGGTCACGGGGATCTTGCGCGCCTTCATCGCGTCGACGATCTGGTCGCTTTCGGCCACGTTCACACGCGGGTCGTTGGCGCCCTGGCCGATGAGCAGCGGCCGCTCGATGTTGGCCGCGAAGTTCAGCGGCGAACGTTCCTTCAGCAGCGCCTGGCCTTCGGGCGTGCCCGGGTCGCCCATGCGGCGGTAGAGCTGCTTCTTGAAGGCTTCCCAATACGGCGGGATGGTGCCCAGCAGCGTGAACAGGTTGCTCGGGCCGACGATGTCCACCCCGCAGGCGAACTCCTTGGGCGTGAAGGCCAGGCCGGCCAGCGTGGCGTAACCGCCGTAGCTGCCGCCCATGATGGCGACCTTGTCCTTCTGCGCCACGCCGCGCTGCACGGCCCACTGCACGGCGTCGAGCAGGTCGTCGTGCATCTTGCGGCCCCATTGCAGGTCGCCGGCGTTGACGAAGCTCTTGCCGAAGCCGGTGCTGCCGCGGAAGTTCACGCTCAGCACCGCGTAGCCGCGGTTGGCCAGCCACTGGTGGTAGCCGTTGTAGCCGTAGTCGTCACGCGCCCAGGGGCCGCCGTGCACCAGCAGCACCATGGGCACGGGCTGGCGCGGCTTGCCTTGCGCATCGGGCTGGGCCTGCGCCGGCACGGTGAGGTAGCTCACCAAGGTGAGGCCATCACGCGACTTGATCTCGTGCGCCTGCATCGGCACCAGCGGTGCGCCCACCAGCTCGGGGCGGCTCACGTAAAGCGGGTTCAGCTGGCGCGCCTTGCGGTCGTACACGTGCACGGCCGCGGGAGCGGTGACGGTGTCCACCGCCACCAGCCACTTGTCGTCGGCCTCGGTGCGCGAGGTGATGGCGAACTGGCCTTTGGCTTCGCGCGTCAGGAACTCCAGGTCGGCCTTCAGCGCCGGGTCCAGCGCCACGGGTTCGCTCTTCAGGTAGTTCACCGCGTAGCCCTGCACGCGGCCGGTCTGCGGGTCGAAGAGGCCGTCGGTGATGTCGGCGCGGCGGTCTTGCGCCACCACCGTCATCTGGCCCGTGGCCACGTCTTGCGCCATCAGCGCGGCGGTGTCGCGGCCGCGCGCGTCCACCCAGTACAGCGTCTTGCCATCGGCGGTGTAGCCCATGGGCGCGGTGGTCTGGCTGTCTTCCAGGCCCACGCTGATCATGGGCGTGGCCTCGACCTTGTTGTCGCTGATGCGGAAGTAGTCGCTGCCACCGGCGGCATTCGGGCGGCTGGCCAGGCGCAGGTTCAGGTCGCGGTCGGCGCGGAAGTCGCCGTAGCCCTCGTTTTTCAGCACCAGCGTCAGCTCGCCAGTGGCCAGGTTCAGGCTGTGCACGTCGTGGAAACGCGGGTCGCGGTTGTTCAGGCCCACGAGGATGCGGTCGCGCACCTTGGGGCTGATGCCGATGACGCGCACCACGGTCTTGTCGAAGGGCGTGTAGCTCTTCAGCGCGCCCGTGGCCACGTCCACGCCGTAGAGGCGGAAGTTCTCGTCTCCGCCCTGGTCGTTGACGTAGAGCAGGGTCTTGGAATCGGGGGACCAGAAGCTGTTGCGGATGGGGCGCTTGCGTTCATCGGTGAGCGCGCGCGCCTG
Organism: beta proteobacterium AAP65; assembly: GCA_001295865.1. Lineage (GTDB taxonomy): Bacteria > Pseudomonadota > Gammaproteobacteria > Burkholderiales > Burkholderiaceae_C > Rubrivivax. Next base: position 26,653 of record LJHW01000035.1, read on the forward strand.
CTCGGGCTTGTCCAGCGGTGCCACCCAGAGGTTGAGCACGCCGTCGCGCGGGGCCACCCAGCTGAGCCAGCGGCCGTCGGGGCTGATGCGCCCGCCGGCCTTGGTGGGGTTGCCGAAGAACTTGGCGCGCTCGATCAGCGGCACGTTGGGGCCGCTGGAGGCTTGCGCAAACGCGCCTTGCATGTGCAGGGGCAGAGCGGCGGCGATCAGCAGCGCGGGCAGGTAACGTGGGTTCATGCGGTCTCCGTGGGCGCAGGGCTGCGCCGGGTGGTCGGGAAGGCCGCGATTCTGCGTCGCGCGGCGGGCGGGGTGCAGCCCGCGCGACAGGCCGTCGTCCTGGCCGGATGGACGGCCTGAACGGCGGCTCAGTGGAACTTGCCGCCCTTGCCCGCGGTTTTGCCAGCCGGTTTGCCGCCGGCTTTGCCCGCGGGCTTGCCGGTGAAGCGTTTGGGCGGCGTGGGCTCGGGTTCAGGCGCCGGGGCTGCGCCGCGTGCGCTGGCCTGCGCGGCCAGGGCCGCGCCGCTGACACCGGCGAAGAGCGCGGCGGCACGCACCTTGATCTCCAGCAGCTCGCTGGCGCTCACCGAGTACTGGCCGGTGACGGTGTTGACCTCGATGCGGAACTCCACATCCTTGCCGTTGTTCGACAGCGTGCCGCAGGTGAACTCGTAGTCCTCGCTCTCGAAGGGCAGGCCCTGGGTGTCGATGTCGTAATCCTCGTACTCGATGCGGCCGATCTCGCCACTGGCGAGGTTCAGCAGGCCGGTGGAGGTGATGACCTCGTCGGTCAGTTCATCGGCGATCGAGATCGGCACTTTCAAATCCACGGGCAATCCTTGCAATTTCAGAGTGCGCATTCTGAGGCCTGGGGCCTGGGCGGCCCGTGGGCCGGTCTTCGGGCGAGGCCGCGGCCGGGCCGCCGGCGATGCGCTTACAGTGCCCCGATGCCCTTGGACTACGCACGTTTCCTGGTCGGCCGCCAGCGCACCGTGGCGGCCAACCGGCAGCTCGGCTGGGTGCTGGCCTTCACGGCCGGGGCCATCAACGCCGGTGGTTTTTTGGCCGTGCAGCAGTACACCTCGCACGTCACCGGCATGGTCTCGGCGCTGGCCGACAACCTGGTGCTGGGCCAGGGTGCGCTGGTGGTGGATGCCTTGGTGGCGGTGCTGGCCTTCCTGCTCGGCGCCATGGTGTGCGCGCAGCTGGTGAACCACGCGCGGCGGCGTGCCATGGCCAGCGAGTACGCGCTCCCGCTGCTGCTGGAGGCCGGGCTCATCCTCGTGTTCGGGCTGCTGGGGCCCTGGCTGGCGCATTACGAAGGCCTGCTGCTGCCTTTCACCGTGCTGCTGCTGTGTTTCATCATGGGCTTGCAGAACGCGGTGGTCACCAAGCTCAGCCACGCCGTCATCCGCACCACGCACATGACGGGCATCGTCACCGACCTGGGCATCGAGCTCGGCAAGCTCGTCTACTGGAACCGCGACCGCACCCAGCCCCCCGTGCGCGCCGACCGTGAACGCCTGGGGGTGCTGGGCGGGCTGCTGGGGTGTTTTCTGGCCGGTGGCATCTCCGGTGCTTACGGCTTCAAGGCGGTGGGCTACGGTTTCACCGTGCCGCTGGCGGTGCTGCTGACGGTGCTGGCCCTGGTGCCCGCCTGGGACGACCTGCGCCGCGCCCGATGAAGCCGCGCCTGCGCTTGCGCACCCTCACGCGCGGCGACGGCCTGCTCGGCAGCCGCGCCTGCACCGGCTTCGGCCCGCGTGGCACGCAGCTGACCGTGGCACAGGTGCACTACACCTACCCGGCGGCCGGGGCGCTTGCGGACAGCAACCCCTTCGCCGTGCCCGCCCCGCGCAGCGTGCTGCAGCCGCGGCCCTGGCCGGTGCCGCCGGGCCGCGACCTCGCCGCCGAAGCCACCGCCGCCGACCAGCTGTGGGCCAGCGCCTTGCGCCCGCTGCCCGACTTCGCGCCGCAGTGGCGCGCGCCCGAAGCTGCGGCCGGTCTGGACGACCTGTGGACCCTGCCCGAAGAAGGCCACTGGCCCGACTTCTGGGCCGACGAGGTGCCGCGCCTGCAGGCGCTGGGCTGGCAAGTGCTGGTGATGCCGGGTTTTGCGCACTTCAGCGTGCCGGTGCAGCGCTGGCACCTGGGCTTGCAGCCGCTGGCCGAGGCCGGGCTGGAGCCGGCCGTGGTGGCCGCGCTGCCCACCGAGGCGGGTGTGGCCGGCCTGCTGCCGCTGCAGGGCCCGAAAGGTGTGGGGCAGGGCGTGGGACAGGCCGGCGGCTGGCGCATGGCGCTGGGTGTGGAGGTGGAAGGCGAGGTGCTCGACCTCGCGCCCATGCTCGCCGCGCTGCTGCGCCGCGACAGCCGCTGGCTGAAGGCCGACGAGCTGGCCGCGATGGACGAGGCCCTGACGGTGACACTGCGTGCGCCGGGTGGCAAACGCATCGAAGCGCCGGTGGGGCCGCTCAAGCGCATCGTCAGCGCGCTGCTCGACCTGCTGCTCACGCTGCCGGCCGAAGACAGCGCGGCGAAAGAGGCCCACCGTTTGTCGGCCTGGGAAGCGGCGCAGGTGCAGGCGCTGCAAGACTCGCTGGCCGACACCATGCCGGCGCGCGCTGGTGCCCACACCTGGCAGTTGCAGGGCGATGCCGGCCTGGCCGCGCTGGTGCAGCGCCTGCGCGAAGCCGGCGCGCCGCCGGCCGTGCCCGCTCCCACGGGCCTGGCCACCGCGATGCGGCCCTACCAGCAGCACGGCCTGGCCTGGCTGCAATACCTGCGGGCGCAGGGCCTGGCGGGCATCCTGGCCGACGACATGGGCCTGGGCAAGACGCTGCAGGTGCTGGCCCACGTGCTGGCCGAAAAGGAGGCCGGCCGCCTCACGGCCCCCGCGCTGGTGGTGCTGCCCACCTCGCTGCTGGCCAACTGGCAGGCCGAGGCCGCGCGCCACGCGCCGGGCCTGCGTGTGGCGCTGCTGCACGGGCCGGGGCGTGAGGTGGTGTTGACGGCTGCTGATGAAGCAGAAGCGAGCCCGGCGCACGACCTTGTCCTCACCACCTACGCCCTCGTCTGGCGCGACATCGACACGCTGGCCGCACGCGATTGGCACCTGCTCGTCCTCGACGAAGCCCAGCAAGCCAAAAACGCCGGCAGCCGCGCCGCCCGCGCTTTGCGCCAGCTGCGCGCGCGCCACCGCCTGTGCGTGACCGGCACGCCGCTGGAAAACCACCTCGGCGAGCTGTGGGCGCACTTCGACCTGCTGATGCCGGGTTTTCTCGGCGACAGCCGCAGCTTCACGCGCCTGTGGCGCAAGCCCATCGAGGTGAACGGCGAAACCGCGCGCGCCGAGCTGCTGGCGCGCCGCCTGCGACCCTTCATCCTGCGCCGGCGCAAGGAAGACGTGGCGCCCGAGCTGCCGCCGCTGACCGAAGTGCTGCGCCGCGTGCCGCTGCAGGGCGCGCAGCGTTCGCTGTACGAAAGCGTGCGCATCGCGGTGGACGAACAGGTGCGCCGTGTGCTCGAACGCCAGGGCCTGGCGCGCGGGCAGATCGAGGTGCTGGACGCGTTGCTCAAGCTGCGCCAGGTGTGCAACCACCCGCGTCTGCTGAAAACGCCCGGCGCTGCCGGCGTGCCCAGCGCGAAGCTGGAACTGCTGATGCAGATGCTGCCGGCCTTGGTGGCCGAGGGCCGCCAGGTGCTGGTGTTCAGCCAGTTCACCGAGATGCTGGCGCTGGTGGCCGAGGCCCTGGCCCTTCTGCCCACCGCCGAACGTCTGCCCTGGCTGCAGCTGACCGGCGACACGCCTGCGGCCCGCCGCGGCGAGGTGGTGCGCGCCTTCCAGGCCGGCGAAGCACCGCTCTTGCTGCTGAGCCTGAAGGCCGGCGGCGTCGGCCTGAACCTCACGGCCGCCGACACCGTGATCCACCTCGACCCCTGGTGGAACCCCGCCGTGCAGGCCCAGGCCACGGCGCGTGCGCACCGCATCGGCCAGCACCGGCCGGTCTTCGTCTACCAGCTGGTGGCCGAAGGCAGCATCGAAGAACGCCTGCTCGCGCTGCAGGCGCGCAAGGCGGCTTTGGCCGAAGGGGTGCTGGGGCAGGACGCGGCTTTTGCGCCCAAGTTCGGTGAGGACGACTTGCGGGGATTGCTCGCGCCGCTGCGCTGAAAGCGCGGTGGCGCAGGGCGGTGCGCCCTTGCGGTAGAACCTCGGCATGCGCAAGAACGCTACAGCCGGCGACAGCGGCCTCGTTTATTCCACCGACACCGGCCGCATGTGCCCGGCCTGCCGCCAGCCGCTGGCGAACTGCCTCTGCAAGGCGCTGGCCAAGGCCGTGCCGGCCGGCGACGGCATCGCACGTGTCACGCGTGAAAAGCAGGGCCGCGGCGGTAAGACCGTCACCGTGGTGCGCGGCCTGCCGCTGGAGGCCGAGGCCCTGGCCGTTCTCGGCAAACAGCTGCGCGCGGCCTGTGGCGCCGGCGGCACCGCCAAAGACGGCGTGCTGGAAGTGCAGGGCGACCACGCCGACAAGGTGCTGGCGCTGCTGCTGGCCGCCGGCCACCAGGCCAAACGCGCCGGCGGTTGAAAGCCTCGACGACCGCGAACGCAGCCGGCCGCACAAACACGGCATCACCACGGGGTGTTGCCGCGCGGGCATGATGCGCCGGCACCGTCTGCCTGCCACCCCTGGGAGCCCCGCTTGAACCCACCCCGTCGCCGTACCCTGGCGCCTGCTGCCGCCGCGCTGGCCCTCCTGCTCGCCGGCACCGTTGTGCACGCGCAGCGCGAAGAAGTGCCGGCGTCCTCGCTGCCGCTGTGGGAGCTGGGCGTCTTCGCCTTCGGTGTCTCGCAGCAGGCCTACCCGGGTTCAGACGAACAACTCGCGCGCGGCCTCGTGCTGCCCTACGGCCAGTACCGTGGCCGTTTTTTGCGCGCCGATCGCGACACCGCCGGCCTGCGCGCCGTGAAGACGCCGGTGTACGAGCTGGACATCGGCGTGGCCGGCTCTTTCGGGGGTAGCTCGGCCGAGATCGGCGCGCGACGCGGCATGCCCGAGCTCGGCACGCTGGTCGAGTTCGGCCCGCGGCTGAAGATCAATCTGGGCCAGTGGGGCGAAGGCCGCCATGCCGGCCGCTGGCGCGTGGAGTTGCCGCTGCGGGGTGTGTTCGACATCAGTGACGGCGCCGCCCACCGCGGCATGAGTTTCGAGCCCGAGATCAACTTCCAGCGCCGCAGCCTGGGCGGCTGGGGTTATGCGGTGAGCCTGGGCGCCATCGTCGGCGACAAACGCCTGAACCGCACCTTCTACGGCGTCGACCCGGTCTACGCGCTGCCCGACCGCCCTGCCTACGCGGCGCAGAGCGGCCTGATCTCGTGGCGCCTGAGCGGCTCGGTCTCGCGCCAGCTCACGCCCGACTGGCGCCTGGTGAGCTTTGCGCGCTGGGCCAGCGTGGCCGGCGCCGCCAACGAGGCCAGCCCGCTGGTGCGGCGCACCAACGGCCTGAGCGTGGGCTTCGGCCTCAGCTACACCTGGCTGCGCTCAGAGGCGCGCGCCAACGAGTGACGCGGCGCGCGCCGGTTGCGCGCCTTCGCGCTACTTCGCTGCGGCCTTGCCGCGCGCTTTCTTGGCCGCCGGCGGCGGCGCGCTCAGCGTGGCGTACAGCGCCGCGAATTCCAGCGTCACCTTGTGCTTCGCATCGAGGTGGACCATCGGCCGGGCCAGCTCGTGCGATTCCTTGATCTTCACGCTGGCGCTCAAGCAGGGCTGCAGCACCGGCAGGCCTTCGTCGATCAGCTCTTGCACCGTGCGCCGCGGCAGGCTGGCGCGCGGCTGGAACTGGTTGACGACGATGCCCTCCACCTTCAGCGCCGGGTTGTGGTCGGCCTGGATCTCTTTCACCGTCTCCAGCAGGCCGTAGAGCGCGCGGCGGCTGAAGTCGTCGCAATCGAAGGGGATGAGGCAGCCCTGCGCGGCGATCAGCGCCGAGCGGGTGTAGAAATTCAGCGCCGGCGGTGTGTCTATCCACACCTCGTCGTAGGCCTCGGCCAGCTCGTCCAGCGCGTCGCGCAGCTTGTAGATCTTGTAGCGGCTTTCCAGCTTGCCGTGCAGCTCATCGAGCTGCGGGCCGCCGGGCATCAGGTGCAGGTTCGGCCAGGGCGTGGCGACGATGAAGTCGCTGCTGGGCTGCGGGCGCAGCGTGAACTTCAGCGTGGTCTCGAAGAAGCCCGCGGCGCCCGGCGCCTCGGCGTGTTCGCCATCGGCCGCGGCGCCCAGCAGGTAGTGCGTGCTGTTGCCCTGCGGGTCGAGGTCGATCACCAGCACACGCCGGCCCGAGGCAGCGGCCAGCGCGGCCAGGTTGCAGGTGATGGTGGACTTGCCCACGCCACCCTTCTGGTTGAAAACGACGCGACGCATGCGGCCCCCGGCAGGGTGTTTCTGGAAGGCTCTATTGTGCGCTGCAGCAAAGCCGGCGGGGCGGGCCCGGGGTGCCGCCTATGATCTGGTGATGAGTGCCGAAAACGAAGACCCGAACGCCCCCATCCACGAGCCGCGCCTGTGGCGCGACAACGGCTGGACGGCGCGTGTGGTGAAGAACAACGACGACGAAGGCTGGGCGGTGGAGATGTACCGGGCGGGCCAGGCCGAGCCGGCCTTGATCGGCCCCTGGACCATGGGCCGCGACAAGAAGAACCCCAAGCCGCTGGACACCAACGCCTTCAACACCCTGGTGAAAACCGCGCACGAAGTGGTGCGCCGGCACGAGCAGGCGCAGCACGCGCTGCTGCACAAAGAGGTGGTGCTGGCGCTGGACAGCGGCCGCGTCACGGTGACGCTGGACGTGGTGCCCGACGAAGACGACCCCCACGCGTGGCTCGCCGCCACCGATGCCGAGGGCAGCGAGCTCGGCCGCGTGCGCGTGGCGCCGAACTTCAAGCTCAACAGCAGCAGCGCGGCCGCGTGGGTGGAGGGCGGCTGCGGCAAGCCGCGTTGAAGACGGCGGCGCGGGTCCTGCTCAGCCCAGCCCGCAGAGCTTGCGCAATGGCCCGAGCAGCGTCTCGCCCTTGAAGGGCTTGACGATCCAGCCCGTCACGCCGATGGCCTTGCCGCGTGCGCGCATGGCGGCGTTGTCTTCGGTGGTCAGCATCACGATGCGCACCGCGGTGTTGCCCATCTCGCTGCGGATCTTCTCGGCCATCGTCAGCCCGTCCATGTTGGGCATGTTGATGTCGCTGAGCACGAGCCGGATGTCGGGGTTCTGGCTCAACTGCGCCAGGCCGTCGCGCCCGTCGGTGGCCACGGCCACCTCGAAGCCGTTGTTGCTGAGAAAGCTGGCGACGATCTCGCGCATGGTGGCGGAGTCGTCGACGACCAGTACTTGGGCCATGGCTTGCAGTCCTTGCAGGAGGGGCTGGGGCGCCACGCGGGCGCCCGGCTTCAGAACAGTTCGAGTTCGCCCGTGTCGGCGGCTTGCTCGGGGGCTGCCGCGAACTCGGTGAACTTCTCGGGCAACCACAGCAGGTTGAAGATCAGGCGCTGCACGATCGTCAAGGGCGGCAAGCCCGGCCGGCGCGGGTCGCTCAGCAGGTAGCGCACGCACAGCTGCGGGTCTTGCGATCCGAAGCTCATGTACTTGTGCTGGTGGTTGATGACGATGGGCACCTGCGTCTGCTGGTTGGCAAAGGCCTCGGGCGGGATGTAGCGGTTCTTGAACGCGCCCCAGATCAGGTTGGTGGTTTCGCCCAGCAGGTTGTTGAGCTCGCGGAAGTTCAGGTCACCGCCCACGCCGGCCAGGCCGAAGCCCTGCAGCAGGCCCTGGCGCAAGGCGCTTTCTTCGGTCTGCAGCATCATGTAGCCGCGGCACCAGGTGCTCTCCAGCGCGATCAGCGTGGAGACCTCGCCGAAGATGATGCGGTCGTGCACCACGTAGGGCGCCTCGTGGCCGACCTCGGCGTGCGGGAACATCGAACGGATGCTGCGCAGCGTGAGCTCCAGCACGCCCTGCACCAGCTCGGGCGGGTAGCGCAGGCCGTACAGGCTGCTCTCCACCGCGCCGCGCAGGCCGTCGGTGTCGCCACCCTGCCAGGCGTGTTTGACGGCGGCGGCCTCGGGCCCGCTGAGCACCCGCGTGCTCACGCGGCGCAGGAAGATCGGCAACTCGGGGCGCTGGCCGTGGATGGTCTGCGCCAGGCCCAGGCTGTCGGGCAGCACGCCGGGCAGGTCTTCGGCGAGCAGCACGCCGGCCAGGTCCTGGTGTTCGGCCAAGGTGGCCACGGCGTTGACGGCGGTGCGCGGCAGCGGCCTGAGGCCCAGCTCCTGGCAGAAGTCCAGCAAGGCCTGGTAGTGCTGGGGGTCGTGCTCCAGCAGCAGCACCTTGGCGGCCCGGAAGGCGTTGTCGGACATGGCGATGGCAACAGGTTGGCGCTCGTGCGGAGCTGGTGTGACGCACGCGGCCCCGCTTTCGGGGCCGGCCCTTGGCTTATCGGCAGGGCGGTGGCCCAGGTTGAGGGCGGCTGGCGCCGGCCGCCGCCTCGCGCGCCGTCAGCCACAGGCGCGTCTCGAACTCCAGCTGGTGGTAGTCGGCCGCCATGTGCTGGCACAGCGCGTAGAAGGCCTTGTCGTGTTCACGCTCGCGCAAGTGCGCGAGTTCGTGCACGACGATCATGCGCAGGAAATCGGCCGGTGCGTCTTTGAAGACGCTGGCGATGCGGATCTCGCGCTTGGCCTGCAGCCGCCCGCCCTGCACACGCGAGATGGCGGTGTGCGTGCCCAGGGCCTGGTGCACCACGTGCAGGTGGTTGTCGTAACGCACCTGCGCCAGCGGCGGCGCGTTTTTCATGTGCCGCGCCTTCAGCTCGGCCACGTGCGCCTGCAGCGCGCGGTCGCTGCGCACGGTGTGGGTCTCGGGGTGGCGTTCCAGCAGCCAGGGCATCAGCCGGCCTTCGGCCAGCATCGCCTGCACCCGCGCCAGCACCTCGGGCGGGTGGCCCTGCAGGTACTTCATCGCGCGGGTGCGGTGTCTGCGGCCGGCCGCGGCACGATGCGCAAGGCGTTGGCCACGGCACGCTGCGCGGGCTCGTTGGCCGGACGTGCCGCCAAGGACCGGCCCTGCACGAAGAGCGCGCTGCTGCCGCCGCCATCGAGATTGACGGCATCGAACACGCCCTGCGCCTGCAGCCATTGCGCCAGCGGCGCGAGCACGACGCCAGGCACGCCCGGGCGCCGGCCTTCGGCCACCAATATCCAGAGATGGCGGCGCGCGGCGTCCAGGCCCACCACGGTGCGCGGGTGCTCGCGTGCGCAGAGGCCCGGGCAGCGCTGGTCGTCGGCGGGCACGCGCGCACGGCCTGCGCGCACCAGCCAGGGCGTGCCGGCCACGGCGTTGAACCAGGCGGGGGGCGGCGCTGCGGGCGGTTCGAAGACGATCTCGCAGCGCTGCTCACGCGTGCAGGCCAGCAGCGGGCTGGTGGCCACGGCCAGCGGGCGCGGCCAGACTTCACCTTCGCTCACCGTCCAGCCGCGGGCGTCGAACTGTCGGTCGAAGAAGGACGCGTTGACCACGGCCAGCGCCGCAGCCGCGCCCGGCATGGCATCCAGCGTCTGGCCGCGTTCAGAGGGTGTGCTGAGGGCCAGGCGCAGGCCGGGCGCCTGCAGGTCCAGGCGCAGCAGGTGCAGTTCGGCGCCGGGCCAGGGCTGGGCACGGCGGTATTCGAGGCCCGGGGCGATGCGGGCCCAGGCTGCAGCCGCTGGCACCGCCGCCGGCGGCACCACGGGCGGGCCCGCCGGCGGCAGCGCACACGCACCCAGCAGCAGCGCCAGCGCTGCGCTGGCGGCGCCGGGCAGCGCCCGCAGACCCTTCACCGCCGTGGGCGGCCGCCAGGGCGGCGTTGCTGCGCCAGCGGGCGTTTGCCCTTGAGCTGGCGTTCGATGCCGTCGTTCAACGCGCTGCGCAAGGCCACCACCTCGTCGACGTGGCCGTACACACCTTCGAAGCGCAGGTCGAGCCACAGCCACAGCGTGCAGGCGCGCAGCGCCATCTCCATGCGCTCCAGCCGGCTGTGGCCGTCCACCTGGTCCAGGAACCAGGGGCGCCCGGCGCGGCCGGTGTGGGCGTGGCTGCTGCTCCAGTCGAGGAAGGCCTGCAGCTGCCCTTCGGTGCGCGTGTCCACCGGCGCCTGCGCGTAGGTGAAACGCTGCTTCAGCGTCAGTGTGCCGGCGCTGGCGTCGAGCTGTTCGGCGAGCTCGAGCATCTGCTCCAGCTCCGCCACCTGGAAGTGCGCGTCGTCGAGCTTGAGCTGTTCGACGAAGACCCCCAGCACCTCGCGCAAGCGCGTCTTGGCGAGGCGCTGCGAGATGGTGTCGATGTGCCAGCCGTTGGGCGCCACCGGCGCCTTGAAGTTGGCCGGGGCCTGCGGTGTGCGCGCCAGCAACTCCTTCAGCGTGCGCAGCGCGCCGGGCTCGGCGTCCTCCAGCACGCCGGCGAAGCCTTCTTCGTGCATGCCGTAACGCCCGGCGCGGCCGGCGATCTGGTGGGTTTCAGACTCGTCCAGCCGGCGGTCGGCCACACCGTCGTACTTGGTCAGCGTGCTGAAGAGCACACGCCGGATGGGCAGGTTCAGGCCCATGCCGATGGCGTCGGTGGCCACCAGGATGTGGCTCTCGCCGCTGGCAAAACGTTCGGCCTCGCGGCGGCGCACCTCGGGCGGCAGCGCACCGTAGATCACGCTCACCGGGTGGCCGGCCGAGCCGATGGCGTCGCGCAGCGTCAGCACCTCGCGGCGGCTGAAGGCCACCACCGCATCGCCCTTGTGCAGCGATTTCAACGCCACCGGCCCGGGCAGCAGCTGCACGTGCTGCTTGCGCGTGAATTCACGCACCTCGCAGCTCTCGCCGCAAAGGCCCAGCAGGTTCTCGATGGCGGGCACCGCGTAGGCGCTGCAGATGATGTAGACCTCGCGCGCCGGCACGGCCACGATGGCCTGCGTCCAGGCCCAGCCGCGGCTCTTGTCGAAGATCATCTGCGCTTCGTCGATGACGGCCACGTCGATGACGGTGTTGGTCGACACCATCTCGATGGTGCTGCTGACCACACGCGCGCCGGGTGCCGGCTGGTTCTCTTCGCCGGTGAGCAGCGAGCAGGGCACGCCGGCGGCCATCAGCCGGTCTCGCCCCTCCAGCGCCAGCAGGCGCAGCGGCGCGAGGTAGGCGCCGTCCAAAGCGCCCGCCAGCTTCTGGAAGGCGGTGTAGGTCTTGCCGCTGTTGGGCGGGCCGACGAACAGCGTCACCTTGCGCTGCAGGCGGCGGGCCTTCTGGAAGGTGTCGGGGTAGCCGGTGAAGGCCAGCTCGGTGTGCAGGCCTTCCAGCGTGTCGAGCTCGGTGACACGCCGCTCCCAGCGCTCCTGCGCGCGGCGGCAGGCGGCCAGGAGCTCGGGCAGGTCTTGCGGCGTGGCGCATTCGGCCTGCAGCGCCGGCAGCAGGCTGGCCAGGTGCGCGGGCTTGAAGGCCAGGCTGCGGGCCACCAGCGCATCGAGTTGCGCCACCAGCTCGGCGGCCTGCGGGTGCGGCGGCGGCGCGCCCATGGCGGCGCGCAGCGCGGCTTCGTCGCCGCTGCGGTAGTAGGCCCACACCAGATCGGCCGCCACCGGCACGCGGAAGATCACCGGCACGCGCCAGTCTTGCTGCACCAGTCGCAGCGCGTGGCTGATCAGGCGGGTCCAGGTGCCGGCGTGGCGCGCCACGCCCAGGCCCTGCAGCACGCCGCTGCGCTGCAGCAGCACGGTGCGCGCCTCGGGGCCGGTGCCCACGGCGTCGATGTGGGCCAGCGCGGCGTCCATCAGCGCGGGGTCTATCCAGCGGCTGGGGCGCTGGCCGGCCACGGCCTTCTGCAGCAGCACGAAGCCGAGCTTGTCGAGGTGGTCGTCGTGGCCTTCGGCGTGCGAGGGCAGGTAGTCGGCCGGCTTCACCACCTGCGGCAGCGTGTACGCGGCGTGGCGGATGCGCGCCAGCGCTTCCTTGTCGATGTGCTCGGGCAGCCGCGCGGCGTGGCGGTTGATGGGCAGGTTGGCGGGGTTGACCGCGCTGCTGCGCGGCGCGCCGCTGGGGCCGGACGGTGTCTTGGCCGGCGGCCTGGAAGGAGAAGAACTCATGCCTGGGGGCAGCGCCGCGGGGGCGCCACCGGTGTTGTAACGGCCGTGAAGCGGCACGGCACCGGGTGCCGCCGACTTTAAACCCGCGGGATGGGCCGCGAAACCCGCGCTGTTCCGCCGATCGGGCCGCGGCCGCCTTGCCAACAATCGCGGCATCCAGATGTAACAGCTTCCACCATGCACGCCTGCTACCGCCCTGCACCCAGTGCCCGGCCAGCTCCGTGGGGCAGCGATGTCGCCAGCTGAACTCGACATCGCCACCCTGTCGGTGCTGGACGCCACGCACCAACACATCGCCGTCGTTGACGCGGCGGGCTTGATCGTCGCCGTCAACCGGCCCTGGCTGGCCTTCGCCCGCCGCCACGGCGTGCTGGGCCCCGACGAAGACCCCGTCGGCCGCCCCTACCTGCCGCTGTGCCGCGCCTGCGGCCTGCCGGTGGATGCGGCCACGCAGGCCGGCCTGGCCGAGGTGCTGGCCGGCAGCGACCGCAGTTTCGAGCTGGAACACCCTTGCCCGCGCCGCAGCCTGGGCGGCACGCCCGAGGGCGCCGAGCGCTGGTTCCTGATGCGTGCTTCGTCGCTGGCCGGCGGCCGTGGCGGGGCGGTGGTCACGCACGAAGACATCAGCGCGCGGCGCCACGCCGAGCAGCAGATCCGCAACCTGGCTTTCATCGACCCGCTGACCGGCCTGCCCAACCGCCGCATGCTCTTCGACCGCCTGCAGCAGGCCTGCGCCACCAGTGCGCGCCACGGCCAGCACGGCGCCCTGTTTTTCATCGACCTCGACCACTTCAAGCTCGTCAACGACACGCTCGGCCACGACCACGGCGACCTGCTGCTGCAGCAGGTGGCGCGCCGCCTGCAAGGCTGCGTGCGCGGTGAAGACACCGTGGCGCGCATCGGCGGCGACGAGTTCGTGGTGATGACCGTGGGCCTGGACGGCGCTGAAAAGACCGCCGCCACGCAGGCCGCGGTGGTGGGCGAGAAGATCCTGGCCGCCGTGGGCCAGCCCATGCAACTGGGCGAACACCCCCACACCGTGACGCCCAGCATCGGCGTGAGCCTGTTCCGCGGGCGCGAGCACACGCAGGAAGCGCTGATCAAGCGCGCCGACGTGGCCATGTACCAGGCCAAGGCTGCGGGCCGCGGCACCGTGCGCTTTTTCGACCCCGTGATGCAGGCCGGCCTGGACGCGCGTGCCGCGCTCGAGACCGACCTCAAGCGCGCGCTGGGTGCGAACCAGCTCAGCCTGCACTACCAGGGTCAGGTGGACGACCAGCGCGGCACCGTGGGTGCCGAGGCGCTGCTGCGCTGGGTGCACCCGCAGCGCGGGTTGCTGCGGCCCGAGCAGTTCCTGCCGCTGGCCGAGCAGAACGGCCTCATCGTGCCCATCGGCCAGTGGGTCATCGACCGCGCCTGCGCACAGCTGGGCCTGTGGCAACGCAGCGGGCAGCACCCGGGCCTGCACCTCTCGGTGAACGTGAGCGCCCGGCAGTTCCGCCACGACGGCTTCGTCGACAGCGTGGCGCAGGCGCTGCGCCGCCACGGCGCCGACCCGCGCCGCCTGCGCCTGGAACTGCGCGAAAGCCTGGTGCAGGACAACCCCGCCCGCACGCTCAGCCGCATGGGCGCGTTGAAGGACCTGGGCGTGAGCTTCGTGCTCGACGACTTCGGCATCAGCTATTCGTCACTGAGCCTCTTAAAACGCCTGCCGCTGGAGCAGATCAAGATCAGCCAGACGCTGATGCGCACGCTGCTCAGCGACCCGCACGACGCCGCCATCGTGCGCACCATCGTCGGCATTGCCGATGGCATGGGCCTGGGGGCCGGCGCGGTGGGTGTGGAGAACGTGCAGCAGCGCGACAAGCTGCTGCAGCTGGGTTGCCGCCAGTTCCAGGGCGACTACTTCGGTGCGCCCGCGCCGCTGGGCCAGTTCGAGGCGTTCATGGCCACCGGGACTGGCGCCGCCGCGCTGCCGCACACACGCACCAGCCTGCGCGCCTGAGCCGGCTTTCAGCCGCGCCGTGACAATCGGCGTGATGAATCCCCACGTTTCCACCGCGGCCCCCGGCTTCGACGCCCTGCCGCTGCCCCCCGCCACGCTGCAGAACCTGGCCCGCCTGGGCTACAGCGCGATGACGCCGATCCAGGCCGCCGCGCTGCCGCTGGCGCTGGCCGGGCAAGACCTGCTGGCGCAGGCGCGCACCGGCAGCGGCAAGACCGCCACCTTTGCACTGGCGCTGCTGGCGCGCCTGGGCGCCAACCCGCAGCAACGCAGCCCCATGGGCGCGCTGGCCGTGCAGGCCCTGGTGCTGTGCCCCACGCGCGAGCTGGCCGACCAGGTGACGCAGGAGATCCGCCGCCTGGCCGCGGCGGAGGACAACATCAAGGTGCTCACGCTCTGCGGCGGCAGCCCCATGCGCCCGCAGCTGGCCAGCCTGGAGCACGGCGCGCACGTGGTGGTGGGCACGCCCGGCCGCTTGATGGACCACCTGGCGCGCGGCAGCCTCGACCTGGCGGTGCTGCAGACGCTGGTGCTGGACGAAGCCGACCGCATGCTCGACATGGGTTTCTTCGACGACATCGTCACCGTCGTCAAGCAGTGCCCCAAACAGCGCCAGACGCTGCTGTTCAGCGCCACCTACCCGGAAGGCATTGCCAAGCTGGCTGCGGCCTTCTTGCGTGAACCGAAAGAAGTGAAGATCGCCGCGCCCGCGCCCAGCGTGGCCGCCGCGCAGATCCAGCAGCGTTTTGTGCAGGTCAGCGAAGAAGACCGCCTGCACACCGTGGGCCTGCTGCTCGACCACGTGCGCCCGGCGCGCACGCTGGCCTTCTGCAACACCAAGCAGCAGTGCCGCGACCTCGTGGCCGTGCTGCGCGCGCAAGGCCTGGTGGCGCTGGAACTGCACGGTGATCTGGAGCAGCGGGAGCGCGACCAGGTGCTGGTGCAGTTCAGCAACGGCAGCGCCAGCGTGCTGGTGGCCACCGACATCGCCGCACGCGGGCTCGACATCATCGGCCTGGAGGCGGTGGTCAACGTCGACGTCAGCCCCGACGTGGCCACGCACACCCACCGCATCGGCCGCACCGGCCGCATGAGCGCCGAGGGCCAGGCCGAAGGCGCGGCCTACACGCTGGCCAGCCTGGACGAGATGGGCCGCGTGGGCGCCATCGAGCAGGCCGGCGGCTTCACGTCGCAGTGGCTGGCGGTGGACAGCCTGGCGCCCAGCGAGGCGGGGCCGCTGGTGCCCGCGATGGCCACGCTGCAGATCCTGGGCGGCCGCAAAGAGAAGATCCGCGCCGGTGACGTGCTGGGCGCGCTGACGAAAGACATGGGTTTTGCCGCCGCGCAGGTGGGCAAGATCAACGTCAACGAGTTCAGCACCTACGTGGCCGTGGCGCGTGGTGTGGCCGACGCCGCCGTGCGCAAGCTGAACGCGGGCAAGGTCAAGGGCAAGAGCGTGAAGGTGCGGCGTTTGTAGGCGGGCCGTCCGGCGCCGTCTTCAGCCAGCTCAGCGCACCAGGAAGGCCGCCAGCGACGCCACGTCGATGGCGCAGTGCCCGCCGTAGAGCGGGTGCCACTCGGTCGGCAGGCCGCGCTGTGCGGCCCTTTGCGCCAGGCGCTCGACGCCTTCGTAGAGGCCGTAGCGGTCGTACAGGCCCGCCGACAAATACAGACTCGGCCGCGCCGTCTGCAAGGCCGCGGTTTCGATCAGCGTCAGCGGCGAGAGGCGGCGCCACTCGGCTTCGTCGGCCACGTAGTCGCGGGCCAGTTGCCAGATGCCGAAGGTGGTGCGCGGGTCGGCCCCGGTGCGCACGATGGCCTCGCGTATCTGGGGCCAGGGGGCGAAGGGCGAATCGACATAGACGTTGGGGCAGAGGGCCGCCACCTTGTGGAAGTGCTGGGGCTGGCTCAGGCCCAACACCAGGCTGTTCAGGCCGCCCATCGATTCACCCACCAGCAGGCGGCGCCGCGGCGCGCCCATGCGGGCCTCGATGGCGCTGATGTCTTGCCAGACGGTGCCGAGCAGGCCGCTCTGCCCGGCCTGGCCCGGGGGCGCCAGCAGCCACACCGGCCCGTAAGACAAGGCCACCACCGTGGGCGGCACGAGGCCGGCGCGCTGCCATTCGGCCTGTACCTGGGCGGTGAAGTAGGTCGGGTCGTTCCAGATTTCAGGTTCGAGCTTGCGGCCGTGCAGGTGGTAGACCACGTCGCCGTTCACACCGCCCGCAGCGCGGTACACGCAGTAGCGCAGCCGGCCCTCTTGTGCACACTGCTGCTGGGCCGGTGTGAAGTTCACGGCCTGGCTGCCCCAAGGGCGGCTGACTTGCTGCCAGGCCCACCACCCGAAGAGGGTCAAGAGCAGCAGGATCAGCGCGAGGGCTGCAGCCTGGCGCGGCGGTTTGCGGGTGGCCATGTGCGGGGTCTCCTGGGGAAGCTTCGGGCCTGCAGCGGCCGCGACTGTGTGTCCTGGGGCAGCAAGGCCAGGCTCAGCAGGTAGGCCCCGATGAAACTGCCGCCGAAACCCACCAGCGGCGAGGGCAGCCAGCCGGGCAGCGAGCAGAGCACCACCAGCCCCCAGACCAGGCCGTGCTGGCGCGCGTGGCGGTGCCGCAGCGCAGGCCACAAGGGCAGCAGTTGCAGCCCGGTGAGCGCGATGCCCGTGGCCAGACCCTGCGCCAGGCCGTGCTGCAGCACCTGGTCGACAAAGGGCGCAGCCTCGGGGGCCTGCCATGCGGCGCGGACATGCAGCGCCGTGCCCCAGGCGGCCAAGGCCAGCAGCGCCAGCGCGCCACTGCGGCGGCGCCAGGCGCGTTGGCTGAGCACGGCCGCCAGCAGGCCGGCCAGCACGGGCTCGGCCAGCAGGGCGAACGCACCGCAGGCCATCAGCAGGCCGCCCAGGGCCCAGGGGCGTGCCGCGGGCACCGCGCGCACATCAGCGGCCACCAGCAGGGCCGGCAGCAGCAGCCACGGCAGGTTCAGCTGCACCGGGCCGAGCTTCAGCCACGCAGACGCGCCCGCGGGCGTGGGGGCCAGCGCAGCCCCGAGCAGCAGGGCACCCAGGGCGCAGGCCAGCCGCGCGCGCAGCGCTTCGTCTTGCGCCAGGCGCTGCCGCGGCAGCAGGCAGAAGCTGGCTACCGCCAAGGCCAGCGACAGCAGGTTCATCAGCGCGTAGGGACTGGGTGCGCCGGCACCGAGCATGAAGACGCAGCCCAGCAGCACGGTGGTCACGCACGCCGCGAGGCCGGCGTTGTGGGCCTGCGCCAGACCAGCAAAAGCCGCAGCGAGTGCGTGGCCGGCGGCCGTACAAAAACAACCCCAGGCAAAACCAAGCGCCTCGCGCCCAGCGTCGGGCGCACCGGCCGGTTCATGACCGATGGTGTCGATCTCGGCCTGCATCGCACGGGCCCAGTTGGCGCCCTGATGGCCCAAGAGCGCCGTGGCCGCGCGCATCAGCAGCCGGCCGGTGCCGGCCCGCAGCCGCGCAGAGAAGCCCGGCCTCACGGGCGCACCTTCGCAACGCGCAAGGCCGCGGGCTGGGTGCGCACGGCGGCCAGGGCCTCGGCCAGCGTGGCGACCCAGGCGCGCCCGGCCGCGTTCAGCCGGTAAACGTGGCGCGGCGGTCGCCCTGGCTGCGGGGCCTCCACCCATGCCGCGTCCAGCAGGCCCTGGGCCTCCAGGCGCATCAGCAAGGGGTAGAGCGTGCCGGACTTCACCCCGGCCTGCGCCATGAGCTCGTAGCCGTGGCGCCAGTCGTCGGTGCTGGCCAATTCGGCAACCACGGCCAAAGCCTGTGGAGAGAGGGCGCGGCTGCGGTTCATGCAACAACTCTACATATGTAGATTTAACGCGTCAACGGTCCAGGGAGCGGGCCTGCATACCGGGCCGCGCAGCGCCCGCGCCCTTGCTGCGGCCTGAAGTTGCGGATTGCAGGCGGCCGGCGATCGACCTATGCTGCGACAGCTTTGCAGCGGGTTGGCGACGTTCCATGCGCGTCTCGACCCGGCCCCTGCCCCAGCCACCTGACCGTGGTCGGCAGCATCCAACCAGTTTTTGGCCCGCGGGAGAGGCATGGCGACATCTGCACCCGAACACCCGCTCTGGCATGCCGCCATGCAGGCCATCTTCGAGGCCGATTCACCGGTGGGCAAGGCCGTGCTGGACCGCGATCTCCGCTACGTCTGCATCAACGAGACCCTGGCTGCTTTCAACGGCAAGTCCGTCGAACAGCATTTGGGGTGCACGGTGCAGGAGGTGCTGCCCGAAGCCTTCCCGACGCTGAAGCCGATGCTCGACCAGGTGATCCTGGAAGGCAGGCCGGCCACGCAGTTCCGCATCGCCGTGGCCATGCCCGGCGGCGCTGGCGAGTTGGCCGAATGGGAGGCCAGCTACCTGCCCATCCCGCTGCAGGATGGCAGCGTGGGCGGCGTCTACGTGCAGGCGGTCAATCTCACCGCCAAGCTGCTGGCCGAGCGCGCCCTCGCCGACAGCGAGAAGCAGCTGCGCCGCGTGCTCGACAGCCTCTTTGCCTTCGTGGGCGTGATGGCACCCGACGGCACGCTGCTGCAGGCCAACCGTGCCCCGCTGGAGGCCGCTGGCATCGACGCGCAGGACGTGATGGGCAAGCCCTTCTGGGACACCTACTGGTGGAGCTACTCAGACACGGCGCGCGCGTGGGTTCGCACCGCCTGCGAGCGCGCGGCCGCGGGCGAGATCGTGCGTGAAGACGTCACCGTGCGCATGGCGGGTGACACGCGCATGGCCCTGGATTTCATGCTGGTGCCGATGCGCGACGACAACGGCGTCATCACCCACCTGATCCCTTCGGCCATCGACATCTCTGACCGCCAGGCGGCCCAGCAGCGCATCGAGTCGGCGCTGCGCGAGCGCACTGTGCTGCTGCAGGAGATCCACCACCGGGTGAAGAACAACCTGCAGATCATCGCCAGCTTGCTGCGGCTGCAGTCGCGCGCGGCCGCACCCGAGGTGGCCTTGGCCTTGCGCGACAGCGAAAACCGCGTCATGGCGATGGCGCTCACACACCAGCTGCTCTACGAGCGCACCGATTTCTCCTCACTGGAACTGGGGCCCTACCTGAAGCGCCTGGCCGCGAGCCTGCGCGACGCCCACGGCCCGCTGATGCAGCGCATCCAGCTCGCCGTCGAAGCGCCCGAAGGCGGCCTGCAGATCGAGCTGACGCAGGCCGTGCCGGTGGCCCTGGTGGTCAACGAGCTCTTGACCAACGCCCTGAAACACGCCTTCGAGCCGGGTGTCACGGGCTGCGTGCGGGTGCAGGCGGCCCGCGAGAACGAGCAGATCACGGTGCGGGTGAGCGACGACGGGCGCGGTCTGCCCGCCGACAGCCCGCTGTCCGGCGGCGCCAGCCTCGGCTTCAGCCTTGTGAGCTTGCTGACCCAGCAACTCAACGCCACGATGGTGTGGCCGCAGCCCGGGCGGCCGGGGGCCACCTTCATCCTCACGCTGCCCGTGACGGCGCCCGCGCTATGAACCTTGCCGACGCCACCTCGCCTGCCGCCGAAGTCAACACCGTCCTCATCGTCGAAGACGAAAGGATCGTGGCGCTCGACCTCCAGCAGACCCTCACCGGCCTGGGCTACCGGGTGCTGGGCATGGCGACTTCGCAGGAGGAAGCGCTGCGCATGACCCTGTTGCACCGCCCGCAGCTGGTGCTGATGGACATCAACCTGGGGCCGGGGGGCGATGGCATCGCTGCGGCGGCAGACATCAACGGTGTGCTCGACGTGCCCATCGTCTTTCTCACGGCCTATGCCGACAACGACATCCTGCGCCGCGCCGGGCACGTGGCACCGCACGGCTACCTGGTCAAGCCGGTACAGCAGCGCGAGTTGCATGCCGTGGTGCAGATGGCGCTGGCGCGTTTTCGGGCTTCGCACGGGCGCATGCGCGCCGAACGTCGGCTGTGGCTGGCGCTGGACAGCGCCCGCATGAGCATGATCACGCTGCCCGCCGGCACCGACCTGGTGGAAGTCGACGGTCACTTCGCCCCGGTCGCCGATGCGCCGCTGCGCGGTTTGCGCATGCCACTGGCAGAGTTCCTGGGGCACCTCTCGCGCGAAGCCCAAGCCCAGGTGCGGCGTTTGCTCGACGAGGGCGGCGACCTGCACCTGCTGGCCCGCTGGCAATCGGGCGAGACGGCCCCGGTGCAGTGGCTGGAGGTGCACGCCAGCTTCGTTGCCACCGAGGGTGCGGTGGTCGGGATGTGCCGCGACGTGACACGGCAGGTGCAGCAGGAAGATGAGCTGCGGCAGGCCGCCGTGGTGTTCGAGTCGGCGGCCGATGCCATCCTGATCCTGAACGCCGAGGGCCGGGTCACCACGGCCAACCCGGCCTTCTCGCGCCTGACCGGGTGGCAGCGCGCCGACATCCGCGATCGCCACCCCAACGAGTTCCTGCACGCGCGGCGAGACGCCGACCGCGAACTGCTGGAACAAACCCCGCTCGACGAGTTCGGGCACGCCGAGGTGGTGTGCATACGCCGCGACGGCAGCACCTTCCCGGGCTGGGAGCACGTGGCGCCGGTGCGCGATGAACAAGGCCGCATCACCCAGCGTGTGCTGACCTTCACCGACATCTCGGCCCTGCGCGTGGCCGAGAGCAAGGTGCACCACCTGGCCTACCACGATGCCCTCACGGGGCTGGGCAACCGGCACCAGCTGCGAGAGTCGATGTCGGCACTGTCGGGGGGCGAGGTGGCCTGCCTGATGTTCCTCGACCTCGACGGTTTCAAGGTCATCAACGACAGCCTGGGCCACGACGCCGGCGACCGCCTGCTGGTGGAGATCGCGCGCCGCATCGAAGGCATCCTGCGCCAGGGCGATGTCGCCATCCGGCTGGGCGGTGACGAGTTCGTGCTGCTGATCCGCAGCGTGGGCCCCGACAAGGTCAGTGGCGTGGCCCAGCGTGTGCTGGACGTGGTGCACGCGCCGGTGGAGATGTCGCCCGGGGGGGCGGTGCAGGTGTCTGGCAGCCTGGGCATCGCCATGTTCCCACGCGACGGCTTGGATGCAGACGCCTTGCTGCGTTCGGCCGACATCGCGATGTACGCCGCGAAGTCGGCCGGGCGGCACCGGTTCGCGCACTACCAGCCTGCCATGGCCCGCACGGCCAACGAGCGCCTGGCCATCGAACAAGGCCTGTTGCAAGCGATGGGCAATGGCGAGCTCACGCTGCACTGGCAGCCGCAGTTGGCGCTCGACGACCAGCGCGTTTTGGGCGCCGAGGCCTTGCTGCGCTGGAAGTCGGCGCGCAGCGGTGTCGTGCCGCCCGACCGTTTCATCCCCATCGCCGAAGAGTCGGGGCTGATCCAGCCCCTGGGCCGCTGGGTGCTGCGCCAGGCCCTCATGCTTTGGGCGCAGTGGTGGCGTGACGGGTTTGTGCAAGGGCGCCTGGCCGTCAACGTGTCGGCACTGCAACTGCAGGACGAAGCCTTCCCGGCGCACCTGGCCGAAGAGTTGCGCGCCTCGGGCCTGCCGCCGCACTTGCTGGAGATCGAGGTCACCGAGACCGCGCTGCAGCGCGTGCACCAGGTCGAACAGAAGCTGATGCGCATCCAGGCCCTGGGCGTGTGCATCGCGCTGGACGATTTCGGCACCGGCTATTCCTCGTTGTCGATGCTGAAGCTCCTGCCCTTGAAGCGGCTGAAGATCGACCGTGCCTTCGTGCGCGACGTTGTGGCCAACGGCTCTGACCAGGCCATCGTGCGGGCCATCGTGGCCATGGCCGGGGCGATGGGCATCGAGCTCATCGCCGAGGGCGTGGAAGAGCTCGCCCAGAGCGACTGGTTGCGCGCTGCCGGCGTGCTGGAAGCCCAGGGCTGGCTTTTCGCCAAGGCCATGCCCGCCGAAGATTTTTTGAGCTGGCTGGGCACCCGCTGACCGTGCAGCGCCTTGCGGCGCCCCCGGGGCCGGCGCGGCTGCCGATGAAGTGGGCCGGGGTCAGCGCGTGTCGACGGTCTGCCGCTTGCGCGCATGCTGGTTCAGCGTCGAGACCAGCACGTTCAGGTCCAGGGGTTTCTGCACGATGGCCACCATGCCCACCGCGCGGCAGCGATCGGTCTCTTCCTTCATCGCATGGGCGGTCTGCCCGATGACCGGCAGATCGGGGTGCGTCAGGCGGAGCCGCCGTGCGGCTTCCAGGCCGTCCATCACGGGCATCTGCACGTCCATCAGCACCGCGTCCCAGGCGGAGCCCGTGTCGGCCACCCGGGCCAGGGCCTGGGCGCCGTCGCTGACCATCACCACCTCGGCGCCTTCGGCGCGCAGCATCTCGCTGAGCACGATCTGGTTCACCTCGTTGTCCTCGGCCACCAGCAAACGCAGGCCCGTCAAGCGCCGGGTCCCCTGCAGCGCAATGAGCGGGTCCGGGAACACATCTGCGTCCGTCACGCGCAATGGCAGGCGCAGCGTGAAGGTGCTGCCGCTGCCCGGCGTGCTGTGCACGTCCAACGTGCCGCCCATCTGCTCGGCCAGGCGCCGGCTGATGGCCAAGCCCAGGCCCGTGCCGCCATGTTTGCGCGTGAAGGTGCCGTCGGCCTGCTCGAAGGGCTGGAACAGCCGCTGCAAGGCTTCTGGGGCGATGCCCATGCCCGTGTCGCGCACGGCGAACACCAGCTCTTGGCCCGAGGTCTTGGCCAGCAGCGTCACCTCGCCGCGCTCGGTGAACTTGATGGCGTTGGACAAGAGGTTGAAGAGGATCTGCGCGATCCTCACCGGGTCGCCCATGACGGCAGGCGGCAGACCGACCTTGTCGGCGCGCAGCGGAATACCCTTTTCGGCGGCCAGCACCGCCACGCCGTGCAGGGTTTCGTCGACACAGCGGGCGGGATCGATGGGAACGTTCTCGATGACCAGCTTGCCAGCCTCGATCTTGGAGTAGTCGAGGATGTCGTTGACGATGGCCAGCAGCAACCGGCCCGAGTCGAGGATGTGGCTGAAGGCCGCTTGTGCCTTGGCGCGGCCGGCGTTGTCGCGGAAGCCGATCTGCGCCAGGCCCAGCACGCCGTTCAGGGGCGTCCGGATCTCGTGACTCATGTTCGCCAGGAAGCTGCTCTTGGCCTGGGCGGCGGCTTCTGCGGCTTCCTTGGCCCGCTGCAGGGCCTGTTCCGCGGCCTTGCGCCGGGTGATGTCCTGGTGGGTGCCGCTCATCAGCACCGGACTGCCCGCCGCGTCACGGCTGACGATCTTTCCGCGCGTCATCACCCAGATGCAGTGCCCGCCTTTGTGCTTCATGCGCAGCTCGCACTCGTAGAGCTGCAGGCTGCCGCGTGTGTGCAGTTCGAGTTGCTGCAGTGCCCGCGGCAGATCCTCGGGGTGGACCAGCGCCTGCCAGGCGTCGAAGCTGGTGGGGCCGAGTTCGGCGAGCGTGTAGCCGAGCATCTGCGCCCAGCGTTCGTTGAGTTGCAGCGCGCCCGTCTGCACGCTCCATTCCCAGGTCCCCGCGTCGGTGCCGATCAGGATGTCGTTCAGGCGCCGTCTCTCGAGGGCGAGTTCCGCGGTGCGCTGTTCGACCAGCTCTGCCAGGCGCTGGCGGTGCGCCTCCAGTTCCTTGGCGTTGCTGCGCAGCTCGGTGATGTCGCGCCCCACGCCCAGCACGCCGATCAGGGCGCCCGTGCTGTCGTACACCGGGGTTTTGATGGTCTGCAGCAATTCCCGGTGGCCGTCGGCGGCAAAGCTGACCTCTTCTTCGTTGACCCTCGGCCCGCCGAGCGCGATCGCGGCCAGGTCGTTGGCACGGAAAAAATCGGCCATTTCGTTGGAGACGAAATCGTGGTCCTTCTTGCCGATGATCTCGGCCGCCTTGCGGCCGTACATCGTTTCGAAGCGCGGGTTGCAGGCCAGGTAGACGCCATCCGGATCTTTCAGCCACACGAGATCGGGCAGGGTCTCGACGAGCGTGCGCAGCCGGGCCTCGCTGGTGGACAACTCACGTTCGCTGCGCACCAGCGCCTCCTGCTGGGCCATCAGCGAGGCGTTGAGTTCGCGCAGGTCCTGTGTGCGGGCTGCCACCTGGCGCCGCAGCGACCACACCCAGGCCAGGCCCAGGGCGCTGACGAGCACCAGCACGCCCAGGCCGAAGGCCAGGTGGCGGTAGTCGACGATCTCCGGGCTGCGCAGCGGTTGCCCGAACCACTTGTCGGCCAGCGCCTGCCGTTCGGCGTCGGTAATGGCCGCTGCGCCGCGCTCCACCAGTTGCAGCACCTCGGCGCGCCCCTTGGGTGCGGCGCGGTGGAACTGCCCGGTGTACAGCGTGAACGCCTGGCGGTACTCGTCGGTCAGGCCGAGCTTGTTCAGGTAGAAGTCCGCCGGGTATTGGTCCAGGCAGAAGACGCGGTATTCCTGGCGCTGAGCGCCTGCGAAGAGTTCGGCGTAGTTGGGGTACAGCACCTGTGTCGTGATGCCTCTGCGCGCCAGCTCTTCGGCGCAGGCGTCGCCCGCCTGCACGCCGATCTTGAAACCCTGCAGGGCTTCGACACCGGCGATGCCGGCGATCGACTTGTGGCTGTAGATGTTGACGGGCAAGTCGGCGTAAGGCGCGGTGAAGTCGTAGAGCGCCTCGCGGGCCGGTGTCCTGAAGATCATGTCGATCACATCGGCCTGGCCCGCCAGCACACCCTGCTGAGCAGCTTCCCAGCGTGTGGCGGTCAGCGTCACCGGCACACCCGTCTTGCGTTCCCACAGCCGCCAATAGTCGACGAGATAGCCCGCAACGCTGCCATCGTCGTTGCGGAACAGGTAGGGCGGGTAGTTCTCGTCCGAGACGACGCGCAGCGGCTGGGGTTCCGGTTCCTGGGCCGCGGGTGAAAACACCACCATCAGGACGCTCAGCGCCAGGCACCAGGGCCTGGCCGCGTGCAGCACGGCCCTCAGGGGTCGATGGGCACTGCTCACGGGTGGAACGGGGCTTGGTGGCATCGGTGTAACCCAGTGTGCGGTCCAGTCTCGCACACGGCGCAACCGCGCTGGGCTTGGGGAAATCGCTTGTTTTGTCCTGCATCAAGCCGAGGCGCGCGCAGGCCCTGAGGGGCCGTCCTGTGCGCCACGGTGGTGGTCGGGCAGGCGCCTGCCGGCATCGCCGGCCACGCGGGGCGGCAACTCCTGCGCGCTGAAAAAACGCAGCTCCAGGCTGCGCCGCGGCTGCTTCATCGCAGGCGTGAGGTGGGTGCGGTGCAGGCACAGGCCGTCGAAGAGCAGCGCGTCGCCGGCTTGCAGCACGGCATGGCGCAGCGCCGTTGCGCCGAAGCGCGCCGACACCGCCTCGGGCGTGAGTTCGGGCGGGCTCAGCAGGCCGGGCAGCGTGTTGTGCACCCACTGCAGCGAAGGCGCCTCCTCACCGCAGGGCGTGAGCGCGATCCACAGCGTGCGCATCTGCAGCGCCGCATCGGCGGGGGCCGGCTGGCCGGCGTGGGCCAGGAAATCGTGGCGCAGCGCGCCGTCCTGGTGCCAGTGGTGCGCCGGCCGCCCGCTGCGCAGCCAGCTCTGCGCCAGGTTGCACCAGGGCGCCGGGCCCAGGGCGCACACCAGCGGCGCGGCAGCGGCGCTGTCGGCCACGGCCTGCAGCACGGCGGCGGCGTCCAGCGGCAGGGTGTTGAGCGGCGTTGAGCCTTCGCTGTCGGCGGTGGCTGCCCGCCACGCTGCGCACAAGGCCGCTGGCAGCAGGCCGGGCAGCAGCTGCAGTGCCGTCGGCATGGCCCGTGGCGCTGTTGTCAGTCGCTGTCGGCCAGCGCGCGTTCGATGCGGCGCCGCGCGATGCGCGTCTTGGGCACGTTGAAGTCGAACCACACGCGCACATCGTCTTCCAGCCCGATGCCGTGCATGTAGTTGTAGAGCGCCTTCTTCAGGCCCACGCCCAGGGCGTCGTGGTCGGTGCCGGTGGGGTCGAAAAAGCCGATGTCGTTCTTGCCGAAGCTGATCTCGGGCAGCTCTTGCAGCGTCACGCCGTAGGCCGCCGGGTCCAGACCCACGGGCGAGTGCACGGTGCAGGTGAAACGGTGCCAGAAGCCGCTCTGGATGCAGCCGTTGGTGAAAAGCTGGCGCACGAGCTCCAGCGCGTCCACGGTGTCTTGAACCGTCTGCGTCGGAAAGCCGTACATCAGGTAGGCGTGCACCAGCACACCCGCGTCGCTGAAGCCCTTGGTCACGCGCGCCACCTGGTCGACGCTGACGCCCTTTTTCATCAGCGCCAGCAGCCGGTCGGACGCCACCTCCAGCCCACCGCTGATGGCGATGCAGCCGCTGTCGGCCAGCTGCTGGCAGAGCTGCGGCGTGAAGGTCTTTTCGAAGCGGATGTTGCCCCACCAGGTGATGGGCAGTTGCCGGCGCTGGATCTCCGCGGCCAGGGCCTTCAGCGATTTCGGCGGCGCGGCTTCGTCGACGAAATGGAAGCCGGTCTGCCCGGTTTCTTCGATGATGGCTTCGATGCGGTCGCACAGCAGCTCGGCACTGGCGGCGTCGTAGCGGCCGATGTAGTCGAGGCTCACGTCGCAGAAGCTGCACTTCTTCCAGTAGCAGCCGTGGGCCACGGTGAGCTTGTTCCAGCGCCCGTCGCTCCACAGCCGGTGCATGGGGTTGAGCATGTCCAGCAGGCTGAGGTACTTGTGCAGCGGCAGGCCGTCCCAGGTCGGCGTGCCCACCTCGGCGAAAGGCACCTCGGGTTCGGCGAAGTTCACATAGCGCACGGCGCCTGTGTCTGCATCGCGCAGGAAGGTGCGCACGAGCCGGCTCTTGCCGCGGCGGCCCTGCAGGTGCTCCAGCAAGGCCAGCAGCGGGCGTTCGCCGGCATCCAGCGTGACGAAATCGAAGTGGTCGAAGACGCGCGGCTCTTTCAGCTCGCGCAGCTCGGTGTTGACGTAGCCGCCGCCGAGCACGGTGACGATGTCCGGGTGCTGCGCCTTCACGGCCTGCGCGATGCGGAAGGCCGCGTACACCGCGCCGGGGAAGGGCACCGAGAGCAGCAGCACCGTGGGCTGGTGCTCGGCCACCGCGGCCAGTGCCAGGCGCTGCAGCGTGCGGTCCACCAGGTTCGGCGGCGCGGCCAGGGCGGTGGCCAGCGGCTCGAAGGTCGGCTGGCTCATCGCCAGGCGCTCGGCGTAGCGCACGAACTCGAAGCGCGGGTCGACCGCGTCTTTCAACACGTCGGCGATGTCGTTGAGGTAGAGCGTGGCCAGGTGGCGCGCGCGGTCTTGCACGCCGAGGGAGCCGAAGGCC
Organism: beta proteobacterium AAP65; assembly: GCA_001295865.1. Taxonomy (GTDB): domain Bacteria; phylum Pseudomonadota; class Gammaproteobacteria; order Burkholderiales; family Burkholderiaceae_C; genus Rubrivivax. The sequence goes on from LJHW01000035.1 coordinate 54,041, forward strand.
CAGCCCAGGGCATCGGCGCCGGGTTCGTCTTCGGGGTCGGCATAGGCTTCCAGCGTCGCAAAGCGTGGGCCTTCGGGCAGGAAGCCGCGCGCGGCGATGCGGTGCGCGAGCGTCGAGTCACGCCCCTGCAGAAAAGCCAGCGTGGGGCCGATGCTGCGGCTGTAGGCCTCGTACTGCGCGAGAAAACCCTGCACGCGCTGGCTGGGCTTTTTCAGCGCCAGGGCCTCGTCGCGCACGGCTTGCAGGCCGGGGCGCGAGAGCAAATCGAGGATGAGCGCCAGCGCCAGATCCACCTGCTGCGCCTGAACGCCGCGCGAACGCAGGAAACCCGTGAGGTAGGCGGTGGACGGGTAGGGTGTGTTCAGCTGCGTCATCGGCGGGATGACGCTGAGCACACGCGGCTCGGGCCGCTCGGTTGGGGTGGGCGCAGTCATGGCGGCGCCGATTGTCGCGGCCCGGCCGCGCTTCCGGGCCGCGGGGGCCGCGGGGGCCGATCAACCCAGGCCGTGGCTCACTCGCTGGGCATGAAGATCCACAGCAGCACATAGGCCAACGCGCCGAAGCCGCCCATCAGCAGCAGCGCCACGAAGAGCAGGCGCACCAGCCAGGCCTCCAGGCCCGCAAAACTGGCCAGCCCTGCGCAGACGCCGCCCAGCCAGCGGTCTTGGCTGCTGCGGCGCATCAGGCGGGTGCCGGGGCTTGTGGTGGGTGTTTCACCTTCGATCACGCGCGCCTTGGCGCGCTGGTACTCGTCGTCGCTGAGCTTGCCGCTGCTGTGCAGGGCGGCCAGGCGGTCGAGTTCGGTGGCAATCATGGACGGCTCCTGGGGGTGGAAAGACGGCTTCAACTCTGCGGCTGCAAGGTGTATTCGCGGCGGCCTGAGCCCTTCTGGCCGGCGCCCGATCCGCTGTTGGTGCTGATGCGCTGCGTGGCCACGAGTCGTTCACCGACGACGGCAAACACCTGCTCTTCGGTGTTCTGCATCTCGAAGCTGATGACGACGAAGGCGCTGCCCTCCAGGCGCTGCCGGTTGCGGCTGGCCAGGGGCACGCCGTCGGCGCCCAGCCACACCTCCAGCGTGGCCTCGTACTTCTTCACGTACTTGTCCTTCTTGGCCTGCGGCACGTCGAACACCAGCACGCGGGCCGGCCGGCCCTGCCAGGCTTCGTTGCGTTCGGCCTTGAAGGTGGCCTTGGCCAGGTCGCGCTGCAGGTTCTCGGCGGCGCGCGAGAGTTCGCTCACCTCGCTGAAACCCAGGTTGCGCAGGCCGGTGGCGGTGGGCGCCGGGGCCTTGGGGTTGGCGGCGCGGGCGGCGTCTTCCTGGGCGGCCTTGCTCAGCGCCGCCTGCGGGTAGCTCAGGCGCAGGCCCTGCGGGCCGTCTTCCAGCTGCACGCTGGCCAGGCCGGTGTTGGTTTCGGTTTCGTCGCCATCGGAGCTGCGGCCCTCGCTCTTGAGCTGCACGAGCGCCTTGATCGGCGTGTGGCCGGCCAGGCGCGTGAGGGTGTCGCGCAGCTCCTGCAGCGGGTTGGCGTGCAGCGGCAGGGCCAGCAGCAGCGCGCTGGCGAAGACGAAGGAGGTTCTGATCATGGGCCGCATTCTGCAAAGCGCGGCGGCCTGGGGCCAGCGGCATGCGACCGTCCGCACTTTGCAGGGGGTGAAGCGTGTGCGGCAGGGCACGGTCGGCGGGGCGCCGCCGTGCCGCCGCGCCCCTTTCAGCGCGGGCCGGGGGCCAGCCAGGCCTGCAGCTGCTGCAGCACCGCCGGGCTGTGCATCAAGGCCAGGTGGCCGGTGGCCGGCAGCACCACGGTGTGGCCGGGTGCGAAGGCCAGGCGTTGCGCCACGGTGCTGTGTTGGCCCAGCGCGCTGGCCACGGGCACCAGGCCGTCGCCGCGCAGCCGGCTGAAGGCCAGGCGCGCGCGGCCGCGGGTCGCGCCGGGCTCCAGGCTGGCATCCAGCGTGCCGGCGATGGCCCAGCAGCGCGGGCCGGTGGGCAGGGGCCGCGCGCGGCCGGCGGCGTCCTGCAGGCCGTGCCGCAGGTCGGTGATGCCGGCGCTGCGCAGCTTGCCCAGGCGGGCCAGCGGTGCCGTGTAGCGCGCCAGGCCCGGCGTGGCGCCCAGCAGCAGGTCCACGCCGTAGCCGGCCTTCTCCAGCGGCGCGCCGTGGTGCGGGCTGCCCAGGCACACCAGGTCGCTGCACAGCGCGGCCCAGGCCTCGCCCGCCGCTTCGTGCAGCGCGCTGCGCGCGATCAGGCCGCCCATGCTGTGGCCGATCAGCACCACGCGCTGCACCGGCACCGGCCAGGCCGCCACCAGCTGCTGCATCAGCGCGGCGAACTGGTGGCCGTTGTCGGCGATGGGCAGGCCGGTGTTGGCGTGCAGGTAGAGCGGCAGCGCGCCCAGCGGCGCTGCCAGGGCGGTGCCCAGGTCGGGGGTGCCGTCGGCACGGCGCCATTGCAGGTCGTTCATGCACAGCCCGTGCAGCAGCACCAGCACCGTGGCCGGCGGCGGCGCGGCGCGCGCCTGCAGCCAGGCGGCCAGGGCGGGGGCCTGCAGCGGCAGCGCCTGCCCGCCGTGGCGCAGGGCCATGGCGATGGCCAGCGGGTTGCCGGTGGCTGCCAGGTGGTCGCCCAGCACACCGTTGAGCGCAGCCACCAGGGCCTCGCGGTCGGGGCTGGGCAGGGCGGCCGGGGTGTCGCCCGACAGCGGGGGCGTGATGAGCCCCAGCAATGCCTCCACGGTGCCGCCGGCCAGCCGCGTGACGCCGCGAACGCTGCGGTAGACCAGGCCCGTGATGCCCGTGGTGCGGCCTTGCAGCGCCCCCGGGGTGCCGGGCAGTTTGGCGATGCGCTCGTGCATCGCTTCCACCAAAGAGGTGAGGCCGGCCACGCCGTCGGTGGCCAGGCGGGCGGCGCCGCGCAGGTCTTTCGTGTCGATCGCCGCGCTCCTTGTCCGCACAGGGGCGCGCGGTGTTCCGACACTAACCGAAAGCCGTGCTGCAGCGGTGGCGCGGTGGGCGCAAGCCCTGTCTTCCCCTCGGGGCTGCCCGGCGGGCTTCGGTTTAAATTCGAACGCTTATGCCTGTCTCCAGCCTGATTCACCACCCCACCGACCACCAAGACCAACTGCTCGACCGCCACCTGGGCGAGTTGCTGGGCCCCATGGAGCCCGAGGCCTTGGAGGCCCTGCGCGGCGCCTTCCAGTGGGTGGAGATCGCCGCCGGCGAGACGCTCATCACACAGGGTGAGCCCGGCGACGGCATGTACCTCTCGATCAGCGGCCGCCTGCGCGCTTGCCTGCGCGGCGAAGACGGGCAAGACCGCCCGGTGCGCGAGATGGCCCGCGGTCAGGTCATCGGCGAGATGGCGCTCTACACCGACGAGCCCCGCTCGGCCACGGTGGTGGCCATCCGCGATTCGGTGCTGGTGCGGCTGGACAAGGCGGCATTTCTCGGCCTGCTGGCGCAGAACGCGCAGCTCTCGGTGGCCTTGACGCGGCAGATCATCCGCCGCCTGCAGAGCGCCCAGCAGGGCCCCGAAGCTTCGCGCCCGGTGACCATGGCCCTGCTGCCCGTGACGGCTGGCGTGGACACGGCGGCTTTCGCCGCCGCGCTGGCCGCGCAGCTGCGCGTGGCGGTACCGCAGGTGCCCGTGCGCGTGCTCGACGCCGCGGCGCTGGACGCCGAACTGCAGCAACCCGGCCTGGCGCGCAGCGATGCCGGTGATGTGCAGGCCAACCGCCGCATCGCGCTGGCGCTGGACGACATCGAGGCCACGCACGGCTTCGTGCTGCTGGTGGCCGACGACGGTCCCACGCCCTGGACCGAACGCTGCAGCCGCCGTTGTGATGAGCTGCTGCTGCTGGCCGACGCCACGCAGCCGCCCGCGCTGCACCCGAGCGAGACGCAGTTCCTCGCGTCGCGCGAGGGGCGCTCCGAGCTGGCGCAGGTGGCCGAGGTGCTGGTGCTGCTGCACCCCGAGGCCACGGCCAACCCGCAGAACACGCGCGCCTGGCTCGACCGCCGGCCCGTGGCCGATCACGTGCACGTGCGCCCGGCGCGCGTGGCCGACATGGCCCGGCTGGCGCGCCTGCAGAGCCGTACCGCGCTGGGCCTGGTGTTCGCCGGCGGCGGCGCGCGCGGCCTGGCGCACCTGGGCATCGTGGCCGAACTGGAAGCGCGCGGCCTGCACATCGACTGCGTGGGCGGCACCAGCATCGGCGCCATCATGGCCGCCGTCACGGCCAGCGGGCTGCCGCTGGAGCAGCGCCTGAACGTGGCCCGCCGCGCCTTCCTGCAGGGCCCCACGGGCGACTTCAACCCGGTGCCGCTGCTCAGCCTGATCCGCGGGCAGCGCCTGCGCAGCGTCGTCACCGAGGCCATCGGCGCGCTGTTCGGCGGCCCGGTGCATGCCGAAGACCTGTGGAAGAACTTCTACGCCGTGGCCAGCAACTACAGCCGCGCCAGCGAGGTGGTGCTGCGCCGCGGGCCGCTGCTGCAGACGCTGCTGGCCAGCGCGGCCATCCCCGGCGCGCTGCCGCCGGTATTGCGCGACGGCGAACTGCTGTGCGACGGCGGCACCTTCAACAACTTCCCGGTGGACGTGATGCGGCGCCAGCGCGGCATCGGCCGCGTCATCGGTGTCGACCTGGGCGCGCGGGCGCCGCGGCGCATTCCGCATGCCGAGGTGCCCAGCGCCTGGGCGCTGTTTCTCGACCGCTTGCGCCCGCGCCGCCTGCGCCGCTACCGGTTTCCTTCGCTGGTGTCCTACCTGATGAACGTCACCATCCTGTACAGCGGCTCGCGCCAGCGGCAGGCTCAAGCGCTCACCGACCTGTACTTCAACCCGCCGCTGCACCGCGTTGGCATGCTGCAGTGGAAGCGCTTCGACGCCATCGTGCGCCAGGGGCGAGACCACGCGGCGCAGCAGCTCGCGGCGATGTCCGACGAGGCCCTGGCGCCTTACCGGCGGTGAGCACCGCACCTGCGACCGCCACGCTGCCGCCGCAGTTGCAGCCCTGGGCATCGCGCGTGTGCACCGCAGCCCAGGCGGTGGCCCAGGTGCGGCCGGGCGACCATGTTTTTGTGGGCGGCGTGTGCGCCACGCCGCGGGCGCTGGTGGCGGCGCTGGAGGCGCTGGAATTCGGCCCGGCCGACGTGGAGCTGCTGCACTTCCTCACCGACCAGGCCATGCCGCTGGACGCCCAGGGCCGGCCCGCCACGCGCTACCGCCACCGCTGCTTCTTCGTGGGCACGGACATGCGCGCCGCGGTGCGCGAGGGCCTGGCCGACTACGTGCCGCTCAGCATCGCGCGCGTGCCCGAGCTCATCACGCTGGGCCGCATCCCGGTGGACGTGGCCTTCATCCAGGTTTCGCTGCCCGATGCCTTCGGCTACGTGAGCCTGGGCGTGGGCGTGGACGTGGTGCCCGCCGCGGTGGCGCGGGCGCGCCTGGTGGTGGCCGAGGTCAACCCGCACATGCCGCGCAGTTGCGGTGACAGCATGCTGCACGTGAGCCAGCTGCACCAGCTGGTGCTGGTGGACACACCCGTCATCGAGTACCAGCACCCGCCCACGCCCAATGCCGCGCTGGAGCAGATTGCGCGCTACATCAGCGGCATCATCGACGACGGCAGCACGCTGCAGATCGGCCTGGGCCGCGTCACGCACGAGGCGCTGAAGTTCCTCACCGACCGCCAGGACCTGGGCATCCACAGCGACGTCATCACCGATGCCATCGTGCCGCTGATCGAGCGCGGCATCCTCACCGGCGCGGCCAAGACGCAGCAGCCGCGCAAGATCGTCACCAGCTTCGCCATGGGCACGCGGCGCCTGTATGACCTGATCGACGGCAACCCGCTCTTCGTCTTCCAGCCCATCGAGACCGTGTGCGACCCCGCCACCATCGCCGCGCAGCACAAGATGGTGAGCGTGACGCAGGCCTTCGCCGTCGACCTGAGTGGCCAGGTCTGCGCCGACCAGTACAACGGCGAGTTCTACGGCGGCCTGGCCGCGCAGGCCGAGTTCCTGCGCGGGGCCTCGCGCTCGCCGGGCGGCAAGCCCATCGTCTGCCTGGTGAGCTGCGACGAAGAGGCGCAGACCTCGCGCATCCGCGCGCAGCTGCTGCCGGGCGAAGGCGTGACCGTGCCGCGCACCGACGTGCACTACGTCATCACCGAGTGGGGCATCGCCTACCTCTTCGGCAAGAGCATCCGCGAGCGGGCGCGGGCGCTCATCGAGGTGGCGCACCCGAAGTTCCGCGCCGAGCTGTTTGCGCAGGCGCAGGCCCTGGGCTACCTGGGCGCCGAGCAGACGCTGAAGAACCTGCACGCCTACGCGGTGGAAGACGAGGCCACCGTGGTGCTCAAGGACGGCCGCGACGTGCTGCTGCGCCCGGCCGCCAGCGGTGATGCGCCGGGCATCCGCGATCTGTTCCACGGCCTCAGCAACCGCGACGTCTACACGCGCTTCTTCCGCCGCATCCGCGGCCTGAGCGACCGCGATGTGCAGCGCCTGTGCAACCTGGATTTCGAGAACGAGGTGGCTTTCGTGGCCTGCAGCGGCCCGCGCGAAAACGCCAGCATCGTGGCGCAGAGTTGTTACTTCATCGACCCCAGCACCCACCTGGCCGAGACGGCCTTCATGGTGCACCCGCTGTGGCAGGGCAGCGGCCTGGGCAGCGCCTTGCAGCGCAAGATGATGGCGCACGCGCGCCGGCGGGGCGTGCGCGGCTTCGTGGCCGAGATCCTGCCCACCAACGAGAACATGATCCGCCTGGCCCGTTCTGCCGAACTGGCCGGGGCGGCCAGCAGCAGCGTGCCGCGTGTGACGGTGGAACACACCGGCGGCACGGTGCGGGTGACGACGCTGCTCTAGCGGGCCGCGCCGCTGGCGCACCGTAAACTGCACGCGAACAAATTCGCGGCAGGCATGAACACGAAGACCGACAGCCGGGCCCGGCGCAGGGGCGCGGCCACGCAGGACAGCGGCAAGGTGACGCTGGAGATGGTGGCCGCGGCCGCAGGCGTTTCGCCGAGCACCGTCTCGCGCATCCTCAACGGCACGGCCGTGGTGGCAGAAGAAAAACGGGCCGCGGTGGACGAGGCCATCGCGCGCCTGGGCTTCGTGCCCAACCCCATGGCGCGCGGCCTGGCCGGCGGGCGCACCATGAGCATCGGTGTCGTCACCCAGGCCATCGACAGCCCCTTCTACGGCGGCGCCTTGCGCGGCGTGGAAGAAGAACTCGGCCGCGCCGGCTACAGCCCGCTCTTCGTCAGCGGCCACTGGAGCGCCGCGCGCGAGGCGCAGTGCATCGAGACGCTGAAGGCACGCCGTGTCGACGGCATCATCGTGCTGACGGGCCGGCTGAGCGACGCCGCGCTGGCCCAGCACGCGCAGAGCCTGCCCGTCGTGGTGACGGGCCGCACGCTGACGGCGCCGCACCTCTACGCGCTGAACTTCGACAACTTCGAGGGCGCGCGTCTGGCCACGCACCATTTGCTGAGCCTGGGGCACCGGCGCATCGCCTTCATCTCGGGCGACAGCCGCCACCCCGATGCCAAAGAACGCCAACGCGGCTACCGCGCCGCGCTGGAAGCCGCCGACGTGCCCTACGAGCCGGCGCTGGTGCTGCCCGGGCAATACACCGAAGACAGCGGCCGCATGGCGGTGGAACGCCTGCTCGACAGCCGCGAGCCCTTCACCGCCATCTTCGCGGCCAACGACCAGATGGCCTTCGGCGCTGGCCTGGCCCTGCACCGCCGCCACCTGCGCGTGCCGGACGACGTGTCGCTGGTGGGCTTCGACGACGTGGCCAGCGCGCTCTATGCCATCCCGCCCCTGAGCACGGTGCACCACCCGGTGTACGAACTCGGTCAGGCCGCGGCCCAGGCCATGCTGCAGCTGCTGGCCAGCGAAACGCCCACCACCGTGCTGCCGGCGCCGCGCTTCATCTCGCGCGAGAGCAGCCGCGAGCTGCAGGCCCCCGCGGCCGACGGCGCCCCCCTGCGAGCGCGGCGGCGCTGAAGGGCCCGGCCGGGCACCCGCGCCCGGCTTCGCACTAACCCTCGATTGACAGCCCGGGCGGCGCGCCTTAAATTCTGAAAGCGCTTTCAAGACGGCTTCAGCCTGCCTTGCCAGCGTCTGGCAGGGCGCCCGGGCGCGCTGCCGGTTCTGTGTCTCTCTTCCGCGATCGTCATGAACCCCAAGCCGCCTTTCCCCGCGCCGCAGCGCTTTCCGAAAGATTTCGTCTGGGGCGTGGCCACCAGCGCCTTCCAGATCGAAGGCGCGGCCGCGGCCGACGGCAAGGGCCCGTCGATCTGGGACCGTTTCTGCCAGCAGCCCGGCACGATTGCCGATGCCAGCAACGGCGACGTGGCCTGTGACCACTACCACCGCTGGCCGGCCGACCTCGACCTCATCCAGAACCTGGGCGTGGACGCCTACCGCTTCAGCATCAGCTGGCCGCGTGTGCAGGCCACCGGCAGCGGCGCCTTCAACGCCGCGGGCCTCGATTTCTATGAGCGCATCGTCGACGGCCTGCTGGAACGCGGCATCCGCCCCTACCTCACGCTGAACCACTGGGACTTGCCGCAGGCCCTGCAAGACGAGGGCGGCTGGGCGAACCGCAGCACCGTGCAGCGTTTTGTCGACTACGCCTGCGCCATCGACCGCCGGCTGGGCAACCGTATCGCCGCCATCACCACGCACAACGAGCCCTGGGTGATGGCCGTGCTGGGCCACGAGACCGGCCTCTTCGCGCCGGGGCTGAAGAGCCGCGCCACGGCCATGCAGGCAGCGCACCACCTGCTGCTCAGCCACGGCCTGGCGCTGCAAGCATTACGCGCACAGGGCTGCAGCAGCCGGCTGGGCATCGTGCTGAACCTCTCGCCCATCCGCGCCGCCACCGACAGCGCCGCCGACCAGGCCCAGGCCCGCCTGGAAGACGGCCGCGCCGTGCGCTGGTACATGGACCCGCTGTTCAAGGGCGAGTACCCCGAAGACGTCTGGCAGCACCTGGGCGCCGACGCACCGCAGGTGCAAGAAGGCGACCTCGCGGCCATCAGCACGCCGATGGATTTTCTCGGCGTCAATTACTACACCCGCTCGGTGGTGAGCGCCGACGGCAGCTGGGACATCAAGACCAGCGGCAAGGCCCTCACCGACATGGGCTGGGAGGTCTACCCCGAGGGCTTGACCGAACTGCTGGTGCGCCTGCACCGCGATTGGCAGCTGCCGGCGCTGTATGTGAAGGAAAACGGCGCGGCCTTCAAGGACGAGTTCCTGCCGGGCGCCGATGGCCAACCGGGCCGCGTGCACGACGTGGCCCGCACCGACTACATCGCCCGCCACATCGCGGCCGTGGCCGACGCCATGGCGCAAGGCGTGCCCATGGCCGGCTACATGGTGTGGAGCCTGCTCGACAACTTCGAATGGGCCTCGGGCTACGAGAAGCGCTTCGGCATCGTGCACGTGGACTACAGCACGCAGCAGCGCACGCTGAAGGACAGCGCGCTCTGGTACCGAGATTTCCTGCAGCTGCAGAAAAGCGCACGCCAGCCGGCCCTGAGCACTGTGGCGGTCTGACCCCGGATGCCCCCATGAAGCAACCCGCGCCGAAGAAGAAGCCCCCGAAGATCCCGGGCTGGAAGCTCGTCTGGCACGACGAGTTCGAGGGCGACGCCGTCGATCCGGCCAAGTGGGACTTCGACCTCGGCAACGGCTTCTACGACTACAAGAACCACGCCTGGGTGCCGGGCTGGGGCAACGAAGAGCTGCAGTACTACACCGCCGAGCCCGAGAACGTGCAGGTGCGTGACAGCTGCCTGCGCATCCGCGCCGTGAAGGCACCGCTGCACGGCTGCGGCTACACCTCGGCGCGGCTCAAGACCAAGGCCCGTGACGGGCGTGTGCTCTTCGCCACCTGCTACGGCCGCATCGAGTTCCGCGCGCAGGTGCCCTGGGGCAAGGGCCTGTGGCCGGCGCTGTGGATGCTGCCGGTGGACGACAAGTACGGCGGCTGGGCCGCCAGCGGCGAGATCGACCTGATGGAGATCGTCGGCGAGAAGCCCGAAGAGGTGCTCAACAGCATCCACTTCGGCAGCAGCTTCCCGAAACGTTCGCTGATCACCACCGTGCACGCGCTGCCCGAAGGCAGCCTCGTGAGCGACTGGCACACCTACGCGGTGGAGTGGGAGCCGGGCGAGATCCGCTTCTACGTGGACGGTGTGCAGACCTGCACCTACAGCCACTGGTGGAGCTGCAGCCAGCTCAAGGACGGGCAGGGCGTGGAGCCGAAGAAGGCCGCCGACCTGAACCCCTGGCCGGCACCTTTCGACCAACCGTTCTACCTGGTGATGAACGTGGCCGTGGGCGGCAACTTCCCCGGTGTGCCCAACGAACAGACGCGTTTCCCGGCCGAGATGGTGGTGGACTACGTGCGGGTGTACGAGAAGGTGGGCGGCCACGGCGCGCCCCAACCCATCGGCCCGGGCGCCTTCCCGTGGCAGGTGAAGAAGAAAAAGGCCTGAGGAGCGCCACGATGTCCCGTCCCCCCGAAGCCCACGATGCCGCGCCCGCCGGGCGCCTGACCCGCAGCACCGACGAGGGCGAGACGGCACACAACCGCCAGCATCGGCACTCGGGGGCCGCGCCTCAGGCCACGGCGCTGGAGCGCAGCCGCTGGCAGACGCTGGGCCCCGAGGTGTGGACGACCGAGACCCGCCGCACGCTGGCCCAAGACTTTGCAGCCACGCTGCAGCGCGGCGTGCACGGCCTGTGTTTCAGCCCCTACCTGGAAGGCCAGCAGCCCGGCAGCCAGGTCAGCGAAGCGCAGATCCGCGAGCGGCTGGCCCTCATCCGCCCGCACTGCGACTGGATCCGCACCTTCTCGTGCACCGACGGCCACGAGCACACGCCGCGCATCGCACACGAACTCGGCTTCAAGACGCTGGTGGGCGCCTGGCTGGGCACCGACGCGGAGATCAACGAACGCGAGATCCAGGGCGTCATCGAGGTGACGCGCGCCGGCCATGCCGACATCGTGGCCGTGGGCAACGAGGTGCTGCTGCGCGAAGACATGCCCGAGGCCGAACTGCTCGGCTTCATGCAGCGCGTGAAGGACGCCCTGCCCAGCGTGCCGGTGGGTTATGTCGACGCCTACTACCTCTTCGAAAAACACCCGCTGGTCACCGCCGCCTGCGACGTGGTGATGACCAACTGCTACCCCTTCTGGGAAGGCTGTCCGCGTGAACAGGCCTTGGCCTACATGCAGCAGATGGTGGCGCGCACCCGCGCCGCCGCGCCGGGCAAGCGGGTGCTGATCAGCGAAACCGGCTGGCCCGACCAGGGCAGCGCCTTCCAGGGCTCGGTGCCTTCGCGCGAAGGCGCCATGCAGTACTTCGTCGACACCTGCCGCTGGGCGCAGGAAGACGGCATCGAGCTCTTCTACTTCTCGGCCTTCGATGAAGCCTGGAAGGTGGGCGCCGAAGGCGATGTCGGGGCCTACTGGGGGCTTTGGGACAAAGACGGCGTGCGCAAGTTCGGATGATGCGCGCCATGCTGACCTTGCCTGCAGGCAACGCCATCTGCTACTCGGGCTACCGCGAAGGCCAGAGCCCCGACAGCCGCGTCTACCCCTCGGTGGCGCAGATCCGCGAAGACCTGCACCTGCTGCTGCGCCAATGGCGCCTGATCCGGCTGTACGACTGCAGCCTGCACGCCGAACGTGTGCTGCAGGTGATCGAAGAAGACGGCCTGCCCATGCAGGTGATGCTGGGCGCCTACCTCGGCCCCGAGATGAACAACTTCGGCTGCCCCTGGGGCGGCACCTACAGCGAAGACAAGCTCGAAGCCAGCCGGCTGGAGAACCAGGCCGAGCTGCAGCGCCTGATCGCGCTCGCCAAGCGCTACCCCGGCATCGTGTTCTCGGTGGCCGTGGGCAACGAGGCCACGGTCGATTGGACCGACCACTACGTGCCGGTGCCAAAGATGGTGGAGTACGTGCGCCGCGTGAAGGCCGCCGTGCGCCAGCCGGTGACTTTCTGCGAGAACTACGTGCCCTGGCAGCACAAGCTGCGCGAGCTGGTGGCCGAGCTCGACTTCATCTCGCTGCACACCTACCCGGTGTGGGAATACAAACACATCCACGAGGCGCTGGACTACACCAAGGCCAACGTGCACAGCGTGGCCAGCCTCTACCCCGGCAAGCCCGTGGTCATCACCGAGGCCGGCTGGTGCACCAACAGCAACGGCCGAGGCATGCACGCCGAGCACGCGGTGCAGGAACTGCAGGCGATTTACTACCAGGACCTGATGGACTGGACACGCGCCGAGGGCCTGCTGTGTTTCGTGTTCGAGGCTTTCGACGAGCCCTGGAAGGGTTCCAGCGACCCGCTGGAGCCCGAGAAGCATTGGGGCCTGTTCACCGTGGACCGCCGGCCCAAGCTGGTGATGCAGCCGCTGTACCCCGAACTGGCGCCACCCGCCGCCACCGAAAGCCCCGCATGAACGCACCCGCCGCCACCGCCGCAGCCCACAAGGTGCCTTTCGCTCACAAGGTCGCTTTCGGCCTGGGCATGCTGGCCAACCAGATGTTCCCGGCGGCGCTGGGCATCTTCATGGTGGTGCTGGTGCAGGACATGGGCTTCCCCGGCTGGATGTGGGGCGTGCTCTTTTTCCTGCCGCGTGTGTTCGATTCGGTCACCGACCCCATCATGGGGTTCATCTCCGACAACACTCGTTCGCGCTGGGGGCGGCGCAAGCAGTACGTGTTGATCGGCGCCGTGGTCATGGGCATCAGCTTCGTGGCCATGTGGCAGCTGTACCGCGAAGACGGCATTCCCTACAACTTCGTCTACTTCCTGTGCTGGTCTTTCGTGTTCTACACGGGGCTCACGCTCTTCAGCATTCCGTACGTGGCCATGGGCTACGAGATGAGCGACGACTTCCACGAGCGCACCAGCATCATGGCCGTGGCGCAGTGGATAGGCCAGTGGGCCTGGGTCATCGCGCCCTGGTTCTGGGTGGTGATGTACGACCCCAGCTGGTTCAAGAATGCCGACACCGCCACGCGCACGCTCTCGGTGTGGGTGGGCGTGATCTGCATGCTGCTGGCCATGGTGCCGGCGCTCTTCCTGCCCAGCCGCTCGAGCAAGGACGACACGCACCTCGTGCCGCTGACGCTGGGCAACGTGGGCGGCGGCCTGCGCGAGATCCTGCAGGGCTTCAAGGAGGCGCTGAGCTCGGCGCCCTTCCGCAAGCTGTGTTTTTCCACCTTCCTGATCTTCAACGCCTTCAACACGGTGGCGGCGTTTTCGTTCTTCATCGTCGTCTACCACCTGTTCGGCGGCAACGCGCCGGCGGCCGGCATCTGGCCCACGCTCTTCGGCAGCGTGGGGGCGCTCATCACCACCTTCGCCGTCATTCCCACCGTGGCGTGGATGTCCGGGAAGATGGGCAAGAAAAACGCCTTCATGGTCTCGCAGGGCATCTCGCTCATCGGCTACGTGCTGCTGTGGTTCCTGATGGTGCCGGGCAAGCCGTGGATGTTCATGTTCGCGCTGCCGTTTTTCAGCTTCGGCATCGGCGGCCTGTTCACGCTGATGATGAGCATGACGGCCGACGTGTGCGACCTCGATGAGCTCGCCACAGGCAAGCGCCGCGAGGGCATCTTCGGCGCCATCTACTGGTGGATGGTGAAGTTCGGCTTCGCCATCGCCGGGCTGCTCAGCGGCGCCATCATGTCGGTGGTGGCCTTCACGCCCGGCGCTGCGGTGCAGCCTGAAGGCGCCGTGGACGGGCTGCGCTTCTTCTACTCGGGCGTGCCCATCCTGGGCACGTTGTTGGCGATGTGGATCATGCGCAACTACGACCTCGACGAGGCCCGCGCCGCGGAGGTGCACGCGGAGCTCGAACGCCGCAAGCAGCGCCTGGCCGGTGCCGGCAGCGGCGGTGCCTCGGGGGCCGGCGCGCGCACCTGGTTGCGCGACCACGGGCTCGAACTGCTGGAGAACCAACGCTCCGCCCTGGCCCATTGCAGCGGCGCCGAACTGCAGGCCCGCTTCAACGAACAGCGCGCCGAGCGCCTCTACGGCCTGTGTTTCAGCGCCTACGCGCGCGGGCAGGGAGCGGGTGATGTGCTGCCGCCTTCGCAGGTGCGGCGCCGTGTGGCGCTGCTGGCGCCGCACACACGCTGGCTGCGTTCTTTTTCATGCACCGAGGGCCACGAGCTCATCCCCAGCCTGGCGCGCGAGCATGGCCTGAAGACGATGGTGGGCGCGTGGATCAGCGCCGACCGCGAACGCAACGAACGCGAGATCCACAGCCTCATCACGCTGGCCCAGGCCGGGCGTGTGGACATCGCCGTGGTGGGCAACGAGGTGCTGCTGCGTGACGAGCTGCCCGAAGCCGAACTGCTGGGCTACATCCAGCGTGTGAAAGAGGCCGTGCCGGAAGACGTGCGCGTGGGCTGCGTCGACGCCTATTACGTCTTCCTGCAGCGGCCGGCCCTGGTGGCGGCCTGCGATGTGCTGCTGCCCAACTGCTACCCCTTCTGGGAGGGGGCGGAGATCGCGTGGGCCGCGCACTACCTCAAGCGCATGCACGCGCTGGTGCAGGCCGCCGGCGGCGAGAAGCCGGTGATCCTGGCCGAGACCGGCTGGCCCGGCGCCGGCCAGCCCGTGGGTGCCGCGGTGCCCTCGGCCGAAAACGCGATGCGCTACTTCGTCGACGTGCAGACCTGGGCGCGGCGCGAAGGTGTGAAGGTCTTCCATTTTTCATCGTTCGACGAACCCTGGAAGCGGCAGCCCGAGGGCGAGGTGGGCACGCAGTGGGGCTTGTGGGATGCCGACGAAAAGCCCAAGTACGGGGCCGCGGCATGAAGCCCGCCGCCCAGGGCCGCGCGCTGGCGGTCTTGGCCTGCCTGGTGCAACTGGCCGGGTGTGGCGGTGGCGGCGGTGGCAGCAGCCCCAGCCCCGCACCGCCCGTGGCCGCGCCGGCGCCACCCCCGCCCGTGGCGGCGCCCTCGCCGCCGGCTGCGCCATCGCCACCCGCGGCGCCGCCTGTGGCCGCCCCCACGGGTGCGGTGCCGGCGGGCTACCGCCTCGTGTGGTCTGACGAGTTCGACCTGCCCGGCCTGCCCGACGCCACACGCTGGGCCTACGACACCGAGCGCAACCGCCTGGGCTGGTGGAACAACGAGCGCCAGTACTACGCGGCCGCACGTTTCCAGAACAGCGTGGTCGAGGGCGGCCGGCTGCTCATCACCGCGCGGCGCGAGGCTTTGTCGCAGCTGCCCGACTGGGGCGGCCAGGCCTACAGCTCGGCCCGGCTCATCACGCGCGGCAAAGCGGCCTGGACCTATGGCTACTTCGAGATCCGCGCCAAGATGCCCTGCGGCACCGGCACCTGGCCTGCCATCTGGATGTTGGGGACCGGTGGGGTGTGGCCGGATGACGGCGAGATCGACATCCTCGAACACGTGGGCCGCACACCGGGCGAGATTCTTGGCACGGTGCACACGCCCATCACCGGCGGCAGCGGCAACGGTTCACGCACCGCGCTGCCCAGCGCCTGCTCCGCCTTCAACGATTACCAGCTGCACTGGACGGCCGATGAAATCGCCATCGGCGTCAACGGCACGGTGTACCACCGCTACCGCAACCCGCGCACCGGCCGCGCGGCCTGGCCTTTTGACGCGCCGCAGTACCTGCTGCTGAACATCGCGGTGGGCGGCACGCTGGGTGGCGCGGTGGACGACAGCATCTTCCCGCGCACGCTGGAGGTGGAGCATGTGCGGGTGTGGCAGGCGCCCGGGTAAAGCGCCGGGCCCCCCCTTGGTTCGCGGGGTGCCGTGAGCCACGGCGCCGCAGGAACTGGCGTAAGGGAACAGACCCACACACCGAGGATTCCGCCATGGCCACGTCACGCATGACTTTCGCCCTTCTGATGATGGCCGCCGCGGCCCCCGCGCACGCGGCGCTCATCCAGGGGCCGAGCTACCTCCAGGCCTCGACCGCCCTGCCGGCGTGCGAGGTGTCCACCTGCGCCGGCTACGGCCTGAACATCAACGAGATCGCCGACGGCAGCACCGCCAATTTCAACGGCTGGGCGGGGCAGACGGGGCTGCTGGGCACCATCCGGATCGACCTGCTGGGCAGCTTCGACCTCAGCAGCTTCTCCTTGTGGAACGACGTCAACGTCAGCAACGAGGGTGTGCGCAGCTTCCGGCTGCACTTCTTCGACGAACTCGACCAGGCGCTGGGCTCGACCGCGACGCTGTCGGCGATCAGCCAGGTGGGCCCGCAGGCCTACAGCCTGGGCACCGTGGGCGGCGTCAGCCGAGTCGACCTGCAAGTGCTGAGCGTGTCCGGGCGCATCGAGATCCGCGAAGTCGCCTTCAATGGCGAGGCCACCGGGGTGCAGGGCGTGCCCGAGCCGTCCAGCCTGGCCCTGGCCGGCTTGGGTCTGGCCCTGGCGGCGGCCCGCCGCGCCCGCGCACGGCAAGCCGGCTGAACCGGCACCCGCGCCTGCGGGTCAGCCCGCGAAGCTGGCGATGCCGTGCCCCGGCACCTCGGCCACCGCCCAGCGCCCGTCGACGACGAGGTGGAAGCCCTGCGCAGCTTCGCTGCGGTTCAGCACCACCACCGCCACGCGCCCATCGGGGTTGCGCGCGGCCGTCACTTCCAGCACCTGCCTGGAAGCCGAGCACAGCACACGCTGGGCCCCCGGCTGCATGAAGCGCGCGAAGTGGCCCAGCGCGGCGTAGCTGCTCTGGAAGTGCAGCGCGGCGCGCCCAGCGTCCGCCAGGATCGGCGCGCTGCAGAAGTTGCCCACGTGGTTGGGGCCGCCGTGTTCGTCCAGCAGCAGGTTCCAGTCGATCCAGCCCACCGTCCAGTGGTTCAGGTCCTGGATGAGGGCGCGCGCGTAGCGCTCGGCCAGGGCCCAGCTGCCGTGGTGCGGGCCGCCTTCCTGGCAGCCCTCGGTGAAGAGCAGTTGTTTGTCGGGCCAGGCCTCGTGCAGCTGCTGCACCTGCTCGAAGTGGTCTTCCACGTACCAGTGGAAACCGGCGCCCCAGACGTACTTCGCGGCCTCGGGGTCGGCGTAGACGGTGCCGGCGCGCTGCACCAGCTCGTCGCGGTTGTGGTCGTGCACGACGATCTTCACGTGCTGCAGGCCGGCGGCGTGCAGCGCGGGGCCGAGGTGGTCGCGCACGAAGTCGCGTTCTTCTTCGGCGCTGAAGATGCACGAGTCCCAGCGCTGCGTGGCCTGCGGTTCGTTCTGCACGCTCACGCCCCAGATCGGCACGCCCTCGGCCGCGTAGGCCTGGATGAACTTCACGTAGCACTGGGCCCAGGCGGCGCGGCACTCGGGCCGCAGCTGCCCGCCGCCGTTCATGCGGCCGTTGGTTTTCATCCAGGCTGGCGGGCTCCAGGGGGAGGCCAGCAGGCGGACAGGGCGGCCGGCCACACGCTGCGCGGCGTGGATCAGCGGCAGGATCGCCTGGCGGTCGCGCTCGATGTTGAAATGTTCGAGCGCGAAGTCGCCGTCAACATCCGCATGCGCGTAGTTGCCCAGCCCGAAGTCGCTGCTGCCCATGGGCACGCGGCACAGCGTGTAGCCATGGCCTTCGGTGGGTGAAAAACACGCGCGCAAGAAGGCGTCGGCCTGCGCCGGTGCCAGCTGCTGCCACACCGTGGCCGTGGCCTCGGTGAAGGCGCCGCCGAAACCCAGCAGGGTCTGCAGCCGGCGTGTGCTGTCCACGAACACCTGCGGCCCGCCGGGCGGCGGGCCGCTGTGCCAGGGCAGCGGCGGCTGCTCGGCCAGGCGCTCGCCGCTGTCGCGGCTGCTGCGCCAGTGGCGCAGCGCCTCTGGTGCCGCCGCGCCCGTCACCGGGCCCGTCACTGAACCCGCTATTGAACCCGTCACTTGGCCCAGTGGATGCCGTCGACCTGGATCTTCGGCAGCCCGGTGGTGTTCAACGGTTTGCCGGTGAACGAGTAGCGGTCGGCGATGATGAAGCGGAAGCTCACCAGCCGCAGGTCGAGCTTGGGGTTCGCGGCCAGGAAGGCCGAGACCGGGATGCTCACCTGGCACCAGGTGTTGGTGTTGCAGTAGCCGTAGTCGCCAGGGCCGACCTGCAGGAAGGCTTCCTGCACGTCGCGGTCTTCGGTGTCGGTGCTGATGCCGATCTCGATCTTGCCCGGGTAGCTGTCGCTCTTCACCGCGAAGTTCAGGCGCCCGTTGGCGTAGCCCGAGAGGTTGGCCGTGACACCGCTGCCCGAGTACAGGAACAGACCCCAGCCGAAGTTCACCGGGTTGGGCGTGATCTCGAAGCTGGTGCTGCCATCGCCCGGCGCACCGCCGGCCACGGTGGCGTAGCCCGTGGTCGCGAACGGGTCCCAGCGCAGGCCGGTGGCCACCTGTTCACCCGCCACCACCGCTTCGCTGAAGAGCGTGTAACGGTTGGCCGCCACCACGGTGCCCACGGTGGGCGCCACCCATTTCACGGCGTCGGCATCGGTGTAGGTGCCGGCCTCGCAGGCCCAGGTCACACCGCAGGTGCCCAGGCCCTGCACCACGTAGCGCGCTTCGCGGTTGGCGTTGAAGAGGCCCCAGCCGTCGTCGCCCTGTTTCCAGGGTTCGTCGAAGGCCTGGAAATAGAACATCGCCTGCGGCCCATTGCCGCGCCGGCCTTCGGCAGCCCAGGCCTGCAGCGCGTCGAAGTAGAGCTTCTGGTTCACTGGGTGGGCGCGGAAGGCGAGGTTGGGGCCGCCGGCGGTGTCCACCGCGCTCCAGCCCGTCTCGCCGATGATCATCGGCATGTTGGCCAGGCCGAGTTGGTCGAGCGCGGCGCGTGCCTTGCCAAACTGCTCTTTGGCCTCGGTGATGCTGGCGGCGATCATGGCCTGCGCGCGCTGCGCCTCGGGCACGCTCTTCAGGCGCCAGTCCCATTCGCTCGGGTTGTAGAAGGTGTCCAGCACCGGGTAGGTGTGCACGGCCGCGAAGTCCACCACGTCGGTGATGACCTTGGGCACGCGCGACCAGAAGAGCCAGTTGTCGTCGGTGGTCACCGGCTGCTTGATGGCGTCACGCACGCTCTTGATGTAGCGCGCCATGATCACCGGGTCGACCTTGTGCGTGGACCACTCCACCATCGTCTCGTTGCCCACGCTGACCGCGGCCACGATGGACTCGAAGCGCTTGGCGAGGTCGATGCACTTGGCCAGCTCTGAGAGGTTGGCGGCTTCGTCGGCCAGGCTGTTCACCGGGTTGGGGTAGGCGCCCAGCATCACCTTCAGGTCGAGGTTGTTGTCGCGGATGACGGTGAGCACCGTCTCGGCGAAGGCCGTGCTGCTGAAGAGGCGGATGGTGCCGATGCCGGTGGCCCGGATCAGCCGCAGGTCTTGCAGCACGTTGGCGGCGGTGATGACCTCGCTGCCCAGTTCCGACTCGTTGCGCGAGGTGCGGTAGGGCGAGTAGTTCACCGCGGCGCGCGTGGTGAATTCGGCGGGCAGGGCGCGGCGCTCGTTCACCGAGACGGGCGATTCGGTGTAGCCACCGCCGCCACAGGCGGTGAAGGTGGCGGCCACCGTCACCGTCATGGCAGCGATCAAGGCGGCACGTGCGCCCCGTGAGGCACGGCCGGCGCCGGGCAGCGTGTTCAACCAGTTGGACTTCATGGAGGGAGCCTCGATCTCAGAAGGTGTAGTTCGCTTCGAGCGACACCCAGTTGCCGCGGTTGGCAATGCGGGAATCGACGTTCGAGAAGGCATCGTGGGCCGGCATGCTCAGCGGCGCCTGGCCCTTGCGGCCGTAGGCCACGGCGTTGACCGAGCCCGAGACGCTGAGCCCGCCGCCCACGGCGTATCGCGCGCCCAGGCTCACGAAAAGCGCGGTGTTGTTCTGGCCGCGGTCGCTCGGGTTCTTGGTGCTGGCCTTGCCCAGGTAGGTCAGGCCCGTGTAGCCCACGAGCTTGGGGTTGATGTACTTGCGCAGGCCGAGCATCAGGTCGATGGAGCGCGCCGAGTAGCCCGGGTTGGGCACACCATTGGCATCGAAGCCGCCCCAGTTCACGTTGAAGGGGTTGTTCCACTGCGCCTGCGCGCCGGTGGTCAGTGGCACGGCGTAGCTGCCGCTCCAGCGGTTGAAGCGCAGGCCGCCCGACACTTCGTAGGCGGTGCCGATCTGGTACTTGCTCAGCAGCATGAACATGCCCTGGCTGCTGCCATTGAGCTGCACGTCGTCACGCTCGGGGAAGGGCGTCAGGCCCGTGAAGGGCGCTTTCGCGAAAGCCGCCGGCGGGCCGTTCTTGGCCGATTGCGCAATCGCTTCCACCACCAGCGGGCCGCGCGCCCACAGCGCCCAGAACTCGAAGAGCTGCGGCTTGTTGCGCTTGAAGTTGGTGTCGCCCTGGTCGTAGGTGGCTTCGAGCACCAGGTTGCCGTCGGCCACGTAAAGCTCGCGCGAGGTGTAGCGCAGCGCCTTGGTGAGGATGCCGTAGGCCGCGCCCGAATCGCTGAAGGCCGTCTGCCCCAGATCGCTGGCGTAGGGGAAGTCGGGGCGGTTCCAGCCGCGCGCGAGGAAGTTGCCGATCTGCACGGTGCCGTAGTACTCGTGCTGCAAGGTCATGCTGCGCTCGTAGACCACGCCAGGCAGGTCGGGTTTGCCGTCGCGCAGCCGCTGCGAGTACGCGCCGCTGATCTTGAAGCCCTGCGGCAGATCGAACTTCACGCCGAGGGTGGGCTGGATCTGCACGCTGTCGGTGTTGAGGCCGCCGTACTCCTTGCCGTAGACGATGTCGTCGGCCCAGATGAAGTGGCGGCCGGCCTGCGGGTCGCGCTGGCAGCCTTCACAGCCGTTGCTGACGCGGCCCACGCTCACCTTGGCAAAACCGGTGAGGCTGAAGGGGCCGTACTCGATAGCCTGCGCGGCCGGCGCCGCGCTCAGGCCCAGCAGGCACAGCGCCGCCGACAGCACGCTGCGTTGCAGCCAGGCCGGCTGGCCGGCCGGGGGAAGCGGGTTGCCCCGAGGGCGGGTGATTTCTTGCTGCATAGGTCGGGCCACCTTGGGCTGGATGGTTGCGTTGAAAGCGCTTTCACAGAATACGTTTGTCGGTGCCGCGGCGTCAACGCGAACACGGTGCGTGTTTACCCTCGCGCCTGATGGCATCGGGGTCTTGTGGGGGCCAGGAAGCCGGGCGCGGGCCGTCTGGTGCAGCCTTCGGCGCCGGCAGCGGCGGTTGGCTCCGGGTAAACGCGGAATGTTCTTGAAAGCGCTTTCACAAACAATGGCCGTACAGACAGTTCCTGTGCAAAAGGGGATGGTGATGGGTGCAGCAGACACGGGTGGGCCGGTTCCTCTTGGGGGCCTGGTGCGGAACACGCGGCACCGCCGCACGCCGCCTGTGGCAGCGGCTTGCCGCGCCGCCGTGCTTGGTGCGGCCCTGGCCACGCTGGCCTGGTTGGCCCCGGCCGCAGCGCAGACCGTCAAGCTCGGCGCAGGCGCCTACCACCTCAGCCCCAAGGCCGGCGACAAACCCGTGCCGCCCGCGCCCTTCCGCACCGAGGCCATGCTGCAGCGCGCCGCGCCCACCAGCCAGTGGTACTCGACGCTGGTCTTCAACCCCAAGCCCGAAGCGCTGTTCGTGCAGCCCATCACCGTGAAGACCGTGCCTGCGGGCCTGGAGTTCGCGCTGCCGTCCAAAGAGGTGATCAACAGCGTGCGGCAGGACGTGGAGATCCGCTACCCGCACCGCGACCCGCTGTTGATCTCCCCCGTGGCCTTCGAGCCCGGCAAGGCCAAGCTGGCCGGCGCCGACGACTGGTCCATCGCCATCTCCTTCGCCAACGGCGCCGACGACTTCCGCGCCACCGTGGCGCGCGGCAACCCCTATGCCTTCCTGCAAGTCACACGCGGTGACCTGCGGGTGCGTCTGCCCGCCGCCGGCCAGCGCCTGCACGAGGCGGCCGATGCGCGTGTGCTGGCGCTCAAAGTGGGTGGCAAGCATTACGCGCTCTTCGGGCCGACGGGCGTGAAGTGGGAAGCGGTGTCGCCCACCGAGTGGATGGCGCGGATGCCGGCCGGCGCTGGCTACGCCTCGGTGGCTGCGCTGCCCGACGAGCAGGCCAGCACGCTGGCGCTCTTCACGAAGCACGCCTACAGCTTCATCCAACAGACGCGTGTGGCCTGGCGTTATGACGAAGCTGCCAGCACCGTCGAAACTACCTTCACCGCCACCACCCAGGCCATGGAAGGCACCGACCCCGGCCCGCTGCTGGGCCTGTACCCGCACCAGTGGTTCAAGAACGCTTCCGTCGACGGCAAGCTCGGGCCCAGCTTCGACACCGTGCGGGGCGCGGTGCGCCTGCTGGCGGCGTCGCAGTTCAAGACCACCACACGCTACAACGGCTTCGTGCCCTTCTGGCCGGGCATCAGCAACTCGCCCAGGCTCGACGAGCTGAAAGACGTGATGGAGAAGGACATCCGCACCGCCGGCCGTGAGTTGCAGCGCGAAGGCAAGAGCGCCTACTGGGCCGGCAAGGGCCTGCAGCGCACGCTGAAGCTGGCCGAGGTCTTCGAGCAGCAGGGCGACACCGCCGGCCGCGACCGCCTGCTCGACCTGCTGAAGAAGCGCGCCGAAGACTGGCTGGGCGGCGAGAGCAGCCGGGGCTACGTGCAATACGAAAAGTCGATGGGCGTGGTGAACATCTACCCCGAAGAGTTCTTCGCCATCACCGAGATCAACGACCACCAGTTCTGGTTCGGCTACTGGATCCGTGTGGCCGCGGAAGTGGGCCTGCGCGACCCGGCGTGGATCGCCAAAGACCGCTGGGGCGGCATGATCGAACTGCTGATCGCCGACATCGCCACGATGGAACGCGGCCGTGCCGATTTCCCCTTCCTGCGGAACTGGGACGCGTATGAATCGCACACCTGGGCCAACGGCGTGGGCGTGGGCGAGTTCGGCAACAACAACGAGAGTTCTTCGGAAGCCATCAACGCCTGGGCCGGGCTCATCCTCTGGGGTGAACTCACCGGCAACAAGGCGCTGCGCGACCTCGGCGTGTACCTGTACACCAACGAGATCGAGGCCATCAACCACTACTGGTTCGACATCCACGGCCTGGTCTTCGCGAAGGAGTACAAGAATGCCGAGGTGAGCCAGGTCTTCGGCGGCATGTACCGCCACGACACCTGGTGGATCGACGACCCGCGGCAGATCAAGGGCATCAACCTGCTGCCCGTCACCACCGCGCACACCTACCTGGGCCGCGACCCGGCTTTCGTCAAGCGCAGCCTGGCCACGCTGCCGGCCGAAACGGCGCTGTGGAACCGCATCGCCAAGAAACCCAGCCCGCCGCCGCCCAAGGACATCTGGCAAGACGTGTTCGCGCAGTACCTCGCGCTGGCCGACCCCGCCGAGGCGCTGAAGACCTGGGAGCGCTGGGGCTCGGTCGAACTGGGCGCGTCGCGCAGCTACACGCTGCATTTCATGCTCAACCTCGAAGCGATGGGGCCGCCCGACTTCAGCATCACCGCCGACACACCGCTGCACGCCGTCTTCAAGCGCGCCGACGGCAGCCGCAGCTACCTGGCCTACAACGCGCGCAGCACGCCGCTGGAGGTGCGCTTCAGCGACGGCAAGCGCATGACCGTGGCGCCCAAGGCGCTGGGCCGCATGAGTGCTGCGAACTGAACGCCGCGAAGCGAGCACCGCCCACCCAGGCACCACCACCGAAACCAGCGCGCCTACGGGTAAGCCAGGGGGCGCGCGCCCTTGCCAAGCCTGAAACCGCCTGCGCATACTGCTGAAAGCGCTTTCACAGATTTTGTCGAACGACGTCACCCCGACAGGAAACACCGCCATGAACACCGCACATCGCCCCCGTTTGCTGCCTGCTTCGCAGCCCGCTGCACTGTCCGCCAAACGGCCCTTGCACCTGCTGTCGGCCACGGCGCTGGCCGCGGCCCTGATGCTGGCGGCCTGCGGTGGCGGTGACGGTGAAGCACCGCCGCAGCTGGCCACGGGCACGGTGGACAGCACCGGCCCCGTGATCACCATCACCGACAGCGTGGCCGAGACCAACGCCACCGGCGATGTCACCTTCACCTTCAGCTTCAACGAAGACGTCGGCACGAGCTTCACCGTGGACGATGTCACCGTGGCCGGTGGCACCAAGGGTGCCTTCACCCGCGTCAACGGCACGCGCGCCACGCTGGTGGTGGTGCCCACGCCCGACGCCACCGGCACCATCAACCTCAGCATCGCCGCCGGGCGTGTGAGCGACGCCGTGGGCAACACCAACGCGCTGGTGAGCTCGCTGCAGGCCTACAACACGGTGATCCCCATCGTGGAGACGCGCATCGTCGGCTTCAGCGAAACCACGCCGCCGGTGCTGACGGGCTTCGGCGGTGCCGAAGACGCCACCATCACCGCCGACCCCACCGACGCCAGCAACCGCGTCGCCAAGGTCGTGAAGAGCGCCACCGCCGAGCTCTGGGCCGGCACCACCGTGAGCATCTGCCCCAGCGACGCCATCGTGCGCCTGCCTTTCACGAGCACGCTCACCACCGTCACCGCGCGCGTGTGGGCGCCGGCCGCCGGCATCCCGGTGCGCCTGAAGGTGGAAGACGCCGCCGACGGCACCAAGAGCGCCGAAACCGAGGCCCTCACCACCGTGGCCAGCGGCTGGCAGACCCTGCTGTTCAACTTCGCCAACCCCGCGGCGGGCACGGCGGCGCTGAACCTGGCCACCACCTACAACAAGGCCTCGATCTTCTTCAACTTCGGCAAGACCGGTGCGGCCGGCGGCGGGGGCACCTTCTACTTCGACGACCTCGCCTTCCGCGGCAGCAGCTTCACCGTGGCCTGCCCCAGCACGGGCGGCGGCGGTGGCACGGCCACCAGCACCACCATCAGCATGGACGAAGCCACCGCGCCCACGCTCACGGGCTTCGGCGGTGCGGAAGACAGCGCCATCGTGGCCGACCCCACCAACGCTGCCAACAAGGTGGCGCGTGTGATCAAGAGCGGCACCGCCGAGCTCTGGGCCGGCACCACCATCTCCAACCTGCCTGGCGAGGCCATCGCCCCCATCGGCTTCACGGCCACCAACCGCACCATCACGGCCCGTGTGTGGTCGCCCACCGCCGGCACGCCGGTGCGCATGAAGGTGGAAACCGCGGGCGACCCGACACGCAGCG
Source organism: beta proteobacterium AAP65 (assembly GCA_001295865.1). Lineage (GTDB taxonomy): Bacteria > Pseudomonadota > Gammaproteobacteria > Burkholderiales > Burkholderiaceae_C > Rubrivivax. The sequence continues at coordinate 79,238 of LJHW01000035.1, forward strand.
TGGAAACCGAAGCGACCACCACCGCCGCCGGCGCCTGGCAGACGCTGAGCTTCAACTTCGACAACCCGGCCGCGGGCACGGCGGCGCTGAACCCGGCCTTCACCTACAACAAGCTCTCGGTCTTCTTCAACTTCGGCACCACCGGCGCGGCCGCGGGTGGCGCGCGCACCTACTACATCGACGACATCACCTACCCGGCTCCGGCCGCCACCGGCGGTGGTGGCGGTGGTGGTGGTGGTGGCAGCACCGGCACCGTGACCTACAGCACCGGCTTCGGCACCACCACCACGGTGCAGGGCGGGGCTTACGGCGGCTACAGCGGCAGCAGCGTCGACGGCTTCAACTGCGGTGCGCCGGCGCAGTGCGGCAGCGGCGGCAGCTTCACGCCGGCGGTGGCGGCGGCCGACAGCGGCTTCTTCTACTTCTACCAGACGCCGACGCCGGTGACCTCGCTCTACGCCGGCATCTTCGTGCAGGCGCCGGGCCTCACCACGGGCCTGAGCGGTACGGGCGACACACCGGGCGTGTCGATCGCGGGCAAGACCTCGATGAGCTTCACCTTCGGCCAGAACCCCGAGTGGTTCAACGGCCCGGCGAAGAACTTCGGCGTCATCCTCACGCTGGGCAAGTACTACAACGTCGGCAGCGCCTCGGCGCCCGCGGCCTGCAACATCAAGCTGCTGGCCGTGGTGACGCCCACCGCGCAGGCGGCCACGCGCTACACGCTGCAACTGGGCGACTTCTCGCTCATCCAGACCTGCAACGTGGCCGGTCTCACGCCCGCCAGCGCACTGGCCCTGGGCCCGCTGTCGCAGGTCGACTTCCAGGCCGTAGGCTCGGGCAACCCGCTGCCGCCCAACAACGGCAAGCTGGTCGGCGCGAACATGAGCGTGGCCACCGGCACGCCGGCGGTCTACCCGACCACGCTGGTCGTCAACGGCGCCATCACTTTCGATTGAGACCCGGTGCCCGGCGCGGCGCAGGCCGCACCGGGCGCGGTGTGCTCAGGCGCGCTCGAGGTGGGCGCGCACCGTCTCCAGCAGCGTCTCCAGCGACAGCGGCTTGGTCAGGTAGGCGGCGAAGCCCGCCGCGTGCGCGGCCTCGATGTCTTCCTGCAGCGCGTTGGCGCTCACGGCCAGCACGGGCGTGGCGGCCAGCGCCGGCATCTGCCGCAAGTGGCGCAGCACGGCAAACCCGTCCATCTCGGGCAGGTGGATGTCCAGCAGCACCAGCGCCGGCGCCTGCGCCTGCGCCAGGCGCAGGCCTTCGCTGGGCGTGGCGGCGCAGTGCAGCTGCACGCCGGGCAAGCGCGCCAGCATGGCCTCCATCAACGCCACGTTGACGGGGTTGTCTTCGATGTAGAGCACGGTTTGCACCGGCTGCGCCGCCTCGGCGGCCGTGGGGTCGGCGGCCGCCGGGCCACTCGGCGCCAGGGCCTGCACTTCGAGGCGGGCGCCATCCCGCGGCAGGCGCAGCCAGAAGGTGCTGCCTTCGCCGGGCACGCTCTGCACCCCGATCTGCCCGCCCATGGCCAGCACGAGGCGGCGGCTGATGGCCAGGCCGATGCCGGTGCCCTCGATGCCCGATTGCGCCGCCCCCAGGCGTTCAAAAGGCTGGAACAGGCGCGCCTGCTCGTCGGGGGTGAGACCGCGGCCGCTGTCGCGCACGCCCAGCCACAGCTCTTGCCCTTCGGCGCGCCAGCACACCGCCACCTCACCACCCGGGCGGTTGTACTTGATGGCATTGCCCAGCAGGTTCAGCAGCACCTGCTTGAGGCGGCGGCGGTCGGCGCGCACCTGCAGGCCTTCCAGGCCGCCGGGCGTGGGGCGCAAGACCACGCCCAGGCTCTGCGCCAGGGCCTGCACCAGCGCCAGGCATTCATCCACCAGTTCGCCCGGGGCCAGCGCCTGCATTTCCAGAGAAAGTTCACCGGCCTCGATGCGGCCGAGGTCGAGGATCTCGTTGATCAGGCTCAGCAGGTGGTCGGCACCGCGCAGCATCTCGCGCACCCAGGTCTGCTGGTGCGGCACCAGCGCGGCCTCGGTGTCGGATTCGAGCAGCTGCCCGAAGCCCAGCACCGCGTTCAGCGGCGTGCGCAGCTCGTGCGACATCTGCGAGAGGAACTGCGACTTCGCCCGGTTCGCGTCCTCGGCCTCGTCACGTGCCGCGATGAGCGCGGCTTCGGCCTGCTTGCGCGCGGTGATGTCCACGCCAAAGGCGTAGCAGGTCTGGCGTCCGCCGGCCTGGCGCGGTGCCGTCACCCGGGTCACCTCCATCACCAGGTGGTGGCCTTCGGGCCCCTGCTTGAAGCTGACTTCGGTGACCGAAGCCTCGCCACGGTGCGCACGCTGGATGGCGGCTTCCACCGGCCCGGCGCGCTCGTCCCCCAGCACCTCGCGCACGGTGCGGCCGATGGCCGCATCGCGTGACAGGCCCCAAACTTCGAGCAGCCGGTCGTTGATGTAGGTGTAGCGCAGCGCTTCGTCGGTGGCGGCGATGTAGCCCGGAAAGGCCCCCAGCAGCGCCCCCAGCTCGGCCGAGCTTTCGCGCAGCGCGGCTTCGGCGCGCTTGCGCTGCGTGATGTCGAGCGTGAAGCCGTAGACCACGGGCTCGCCGCTCAACGGGTCGGTGCCGGGCACCATGCGCACCTGCAGGTCCACCGGCTCGCTGCCGGCGGCCAGGTGCACGCGGTGTTCGTAGCTTTGCGCTTCGCCCGCGAGCACCCGTTCGACCAGGGGCCCCAGCGTGGCTGCGCGTTCTGCGCCCAGCACCTCGCCGATGCTGCGTCCGACGATCGCATCGGCCGCGCAGCCCAACAGCGCGGCCAGACGGTCGTTGACGTAGGTGTAGCGGTGGTGGCGGTCGAGCCGGCTGATGAAGCCCGGGAAGTTGAGCAGCAGCGCCCGCTGTTCGGCCTCGCTGGCCACCAGCGCGCTGCGGCTGCGTTCTTCTTCGGTGACGTCGCGCGTGACCATCACCACCTGTTGCACCTGCCCGCTGGCGTCCTTCTGCGGGAAGTAATGGGTCTCGATGACGCAGCCCGGCCGCGATGCGCGCGGGTCGGGGCTGCGCGCGCTGCGGGTTTCGCCGGTGGCCATGCACGCGCGCATCGCCTGCAAGCGCTCTTCGGTGACGCGGTGCGAGAGCACTTCGCTGGGCAGCCGCCCGAGCGCCGCCTCGCGTGGCACGCGCGAGGCGCGGCACCAGGCGTCATTGACGAGCAGGTAGCGCTCCTGGCGGTCGACCACCGACACCACGTCGGTGATGGCGTTGACGGCCAACTCGTAATGGCGCAGCGCGGCTTCGGTGCCGCGGCGCTGCGTGATGTCGTTCCAAACGCCCACCGAACCCACCTTCGCCCCCTGTGCATCGAAAAGCGCCGTGGCGGTGCACACGCAATGCACGCGCTGGCCGTCGGCCCGCTGCAGGGTCAACTCGTAGTGGCCGGGTGCGCCCGAGGCACGTTGCGCCAGTTCGCCCTGCAGGGCCGCGAGCTCTTCGGGGGCCACGAAATCGTGCACCCGGCGACCGATGAGCGTTTCGCGCGGCTCGCCGAGCAAACGCGCCATGGCGGGGTTGAGCTCGGTGGTGCGCGCGTCGTTGTCGATGAACCAGTAACCCTGCTGGGTGGTTTGCAGCAGCTGTGTCAGCAGCCGGTGCTGGTCGGCCAGTCGCTGCGTGGCGTCGTCGGCGCGCAGGCGGCTGAGCTGGGCTTCGTTGGCGCGGTGGTTCTCCGCCAGCCGCAGCCGCACCCCTTCGCGCACCATCTGTTGCGCGCGGCGC
>LJHW01000036.1 GCA_001295865.1 beta proteobacterium AAP65
AACTTACCCGAGACGCCTCAAGCGTTCAACTCGTTTTCACACAGCCTCGCTGCAAAGCAGCCCCTGACAGCTGCCCGACTAATGCCTCCCAGCCCTAGAATCGTTTCTCCACCGAGCGTCGCCGCGCGCGAGTTGAAAAAGAGGGCAGGATGGGAACTGCGAGGCAGGATTTCGAACGCTTCGTCCGCTGGTTGCATGAGCCCGATCGCCGCGCTCCCGAGCACGCGCGCAAGTTCGCAAATATGGTGCTCGCGGACTTCGATGCTGTGGCGGCGACCGCGCGCCAGCGGAACAGTCGTTCGCTGTACTTGGCCGGTCGTGCACGCCAATATCTAGCCGGCACGGGCGCCGAGGCGCCCCAACTGCCGGAACCTGCACCTCAGGGGCAATGGCCATGGGTGCGTCTGCGCAGCTTCTTGGTAGGCCCATTTCGGGGGTTTCGGCAGCCGCAGGCATTCGATCTGAGCAAGCGCGTCACCCTTCTATACGGGCCTAACGGTAGCGGCAAGAGCAGTCTGTGCGAGGCACTGGAATACGCCCTGCGCGGATCGGTCGAAGAGGCCGGATCTAAGCGCATCGAGCATCGCGACTACCTTGCCAACATTCATGAGGGTCGCTTCGCAGATCCGGTGCTAATGGCGATCGACGCCCAGGGGCGGGAGGTGCGCGTCACCGCTGACGACGATCTCTTTAGATTCTTCTTCGTCGAGAAGAACCGCATTGACAACTTTTCGCGCATCGCGGCCAATCCGCCCGGACGCAGGAACGACCTGATCGCCACCCTGTTCGGCATGGATCAGTTCAATGACTTCGCGTCGAACTTCAACGAGTCAATGGACGCCGCTCTGGTGCTGGGCACGCAGACCCAAACGCAGCTGGTGAACAGGCGTCAGGCACTTCGGGCCGACGAGGCTATGCGAGACGGCGAAGCGGAGCAACTTCGTGGACTCGCGCAGCAGGCGGACGCCTACGCCGCCACCGTCGCCACCGACCTCACTTATGACGGTCTGGCGCACCTGGTTGCCGAAAACGAGGACGTGCCAAGCCGACTTCAGGAGCTCAACGCGAGGCTGCGAGCCCTGCCGCCGGCCATGACGAACTGTTCGCGTGAGCAGCTCGCTGGGTTCTATGCCAATGCGCAAGGGAGCGCTGACCGCGTTGCAGCGTCTCGGCGCGCGCTCGACGAGCGTGGCAGTCAGGTCTCGTTTCGTCAGCTGTTCTCGGCGGTGCAGGCGCTCCGTGATGGGCACGGGGATCGCTGCCCCGCTTGCTTGACGCCTCTTGCCAGTGTTGCGATCAATCCGTTCGACCGCGCCACCGCAGGACTCCGTGAACTCGAAGAGCTCGCCAGACTCGAAGCAGAACACGACAGGCTGCGGCTGGCAGCGAGTGAAGCGAGCCGTATCCTGCGTGCCGGTCTGCGCAGTCTCGAAGTGTTCTTGGATGGTGACGGTCAGGGCGATAGAGTCCTCGGGGCCTATCTTCGCGCGCTGCCCGACAGCCCCGAGCCTGCGTTGTGGTGGGCGGCCGTCCAGGCCCAGGAGGCGGATGAAGCGAGCGCGACGCCCTCGTTGGAGCAGATCCTCCAACTCGCAGATCTAGCGGCCGCGCGCGATGTGCGCACGCGTGAGGCATTGCGCGTTCGGGACGAAGATCTTGCCGAGCAACGGCGGCTCAACGATGCCCGAGTTTGGATGGCGGAGTACGGCGCGCGTCGGACTCGCGTCGTGCAGGACGCCGCGCAGGCGCGCGCGCGAATCGCCCAATGGGACGCGGCAAACGCAGAACTGGTCAGGCAGGCGGAACAAGAGAGTCAGGCGAATCTGCGGGACGGCCCGATCAAGGACGCTTACGACAGCTACTGCAGCTTCCTGGAGCGCTTTCGCGAGCGACTCCCCAGCATGCTGATGGCCAATCTCAACGCGTCCACGCTGGAGCTCTACAACGAGTTCAATCACGGGGATCGCGACGAGGACAAGCTATCCGAGTTGCACCTTCCGCTGAACGGTGACGGACTCATCGAGATCGCATTCCGCGGCAACCCGCATAGTCGAGTGAACGCGTTGACCGCCCTCAGCGAGGGACACATCCGCTGCCTGGGTCTCGCAATTCTTCTGGCGAAGGCGCAGAGCGTTGGAGCGCCGCTGATCATCTTCGACGACGCCATCAACGCAATCGATCACGACCATCGCAGCGGTATCCGGCAGGCGATTTTCGAGACCGATCGTTTTCGGCAGACGCAGATCGTCGTCACTTGCCACAGCCCGGAATTCGTTAAGGATATAGATAACAACTTGCCTCGCGAAATCCGCCAGGACTGCCACCAATATGTGTTGCTGCATCACCGGGGTGATCACCAGCCGCGTGTGAATCCCGACGTGGGAACCCAGAACTACCTGGCGAGAGCGAGAGAGGCGATCGACGACAGATTCAATCCCCGAGATGCCTTGTCTTTCGCTCGCAAGTCGCTAGAGATGCTCACTCACAGGTCTTGGAAGTGGCTCGAGTCGCATCGCGTAGGCAGCATCGCGCTGCAGATCGAAGGGCCCGGGAAGGAGCCGCAGTTGCGCACCCTCTGCGAGGCGCTTCGATCAAAGCTTCGGAACACGGCGACTTTCGCGCACGCTAGCAAGGAGCCGCTGCTTGCAAACCTGAACATGATTCTTGGCATCCCGGAGCAGAACCTGGTGTGGATGCTGTTGAACAAGGGGACGCACGAGGAGCCGAACAGGGACGACTTCGACATGGCCCACGTCGAAATGGTGCTCACGGTTCTGGGTAACATCGACGGCCTGGAGTTGCGACCGAACCGATAGAGAGAGCTGCGCGGACGCGTTGCGCCACTTCAACTGGGCCATCGAGCGCACGGGATCGCGCGCGCCGCATGAAGATGTCCCGAGCGTCGACGACTATTGATCCGGCACTAAACATTTGAACTCATCGCGTGTCGTAGAGTCAGATCGAGGATGGACAAGATCGACTCCCGAACGCTGCCGGTGGATGCGCTCAACGAGCGCCGCCGGCGTGCGGTGAAGATGCGGCTGGATGGCACGAGCCTGAAGGACACGGCGGCGCAATGCGAGCTGTCGCGAACCACGGTGATTTCGGCGGTGAAGGCCTTCGAAGCCGGCGGCTGGAAGGCGGTGGACGTGGACCGTGGCGGCCGCCCGGTGGGCAGCGGCCGCACCCTCACCGCAGAGCAAGAGCGCGAAGTCCAGCGTCTGATCCGTGACCGCACGCCTGACCAGTTGAAGATGATCTACGCGCTGTGGACGCGCCAGGCGGTGGCCGAACTCATCCGAGACCGCTACGGCATCAAGCTGGCGGTTCGCACGATGGGCCTGTACCTGGAGCGCTGGGGCTTCACGCCCCAGAAGCCTATGAAGAAGGCCTACGAGCAGTCGCCGGCGGCGGTGAAGAAGTGGCTCGAGGAGGAGTACCCCGTGATCGCCGCGTGTGCCAAGGTCGAGGGTGCAGAGATCCACTGGGGCGACGAAACCGGCCTGCGCAGCGACGACGTCCGCGGTCGCAGCTATGCACCTCAAGGCCAGACGCCGGTGGTCCGAGTGAACAACAAGCGCCACGGCCTGTCGGTCATCTCCACGGTCACCAACAAGGGGCAGATGCGCTGGAAGGCCTTCGACGGTGCGCTGAACTCCGACATCCTGATCGACTTCCTGCGTCGGCTCGTCAAGGACGCAGGCAGGAAGGTCTACCTGATCCTGGACAACCTGCGGGTGCACCACAGTAAGCCTGTGAAGGCCTGGCTGGCAGAGCACAAACACGAGATCGAAGTCTTCTACCTGCCCAGCTACAGCCCCGAGCTCAACCCCAACGAGATGGCCAATGCGGACCTGAAGCAGGCCGTCACAAAACTGGCTCCGGCGCGAACCAAGCTGCAACTCGTGAAGGCTACCGCCAGGCACCTGAGCAGCGTTCAGCGGCAGCCCGAGCGCATCAAGAGCTACTTCCAGCATGAGCCCGTTCGGTATGCCGCTTGAGTTCAACACTTTAGTGCCGGGTCAATAGTATTGGGCCATGTCGCAGCCAGATTCAATCATGCCACGCTGCTCTCAGTCCGCAGAGGCGCAGGCCTATCACGTCGACTTCTCTCTTCACACGCTCGGATGGAAGGCTTTCCAAGACTTGTGCGCAGAGATGCTCGCCGAGGAACTTGCCTGCACCGTGTCGGTTTACAGGGAGGCACAGGACGGAGGGCAAGACGCTGTACTTCAGCTCAATCGCCGGGTTGACTTTGAGACGATTCCAGTCGTTGGCACCGCTCAGTGCAAATTCTCAGGTAAACGAAATCAGCGCCTGCAGGCGTCGGACATCGCGGCGGAACTCGAGCACGTTGAGCAATTGGTCGCCAAAGGAATGGGGTCGGTCTACTTCTTCATGACAAGCATGGGAGTTGACGCCGGCGTGGCGCATCAGATTCGTGAGCGGCTAACTTCGCTAGGCGTCCGCGAGCCATTCGTCGTTGGCAAGGAGTGGATTCAGCAAAAGATCAAAAGCTCAGCGCGTCTGCGAGCGCTCGTGCCTCGTGTGTACGGTCTTGGCGACTTGTCGATGATCATCGACGAGAGATGCGCGGCCCAGACACATGCTCTCCTGGGCGAGCACCGGAAGGCGCTGAACGTCTACGTGCCAACCGAGCCTCACCGTCAAGCCGTTGACGTCCTCTCGACGCACAAGCTTGTGCTCCTTCTGGGAGCGCCAGCGACAGGCAAAACCACACTTGCCGCAATTCTCGCCACGATGGCCGTTGACAAAGGCGACTTGAGAGTGTTCAAGTGTGATGGCCCCCTTGAGCTGCGTCACCACTGGAATCCGAACGAGCCTAAGCGCCTGTACTGGGTTGACGATGCCTTTGGGTCAAACTTGCTGATGTCAGACTATGTGAACGCGTGGATGGAGTTCATGCCCAAACTCAAGGTCGCGCTCGAGCATGGATGCCACTTCATTCTGACGTCGCGAACGCACATCTGGAAGGAAGCACATCCTCGCATCGGATCGCGGAATCACCCACTTTTGGAGAACGGCACTGCTGTAGTCGACGTGGGCCAGTTGACCACGCCCGAGCGCGAGCAGATCTTGTACAACCATTTGAAGGCGGGTAACCAACCCCGCCTCTGGAAAGATCAGATTAGCGAGTACATGCCTGGGCTCGCTCATGAAGCTCGACTTCTCCCTGAGCTGGCCCGACGCCTAGCGGATAGCAACTACACCGGGCACATCAAAAAGCTGCCTGACGACCTCCAGCGCTTCGTCGCGCAGCCGCAAAGATTTCTGGTGCAGATGTTCGAAGAGCTCAGCGACGACAAACGCGCCGCCCTGACTCTCGTCTTTCTTGCGAAATCGAAGTTACCCGTGCATCTCTTGCCGGAAACTGATGCTGCGCTGGTTGCGGGCAACTTCGGCGTCAGCATTGCTGCCATGACGCAAAGTCTCCGGCAACTCGATGGCTCGCTTGTTGTCCGACGAAGAGACGGCGAACAAGAATATTGGGCGTTTTGGCATCCCACGTTCGCTGACGCGATTAGCGCAATCTTGAGCAAGCGCCCCGACTTGGTCGATGTCTACATTCGAGGGGTCCGTATCGAAACACTCCTCTCCGAAGTCGTTTGCGAAGGCTCACCTCCCGTTCAGGACGCTGTGATGGTGCCACTGAGCGGCTCGACTCAGCTCATCAACCGGCTCCTGGAAACTCCCGACGAGCTCCCCATCAATGAGCGCCTGTTCTACTTTCTCAATCGCCGTGTACCTGAATCAGTCTTGAGCGAGCTGTTGGAACGAGAACCCAAGATCGCCGCGAGAAGCGGCAACGCTAGTCATTGGCAGCGCATTGGGAGGCACGAGGTGATCCAACTGCGGGCTTCGGCTAACAGGCTCGGACTTTTGAACGATCAGGTTCGATCGGACACCGTGTACATGCTTAAAGAAGGTGTCGTCGATTCGCTTGATACCTCATTTTTGACCGACGACGCGGTTCTTGCGCTATTCAAGCAGCGTGAGCTCATGACCCTTGCTTCGCAGATCGTCGAAATTCTTCATACCGAGATCTCCGAAAAGATCTCTGACCGCGAAGATGGTGCCGACCCTAGCGCAGACATCGACGACCAGTTCCGCGACATCAGAGACTTTCTCGACGACATAAGTTGGTTTGTGGAAGATCAGTTCTCCGACGGAAAGCATTCAGAGCTGCTGGAAGAGCTCAAGCTAGCAATGCAACGCGTAGCGGAGAGAAAGCCGGACGACGAAGAGGAAGAGAACGAAAGTTTTTTCAACAGCGTTCCTCGTGCGGCAAAGGTTGAAGGCCGTGGCGGCCGATCCATCTTCAGCGACGTCAGCGAATGAGCATTAGATAGTGGGCTCGCTGTCGACACCAGGCTTGGCGCGCCCCGATTACCGATGCCTCCAGTGCAAGCGCCTGTTCGTCAATCGCTCGAACTGCCGCTCCGTCGAATTTGTGATTTCACTGGGAATTGAGAGTGCGGAAGTCTAGGTCCGACATAGCCCGTCCCGGGCTGGGAGAGATGCTCGCGCTGTTGTTTTCCACCGGACACAATCCGCTGCGGCTTGGTACCCGCGTGTGCGCCAGCTGAGGTTTGTCAAACTGACCTACTTCTTTCCGGGCGGCACTTCCGCTTTGCAGCGAGGCTGTGTGAAAACGAGTTGAACGCTTGAGGCGTCTCGGGTAAGTT
>LJHW01000037.1 GCA_001295865.1 beta proteobacterium AAP65
CCGCTTGGCACAGCTTCAATCGGCGCAGCGAGTTGTTCTCACACAGTCTCCAGCGGGAGCGGCCCTTAGTCGGAACGGTCGCGTTCGCCCAGCGGCACATCTGAAGAGCGCGGGAGCCGTCGTTCGCCGCCGGCTCCCCTGGCCGGGTCCAGCCGATGACAGCCCCAGGCAAATCGCAGGAAACCTGTCGTTCAGCTGCTCGCCGAGGCCACGACTGGATGCGCAGGCCGACCACCCGGTAGTGGCCGTCCAGCGCCACACAGCCGGTCGTAGCGATGGACTGCTGAGCGGCGGATACCAGTGACATGGGCACGAACTCCTGCCGGTGGTTCAGTCAGCGGCCGGCTGAACGCGCGGCTCCGAGGTGCATGCTGACCACGGCGACCAGTCCCAGAGTCATCTCCGCAACGGCCAGCCAGAACCCCGACCGACAAGGCGTCCGCCAGCAGCTCATTTGGGCAAGTTGCGGAGAAGAAGTTGGCCTAAGCTATTGATTCCTTTGAGTTCTACTGTGAACTTGAAAACTGGCGAGGGCGTAAGTCCTCCATCGGTTCGAATCCGATGCCCTCCACATTTAGTCGCACACTTGTGCAACTTATCTGATGCCCTCCTACTCAGTCACATCGAACCAGATCCGCGCATTTTGGTTTAGATAAGAGTTCGAATCCCTGAGCTTCCGCCAACCACGCCCGCCGGGGCCACATTGGCTAAACGGCCGCGCCGCCTGAGGTCCCGCAGGGCCCCGCCCCCGGCGCCGGCAGCAGCCCGATCAGCATCTCGGCCGCCTGCACCGGAAGCACCTGGGCCGTGTCGATGCGCAGCGCGGGCGCCAGGGGCGCTTCGTAAGGCGAGCTGATGCCCGTGAAGGCCGGCAGCAGGCCCTGGCGAGCGCGGCGGTACAGGCCCTTCGGGTCGCGCGCTTCGGCCACGCTGAGCGCGGTATCGATGTGGATCTCGAAGAAACGCCCTGCTTCGAACAGCGCCCGCGCCCGCTCGCGGTCTGCTCGGAAGGGCGAGATCAGCGCGACGACCACGACCAGGCCCGCGTCGGCCATCAGCCGCGCCACTTCCGCGGCGCGGCGCACGTTCTCGGCGCGATCGGCTTCGCTGAAGCCGAGGTCGCGCGTCAGGCCGCGACGCAGTTCATCCCCGTCGAGCACCGTGGCCGCGCGGCCCTGCAGGCGCAGCGCTGCGCAGGTGGCCTGCGCAATGGTCGACTTGCCCGCGCCCGACAGGCCCGTCAGCCAAAGCACGGCACCCGGCGCCGCAACAGTCGCAGGCGGGGTCACGCCGGCCTCCAGCAGCGGCAGCCTTGCAGGCAGTGAGGAAGAAGCGGTGTGAGCGTCATGCGTGGAGCAGCCGAGAAGGCACCGGGATGGCCTGCCTTGAAGACCCGGCGAGTTCAGGCATTCTGCATGCACACCCCAAGCTCGGCCGCCCGGGGCCGGCTGGCTTCAGTGCCCGCCGTGGCCGCCATGCCCCCCTGGCGGCTTGCGCACCTTCACTTCGACCGGCGGCTGCATCGGCGCGGCCGGCGGCATGGCCGGCTGGCCCTCGGCCCGCAGGCGTGCCGGGTCGGGCAGGTTGCCGGTGTACTCGAAGGCCACCGTGCCCGGCGGGTGCCGGTACCAGCCCGGGTCGGTGTAATCGCCCCGCTTCTGGTCGCTGCGCACCTTCAGCACGCTGAACATGCCGCCCATGCCCACGGCACCGTAGGGCCCCTGCCCGGCCATCATGGGCGCGGTGTTGTCGGGCAGCGGCATTTCCATCTCGGTCATGTCTTTCATGCCACGTTCGCCCATCACCATGTAGTCGGGGATGAGCTGCGTGATCTGCCGCACCACCTGGCTGTGGTCGACGCCGATCATCGTGGGCACACCGTGGCCCATGGCGTTCATCGTGTGGTGGCTCTTGTGGCAGTGGAAGGCCCAGTCGCCCTCTTCGTCGGCGATGAAGTCGAGCTGCCGCATCTGCCCCACGGCCACGTCGGCGGTGATCTCGGGCCAGCGCGCGCTCTTGGGCACCGGGCCGCCGTCGGTGCCCGTGATGGTGAACTCGTGGCCGTGCAGGTGGATGGGGTGGTTGGTCATCGTGAGGTTGCCCACACGGATGCGCACGCGGTCGTTCTTGCGCACCACCAGCGGCGAGATGCCAGGGAAGATGCGGCTGTTCCAGCTCCAGAGGTTGAAGTCGAGCATGGTCATGATCTTGGGCGTGGCGCTCCCCGGCTCGATGTCGTAGGCGTTGAGCAGGAAGCAGAAGTCGCGGTCGACCTCGTCGATCAGCGGGTGCTTCTGCTTGGGGTGCGTGACCCAGAAGCCCATCATGCCCATGGCCATCTGCACCATCTCGTCGGCATGCGGGTGGTACATGAAGGTGCCGGGCCGCCGCGCCACGAACTCGTAGACAAAGGTCTTCCCTGGCGGGATGCCGGGCTGGTTCAGGCCCGTCACGCCGTCCATGCCGTTGGGCAGGCGCTGGCCGTGCCAGTGGATGCTGGTGAGCTCGCCGAGCTTGTTGGTGACGAACAGGCGCACACGGTCGCCCTCCACCACCTCGATGGTCGGCCCCGGGCTCTGGCCGTTGTAGCCCCAGAGGTGGGCCTTGAAGCCGGGCGCCATCTCGCGCACCACGGGCTCGGCCACGAGGTGGAACTCCTTGACGCCCTGGTTCATGCGCCAGGGCAGCGTCCAGCCGTTGAGCGTGACCACGGGGTTGTAGGGCCGGCCCGTGGGCGGCAGCAGCGGCGCCGCGGTGTCGGCGCTGCTTTGCATCACGGGTTCGGGCAAGGCGGCCATCGCCACCGGGCTGACGGCACTGGCTGTGGCGGCGAACGCGCCAGTGGCCGTGCCGCCGAGAAAGTTTCTTCGCGAGACCATGGGGAGGGTGTCCTGGCTGATATTCAGTGGCCGCCGGCAGCGGCCGCCGGGGCCGTGCCTGCGGTCGAAGGGGGCAGTGCCAAGTCGAGCGCTGGCTGGCCGACGAGGGCCATCTCGAGGTCGGCCTGGGCGAGCCAGAAGTCGCGCAGCGCGTCGATGGCGCCGTTGACGCCTTGAATCTGTTCGCGCGCATCGGCCAACAGCTCGAACACACCGATGAACATGCCGTTGTAGCGCAGCAGGTTCTCTTCCGCGATGCGCTGGCGCAGCGGCACGATCTCGTCGCGGTGGTGTCGAGCGATGTCCCAGGCGGTGCGGTACGCCCCGTAGGCCTCGCGCACTTCAGAGCGCGCGCGCACCGCGATGTCGGCCGCTTGGTGCACCGCCTGCCGGTGCAGGGCCTCGGCCCGCGCCAGGCGGGCGCTGCCGCTGTCGAAGATGGGCAGCTCGAAACCGATTTCCCAGCCGCGCTGGCTCGGGGCCTCGTTCGAGCCGTTGCGCATCACGCCCAGCTCCAGCACGTTGACGAAGCGTGTGGCCCGCGTCAGGCCCAGATGCTGGGCCATCTGCTCGGCCGCGGCGCGGGCGCCCTGCACGTCCAGGCGCTGCGCCAGCGCGGTGCGCTCGATGTCGGGCTGGTCGGCGGGTTCGGCCGGCAGGTCGGGCAGGCGTTCGGGGAGCTGGAAGGCCGTCTGCGCACCCCACAGGCCGAGCAGGCGCGTGAGGCGCTCACGCGCTGCGGTGGCCTGCTGCTGCGCGCGCGCCAGGTTCAGGGCGGCATCGGCATAAAAAGCCTGCTCACGCGCTTGCTGCAGCCGGTTGAAGTTGCCCACGGCCGCCATGCGGCGGGCCAGCTCGGCGCTGGCTTCGGCGGCCTGCATCACCTGCTGGCGATAGCGCACGGTTTCGGCCGCGGCCACCGCCAGCACCCAGGCCTTGCGTGTGGCCGCTGCGTGCTGCAGCACCTGCTGGGCCACCGCCGCCTGCGTCTGCGCCAGGCGGCGGTCCTCCAGGCCCTGCTGCAGCGGCCAGGCCAGCAGGCGGGCGAGGTTCAGGTGCAGGCTGCGCTCGATCTCGCGCTCGTCACCGCGGGTGCTGCGCCCCCAGCTGAAGCCGGGGTTGGGCAAGCGCCCGGCCTGCACGCGCTCGGCCTCGGCGGCACGCACGGCCTGCAGGCTGGCCTGCAGGCCGCGGTGGTTGAGCAGCGCGAGCTGCACCGCCGCATCGGCGTCCAGCGGCTGCTGCAGCAGAGTTGCCACCCGCTGCTGCGCGGCGCGCGTGTCTTCGTCGGTGTTCTGCGCCTGCAGCGGCGCACCCAGGCGCTGCTGCGTCAGCTGCTGCACCGGCGCCAGGCCGCCATCGGCGCCCAGCTGCGCGCAGCCTCCGAGGCCTGCGGCTGCCAGGCACAGCAGGGCCGCGGCCCCGCGGCGGCGGGGCTGCGTCTCAATGTCCGCCATGGCTGCGGGCTCCTTGAGGTCGGTTACTAGCCGGCAGGGGCTCGGTCGGCCGCGCCGAAGATGCCGAAGGGGCCGACGCAGCCGCAGCCGCTGCCGCCGGCGCCGGCGCCGGCACCGGCGCATGCGCCTCGCGGGTGTAGGCGCGCCAGCCGCCTATGCGGGCGACACGGTCGTTGGCGGTGCGCCAGTCGGCCGGTTCGGCTGCGCCCAGCGCGCGGTAGCCCACAAAGGCCGAGCGGTGCTGCACCGGCGGCACAGCGGCGCGGGGGTCGGCAGGGCCGCCTGCGCCACTGGCAGCTAGGGGGGCGGGAGAGGCAGCGCCGGTACTCGACTGCGCCTGCGTTTCGGCGCCGCCGCCAAGAAAAAAAACAACCAGCAGCAGCGCAGACACGCTGGTGGGCCAGAGCTTCGGGGACATCGGCAGTCCTCCCGGATAGGGTTGCCTTCGGGGCCGCATCGGCCCTGGGGGCGAGGGGTGAGATGGGTGGTGCACCGCGCTCCTGCACGGCAGGGCTTCAGCGCACAACGCGGGAAAGAAGCTGCCAGGCAGCGCCAGGGCTGCGGCAGCGCGCCTCAGCGCCCGTTTCGGGGCGGGCGCTCGGGGCCGGCCAGCAGCACGCTCGCCCATGGGCTCGGCGGCCCGGCGGCAGGCTCGGCGGGCACTGCGTGCGGGCCCGGCGCGCTCAGCGCGGCAGGCAGCAGGGCCACGGCATGGCCCAGCAGGCAATGCGCACAGGCGGCGCAGGCATGCGCACCGCCGGCCGCAGCATCGTGGCCCGGGATGGCAGTGCCATGGGCTACACCGGCTGGCGCATCGGCGGCCTGCAACTCATGGCAAGGCGGCCAGTCGGACACGCCCGCGTCGGCGGTTGCCATCGACGCAACCGTCGTGGTCATCGCGGCGCCAGCGGCGGCCGACATCATCAACGCGCAGGGCGCAGTGGCCGCCGCCCAGGCCGAGCTGGGCAGCGCCAGCGCGACCATCCACACGACGATGAGCTTGCACCAGCGGGTCATGTCTGCAATGTAGCGCAGCCACCGGCTCAGCGCCGGCCATGAAAAAAGGGCCTCGGCATCAGCCGGGCCCTTCTTGGCGACAAGCAGCCGAGGCTGCCTGCGATGGATCAGCCGCGACGACGGCGGGCCATGAAGCCCAGAACACCGATACCAGCCAGCATCATCGCGTAGGTGCCGGGTTCCGGCACGGCGCTGGCGAGCACGACGTTGTCGGCCGACGGCCACAGGAAGCCGGTGGTGGGCTGCACCGAAGCCAGGGTGGCGGAGATGATGCCGGTGTCAGACACGAAACCCAGGAAGCTGCTTTCCGTGGCGCTGACGATGGTCTGCGTGACGGTGCCGCTGCTGTCGGTGGCGGTCAGCAGCATGTCACCAGCGGCGAAGAGGCCGCTGATGTTGCTGCCGAAGAAGTTGCCGCCGAACCCGACCACGCCGGCCGAGAAGCCCGAGAACGACACGGTGTCGGTGGCGGTGTTGGTCGACAGGAAGGGGTTGGCGGTCGAGCCACCACCGAAGAAGCTGCCCGCGGGGCCAGCATCGATGGTGTAGGTGTAGCTGCCAGCGGTGCGCGTCGTGGGGCTGGGCGTCGAGCCGGTGATGCTGAAGCCGGCGAAGGTGTCCGTACCGGGGTTGACGGTGGCGGCGTTGAAGGCAGCCAGCGAGGTGTACACGGTGATGTTGGCTTGAGCGGCACCGGCGGTGGCCAGCAGTGCGGCCAGAGCCAGCGGCTTGAGCATGGACTTGACGATCATTGAAACCCCTTGTTGTCAGTGTGGGAGCCCTGCCCCTCCTGGGAGGCCTTGGGCCGGATTCTTCTAGCGGAGCCCAGTCTCGGCCGCGCACGAGGCAGCGGCAACCCCCGACATGAGGGTCGAAGCCCCAGGAAGTGTTCAAGAGTCAACGCCGCAGCGCGTGCCCGCCGGGCGCATGGGCCGCCCGCAGCGCCGGCCACCGTGCGCCGGCGGCGGCAGTTCAGGTGTCCAGCACCCGCAGTTGCAGGGCCTCGGCCGGGGCGCGTGCGGCCGGCTTCACCGCTTCGCGGCCGACCGCGCGCGCCGAGGGCGAGTGCAGTTCGCCTTGCATCTCCACCGCGGCCGGCCCGGCCGGCGCAAGGGAGCCCAGGGCCGCGTAAGCGGCGGCCAGCGCGGCATCGTCGGCGGCATCCGGCTCGGGCTCCTGAGCTAGGCTGGGCACGTTGTCGATGACGGCTGCGGTTTGGTAATTCTCAGGGTCACCGGGCGCGCGGTGTTCACGGTCGATGATGGCCACGGCCATCTTCGAACGCAGGCTGGCCAGACCGACCGGCGACCAATTCGTCACCAGGCCTTCCAGTTGGGCCAAGGCCTTCTCGAGCACGTCCACCGGCAGCTTGTGCAAGGCTTTCAGGCCGCGTTTGCCGATGGCCTGTTCCACGAACACGAGGTGCCGCAGGGCCCCGCGCGTCTCGGGCAGTTCGTCGAGCAGCCCGGCGAGTTGTTCGCGCAACAGGCGCAGCTCTTCCTTCTCGCGCCGCGCCTCGATCTCTTCACGCGTGGGCGGCTTCTTCAGGCGCGCTTCGGCCGGTTGCAGCACCAGCTTGACAGTGCCGCCTTCACGTTTGACACCGATGTCGTGCCTGAAGAAGGCCAGCACGCCGAAGCGCAAGCGCCGCAGGAGGGCGGTCGGGGAGGGAAAGGAGCGCGATGTCATCGTGGGTGCTTGCAGAAGCAGGGCAGCCTTGAGCGCCCCATGACGACATTGTCGGAAGCGGCCGGCCCGTCTTGAACCGGCTTTGTGAGCAAAGGCTTCCAGCGCCGCAGCGCCACGGCAGCCTCAGGCGATGCAAGTGCGGTTCTTGCCGGTGCGCTTGGCTTCGTACAGCGCCTCGTCGGCGCGCTCCAGCGCGGCCTGCAAGGTCTCGCCGGCGCGCCACGAGGTCACGCCGCCCGAGAAGGTGATGAACACCTCGCGACCGTCGTGCAGGAACAGCGCTTCGCTCAGGCTGCGCTGCAGCCGCGTCATGACCTGCTGGGCTTCGGCGTCGGGCAGGCCCGGCAGCAGCAGCACGAACTCTTCGCCGCCAAATCGCGCCAGGTGGTCCACCGGGCGCAAACGCTCGCGCACCGCGGCAGCCAGCGACTTCAGGGCAATGTCGCCCGCGGCATGGCCAAGGCTGTCGTTGAGCTTCTTGAAGTTGTCGATGTCGATGAGGCCCACGGCCAGCGCCGCGCCGCTCTCGCGCTCGCAGCGCGCGCGCTCGACCTCGAAAGCCTGGTCGAGGCCGCGGCGGTTGGCGACTTGGGTCAAGGCGTCGGTGGACACCTCGTCGGACAAACGCCGCAGCTCGCCTTCGAGTTCACGCACCTTGCCCTCCAGCGCATCGGCGCGCGCGCGGTCGGCCTGCAGTCGCTCTTGCGAACGCCCCACGGCCGACTGCACCGCGCGGGTGTCGTGCAGCAGGGCCTGCACCACCTGCGTGAGGCCTTCGAGCGTGTGCGCCTGCTCGATGGCCTGCGCATGCTGCGCCGTCGCGAGCTGGAAGCGCCCGGCGTGGTCGCCGAGTTCACCGACCTCCACCACCATGTCATGGATGAGCTGCTTGAGTGCCTCGCGCGCGGCCTGGCGCTCGGCACGCACGCGCTGCTGGCGCGTGCGCGTTTCGGCCAGCAGCACGCCCGCCGCCCGCACGCCGCGGACCGACGCGCCGTCGTCTTCCAGGGTGTGCTGCAGCGCCAGGGCTTGGCCGCGGGCCCAGCTTTCGTCTTCCGCCAGTTCCACCAGCCCCGCCGTGAGCTCGCGACAGAGCGCCGAGAGCTCGTCGATGAGGTGGTGGCGGTGGCCAAAAAAGCGGCGCGCCTGCTCGCACAAAGTGTCACAGGCGGCGGCGAGTTCAGGCGTCGGGCCCTCGCTGGCCAGGGCGTCGGCCAGGCGCTTGAGTTGGTCGGCCAGGGCTTCGGCGCGGGGCACGGCCAGTGGCAGCGCGGCACCCAGCGTGCCGTGCAGGGTGCCGAGCACCGGGCGCCAGACCTCGGAACCTGCATCGGCACGGCCAACATCGGACGGCAGCGGCTCCAGGCCAGTTTGTGCAGGGTCGGCAGCCTGGTCGCTTTCCCAGGCACCCATCAAGGACTGCAGGCGCTGCAGCAGGCGATGGGGATCGCTGCGGCTGCCTTCCAGCACACGCTTGAGGCTGTCCTTGCGGCGCGCCGCCGTCCATTGGCGGCCACCGCGGTCCAGGCCCCGCACCACCCTTTCCAGGAGCGCGGCCCAGGCCTGCCCCTGGGCACGCAGCTCAGGCGCGCTGGCAGCGGCCTGCGGGGCCGTGTTCGCGGGGGCTGCGGGGGGCGGCAGGCCGGCCTCTTCGGCGTAGGCACGTGCGTAGTTTTCAGGCGTGGGTTCGAGGTGCGCCTGCGCGAGCCGGCGCAGCGCGCCCTTGGCCACGGTGGCAACCGGCACCGGCACAGCCGCTGCCGCGCGGCCGCCGGCCGCCGGGCTGGAGACGCCGTCCATCAACGCAGGCGGCGCGCAACGGCCGAACGGGCGGCTTCTTCACCCTGGGCTTCGAGCTGCGCGTCCATCCAAGCGGCACGCCGTGGTGACTGCAGGTTGACCTGCCACTCTTCCAGTTCCGCTGCGCCGACGGGCTTGCTGAACAGGAAGCCCTGCATCACGGTGCAACCGAGGCGGTAGAGCACGTCCTTCTGGCGCAGCGTTTCCACGCCTTCGGCCACCACACGCAGGCTGAGCGAACGCGCCAGCGCGATGATGGCTGTCACCACCGCGCTGCTCTGCGGCGCGATGCCGAGTTCGCGCGTGAAGCTGCGGTCAATCTTGAGCTCGCTGATGGGCAGCGTGGTCAGGTAGGCCAGGCTGGAGTACCCGGTGCCGAAATCGTCGATGGAGATCTCCACGCCGATCTCGTTGAGTCGGTGCAACGTGGGCATCACGCCCTGCAGGTCGGCCATCAGGCTGTTTTCGGTGATCTCCAGCATCACCGCGCGGTGCGGCATGTTGACCGCCGTCACGCACTGGTGGATGTGTTCGACCAGATCGCTGCGCTCGAACAGCCGGCTGGGCAGGTTGACGGCGATGGACTGGTCGAAGCCGAACTTGTCGCGCCAGGCCCGCGCCTGCCAGGCAGCCTGGCGCAGTGCCCATTCCGACAGCGGCACGATGAGACCGGTTTCCTCGGCCAGCGGGATGAACTCGCCAGGCGGCACCAGTTTGCTGCCGCGCTGCCAGCGCATCAGCGCTTCCACACCCACCATGCACGCGGCGCGCACGTCGACCTTGGGCTGGTAGTGCAGCACCAGTTCGTCACGCTCGATGGCGCGGTGCAGCGCGGTTTCCAGCTCCAGCTTCTCGCGGCCCAGGCCGGCGAGTTGCGGGCTGTAGATCGCGCTCGCGTTTTTGCCCTGCGCCTTGACGGAGTACATCGCGACGTCGCTGTTGCGCAGCAGGTCGACGACCGTGGTGCCGTCACGCGGGAAGATGGCCACGCCCACGCTGGCGGTGACGAAACACTCCTGCCCGGCCACGAAGATGGCCTCGCGCAGCGATTCGAGGATGCGCTGGGCGACACGTTCGGCGTCGGCGTCGTCCACCACCTCGGGCAGCAGCGCCACGAATTCGTCGCCGCCCAGACGGCCCACCGCCTCCAGCGAGCGGTGCGAGCGGCTGCCCACCAGTTCCACCTGGCCGTCGGCGATCTCTTCGCTGTGGCGCACGCAGGCGCGCAGACGGCGGCCCACCTGCGTGAGAAGTTCGTCGCCGGCGCTGTGGCCCAGCGTGTCGTTGATGATCTTGAAGCGGTCGAGGTCGATCAGCAGCAGCGCGCACTGGTGGTTGCCGCGCCGCGCGTATTCCAGCGCGCGCTCGGCACGGGCGATCAGCTGGCGGCGGTTGGGCAGGCCCGTCAACGAATCGAAGTTGGCCAGTTCCTTGATCTGGTCTTCGGCCTGACGGCGCTCGGTGACGTCTTGCACGATGCCGGTGTAGCCGATGCCATGGCCATGTTCGTTGAACTCGGGCTCGGCTTCGATGTGGATGATGCGCTGACGCCCATCGAAGAGCACGATGCGCACGTCCTCAGCGAGCACCGAGGCATGGCGGATGGCCTCGTGCAGCTTGCGCGAGAGCTGCGCACGGTCGACACGCGGCACCATGCGCAGCAGCATGCGCAGCGTCACGCGCTCCTGCGGGCCGAAACCCAGCACCCGCAAGGCCTCGGGCAGCAGCAGCAGCCCGCCTTCCGAACGGCGCCAGTCGAAGCTGCCCATGCGCGCCAGGTCTTGCGCGCGGGCCAGCTTGGCGCGGTTGCGCTCGAGTTCGATGCGTGTGCGCGAGGCGCGCAGCAGGTAGTGCAGCCGGCCTGACAGCAGGCTCCACTGCGTGGCCTTGACGAAAAAGTCGGTGGCGCCTGCCTGGTAGGCGCGCGTGATGGAAGCGTCGTCTTCCAGGCCCGTGAGCATCAGCACCGGCACGTTTTCGAAGCCGGGCGTGCGGCGCAGGCGGCGGCAGGTCTCGAAACCGTCCAGCCCCGGCATCATCGCGTCGAGCACGATGATGTCGGGCGTCCAGTCGCGCAGCAGCTCCAACGCACGCTCGCCACTGCCCGCTTCGGTGATGATGAAACCGCGCTCGCGCAGGGCCAGCGCCGTCAGCAGCAGGTTGACCTCGTCGTCGTCGACGAGCAGCACCTCGGGCTGGCCCGTGTGGCTGGCGTCGGCGAAGGGGTGCGAAGGACTCATCGGCACGGGCATCTCAGGGGCGCAGCATAGCCCTAACCGTTGCCAGCGCACTCTCGCCGGCAAGCGTCAATCGTTCGATATCACCGCCGAGGGAACCCGGCTCGCCGGTCCGCAGGCGGTGTTCGACTTCGGCACAAGCCCGCGCGAGTTCCAGCGCGCCGACACTGGCAGAGCTGGATTTCAGCGTGTGCGCCACGCCGGCCACCACCGCGGCGTTGCCACCCTCACGTTCGGCGGCCAGCTGCACGAGCATGCGGCTGAGCGAAGTCTCGAAGGCCGTCAGCACACGCTGCAGCACGCCGTGGCGGCCATCGGGGTCGAGCTCGCGCAGCCGACCCAGTGCCACGGCGTCCAGGCCGGCGGGTGCTGACGGTGGGGTGGCGCCTGGAGAGCCTGGGTTTTGCGGTTCGCTCATGGATGGCGCTTTGCAATGCGGTCGGAGGCTGCCGGGGCCTGGCGATTCGGCCGGCTGCCAGCTGGCGGCAGATCGGCCACCTCTGGGCTTTCGGCGCCGGTCCTTCGAACTTGAGTCGGCCTGCGCCGCTCGCTTCGTACAATTCCCACCATGCTTGTATCGTGCCACGGCCGACCCCACCGAGCCGCCGGCCTTCAAGCGGTGGCGGCGGGGGTTTGCCCGCAGGCCCCTGCCGAACCAGGGCGCCCGATGGCCCGGGCCTGGATCCTGCCGCTGACCCTGCCGCTGCCAGCCACGGCAGCCGACACGGCCAGCCTGGGCGGTGGCGCCGCTTGGGGCCTGCCACTGGCATTGCTGGCCGTGGTCGTGGCGGCCGCCGCCGCCTACGCCCTGGGCTGTGCACGCACCCGCCTGCGCACCGAAGCCGCGCTGCGCGAAGCCCAGGCACAAACCCGTGAGCTGGCCCAGTTGCAGGCCGAGGCCACCTGGCAGACCGACACCCTGCACCGCCCCCAACGCTGGC
Organism: beta proteobacterium AAP65; assembly: GCA_001295865.1. GTDB lineage: Bacteria > Pseudomonadota > Gammaproteobacteria > Burkholderiales > Burkholderiaceae_C > Rubrivivax. The sequence continues at coordinate 12,021 of LJHW01000037.1, forward strand.
AGGGCAACGCACAGGCCGCGGCCGCCTGGCTGCCGCTGTTCAGCGACCCGGCCTTGCGCGCGCACCTGCAGGCCCAGCGCGCTTTTGCCGACGTGCGCGTCGACCTGCCCCAGCCTTTGCAGGGCAGCCGCAGCTGGCGTGTGCAAGGCGTGCCGCGGCAGGACGACCTGGGCGCCTTCAACGGCTACACCGGCACCGCCTGCCCGCTGCAGCCCGACGACATGCAGCAGGCCCAAGCCGCCGCGCTGCCGCCGCTGCTCGCCCTGCACGCGGGCCCGGCGCTCTGGGCGCTGGACCAGGGCGACGGCTGGCAGCTGCAGGCCTGCAACGGCGCGGCACAGGCGCTGTGGCCGGCGCTCTCGCCCGGCTGCCCTTTGCCCGAGGCCCTGCACGAATTGCCCCCGGCCCTGGTGCAGGCCTTCGCGCAGGACGGCCCGGCACCGGTGCAGGCCGAGGGCGGCTGGCACCTGCAAGCCTGCGCAGGCCTGCCGGGCACCCTGCGCGGCCTGGTGCTGGTGCAGCAGCCGGCCACCGCGGCCGACAGCAGCGCCGAGGCGGCGGCTTCGGCGCTGCAGGTCTCGCAAGCCGCGCAAGCATCACAAGCGGCGATGAACGCCAGCATGGAAGAGAGCGACAGCTTCAGCTTCACCGTTTCGCACGACCTCCGTGCGCCCATTCGCGTGGTCGAGGGCTTCACGCGCATCGTGAAAGAAGACTACGGCCGTTTGCTCGACCGCGTGGGCAACGACCACCTCGACCGCGTGCTCGGCGCCGCCGCGCGCATGAACCTGATGATCGATGCGCTGCTGACGCTGGCGCGCCTGAGTTCGCAGCCGCTCGCGCGGCAGCCGGTGAACCTGTCGCAGCTGGCGGGCTACGTCATCGACGACCTGCGCCGCAGCACACCCGACCGCGAGGTCGATGTCGACATCGAAGGCGGGCTCACCACGCAGGGCGACCCGACGCTGCTGCGCCTCGTGCTGGAAAACCTGCTCGGCAACGCCTGGAAGTACAGCGGCCGCACACCCAAGGCGCGCATCAGCCTGGGCACGGTGCCGCACGGCGGGCGCACGGCCTATGTGGTGCGCGACAACGGCGCCGGCTTCGACATGCGCTCTTCAGACCGTCTTTTCGGCCTCTTCCAGCGCCTGCACAGCGCCAGTGAGTTTGCGGGGCACGGCGTCGGGTTGGCTTCGGTGCGCCGCATCGTTCGCCGCCACGGGGGCGACATCTGGGCCGAGGCCGAACCGGGCCGAGGCGCGGCTTTCTACTTCACACTGGCGGGGTGAAACAGCACTCGGCTGCGCTTTTTTCAGCAGCCCGCAGCCGCCCGTTCACAGCGCCGATCGCGCGAGCTCTTCCACCGCCGCCAGCAGGCGTTCGGCCTGGGCCGGCAGCCCCAGCTTCTGGTCGGCTGCCAGGCGCTGCAAGCGCTGCCAGGCGGCATCGCGCGAGAGCGAATAACGGTGCATCAGCACCCCCACTGCCAGCGGCACGGGGTCGACCAGGACAGCAGACACCGCAGCCGACGCAGGCGCTGCGGCCGCCGCCGGCGCTGCCGTACCCCCGCGCACCCGCACGAAGGCAGCCTCGACGGCGGGCACGATCTGGCCCACGTCCAGCGGCTTGATCAGGTAGTCGAGCGCGCCCAGCGCCTGCACCTGCTGCTTGGTGGCCTCGTCGGCGAAGGCCGACAGGAACATGAAGGGGATGCTGTAGGCGTCGCGCAGGGTCTCGGCAACGTCGAAGCCGCTCTTGCCTTCCATGCGGATGTCCAGCAGCGCCAGCGCGGGGCGGTGCTCGCGGGCCAGCAGGATGGCGTCGTCACCATTGTCGGCGTCGATGACCTCGTAGCCGGCGGCCGAAAGCCCGTGCGTGACGGTGGCGAGCACGAGCCTGTCGTCATCGACGACCAGGATCTTGCCTCGGCTGACCACCTCTGCGTTCATCCACCGGATTGTGGCCCATCAGACCGCTCAGACCGTGTCCCCCGGCCCCGGCACACGCACCCCGGGGGGGCGCAGCGCCAGCCGTGCCACGACCTCGTCGCCTTCCTGCGCCAGCGCCAGCGAGGCGCTGCGCCGCGGCAGCAGGGCCCGCACCAGGCCCAGGCCCGACACCACACTGCGACGTTGTTGCAGGTCGAAACCCGGCGCCAGCGTGGCGCGGCTGGCGATGCTGATGTCCAGGCCCTCGCCCACCGCCCACACGCGGCAATGCACATCACCGCCCTGACCGTGTTTGATGGCGTTGGTGAGCAGCTCGTTGAGCGTCAGCGCCACCGGGATGGACTCGGCCTCGGGCAGCAGGTGCGGCACCTCGCCGTCCATGTCGACCGCGATGGCGCGCCCGAAGGTGCGCTGCACCGAGGCCGCGATGGCGCGCAGCAGGCTGGCCACCGCCAGCGGCCCGCTGGCGCCCACCTGCAGGCCGTAGACCTGCGCGATGGCCTGCACCTGCCCCACGGCCTCGCTGAGGATGTCGGCCATCTCGGGCCGACGCGCCGCGTTCTGCTGCAGCAGCCCGGCCACGCCCTGCAGGTTGTTCTTGATGCGGTGGTGCACCTCGCGCACCAGCACCTCGCGCTGGGCGATGGCGGCCTGCAGGCGCGCACGTTCGGCGGCGCGCTGCTCGGTCACGTCGCTGGCCACCAGCAGCAGCTGCAGGCCGCTGGCATCGTCACCCGCGGCGGCTGCGCTGTCCTGCAGCGTCGTGATGCGGCAGTCCCACACGCGCGCGCTGGCCTCGCCGCTGACGGGCTCGGACAGCTCTTCGCGCCACTCGTGCTGCGCCGCGCCGGCACCGTCGGCCGCGGCGCGCAGCCAGCCGCGCAGCGCTTCGGCCTGGGCGGCGCTGGCGCAGCAGGCTTGCAGGGTGCGGCCCTGCAGGCCGTCCAGGGGCTGGCCGAAGAAGCTGGCGGCCGTCTGGTTGAGCTGCTGCACGACGAGGCTGCGCGCATCGAAGAGCGCGATGGCCAGCGGCGCCGTCTCGATCACCCGCTGCAGCGAGGCCTGGGCCTGGGCGATGTGCACCTCGGCCTGGCGGCGGCGTTCGATGTCCAGCAACGCGATGGTCATCTCGCGCGAGGCACCGCTGCCCGCAGCTGCGGCGCTGGGCACGGCATTGCCCACCACCCAGAACTCCCGCCCGTCGCGTGCCTTGAGACGGCATTCGAAGGTGTCGTTCCGGCCTTCCTTCAGGCCTTCCAGCCGGGCCAGCTGGCGCAGCGGGTGGTCGGCTTCGGGTGTGGCGACGATGCTGATGGGCTCGCCGACAAAATCGGCCAGCTCACCACCGAACATGCGCCGCGCCGAGCGGTTCATCCACTGGATGCCGTGTTCGTTGACGGTGACGATGCCCACCAGCACCGAATTCAGCACCGCGCGCGTGCGCTCGGCCTGGCCGGCCAGCGTCTCGCGCGTGCGGCGGCGCTCGTCGATGTCGATGAAGCTGCAGATCACCGCGCTTTCCGGCTCTTCCTGGTTCACCGGGCGCACCGCCACCTGCACCCAGAGCAGGCTGCCGTCGCGGCGGCGCAGCCTGCGCTCGCCGCTGAAGCGCCCCTGCTCGCGCAGCGCCTGCGCAATGCGCGCCTCGAATTCGACACATTCACGCGCGTTTTCGTAGAGCTCGGCGGCATCCAGCGTGCTCAGCTCGGGGCTGGCCCAGCCGGTCAGCGAAGCCATGGCCTGGTTGGCGCGCTCGATGCGCGCGCCACGCTGGTAGACGATGCCCACCTCGCTGAGGCTGAACATCAGCTCGCGGTCGCGCAGCAGCTGTTCGAGCTCGGCCTGCTGGTGCTTCAGGCGCGTGATGTCGGTGAGCACGGCCACGGCCTCGGGCTCGCCTTCGTCACCGGTGGCCTGGGCGCGGCGCACCGAAAGCGAGAACCATTGCGGCGGCGCGTCGCCCATGGCCAGCGGCAGCTCGGCTTCGAAGGGCTGGCCTTCGTCCAGGCGCTGCAGCGCGGCCACCGCCTCGCCCGCGCCCTGCAGCGCCCCCATGCTGCGCGCGAAGATCTCGCCCAGCGAGGCACCGGCCGCGGCACCGCCTTCGAAACCCAGCATGCGCTCGAAGCGGCGGTTGCAGCGCGCCACCACCGGCCCGCGCAGGTAGGCAATGCCGGCGGTGCTGCTGTCCAGAATCGTCGTCAGCTCGCGCAGCAGCTCTTCGTTGCGGCGCTGCGCGAGGTGCTGGTCGGTCACGTCCAGCGTCACCACCGAGGTGGTGTGCCGGCCGCCCGACAGCGCCCCGGGCTCCACGCGCGTGAGCAGCCAGCGCAGGCCCAGTTCGGGGTGGCGCACGGCGTAACGCACCTCGGTGCGTTCGCCGCTGCGCAAGGCCCGCTGCAGGGTCTCGTACTCCGGCAGCGAGGCGGGCTCCACAACATCGCGGTGGATGCCCATCAGCGCGCCCGAGGCCGGGCGGCCCTCGCCGCGGCGCCCGGCACCTGCGCTGCCTTGCGGCGGCGGCTCGGGCGCCAGCCAGCCGCGCGCCGGGTCGTAGGTGGCCACGCCGATGCTGGCGGTGTCCATCAGCATGCCCATTTCCAGCTGGGCGAGGTCACGCGCGTCTTCGGCGCTGCGGTCTTGCACCACGGCCATCACGCGGCGGCCGCCGCCATCGGTGGCCTGGCACACCAGGCGCGCGCTCAGGCGCCGCCGGCGGCCATCGGCCAGCGCCACCAGCGCCTGCGCTTCCAGCGCCGGGCCGCCCGGCGCCAGCGCCGGGGCCAGCGCCCCGCCCTGCCAGCCCAGCAGCGCCTGCAACCCGGGCTCGGCGGTGGCCAGCTCTTCCGGCACACGGTCGACCAGGGTTTCGAAAGCCGCGTTGCACCGCACGATGAGACCACTGTCGTCGTACACCAGCATGCCCGTGCCGCTGAGCTCGAACCACTGCGCCAATTCGTCTTGCGCGCGGCGCGCCTGCTCGCGGGCGGCCACCTCGGCCGTCACTTCATGCCACAGCGTGAGCCAGTAGACACCGCCGCGGCCGTCGGTGATGCGGCTGGTGGCGCAGCTGCACCAGCGTTCGCGGCCCTGGCCGTCGAAAACGCGGCGCTGCACAGGCGGTGGCGTGTGGCCAGCGGAGGCGCTCGCGGCGAGCTCTTGCCGTTCATCGCGGCTGGCGTCTTGCGCATCGGCCGGCTCGAGCGCCACCGGGTCGCTGCCCAGCAGCGAGGCGCGCGTGCGGCCGGCCAGCAGCGCAAAGGCCGGGTTCAGGTCGATGATGCGGAAATCGGCCGCCTGCAGCGTGGCCGCGACCGGCAGCACCGCCAGCGAGGGCAGCTGCGTGAGGCCGCGGCTGGGCAGCGCGGGGGCCGCGCGTGCGCCCGGGTAGAGGGGTTTAGCCGTCAAGCTGACGGGCCGCGCGCAGCGCCACCAGCACCGCGCGGTTGACCGTGGTGGGGCCGAGCATCAGGGCGTCGGCCTTCTCGCGCAGGTCGTAAACCGCTTCCTGCTCGATGGACCGCACCAGTTCCAGGTAGGGCTGGTAGGGCCCGCCCTCGCCGCGCAAGGCCTGCGCCACACGCTCGGGCACCGGCACATTGGGCAGCAGCTCGCTGAAGGGCTGCTGCAGCAGGCGGTCGAGCAGCGAAAACACGCCGCAGATGAACATCTCGCCGCGCATTTCCGCGTCGCCCTGCTCACGCCCCAGCTCTTCCATCAGCAGGCCGCGGCGCACCGCGGCGTACATCACCGGTGTGGCGTTCACACCCTTGGCCGACGAGGCCAGCAGCAGCGCCAGCCAACGCTTCAGACGCGCGTAGCCCAGCATCATCAGCGCATGGCCGAAGGAGTTGATCTCCACGCTCAGGCCGAAGGCCGGCGAGTTGAGGTAGCGCATCAGCCGGAACGCCAGCGCCGGGTCGCGCTTGAGCACGGCTTCCAACTCGGCCACCGGTCGTTCTTTCTCCACGCCGCTGATCAGCGTCATCACGGTGTTCACGTCGGGCGGCACCTTGCCCTTGTTGGTGGCCGTGGGGGGTGCGTCGTCCATCGGCCAGCCGAGCACCGCCACGGCGCCGCGCTGGAAGGCGGCTTCAACGTCCTCGCTGGTGCGGGCGCCGGCCTGCACGGTGGTGATCTGGCGCGCCGCTGCCGCCGTGGCCGAGGGCGCACCGGTGCGACGCTCTTCGCCCACCTCGACGATGGAATGGCTGAACAAAGCCAGCACCTCGGCCGGCAGCGGCTGCAGCGGACGGCCCTTGATCATCAGCAGGTTGCCTGCGCTGTGCAGCTGGGCCAGCTGCCGTGCCACCTCGGCATCGCCGGCCATGAACGCCGGCACCTCCAGCATGAACTGCGTGGCCGGCTGTGCCGCCATCACGGCCCGCAGCAGGCCTTCACCAGCGAGGTTCAGTGTCACCGGCGGGCGCGCGCCGGGGGCACGCGCGCCGCGGGCCGCCGGGTCCAGCGGCCGCGGCGAGAGCTTCAGCGGCTCGTTGGCAGCGGCTTCGACCGGCGGCCACACCTCGTGCAGGGCGGCCAGCAGGGCGTCGGCGTCGGGGGTGGCGTCGGGGCGTTCCGGAAAGACGGTCAGCCGGGTGGCCACCACCTCGCGCTGCTTGTTGATCATGGGCGTGTAGCCCAGGGCCACCTGGCCCAGCACGGGATGGTCTTGCATGGTGGTCAAGGGCCGCGCTCAGGTTTTCATGTAATCGAAGAGGGACATGCGCTGCACCAGCGAATACGTCTTCAGTGCCGCATCGTAGCCGGTCTGCTTGCCCTGGAAATCGGAGATGGCCTCGACCATGTCCAGGTCCTCGGCGGTGCTGCGGTCGCGCTGGGCGTCGAGCCTGGTCTGGCTCAGGCGGCTTTCGATGCCATCGGCGCGGTTGAGCGCCTCACCGGCACGCGCGCGCCAGCCCGAGAGGTTGCCCTGCACCGCGGCCATGCGGTCGATGCCGGTGGCCACGGTCTGGGCAACGTCGGTGGAACTGCGGCCCGTGGTGAGCAGTTCGCCGATCACGGTGTCCATGGCGTCGAACACGCTGATGGTGCCGCCGGCATTGCTGGGGTCGGGGGCGTTCAGGAAGACGCCGGCGCCGTCGATGCTCAGCGGCGTCACCTCGCCGGCCGCGGCGTTCAACTGCCCGGGCGAGCCGTCGTAGACCACGCCGCCGGCGGCGTCGCGCAGCGGCGGGGTGTCCGAACCCTGGCCCCCGAAGAGGTAGCGGCCGGCACCGTCGCTGCGGTTGGCCACTGCCAGCAGGTCGTTGCGGATGCCGCGCAGGGTTTCGGCGAGCGACTGGCGCTCGCTGTCGCCGTAGGTGCCGTTGCCGGCCGCCACCATGATCTCGCGCGCCCGCTGCATCAGGTCGCCGGCGTCGCCCAGGGCGCTTTCGGTCAGCTGCATCGCGTTGCGGCTGGCGTTGAGCGCGCTCAGGTGCGCCTCGGCGCGCGCGTTGGCCGCCAGCGCGCGCTCGGCCGCCGCCGCCGCGGCGGGGTCGTCGCTGGGCTTGCGCACACGTTTGCCGCTGGTGAGCTGCTCTTGCGTTTCCGACAGCTGCGACTGCCGCCGCTGCAGGTTGGCCAGCGAGGTCTCGAAGGCATAGGCTGAGCTGATGCGCACGGTTCAGTTCCTCTTCAGGGGTTTCATTGGCCCGCGGCCTGCAGCAGCGTGTCGAAGAGCGACTGCGCCACCTGCAGCACCTTGGCCGCGGCCTGGTAGCTTTGCTGGAACTGGATCAGCCGCGCAGCTTCTTCATCGAGGTTCACGCCGTCCTGCGAACTGCGCGCCTGCTCCGACTGCAGCGCCACGGCCGCGCTGATGCTGGCCGAGGACGACGCGCTCTGCACCCGCACGCCGATGTCGGCGAGCGATTGCGACCACGAATCCGACACCGTGCGGCCGCCGACGATGAGCTCGTCGCGCAGCGCCAGCATGGCGCGCGCGTTGCCGTTGTTGCTGGCCAGCGAAGCCGCCGGGGTCGGCTCCACGACGAAGCTGTCGGCCTCGGCCGGCACGCCGTTGATCTGCAGCGTGTAGCCGTTGGCGCCCACCACCGGCTGCCCGGTGCGCCAGGGCGTGGCCACGCCGGTGATGGAGGAGACGTACTCGAAGTCGTTGCCATCGATGGGCACCGCCAGCCGGAAGAACTGCAGCGTCTCGGTGGTGCCCGGGAAGGGCTGCGGCGAGGCTGTCACCACCAGGTCGCCGGGCGCGCCGGTGCCGGTGTTGCCGCTGGCCGCGGTGGCCAGCAGCGGCGAGGCGGCGGCCAGGTCCAGCGGGCTGCTCAGCAGCGTCCGCATGCCGTTGGCCATGCGCGCCACGGGCTGCAGCAGGTAGCGGTCGCCAGGCTGTGCGTCGGTGATGTCGATGCGCAAGCCGTCGACGACATCGCCGCTGTTGACCGTGCGCACGAGGCCGTCGGAGATGCGGGTGAGCGTCCAGCTGCCGGGGAAGTCGGCGCTCTCGCGCAGGTCGTAGTCGCTCGCCTCCAGGGCCCTGGAATCGACGATGCTCAGCGTGACGTTGCCGATGGGCAGGCCGGTGTTCACGTCGCGCAGGTTGCCCTCTTGCGCCAGGGCGCGCTGCGGCCCCATCGCGAACAGCGGCTGCGCCGGGTTCTGGCCCATGGGCTGCTGCAGGCTGAGGCCGCGCACCTGCTGGTCGTTGAGCGCACCGCCCACCGCGGCGGCCAGCTGGCCCACCAGGTTGCGCGCTGTGGAAAGGTCGACGTTCTGGAAACGGATCAGGCCCGCCATCGAGCCGCCGCCCAGGCCACTGTCGTCGATGCGGCGCAGCGTGCCTGTGCCCTCGCGCAGGGCCAGCGCGCTGCGGCTGGGGTCGACATCGTTGGGCACCACGGCCAATTCGGTGGCCTGCCCGGCCAGCACCAGGCGCTGGCCGCCGCCGATGAACAGGCCCACGGTGCCGTCGTCGGCCTCGATGCGCGTGACCCGGATCTTTTCAGACAGCTGGCCGATGAGGCGGTCGCGCTCGTCCAGCACGTCGTTGGCGGGCTGGCCCAGGCCGCGCAGCGAGGCCACACGCTGGTTGGCATCGGCGATGGCCCGCGTGAGCTGGTTGACCTCGGCCACCGAGGTCTTGAGGTCGGCCGTCACCTCGGCCTGGGTCTGGTCGAGCGTGACCCCGGCTTCGGCAAAACGCGCCGCCATGTCGGTGGCGCGCGCCAGCACCACCTGGCGCGTGGCCAGGTCGGTGGGCCGGCTGGAGAGGTCGACCATCGCGTTGAAGACCTCGGTCACGGCGTAGCCCAGGCCCGATTCGCCGGTCTGGAACACCGTCTCCAGGCGCTTGAGCTGCCCCAGGCGGGCGGCGTCCATGGCCGAGAGCGAAGCGGCGTTGGCCGTTTCGCGCGTGAGGAACTCGTTGTGCGAACGCGTGACGCTGACCACGTCGACACCGCGGCCGAAAAAGCCGGCGCCGGTGAACTGGCCTTGCGAGGTGGCGAACACCGCCTGCTGCCGGCTGTAGCCCGGCATGTTGGCGTTGGCGATGTTGTGGCCGGTGGTCTGCAAGGCGGCGTAATTGGCCGCCATGGCGCGAACGCCCAGCGACATCAGCGGTGAACTGCCCATCGCTCCGTCCTGCGGCCGTTCAGGCCAGTGAACGCTGCAGGCGCAGCGTGGTGTTGATGACGCGGCTCAGCTTGTCGGCATAAGCCGGATCGGTGGCGTAGCCCGCCCGCTGCAGGCCCTGCGCGAAGCCGGTGGCCGCACGCGCCGAGGCGCTGGCGTCGGCGCCGGCCACGGTGGCGCCGCTGGCGGCGCGCACCACGCCGGCGTAGCGCGGGCTGTCTTTCATGAGCCGGGCGTAGTCGGCAAAACTCTCGGCGTAGCTGCCGTAGGCGCGGAACTTGGCCACCACCTTCTGCGCCTTGCCGTTGATGTATTCGGTGGTCGTCACCTCGGCGGTGGCACCCTTCCAGTTCGGGCCGGCCTTGATGCCGAACAGGTTGTACGAAGGGCTGCCGTCGCCGTGGCGGATTTCCTTGCGGCCCCAGCCCGTTTCCAGCGCCGCCTGCGACACCATGAAGGTGGCCGGGATGCCGGTCTCGGCCTCGGCGCGCTGCGCGGCCGAGGTGTGCTGCTGCACAAAACCGGCGGCACCGCTTTGCGGCACGGCCGTGGCCACCGGCTTGGCGTTCAGCGGCGCGGGCGTGTTGTTGGCCGACTTCGTCACCGGAATGGGCCCGGGCGTCATACCCATCTGCCTTTCCAGCTGCTTCATGATCGCTTCGCTCAAGCCGCCGGGCAGCCCGCTCATCTTCGTGGCGAACTGCTGGTCGAGCATGTCGGTGGCCATGCCACCGGCGCCACTGCTGCCACCTTCGCCATCGGCCTTCAGCGTGGTGGCGCGCATGCTCTTCATCAGCTCGGCCATGAACAGGCTCTCGAACTGCTTGGCCGCCTCGCGCACCGCGCCCCTGGGGTCGGCGTTGGCGCGCGCACGCAGCGCGTCGAGCGAGCGCGTGTCGGTGGCCAGGCCGGCCGTGCTGCCTTGCAGCTGGGAGGGAATCGCAGCCATGTCAATGGTGTGAGGAAGAGCAACGCGACCAAGGCCTGGCGCGGAACCGGCTTGGCCGGGCCGCAGCCAGAGCCCCCTTGGGGGGTAGCGAACGCAGTGAGCTTGGGGGCCTCATATCACTTCGATATCGGCGCGCAGTGCACCGGCGCTCTTCATGCCCTGCAGGATGGCGTGCAGGTCCTGCGGCGTGGCGCCCAGGGTGTTCAGGGCCTTGACCACATCGGTGAGCTTGGCGCCGGCGGGCAGGTGGATGAGCGCACTGCCCTGCTGGTTGACGGTGATGTCTGAACGGTCGGCCTGCACCGTCTGCCCCTGGCCCAGCGCATTGGGCTGGCTGACCATGGGCGTGGTGGTGACCGTGACCGTGAGTGAACCGTGCGCCACCGCGCAGGGCCCGAGCGTGACGGCTTCGTTGATGACCACCGAGCCGGTGCGTGCGTTGAGCACGATGCGCGCTGGCGGCTTTTCCAGCACCAGCGGCAGGCCGTTCACATCGGCCAGGAAACTCACGCGCTCTTGCGGCGCATCGGGCATGCGCACGCTCACGGTGCGACCGTCCAGCGCCATCGCGGTGCCCTCGCCTTTGGCGGCGTTGATGGCCAGCGCCACCGTGCGCGCCAGCGCGAAATCGGTCTCCTTCAGGTCCAGCTGCGCCTGCGTGGTCTCGAACACCGGGCTGGGCACGGCGCGTTCCACCGTGGCGCCGTCGGGAATGCGGCCGGCGCTCAGGTGGTTGATCTGCACCTTCGAGCCGTTGGCCGCGGCGCCTGCACCGCCCACCACCAGGTTGCCCTGGGCCATGGCGTAGATCTGGCCGTCGGCGCCTTTCAGCGGCGTGGCGATCAGCGTGCCGCCACGCAGGCTCTTTGCGTTGGCCATGGAAGACACCGTCACCTCCAGCTGCTGGCCGGGTTTGCTGAAGGCCGGCAGCTGCGCCGTCACCATCACGGTCGCCACGTTGCGCAGCTGCATGCTCACACCGGGTGGCAGCGTCACGCCCATCTGCTGCAGCATGGCGATGACGCTCTGCGTGGCAAACGGCGCCTGCGTGGTCTGGTCGCCGGTGCCGTCCAGGCCCACCACGAGCCCATAGCCCACCAGCTGGTTGCTGCGCGCGCCCTGCACGTTGGCCACGTCCATCACACGCACCGAGGCGTGGCTGGGCAGTGGCCACAGCAGTGCGGCGCTGGCGAGTGCAAAGCACAGGGCCACGGCCCAGCGCTGCAGGCGGTCGGAAGAGCTATCGCGGTCTTGCATGTCGGCCTCGGTACTTCGGCGATGGGCGGCAGGCGGCGGCATCAGAAAGGCGCCAGGCTCAGGAACACACGGCCGAGCCAGCCCATGCGCTGGGCTTCGCTCTGCTGGCCGCGGCCGCGCTGCTCCAGCCGCACGTTGGCGATCTGCGCGCTCTGCACGGTGTTGCCGGGCTGGATGGCGCGCGGGTCGACCTGGCCCGAGAAACGCAGCACGTCGACGTTTTCATTCACACCGATCTGCTTCTCGCCGGCGATCAGCAAGTGGCCGTTGGGCAGCACGCCGCGCACCACCACGGTGATGGTGCCGCTGAAGTTGTTGCTGCTCTCGGTGGCGCCCTTGCCTTCGAAGGCGTTGCTGGAGCTGGCCTCGCCGGTGCCACGCAGGAAGGCCTTGGGGCTGATGCCCGGCAGCGCGCTGATGCCCACGCCCAGGCTGCCCGACTTGTCGACGCTGCTGGTGCTGGTGGCGGTGGCGGTCACCTTCTCGACGATCTGCACCGTCAGCGTGTCGCCCACCAGGCGCGCGCGGTGGTCTTCGAACATCGGGCGGTAGCGGCCAGCCTGGAAGATGCCGCCGGCCGAGGTGGGCGCAGTGGCTTCGGCCAGCAGGGGCGCAGGCGGGCGGGTGTCGGCCACTTCGGCACGCGGCAGGATGGTGCTGCAGCCGGTGGTCAGCAAGGCGGCGGCGGCCGCAAGGGTGGAACGCAGCGCCTTCATCACAGCTGCCCCAGGCGTTGCAGCATCTGGTCGCTGGTGGTGATGGCCTTGCTGTTGAGCTCGTAGGCGCGCTGCGTCGCGATCATGCTCACGAGTTCTTCCACCACGTTCACGTTGCTGGCCTCCAGGTAGCCCTTCTGCAGCCGGCCCAGGCCGTTGCTGTCGGGTGCGGCCGCCTGCGGCGCGCCGCTGGCGGCGGTTTCGGCGAAGAGGTTGCCGCCGCGCGATTCCAGCCCCGCGGGGTTGGTGAAGTTGGCGAGCTGGATCTGCCCCAGGTTCTGCAGCGCGGCCTGCCCCGGAATGGTGGCCTGCACCTGGCCATCGGGCGCGATGTTCACGCTCAGCGCGTTGGCCGGCACCGTGATGCCGGGCTGCAGCACATAGCCCGCGTTCGTCACCATCTGGCCGCCGGCGTCGAGCTGGAAGGAGCCGTCGCGTGTGTAGCCGGTGCTGCCGTCGGGCATCTGGATCTGGAAGAAGCCCTGGCCCTGGATGGCGACATCCAGGTTGTTGCCGGTGTTCTGCATCGCGCCCTGGCCGAAGTTGCGCACGCTGGCCGCGGTGCGCACGCCCAGGCCCACCTGCAGCCCGGTGGGCAGCTGCGTCTGCTCGGACGTGGCCGAACCCGCGGGGCGCAGGTTCTGGTACATCAGGTCTTCGAAGGCGATGCCGCCGCGCTTGTAGCCGGTGGTGCCCACGTTGGCGAGGTTGTTCGAGATGGCGTCCAGCTTGTTCTGCTGGCCTTCCATGCCGGTCTTGGCAATCCACAGTGAGCGGATCATGGTGTCGAGTCCTTGGGGTGATGCCCTGCGGCCATCTTCGCCCGGACTGAAGGCCTGCGAGCGCTGGAAAAGCGGTCCCGCAACCGGCCATCTCGGCCCTGAAACAACAAAGGCGCCCGCAGGCGCCTTGAGACTCGAGAACCGCGGTCGAACTCAGGTCGGCGCCAGCAGCTTGGCCGCGTTCTGCTCCCGCTGCTCGGCGCCCTGGAGCGCCTTCATCTGCTGCTCGAACTGGCGCGCCGCGGAGATCATGGCCACCATCGTTTCCACCGCGCTGACGTTGCTGCCCTCCAGCGCACCGCTCTGCACACGCGCCGTGGCGTCCACCGGCGCTTCGCCACCATCGGCCGTGCGGAACAGACCGTCGGCGCCACGCACCATCGCTTCTTCTGGCGTCACCAGCTTCAGCTTGCCAGCCTGCTGTGGGCGGCGGCCAGGCACGGTGGTGGTGATGCTGCCGTCGGCGGCGATCTCGGCCGAGGCATTGGCCGGCAGCGTGATGGGCCCGCCGTCGCCCAGCACCGGCAGGCCCGAGGGCGTGACGAGCTGGCCTTCGGCATTGACCTGCAGCGCACCGGCACGCGTGTAGGCCTCGGTGCCGTCCAGCGCCTGCACGGCCAGCCAGCTGTTGCCCTGCACCGCCACGTCCAGCGAACGGCCGGTGGTGGTGACGGGCCCGGGCGCAGCGCTGTAGCCGATGGTCGATTCCAGCGCGAAGGCGCGTGTGGTGGCGCCGTCGCCGCGGATGGGCACGGCGCGGAAGGCCTGCATCTCGGCACGGAAGCCCGTGGTGGATGCGTTGGCCAGGTTGTTGGCCAGCGAGTCCTGGCGCTGCATCGTCGCTTTCGCGCCCGACATCGCGAGATAGATCAGCCGGTCCATGGTTCAGCCCTCGGTGCTCGTGTTCAGCGCGGGTTCAGCGCAGGTTCACCAGGGTCTGCAAGACCTGGTCTTGCGCCTTGATGGTCTGCGCATTGGCCTGGTAGATGCGCTGCGCCGTGATCATCTGCACCAGCTCGCCGGTGAGGTCGACGTTGCTCTCTTCCAGCGCGCCGGCCTGCAGCACACCGAGGTTGCCGTCGCCCGGCACGCCGGTGACGGGGTCGCCTGAAGCGAAGGTGCGCGCCCACTGGTTGTTGCCCGAGGGCTGCAGGCCCTGCGGGTTGCGGAAGGTGGCCACCTCGATCTGCCCCGCCGGCCGGCTCTGCCCGTTGCTGTAGCGCGCGGTGATGATGCCGTTGTTCTCCACCGCAATGGCCACCAGCTGGCCGGCCGAGAAGCCGTCTTGCCGCAGATCGGTGACGCTGAAGGCCGAGCCGAACTGCGTGGCGCCACCGGTGTTGAGGATGACGTCGGTCAGCTCCAGCGTCTCGGCACCGGCGCTGTTCACGCTGGCCGGGATGGTGAAGGTGATGGGGCCGATGGGGTCGGTGGGCGCGCTGCCATCGGATGCGAAGGTGATGGTCGACAGCGGCTCCGGGGCGTCGGGCGTGCCCAGCACCGTGGCGCCGTTGGCAGTGGCAAAGACGTTCCAGGTGTCGGTGCCGCTCTTCTGGAAGTAGTAGGTCAGCGCCACCTCCTGGCCCTTGGCGTCGTACACCGTCAAAGAGGTGGCGTTGTTGTAGGTGGCGGCATCGTTGAAGTCGATGGCCGCACCGGCCACCGGCACGGTGACGCCGGCGCGCGAATCGAGGTTCATCTCGATGTCCATGCGCGTACTGGCCTTGGGGCTGACGCCGCCGGTGGGCAGTTGCAGCGGCACCGCCTGGCCGGGCTGGATGACGCCCAGGTCGTCGGCCGCATACCCCATCAGTTGCTTGCCGAAGCTGTTGACGATGAAACCATCACGGTCGACCTTGAACTGGCCGTTGCGCGTGTAGGTGGTGGGGCTCTTGCCGTCGGTCACCTGGAAGAAGCCGGCGCCGTTGATGGCGAGGTCCATCGGGTTCTCGGTGGTGGTGATGGCGCCCTGGGTGAACTGCTGCGCCACGGTCGCCATGTTGGTGCCGATGCCGATGCTGTTGGCGCCGGCGCCGTTGAGCGCGGCGGCGTAGACATCGGCGAACTCGGCGCGCGAGACCTTGGTGCCGAAGGTGTTCGCGTTGGCGATGTTGTTGCCGATGATCTCGAGGTTCTTGCTCGAGGCGTTGAGTCCGGAGAGGCCTTGCTGGAAGCTCATGGCGTGGTGTCCTGTGGGGAAATCAGTTGAAGGCCTTGACCTGGCTGTAGGCCACGTCACCGCTGTAGAGGGTCTGCAGCGAGACGCCGCTGCCCGAGGTGCTGACGGCCTGCACCTGGTCGCGCATCAGCGCGGTGCTGGCCACGGCGCTGGCGCCGCTGGTGGCGGTGATGCGGAAGCGGTACTCCAGCGCCGGGTCGGCGTTGCTGGCGTTCCATTCGATGTCGTGGCGGCCGGCCTTGGTGGCGCCCAGCGTCATCGTGTCGACGACACGCCCTGCCGGGTTCAGCACCTCGATCTTCACCTTGTCGGCCGGTGTGGCCAGCTCGTACTGCGCCGTGCCCGTGCCCTCGGAGACGGCCAGCCGGTTGCCCGCCACGGTGATCTCGCGCCCCACCAGCGAAGCGCCCTGCAGCGCCTGCATCTGCACGAACTGGCCGTTGAGGCCCTGCATCGTGTTGTTCAGCGTCTGGATGCCGCTGACCGTGTTGATCTGCGCCATCTGGCTGGTGACCTGGGCGTTGTCCATCGGGTTCAGCGGGTCCTGGTTCTGCATCTGCGTGACGAGCAGTTTCAGGAAGCGGTCGGCGCTGGCGGTGTCGCTGTTGTTGGCACTGGCGGCGGTGGTGCCGGCGGTGGCATTGAGCGCTGCAAAAGGGTCGCTGGAAATGGCGGTGGTCATCGGGGGCTCCGGGGGGCGGCGGGGGTTCGGGGCGAGCGGGCCGCGGGGCTCACTGGCCGATCTGCAGCGTCTTCAGCAGCAGGCTGCGCGCGGTGTTCATCACCTCGACGTTGTTCTGGTACGAGCGCGAGGCCGAAATCATGTTGACCATCTCCTCCACCGGGTTCACGTTGCTGTAGGTCACGTAGCCCTCGGCGTCGGCGTTCTTGTTGTTGGGGTCGTGCACGCGCCGGCCGGGCGCGTCGCTCTCGACGACGGTGCTCACGCGCACGCCGGCGGTGCCGTTGCGGTGTCCACCTGCGCCCATCAGCTCGGTCTGGAAGACCACCTGGCGCGCCTTGTAGGCGCTGCCGTCGGGGCCGGCCAGCGTGTCGGCATTGGCCAGGTTGCTGGCCACGGCGTTCAGGCGTTGGCTCTGCGCGCTGACCGCGCTGCCAGCGACGTCGAAGATGCGGAGCATGCTCATGGTGGGTCCAATTCAGTGGTGAGAAGCCAAGCCCTTGCGCGGAACCGGCTCCGCCGGGCCGCTGCAAGAGCCCCCTTGGGGGGTGGCGAACGCAGTGAGCCTGGGGGCCTCATGTTCACCCCTGGGTGTGGCTCTTCATCGCGTCGAGCATCGTGCGCACGCTGCCGTTGATGAAACGCACCGTCGATTCGTACTGCACGCTGTTGTCGACGAAGGAAGCGCGTTCGCGGTCCATGTCGACGCTGTTGCCGTCCATGCTGGTCTGCGAGGGCATGGCATAGCGCAGCGCCGGTGCGGGGCGACCGCCGGGGCTCATCACGTCACTGGCGATGCCACCGCCCACGCCGGCCTGGCCGGTGGCGTTGCGCAGCGCCGTGGCGAAATCAAAGTCGCGGGCGTGGTAGCCCGGCGTGTCGGCGTTGGCGATGTTGCTGGCGATGACACGCTGGCGCTCGGCGCGCAGGCTCAGCGCCTGGGCGTGGAAGTCGAGCGATTGGGTCAGGCGTGAAATCATGCGGGGCTCCTTCAAGCGTGCCCGCTGCAGCAGCGGGTGGCGCCGTGGCCGGCCTGGAGGCAGGTTCGGGCATGGCTGGGCATTCTGGGCAGCCCGTGCTGAAAGATGAGGCGGAACAGAGGCTGCTTCGGCCTGCTATTCCGGCCCTGGTGGCCCGCCGCCGCTCCTACAGTGCCGAGCTGTGAACCTGCCCCCATTGCCCTTGCCGCAGCCTCGGCTGCAGCCCACGCCCTTGGCCAGCACGCGCGTGCGCCTGTGCCTGCCAGGTCTGCTGTGGGCCCTGCCGCTGCTGGCCAACGCCCAGGCCCCGGGCCCCGAAACAGCCCTGCCGCCTGCTGCCATTGCGCAGGGTCTGGCCCTGCTGGGTGAAGCCGCGAAGGCCCTGGCGCCCGCGGGCGCACGCGTCGTCGCCCTGCCCGGCCGGCTCGACCCGCGCCTCAGGCTCGCGCCCTGCGCACAGGTGGAAGCTTTTCTCGTGCCGGGCGCGCCGGCCTGGGGGCGCACGCGCATCGGCCTGCGCTGCCAGCCTGCACCCGCGGGCGGCGCGGCCACAGCGGCCGCATCGCCGCGCTGGAGTGTCACCTTGCCCGCCACGGTGCAGGTGTGGGCTCAAGCGGCGGTGCCCGGCACGGCGCTGCCCGGTGGCGCCACGCTCCAGGCGGCCCAGCTTGAACTGGCCGAGGTGGACTGGGCCGCCACACCGCAGCCCCCTTTTGCACAACCTGGCCAACTGGCCGGCCGCGTGCTCGCGCGCAGCGTGCCGGCGGGCCAGGCCTTGCGTGCCGCCGATCTGCAGGCACGACAGTGGTTTGCTGCCGGCGACACGGTGCGCGTGGTCGCCGGTGGGCCTGGCTTCTCGATCAGCACCGAAGGCCAGGCCGTGAACGCCGGCATCGAGGGCCAGCGTGTGCGCGTGCGTGTCGGCGAGAATCGCAGCGTGGACGGACGCAGCGTGGGTCCGCGCATGGTCGAAGGCCGTGCCGTCGGTCCGCGTGTGGTCGAGGTCGGGCCATGAAGCGCAGCACAAGGACACTTGACCCCCACATTCAAGGGGGTGCGCAAGAATTTTCGACTTCAGGGCTAAAGTTCTCCGGCGCCACTTCCGATACAGCGTCTATGTCGTTGGGAAAGCACCCCTGCTGTGCCCCTGACAGGAGTCCAAGATGAAGATCGGTCCTATCGATACCAAGCCGCCCGGCCCCACCCCGGCCGAACGCAAGGCCGAGGCTGCGCCGACCAAAAGCGCAGTGAGCGTGCCCAGCACAGAGGTGGCCTTGTCGTCGGCCGCCACGGGCCTGGCCGAAGGTGCAGGTGATCCGGCCTTTGATTCGGCCAAGGTGGAGCGCATTGCCACGGCCATCCGCGAAGGCCAGTTCAAGGTCAATGCCGAAGCCATCGCCGACAAGCTGATCGTCAACGCCGAAGAACTGCTGGGCCGCAAGCTCAGCTGAGGCCCCCCATGATCACCACGCCCCAGGAACGTCAGGCCGTGCAGCAAGCCGCCGAGCTCGAGCGCCCCTTGCAGGCGGTGGAGCAGGCCCTGGGTGCGCTCAATCTCGCCCTGCAGCAGCAGGACGCAGCCGGGGTCGACCGCGTCGCCGCCGATCTGCACGCTGCGCTGGCCGCGGCCGTCGACCACTTTGCGCGCGCAGCCCGCAGCGGCGGCGTGCCCCTGCAATTGCGTCAGCGCCTGGCGGCCGCGAGCGGCCAGGTGGCGGCCCAGCGCGAAGCGCTGGCGCGCGCCACGGCCTCGCTCGACCGCGCCATGGACGTGTTGATGCCACGCGCGCCCAGCGCAGCCTCCGCTTTGTACGGCGCCCACGGCGCAGCAGACCGCCACGCCCACAGCGGCGGGCCCTTGCTGGCCTGAGGCACAACCCCGCCATCCAAAAAAACGCCCGGCATGCCGGGCGTTGTTGTTGGTGCCGTACCGGCCGAGCCGGGCCGCAAGCGTTCAGCGCTTCAGTCGGCCCAGGTCGGCGCGCGCACGTTCCAGCGCGCTGTTGATGCTGTCGCAATTCCAGTCGGGCGAGGCCGTGTCGGGGATCTGCGCGGCCAGCCGCGTGAGCCGCTCGCTGAGCGACTGCAAAGGCGCCATCAACTCCTGCGGGATGGGCCCGGCACCGACGAAGGCTGCGTAGGCCTGCGCCAATTCGTTGTACTGGCGCGTGTGTCCCTGGCGGCAGACCGCAGGCGGCACACCGGCCGGGGCCGAAGGCGCAGCGGCAGCGGGCCGCGGCGCCGGGGCCGGCGGCGGTGGTGGCACCAGCGCCTGGACCGCAGCCTTTTCTGTCTCGATCTCAGCCGCCAAGGCACGGCAATCGGTCAGCGTCTGCCCTTCGCGGTTCACGCCTGGCCGCAGTTGATCCAGGCGCCCCGCGACGCTCTCCAAGCGCGCCACCGGCACCTTGCCCCCGGCCTGCAACTCCAGCAGGGTGGCCTGCATCTGGCCGTAAGCAGCCTGGTTGTCCGCGCTGCAGCTGGCCAGCTGTTCCGGCGTACCGACGATGCGCTCGAGTTGCTCGCGCCCGGCATTCAGGGCCCCGGTGGTCTTTTCGCACTCGGCCAGGTTGCGCGGCGCACGCGCGGCGGCGGCACGGAGTTGGCTGAAGGGCGTGCCCAAACCCTGCAGGCGAGACACCAGCACGGCATGCAGGGCATGGCGGCGGATCTCGCTCTCGCGGGCCTGAAGCAACTCGGTCGCGGCCTGGCGGTTGGCGGCCACGCAGGCGGTCAATTCGGGCGAGGCCTTCTGCGCCCACGCTCCCGGCCCTGCCAGGGACAAGGCAAGCGCCAAGGCCAGCCCGCACGCCCAGGCCGTGGGCCGCAGGGAAGACGCCACCGCGCCGCGGCTGCCCGCTCCCAAGCGACCATCCCTCTTCTTGTGTTCGGTACCCGCCTGCCCAGTCATCCTTCTTGTGGCCCTTCCAAGCCTCTCGCGGCGACGGAGTCTGCCGCGGCCCCGCCACGAACGATCAGGAAAAAACCCTGAGTGCCCAGCGGCAGCGCTACACATCGAGGTGCATTGTGACCGCAGCACCGCAGCACCGCAGACCGCGGCGGTGGCCGCCAGCGCGCTCAGTATTCGTCGCCGCCGCTGGCGCCCGGGGCCAGGTTCTCGAAGCGTGTCAGCGGCTTCATGAAGGCCAGCTTCACCGTGCCCACCGGGCCGTTGCGCTGCTTGCCGATGATGATCTCGGTGACGCCCGGCTCCTTGCTGTTCTCTTTGTTGTAGTAGTCGTCGCGGTAGATGAACATGATGATGTCGGCGTCCTGCTCGATGGCGCCCGACTCCCGCAAGTCGCTCATCATCGGCCGCTTGTCGGTGCGTGTTTCCACCGAACGGTTCAGCTGCGACAGCGCGATCACCGGGCACTGCAGCTCTTTGGCCAGCGCCTTCAGGCCGCGGCTGATTTCGCCGATGACGGTGGCGCGGTTCTCTTCGCTGCTGCTGCTGCCGCTCATCAGCTGCAGGTAGTCGATGACGATGAGGCCCAGCGTGCCGAACTGGCGCGCCATGCGGCGCGCACGTGCCCGCAGTTCGCTGCTGGTCAGGCCGGCGGTTTCGTCGATGTAGAGCTGCACCTGGCCCAGGCGCTCCACGGCTTCGGTGAGGCGCTCCCACTCGCCGCCATCCAGGCGGCCGGTGCGCAGGTTCTGCTGGTTGATGCGCCCCAGGCTGCCGACCACGCGCAGCGCCAGCTGCGCCGCGCCCATTTCCATCGAGAACACCAGCACCGGCAGGCCTTCCTGCACCGCCACGTGCTCGGCGATGTTCAGCGCGAAGGCCGTCTTGCCCATCGAGGGCCGTGCCGCCAGCACGATGAGGTCGCCCTTCTGCAGGCCGGCGGTCATCTTGTCGAGGTCGTAGAAACCGGTGCGCACGCCGGTCACCTCTTCGGCGCCGTTGTCGTGCAGTTCCTGCACACGGTCGATGAGGTCGACCACGAGCTTGTTGATGCCCTGGAAGCCCTGCTTCTGCCGCGAGCCCTCTTCGCCAATCTGGAAGATCTTGCTCTCGGCTTCGTCCAGCACCGTGCTGACCTGGCGGCCTGCCGGGTTGAAGGCGTTGGTGGCGATCTCGTCGCTGGCCGCGATCAGCTTGCGCAGGATGCTGCGCTCGCGAACGATCTCGGCATAACGCCGCATGTTGGCCGCGCTGGGCACGCTCTGCGCCAGCGCGTTCAGGTAGGCCAGGCCGCCCACGTCCTGCGCCTTGCCCAGGCTCTGCAGCTGTTCGAAGACGGTGATGACGTCGGCCGGCTTGCTCTGCGAGACCAGATCGCCGATGGCCTTGTAGATCAGGCGGTGCTCGTGGCGGTAGAAGTCGCTGTCGGTGAGCAGGTCGCCGGCACGGTCCCAGGCCAGGTTGTCAAGCAGCAGGCCACCGAGCACGCTCTGCTCGGCTTCCACCGAGTGCGGCGGCACACGCAGGCGCGCCACCTCGTCGTCGCGTTGCGGGGCGGAGTCGCGGGGTTCGAAGACGGTGCTCATCGGTGCGGGTCTGTGGGCTCAGCGGCGATGGTAGGCGCTGTGCAGGCCAAGCCGGTAGGGGCAAGCTGTGGACAAGCCTGTGGGTAGCACGTGCTTATCGCGTGGGTTGCGCGGGACAAGTGCCCGCGCCAGAAATGACAAAGGCCGGCATGTGCCGGCCTTTGTGGGCAGCAGACCCTGAGGGTCTGCGTGCGCTGCTTCAGTCGGCTTGCGCGACCACGTGGATGGTGATCTCGACGACCACATCACCGTGCGGTGCCACCGACACCGGGTGCTCGCCCACGGTCTTCAGCGGGCCGTTGGGCAGGCGCACCTGCGCCTTGGCGATGGCCGTGCCGGCCTTCGTCAGCGCTTCGGCGATGTCGTGGTTGGTGACGCTGCCGAACAGGCGGCCGTCCACACCGGCCTTCTGGGCGATGCGCACGGTCTTGCCGGCCAGTTGTTCACCCAGGGCCTGGGCGGCGGCCAGCTTGGCGGCGGCGGCCTTTTCCAGTTCGGCGCGGCGGACTTCGAACTCCTTGATCGCGGCTTCGGTGGCGCGGCGCGCCAGCTTCTGCGGGATCAGGTAGTTGCGGGCGTAGCCCTGCTTGACCTTGACGACGTCACCCAGGTTGCCGAGCTTGCCGACCTTCTCGAGAAGAATGATTTGCATGGTGTGGCTCCTCAGACCTTGTGCTGGTCAGAGTAGGGCAGCAGCGCCAGGAAGCGCGCTCGCTTGATGGCGGTGGTCAGCTGGCGCTGGTAGTAGGCGCGCGTGCCGGTCAGGCGAGCGGGCGTGATCTTGCCGTTCTCGCCCACGAAATCGCGCAGGACGTCGATTTCCTTGTAGTCGATCTCTTCGACCTTGGCGACCGTGAAACGGCAGAAACGCTTGCGGCGGAACAGCAGCGACTGGTTGTTGCGCTTGGGGCGCTTGTCCTTGGAAAAACGACCTTTACCACGTGGCGGGGGCATAGTCAGCTCCTACTTGAATTCAATTCTGTTGATCCGGATCGGCGGGCTTGTCAGAGACAAGCGCCTCGACCGAGGTGATATGGAACAGCAGGCCGCGTCCACTGCGTGCGCTGGTGATGAAGCCCGTGTAGAGCGCCATCTGGCCCAGCTCGGCAGCGAGCAGCGGCTTCGTTATCGCCCCGATGGCCACGGCCCGCATCTCCATCGAGACTTTGCGGGCCTGACCATCTTCACTGACGGTGGACTCGTGCTTGAGCCCCACATCGAGGGCCGGAAGACCGGCCGGGGTGTAACGCAGCGCTGCCCGTTCCACCAGGCTTGCCGTCAGCAGTAGCCTGTTCATCACAGGCTCCGGTCAGCGGCGTGCTGGCGGAGGACGCTGCCCGACCTCAGGCCGAAGCCTCCTGGCGTTCCTTGCGGGCTTCTTCGCGCTCGACGGCCTTCATCATGATCGACGGGGCGGTTTCGGCCTTCGCCTTGCCGACGGTCATGTGACGCAGCACGGCGTCGTTGAAGCGGAAACCCGTCTCCAGCTCGGTCAGCGTCTCGATGCTGCACTCGATGTTCAGGCACAGGTAGTGCGCCTTCACGAGCTTCTGGATCATGTAGGCCAGCTGGCGGCGGCCCCAGTCTTCCACGCGGTGCACTTTGCCGCCGGTGGTCGTGACCAGGTTCTTGTAGCGTTCCAGCATGGCTGGAACCTGTTCGCTTTGATCCGGGTGGATCAGCAGAACGATCTCATAGTGACGCATGAACACTCCTTGTGGATTCCGGCGATCAGCCCGCTTGCAGGCCCCGCTGGCGGTGGAAGCTGCCCCGATGCGTCAACATGACGGGTGCAGCAAGGAAAGCCCACCAGTATAGCACCAGGGTCAACGCTCTCCCGGCGCAGGAAAACGCATGCGCTCGATGACGGCCACCTGCGCCGGCCCCGGCGGCGCTGTGAAACGGCTCACCAGCGCCATCACGACCAGGCCCGCCGGCACGCCGAACACACCAGCCGCGATGGGCTCGACGCCGAACCAGCTGCACTCGGCCAGTGGGCGTGTCACACCGAACAAGCGGCGCAGCAATGGCAGATTCATCGCCATGTACCAGACTGTCACGCCCAGCCCCGCGAGCATGCCCGCCACCACACCGGCGTGGTTGGCGCGGCGCCAGAAGATGCCGAGCACCAGCGCTGGGAAGAAGGCCGAGGCCGCCAGCGAGAAGGCCAGAGAGACGAAATGCAGGATGTCGGTGATCTTCAGCGCCGCGATCAGCGCCGCCAGGAAGGCCACCACCATCACCAGCACCTTGCTGACCACCACCCGCACCGCCGCCGTGGCGCGCGGGTTGACACTGCGGAACCAGACGTCGTGCGACAGCGCGTTGGCAATGGTCAGCAGCAGGCCGTCGGCGGTGGACAGCGCCGCGGCCAGGCCGCCAGCAGCCACCAAACAGGTCACCCAGTAGGGCAGCCCGCCGATTTCGGGTGCGGCCAGCACGATGATGTCGCCGGCCAGCCGCAACTCGCCCAGCTGCAGCAGGCCGTCGCCGTTGATGTCGCGCACGCCCACCAGGCCCGGATCGAGCCGCGACCAGCGCTGCACCCATTGCGGCAGCTCGTCGATGGGCAGGCCCACGACGTGGTGCAGCACCTCGAACTTCACCAGCACCGCCAGCATGGGCGCGGCGATGTAGAGCAACACGATGAAGAGCAGCGTCCAGCCCACCGAGCGCCGCGCCTGCGAGGCCGAGGGCGTGGTGTAGTAACGCGTCAGCACATGCGGCAGCGCGGCCGTGCCCATCATCAGGCACAGCATCAGCGCGATGAAGTTGATGCGTGCGCTGTCGTGCCGTGCGCGGGCTTCGGCATCACCTTCGGGGTCACCGCCAGCGAAGGCCAGGGTCTGCGGCGGCATGCCGCCCAGCGGGCGGGCGCCGGCCAGCGCGGCGTCGCGCTCGCGCTGGTAGAGCGCACGGGCTTGCGCTTCGGTGCGCGGGCGCTGCGCGAGTTCACGTTCGGCGCGCTGGATGCGCACCAGCGGCGCGTTTTCGGCACGCAGCGCCGCCACCAGCGCTTGCAACGCCGCTTCGTCGCGCAGCATGGCCGCACGCACATCCTGCAGCTTGAGCTCGGCCTCGGCGGCACGCTGGCGCAGCAGGCGGATGACGTCCTGCTCGGCGGCATCGGCCGTGAGCTCACGCTCGCGGGCCGTGACCTGCTGCAGCTGCTGGCTGTAGGCCACCGCCGGCATCACGCTGCCCGTCTGTTTGACCGACAGCCACAAAAGCGGCACCAGGTAGGCCACGATGAGCACGAGGTACTGCGCCACCTGCGTCCACGTGACAGCGCGCATGCCGCCGAGAAAGCTGCACACCAGCACGCCGCCCAGGCCCACGAAGATGCCGAGCTCGAAGCCGAAACCCGTGAGGTGCGAGGTGATCAGCCCCACGCCGTAGATCTGAACCACCAGGTAGACGAAGGACACCGCCACGGTGGCCCCCGCACCGATCAAACGCGGGAGGCTGCCGCCGTAGCGCGAGGCCATGAAATCGGGCACCGTGTACTGGCCCAGGCGCCGCAAATAAGGCGCCAGCAGCAGCGCCAGCAGCACGTAGCCACCCGTCCAGCCCAGGATGTAGGCCAGGCCCGCCTGCCCTTGCAGGTAGAGCACGCCGGCGGTGCCGAGGAAAGACGCCGCCGACATCCAGTCGGCCGCGGTGGCCAGCCCGTTGTAGAGCGCCGGCACGCGGCGCCCGGCCACGAAGTACTCGGCCTCGTTCGAGGTGCGGCAGATGAAGCCGATGCCCGCGTACACCGCCACGGTCAGCACGAGGAAGGTAACGCCTATCCAAGCGCGCGGCACGCCGGCGCGCTCGGCCAGCGCCATGGTGGCGATCATCAGGCCGAAGCAGACCAGGAAAATCGCGTAACGACCGGCCAGCACCCGCGAGAAGTCGCGCGTGCCAGCCCCGCCGGGGCCCTCTCGCTCACCGGCCATCCGGCGCTCCGGGAGCGGTGGGCGGCGCGTCGGCGGTGCTGCGCAGCAGCGCAGCCTCCAGCCTGTCCATCACCGCCACGTACACGGCGATCAGCGCCAGGTAGATGAACAAGGCGCCCTGCCCGGCCAGCCAGTAGCCGAGCGGAAAACCCATCACGCTGTAGCGATCGAGCTCGCGCGCGAACCAGGGCACGCCCAGGTTCACCACCAGCCACACCAGCAGCAGCCCGAGCGTCCAGCGCCGGGCCTGCTGCCAGAAGCGGTAGCGCGCGGGTTCGTTCATGCGCCGATTCTGGCGCAGGGTTCAAGCCGCCCAGGACGGCAGAACCCCGGGGTCAAGCCTTGGCCAGGCGCTGCCAGGTGTCGACCACGGTGTCGGGGTTCAGCGAGATCGAGACGATGCCTTCCTGCGCCAGCCAGTCGGCGAAGTCGGGGTGGTCGCTCGGGCCCTGGCCGCAGATGCCGACGTACTTGCCGGTGGCGCGACAGGCCGCGATGGCGCGCGAGATCATGGCCTTGACGGCCGGGTCGCGTTCGTCGAAGTCACCGGCCAGCTGCTCGATGCCGCTGTCGCGGTCCAGGCCCAGCGTGAGCTGCGTGAGGTCGTTGCTGCCGATGCTCATGCCGTCGAAGTGTTCGAGGAACTGCTCGGCCAGGATGGCGTTGCTGGGCACCTCGCACATCATGATCAGGCGCAGCCCGTCCTTGCCGCCATCGGCCGCGCGCTGCAGGCCCCGTTCGGCCAGCATCTGCTTGACGGTGGCGGCCTGCTTCACGGTGCGCACGAAGGGCACCATGATCTCGACGTTGCTCAGGCCCATGTCGGTGCGCACGCGCTTGAGCGCTTCGCACTCCATCGCGAAGGCGTCGCTGAAGTCGCCGCTGATGTAGCGGCTGGCGCCCCGGAAGCCGAGCATCGGGTTCTCTTCATCGGGCTCGTAACGCGTGCCGCCGATGAGCTTGCGGTACTCGTTGCTCTTGAAGTCGCTCAAACGAACGATCACGCTCTTGGGCCAGAAGGCCGCGGCGATGGTGGCGATGCCCTCGGCCAGCTTGTCGACGTAGAAGGCACGCGGGCTGGCATGGCCACGCGCCACGCTCTCCACGGCCTTCTTGAGGTCGGCGTCGATGTTCGGGTAGTCGAGGATGGCCTTGGGGTGCACCCCGATGTTGTTGTTGATGATGAACTCCAGCCGCGCCAGGCCGACGCCGCTGTTGGGCATCTGCGCAAAGTCGAAGGCCAGCTGCGGGTTGCCGACGTTCATCATGATCTTGATGGGGCAGTAGGGCATCTCGCCGCGCACCACGTCGCTGACTTCGGTTTCCAGCAGGCCGTCGTAGATGAAGCCGGTGTCGCCCTCGGCGCAACTGACGGTGACGAGCGCGTCTTCGCTGAGCTTCTCGGTCGCATCGCCACAGCCCACCACGGCCGGGATGCCGAGTTCACGCGCAATGATGGCCGCGTGGCAGGTGCGGCCGCCGCGGTTGGTGACGATGGCGCTGGCGCGCTTCATCACCGGCTCCCAGTTGGGGTCGGTCATGTCGGTGACGAGCACGTCACCAGGCTGCACGCGGTCCATCTCGGCCGTGCTGCGCACCAGGCGCACCGGGCCCGTGCCCACCTTCTGGCCGATGGCACGGCCCTCGGTCAGCACGGTGTTTTTCGTGCGGTCGCCCTTGATGCGGAAACGCTGCTCCACCTTGCCTGCGGCCTGGCTCTTCACCGTCTCGGGGCGCGCCTGCAGGATGTAGAGCTGGCCGTCGACGCCGTCTTTGCCCCACTCGATGTCCATCGCGCGGCCGTAGTGCTGCTCGATGATGACGGCGTACTTCGCCAGTTCGGTGACTTCGGCGTCGGTGAGCGAGTACCGGTTGCGCTGCTCGGGCGGGGTGTCCAGCGTCTGCACCAGCTTGCCCGTGGCCGCCTTGTCGGCGGCGCTGGCGAAGGCCATGCGCTGCAGCTTGCTGCCCAGGCCGCGGCGGATGACCGCCAGCTTGCCGGCCGCCAGCATGGGCTTGTGCACGTAGAACTCGTCGGGGTTCACCGCGCCCTGCACCACCAGTTCACCCAGGCCGTAGCTGCTGGTGATGAAGACGACATCGGGGAAGCCGCTCTCGGTGTCGATGGTGAACATCACGCCGGCCGAACCGAGGTCAGAACGCACCATGCGCTGCACACCGGCCGACAGCGCCACGTCGTGGTGGGCGTAACCCTTGTGCACGCGGTAACTGATGGCGCGGTCGTTGTAGAGCGACGCGAACACCTCCTTCATGCGGTGCAGCACGTCCTCGATGCCGGTGACGTTGAGGAAGGTCTCCTGCTGGCCGGCGAACGAAGCATCGGGCATGTCCTCAGCGGTGGCCGAAGAGCGCACGGCAAAACTCGCCTCGGGGTTGCCCGCCGTCAGGCGCGCGAACTGCTCGCGGATGGCGGCTTCCAGCTCGGCGGGCAGCGGCGTGTCGACGATCCACTGGCGGATCTCGGCGCCGGCCACGGCCAGGGCGTTGACGTCGTCGACGTTCAGCGTGTCGAGCTTGGCCTGGATGCGCTGCGCGAGCTGGCCGTGCTGCAGGAAGACGCGGAAGGCATGCGCCGTGGTGGCGAAGCCCCCGGGTACACGCACGCCGCTGGCAGCGAGCTGGCTGATCATCTCGCCGAGGCTGGCGTTTTTGCCGCCCACCGCCTCGACGTCGGTCATTCTCAGGTGTTCGAACGGGGCGACCAGGGCGGTCGCCAAGTGGCTGGATGACATGGGAAAGCTCCGAAGTGTGAAAAAACCGGTGCTTCCGCCAGCGGCTCGGCGGCCCATGCCCACGCGGCGGCATGTTGTTCTGCTTCGGGCAGGCGCGTGGGTTTCATGAAGGGCGGCAGGAGCAAGACGAGGAGCGGAAAGTTGAGCAGATTCTAAGGACTTCTTCCTTATGATGAACCTCGTCTGTAACCACGCGCCCTGCCCCTGAAAACGCCATGACCGAACGAACCGTGTTCTTTGTCTCGGACGGCACCGGCATCACCGCCGAGACCTTCGGCAACTCCATCCTGAACCAGTTCCCGGCCAAGCCGCGGCACGTGCGCCGGCCCTTCATCGACACGCCAGAGAAGGCCGGCACGGTGCTGGAGGAGATCAACCAGACCGCCGCCCGGGAGGGCAAACGGCCCATCGTTTTCATCACGCTGGTCAACGACGATGTGCGCAACATCATCACCAGCAACCACTGCAAGGGCCTGGTGCTGGACATGTTCCGCACCTTCGTCGAACCGCTGGAGGCCGAGTTCGGCGTGAAGAGCAACCACCGCGTGGGCCGCTTCAGCGACGCGAGCGCAAGCCAGGAATACAACGACCGCATCGAGGCCATCAACTTCAGCCTCGCGCACGACGACGGCCAGAGCGCGCGCAACCTCGACGTGGCCGACGTCATCCTGCTGGGTGTCAGCCGCAGCGGCAAGACGCCCACCAGCCTCTACCTGGCCATGCAGCACGGCATCAAGGCCGCGAACTACCCACTGATCCCCGAAGACTTCGACCGGGGCCGCCTGCCCACACCGCTGGCGCCCTACAAGCGCAAGTGCTTCGGCCTGACGATCGACCCGGAACGCCTGGCGCAGATCCGCAACGAGCGCCGGCCCGACAGCAAGTACGCGTCTCTGCTGAACTGCCGCTACGAGGTGAACGAGGCCGAGAGCATGATGCGCCGTGAAGGCATCAGCTGGCTGAGCAGCACGCACAAGTCCATCGAAGAGATCGCCACCACCATCCTGCGCGACCTGCGGCCCGATCGGCTGATCTACTGAGGCGCAGCCCGGCGGGCTGATTCGTACAGGCACACCGCCGCGGCGGCCGCAACATTCAGCGACTCTTCGCCACCCGGCTGCGGAATGCTGACCTGCAGCGCGCAGCGCGCCAGCAGTTCGGCGTGCACGCCCTGCCCTTCGTGGCCCAGCACCCAGGCGCAAGGATGCGGCAAAGGTGCGCTGGGAAGTTGGTGGCCCGCGTGCGAACTGGTGGCCACGAGGGGCACGCCCAGCGCGGCCAGGTCTTCAGGCGCCAGCCCTTCCACCAGGTGCAGGCCGAAGTGCGCTCCCATGCCGGCACGCAGCACCTTCGGCGACCACAGGGCCACCGTGCCCTTCAGCGCCAGCACCTGCGGCACGCCGAAGGCTGCCGCGCTGCGCAGGATGCTGCCAACGTTGCCAGGGTCTTGCACACGGTCGAGCACCACGCTGGCCACACCCTGGCGCAGCGGCACTTCGGCCGGGGCCTCGATGAGAAAGCCGATGGGCGCGGGCGATTCCAGCGTGCTGAAGCCCTTGAACAGCGCCGCCGGTACACGCGCGATGCGGGGCGCCCAAGCGGCCAGATCGCGCAGTTCGGGCCGCACCCAGGCTTCATCGGCCACCACGGCCTGCAGCGCTGCGCCACTGCGCGTGCGCAGCGCGCTGCACAGGTGCTCGCCCTCGATCCACACCTGTCCGCTGCGGCGGTAGGCCGCGCCGTCCAGGGCCAGCTTGCGCAGGCGCTGCAGCAGCGGGTTGTCTTTCGAGGTGATGAGCTGCGGCTCGTTCATGGGCGTTGCAGCGCGGCGCGCACCGGTGCGAAGCTGCGGCGGTGTTCGGGGCAGGCGCCGTGCTGCTGCAGGGCCGCCAGGTGCTCGGGCGTGGGGTAGCCCTTGTGGCCGTCGAAGCCGTAGGCCGGGTGCTGCGCATGCAGCGCCTGGCAGAGGCGGTCGCGGTGCACCTTGGCGAGGATGGACGCGGCCGAGATCGCCGGCACCAGCGCATCGCCCTTCACCACCGCCGCCACCGGCACCTTCAGCACCGGCACGCGGTTGCCGTCCACCACCACGCGGTGCGGCGGCAGGCGCAGCGCCTCCACGGCGCGGCGCATGGCCAGCATCGTGGCCTGCAGGATGTTCAGGCGGTCGATCTCTTCGGCACTGGCTTCGGCGATGGCGCAGCACAAGGCCTTGGCGCGGATCTCGTCGAACAGCGCCTCGCGCTTGCGTTCGCTGAGCACCTTCGAATCGCCCAGGCCGCGGATGGGGTGCAGATCGTCGAGGATCACGGCCGCGGCCACCACGGGCCCGGCCAGCGGGCCGCGGCCGGCTTCGTCCACGCCAGCCACCAGGCCGGGCTCGTCCCAGCCGAAGCCGAGCTGTTCAAGCTTGAAGGACATGCGCGAGGGCATCGGCGGCGCAGCGCGCCGTGTCGCGGCGCAAGCTGTGGTGCAGGTCTTCGAAACGGCGCACCAGGGCGGCGGCGGCCGGGCGGTCATCCAGCCAGCGCAGCGTGGCGGCGGCCAGGGCTTCAGGGTGGCAGTCTTCCTGGATCAGCTCGGGCACCACGAACTCGCGGCTCAGGATGTTCGGCAGCCCCACCCAGGGCTGGTAGCGCATGCGCTTCATCAGCTGCCAGCTTAAGGCCTGCATGCGGTAGCCGATGACCATCGGCACCTTGAACAGCGCCGCTTCCAACGTGGCAGTGCCGCTGGCGATCAGCGTCACGTCGCAGGCCGCCAGCGCGGCGTGCGATTGGCCGTTCAGTAATTGCAAGGGCAGGCCCGGCGCGTGCGCCTGCACCAACGGTTCGATCATCTCTCGCAGGCCGGGCGAGATGGGCAGCACGAAGCGAAGCGACGGGCGCTGGCGGTGCATCAGCGAGGCCGCCTGCAGGAAAGCCGGCGCGATGTACTGGATCTCGCTGCGCCGGCTGCCCGGCAGCACGGCCACCACCTCGTCGGCCTCGGCCAGGCCCAGCGCAGCGCGGCTGGCCGCGCGCGGCGGCTGCAGCGGGATGGCATCGGCCAGCGGGTGGCCGACAAACGTGGCGGCCACGCCGTGCTGCTGCAGCAGCGCAGGCTCGAAAGGAAAGAGGCAGAGCACGTGGTCGCAGCTGGCGGTCATCTTCTTCGCGCGGCCGCCGCGCCAGGCCCAGATGGACGGGCAGACGAAATGCACGGTCTTGATGCCGGCCGCCTTCAGGCGCTTTTCCAAGCCGAGGTTGAAGTCGGGCGCGTCGACACCGACGAAGGCCGCGGGCCGCTCTTGCAGCAGGCGCTCGGCCAGCGCATCGCGGATGCCCGAGATCTCACGGTAATGGCGCAACACCTCGACATAACCGCGCACGGCCAGCTTCTGGTGTGGCCACCAGGCCTCGAAACCCTGATCGGCCATGCGCGGGCCGCCGATGCCGTGGGCCTGCAGTGCGGGCCAGCGTTGTTTCAGGCCGGTGAGCAGCAGGCCGGCGAGCAGGTCACCCGAGGCCTCGCCGGCGACCATGGCGAGTTGCATGGTCTTGGCTTTTAGCGAACGATGCCGCGGGTGCTGGCGGCGAGGAAACTCAGCAGCGTGTCGATATCTGCATCGCCACCTTCGACCGTGCCTTTCAGCAGCGCGATGGCCTCACGCGCCCTCTCCAGCGTCAGGCCTTCGCGGTACAGCAGCTTGTGCATATGCTTGACGAGCCCGATGCGCTCGCGCGAGAAGCCGCGCCGGCGCAGCCCCTCGGCATTGATGCCGGCCACCGACAAGGGGTTACCGCTCACGGTCATGAAGGGCGGCACGTCTTGCGACACGTGGCTCTGGAACCCCAGGATCGCGTGCGCACCCACCTTGCAGAACTGGTGCACGCCCGTGAGCCCGCCAACGATGGCCCAGTCTCCCACGTGCACGTGGCCGGCCAGCGTGGCGTTGTTGGCCAGGATGGTGTGGTGGCCCAGCTGTACGTCGTGCGCCAGGTGCACGTAGGCCATGACCCAGTTGTCGTCGCCCACGCGCGTGACACCCGCGTCTTGCGCGGTGCCGCGACTGAAGGTGCAGAACTGGAAGATGGTGTTGCGGTCGCCGATGTGCAGCTCGGTCGGCTCGCCGGCGTACTTCTTGTCCTGCGGCGCGCAGCCCAGGGCGGCATGCGGGTGCACGACGTTGTCTCGGCCCAAGGTCATCGGGCCTTCGAGCGTGCAGTGCCCGCCGATGCGCGTGCCTTCGCCAATGTGCACGCCGGCGCCAATCAACGCATAGGGGCCGACCTGCACCGTCGCCGCCAGCTCGGCGCCAGGGTCGACGATGGCGGTGGGGTGGATCAGGGCCATCGTGCGGTTCAGGGGGCAGCGACGCGGCGCATCGTGCACATCAGATCGGCTTCACAGACCGTGGCACCGTCGACGCTGGCCTTGGCCTTGTAGCGATAGATGCCCGACTTCACGCGGTCGATGGCGGCTTCCAGGATGAGCTGGTCGCCGGGACCGACGGGCTTCTTGAAGCGTGCGTTGTCGATGCCGGCGAAATACACCACGGTGTCGTCGCCCGGGTCGGCACCCGCGCTCTCGAAACTGAGGATGGCGGCCGACTGGGCCAGCGCTTCCAGCATCAGCACACCCGGCATCACCGGGCGCGCCGGGAAGTGGCCCATGAAAAACGGCTCGTTGATGGTGACGTTCTTCAGCGCCTTGATGCGCACGTCTTTTTCGAGTTCGAGCACGCGGTCCACCAGCAGGATGGGGTAGCGGTGCGGCAGCTTGCGCAGGATGTATTGGATGTCCATCGTCGTCACGTCTTCTTCTCCAGCGCGCGCAGCCTCTCTCGCAGCGTGTGCAGTTGTCTCAAGGTGGCAGCGTTCTTTTCCCAGCTGGCATTGTCATCGAAGGGGAACATGCCGCTGTACTGGCCCGGCTTGTGGATGGACCGGCTGATGACCGTGGCCGCCGTGATGTGCACGTGGTCGCAAATCTCCAAGTGGCCCAGGATGATGGCGCCGCCGCCGGCGGTGCAATGCCGCCCGATTCGCGCGCTGCCGGCCACACCCACACAGCCCGCGAAGGCGGTGTGCGCGCCGACGTGCACGTTGTGGCCGATCTGCACGAGGTTGTCGAGCTTCACGCCATCTTCGAGCACGGTGTCGTCCAGCGCGCCACGGTCAACGCAGGTGTTGGCACCGATCTCCACGTCGTCGCCGATGCGCACGCCGCCAAGCTGTTCAATTTTTTCCCACCAGGCGCCAGTTTCGTCGCGCGCGGGTGCGAAGCCAAAGCCGTCTGCACCGATGACCGCCCCGCTGTGCACGATGCCGCGCGCGCCGATGCGGCACGCATCACCCAGCACGACACGCGGCTTGAGCACCGTGCCCTCGCCCACAGCGGCGTCAGCGCCAAGGTGCACGTGGGTGCCGACCACCGCACCGGCACCCACCGAGGCGCCGGCCGAGACGAAGGCCAAGGCACCGACGCTGGCCGTGGGGTGGATGTGCGCGCCTTCTTCGACGACGGCACTCGGGTGCACACCCAAGACAGGCGGACGCCGCAGCCGCGCAGACCACCACTGGGTGAGGCGCGCAAACGCGAGGTAGGGGTCGGCGCAGACCAGGGCCGCACCTCGTGCCACGGCGGCCTCGCGCATGGCGGGGCCGACAATCACGCAGCCGGCTTGGGAGGCCCCCAGCTGCGCCTGGTAGCGCGGGTTGGAGAGGAAGCTGATGGTCTGCGCGTCGGCAGACTCCAGCGGCCCGATGCGGTGGACGGTGAGTTCGGCATCGCCGACCAGTTCACCGCCCAACAGTGCGCTGAGTTCCCCCAGGCGCACACCCGTCACAGCCAGGCCCGGCAAGGCTTACTTGCCCGGCGCTGCGGCCGGTGCGGGCGCGTTGAGCTGGCGGATCACCTTCTCGGTGATGTCGACGCGCGCGCTTGCGAAGATCACTTCCTGCAGGATCAGGTCGTATTTTTCGGTCTCGTAGATCTGGCGGATGACACGGTTGGCGCGCTCGACCACCGCAGCCAGCTCTTCGTTGCGGCGCTGATTGAGGTCTTCCTGGAACTCGCGGCGCTTGCGCTGCAGGTCGCGGTCTTGGTCGACCAGCTCACGCTGGCGGCGCTGCAGTTCGGCTGGCGCCAGGGTCGGGCCGTCCTTCTCCAGCTTGTCGGCCGCGGCCTTGAGCTTGTTGCCGGCGTCGTTGAGCTCACGCTCCCGTTTACCGAACTCGGTTTCCAGCTTGGTCTGCGCGGCCTTGGCAGCGTTGGACTCGCGCAGCACGCGCTCGCTGTTGACGTAGCCGATCTTCAGGTCCTGCGCAACGGCGGGGGCCGCAGCCGCCACGGAAATGGCGGCGATGGCCAGCCAGCGAGAAACCTTGGTGGCAGTGGCGGCAGGGCGCTGGGGGGCGAACATCTTCATCAGAAGGCAGTCCCGATCTGGAATTGGAAACGTTGGATTCTATCGTTGCGCTGCAAGCGCAGCGGCTTGCCCCAGCTCAGCTTCAAGGGGCCCACAGGCGAGATCCACGACAGGCCCAAGCCCGCCGAAGAACGAACGGACTCGCCAGTGATGGTTTCGTCTTCGCGCCACACGTTGCCGGCGTCGACAAAGGCGAAGATGCGCAGGGAACGGTCGCTGCCGGTCCCTGGCACGGGGAAGTAGAGCTCGGTGTTGATGTTCATGCGCTTGGCGCCACCGATGTAGGCTCCCGTGGGATCAACCACACCGAGCGAGCTCTGCTCAAACGCGCGAACCGTGCCCAGGCCGCCGCCGTAGAAGTTCTTGAAGACCGGGAAGGGCTTGCCGCCCAGGCCCTGGCCCCAGCCGATCTCGGCGTTGACACCGACCGACATGCGCAGCGGCAGTTGCCAGTATTCCTGGTACTGCGCGTTGGTGCGCAGGTAGCGCACGTCGCCAAAGGCGGCCCACTCCAGGTTCACGCGCTGGTAGCGGCCGGCCGTGGGCACGAGCACGCTGTCGCGGGCATCACGCGACCAGCCCAGCGTCAGCGGAAAAGAGTTGGTCTTGTCGCCGTACAGCGCGCGGTAGTTCAAGTACGACAGCGGAATGCCGGTGGCCGTGCCGATTTCCGTGCGCTCGATGCCGATGCCCACGAACACCGTGTCGTACTCGGAGAAAGGCACGCCGAAACGCACCGAAGCGCCCGGGGTCTTCAAGTCGTAGGTGTCACCCAGGCTGTTGATGGGGCGCTGCGTGCGGTAAAAAACGTCGATGGCGCGCGAGATGCCATCCACCGTCCAGTAGGGGTCGACCGTGCTCACCACCAGCGTGCGCTGGTAGCGGCTGGTGTTGAGCTCGATGCCCAGGTAGTTGCCCGAACCGAAGGCGTTTTCTTGCTTCACCGAGGCGGTGAAGGTCAGGCGCTCTGCGTTGGAGTAGCCAGCACCGACGATAAGGTTGCCGGTGGGCTTCTCGACGACGTTGACAACGAGGTCGACCTGGTCGGGCGAACCCGGCACCTCGTTGGTCTCGATCTCGATGTCTTCCTTGAAGAAGCCCAGGCGTTCCACGCGCTCTTTGCTGAGCTTGATCAGACCGCCGTCGTACCAGGCGCCTTCCAGCTGTCGGAACTCGCGGCGCACCACCTCGTCACGTGTGCGCGAGTTGCCGGCCACGTCGATGCGGCGCACGTAAACGCGGCGGCTCGGCTCGGCGGCAAACACCACCACCACCTGGCCTGTGGAGCGGTCGATCTCGGGGCGCGGCTCGATGCGCGCGAAGGCGTAACCGTACAGCCCGAAAAGGTCGGTGAAGCGCTTGCCGGTAGCGGTGACCGCATCGCCACGGTAGGGCTGGCCGGGCCGCAGTGCCACGAAGGCACGGAACTCTTCTTCCTTGCCGAGGTAGTCGCCTTCCAGGCGCACCGCCGTCACGGTGTAGGGCTGGCCTTCCTTGATGGAGATGGCCACCGAGATGGTCTGCTTGTCGGGCGAGATCGTGACCTGCGTGCTCTCGATGGCGAACTCGAGATAGCCGCGATTCACATAGTAGGCGCGCAGCTTTTCCAGGTCGGCGTTGAGCTTGGTGCGCGAGTAGCGGTCGGTCTTGCTGTACCAGGTGAACCAGCCCGTGGGCGTGAGCTCGAAGAGGTCGAGCAACTCGCGTTCGCTGAACACCGTCGCACCGGCGATGCGGATGTCCTTGATCTTCGCGGCGTCGCCTTCGGTCATCGTGAAGGTCACGTTGACGCGGTTGCGCTCCAGCGGCGTGATCGTCGTCACCACCTCGGCACCGTAGAGGCTGCGGCCCAGGTATTGGCGCTTGATCTCCTGCTCGGCGCGGTCGATGAGCGCGCGGTCGAAAGGCAGGCCTTCGCCGATGCCGGCGTCGCGCAGGCTCTTGGTCAGCGGTTCCTTGTCGAACTCTTTCAGGCCGACGAAGGTGACGGCGCCGATGATGGAACGTTCGTCGACGATGACAATAGCGACCTCGCCCTCGATCTCGATGCGCACGTCCTTGAACAGGCCGGTGGCGAAGAGCGCGCGAAGTGCGGCCGAGCCCTTGTCGTCGGTGTAGGTGTCGCCGATGCGGAAGGGCAGCGCGGCGAACACGGTGCCGGGGTCGGTGCGCTGCAGGCCTTCAACGCGGATGTCCTTCAGCACGAAGGGCGTGACGGCTAGGGCTGCGGGTGCGGCAAAAGCCGAGGCGATGGCCACGCTGAGCACGGCAACAGGGCCCCAGGGGCCGTTGGGCCCGGTCGGAAACACAGGGAACATGGGGATTCAGTGCAGGCCCAGCAAGCGGGCGACGTCGTTGAAAAGGGCGACCGACATCATCATCAACAAGACAGCGATGCCGCCGCGTTGCAGCCGGGCCAGCCAGAGGTCGGAGACGGGGCGGCCGGTGACGCCCTCGAAAATGTAATACATCAGGTGGCCCCCATCGAGCATGGGCAGGGGCAAGAGGTTGAGCACGCCCAGACTCACGCTCACCAGCGCCAGGAAACCCAGGTAGTAGGCCAGACCCTTGGTGACGGATTGGCCGGCGTAATCCGCAATCGTCAGCGGGCCGCTGAGGTTCTTCAGCGAGGCCTCGCCGATGAGCATGCGGCCCAGCATCTTCACCGTCAGCACCGACACTTCCCAGGTGCGCACGGCGCCGAGCTGCAGGCCTTCGAAGACGCCGTGCTGCACCGTCAGCATCACCGGCGCACGGCCGGGCTCGACGCCAACACGCGCGAAGGTCTGGCCTTTCTCGGTGACCACCTGCGGCGTGACATTCAGCACCAGCGTGCGGCCGTCGCGCTCCACCAGCCAGGCCTGCGTGCTCACCTGGCCGGCGCGCAGGTTGCCACGCACCTTCTCCACCACCTGCTGCGCGTCGGCCACGGCCTGGCCGTCGATGGACAGCACCCGGTCGCCGCGCTGCAGGCCTGCGGCGGCACCGGCGCTGCCGGCCTGCACCTGGC
Source organism: beta proteobacterium AAP65 (assembly GCA_001295865.1). Classification (GTDB taxonomy): domain Bacteria; phylum Pseudomonadota; class Gammaproteobacteria; order Burkholderiales; family Burkholderiaceae_C; genus Rubrivivax. The sequence continues at coordinate 49,724 of LJHW01000037.1, forward strand.
CCAGCACCGGCTCGCGCCAGGGGCTGCCCAGGCCGATGCGCTGCGTGAGCGCGGCATCCACCTCGCGGGCCTCGATGCCCGACAGATCCAGGTCGACGCTGCGTGCAGCACGCCCGTCACCATCGCTCACCTGCAGGCGCACGCGCTCACCTCGCAAGGCGGCCTGCGTCACCTCCCAGCGCAGGTCGGTGAGCGAGCGCAGTTCCTGCCACTCACCGCTGCCATGGTCCATGGCCTGAACCCATTGCCCGGCGCGCAAGCCGGCACGCTCGGCCACGCTGCCGGCCGCGGGCGGACCGATCAGGGCTTTGGGCTCCTGCACGCCGATCCAGTGCGCGGCAGCGTACAGCAGCACGGCCAGCGCGAGGTTCGCCAGCGGTCCGGCCGACACGATGGCCGCACGCTGCCACAGCGGCTTGCGGTTGAAGGCCTGGTTCACCTGACCAGGCGCAACCGGCGCTTCACGCTCGTCGAGCATGCGCACATAGCCGCCGAGCGGCAAGGCGCAAAGCACGAACTCGGTGGCGTCGGGCGCGCTCTGCCGGCGCCAGATCACCTGACCGAAACCGACCGAAAACCGCAGCACCTTCACGCCGCAGGCCACGGCCACCCGGTAGTGGCCGTACTCGTGGATGACCACGAGGATGCCCAGGGTCAGCAGGAAGGCCAGGACGGTGGTGATCACGCCGCGAGTTCCTGCATCAGGTCATGGGCCATGACGCGGGCCCGGGTGTCGAGCTCGATCAGGTCTTCCAGGCTGTGGGTCGGGCTCAGGCGGGGCTCCAGGCGCTCGATGGTGCGCGCGTTGAGCGTGTGAATCGCCGTGAAGGCGATCGTTCCGTCCAGGAAGGCCGCCACCGCCACTTCGTTGGCAGCGTTGAGCACCGTGGTGCTGCCCTCGGGGCCGCGCAGCGCGTCCCAGGCGAGTTGCAGGCCCGGGAAACGGCGCGGGTCGGGGGTCTCGAAGTGCAGCGGCGGCTGCTGCAGAAAGTCGAGCCGCGGCGCACCCGATTCGATGCGCTCGGGGAAAGACAGGCCGTAGGCGATGGGCACCTTCATGTCGGGCGTGCCCAGCTGCGCCAGCACGCTGCCGTCGCGGCACACCACCATCGAATGGATGATGCTCTGCGGGTGGATGACAACACGGATGTTCTCGGGCGCGAGGTCGAAGAGCCAGCGCGCCTCGATGACCTCCAGTGCCTTGTTCATCATCGTGGCCGAATCCACCGAGATCTTGCGGCCCATCACCCAGTTCGGGTGCGCCACGGCTTGCGCCGGGGTCACTTCGTGCAGCGTTTCGGGGTCGCGGTGGCGGAAGGGCCCGCCGCTGGCGGTGAGGATGATGTGGTCGATGCGGCGCGCCCAGGCACTGCGGTCTTCGGGCAGGCACTGGAAGATGGCCGAGTGCTCGCTGTCGATGGGCAGCAGCGTGGCGCCGCCATCCTTCACAGCCTGCATGAAGAGCGCGCCGCCCACCACCAGCGCTTCCTTGTTGGCCAGGAGCAAGCGCTTGCCGCTGCGCGCCGCGGCCATGCAGGGCGGCAGGCCGGCGGCGCCGACGATGGCGGCCATCACGCTGTCGACATCATCGGCCGCGGCCAGTTCGCACAGCGCCTGCGCGCCGTGCTGCACCTCGGTGGCCGAGCCGGCGGCCTTCAGCGCGGCGCGCACTTCGGCCGCACGCTCGGCGGTGGGCAACACGGCCACCCGCGGGCGGAACTGCAGGCACTGCTGCACCAGCAGATCGGTGCGCTGGTAGGACGTGAGGCCCACCACCTCGAACCGCTCGGGGTGGCGCGCCACGACATCGAGCGTGCTCGTGCCGATGGAGCCGGTGGCGCCGAGGATGGCCAGGCGTTGGCGGGGTGCGTTCATGCAAGGCTTCCGAGTGCAACGAGCGCCATCACGGCCGGCAGCACCGGCAGCAGTGCATCGACGCGGTCGAGCACACCGCCATGGCCGGGCAGCAGGCGGCTGCTGTCCTTGGCGCCGGCGGCGCGTTTGACGAGAGATTCGACGAGATCGCCGACGACGCTCAAGCCCGCCAGCAGCCACAAGGCCGCCAGCAGGCCCGCGAGACCCCAGCGATCGAAGAGCCGGCTGTAGAGGCTGGGGCCGTCGAAGCCCATGCGGCCGTCAAGCCAGATCCAGAAGGCCGCCAGCAGCACCACGCCCAGCCAGCCCGACCACACACCTTCCCAGCTCTTGCCGGGGCTGATGCTGGGGGCCAACTTGCGCCGGCCAAAAGCGCGGCCGCCGAAATACGCTGCCACGTCGGCCATCCACACCAGGCACAGCGCCGAGAGCATGAAGTTGATGCCCACGCCGTGCGCGCCGGCCAGGGCCAGCCAGGCCAGCCACAGCGCTGCCAGGCCCATCACCCAGCGCGCCGCACGCGGCAGCAGCGGCCAGGCCGCCGGCCCGCTGCGCAGCGCCACCGCGCCGCCCGCGCCCCACAGCAGCAGCGCGAAGGCCCACAGCAGCGCAGGCGCGTCCTGCTTCCAGCCCGCCAGCCAGGCCAGCGCGCCCCCTGCAGCCACGGCCGCACCCATCAGCACGCTGAGCGCGGCACCGGCCTGGTTCAGGCGGCCCCATTCCCAGCCGCCGGCGGCCATCAGGACCAGGGTGAGTGCAGCAAAGGGCCAGGCGCTGCTGACCGACAGCGACGCCAGCAGCAAGGCCACGAGCACGAGCGCGGTGATGACACGCTGCCTCAGCATGGCCGCGTCAGGAACCTTCAGACGGCGACGGGCTGGAGCGCAAGGTGCCGAAACGCCGCTCGCGCCGCGCATAGGCAGCGAAGGCCGCATCGATCTCGGTCAGACCGAAATCGGGCCAGAGGCACTCGGTGAAGAAGAGTTCGGAGTAGGCGGTTTGCCACAGCAGGAAGTTGCTGATGCGCATCTCGCCCCCGGTGCGGATGAACAGATCGGGGTCGGGCGCGAAAGCCATGGCCATGCGGCTGGACAACCAGGCTTCGTCGAGCTGCTCGGGCGCCAGGCCCTCGGCCAGCGCCTGGCGGCAGGCCTGCATCACGTCCCAGCGGCCGCCGTAGTTGAAGGCCACGCTGAGGTTGATGCGGGTGTTGTGCTTGGTGATCTCTTCGGCGTGGTCCCAGGCCTTGCGCAGCTTCTCGGACACCGCCTCGCGGTCGCCCACGATGCGGATGCGCACGCCGTCGCCGGCCAGCTTCGTGAGGTACTTCGACACCGACACGAGCACGAGGCCCATCAGTCCCGACACCTCGTCGGCGGGACGCTTCCAGTTCTCGGACGAAAACGCGAAAACGGTGAGGTACTCAACGCCGCGGTCGGCGAAGGTGTTGATCACGCGCACCAGCGCATCGACCCCGGCCTTGTGGCCGAAGTAGCGCGGCATGTAGCGGTTCTTGGCCCAACGGCCGTTGCCATCCATCACCACCGCCACATGGCGGGGCACGGTAGCAGCGGCGTCGCTGGGCGGCTGGACGGCCGCGGGGGCGAGAGACAGCTCGGACATGAGACTGGGGGCGGGCGGGCGACAGCGCTGGCCTCAGACGGCCAGCACCTCGGCTTCCTTGCCCTGCACCAGCTTGTCGATCTCCGCGATAACGCGGTCGGTCAGGCGCTGCACCTCGTCTTGCGCGCGGCGCTCGTCGTCCTCGGACACTTCCTTGTCCTTGAGCAGCTTCTTGAGGTGATCGTTGGCTTCGCGGCGCACGGCGCGCACGGCGATCTTGGCGTCTTCACCGGCGTGGCGCACGACCTTGGTCAGTTCCTTGCGGCGCTCTTCGGTCAGCGCGGGCATCGGCACCCGCAGCAGATCGCCCTGCGACGACGGGTTCAGGCCCAGGTCGCTTTCGCGGATGGCCTTCTCGATCTTCGCGCCCATGCCCTTTTCCCAGGGCTGCACACTGATCGTGCGCGCGTCGAGCAGCGTCACGTTGGCCACCTGGCTGATGGGCACGGGCGAGCCGTAGTAGTCGACATGCACCTGGTCGAGCAGGCCCGGGTGAGCGCGGCCGGTGCGGATCTTGTGCAGTTCGTTCTTGAAGGCCTCGATGGACTTGCCCATCTTGGTCTCGGCCGTCTTCTTGATGTCCTGGATGGTCATGACGGAGTCACTCTCAAACGTGAACCAGCGTACCTTCGTCTTCGCCCTGCACCACGCGCTTGAGCGCGCCGGGCTTGAAGATGCTGAAAACCTTGATGGGCAGCTTCTGGTCGCGGCACAGCGCGAAGGCGGTGGCGTCCATCACCTGCAGGTTCTGAGCAATGGCGTCGTCGAAGCTGATGGTGGTGTAGCGCGTGGCGCTCGGGTCCTTCTTGGGGTCGGCGGTGTAGACGCCGTCGACCTTGGTGGCCTTGAGCACGATCTCGGCGCCCATCTCGGCCCCGCGCAAGGCCGCGGCGGTGTCGGTGGTGAAGAAGGGGTTGCCGGTGCCGGCCGCGAACACCACGACCTTGCCCTCTTCGAGGTACTGCAGCGCCTTTGGCCGAACATAGGGCTCAACGACCTGTTCGATGCTGATGGCCGACATCACACGCGCCGTCATGCCCTCTTGCCGCATGGTGTCGGCCAGGGCCAGCGAGTTCATCACCGTGGCCAGCATGCCCATGTAGTCGGCGGTGGCGCGGTCCATGCCCACGCTGCCACCGGCCACGCCGCGGAAGATGTTGCCGCCACCGATGACGACAGCCACCTCGGTGCCCAGCTTCGTGACCTCTTGCACCTCTTGCACCATGCGCACGATGGTGGCGCGGTTGATGCCGTAGGCGTCGTCGCCCATCAGGGCTTCGCCCGACAGCTTCAGCAGGATGCGCTTGTAGGCCGGCATCAGGTCAACTCCAGAGGGAAAGGCTTGCAGTGTAAGTCGGCCCTGCCGGGCGCCGACCGCACAAACGTATGCAAAGAAAAGCCCGCGCGGCGCCCGCAGGCACCACGCGGGCCCGGGCTCACTGGCCCTTGGCGGCGGCGACTTGCGCAGCCACTTCGGCGGCGAAGTCGTCGACCTTCTTCTCGATGCCCTCGCCCACCACGTAGAGCGTGAAGCCCTTGGCGGTGGTGTTCGTGCTCTTGAGGTACTGGCCCACGGTCTGCTTGCCGTCGGCGGCCTTCACGAAAACCTGGTCGAGCAGCGAAACTTCCTTGAGGAACTTCTGCACCGAGCCGTCGACCATCTTGGCCACGATCTCGGCGGGCTTGCCGCTCTCGGCAGCCTTCTCGGCGGCGATCTTGCGCTCCTTCTCCACCAGCTCGGCCGGCACTTCGGCCGACGAGAGGGCAGCGGGCTTCATCGCGGCGATGTGCATGGCGGCGTCCTTGGCGGCGACGTCGCTGCCTTCGAACTCCACCACCACGCCGATGCGCGTGCCGTGCAGGTAGTGGGCGAGCTGGCCACCGCCGGCGTAACGCTGGAAGCGGCGGATGGACATGTTCTCGCCGATCTTGCCGATCAGGCCCTTGCGCACGTCTTCCACGGTCGGGCCGAAGCCGTCTTGCGTCAGCGCCAGCGCGCCCACGGCGGCCACGTCGGCCGGGCCGTGCTCGGCGATCAGCTGGGCCACGGCCTTGGCGAAGGCCAGGAAAGAATCGTTCTTGGTGACGAAGTCGGTCTCGCAGTTGACCTCGACCACGGCACCCACGTTGCCGTTCACGGCAGCGGCGATCACGCCTTCGGCGGTGACACGGGCAGCGGCCTTGCCGGCCTTGTTGCCCAGCTTGACGCGCAGGATCTCCTCAGCGCGCACGGCGTCGCCGTCGGCTTCGGTCAGCGCCTTCTTGCATTCCATCATCGGCGCGTCGGTCTTGGCGCGCAGCTCGGCCACCATGCTTGCAGTGATTGCGGGCATCGTCATCTCCAATGAATTCGGGGGGCTGCGGCGCGCAAAAGCGCCCGCCAGCACGAAAAACACCGCGCCGCCAGGGCGCGGTGTGTCAGGTCAGGCCCGATCAGGCCTCTTCGTTGACTTCGACGAACTCGTCGCCGGCGGCCGAGACGGCCTGCACCACTTCGTTCGTGGCGTTGGCGCGGCCTTCCAGCACGGCGTCGGCCACCGCCTTGGCGTACAGCGCCACGGCCTTGGCCGAGTCGTCGTTGCCGGGGATGACGTAGTCGATGCCGATGGGCGAGTGGTTGGTGTCGACGATGCCGATCACCGGGATGCCCAGCTTCTTGGCTTCGGCCACCGCAATCTTGTGGTAGCCGACGTCGATGACGAACATCGCATCAGGCAGCGCAGCCATGTCCTGGATGCCGCCGATGTCCTTCTCGAGCTTGACCAGCTCGCGATCGAACAGCAGGGCTTCCTTCTTGATCATGGCGTCGGTGCCGGCCTCTTTGGTGGCCTGCATGTCCTTCAGCTTCTTCAGGCTGCCCTTGACCGTCTTGAAGTTGGTCATCATGCCGCCGAGCCAACGCTGGTCGACGTAGGGCATGCCGGCGCGCTGGGCTTCCATCGCGATCACTTCGCGGGCCTGGCGCTTGGTGCCGATCATCAGGATGGTGCCGCGCTTGGCCGACAGCTGGCGCACGAACTTCATCGCTTCCTCGAAGAGCGGCTGCGTCTTCTCGAGGTTGATGATGTGGATCTTGTTGCGATGGCCGTAGATGTACGGGGCCATCTTGGGGTTCCAGAAGCGGGTTTGGTGTCCGAAATGGACGCCAGCTTCCAGCATTTCGCGCATGGAGACAGTCATGAGAACTCCGAAGGTTGTGTCTAGAATCCCGGCCGCTTGATCACCTGCGGAAACGGCTGTTTCACAGCCGTCACAACGGACAGGCGACACCTTGGTGGAACCGGGTTCGCGATTGAATCGCCCGACTTGCCGACACCGCGTGGCCCGTCACTTCAAGCCGCTGTGCAAGCCGGCTGGCCGTGATGGTCTGCATGTCGAACCGCAGTCTTGCGGAGCGGCGTGGCCACCCCCCAAACAGAACCTGCATCGAGGCAAAACCCAATGATTCTAGCACGCGCCCAAGCCGTGCCTGCCAGCCTTGCCGCCCCCTGCCGCGGCGGCGCCCGCCCCGGCGCAGCCACGGGGGCCTGAACTTGCGCATCGCCATCGTCGGCGCCGGCATCGTCGGCGTCACCACCGCCTTTGAACTGGCCACGGGCGGCCACGAGGTCACCGTCTTCGAGCGCCGCAGCAGCGTGGCCCCGCTGGCCAGCTTCGCCAACGGCGGCCTCATCGCCCCCACCCTGCTGGCGCCCTGGGGCCTGGCCGGCGCTGCTTGGCAGCGCCCTCAGCTGCGCGGCGTGGCTGCTTGGGCCCACCTGCCCTGGTTGTGGCAGGCCTGGCGCACTCGCCGGCCGGCTGCCGTGGCAGCGCAGGCGCAGGCGCTGCAGTCGCTCGGGCAGTTCAGCAAACAACGCCTGCTGGCGCTGGCGCAGGCGCTGCGCCTGGAGTTCGAGCAGACCCCCGGCTGCCTGCTGCTGCTGCGCACCGAACGCGAACTGAAGGCCGTGCAGCCGCTGCTGGCCCGCCTGCGCGACAGCGGCGTGGCCCACGAACTGGCCGATGCCGCCCGCTGCCGCGCCCTGGAGCCCGGCCTGCACGAAGGCACGCCGCTGCACGCGGGGCTGCACCTGGCACAGGATGGCGCCGGCAACTGCCGCCAGTTCGCCCACCTGATGAAGGCCGAGGCCCAGCGCCTGGGCGCGAAGTTCCGCTTCGACACCCCGGTGCGGGCCCTGAAGCCGGGCAAGCCGGCCACGGTGGTGCCCGCGACGGGCGAAGCCGAGAGCTTCGATGCCATCGTGGTCTGCGCCGGTACCGAAGCCGCACCGCTGCTGACCCGTGCCGGCGTGCGGCTGCCGCTGGTGGCGGTGCACGGCTACACCGTGACGGCGCCGCTGCGCCATGTCGACGGCCTGCCGCCTCCGGGGCCGCGAGCGACGCTGATCGACAGCCGCGAGCAGATCACCATGACCCGACTGGGCCAGCGCGTGCGCGTCAGCGGCCTGAACGAACTGGGAGGCGATGCCACCGAGGTGGCGCTGGCCCCGCTGCGCCGCCTCTACCGGGCGCTTGACGAGTGGTTCCCGGGTGCCGTGCTCGAACGCGGCGCGCAGCACTGGAAGGGCGCGCGCGCCCTGCTGCCCGACGGCTGCCCGGTGCTGGGCGCCAGCGGCCAGCCGGGGCTGTGGCTCAACCTCGGCCACGGCCACCACGGCTGGGCCCTGGCCAGCGGCTCGGCACGCGTGCTGGCAGAGCTGGTCGCAGGTCGCGAAGCACCGCTGGACGTGCAAGCCCTCGGGCTGCAGCGGCTGCGTTGAAGCGGCCTGACTGAAGACCTGTTGCCGGCGCCGGTGTTGCCCGGGTGCGGCGCAGAATGCACCGCATGAGCACACCGACAGCGCCACTGCACGTGCACGCCTGCAACGGCCCCTGGCCGCTGCACGGCGCTGCGGCCTCACAGGCCCTTGAACGTGCAGCACTGGGCAGGGCCGCGCCCATGGCGCTGATGGAGGCCGCCGGCCTGGCGGTGGCACGGCTGGCACTGGCCCTGGCGCCGCACGCAAGGCGCGTGGTGGTCTGGGCCGGGCCGGGCAACAACGGTGGAGACGGGCTGGTCGCGGCGCGCCTGCTGCATGCGGCCGGCAAGGCCGTGCAGGTGTGGCTGCTGGCCGCGCCCGAGGCCCTGCCGCCCGATGCCCACGAGGCCTGGCAGCGCGCGCACACCGCCGGCGTGTGGATGGCCCCACCGCCCACCCTGGCCGATGGGTCGATGGCGGTGCACACCGGCAGCGCCGACACGCTGCACATCGATGCCCTGCTCGGCCTGGGCCTGCGGCGCGCGCCCACGGGCACGGTGGCGCACGCCATCGCGGCGCTGAACGCGGCCGCCGCGCAGGGCGCGCAGGTCCTGGCGGTCGATCTGCCTTCGGGCCTGCACCCCGACACGGGCCAACCCATGGCCTGCGCTGACGGCGCCGCCGCGGCCGCGGTGCAGGCCACACACACGCTTTCGCTGCTCACGCTGAAGCCCGGCTTGTTCACGGGCCAGGGCCGCGACCATGCCGGCCAGGTGTGGCTGCACCGCCTGGGCGTGACCGCGGCCATCGCGGACGGCGTGCTCAGCGGCCCGCCGGCCTGGGCCGCCCGCCCGCACGCCCACCACAAAGGCAGCCATGGCGACGTGGCCGTGGTGGGCGGCGCACCCGGCATGACGGGTGCGGCCTGGCTCGCGGCCGCCGCGGCCCAGGCGGCCGGTGCCGGGCGCGTGTTCTGCAGCCCGCTCGACCCGGCGGCCTCGCTGCTCGACGCCGCCCACCCGGCCTTGATGGGCCGCAGCGCCTGGTGGTTGTCAGCGGCCGAAACCTTGGCGGCCACCACCGTGGCCTGCGGCTGCGGCGGCGGCCAGGCCGTGCACGAAGCGCTGCCGCCGCTGCTGGCCAGCGCCCAGCGGCTGGTGCTGGATGCCGATGCGCTGAACGCCATCGCGGCCGATGCCGCCTTGCAAGCCCAGTTGCAGGCCCGCGCGCCACGGGCCCTGCAGACGCTGCTGACGCCGCACCCGCTGGAGGCCGCGCGCCTGCTTGGCTGCAGCACCGCCGAGGTGCAGGCCGACAGGGTGGCCGCAGCACAGGCGCTGGCGGCGCGTTATGGCGCGGCAGTCGTGTTGAAAGGCTCGGGCAGCGTCATTGCCGCCCCCGGCGCCCTGCCCTGCATCAACCCCACCGGCAACGCCGCGCTGGCCAGCGCGGGCACGGGCGACGTGCTGGCCGGCTGGGCCGCCGGGCTGTGGGCGCAGGCGCCGCAAAGACCCGTGCACGAACTCGCGTGCGACGCCGTCTGGCAACACGGCCACGCGGCCGATCTGCACACTGCCGCGGCCCGCGGTGCGCCCTTGCGCGCCGAAGCCTTGATCGAAGCACTGGCGCAGCGCGCGCTCGGCTGAAGCGCGAGCTCGGCCGGCCTCAGCGCGCGCATCCGCGCGCCAGTTTCTGCAGCAGTTCGGCCAGCATCACGCGCTCGCCGGGGCTCAGGTGCGCCAGCGCCTCGGCTTCGCCCGCCACCAGGCTCTGCGTAGCGCGGCCCACCAGCACCAGGCCGTCGGCGGTGGCGCGCAACTCGTGCGACCGTTTGTCGCTGGCGCTGGGCGTGCGCTGCACCAGGCCCCGCGCCACGAGGCGCTCGACCCACATCGTGATGTTCGGCTTGGTGACCGACAAGGCCTTGGCCAGCCGCACCGACGAGCAGCCCGGGTTCTCGCTGATGAGGTGCAGCACGGTGTACTCCACCGGGCGCAGGTCGTGCGTGTCGCCGACCTGGCACATGAAGACCCGCATGCACACCACCGAGGCCTGCGCCAGCTGGTAGCCCAGCACCTGGCGCAGGCCTGCAGCGCCCAGGTGGCCGGCGGGTGTTTCGTCAGCGATGGCGTTCAGGCGGCTCTTGGGCATGGGCGGCGCGTCGTGGCAGGAAATGGATGGCGCTCACGGCACAGCGGGCTCGGCATGCCGGCGATGCTAGCGACATGCCAGAGCACACCACGCCCGCGCGCCGCGGGAAAACCCGATATTGGTTCACAAACTGAACTATCTAGCATCGCCGTCCATGACTATGCCCTCTCTGTTCGGCGGCTGCCTGCATGCCGAGATCGAACACCGCGCCGACGGTAGCGTGCTGCTGCGCGCCACCGAGCCGCTGCAGCCCCACGCCCTGCGCCTGAGCGACCGCCTGCGCGAGCACGCCGAACGTGGCCCCGACCGCGTGTTCGCTGCGCGCCGCGCCGGCGGCCACGGGCCCTGGGTCACGGTCACGTATGCGCAGATGCTGCAGCGCGCGCAAGCCGTGGGGCAGTGGCTGCTGGACCAGGGGCTGTCGGCCGAGCGGCCGGTGGCCATCCTCTCTGACAACGATCTCGAACACCTCACGCTGAGCCTGGGCGCGATGTGGGTGGGTGTGCCTTTTGTGCCGGTGTCGCCCGCCTATTCGCTGGTGTCGCAAGACTTCGCCAAGCTGCGCCACATCCTGGACGTCACCACGCCGGGCCTCGTGTTCGCGGCCACGCCGGCCTACCGCCGCGCCATCGAAGCCGTGGCGCCCGCCGATGCCTGCGTGGTGATGCCCGACGAGGCCGTGGCCGATATCGGCGGCCCCACACTCGGCGGCCGCCCCTTGCACGCCTTTTCGGCGCTGCTTTCCACGCCGCCTGGCCCGGCCGCTGCGGCTGCGCACGCGGCCACCGGGCCCGACACCATCATCAAGTTCCTCTTCACCTCGGGCAGCACCAAGGCGCCCAAGGGTGTGATCAACACGCACCGCATGGTCTGCGCCAACCAGCAGATGCTGCGCCAGACCCTGGCCTTCGTGGCCGACGAGCCGCCGGTGCTGGTCGACTGGCTGCCCTGGAACCACACCTTCGGCGGCAACCACAACGTGGGCCTCGTGCTGCACAACGGCGGCACGCTCTACATCGACGAAGGCAAGCCCACGCCCAAGGGCATGGCGCAGACGCTGGCCAACCTGCGCGAGATCGCGCCGACGATGTACTTCAACGTGCCCAAGGGCTTTGAAGAACTGGCCACCGCGATGGAGGCCGACGCCGCGCTGCGCAGCACCTTCTTCAGCCGCGTGCGCTGCTTCATGTACGCCGGCGCCGGGCTCTCGCAGGCGGTGTGGAACCGCATCGATGCGCTTGCCGTGGCCGCGCGCGGTGAGCGGGTGCCGATGATCACCGGCCTGGGCATGACCGAGACCGCGCCTTCGTGCATGTTCGCCGTAGGCAGCGAGGTGCGCTCGGGCCACATCGGCCTGCCCTGCCCCGGCGTGACGGTGAAGCTGGTGCCCAATGCCGAGGACAGCGGCAAGACCGAAGTGCGCTTCCACGGCCCCAACGTGATGCCCGGCTACTGGCGCGCGCCGCAGCAGACGGCCGAGGCCTTCGACGCCGAGGGCTACTACCGCACCGGCGATGCCGTGGTGTGGATAGACCCCACCCAGCCGCAGCGCGGCCTGGCCTTCGACGGCCGCATCGCCGAAGACTTCAAGCTCAGCAGCGGCACCTTCGTGAGCGTGGGGCCGCTGCGCGCGGCCGTCATCGCCGCCGGCGACCCGCTGGTGCAAGACGCTGTGGTGGCCGGCATCGACCGCGACGACCTCGGCCTGATGGTCTTTCCGCGCGTGGAAGAAGCGCGCCGGCTCTTCGATCTGGGCGCTGAGCTGGACGCGCAGGCCGTGCTGGAGGCGCCGCCCGTGGTGGCCTTTTTCCAGGATCTGCTCAACCGCCTGTGGGCCGCCGGCACCGGCAGCGCCAACCGGCCGGCGCGTTTGCTGGTGCTGCACGAGCCGCCGCACATCGACCGTGGCGAGGTCACCGACAAGGGCAGCATCAACCAGCGCGCTGTGCTGGCGCACCGCGCCGTTCTCGTGGCACACCTGTGGGGCGAAGCCGCCCCCAGCGCGTTGTTGCCGCCCGTGCTGCGCCCGCAAAGGCCCTGAGGGCAGGCGCCCCGCGGCGTCAAAGATCCAGTACCAACGCGGCGCCACGGGCGCGTGAACAGCAGGGCAGAAACTGCTCGTTCGCGGCCTGTTCGTCGGGCTCCAGGTACTGGTCGCGGTGTTCGCACTCGCCTTCCAGCACGCGCGTGAGGCAGGTGCCGCAAATGCCCTGCTCGCAGGACGTGGGCACGAAGATGCCCGCCTCGTTGAGGGCCTGCGCAGCGGACTGCACCGCCGACACCGTCACCACGCGCCGGCTGCGCGCCAGACGCAGCTCGAAGGGGCGGTCTGCGGTCGCGCTGGGCGCAGCGGGCACTGCGCCGAAGTGTTCGCAGTGCAGCTGGGCCTCGGGCCAGCCTTGAACGCGCGCGATGTTCAGCACCGCAGCGATGAAGCCCGCCGGCCCGCACACGTAGAGGTGCTGCCGGGCGGCGGGCGCCGCTAGCACAGCCGGCAGATCCAGGCGCTGCGCGGGCGGGCCATCGTCCAGGTGCAACTGCGTGTGCGGCGCCAGCGGGCCCTGCTGCAGGCGATCACGGAAAGCCACCCGGCCGGCGTGGCGCGCCGCCACGTGCAAGGCAAAAGGTGCGCCACGCGCGGCCAGCGTCTCGGCCATGGCCAGCAGCGGCGTGAGGCCGATGCCGCCAGCCAGCAGCAGATGCCGGCTGGCGCCTTCAGCCAAGGGGAAGAGGTTGCGCGGCGCGCTGATCAGCAGCTCATCGCCTTCGCTCAAGTGCTCGTGCACCGCCACCGAGCCGCCGCGCGAAGCTGGCTCGCGCAGCACACCCAGCACGTAACGGCCGGCCTCGGCCGGGTTGTTGCACAGCGAGTACGGGCGTACCAGGCCGCCGGGCAGGTGCACATCGATGTGGGCGCCAGCGCTGAAGGGGGGCAGCGGCGCACCGCCGGCCGACACCAGTTCCAGCCGGCAGATGTCTTCGGCCTCGCGAGCCTTGCGCGCCACGCGCACCGGCAGCAGCACAGGGCTCATGCCGCGGCCCCGGCGCCGGCCAGCGTCCGCTCGGCCGCCACCAGGCGCTCGACGATGCGCCGCGCCTGCACGCCCCCGGCGTCGGTGTTCAGCCCCAGCAGCGCACGTGTGGGATGGCGCAGGTGGTTGGCCTGCTGCTGTTCCAGCATCTGCTGGTCTTCGGCAAAGATGCGGCCCTGCCCTTCGCGGATGGCTGCGGTGAGCGCCACGTCTTCAGGCCTGAAGTTGCGCGCCATGCCCCAGAAGTACCAGATGCCGGTGTCGGTCTCGGGCGTGATGAAGTCCACCACGATGCTGGAGACCTTGTGCTCGGCCGGCGCGTGGTAGCCCCCATGACCGGCGTGGGCCACGCCCACCTCGATCATCACGTGGCTGGGCGGCGTGAAGTGGCAGACCTGCCAGCGGTCCACCGGCACGTCGTCGGCCAGGCCGTTGTGGCGCAGCGCCATGCGCCAGAACGGCGGCGCGCTGATGTTCTGCATGTGGCGCTCGGTGATGACGTGCTCGCCCTCCACGCGCGTGACAGGCGCCACCTCGTCGATCTCGGGCTGGCCGATGCTGTCGGCGTGCACATAGGTCTCGTGCGTGAGGTCCATCAGGTTGTCGACCATCAGCTGGTGGCCGCAGCCGATGCGGTAGAGCCCGCCGCCATAGGCCCAGGCCGGGTTCTGGGCCCAGAAGAGGTCAGGGATCAGCGCGGCGTCTGCCCGCGCCGCATCACCCGGCCACACCCAGACGAAGCCGTGGCGTTCGACCACCGGGTAGGCGCGCACCGGCGGAAAGCCGCGCACACGCTGGCCGGGCATGGCCAAGGTCTTGCCTTCGCAGCCCATCTGCAGGCCGTGGTAGCCGCATACCAGGCGCCCATCCACCACGCGCCCCAGCGACAGCGGCGCACCGCGGTGCGGGCACCAGTCGTCCAGCGCCGCCACCTGGCCCTCGGGGCCGCGGAACAGCACCATGCGGTAGCCGCAGATCTGGCGGCCCAGCGGCTTGCCGTCGATCTCGTCGGGCGTGCAGGCCACGAACCATGTATTCATCGGGATCATCGGTGTCTCCAGCGTCATCGGCGGGGGCGCAATTCGGGGTCGGCGCCGATGGATTGGATCCAATTTTTGCCGATAATCGGTGTCTGCTCAAGCTAGATTGCTTTCAATGGATCCAATTGAGGGGTACTCCAGGGACGCCTCCAGCGTCGTGGCCACCTTGCGGCAGCACATCGTGAGCGGCCGCCTGGCAGCCGGCGAGCGTGTCGCCGAGCTCCCGGTGGCCGAGCGCCTGGGGGTCTCGCGCACGCCGGTGCGGCTGGCCTTCCGCTCGCTGGAGCAAGAGGGCCTGCTGGAGAAGGCCGGCAAACGCGGCTACGTGGTGCGGCGCTTCTCGGAGACCGACGTGCGCACCGCCATCGAGGTGCGCGGCGTGCTCGAAGGCCTGGCCGCGCGCCACCTCGCGGAACGTGGCCTGCAGCCGGCCGAGGCCGCTGTGCTGCAGCAGGCGCTGGCCGAAGGCGAGGCCCTGCTCGCCAAGGGCCACCTCGCGCCGGAAGACGTGGCGCTGTGGAGCGCGCTGAACCAGCGCTTCCACCACACCATCGTCGCCGCCCATGCCAGCCACGTCATCGCCGACGCCATTGCGCGCAACAACCACCTGCCTTTCGCCAGCGCCGATGCCATCGCGCTGAACCACGAGGCGCCCGAGGCCGAGTACCAGAAGCTGCGCGTGGCGCAGCTGCAGCACCGGCTGGTGTTCGACGCGCTGCAGCAGCGCGAATCGGCGCGCGTGGAGATGCTGATGCGTGAGCACGCCTGGGTGGGCTTCCGCTACGGCGCGCTGCTGGGCGCCGGCGGGCCACGCGCCGGCGCCTGAAGCCCCAACTCAGCGTCGGGCGCGGGGCTTCGGTGCGGGGCGCTGCGGGCCCGGCTTGCGCGTGCGGCGCGGGTGCTCGCCGCCAGCCAGGCCGGACGACGCAGATGCTGCCGCGGGCGCGGTGAAACCGCCCTTGCCTGCGGGGCCGCTCTTGCTCACCTTGCCGCCTTTAGCGAGCGCACCAGCAGCCGCACGCGCAGCCTTGGCCGCGTGCTTCTGGTGCCGATCGGCTTCGCGCACCGCCGCCAGTTCTTCTTCTGCGCTGGCACCTGCCGGCAGACCCGCCGGTCGCGCACGATCGCCCCGCGCCAGCAGTCGCTCGGCCTCGCCTTCGCGCACCATGCGGAAGTCGATCTTGCGCCCGTCGAGATCAACACGGCTGACCTGCACCCGCACACGCGCGCCCACGGCATAGCGGATGCCGGTGCGCTCGCCGCGCAGTTCGCCGCGGGCTTCGTCGTAGCGGTAGTACTCGCCACCGAGTTCGGTGATGTGCACCAGGCCTTCGACGTACAGGCCATCGAGCGTGACAAAGAGTCCGAAGCTGGCCACCGAACTGACGGTGCCCGAGTACTCCTCGCCCAGGTGCTCGCGCATGTAGCGGCACTTCAGCCAGGCCTCGACGTCCTTGCTGGCCTCGTCGGCGCGGCGTTCGTTGGCGCTGCAGTGGCCGCCAGCCGCCTCCCACAGCTCCATTTCCTGCGTCATGGGCTTGGCCGGCTTGCCCAGCTTGCCCCCTTTGCGCAGTTCGGGCTTGCGCGTCTTGGCGCTGGCCGCGAGGTGGTACCGCTTGCCCGCCAGCGTGGCCTTGATGACGCGGTGCACCAGCAGGTCGGGGTAACGGCGGATGGGGCTGGTGAAGTGCGTGTAGGCCGGATAGGCCAGCCCGAAGTGGCCGCTGTTGTGCACGGTGTAGATGGCCTGCTGCATCGAGCGCAGCAGCAGCGTGTGGATCTGTGTCGCATCGGGCCGGCCCTGCACCGCCTGCGCGATGGCCTGGATCTCGCCCGGCGTCGGGTCGTCGCTCAACGAGGCGCTCACGCCCAGCGAACGCAGCATGGCCTGCAGCGCCACGCGTTTCTCGGGCGTGGGACCTTCGTGCACGCGGTAGAGGCTGGGGTGCTCGGCGTGCGCAATGAACTCGGCCGCGCAGACGTTGGCCGCGAGCATGGCTTCTTCGATGAGGCGGTGCGCCTCGTTGCGCGTGCGCGGCACGATCTTCTCGATGCGGCCGGCTTCGTCGCAGACGATCTGCGTCTCGGTGGTCTCGAAGTCCACCGCGCCGCGCAGCGCGCGCTGCTTGAGCAAAGCGCGGTAGACCTCGTGCAGGTGCAGCAGGTGCGGCACGAGATCGGCTCGCGCATGCGCCTCGGGGCCGCGCGTGTTGGCCAGCACGGCGGCCACTTCGGTGTAGGTCAGCCGCGCGTGCGAGCAGATCACCGCCGGGTAGAACTGGTAGGCCTCGATGCGGCCCTGCGTGTCCACCAGCATGTCGCACACCATCGACAGGCGCTCGACCTGCGGGTTCAGCGAGCACAGGCCATTGCTCAGCTTTTCCGGCAGCATCGGGATCACGCGGCGCGGGAAATAGACCGAGGTGGCGCGCTCGTAGGCGTCTTCGTCCAGCGGCTCGCCAGGCTTCACGTAGTGGCTCACGTCGGCGATGGCCACCAGCAGGCGCCAGCCCTCGAAAGCCGTCTTGCCGCGGCCGCGTTTGTAGGGCTCGGCATAGACGGCATCGTCGAAGTCGCGCGCGTCTTCGCCGTCGATGGTGACGAGTGCCACGTCGGTGAGGTCCACGCGCTGCTTGCGGTCGGTGGCGCGCAGCTTCTCGGGCAGCGCTGCGGCTTGCGCCAGCGTCTCGGGGCTGAAGAGGTGCGGCACCTCGTACTTGCGCACCGCGATCTCGATCTCCATGCCCGAGTCGTCGATCTCGCCCAGCACCTCGGCCACCCGGCCCACGGGCTGCGAGTGCAGCGAAGGCGGCTCGGTGAGTTCCACCGACACCACTTGCCCCACCGCGGCCTGCGCGGTGGCGTTCTTGGGGATCAGGATGTCCTGCCCGTAGCGGCTGTCTTCCGGCGCCACCAGCCACTGCCCGCCTTCGTGCAGCAGGCGGCCAATGATGGGCGTCTTGCGGCGCTCGATGATGTCGAGCACACGGCCCTCGGGCCGGCCCTTGCGGTCGTAGCGCAGCACACGCACGCGAACGCGGTCCTTGTGCAGCACACTGCGCATCTCTTGCGGCGCCAGGTAGATGGCGGGGTCGCCGTTGTCGGGCACGACAAAACCGTGGCCGTCGCGGTGACCTTCGACGCGGCCTTCAAATTCGCCCATGAGGGCCAGGCCACTTGCGTTGTTCTCTTTTTTGATGGTATAGTCCTTTTCTTTCCTGAAGCGCCCAGATGGCGGAATTGGTAGACGCACTAGTTTCAGGTACTAGCGCTTAACGGCGTGGAGGTTCGAGTCCTCTTCTGGGCACCAATTTGAGAAGCCGCTGTGTTGAAAGACACAGCGGCTTTTTCAATTCTGCGCGCGATTGTTCGCAAAGCCTGTACAGCCAGCAGCAGCCCCGCCATCGCATCGGGCACAGAAACAACAAAGCCCCCGGCAGCCTGCCGGAGCAGGGTCTGCAGCGGGGGCTTGGGAAGCGCGGTGTTCAGACCGTGAACTTCTTCGCCAGCGCATCGGGCCGCATGCCGTCGTACTCTTCGAAGGGCTGGTGGATCCAGGGGCTGGTGGGCAGCATGTCCACGTAGTAGTCGGGCACGTAGGTCGAGACGCCCTTCACCCAGATCACCGCGGCACGCAGTTCGCTGATAGAAGGCATGCCGCGCAGGCGCTCCACCACGGCGCGCAGCGTCACGCCAGTGTCGGCCAGGTCGTCCACCAGCAGCACACGCCCGGCGAGTTCGCCTTTGGGCATGGTGATGTACTTGGCCAGGTCAAGCCGGCCCTGGATGGTGCCCGCCTCGGCGCGGTAGCTGCTGGTGCTCATGATGGCCAGCGGCTTGTCGAACACGCGCGAGAGCACGTCGCCCGGGCGCATGCCGCCGCGGGCCAGGCACAGGATCTGGTCGAACTGCCAGCCCGAATCGTGCACCTTCAGCGCCAGCTTCTCGGTCAACAAGTTGTACTCGTCCCAGGACACGTACAGGTGTTTGCCGTCGTCTGTGAGCATGCTCGTTATCTCCTCGCAGGGGGTTCGTGTGGGGGCCTGGCGCTTCAGGCGCGGAAGGGGTGGCGCAGCAGGATGGTGTGCACGCGGTCGGGGCCGGTGGAGACCATGTCGATGGGCGCACCGATGAGGGCTTGCATGCGTTCCAGGTAGCGCTTGGCGTTCACCGGCAGTTGCTCCCAGTTCGTGAGGCCGGCGGTGGTGTCGCTCCAGCCCGGCAGCGTCTCGTAGACGGGCTCGCAGGCGCTGATTTCGTCGGCGTCCATGGGCAGCACATCGAGCATCTGGCCGCCGAGCTTGTAGCCGGTGCAGATCTTGATCTCGGGCAGGCCGTCCAGCACGTCGAGCTTGGTGATGCACAGGCCCGACACGCCGTTGATGATGATGCTGCGCTTGAGCGCGGCGGCGTCCAGCCAGCCGCAGCGGCGGGCGCGGCCGGTGACGGTGCCGCGTTCCTGGCCCACGGTGCTGAGGTGGTGGCCCACGCCCTCATCGAGGCTCAGCTCGGTGGGGAAAGGACCGCCGCCCACGCGCGTGGTGTAGGCCTTGGTGATGCCCAGCACGTAATGCAGCATGCCAGGGCCCACGCCCGAGCCGGCAGCGGCATTGCCGGCCACGCAGTTGCTGCTGGTGACGTAGGGATACGTGCCGTGGTCGATATCGAGCAGCGTGCCCTGCGCGCCTTCGAACAGCAGGTTCTGGCCGGCGGCATGCGCGTTGTAGAGGCGGTAGCCCACGTCGGCCATCAGCGGGCGCAGTTGTTCGGCGGCCTGCATGGCGCCGTCGAACATGGCCTGCCAGTCGAGCGATGCGCTGCCCAGGTAGGCCAGCTCGGTGTTGTGCAGCTCCACCAGCTCGCGCAGCTTGTTCTCGAAACGCTGCGGGTGCTTCAGGTCCTGTACGCGCAGCGCGCGGCGCGCCACCTTGTCTTCGTAGGCCGGGCCGATCCCCTTGCCCGTGGTGCCGATCTTGCCGCTGCCGCTGCTCTCGCGGCGGCCTTCGCGGGCCGAGTCGAGCGCCACGTGGAAAGGCAGGATCAGCGGGCAGGCTTCCGAGAGGAACAGGCGCGAGCGCACGTCGATGCCCAGGGCCT
Source organism: beta proteobacterium AAP65 (assembly GCA_001295865.1). Taxonomy (GTDB): domain Bacteria; phylum Pseudomonadota; class Gammaproteobacteria; order Burkholderiales; family Burkholderiaceae_C; genus Rubrivivax. The sequence continues at coordinate 69,281 of LJHW01000037.1, forward strand.
CGATGCGCGCGATCTCGCCCAGCATGTGCGCCGGGTCGACCACCACGCCGTTGCCGATGTAGCAGGCCACGCCTTCGCGCATCACGCCGCTGGGGATGAGCTGCAGCGCGGTCTTGCGGCCGGCGATCACCAGCGTGTGGCCGGCGTTGTGGCCGCCCTGGAAACGCACCACGCCCTGGGCGTGGTCGGTCATCCAGTCGACGATCTTGCCCTTGCCTTCGTCACCCCACTGGGTGCCGACCACCACCACGTTGCGGCCGGCGGTGGGCCGGATGGCTGATTGCATGTTCAAAGCGGTCCTTCAGAAAGTTCGTGTCTGTGTCAGTTCGGCAAGGCGCGCAGCACCCACTGGCCGGCCACCTGTACCAGCTCGCGGTCGCAGTCGAAGGCCTGCGTTTCGAGCTCGTGGCCGGGCAGCATCGCCAGCACGGTCTCGCCGCGCTCGCGCAGCTGGCGCACGGCGGCGCGCAAGGCCGGGTCTTCGCCCCAGGGCGCGCGGATGGCGGCCGGCAGCGGCGGTGGGCTGCCCACTTCGGCCAGGGCCTTGAGGTCGAGGCTGAAACCCACGGCCGGGCGGTTGCGGCCGAAAACCGCGCCCACCTCGTCGTAACGACCGCCACGCGCCAGCGCATCGCTGCTGCCCGCGCCGTACACCGCGAAGCGCGCGCCGCTGTAGTAGGCGTAGCCGCTCATGTCCGAGAGGTCGAAGCCGATGCGCAGGCGCGGATAAGCTGCTCGCAGGTGGCTGGCCAGCCACTGCAGCTGATCCAGCGCCTGCGTGATCAGCGGGCGCTGCGGCAGTTCGCGCCGCGCGGCTGCGATGACTTCATCACCGCCATACAGGCGCAACAGCGCACGCAGCCCACCGCGGGCTTCGGCCGGCGCGCTGCGCGTCAGCTCGGCCAGCGCAGCGGCGTCCTTCTCGGACAGGGCCTGCACCACGTCCTGCAGCTGCGCAGCATCCATGGGCACACCGGCCAGCACACCGCGCAGCACGCGTGCATCGGCCAGGTCGATGACCAGCGGCTCGGCACGCGCGGCCTGCAGGCAATCGAGCGCCAGCTCGGCGGCTTCGAGGTCGGCTTCCAGGCCGGCGTGGCCGAAGATCTCGGCGCCGAACTGCAGCGGCTCGCGCGTGGCCGACAGGCCCGCAGGCCGCGTGTGGAGCACCGGGCCGCAGTAGCACAGGCGCGTGACGCCGTCGCGGTTGAGCAGGTGGGCGTCGATGCGCGCGGCCTGCGGCGTGGTGTCGGCGCGCACGCCGAGCATGCGGCCGCTGGCCTGGTCCACCAGCTTGAAGGTCTTGAGATCGAGCTCACGGCCCGTGCCGGTGAGCAGCGATTCCAGGTGCTCCAGCAAGGGGGGAATGACGAGTTCGAAACCGTAGCCGCGTGCCCGGTCGAGCATCGCCCTGCGCAGGTCTTCCACACGCCGCGCCTGCGCGGGCAGGACATCGGCGATGTGCTCTGGCAGCAGCCAAGCAGAGAGCATGAAAAGCACCGGTGTTGAAACCGGCATTGTACCGGCCGGGGCGCCCCGGCCGGGACCGATCAGCGTGCGATCAGCGTGCGTTGCCGGCAGCGGGCGAGCCGTTGCGCATGGCGCGGAAGAAGTCGCCGCTCGGGTCGAGCACCATCATGTCGCTCTTGCTGCGGAAGGTGGCCCGGTAGGCCTCCAGGCTGCGGTAGAACTGGGCGAACTGCGGGTCGCGGCCGAAGGCCTCGGCGTAGAGCGCCGACGACTTGGCATCGCCCTCGCCCTTGACCTTCTGCGCGTCGCGGTAAGCCTCGGCGATGATCACCTCGCGCTGGCGGTCGGCATCGGCGCGGATCTTTTCGCCATCGGCGCCACCCTGCGAACGCAGTTCGTTGGCGACCTGCTTGCGTTCCGATTCCATGCGGCGGTAGACCGAGTCGGTGATGTCAGCGACGAAGTCCACGCGCTTGATGCGCACGTCCAGGATCTCGATACCGAAAGACTTGGCTTCGTCGGCCAGGCGCGCCTGCACGTCGCTCATCACCTTTTCGCGCTCGGTGGCGAGCACGCCGCGCACGTCACGCTTGGTGATCTCTTCGTTGAAGGCGGCCTGCACCACCGGCGCGAGCCGGCTGTCGAGGTTGCGGAAGTCGACCCCGTTGTTGCGGATGAACTGGCGCGGGTCGGCGATGCGCCACTTGACCAGCCAGTCGATGACCAGGCTCTTCTTCTCGGCCGTGAAGATGGGACGCGTTTCCGGGCTGTCCAGCGTCTGCACGCGTTTGTCGAGGAAGACCACGTTCTGCAGCGGCGGCGGCAGCTTGAACTTCAGGCCAGGCTCGTTGATGACTTCGCGGATCTCGCCCAGCGCGTAGACCACGCCAACCTGGCGTTGGTCGACAACGAAGAGCGTGCTGCTGGCGATGAACAGGGCGAGGAGCGCGCCTGCGACGGTGAGTGCGATGCGGTTCATGTTCATGGGTCCTCTCACCGACCTTCGCGGTCACGCGAACGCGCGCCATCGCGCGAACGGATGTCGACACTCTGGGTGCCGGTGGGGTCGATCATCGACGGTGCCACAGCGGCCGGTGCGCCCGGTGCCACCGCTGCGCCGCTTTGCTGCAGCAATTTGTCCAGCGGCAGATAGAGCAGGTTCGAGCCGGCCTTGCTGTCGATCATCACCTTGGTGACGTTGCTGTACACCTGTTGCATCGTCTCGAGGTAGAGGCGGTCGCGTGTGACCGCAGGCGCCTTCTGGTACTCGGTCAGCACAGAGCGGAAACGTTGCGCATCACCCTCGGCCTGTGCCACCACCCGTGCGCGGTAGCCCTCGGCTTCTTCGAGCAGGCGGCTGGCCGTGCCGCGCGCCTTGGGGATGACATCGCTGGCGTAGGCCTGGCCTTCGTTCTTCAAGCGGTCGCGGTCGGCGCCGGCCTTCACCGCGTCGTTGAAGGCCGCCTGCACCTGCTCGGGCACCTGCACGTTCTGCATGTTGACGTTGGCCACCACGATGCCGGCCTTCAGGCGGTCGAGCTGCGCCTGGATGGACTTGACGAGATCGGCCGCGATGGCGTCACGCTGCTCGTACAGCACCTGGTCGACGCGGCTCTTGCCCACGATCTCGCGCACGGCCGATTCGGCGGCCATCACCACGGCTTCGTCGGGGCGGTTGTTCTCGAACAGGTAGGCGCGTGCGTCGGCACGGCGGTACTGCACCGTGAAGCGGATGTCGACGATGTTTTCGTCCTGCGTGAGCATCGACGAATCTTTCAGGCCCGTGGCCTGCACCACGCTGTTGCGGCCCACGTCCACCGACTGCAGCTGCGACACCGCGACGATTTCGTGCGCCTGCACCGGGTAAGGCAGCCGCCACTGGAAGCCGGCATCCAGGGTGTTGCTGTACTTGCCGAAGGTGGTGACCACCGCGCGGTTGCCTTCTTGCACGATGAAAAAGCCACTGCCCAACCAGATCAGCGCAGCCACCACGGCGATCAAGCCGACACCGATGCCGGCGCTCTTCATGTCAGGCTGGAAGGGGCTGCCACCGCCGGGGCCTTCGTTGCCGCCGCGCCCGGGCGGCGTGCCGCCGGGCTTGCCGCCGAACAGGCCGCTGAGCTTGCGGTTGAAATCGCGCCAGAGCTCGTCCAGATCGGGCGGACCGTCGTTGCGGTTGTTGTAGCTCAGGCCGTCCTGGGCGCCGGCAGTGCGGGCACGGCGGCCCGGCAGCAAGCCGGCAAGCAGCGCGCGCGAAGCGGCGGCGAGGTCGCTCAGACGCTCGGCGAAGGGGGGTTGGTGGGCTTGACGCATGCGGGTGCGGTCCAGGCTGTCTTCAGTGGGCGGCTGCCGGCGCGGTGCCGGCGAGCGGGACGATGACGGGGGTGCCATCGGGCAAGGTAGGAACTGGGGGGCGCGACGAGGCGTTCAAGTGCTCCAGCGCGATTTCGCCGATGGCCATGCGCAGCGCGTCAAGGCCTTGGCCCGTGCGGGCGCTGACGAACACACGCCGGCGGCGCACACCGGGGTGCACCTCGATCCAGTCGGCCACTTCGCGCGATTGCTGGGTGTCTTCGAGCAGGTCGCACTTGTTGTAGACCAGCAGCTGTGGCACGCCGTCGGCGCTGATCTCTTCGAGCACGCGCTCCACCTCGGCTTGCTGTTCGGCCAGCAGCGGGCTGGCGGCGTCGATGACGCGCAGCAGCAGGTCGGCTTCGGCGGCCTCTTGCAAGGTGGCGCGGAAGGCTTCCACCAGCTTGTGCGGCAGGTCGCGGATGAAGCCCACGGTGTCTGACAGAGACACCGAAGCCTGCGCCTCGCCCAGCCACAGCGAACGTGTCGTCGTGTCCAGCGTGGCGAAGAGCTGGTCGGCGGCGTAGGCCTTGGCCTTGGTCAGCGCGTTGAAAAGCGTGCTCTTGCCGGCATTGGTGTAACCCACGAGCGAAATGCGGAAGGTGCCGCGCCGCTCGCGCGCCTTGCGCTGGGTGCCGCGCTGGCGTTTGACCTTCTCCAGGCGCTCTTTCACGCTCTTGATGCGGTCGCCGATCATGCGGCGGTCGAGTTCGATCTGGGCCTCACCCGGGCCGCCGCGCGTGCCGATGCCACCGCGTTGGCGTTCCAGGTGGCTCCAGCGGCCCACCAGGCGCGTGGCCATGTACTGCAGGCGCGCCAGTTCCACCTGCAGCTTGCCCTCGTGGCTTTGCGCGCGGTCGGCAAAGATGTCGAGGATGAGCGCGGTGCGGTCGGCCACCGGCACGCCGATGTGGCGCTCCAGGTTGCGCTGCTGCGCCGGGCTCAGGGCCTGGTCGAAGATCACGCCATGCGCGGCCGTGGCGGCCACCAGGGCCTTGATCTCGTCGGCCTTGCCGCTGCCGACAAACAGCGCCGGGTCGGGTGCACGGCGCTTGGCGATGACGCGGGCCACGGCGACGTCGCCCGCCGACTCGGCCAGCAGGGCCAGCTCGTCGAGGCTGGGATCGAAATGCGGTGAGCCACCAATGTCCACGCCGACGAGCACCGCCCGTGTGGGCTCGTCGCCGCGGCGGGCGGCGGTGGGGTCGGCGGAACTCAAGGTGGCGGGTGCCTCGGGGCGGCCGTTCAGGCCTGCTCGCCCGGTTCGTTGGCGTGGAAGTTCACAGCCCGGCTGGGCACCACGGTGGAGATCGCGTGCTTGTAGACCATCTGCGTCACGGTGTTGCGCAGCAGCACCACGTACTGGTCGAAAGACTCGATGTGGCCCTGGAGCTTGATGCCGTTGACCAGGTAAATGGACACGGGCACATGCTCTTTGCGCAGCAGGTTCAGAAAGGGGTCCTGCAAAAGTTGGCCTTTGTTGCTCACGATATTCTCCGTGTTGAAATCGACGAGGGGTTCACGTTATCACAGGGGCCTGCGGCCTCTGCGGGCTACGGCCATTGGGGTTGCCAGGCCGTCCGAGGTTCCGCCTCAGGACGTTTTTTCGTCGAAAGGGTTGGCCGCCGAGCGCATTTCGATGCGGATGGGCGTGCCCACCAGCTTGAAGTGTTCGCGCAGGCGGCTTTCCAGAAAGCGCTTGTAGCTGTCGGGCACACGGTCGAGGGAGGTGCCGTGGATCACCACCACCGGCGGGTTCATGCCGCCCTGGTGGGCGTAGCGCATCTTGGGGCGGAAACGCCCGTCGCGCCGCGGCGCCTGGTGTTCGGCCGCCTCGTGCACCAGGCGCGTGAGCGCCGGGGTGCTCATCTTCAGCGTGGCCGAAGCGTGCGCCGCCAGCAGCGCCTTCCACACCGCCGACAGCCCGGCGCGCTTGAGCGCCGAGATGTGCAGCACCGGCGCGTACTTCATGAAGGTCAGCCGGCTCTCGATGCTGCGCTGCAGGGTCTGGCGCTGGTAGTCGTCGGTGGCGTCCCACTTGTTGATGGCGATCACCACGGCGCGGCCGCTCTCCAGCACGTAGCCGGCGATGTGCGCGTCTTGTTCGCTCACGCCCTGGGTGGCGTCGATGAGCAACAGCACCACGTTGGCGTCGGCAATCGCCTGCAGCGTCTTGACCACCGAGAATTTCTCGATGGCCTCGAAAACCTTGCCCTTGCGGCGCAGGCCGGCGGTGTCGATGAGCGTGAAGTGCCGCCCTTCCCGCTCGAAGGGCACGTGGATGGCGTCGCGCGTGGTGCCCGGCTGGTCGAAGGCGACCAGGCGCTCTTCGCCCAGCCAGGCGTTGATCAGCGTGCTCTTGCCGACGTTGGGGCGGCCGCACACCGCCAGCCGGATGGGGCGCTGCTCGTCATCGGGGCCCGAGCCATACTCGTCTTCTGCGGGCGCAAAACCGTCCAGCGCGGCCTCCAGCAGGCTGCGGATGCCCTGCCCGTGCGCCGACGAAATCGGGTGCAGTTCGCCCAGGCCGAGTTCGTGGAACTCGGCCAGCAGCGGCGATTCCTGCATGCCCTCGGCCTTGTTCACGGCCAGCAGCACACGCTTGTGCTGGGTGCGCAGGAACTTCGCGATGTCGTGGTCTTGCGCCGAAAGACCACCACGTACGTCGACGACAAAGATCACGACGTCAGCCTCGGCCACGGCCTGGCGCGTCTGCTTGGCCATCTCGGCCACCACGCCGCTGGGCTTCTCGGGCTCGAAGCCGCCGGTGTCGACGACGATGAACTCCAGGGCGCCCAGGCGCGCGTCACCGTAGTGGCGGTCGCGCGTGAGGCCGGCGTAGTCGGCGACGATGGCGTCGCGGCTCTTGGTGATGCGGTTGAACAGCGTCGACTTGCCGACGTTGGCCCGCCCGACGAGCGCGATGACTGGTTTCAAGAGGCTGCCTTCAATTCGGCCGGAAGGCGTAGAGCCCGCCGTCGCGCGCCGTGACGATCATCGTCGTGCCCGACAGCACCGGGGCGCCGAGGATGGGTTTGCTGCCCGGCTGCAGGCGCAGTTGGGGTGTGCCGGTGGCGGCGTCCATGAAATGCAGGTAGCCCTGCTCGTCACCGAAGACGACGCTGGGGCCCACCGCCAAGGCGCCGCTAAGGCCGCGGTAGAGCAGCTTTTCGCTCTGCCAGGCCACGTCGCCGTTGCTGGCACGCCAGGCGGTGATGCGGTCGCTGGCATCGGCGCCGATGACGAGATCTGCATTGCTCGCCACCGCCTGGGCGCCCGCCGTGTTGCGCGACCACAGCAGCGCGCCGCGCGCCGCATCGGCACAAGCCACGGCCGACTGGAAAGCGCGGCCGCAGACACGGTCGCCCACGCGCACCACCGGGCCGATGAGGTCGGCCAGACGCTCCACTTCGTTGGTGCCTCGCGGCGAGGCCATGGGCACTTCCCAGAGCACGGTGCCGCGCAGCGGGTCGAGCGCGGTGAGCCGCTGGCCCTGGGCCACGAGCAGGCTGTTGCGGAAAGCGCTCACCACGCTGGCCTGGGCCAGCGTCAGCGCATCGCCCGGTTTGCTGTAGACCCAGAGGCGGCGGCCGTCGACGGCGTCGAAGGCGTGCACGGCACGGTCCACGCCCATCACGAACACACGTTCACCGGCCACAAAAGGCGGCGTCACCACGGCCGAGGGCACACGCTTGCGCCAGAGCTCGCGGCCGTTGTCGAAGGTGACCACCTCGTTGCCGCGTGTCACCACGCTGGTGTAGCGGCCGTCACTGCCGACCCCGGCCGAGATCGCACCACCCGCACTGGCGCGCCAGACTTCGGCACCGTCTTCGGTCTGCAAGGCCCGCACCTCGCCGCCACTGGCGACGAAAAGCACACCGCCCCGGACGGTGGGCACCATCGGAAAGTTGATGCTCCCGATGCTGGCCGACCAGACCTGGCGGGCCGAAATCTTGGCCTCCACGGGCTCCAGCGGCGTGGGCTTGGGTTTGTCCGCGGCACAGCCGGCCAGCAGCAGCACCACGCCGACGGCAGCGAGCAGCCCGGGCCGCGATGTACGCAGCAGCGCCATCACTTCGAAGCCCCAGAGGCCGCGCCTGCGGCGGCAGCAGCACCAGGCGCGGCGCCGATCGAGCTCAGCTTGGCCTCGATGAGACGGCGGTAGTCGACCTTGGCGTCCATCGCGGCGTAGGCGGCCTGCCAGGCGCTGCGCGCCTCGGCCTTCTTGCCCTGGGCCATGAAGATGTCGCCACGGCGGTCGGCCACGAGCGCGGTGAACTCGGGCGCGGTAGCCGCATCCAGCACCTTCAGGCCTTCGTCGTACTGCTGGGCATCGGCCAGCACGGCGGCCAGGCGCAGGCGCGCGATGGTGCGCATCTCGTCTTCGACGCCGTTTTCGGCCACCCAGGTCAGGCTGGCCTTGGCAGCGTCGGCCTGGCCCTTGTCCACCTGCACTTTGGCGGCGGTGAGGCCCGCTTGCTGCGTGATGGGCGCTTTCGGGAAACGCTGGCGCATGTCGGCAAACACCAACGTGGTCTTGTCGGCGTCGCCGGCGGCGGCGGCGCGGTCGAGTTCCTCGAACATCGCGCCGGCCTTCACGCCCTGGTCGCGCTGCCAGTAGTTCCAGCCATTCCAGGCGGCAAAGCCGCCGAGCACCAGCACCAGCGTCCAGGTGATGAGGTTGCCCTGCTTCTTCCAGAACGCCTTGAGCGCGTCGAGTTGTTCCTGCTCTTGCAGGTCGAGTTGTGTGGCCATGGGTGCGGGGCGCCCGTTTCTGATGGGAAAAAAGAGTGCGGGATTATGCGTTGCGCAGTTCGTGGGCCCAGGCGGCAGCCTCGGCCAGTGCACGGCTGCTCTGCGCGGCGGCGGCGTCGCGCAGCGGCTTGAGAGCCACTTCACCGCGCGAGAGTTCGTCGGCACCGAAGACCAGCGCCCAGCGCGCACCGCTGGCATCGGCCTTCTTGAACTGGGTCTTCATGCTGCCGCCACCACCGTTGAGCACCACGGCCAGGCCCTGCGCGCGCAGGGTCTCCAGCAGCGGCATCACCTGCGGCAAGGCAGCCAGGTCGGGCACCACGGCGTAGGCGTCAGGCGCGGCCGGGGGCGGCTGCAGCTGCAACGCCTCCAGCAGCAGCAGCAGGCGTTCGATGCCCAGGCCGAAGCCGACACCGGGTGCGGGCTTGCCGCCTAGCTCTTCGATGAGCTGGTCGTAGCGGCCACCGCCACACACCGTGGCCTGCGAGCCCAGGTGCGGCGTCACCCACTCGAAGACGGTGAGGTTGTAGTAGTCCATGCCGCGCACCAGGCGCGGGTTCACGCGGTAGGCCAGGCCGGCGGCGTCCAGCACGGCGCGCAGCGCGTTGAAGTGCGCAAGCGACGCCTCGCCCAGGAAGTCCATCAAGCGCGGCGCGGCATCGACCAGCGCCTGCATCGTGGGGTTCTTGGTGTCCAGAATGCGCAGCGGGTTGCTGTGCAGGCGGCGCTTGGCTTCTTCGTCGAGCTGTTCGGCGTGGGCTTCCAGGTAGGCGATGAGCGCGGCGCGGTGGGCCTTGCGCTCTTCGGGCTGGCCCAGGCTGTTGATCTCCAGCGTGACGTCATTTCCTTCCTTCAGACCCAGCTCGCGCCACAGCGCACGCACCATCAGGATGAGCTCGGCGTCGACGTCGGGCCCGGCGTGGCCGAAGGCTTCCACATCGAGCTGGTGGAACTGGCGGTAGCGGCCCTTCTGCGGGCGCTCGCGGCGGAACATCGGGCCCATCTGCCACACGCGCAGCGGGCCGTTGTAGAGCGCGTTGTGTTCGTTGATGGCGCGCACCATGCCGGCGGTGGCCTCGGGGCGCAACGTGAGGCGGTCGCCGTTCATGCTGTCTTCGAAGGAGTACATCTCCTTTTCGACGATGTCGGTCACCTCGCCCAGCCCGCGCACGAACAGCGCCGTGGGTTCCACGATGGGCGTGCGCAGCCCGCGGTAGCCGTAACGCGCCAGCACGCGGCGCACGGTGTCTTCGAACCACTCCCAGCGCGCCGAATCGGCGGGCAGGATGTCGTTCATGCCTTTGACGGCGGTGAGTTTTTCAGCCATGGGAGATCAGGCGCAACGACGCGCCTTGCAAGTCGAGTGGAGGAGGTCGGGGGTGCGACGCGCGGCGTCAGTGCGCGGCGGTCACGCTGCCGAATCTGCGCTCGATGTAGTCCTCGACGATCTTGTGGAACTCGTGGACGATGCCCTCGCCGCGCAGCGTCATCGCCTTCTCGCCGTCGATGTACACCGGCGCGGCCGGGGCCTCGCCCGTGCCCGGCAGGCTGATGCCGATGTCGGCGTGTTTGCTCTCGCCGGGGCCGTTGACGATGCAGCCCATCACGGCCACCTTCATCGTCTCCACGCCCGGGTACTTGGTCTTCCAGACCGGCATCTGCGCGCGCAGGAAATCGTCGATCTGCTTGGCCAGTTCCTGGAAGGTGGTGCTCGTGGTGCGGCCGCAACCCGGGCAAGCCGTGACGCTGGGGTTGAAGCTGCGCAGGCCCAAGCTCTGCAAGATCTCCGCGGCCACCACCACCTCTTGCGTGCGCGCCTCGCCGGGCTGCGGCGTCAGGCTCACGCGGATGGTGTCGCCGATGCCTTCCTGCAGCAGGATGGACAAAGCCGTGGCGCTGGCCACCGTGCCCTTGGTGCCCATGCCGGCCTCCGTCAGGCCCAGGTGCAGCGCGTAGTCGCAGCGCTTGGCCAGTGCGCGGTAGACGCTGATCAGGTCTTGAACGCCGCTGACCTTGCAGCTGATGATGATGTTGTCGGGGTTCAGGCCGATTTCGCGTGCGTAGTCGGCCGAGCTCAAAGCGCTCTGCACCAGCGCCTGGTACATCACCTGCTTCGCATCCAGCGGCGCCGCGCGCTTGGCGTTCTGGTCCATCAGCTCGGCCAGCAGTTCCTGGTCGAGGCTGCCCCAGTTCACGCCGATGCGCACCACCTTGTCGTACTTGGCGGCGGCCTCCACCATCATCGCGAACTGGCGGTCGCGCTTGTCGCCCTTGCCCACGTTGCCGGGGTTGATGCGGTACTTGCTGAGCGCCTGCGCCATGGCCGGAAACTCGGTCAGCAGGCGGTGGCCGTTGAAGTGGAAATCACCCACCAGCGGCACCGGGATGCCCATGCGGTCGAGCTGCTCGCGGATGTGCGGCACGGCTTCGGCGGCCTCGGGCGTGTTGACGGTGATGCGCACCAGCTCACTGCCAGCCTGCGCCAGTTCCTTGCACTGGATGGCGGTGCCGATGACGTCCACCGTGTCGGTGTTCGTCATGCTCTGGATGCGCACCGGTGCGTCGCCGCCGATGGTAACGACGTGGTCGCCCCACGCCACGCGCGCCTGGCGCGAGCGGCGGGGGGCGGGCCAGGCGGCCTCGATGATGTCGACGGCGTCGGGTGCGTTCATGGCAGGGTCTCGTTCACTTGGGGGCGCCCCTCGGGCACCGGCCGGTTCAGCGCAGTTCCACGCGCGCCACATTCTCGCGCGTGCTCGGCCCCAGGTCGTAGGGGCGGCCGCGGAAAGCCAGCTGCGTACTGGCGGCATTGCCGATCACCAGGCGCATCGGCAAGCTGCCGTCCACGCCCACGGTTTCACCAGGCTGCACGGTGCGCGAGAGCAGCAGCTGGCCATTGCCGTCGCGCACCTCCACCCAGCTGGCTTCGGTGCTGCGCAGCTGCAGCAGGTTCGCCGCGGGCGGCGTGGCTGCGGCCACGGGCGCAGGGGCAGCAGCCACAGCGCCGCCTGTCCCCACAAGAGCCGCGGTTCCCGCGGCAGCCGAAGTGACGGCCGCAGGTGCGGACTCGCTGGCAGCCAGCTCGGGGCCCTGGGCCGCAAAAACCGTTTCGATCAGCGGCTGCGAAGCGGCCGTCGCAGCTGCACTGGCTGCCAGCGGGGGGGCTGAAGCGCCCAGATCGAGCACGGCAGGCGCCGAAGCCGGCGTGGCCACCGGGGCCACGCCCGGCGACATCTGCCAGCCGGCCCACCAGTGCCCGGGCACGAAGATCACCACCAGCGCCGCGACGACAAACACCAGCGTGGCCCACAGCATGGGCTTGCGCGCCGCACCGGCGACCAGACCCGGGTCTTCGCGTCCGGGCCGCTCGCGGAAGGGCGTGTTGAGCCCACCGCTGCCAGGCTCCAGCGCCACGGTGGCGGGTGCGGGCGGCATCAGTTCCAGCACCGCACGTGCATCGATCTTCAGCGTGCGGCACACCGTCTGCGCGAGCGCGCGGGTGAAGGTGGCGTCGGGCAGCTCGTCGTAGCGGTCGTTTTCCAGCGCCTCCAGCTTGCGCGGCGCCACCTTGATGGCGGCCGCCAGTGCGGCGATGTGCAGCCCCTGCTTTTCACGCGCGGCGCGCAGCATGGCGCCGGCAGAGCCAGCACCGCCTGGATGGCCGGCCTGGCCCGGAAGGCCCGCCTGGGGCTCAGTCATCGAAACGCCCTCTCTCGAACAACAGCACCTCCGCCGATGTCGGGAAGCGCTCCTGCAGCTTGCGGCCGAATTCCTGCACGCCCTGCACATTGCCCAGGCGGCGCTCGATGCGCGCCGCCAGCCACAAACTCTGTGCGCTGCTCAGCTCGGGCTGGGCGTTGATGCGCGAAATGTAGAAACGCGCGCGCTCCAGTTCGCCGCGGCGCAGCAGCACGTCGCTCAGGTTGTAGGCCGTCACCGGGTTGGCCGGGTCGAGCTCGTAAGAACGCGACAGCGTGCGCTCGGCTTCGGCCCAGCGGCCGGCACGCGCCTGGCACACGCCTTGCGCCAGCAGCGTGCGCGTGGCGTCGCGGTACTGCGGCTGCGCCAGGGCGTTGGTGAACTGCGTCTCGGCCTCGGTCCAGCGCTGCTGCTGGCACAGGAACCAGCCGTAGTTGTGCATGGTGCCGCCCTCGCGCGGCGCCAGCTGCAGAGCGCGCTGGAAGCTTTGGTCGGCGAGTGCGTTGTCGCCCTTGCTGGCCAGCGCCAACGCGCGCAGGTTGTAGGCGTCGGGCAGATCGGGCTTGGCCGCCAGCGCCTTCTGCACTTCTTCGAGCGCCGTGTCGGCCTGGCCGCGCCCCAGGTAGAGCGCCGCCAGCTCCAGGCGAACCTGGGCGCGTTTGTCGGGGTCCGCAGGCTCGCTGGGGGTGCGCGCCGGCTCGGCGCCCGACGTGGTGGTGGTGGTGCTGACGCAGCCCGCCATCAGCGCCGCCAGGGCCAGCCAGAGCCCGAGAGCCCGCCCGTGCACCTGCCCGCGAAAATTCTTCATGCCGAGCCTCCAGCCACGATGGGAATCACCGCGCGCTGGCGCGCCAGCCGATCGCGTGCGTTGGTGCGGTCTTGCACCTCGCCGGCCAGCTGGCCGCAGGCGGCGTCGATGTCATCACCGCGCGTCTTGCGCACGGTGGTGACGATGCCCGAGGCCTGCAGCACCTGCGCAAACGCCTGCACCCGTTCGCGTGGCGAACGCAGCAGGCCCGAGGCCGGGAAAGGGTTGAACGGAATCAGGTTCAGCTTGCAGGGCAGCCGCGACTTGAGCAGCTTCACGAGCGCCTGCGCATGCTCGGGCGTGTCGTTCACGCCATCGAGCATGCAGTACTCGAAGGTGATGAAGTCGCGCGGCGCGGCGCTGAGGTAGCGCACGCAAGCATCGAGCAGTTCGTCGATCGGGTACTTGCGGTTCAGCGGCACGAGGTGGTCGCGCAGCGTGTCATCGGGCGCGTGCAGAGAGACGGCCAAGGCCACCGGGCAATCGTCACGCAGGCGGTCGATCATCGGCACCACGCCGGAAGTGGACACCGTCACGCGGCGGCGGCTCAGGCCGTAGGCGTGGTCGTCGAGCATGGTGCGCAACGCGGGCACGAGCGCGCTGTAGTTCTGCAGCGGCTCGCCCATGCCCATCATAACGACGTTGTCGATGGCGCGTTCGCCGTCTTTCAGGCCGAGCGTCTGGCGCAGGCGGTGCTCGGCGAACCACAGCTGCGCGACGATCTCGCCCGTGGCCAGGTTGCGGCTGAAGCCCTGGTGCCCGGTGCTGCAGAAACGGCAGCCCACGGCGCACCCGGCCTGCGAGCTGACGCACAGCGTGCCGCGGTCGGCCTCGGGGATGAACACGGTTTCCACCGCGTTGCCGTCGCCCACGTCGAACAGCCACTTGGTGGTGCCGTCGGCAGAGACGTGCTCGCTGATCAGCGGCAGGCCGCGCACCTCGGCGGCGCCGGCGAGCTTGCCGCGCAGGCTCTTGGCCAGGTCGGACATCTGCTCGAAGTCGGCCTGGCCTTTCTGGTGGATCCAGCGGTAGAGCTGGACGGCGCGGAAGCGCTTCTCGCCCAGCCCTTCGCAGAAGGCCGCCAGCCCCTCGAGATCGAAGTCGAGCAGGTTGACGGCCATCGCTTCTTTACCGGCTGTAAACGTTCATGCCGGGGAAGAAGAACGCGATTTCGACCGCAGCGGTCTCGGGCGCGTCGCTGCCGTGCACGGCGTTGGCGTCGATGCTGTCGGCGAAGTCGGCGCGGATGGTGCCCTTCTCGGCCTTCTTCGGGTCGGTGGCGCCCATCAACTCGCGGTTCTTGGCGATGGCGCCTTCACCTTCGAGCGCCTGGATCATCACCGGGCCGCTGATCATGAAGCTGACCAGGTCGTTGAAGAAGGGGCGTGCCTTGTGCACGGCGTAGAAGGCCTCGGCCTCGCCACGCGACAGGTGCGCCATCTTCGCGGCGACGACCTTCAGGCCGGCGCCTTCGAAACGCGCGTAGATCTGGCCGATGACGTTCTTGGCCACGGCGTCGGGCTTGATGATGGAAAGGGTGCGTTCAATGGCCATGATGAAAAGTTCTCCTGAATCAACGACTTGGCAAAGCTTTTGATTGTAGCGCGGCGCCAGGGGGCTTCAGCCCTTGCAGCGCAGCACGCCGTGGACGCTGGCGCGGTCTCAGCGGCCGCCCTTGCGGCCACCTTTGGGGCCGCTGGGTCTGCCACCGCCCCCGCCCCCGCCGCCGCCCGTGTTCGGCC
>LJHW01000038.1 GCA_001295865.1 beta proteobacterium AAP65
GATGATGCCCAGCCCGCCCACCCAGTTCATGAAGCAGCGCCAGACGTTCACCGACAGCGGCAGCGCATCCAGCCCGCTGATCGCGGTGGAGCCCGTGGCCGTGAAGGCCGAGGTGGCCTCGAAGTAGGCGTCGGTCATGCTCAGGCCGGGCACCGCGAGCCACAGCGGCAAGGCGCCGAACAGCGGCAGCACCGCCCAGGTCATGCCCACGAGCAGAAAACCATCGCGCGGCTGCAGTTCGCGGCGGAAGCGGCGCGTCACCAGGCTGAGCAGCAGGCCGCAGACGGCGGTGGCGCTGGCGGCGGTGATGAATGCCGGCTTGGCGCCGTCGTCGCCCAGCAGCGCAAAGGCCAGCGGCACCAGCAGCAGCAGCGCAAACAGCAGCACCATGCGCCCGACCAGCGCAAAAACGGGAAGAAAACCCATGTTCAGAAGAGAAAGGTGGCGCTGACCTGGAAGAGCTTTTCCACCTCGCGCACCATGCGCTTGCGCGGCACGAAGACGATGACGTGGTCGTTGGGCTGCACCACCGTGTCGTGGTGGGCGATGATGACTTCGGGCTTGGCGTCTTCGCCGGCTTCGCTGCCGTCGGGCCGGTGCAGGCCGCGCACGATGGCGCCCACCGTCGCGCCCTTGGGCAGGCCCACCTCGTCGATGCGGCGGCCCGCAAAGCGGCAGGTCTTGCGGTCGCCGCGCACGATGGCCTCCAGCGCCTCGGCCGCGCCGCGGCGCAGGCTGTGCACCGCTTCCACGTCGCCGCGCCGCACATAGGCCAGCAGTTCGCCCAGCACCGTGTGGCTGGGGCTGATGGCGATGTCGATGGTGGTGCCCTGCACCAGGTCGGCGTAGGCGCGGCGGTTGATCACGGCCAGCACACGCCGCGCGCCCAGGCGCTTGGCGAGCAGGCAGCTCATGATGTTGTCTTCGTCGTCGCTCGTGAGTGCGAGGAAGAGGTCCATCTGGTCGACGTTTTCGTCGCCGAGCAGCTCTTCGTCGGTGCTGTCGCCTTGCAGCACCAGCACCTCGGGCGGCAGCTCGGTGGCCAGGTAGTCGCAGCGCGGCTTCAGCGGCTCGATGATCTTGAGCTGGTAGTCGCCGTGGATCTCGCGCGCCAGCCGCAGGCCCACCTTGCCACCGCCGGCCAGCATCACGCGTTTGACGGGCTGGTCGCGCGTGCGCAGCGCGCCCAGCACGGTGCGGATGTGCTCGGTGGCAGCGAGCACGAAGACCTCGTCGCCGGGTTCGATCTGCGTGCGGCCGTCGAGCTGCGGCAGCACCGTGTCTTGCCGGTAGATGGCCATGATGCGCATGGGCGTGTCAGGCACCAGCTGCGGAATTTCTTCCAGCCGGTGGCGCACCAGCGGCCCGCCGGCCACAGCGCGCACCGCGATCAGGCTCACCAGGCCGTGCGCGAACTCCAGCACCTGCAGCGCCTCGGGGTACTCGATGAGCTTGCGGATGTAGGCGGTGACGCTCTGCTCGGGGCAGATGACCTTGTCGACACCGAAGCCGGTTTTGCCCAGCAGCGGGCTGTCGTCCTGGAACTCGGGGCTGCGCACACGTGCGATGGTGGTCGGCACGTTGAACATCTCCTTGGCCACCTTGCACGCGACCAGGTTGGTCTCGTCCTGCGGCGCGCAGGCGATGAGCATGTCGGTG
Source organism: beta proteobacterium AAP65 (assembly GCA_001295865.1). Taxonomy (GTDB): domain Bacteria; phylum Pseudomonadota; class Gammaproteobacteria; order Burkholderiales; family Burkholderiaceae_C; genus Rubrivivax. Next base: position 1,660 of record LJHW01000038.1, read on the forward strand.
TCCTGCGCGCCGGCGTCGCGCAGCACGCTGGGCTGGATGGCATTGCCCACCACACCGCGCAAGTCGAGACGGTCTTGCAGGAAACGCAGGCGCACCGGGTTGGTGTCGATGACGGTGATGTCGTTGCGCTCGCTGACCAGGCTTTCGGCCACGCTTTCACCGACGCGGCCGGCACCGAGGATCAGGATCTTCATGGGCGGCAGTCTAGAGCGTCAGGCGTGGCGTCAGGCGTGGCGCCCGGGGCCACCCAGGGCCTGCACCAGGGTGTCGGCCAGCGGCGCCTGCAGGCTGAGCGCCAGCGCAGCGGCCTCGCCCGGGTTGGCGCAGGTCTTGCGCCGCGCGCGCCACAGCGTGGCCAGCTGGCCGTGGCGCCCAGCCAACGCCGGGGCCAGGCGCTGCGTGGCTTCTTCAGGCGCCAGGCCGTGGGCGGCCACCAGCGCACGCTGCAGCAGCACGGCGGTGTAGCGGCCGAGCGCCGCTTCGTCCCAGGCCACGAAGCTGCGGTCGGTACCGCGCACCAGGTTCAGCCCGCGCGCGGCGCCGGCTGCACCCAGAGCGCCGATCAAGCCGCCCGCCACGGCCCCGGCGCCCAGGGTGAGGCCGCCGCTGAGCAGATCGGCCTTCAGCCCGACCAGCGCGCCGCTGAGCGCACCGCCCACGAGCGCGGCACGGCCTTCACCCAGGCGTGAACGCAGCGCGGCGCCCTCGCCGTCAGGCGCACGCAGCGCCGCCAGGTCGCCACCGGCCGGCACGGTGCCATCGATGGCGCCCCACAGCAGCACCTGCAGCCGCTGTCCGTGGGCTTGCAGGCTGGCTTCGAGCTGCTGCTCCAGCCGCGTGCGCGCCGCTTCGGCGTCACCACCGCGTGAAAGCAGCCCGCCTTCATCGGCCAGCGGCTCGTGCGTGGCGGCCACCTCGGCCAAGGTGGCCGCCAGCTCGGCCACCAGCGCGTCGAAGCGCGCGGCCTGGGCCGCCTGCCAGCTGGCGCCCAGGCGCTGCAGGCGGGGGTCACCGTCCAGCGCGGCGGCCAGGGCCTGCAGCAGGCGCCCCTCGGGCAGCCAGCCGTCGGCCCGCTGCTGCGCGGCCAAGGTGGTGGTGGCGGTGGGGTCGGGCTCGGCGGCCGAGCCGCCTTCCAGCAGCACCACCACGGGCCGGCCCAGGCGGGCCAGCCAGGCCGGGCGCGGCGCGTCGGCCTCGGTGTGCAGCAACACCCCGGCCACCTGCTCGCGCAGCGCCGGCAGGGGGTCGGGCGCGGTGCGCGCGCTGCGCAGGCCCAGTGCCCGTGCGGCCGCGGCCCACCAGGGAGCCGGCGCAGCCACCGCGGCGGCGTCCAGGCCGGCCGGTGCGCGCAGCAGCTGCAACTCGTCGCCCTGCGTGCTCCGCAGCACGGTGCAGGGCTGGGGCGGGGCCCCGTCGTTGTCGGGCAGGTGCACGCCAAAGAGCGCTGGCGCGCGCAGATCGGCCGGCGCGGCCACCCACAAGAGCCGCAGCACGTGCGGCCGCCCGGGGCGCATCAAGGGGTGCAGGGCTTCGAAGTAAGGCGTGTCCAGCGCCAGCGGAAAACGCCGCGCCTGGGCCGCGGCGCGGCGGCCCGCCCACAGCGCGAGCAGCGCGCGCGGCAGCACGACGGCCAGGCCGAGCGTGGCCGCGTAGAGGTGGATCCAAGGCGCGGCGCTGGCCGTGGCATCGGCACCGGGCAGCACACGCAGCGGTGCCACCTCGGGCACGGCGATGCCGGTCAGCGCGCTGGCGGGCGCCAGCAGCCAGCCCAGGGCCTGCTGCACGGCCGTGGCGTCGAGAAAGGTGCTTTGCCAGCCGGCGCGGTAGTCGAGCACCAGGCCACGCAGGTAGAGCCCGGCCACCAGGCCTGCAGCCAGCGCGGCCGCGCCGCTGTGCAGCACCAGCGCGGCGCGGTGGGCCATCAGCGGCGCGGCGTGTTCGGCCCACAGCGCGCCGGCGCGGGCCGCCGCGCCGTCACCCCCAGGCACGCGCAGGCCCAGGGCGGCCAGCGCCGAGCGCAGGCCGCCGCCGGGCCAGCTGGGCAGGGGCAAGAGCAGCACGAGGTAAACCGCGAGGTTCCAGGCCACCACCGCCCAGACGGCGGGGGCGAGCAGGTTCACGCGCTGGGGTGCACCCAGCTGGTCGGCCAACAGCCCCGCCAGCGCGCCCAGCAGCAGCGCCAGACCCAGCCAGGCCGGGTGCCAGCCGCGGCGCACCAGCCAGCGCTGCAGGGCGGCGTCACGCGGCAGCAGGCGCTGCAGAGCGGCACCAGCACGCACCACGACAAAACTGGCGGGCGCTGCGCCCTCGCCCACCGCGGCCAGGGCCTGGCGTGTGGCCCAGGTGCTGTCGTCGGCGCTCCAGACGGGCCGCTGCCCCGGCGGCGGGGGCGCGGTTTCCAGCGCCTGCAGCAGCAGTACCTGGCGGGCTTCTTCTTCGGTCATCGGGGCGGAATGTAGCCGCCCTGCCCCGCGCTGGGGCCCTGTCATTGGGGCCGGCGGGCCCCGGCGGCCTCACACCGCGTGCAGCAGCGCCACCAGCTGGGCCTGGCTGTTGGTGCCGGTCTTCTCGTACATCTGGCCCACGTGGGTGCGCACGGTGCTGATCTTCACGCCCAGCTTCTCGGCCGCGCAGGTGGGGCGCATGCCTTCGCACAGCATCTCGGCCAGGCGCGCCTGGGTGTGGGTGAAGCGGAAGCGGCGGCGCATGGCGTCGGTGCGCGTGAGCTGCACCTGCTCGATGGTGGCCAGCAGCCAGCCACCGGCCTGGCCGCTGCTTTCACCGGCGGGCATGGCGCGCAGGGTGATCTGCATCGGCGCGCTGCCCTCGGCTTCCAGCGGCAGCACCATCTCGCCGCTGGCGGCCACCTGGGCGTGCCAGCGCGACAGCGGCACCCAGCGGCCGGCCTGGCGCAGCGCGAGGCGGCCGCCGGCGTCGAGCCACAGGCCGTCGCGGCGCTCGATGCGGCGCGTGGCGGCGGGGTTGGCTTCGAGCACGGCGCCGTCGGCATCGGCCACGATCAGCGGCGTTTCCAGGCGCTGCATCAGGCACTGACCCAGGGCCGCCAGGCGCTGCGAGCGTGCCGGCTGCGGGGCGATGGCACCACCGCTGTAGGCGCCGGCGAAGCTGTGGTTGACGGGGGTGCTGAAGGGGGTGTGGGTTTGCATCGGGGGCCTCCTGTTGTCGATGGAGCCATTGGGCCGCAGCCTGTCCTTCAGGAGAATGACACCAAGGTATCCCACCCCCGTGGGGGGAGTCAGGCCAGCGCCCGACCGGATCAGGCGGCGTCCGGCTCGCTGGCCTCAGGCCAGCGCCCGACCGATCAAGATCTTCTGCACTTCGCTCGTGCCCTCGTAGATCTGGCACACGCGCACGTCGCGGTAGATGCGCTCCACCGGGAAGTCGCTCACGTAGCCGTAGCCGCCGTGCACCTGGATGGCGTCGCTGCACACACGCTCGGCCATTTCGCTGGCGAAGAGCTTGGCCATGGCGGCTTCTTTCAGGCAGGGCAGGCCGGCGTCCTTCAGCGCGGCGGCATGCCAGATCATCTGCCGCGCCACCTCGATCTGCGTGGCCATGTCGGCCAGCTTGAACTGCACCGCCTGGTGCTGGAAGATGGGCTGGCCGAAGCTCGTGCGGTCTTTGCTGTAACGCAGCGCCGCTTCGAAGGCCGCACGCGCCATGCCCAGGGCCTGGCTGGCGATGCCGATGCGCCCGCCTTCCAAACCGCTGAGCGCGATCTTGAGGCCCATGCCTTCTTCGCCCAGCAGGTTCTCGGCCGGCACGCGGCAGTGCTCGAAGTTGATCTGCGCGGTGTCGCTGGCGTGCTGGCCGAGCTTGTCTTCCACACGCGCCACGGTGTAGCCGGGCGTGTTGGTGGGCACGATGAAGGCGCTGATGCCCTTCTTGCCGGCGGCCTTGTCCGTCACCGCCATCACGAGGGCGACATCGCCGTTCTTGCCGCTGGTGATGAACTGCTTCACGCCGTTGAGCACGTAAGCGTCGCCGTCCTTCACGGCGGTGGTCTTCAGGCCGCCAGCCTCGCTGCCCACGTGCGGCTCGGTGAGGCAAAAGGCGCCCAGCATCTCGCCGCGCGCCAGCGGCTTGAGCCAGCGCTCCTTCTGCGCGGCGTTGGCGTAGGCCATCAGGATGCTGCAGACGGGGCAGTTGTTGACGCTGACGATGGTGCTGGTGGCGCCGTCGCCTGCCGCAATCTCCTCCAGGATCAGGGCAAGCGCCAGGTAGTCGAGCCCGGCGCCGTCCCACTCGGCGGGCACGGCCACGCCGTAGCAGCCCAGGGCGGCCAGGCCCTGCAGCGCTGCGGCTGGGAAGGTGTGGCCCTTGTCCCAGGCGGCGGCGTGCGGGGCCACCTCGGCCTGCACGAACTGGCGCACGGCGTCTTGCACGGCGCGGTGGTCTTCGCTCAACAGCATGGTCGGTTCTTTCGGAGGTCGGACTAACAGGGTTCAGGGCCGCTGGTGCGGCGGCGCCACCGGGCGTGGCAGCGGCTGTTCGGCCAGCTGGCGCAACAGGTGGTTGATGGCGGCGTCGAGCTGGGCGTCACCGCCCTCGTGGGTGCTGCGCGGCGGGTTGTCGACATCGATGTCGGGCGTGACGCCGCGGCCCTCGATGAGCCAGCTGCCGTCCAGCGCGTACTGGCCGGTCTCGGCGGCGCGCATGATGCCCCGGTCGAGCAGGCGGTTGCCGTCGCTCAGCCAGATGCCCGCGCCGGCGGTGCGGCGGCCGACCAGCGTGCCCAGCTGCAGGCGCTTGAAACCCTCGGCGAAGGTCTCGCCATCGGAGTAGGTGTCGGCATCGATCAGCACCGCGATGCGCCCGCGGTAGGACTGCTGCATGTTCGCGTAGCTCTCCGAGCCCTCCGGCGAACGCGGTTGCCACCAGGCCCAGGCACGGCGCAGCAGCTGCGTGAGCACCCAGCTGTCGATGTTGCCGCCGTTGTTGTTGCGCACGTCGATGACCAGCGCCTCGCGGTCGAGCTGGGCGTAGAACTCGCGCGCGAAGGTGGCGATGTCATTGCGCCCCATGGCACGCAGGCGCAGGTAGCCCACGCGGCCCTGGCTGCGCTCGGCCGCACGCTGCAGACGGCCCAGTTCCCAGTCGCCTTCGCGCAGCGCCGCCTCGCGCTGCGCGTTGACGGGCAACACCACCACGCGGCGCTCGGTGCCGGCATCCGTCTTGCCCGTTTCGGGCTTCACCGTCAACAAGACCTGGCGGCCGACCTGGCCGCGCAGCAGCTCGGGCAGCGCCACCACACCGGCCAATGAGCGGCCATTCAGCGTGGTGATGATGTCGCCCACCTTCACGCCGGCCCGCACCAGCGGGCCGGCTTCGGTGGGCAGCTCGGGGTCGCTGCGGTAGAGCTGCTCGACGCGGAAGCCCTGCGCCACCTTGCTGAAGCGCGCGCCGAGGCCGGCCGCGGCGATGTCATCCGGCCCGCGGCGCACGTCGCCCGGCGCCACCTGGCTGTGCAGCGCGCCCACCTCGGCCACCATCTGCGCCATCAGCTCGGCCAATTCGCGGCGCTCGCCCACACGCGGCAGCAGCGCCGCGTACTTGCGGCGCACGGCCGGCCAGTCGGTGCCGTGCATCTTGGCGTCGTAGAAATGGTCGCGGTGCAGGCGCCAGGCGTCGTCGAACATCTGCCGCCACTCGGCCGCGGGCTCGGTCTGGATCTGCCAGTCGGCCCAGCGCACCTGGGTGCGCGCCAGCACGGCGGCATCGGCAGGCGGCTTGGCCGCCGCGTCCATCAGCTGGATGTCGGCCGCCTGCTGCGGTGAGGCGGCGCGGCGCACCAGCAGCAGGCGTTTGCCGTCGCCGCTGAGCTCGACCTCGTTGACGTCGGCCGCGAAGAGCTCAGGCACGGCGCCGTTGTTGTCGATGGCCAGCGTGCGCAGGCTGGTGCGGCGCTCCACCGTCGAGTCGGCCTCCAGCAGGTACAGGCGTTTGCCATCGGTCTGCAGCCGCGTGTAGTTGCCCGGGGCCAGCGGCACCTCGTGCAGGCGCTGCGCCAGGCCCTCCAGCTCCAGCGGCGCCACGGCCGGCTGACGGGCGGCGCGTGCGCCGGCCGGGCCGGCAGCCGAGGCCGCTGCCGCGGGGCCGGCGGCCGCTTCGCCTTCGGCCGGGCCCTGGGTCTCGTCGCGCGCTTGAAACGGAAACCGCGGTCCTGCCGCCTGCAGCGCCAGCGCGTAGACCTTGCTGCGGCGGTCGAAATAGGGGCCGAGGTTGCGGTCGCCCCAGGGGCCGGCATTGAGCGAGGCGAAGTGGCGGTCCGACAGGAAGTAGAGCCAGCGCCCATCGGGCGTGAAAGCCGGCGCACTGCTGCCGTAGCGGTCGCTGGTCAGCGCCACCGTGCGCGCCTGGCCCAGGTGGTGCAGGAAGAGGCGTGCCCGGTTGGCATCGGCACCGCCGCGCGTGAACACGAAGCTCTGGCTGTCGGGCGCCCACACCAGCTGCGCCGGCGCGCTGCGCGCGGGGCCGGGCAGCTCTACGGCGCGCGTGGCACCGGGGCCGGTGTTGCCCAGCGCCGTGAGCCACAGCCGGCCGTTCTTGTCGGTGTGCGCCAGCCAGCGGCCATCGGGCGAAGGGAAGAGCGCCAGCCGGCGCATGGTGGCCCCGCGCGTGATCTGCAGCGGCGCACCGCTGCCGTCGGCGTTGAAGCGCCAGACCTCCAGCTCGGCTGGCGCGGCTTCGGGCGCCGGGGCCGCGCCGCCCGGGGCGATGTCGCACAGCGCGTAGACATGGCGCCCGTTGGCGCTGAACACGCCTTCGCGGCAACGTGCATCGGCCGGCACCGGCAGCTCGGCCCGGCGCAGCGTGCCGGTGCCCTGCGTGGCCAGGCGGCCGCGTACGTTCAACAGCGCGCGCTGGCCGTCGGGCGCAACACGCGCACCGTCGAAAAAGCCCTGCGGGCGCTGCACCCAGCGCGCGCGCAGCGCATCGGCATCGCCGCCCAGCGTGATGGCCACGCGCTGGTCCTGGCCGGTTTCCAGGTCGACAAGCCGCAGATCCGCCCCCAGCGCGTAGACCACGCGTGTGCCGTCGATGGCGGCATGGCGGATGTCCCAGCCGCGGTGGCGCGTGTGCTGCTGCAGATCACCGCCCTGGGCGTTGACGCTGTACAGGTTGAACTGGCCATCGCGGTCGCTGAGGAAAGCGATGCGCTCGCCCGTGGCCCCGCGGTAAGGCATGGGGCGCTGGTCGTTGCCGGCCGGGCGCGCACCGGGCGCAGGCGCGGGCAGCAGCGGCTGCGCTTCGGCCTGGCCGCGCAGGTCCAGGCGCCACAGCTGCGCCATGCCGCCGCCGCGGTAGGCGCGCACGTTGTCGCTGAACAGGCCCAAGCGCGTGAAGTAGAGGATGTGGCCGTCGGCGCTGAGCGCGCCGTCGCTGGCCTGGCCCACGGGCAGCACACGCTGCGCCTGCGTGCGCGGGTCGATGGCATAGAGCTGCGTCACGGGTTCACCGCGCTGCGCGGGGGCCGTCACCAGCACCTCGCCGGCCGGCGTGTGGCCCCAGACGCGCGGGTTCTGGCCCTGCCAGGTCAGGCGCTGCGGCACACCGCCGGCCAGCGGCAGCGTGTAGACCTCGGCCACGCCTTCGTAGGCGCCCACGAAGGCCAGCGTGCGGCCATCGGGCGAAAACGCGGCGCGCGCCTCCAGCTCGGGGTGGGTGGTGATGCGCTCGGCGCGGCCGCCCTGCAGCGGCACGCGCCAGAGGTCGCTTTCGGCGGTGAAGACGAGGGTCTGCCCGCGCAGCGCCGGGAAGCGGTAGAAGCCTTCGCGCTCGCCGGCTGGGGCTGCGTTTTGGGCCACAGCCGCGGTGGGGCCGCCGATGAGGGCCGCGCCCAGCAGCGCCGCGCCAAAGGAGAGGGTCAGCAAGGAATGCATGCGTTTCACCACGCCAGCGGCGTGCCGTCGAAGTTGAAAAAACCGCCGTGGCTCTCGGGGCCGAGGCTGGCGATGGTCTGGCGCATGCCGGCCACGCTGGTGGCGGCATCGATGTCGGCTTCCGAGCCACCCATGTCGGTGCGCACCCAGCCCGGGTGCAGCGCCAGGCACAACGCGCGGCCCTGCAGCGTGAGCGCGGCGTCTTTCATCACCGAGTTCAGCGCCGCCTTGCTGGCGCGGTAAAGCCAGCCGCTGGCGCTGGCGCGCAGGCCGATGGAGCCCATGCGCGAGGACAGCACGGCGATGCGAGGCAGCCCGCCCGATGCACGATCAGGTGCGGCCAGCGCCTCCGCCACCTGAGGCAAGAGGCGCATGGGGCCGAGCACGTTGGTGTGCATCACGGCATCGAACTCGGCCTCGGTGGGCGTCTGCAGGCCCTGCGTGCGCGGGCCGTAAACGCCAGCGTTGATCACCACCACGTCGAAGGCCGCGCCGTCCACCTGCCAGGCCAGGCCGGCGACGCTGGCCGTGTCGGCCACGTCCAGCGGCAAGGCGGTGGCGCCCAGCGCGCGCAAACGCAGCAGGCCTTCTTCAGACCGCGCCGTGGCCGTGACGGCCGCACCCGCAGCGCGGTACTGCGCCACGAACTCCAGCCCCAGCCCGCGCGAGGCCCCGATCACCAGCACCTGCATCGCCATCACACCCCCACCGGCCGCTCACGCAGCAAACGCAAGGCCAGCACCACGAAGAGCAGCCCGCCCAGCGTCTGCAGCCCACGCGCCACCGCAGGCCGCGCCTGCAAACGCCGCAGCCGCGCACTCACGGCCACCAGCACCAGCAGGAAGAGCAGCCCCTGCACCACGAACCACGCACCCAGCAGCAGGAAAGACGCCGCGGCCGACCACGCGTCGGCCGGCACGAACTGCGGCAGGAAGGCGAGGAAAAACAGCGCCACCTTGGGGTTGAGCACGTTGGTCAAGAGACCGGCACGGAAGTCGGCGCCCAGGCTGCGCGGCGCGGCGGCAGCCACGCCGGCCGGCGCCGCAGCACCACCCCGCCAGGCTTGGCGCAACATCCCCCAACCCAGCCACAGCAGGTAAGCCGCGCCCACCCACTGGATGAGCTGGAAAGCCAGCGGGTGCAGCGCCAACAGCGCCGCCAGCCCGAAAGCCGCGGCCAGCGCATGCACCACGCAGCCCGCCGCAATGCCGCCAGCTGCGGCCACGCCGGCACGCACACCGCCTTGCAGCGTGCGGCTGACGGTGAGCAGGAAATCCACGCCCGGTGTCGCGTTGAGCACGAACACCGCGCCGGCGAACACCGCCAGCTCGGCCGGCCCCGGCAGCAAGCCCTGCCCCGCCATCAGCACATCTCGATCGCCATCGCGGTGGCCTCACCGCCGCCGATGCACAGCGCCGCCACGCCGCGCTTCAGGCCCCGCTTCTTCAGCGCGCCCAGCAGCGTGACGACGATGCGCGCGCCGCTGGCGCCAATCGGGTGGCCCAGGGCGCAGGCGCCGCCGTGCACGTTGACGATCTCGTGCGGCAGCTGGAACTCGGCCATCGCGGCCATGGTGACGGCGGCGAAGGCTTCGTTCACCTCCCACAGGTTCACGCTCTTGGCGTCCCAGCCGGCCTTTTTCAAGGCCTTTTCGATGGCACCCGCCGGCGCGGTGCTGAACCACTCGGGCGCCTGCGCGTGCACGGCGTGCGCGGCGATGCGCGCGATGGGCTGCAGGCCGCGCGCACGCGCCGTGCTTTCGCGCATCAGCACCAGGGCGGCGGCACCGTCGCTGATGCTGCTGGCGTTGGCGGCGGTGATGGTGCCGTCCTTCTTGAACGCGGGCTTCAGGCCCGGGATCTTGTCGAGCTTGGCCTTGGCCGGCTGCTCGTCGGTCTTGATGACGACATCGCCACCGCGGCCACTGAGCGTCACGGGCGCGATTTCCCAGTCGAAGCTGCCGTCTTCGTTGGCCAGCTTCGCGCGCTGCGTGGACGCGATGGCGTAGGCGTCTTGCGCCTCGCGCGTGAAGCCGTACTTGGCCACGCACTGTTCGGCGAACACGCCCATGGCCTTGCCGCGCTCGTAGGCGTCTTCCAGGCCGTCCATGGCCATGTGGTCGAACATCTGCGCGGCACCGTACTTCACGCCCTTGCGCGCGAACATCAGGTGCGGCGCGTTCGTCATGCTCTCCATGCCGCCGGCCACCACCACCTGCGCGCTGCCCGCGGCCAGCATGTCGTGGCCGAACATCATGGCGCGCATGCCGCTGCCGCACATCTTGCTGAGCGTCACCGCGCCGGCGCTCTGCGGCAGCCCGGCCTTCAACGCCGCCTGGCGCGCCGGGGCCTGGCCCTGGCCGGCCATCAGGCAGTTGCCCATCAGCACTTCGTCGACGGCATCACCCGGCACGCCGGCGCGTTCGACCGCGGCCTTGATGGCCACGCCGCCCAGTTCCCAGGCGGCCAGGCCAGCGAAATCACCCATCAAGCCGGCTATGGGCGTGCGGGCGGCAGAAACGATGACGATGGGGTCGGACATGGAAAGCTCCTTGCAATGAAGCCGGCGGCGCGCTCAGGCGTGGCCGGCGGTGAAACGTTTGGCGGGTTCGTAGGGAAAGACGTCGTGCACGTGGCCTTGCTGGATGCGCTCTTTGCAGCCCTGCCAGAAGGCGGCGTCGAGCAGGTCGGCGTGGTGGGCCATGAAGACCTCGCGCACCGCCGTGTTGCCCAGCAGGAAGGGGCCGAAGGTCTCGGGGAACACGTCCTTCGGGCCCACGGTGTACCAGACCTCGCCGCTCATCTCTTCTTCTTCGTTGCGCGGCGCGGGCACGCGGCGGAAGTTGCAGTCGGTGAGGTACTCGATCTCGTCGTAGTCGTAGAACACCACCTTGCCGTGGCGCGTGACGCCGAAGTTCTTCCACAGCATGTCGCCCGGGAAGATGTTCGCGGCCACCAGGTCCTTGATGGCGTTGCCGTACTCCACCACCGCATCGGCCACCTGCTCCGGGCCGGCCTCCTGCAGGTAGATGTTCAGCGGGATCATGCGGCGCTCGATGTAGACGTGCTTGATGACGAGCTGGTCGCCGTCTTCTTCCAGCAGGCTGGGGCAGAAGTGGCGCAGCTCGGCGACCAGCTCTTCCTCGAAGCGGTGGCGCGGGAAGGCGACGTTGCTGTACTCCAGCGTGTCGGCCATGCGGCCGACACGGTCGTGCTGCTTCACGAGCAAATACTTGCCCTTGATGAGCTCGCGCGTGGTGTCCTTCTGCGGCGGGTAGAAGTCCTTGATGACCTTGAACACGTAGGGAAAGCTCGGCAGGTCGAAAACCAGCATCACCATGCCCTTGATGCCGGGCGCGATGCGGAACTTGTCGCTGCTGTGCCGCTGGTGGGCGAGGAAATCTCGGTAGAAGAGGTTCTTGCCGTGCTTCTGCAGGCCGATGGCGTTGTAGAGCTCGGCGCGCGGCTTGCGCGGCATCAGCCCGCGCAGGAACTGCACGTAGGCCGACGGGATCTCCATGTCGACCATGAAGTAGGCCCGCGCGTAGCTGAAGATCATCAGCAGGTCGTCTTCACCGAAGAGCGCCGCGTCGATGACCAGCTTGCCGCTCGGTGCGTGCAGGATGGGCAGCGCCAGCGGCGTCTCCTGGAAGCCGTTGATGACTTTGCCCACCAGGTAGGCACCCTTGTTCCGGTAGAAGAGGCTGGCCAGCACCTGGATCTGGAAGTTGGCACGCGGGCGGAAGCCGCCCAGCTCGGCCAGCATGGCCTCCACCACGTGGCCCACGTCGCGGTCGAGGTCCTCGAACTCGCGCGCCAGCTGGAAGTTGTTGACGATGCGCGCCCAGGTCTCGCGCAGGTTCTGCTTGTTCGGGTAGTAGGCGCGGTAGGTGGGCAGCGCACCGGGCTCGTCGTCTTCGATGTACTCGGTGCTGACGGCCGGGCGCACGAAGATGAAGTCGTTGTTGAAGTAGGCGCGGTGCAGCAGCTTGGACGTGACCGAATTGAAAAAGGTCTCGGCCAGCTCGGGCTGGTGGTGGTCGGTCAGCAGGCCGATGAAGTGCAGCTTGGCCTGCTGCCAGGTGTCCATGCTCAACGCGTCGATGTTGAAGGCTTGCCGCAGCTTGCCCACGGCCTCGTTCACGCGCTGGTCGTAGAACTCGATGCGCTGCGCCTGCGCCTGCTGCTGGCCGTGCCAATCGGCCTGCTCGAAACGCTTCTTCGCCAGCGCCGTGGTCTCGCGGAACAGGCGGTAGTGGCGGTTGAAGCCGTCGAGCAGCGCCTGCGCGATGTCGAAGGCCAGCTGGTCGGTGAGGCGGTGCGGGAACATCGGCGGTCCTTGCGCTGGGTCTTACAGGCCCGCCGGCCCGAAGCGGGTGTCAGGGCTGAGGTCTTCGTCGTCGCTGTCGGCCAGGGTTTCGCCGCGCGGGTAGCGTTTGAGCGCGGCCGAGAACACGTCCACCACGTTCTCGGGCCGGTCCATGGTGACACCCAGGTCCTTCAGCAGGCCGTCCTTCAGGCCGTAGACCCACCCGTGCACGCTGACCTGCTGGCCGCGCGCCCAGGCGTCCTGCATCACGGTGGACAGCGCCACGTTGCCCACCTGCTCGATGACGTTCATCTCGCACAGCACGTCTTCCTGCTGATCGCGCGGCAGGTGGTCCAGGCGCTTGCGGTGGCGCAGGCGCACGTCCTGCACGTGGCGCAGCCAGTTGTCGGCGAGACCCACGCGGATGCCGTGCATCGCCGCGCGCACGCCGGCGCAGCCGTAGTGGCCCACCACGAAGATGTGCTCGACCTTCAGGTGCTCCACCGCGAACTGGATGGTGCTCAGCGCATTGAGGTCGGAATGCACCACCACGTTGGCCACGTTGCGGTGCACGAAAACCTCACCGGGGTCCAGGCCCGTGATCTCGTTGGCCGGCACGCGGCTGTCGGCGCAGCCTATCCACATGTAGCGCGGGTTCTGCTGCTTGGCCAGGCGGGTGAAGAAGCCGGGGTCGCGCGCCTTGGTGGCGTCGGCCCAGGTGCGGTTGTTGTTCAGCAGGCGGTGCGGCATTTGTCCTCACATCGTTTCGGCGAAGAGCTCGCGGCCGATCAGCATGCGGCGGATTTCGCTCGTGCCGGCGCCGATCTCGTAGAGCTTGGCATCGCGCCACAGGCGGCCCAGCGGGTACTCGTTGATGTAGCCGTTGCCGCCGAAGATCTGGATGCCCTCGCCGGCCATCCACGTTGCCTTCTCGGCGCACCAGAGGATGACGCTGGCGCAGTCTTTGCGCACCTGGCGCACGTGTTCGCTGCCCAGCAGGTCGAGGTTCTTGCCCACCGTGTAGCAGAAGGCGCGGCCGGCCTGCAGCACGGTGTACATGTCGGCCACCTTGCCCTGGATGAGCTGGAACTCGCCGATGGATTGCCCGAACTGTTTGCGGTCGTGGATGTAGGGCACCACGTTGTCCATCACGGCCTGCATGATGCCGATGGGCCCGGCGGCGAGCACCGCGCGTTCGTAATCGAGCCCGCTCATCAGCACCTTGGCGCCGCCGTTGAGGTGGCCCAGCACGTTCTCGGCCGGCACCTCCACGTCCTGGAACACCATCTCGCCGGTGTGGCTGCCGCGCATGCCCAGCTTGTCGAGCTTCTGCGCGGTGGAAAAGCCCTTCATGCCCTTCTCGACGATAAAAGCCGTGACGCCGCGCGCGCCCAGCTCGGGCTCGGTCTTGGCGTAGACCACCATGGTGTCGGCATCCGGGCCGTTGGTGATCCACATCTTGCTGCCGTTGAGCAGGTAGTAGCCGCCCTTGTTCTCGGCCTTGAGCTTCATGCTGATGACGTCGCTGCCGGCTCCGGGCTCGCTCATCGCCAGCGCACCGACGTGTTCACCGCTGATCAGCTTGGGCAGGTACTTCTGCTTCTGCGCCTCGGTGCCGTTGCGCTTGAGCTGGTTCACGCACAGGTTGCTGTGCGCGCCGTAGCTCAGGCCGATGCTGGCGCTGGCGCGGCTGATCTCTTCCATCGCGATCATGTGCGCCAGGTAGCCCATGTTGGCACCGCCGTATTCCTCGCCCACGGTGATGCCCAGCACGCCCAGCTCGCCCATCTTGCGCCACAGGTGCATGGGGAACTGGTCGTTGCGGTCGGTCTCGGCGGCCAAGGGCGCGATCTCGGCTTGCGCGAACTCGCGCACCGCGTCGCGCAGCGCGTCGATGTCTTCACCAAGCTGGAAGTTCAGGCCGGGCAGGTTCATGGGTCTTGTCTCCGTTCGAAAAAAGATCAGGGTTGGGCACCGGGCGCCACGAGGCGCTGGCGCTCTTCGGTGGTCGGGTGGCTGGACATCCAGGGCGGCAGGCCGCCGCCACCGCGCGCTTCTTCCTGCGCAAAACGTTGCCACACTTCGGCCCACAGCCGTGGCGGCAGTCCGGCGCTGGCCATGAAGCGCAGCGCCTCGGCATCGGCCTCACGCTCGGCGTCGCGGCTGTAGCTCAGGCCCTGCAGGCCGGCCATGCTGGCCGCGGCGACGGTGGAGAAATCGCCCAGCGCCACGCCGGCCACCGCCAGCAGGCCCATCTGGCGCAGCAGGGCCTGCATGCTGTGGCGCTCGCGCACGTGGGCGAGTTCGTGGCCCAGCACCACCATCAGCTGGTCGTCGGTGAGGGCCTGCACCAGGCCGTCCAGCAGCACGATCTGGCCGTTGGGCAGCGCAAAGGCATTGAAACCCCCACCCTCGTTCGTGCGCCGGCACAGCACCAGCGGCAGCCGGTTGCGGGCGTCGAAAGCCACGGCGGCGCGGTCGAAACGTTCGGCCAGCGCACGGCAACGTTCGGTGTGCTGCGAAGGTTTGAGCCACTGCCCGTCGATGCTGGCCCAGGCGCGGTTGCCGATCTCGCGGTCGACACTTTGTGGCACCAGCGGCAGCACGGCCCGCGCCATCTGGCCCGCGCCCGAGTGGCCGAACCAACCCAGCAAGGCCACCAGCAGCAGCACGGCCACCAGCACCGCCGGCCAGCTGCCGATGGCCCGGGCCACCGGCCCCGGGCCCCCGCTGGCCTGGCGCAGGGCCTGCGCCAGCGGGGCGTCTTCCAGCCACAGCGTGCCGCCATCGGGCAGGCGCACCGGGCAGGCCGCGGCGCCCACGGCTTCACCCACCTGCAACTGGGCCGCCGGGTAGCGGCGCGCCGCGCCTGAGGGATCGTCGGCGTCCACCACGTGCAGCGTGCTGGCTTGCAGCCGCAGCAGCACGGCACGGGCCTGCGTGCTGTGGCCGTCGAAGGCGCGGGCGGGCACACCCGTGGCGGCCGGTTCGTGCGCCGGCTGATCGGCCGACAAGGGCAGCGTGTTGTTCACCATCCGATGTCCAGCCCGAAGAAGTCGGCCGCACCGTCGCCAGCCGCACGACCTTCGCGCGCGGCGGGCGCGGGGGCGCGCAGCTCGGGCAGCGGCTCGTCGCTCAGCACCACCAGGCTCTGCACGCGGTAGCGTGCAATGGCCACGGCGGCAAAAGGCCACCACAGCCCGCAGGTGAGCAGCACGCCCAACATGTGGCGCAGCACCAGGCCCCACAGCTTGCCGCCGCGCATCTCACCGCGGAAGCGCAGCAGCCCGAAGTGCGTGTGGCTCCAGACGATCTGCTGCAAACGCGCCGCGAACCAGGGCCAGGCCATCAGCCACATCAGCAGCGCCACCAGCAGGCCGGCCATCAGGCCGATGAGGGCCTGCCGCTGCTGCTGCAAGACCACGGCCCCGGCCCCTTCCTGCGCGGCGGTGGCTGCCTGCAGGCCCACCCACGCAGCCGCCATCACGCCCGCGATCACCGCGCCCACCACGGCCAGGGCCACGGCCTTGGCATACAGCCCGTAGAACTCGGGCGCGCTCGGGGCGTAGCCGAAGCGCCGGCCGCCGAACTCGGCGTGGCTGTGCTGCATCTGCTTCAGGCGCGCATGCGCCCAGGGCAGGCCCAGCACCGGCAGCAGACCGGCCGCCACCAGCTCCCAACCCTCGGCCCCCAGGGCCTGGGCCACGGTGCCGGCCGTCCACAGCAGCAGCAGGGGCACGCACACCAGGTAGAGCTGGCGCCGCGGCACGTCAAAGCCGAAGTGCAGCCCGCGCCAGCTGGTGTTGGCCAGCTTGAAACGCTGCGCGCTGGCGAACAGCAGGGGCCCGAGCACGCAGAACAAGCCCAGCACGGCCATGCCCAGCCAGGTGGCGATGTCGAAGGCCCAGGTCCAGGCCGCCAGCAGCGCCAGCGCCACCACGCGCCCAGCCAGGATGCGCAGGGGCTGGCCGTGGAAATCGAAGCGGTCGCCGTCGAGTTCGGTGTTCTGCGCAAACCAGCGCGCCTTGCGCACCTTGGCCCAGGCCGAGTACACGCCCAGGCTCAGCAGCGTCAGCAACAACTGCACCACCCAGACGCGGAAGTAGGCGCTGCCCGTGCCCGTGAAGCGCAAGCGGCGGTCGTGCGGGCTGGGCGGGCGCTCGGCCGGCGGCGCATCGGGCGCCACGCCGAGCTCGCGGCGCAGCGGGCCGTCTTCCAGCTGCGCGGCCAGGCTCTTGCGCGCAGGGGCCGGCGTGGCGGGGGTGTCGGGTGCCTGCATGAGGGGCTGGCCTCGGCCTTCAGGCCACCGCCGGTTTGCGGCGTGCGGCCGTACGGGCTGGGCGGGCCGGCGCTGCAGCAGAAGCCGCCAGCAGGCTGCGGCAGCGCGCTTCGTGCTGGGCGATCTCGGCCAGCGTCACTTCCAGGTCTTCACGCTGCTGCTCCAGCTGCCGGCGGTGCTCGGCCAGCACGGCCATGAAGGCGCTGAGCTGCTGTTGCGTGTCCGACGGGCTGTCGTACATGTCGACCAGCTGCTTGATCTCCTGCAGGCTCAGGCCCAGACGTTTGCCGCGCAGCGTGAGCTTCAGGCGTGTGCGGTCGCGGTGGGTGTAGACGCGGTTGCGGCCGCGGCGCTGCGGGCTGAGCAGGCCCATGTCTTCGTAGAAGCGGATGGCGCGCGCGGTGATGTCGAACTCGGCCGCCAGCTCGGTGATGGTGTATTGCCGCGCGCTGCCGCGTGCGGCCAAGCTCTCGGCGGCAGGGCTGACAGTGCGTGCGGTGCGGGCAGACGGCGAGGCGGGCATGGTTAGACTGACGTTGACGTAAACGTAAACCCAGCCGCGAATATAGAACCATGGCCGAGCCCCGCCCTGGCAGCCCCGAGGGCGCCCTGTACCACCCGCTCGGCGCCGCCCTGCCCGCCCCCGGCCGCACGCTGGAAGTGGCCCCTGGCGTGCGCTGGCTGCGCATGGGCCTGCCGTTTGCGCTGAACCACCTCAACCTCTGGCTGCTGCGCGACCGCATCGACGGCCGCGAGGGCTGGACGGTGGTGGACTGCGGCATCGACAACGCCGCCACGCGCGCGAACTGGGAAACCGTGTTCGCCGAAGAACTGCAGGGCCTGCCGGTGCTGCGTGTGGTCGTCACGCACATGCACCCCGACCACATCGGGCTGGCGCATTGGCTGTGCGAGCGCTGGAGCGGCGACGAGCGCGTCGCCGCCGGGCCGCCCCAAGGCGGCACGAGCCCCCTCGGGGGGTGGCGAAGCGGCGAAGCCGCAAGCCTGGGGGCCCATGAATGCAGACTGTGGATCAGCGCCACCGACTGGAACGCCGCCCGCGTGGCCAGCAGCAGCAGCACCGGCTTCGGCGGCGAGGAGGCGGCACGCTTCTTCGCGCTGCACGGCCTGCTGGACGAGGCATCGCTGGCCGGCGTGCGCGCCCGCGCCGGCTACTACGCCAGCCTGGTGCCGCAGGTGCCACGCCGCTACCGGCGGCTGATGGACGGGCAGGTGCTGCACATCGGCGGCCAGCCTTGGCATTGCATCGCCGGCTACGGGCATGCGCCCGAGCACATCGCGCTGCACGCGCCCGGCCTGGGTGAACACGGCGTGCTGATCTCGGGCGACATGGTGCTGCCGCGCATCTCCACCAATGTCAGCGTCATCGACCTCGAACCCGAGGCCAACCCCTTGCCGCTGTTCCTGCGCAGCGTGGCCGCGATGCGCGCCCTGCCCTCACAGACGCTGGTGCTGCCTTCGCACGGCCAGCCCTTCACCGGCCTGCACACGCGCATCACGCAGCTGCTGCAGCACCACGAAGAGCGCCTGGCCGAGCTGCTGCAGGCCTGCGCCGAAGCGCCGCTGAGTGCCGCCGAGCTGCTGCCCGTGCTGTTCAAACGCCCGCTCGACCTGCACCAGACCACCTTCGCCATGGGCGAGGCCATCGCCCACCTGCACCTGCTGGCCGAAGAGGGCCGGCTGCAAGCGGTGACGGGTGGCGACGGCGTTCGCCGCTGGGGAACGGTGCACCCCAGAACGGCACCCGGCTGAAAACACAAGCGGCAGGCCAGGTGCGAACCTGCCTGCCGCGCTTGTGCCCGGGCCTCCCAGCCCGGTTCTGCTTTGCACTGCCTGGTGATGACGTGATGGGCGCGGAGTATCCGAGGCCGCACCCCTGGTGCGCATCCACCCAAAGGTGGGTGGACGAAGTGCCGAGGGCCTTCAGTCGAAGACCGGCAGCACCTCGTGGCGCAGCGAGCCGCGCGCCTGTTCAAAATCGGGCACGGCCGAGCGCACCACGTCCCAGAAGGCGGGGCTGTGGTTCATCTCGCGCAGGTGGGCCAGTTCGTGGGCGACCACGTAGTCCACCACCGGCAGCGCGAAGTGCACCAGGCGCCAGTTCAGGCGGATGCTGCCGTCGGCGCTGGCGCTGCCCCAGCGTGTGGCGGCCGAGCTCAGGCTCAGGCGCTTCATGCGCACGCCCAGGCGCTGCGCGAAGAGCGCGCAACGCTCCTCGAAGATGCGCCGCGCCTGGCGCTGCAGCCAGCTCTGCACGGCGTCGCGGATCTGCGCAGGCTCGGCCGTGTGCGGCAGGCCCAGGTGCAGCGTGAGGCGCGGCACGCCGGGCAGGGTTTCGGGCGCTTCTTGCAGCACCGCGCCGGTGGTGCGGGTGTCGAGCACGACGATGACCGTCTCGCCCAGGAAGGGCAGCGTGGTGCCGTCGCGCCAGTCCACACGCGCGGCCTGCAAGCGGCGGCCACGCTCACGCTGCTCGTGCAGCTTGCGCAGGATCCACGCGGCTTTTTCCTGCAGCGCGGCCTCGATCTCGCCCAGGCCCACCCAGCGCGGCGCGCTGACCGCCAGACCCTCGGCACCGACCACGAAGCCGATGCTGCGGCGGCGCGCGCGCCGCAGCGCGTAGGCGACACGGTGGCCGGCCAGCACGATCTCGCGCTGGGCCTGCGGGTGCTGGAAAGGCAGGGCCGGTGCGGCCTGCGCAACGGTGGCAGCTTCGGGCAGGGAAGAGGGCAAGACAGGCGGCGGTGCCGGCAGGGAAGCAGATGGCGGCGCTGCGGCACTCGCAGGGCCCGCGAAATCAGCGGAAGGCGGCGACACCTCGTCGAACAGCGAAAGCTGCATGGAGGGCGTGGGGGGCCGCTGCGGCATGGCCGCGGATTCTAGGGTGCCGCCCCTGCGTGCGCGCCGCGGTGGGCTACTTCTCGGCGACCGCCTTCAAGCCGGCCAGACCGGCCTCGAAATCCTTGCCCACCATGCCGTCGGCAAAGAGCGCAATCCAGCTGAACAGCGGGTTGCGGCCCATGTTGCCTTCCATGGTCCAGCTCACGCGCGTGGCGTTGCCCTCGGGCACCAGACGCAACTCGCCGCGCGAGGTGGTGCCGAAGTCGGGGAAGTAGAGGTCGTAGGCCAGCAGGCCGGGGGCCTCGGCGCGCGTGAAGCTCATGCGGCCGTCACCTTCGGTGGCGCTGCGCCAGGCCCACACCGCGCCAACGCCCGAAGGCGCGCCCGAGTAGGTGATGGCCATGGCCGGGTCGCGCTGGTTCCACACCGACCACTGTTTCCACTCGCGCGGGTCGGCCACCAGCGGGTAGATCTTCTCGGGCGGCGCGTTCACGAGCAGGCTGCGCGTGACCTTGAAGTCGGAACCCAGCAGCCAGCCGCCCCCCACCAGCACGAGCGCCAGCAGCAGCACCCCGCCTCCCAGCCATTTCAGCGCACGCATGGTCAAACCCTTTCGTGTTGCGCGCCCACGGCCGGCAACGCGGCACCGGGTGCATAGGCCTCGGGGTCGAGCCGCCGCATCTCGGCCTCGATCCAGGTCTCCACTTCCTTCATCAGCTCTTCTGGCTGGCGGTCGGTGCTGCTGATGGGCGGGCCGATGCTCACGTCCACCGTGCCCGGGCGCAGCAGGAAGCTCTTGCGCGGCCAGCACTTCGCGCTGCTGGCGGCAATGGGCACGATGGGCACGCCGCTGGCAATCGCCAGGCGTGCCGCGCCGCTTTTGTAGGTGCCCTGGCTGCCGCGCGGCGTGCGCGTGCCTTCGGGGAACATGATGACCCAGATGCCTTCTTCGGCCAGGCGCTTGCCCTGTGCGGCCACCTTGTTCCAGGCCTCGGTACGTTTGCTGCGGTCGATGTGGATCATGTCCAGCCGGCCCATGGCCCAGCCGAAAAACGGGATGTAGAGCAGCTCGCGCTTGAACACGTAGGCCAGCGGGTGGGGCATCAGCGTCGGGAAAGCGAAGGTCTCCCAGGTGCTCTGGTGTTTGGCCGCCAGCACCACGGCGCCGTACTGGTCGGCAGCGGTGGGCAGGTGCTGCATGCCGTGCACGCGGTAGTTCACGCCGCAAATGACGCGCGCGCCCCAGATCGCCATGCGCAGCCAGCGCATCGTGGGCCAGTACAGACGCGTGCCGCGCACGAAGATCGACAGCACCAGCATGAGCAGCGCCCAGGGCACGACGGTGACCGTCATCCACAGGATGAACAACGCCGAGCGCAGCGCCCAGAACAGCTTCATCGGCCCAGCCCCCCGGTGGTGGAGTCGGCCGTCTCGCTGCGCGCGAGCAGGAAGTCGACAAACGCGCCGAGGTTCGCGTGCACCTGCGCGCCGGGCGCCTGTTCCAGCAGTTGCTGCAGCGCCTCGCCGGCCAGGCCGCTGGCGCGGCCGCTGAGCACCAGATGCGGCTCGCAGCCGGCAGCGGTGGCGGCTTGCAGATCACGCAAGGTGTCGCCCACCACCGGCACGTTCTGCAGCGCAATGCCGTAGCGGCGGCCGATGTCCTGCAGCAGGCCGGGCTTGGGCTTGCGGCAATCGCACTGGTCTTCGGGCGTGTGCGGGCAGAAGAACACCGCGTCGATGCGGCCGCCCTGGGTCTGCAGCCTCTGGTGCATGCGCGCGTGCACCGCGTTGACAGCGCTCATGTCGATCATGCCGCGACCGATGCCGCTCTGGTTGGTGGCCACCACCGCGTGCCAGCCGGCGTGGTTCAGCCGCGCCACGGCCTCCAGCGCACCGGGCACGGGCACCCACTCCTCGGGTGCGGTGACGTGCCCCTCGCGGAACTCGTTGAGCACGCCATCGCGGCCGAGGATGACCAGGGGCACGGTGTGCATGTCAGCTGGCCAGGCGCGAGAGGTCGGCCACGCGGTTCATCGCGCGGTGCAACTGGCCCAGCAGCGCCAGGCGGTTGCGGCGCAGCGCCGGGTCTTCGGCGTTGACCATCACGTCTTCGAAGAAACGATCCACAGGCGCCTTCAGCACGGCCAGCGCCTGCAGCGAGGCCGCGTAGTCACCACGCTCGAAAGCCTGCTCGGCACCCGGCGTCGCCGCGGCCAGGGCCTCGGCCAAGGCGGCTTCGGCAGGCTCCTTCAACAGTGCGGCGTCGGCCCTCTCGGCGGGCGCTTCTTCGCTCTTCTTCAGGATGTTGCCGACACGCTTGTTGGCAGCGGCCAAGGCCGGGGCCTCGGGCAGGCTCGCGAAGGCGCGCACAGCGGCCAGGCGTCGTGGCACTTCGCCCAGGCGCGGCGGCTGCAGCGCGAGCACGGCATCCACCTCCTGCGCGCTGTAGCCCTGGTCGCGCAGGCTCACCGCCAGGCGGTCGCTGAAAAAAGCCAGCAGCGCGGCGCTGGGGTCGGTGATCAGCTCGCCGAAAGCCGGCAGCGCCTGCTGCACCAGCTCGGGCAGCGGCAGCGGCAGGTTCTTCTCGACCAGGATGCGGATCACGCCCAAGGCGTGGCGGCGCAGTGCAAAGGGATCCTTGTCGCCCGTGGGCAGCTGGCCGATGCCGAACAGGCCCACCAGCGTCTCCAGCTTGTCGGCCAGCGCCAGCACGGTGCCGGTGTGGTTGCGCGGCAGCGCGTCGCCGGCGAAACGCGGCTTGTAGTGGTCTTCGATGGCGATGGCCACGCCGTCGCGCAGACCTTCATGGCGTGCGTAGTAGCCGCCCATGATGCCCTGCAACTCGGGGAACTCGCCCACCATGTCGGTGAGCAGGTCGGTCTTGGCCAGGCGCGCGGCCTGCTGCACCTTGCTGTCGAGCACGGCAAACTCGTCCTGCGCTTCCACCGTGTAGGGCAGCGTGGCCATGCGCAGCTGGTTGACGATGGCGTGCGCGATGGCGCGCACACGCTCGGCGCGCTCGCCCTGGCTGCCCAGCTTGCCGTGGTAGACCACCTGGGCCAGCTGCGGCACGCGGCTTTCCAGCGTGCGCTTGCGGTCCTGGTCGAAGAAGAACTTGGCATCGGCCAGGCGCGGGCGCACCACGCGCTCGTTGCCACCGATGACCTGGCTGGCGTCGTCGGGGCGGATGTTGCTGACCACCAGGAACTGGTGCGTCAGCTTGCCCTGCGCATCGAGCAGCGGGAAGTACTTCTGGTTGGCCTTCATCGTGAGGATGAGGCACTCGGGCGGCACGGCCAGGAACTCGGGCTCGAACTGGCACAGCAGCACGTTGGGGCGTTCGACCAGGCCCGTCACCTCGTCGAGCAGCGCCTCGTCGTCGATGGGGCGCAGGCCCAAGGCAGCCGCGGCCTCGGAGAGCTGGCGCACGATCTCGGCGCGGCGGCCCTCGAAGCTGGCGATGACGGCGCCTTCGTCCAGCAGCTGCTGGGCGTAGCTGTCGGCATCGCGCAGCGCCACGGTGGCTTGCGGGGCCTCGAAGCGGTGGCCGCGGGTGGTGCGGCCAGCTTGCAAGCCCAGGGCTTCGACGGGCACCACCTCGCTGCCGTGCAGCGCCACCAGGCCGTGGGCCGGACGCACGAAGTTCACGCTGGTCCAGCCGGGCTGGAAACCATCGCCGCTGCCGCTGTGCAACTGATACTGCATGACCTTGGGGATGGGCAACTGGGCCAGGGTCTGATCCAGCGCTTCCTGCAGGCCCCCGCGCAGCAGAGCACCGGGCACGAGACGGTCGAGGAACAGCGCCTCGGCCTTGCCATCGGGTGCGCGCTGCAACTGCGGCAGCACAGCCGCATCCAGGCCCATCGTGCCCAACCTCTTCAGCAGCGCGGGCGTGGGCTGGCCCTCGGGCGTCAGCGCCACGGCCACGGGCATCAGCTTGATGCGTTGCGGCTTGTCGGCGGCCTGCGCCAGCACGTGGCTCACGTGCACCGCCAGGCGGCGTGGCGAAGCAAAGGCCGCCACCAGGGCGTGCGCCGGTGCCAGGCCCTGGGCCTTGAGGCCGTCGGAGAGGCCTTGCGCAAAGGCGGCGCCGAGTTTCTTCAGCGCCTTGGGCGGCAGCTCTTCGACGAAGAGTTCAACGAGCAGGTTGCGATCGTCTTGCATGGTTCAGGCCGCCTTGCGTTGGGCGGCAGCAGCGGCATCGGCCGCCAGCTTGGCCAGCACCTCGTCGGCCCAGGCGCGCGGGGCCAGCGGGAAGCCCAGGCGCGCGCGGCTGTCGAGGTAGCTCTGCGCGACGCTGCGCGCGAGGTTGCGGATGCGGCCGATGTAGGCGGCGCGCTCGGTCACGCTGATGGCGCCGCGGGCGTCCAGCAGGTTGAAGCTGTGGGCGGCCTTGAGCACCTGCTCGTAGGCCGGGAGCGCCAGGCTCTGCGTCATCAGGTGGCGCGCCTGCTTCTCGTGCGCGCCGAAGGCCTGCAGCAGGAACTCGACATCGCTGTGCTCGAAGTTGTAGGTGCTCTGCTCGACCTCGTTCTGGTGGTAGACATCACCGTACTTGAGGCCGGGCGCAAAGGTCAGGTCGTAGACGTTGTCCACGCCCTGCAGGTACATGGCCAGGCGCTCCAGGCCGTAGGTGATCTCGCCGGTGATGGGCTTGCAGTCGATGCCGCCCACCTGCTGGAAGTAGGTGAACTGCGTCACCTCCATGCCGTTGAGCCAGACCTCCCAGCCCAGGCCCCAGGCGCCGAGCGTCGGATTCTCCCAGTCGTCTTCGACGAAACGCACGTCGTTCTTCTTGAGGTCGAAACCCAGGGCCTCCAGGCTGCCGAGGTAGAGCTCCAGGATGTTGGCCGGCGCGGGCTTGAGCACCACCTGGTACTGGTAGTAGTGCTGCAGGCGGTTGGGGTTGTTGCCGTAGCGGCCGTCTTTCGGGCGGCGGCTGGGCTGCACGTAGGCGGCCTTCCAGGGCTCGGGGCCGAGCGCCCGCAGGAAGGTGGCGGTGTGGCTGGTGCCTGCGCCCACCTCCATGTCGTAGGGCTGCAGCAGGGCGCAGCCCTGGGCGTCCCAGTAGCTCTGCAACTGAAGGATGATCTGCTGGAAGGTCAACATGGCGCGGTGGGCAGGTTCCTGACTCAGGGGCCCTTGAGTTTACGGGCCGGGCCTGCGCCGCCCGGCCACCACCGCCGCAGCGCCCAGCAGCAGCGCCAGCCCCAGCAGCGGGGCCAGCCCGAAACGCGCGGCCCACCGGGCAAACGGTGTGAGGCCCTCGCGCCCCTGCACCACGGCGTTCAGCACACCGCGTGTGTGCGGTGCCAGCTGCGCCGTCACCTGGCCACGGTGGTCCACCACCGCGGTGGCGCCGGTGTTGGTGGCGCGCAGCATGGGCCGCTGCAGTTCCAGCGTGCGCAGGCGAGAGATGCTCAGGTGCTGGGGAATGGCGATGGTGTTGCCGAACCAGCCGATGTTGCTGAGGTTGGCCATCACCGTCGGTGCGGTGGCCGGGTCGGCAAAACGCTGCGCGAGTTCTTCACCGAAGAGGTCTTCGTAGCAGATGTTGGGCGCCACGCGCTGGCCGCGAACGGCGAACGAGGGTTGCTGCAGACCGCCGCGTGAGAAGTCGCCCAGCGGGATGTTCATCATCTGCGTGAACCAGCGGAAGCCGGTCGGGATGAACTCGCCGAAGGGCACCAGGTGGTGTTTGTCGTAGCGGTACTCGGGGGCACCGGGCGCCTGTGCGGTGAGGCCGGCCACGCTGTTGGTGTAGCCGCGGTCAAAGTCACCGAGCGGCACGCCCACCAGCGCCGCGCGCGCGCCGTTCGCACTGGGGCTGGCGAAATGCTGCTGCAGCTGCTGCCAGTAGCCAGGCGCGAACTCTTCCAGTTGCCCTGGCAGCAGCGGCACCGCGGTCTCCGGCGCCACCACCAGTTCGGCCTCGGCCTGCATCAAGCCGCGGGCCACCCAGGCCAGGCTCTCGGGCAGGCGCTCGGCCGAAAACTTTTCGTCCTGCGCCACGTTGGTCTGCAGCAGCGCCACCTGCAGGCGGCCGGTGGGCCGCGTGAAATCGGCCGGCGCGGCCACGGCCGCCAGCAGCAGGCCCAGCGGCAGGGCCAAAGCCAGCGCGGCGCCGCGCACGGCGGCCTGCCCGCGTGTCGCGCGCAGCACGAGCACCAGGCCCGCAGCCAGCGCCGCCATCACCGCGCCCATGCCGTAGACGCCCACCCAGGGCGCCAGCGCGGCCAGCGGCGCGTCCACCAGCGCGTAGCCCGCGGCGACCCACGGGAAGCCGGTGAACAGCCCGCCGCGCGCCAGCTCCGCCAGCAGCCAGAGGGCGCTGAAAAGCGCCACGTCCCACCCCGTGCCGCGGCGCCAGCGTGCGTAGGCTGCGCAGGCCAGCGCGAGGTAGAGCGACAGCGCTGCCGACAGCGCGAACACAGCCGCCCCGGCCAACGGCGCCGGCAGCCCGCCGTAGCGGTGCATGCTGATGAAGAGCCACCAGGTGCCGGCCGCCAGCCAGGCGGTGCCGTAACACCAGCCCAGCAACGCGGCGCGGCGCGGGCCGGCGGCATCGAGCAGCGCCACCAGGCCGGCCAGCGCCAGCAGTGGCAGCGGCCACCAGGCGGTGTGCACAAAAGCCAGGGTTTGCAGCGCGCCCAGCGCTGCGGCGCCCGTTGGCGCCAGCCACCGCCAGCGACCACCGCGCGTGGGGGCCGCGGCGAAACTCAATCGAGCTGGCCGTCGTCGGCCGTCACCGGCGCTTCCGGCACACGCGCCACGCGGAACCAGCGCACGGCGCCGCCGCGCGTCAGCATCACGGCAAAACGCAAGCCACCCACTTCCACGGCCTCGCCGCGGCGCGGCACCCGGCCCAGTTCGTGCGCGACCAGGCCCCCGATGGTGTCGAAAGCTTCTTCGGACAGGCGCGTGCCGAAAGCTTCGTTCACGGCGCCGATGGCCACGTCACCGGCCACGCGGTGGGTGCCGTCGGCCAGGGTGTAGATGCCGTTTTCCTGCTCTTGCTCGTCGAACTCGTCTTCGATCTCGCCGACGATCTCTTCGAGCACGTCTTCGATGGTGATCAAGCCCGCGGTGTTGCCGAATTCGTCGATGACGATGGCCAGGTGGTTGCGGTTGCTGCGGAAATCGCGCAGCAGCTCGTTCAGGCGTTTGCTCTCAGGCACGAAAACCGCCGGCCGCAGCAGCGTGCGCAGGTTCAGCTCGGGCGCGCGCTGCAGCTTGAGCAGGTCCTTCGCCATCAAGATGCCGATGATGTTGTCGCGCTCGCCGTCGTACACCGGGAAGCGCGAGTGCGCGGTCTCGATCACCACGCCCAGCAACTCGTCGTAGTCGGCGTTGATGTCCAGCAGGTCCATGCGCGGCGTGGGCACCATCACGTCGCCGGCCGTCATGTCGGCCATGCGCAGCACGCCTTCGAGCATCAGCCGCGATTCGGGCTCGATCAGCTCGCGGTCTTCGGCCTCGGCCAGGGTTCGGAAGAGTTCGTCCTTGCTGTCAGGGCCGGGCGAGATGAACTCCACCAGGCGCTGGAAGAAGGGTCTGCGGTCCGCACGCGGGGCCACGGGGGCGGCGTGTGCGGACCGATGAGGGGCGGGGTCGGACACTGGAGCTGGGCCGGCAGTGTGGCTGGGCGATAGGGAGGGGAAGAATAACCGAGTGCGCCGGCGGTGCACCGCGCGCTCGCACCCCGGCCAAGCGGAAGCGCGCCGCAGCGGCGACAATCACGCCCCCGCCGTGCGACCCGCCTCCGAATGAACACCCTTCTGCCCCCCCACCTGCGCTGGCCCGTGGCCGCGATGGCCCTCGTCATCGTGCTGTCCAACGTGCTGGTGCAGCACCCCATCAACGACTGGTTGACCTGGGGCGCCTTCAGCTACCCGCTGGTCTTCCTGGTCACCGACCTCACCAACCGCGGCCTGGGTGCCGCCGCCGCCCGCCGCGTGGCTTGGATCGGCTTTGCCATCGCCGTGCTGGTGTCCTTGGCGCTGGCGCCCTGGCGCATCGCCGTGGCTTCGGGTGCGGCCTTCATCCTGGCCCAGGTGATGGACATCCTCGTCTTCAACCGCCTGCGCCAGGCCAGCTGGTGGAAAGCGCCGCTGCTGGGCTCGCTGGCCGCCAGCGTGGTGGACACCGCGGTCTTCTTCTTCATCGCCTTCGCCGGCAGCGACATGGACTGGCTGATGCTCGCCAGCGGCGACCTCGCCGTGAAGGCGCTGATGGCCGCCGTGCTGCTGGCGCCCTACCGCGCGATGCTGCCGCGCCTGGACCGCTGGGCGGCGCTGTCCACCCCGGCCGCCGCGCCCCCACCGGCGGCTTCCTGATCACGCCCTGCTTCTTCTCTTAGCGAGCACCCATGTCGAACAGCCTCATCCCCGCCACCATCCTCACGGGCTTCCTGGGCTCGGGCAAGACCACGCTGCTCAAGCGTGTGCTCTCGGAAGCCCACGGCCAGAAGATCGCCGTCATCGAGAACGAGTTCGGTGAAGAGAACATCGACAACGAGATCCTCGTGGCCGACACGCGCGAGCAGATCATCCAGATGAACAACGGCTGCGTCTGCTGCACCATCCGCGAAGACCTGCGCACCACGCTGTCTGACCTGGCCGAGAAGCGCCGCAAGGGCGAACTGCAGTTCGACCGCGTGGTCATCGAGACCACCGGCCTGGCCGACCCCGGCCCCGTGGCGCAGACTTTTTTCATGGACGACGAGATCGCCGAGAGCTACCTGCTCGACAGCATCCTGACGCTGGTGGACGCCAAGCACGGCGAACAGCAGCTCAACGACCGCCAGGAAGCGCGCCGCCAGATCGGCTTTGCCGACCAGATCTTCCTGAGCAAGAGCGACCTGTGCTCGGAAGCCGACACCGCCGCGCTGCTGCACCGCATCAAGCACATGAACCCGCGCGCGCCGCAGCACAAGGTGCACTTTGGCGAGGTGCCCATCGCCGACGTCTTCGACCTCAAGGGCTTCAACCTCAACGCCAAGCTCGAGATCGACCCCGAGTTCCTGAATGCCGACAGCCACGGTCATGATCACCATGACCATGCGCACCACGACCACGCGCACGGCGAACACTGCGACCACCCGCACCACCACGCCCACGACGACGACGTGAAGAGCTTCGTCTTCCGCAGCAACAAGGCCTTCAACCCGGCCAAGCTGGAAGACTTCCTCGGCGCCATCGTCCAGGTCTACGGGCCGAAGCTGCTGCGCTACAAGGGCGTGCTGTTCATGAAGGGCAGCGACCGCAAGGTCATCTTCCAGGGCGTGCACCAGCTCATGGGCAGCGACCTGGGCCCGAAGTGGGCACCGGGCGAGACCAAGAACAGCAAGATGGTCTTCATCGGCATCGACCTGCCGAAGGACGTGCTGCTGCAAGGCCTGGAGCAGTGCCTGGTCTGAGCCGGGCCCGCCGCCAAGGGCCTGCCAGGCCCTGAGGGAAAACCACCTGCCGAGCGCCGCAACGCCCCCGCGGGGGCCGTGGCTACAATCGCGCGCCTTGCAGACCCAGGGGCACCACCTCCGGGCCGGGCAAGGCCCCGCCGTCAGCGGGGAGCGAGCGACGAGGACCCCGCCTTTGGGCAGGGCCGAAGAAACCTAAGCCCGACCAGGCGTGAATTCGACAGGCGAGGAGGTTCCCGTGAGCAAGCCACCGGCCAAGACTGCGGCCGCCAGCAAGGCCAAGACCGCAGGCGTCAGCCCTGAAGCGCCCAAGCCTGCGGCAAAAGCCGCGGCGAAACCGGCTGCCAAGGCAGCCGCCAAGCCCGTCGAGAAACCCGTCGACAAGCCCGCCGCCAAGCTGCCAGCCAAGCCGGCAGCCAAGGCCATCCCGGCGCCCGCGCCGGCCCCTCTTCCCACTCCTGCCCCCGCCCCGGCCCCTGCCCTCGTGAAAGCTCCCGCCCCCAAGAGCGCTGCCCAGAAGGCTGCGGCCAAAGCAGCGCCCCAGAACCAATTGCCCACCCCGGCGCCCGCGCAGGCCGTGAACCGGTTCACCGACCGCTTCGCCCCGGCCGCGCCCGCCGCCCGACAGATGACAGAAACGGCCGACCTCCCCAAGAATGCCCGCCAGCGCGACCCCAAGCTGGCCAATGCCTGGAAAAGCAAACCCGGGCGCGAATTGAGCGTCGACGAGCTGCTGGCCATGCCCGACAGCGAGTACATGAACGACAAGCAGCTCGATTTTTTCCGCGCGCAGCTGCAGAAGCAGAAGGACGACCTGCTCAGCAACGCCGGCGAGACCACCGAGCACCTGCGTGAAGACACCAGCATCGTGCCCGACCCGGCCGACCGCGCCACCATCGAGGAAGAGCACGCGCTGGAACTGCGCACGCGCGACCGCGAGCGCAAGCTGTTGAAGAAGATCGCGCAATCGCTCACTCGCCTGGACACGGGCGAGTACGGCTATTGCGACGAAACCGGCGAGCCCATCGGCCTGCAGCGCCTGCTGGCGCGGCCCACGGCCACGTTGTCGCTGGAAGCGCAGCAGCGCCGCGAGCTCAAGCAGAAGATGTTCGGCGACTGATTGCCGGGTCGCGGCGGGCCTGCAGCCCGCCCGTGGCCGGGGCCACAAGCCCGCCACAGACCCTGGCGTACCATCCTGGCCCATGTCCGAGAACGAGAGTTTCTTCCGCAAGGTGGCGCGCTTCGTCGCGAACCCGACCACCGACTGGACCGATCTCAATTCCCGCCAGGAAGACACGCGCGAGCTCGAACTCGAAAAGTCCGAGCTCAAGGCCATGATCGAGCGCAAGCGGCGCAACGATTTCGTGCGCAAGCGCGAGTTCGACATGCTGCGGCGCGTGCGCCGCGAAGGGCTCTCGCCCGAGCAGCTGGCCTCGCTGGGCACCTCGTCTCGGCTGGACGACTCCGAAGCCCGCCTGCCGGACAACAACACCGCACGCCCTGACGGTGTGAAGGCCAAGATCGACGAGATCGAGCAGCAGATGGTGGGCGACGCCGGCTTCAACGGCGGGCGCGGCAGCCGCCCCATGGCGCTGAACAGCGGCATGCCGCCGCCGCGCGACCTGCGCGATGCCCCGCCGGCCTACACCCCACCGCCGCCCAGCCCAGCCGCCGGTGGCTACGGTGGCGCAGGGGCGACGCTGGGCACCGGATTCAACCCGGGCCCGGCTGGCTCGGGGTTTGACGCCCCGCCCGCACCGCCGCCGCCCGCCCCGGCGCCGCTGCCCATGCTCGACCTGCCGCCCGCCGCGGCACCGGCCCCGGTGCAGATGGGCAAGGGTTTGCCGCCGCTGGCGCCGATGACCGCCGTGTCCTTCGAGGCCGCGCTGGGCCCGCTGCCGCCGCCGGCGGCCGCCCCGGCCGCGGAACGCACGCCGTCCACCCCCGCCACCCGGGAAGGTGAGCTCAGCGACTTCAGCAGCCCCTTCGCGGTGGAAGTGAGCGAGGTCGTGCACGACCCCGAGCTCGACGAAGCCGTGATCTCTTTCGCCAACGCCGACTTCACGCAGTGCGAAGAAGCACTGCAGCGCCTGACGGCCGACAGCGGCGCACGCGGGCAACATGCCGAAACGTGGCTGGTGCTCTTCGACCTGTACCGCGCCACCGGGCAGCAGCAGCGTTTCGAGAGCTTGGCGGTGGAGTACGCACAGCAGTTCGGCTGGAGCGCACCGCAGTGGTACTCACTGCCCAAGCTGGTGGCCGAGGCCCAGGCCGACAGCCCCGAGCTGCGTGAACCCGCGCCGCCGCGCAACAGCGGTGGCGGCATCGACGTGGGCTGGCTCGCACCCGAGCACCTGGACATCGAAGCCGTGGCGCGACTGCGTTCGCAGACGCTGCAGATGCCACTGCCCTGGGTCTTCGACTGGCACCAGCTGCGGCTGATCGACGCCGAAGCGGCGATGCAGCTGTCCACACTGTTCCGCCTGTGGAGCGGCCAGGCCATCGAGCTGCGCTGGATCGGCGGCGAGCGTCTCTTCCAGGTGCTGGCCGAAGCCGCGCCCACGGGCGTGCGCGATGCCGACCCGGCCTTCTGGTTGACGCGTCTGGATGCGCTTCGCCTGGCGAACCGCCCCGACCAGTTCGACGAAGCGGCCATCGACTACTGCGTCACCTACGAGGTGAGCCCGCCGAGCTGGGAACCCACGCGCTGCAAGGTGCACATCAGCAGCGGCGGGGCTTCGACGCGCCAGCCCGATCTGTCGATGGTGAGCGATGTCTCCACCGGCTTCATGGAATCGAGCCTCTTCGACGAGGCCGGCCACCAGCCGGGGCAGGTGGAGGTGGCCAATGTCGAGCTGTCGGGCCAGCTGATCGGCGACATCGGGCCCACGCTGCAGAAGCTGCAGAACGAGCTGACCGGCGCACCCGTGGTCAGCGTGAACTGCGCGCGGCTGATCCGCGTGGACTTCATCGCCGCCGGCGACCTGCTGAACTGGGTGCTGTCCAAGCGCGCAGAAGGCCGCGCGGTGCAGTTCGTCGACACGCACCGCCTGGTGGCGCTGTTCTTCGGCGCGATGGGCATCAACGAGCACGCCAAAGTTCAGGTACGGAAGGTCTAGCCCACGGGCTTGCCGGTTCCGCGCATGTCCTTGATCTGGGCGCCTTCGCCCTCACGATAGGGACCTATGGAAAACTACCACGGCACCACCATCGTCAGCGTGCGTCGCGGGCCGCTCGTCGCCATCGGCGGGGACGGCCAGGTCACTCTAGGCCACATCGTCGTCAAGAGCAGCGCGCGCAAGGTGCGCAAGCTCTACCGCGAGCAGGTGCTCGCGGGTTTTGCGGGCGCCACGGCCGACGCGTTCACGCTCTTCGAGCGTTTCGAGGCCAAGCTGGAAAAGCACCAGGGCCACCTGCAGCGCGCGGCCATCGAGCTGACGAAAGACTGGCGCACCGACCGCGTGCTGCGCCGCCTGGAAGCCATGCTGGCCGTGGCCGACCGCACGTGCTCGCTGATCATCACCGGCAACGGCGACGTGCTCGAGCCTGAGCACGGCATCGTGGCCATCGGCTCGGGCGGCGCCTATGCACAAGCCGCAGCGCGGGCGCTGGTGCAGCACACCGAGATGGGCCCCGCCGACATCGTCAAGCGCAGCCTGGAGATCGCGGGCGACATCTGCATCTACACCAACCACAACCACATCATCGAGACGCTGGCATGAGCATGACGCCTCAGGAAATTGTCAGCGAGCTCGACAAGCACATCGTCGGCCAGAACGCCGCCAAACGTGCCGTGGCCATCGCGCTGCGCAACCGCTGGCGGCGCCAGCAGGTGCAAGGGGCGCTGCGTGCCGAGATCACGCCCAAGAACATCCTGATGATCGGCCCCACCGGCGTGGGCAAAACCGAGATCGCGCGCCGCCTGGCAAGGCTGGCCGATGCGCCCTTCATCAAGGTGGAAGCCACCAAGTTCACCGAGGTGGGCTATGTCGGCAAGGACGTCGACACCATCGTGCGCGACCTGGTGGACGTGGCCATCAAGGAAGAACGTGAGCGCCAGGTGCGCCGCAAACGCGCTGCCGCCGAAGACGCGGCTGAAGACCGCATCCTCGACGTGCTGGTGCCGCCACCGCGTGAAGCGGCGCGCGTGGGTTTCGACACCGGCAGCAGCAGCCCGCCGGCCGACAACACGGCCCGCCAAATCATGCGCAAGCGCCTGCGCGAGGGCACGCTCGACGACAAGGAGATCGAAATCGATCTCGCCGAACCGAAACCGACGCTGGAGATCCTGGGCGCCGGCGGCATGCCCGGCATGGAAGAGATGGCCGAGCAGCTGAAGGGCCTGTTCTCGCAGGCCGGCGTGGCCAAGCGCAAGCTGCGCAAGCTGAAGATCGCCGAAGCCCGGCAGCTGCTGGTCGACGAAGAAGCCGGCAAGCTCGTCAACGAAGACGAGATCCGCGCCGCGGCCTTGGCCAACGCAGAAGGCAACGGCATCGTCTTCATCGACGAGATCGACAAGGTGGCCAGCCGGCAAGAACACGGCGGCGCCGAGGTCAGCCGCCAGGGCGTGCAGCGCGACCTGCTGCCGCTGGTGGAAGGCACCACCGTCAGCACCAAGTACGGGCCGGTGAAAACCGACCACATGCTCTTCATCGCCAGCGGTGCCTTCCACCTCGCCAAGCCCAGCGACCTGATCCCCGAACTGCAGGGCCGTTTCCCCATCCGCGTGGAGCTGCAGTCGCTCAGCGTGCAGGATTTCGAGGCCATCCTCACCAGCACGCACGCCAGCCTGATCAAGCAGTACCAGGCCCTGCTGGCCACCGAAGGCGTGGCGCTGGAAGTGCAGCCCGAGGGGGTGCAGCGCCTGGCGCAGATCGCCTTCGAGGTGAACGAACGCACCGAGAACATCGGCGCGCGCCGCCTGGCCACGGTGATGGAACGGCTGCTCGACGAGATCAGCTTCGACGCGCCCAACCGCAGCGGGCAGACGGTGGTGATCGACGCCGCGGCGGTCAACGCCCGCCTGGCCGACCTGGCCCACGACGAAGACCTCTCGCGCTACATCCTGTGAGGCGCTGAGCCGCTGAAACGCGTGGCAGCGCGGGCGCTGCGGTGTGGCCACAATGGCGGCTTTTCATCAGCCCCCTTGATGCCATGCGCCCAAGCACCCAGCTCCTTCGCCTGCCCCGCCTGCGTGCCACCACGCTGGCGGCCGTCACCTTCGGCCTGCTGCTGGGCGCGGCCCGCGCCGAGGTCGACGATGACGAGTTGCTGGCCGAAGCCGCGGCCGCTGCGGCCACCTCGGCTGCGGCGCAGACCGCCAGCCCGGCCACCGATGCGAAGTACGTCTGGGACCTGAGTCCGCTCTTCGCCAACGACGCCGCCTGGGACGCCGAGCGCACGGCGCTGCTGGCCGAACTGCCCGCGCTGAAGGCCCTGCAGAAAGACTTCGGCAAGAGCCCCGCCAGCCTGCGCGCGGCGCTGGACAAACTCTCGGCCACCACGCAACGCCTGCGCCGCGTGGGCGTGTACGCCAGCGCCATCGCCTCCACCGACAACCGCAACCCGCGCAACCAGGAGCGCAGCGGCCAGGCGCGTTCGCTCTCGGGCCAATTCGGCGCTGCGGTGGCCTGGGTGGACGGCGCCATCGCCAGCCTGGGCGAGAAGAAGATCAACGCCTGGCTGAAGGCCGAACCCGGCTTGGCGCGCCACAGCACGCGCCTGCAGGAGGTGCTGCGCGAGGCCAAGCACAAGCTGCACCCCGAGGCCGAAGCCGCGCTCGCCGCGCTGGGCCCGGTGCTGGGCGGTCAAGCCAACACGCGAACGCTGCTGACCTCGGTGGACATGGAATGGCCCACCATCACGGTGGACGGCAAGCCCGTGCGCGTGGACAACACCGGCTACAACCGCCTGCGTGCCCACCCCGACCGCCAGGTGCGCCAGCAGGCTTTCGAGGCCTTCTACCGTGCCAACGGCCGTTTCGAAAACACCATGGGCAGCACACTGGCCCAGCGGGTGGAAGTGGGCGTGATCAACGCGCGCCTGCGCGGCCAACCTTCCGCGGTGGCGGCCAGCCTGTCCGACAACGCCATCCCCGAGAGCGTGTACCGCACGCTGGTGGCCGAAGCCCAGCGCGGCCTGCCCACGCTGCACCGCTACTTCAAGCTGCGCCAGAAGATGCTGGGCCTGCCCGACCTGGGCTACCACGACATCTACCCCGAGCTGGTGAAGACCACGCGCCGCTACACGCCCGAAGTGGCGGCCGAGCTCACGCTGGCCTCGGTGGCGCCGCTGGGCGCGCCCTACCAGGCGCAGCTGAAGAAGGCCCTCGGCGACAAGACCATGCACGTCTACCCGGCCGCCGGCAAGAGCCCGGGCGCCTACCAGAGCGGCGTGTACGGCATGACGCCGCTGATCTTCCTGAACCACCAGGACACCTTCGGCAGCGTCAGCACCTACACGCACGAGTGGGGCCACGGCATGCACACGCTGCAGGCCAATGGCGCGCAGCCGCCGGAGAAGGCGGGCTACCCGCTCTTCCTGGCCGAGATCGCGGCCTTCACGCACGAGCTGCTGCTGCAGGGCCACGTGATGAACACCGCCAAGAGCAAGGAAGAGCGCCTGTTCTACCTGGGTGAAGCGGTCGAGCGCCTGCGCAGCGCGTTTTTCCGCCAGACCATGTTCGCCGAGTTCGAACTGAAGGTGCACGACGCGCTGGAGCGTGGCGAGGCCGTCACCGGCAAGCGCATGACGCAGATCTACTGCGGCCTGCTCAAGCAGTACCACGGCGCCGACACGGGTGTGATGAACATCGACCCGAACGTGTGCACCGAGTGGGCCATCATTCCCCACTTCTACCGTCCCTTCTACGTCTACCAGTACGCCACGTCGATGGCCGCAGCGCACCACTTCAGCACGCAGCTGCTGGCGGGCAACCCGGCCCAGCGCGACACCTACCTGAACGTGCTGAAGAGCGGCGGCTCGCGCCACCCGGTGCCGCTGCTGAAGGACGCCGGCCTGGATATGAACTCGCCGGCGCCCTACCGCGCCCTCATCGCGCAGATGGACAAGATGCTCGACGAGATGGAAAAGCTGCTGGCCGAAGGCGCGGCGGCCGCCGCCCCGGCCGCGCCGGCGCAGCAACCGGGCTGAACGCGGCCGGGTGCAGGGGCCGCGATAATTCATCATGACATCGCTGCCCCTCTTCATAGCCCCCACCCGCTTCGACGACCCCGAGGCCGCGCTGGCCCAGGTGCAGGCCATCTACCGCAGCAGCACCGAGCACCTGCGCGAGAGCCTGCGCCGCTTCGTGGCCGGTGAAGACGACGGCCAGCCGGTGCGCGCCTGCTATCCCTACGTGCGTGTGCGCACGACGACGGTGGCTCGCGCCGATTCGCGCCTGAGCTACGGCTTCGTGGCCGGGCCGGGCAGCTACGAGATCACCGTCACACGGCCTGATCTCTTCTCGAACTACTACCTCGAGCAGTTCCGCCTGCTGCTGAAGAACCACGGCGTGGCCATCGAGGTGGGCACCAGCGCACAGCCGATTCCCGTGCACTTCTCGCTGGCCGAAAACGACCATCTGGAAGGCAGCATGCCGCCGGAGCGGCGGCTGAAGATGCGCGACCTGTTCGACCTGCCCGACCTCGCGGCCATGGACGACGGCATCGCCAACGGCACGCACAACCCCGCGCCCGGCGAGCCGCAGCCGCTGGCTTTGTTCACAGCGCCGCGGGTCGATTACTCGCTGCACCGCCTGCGCCACTACACCGGCACGGCGCCCGAACACTTCCAGAACTTCGTGCTCTTCACGAACTACCAGTTCTACATCGACGAGTTCATCAAGCTGGGCCATGCGCTGATGGCCGATCCGGCCAGCGAGTACGAGGCTTTTGTCGAGCCAGGCAATGTGGTCACACGCCGCGCCGGCAGCCCGTCCCAGCCGGGCGACGAGCTCGGCGCGCCGCCGCCACGCCTGCCGCAGATGCCGGCCTACCACCTGCGCCGCGCCGACAACAGCGGCATCACGATGGTGAACATCGGCGTCGGCCCGGCCAACGCCAAGACCATCACCGACCACGTGGCGGTGCTGCGCCCGCACGCCTGGTTGATGCTGGGCCACTGCGCCGGCCTGCGCAACAGCCAGCAGCTGGGCGACTACGTGCTGGCCCACGCCTACATGCGCGAGGACCACGTGCTCGACGAAGACCTGCCGCTGTGGGTGCCCATCCCGGCGCTGGCCGAGGTGCAGGTGGCGCTGGAGCAGGCGGTGGCCGAGATCACGCAGCTGCAGGGCTACGAGCTCAAGCGCATCCTGCGCACCGGCACCGTGGCCAGCACCGACAACCGCAACTGGGAGCTGCTGCCCAGCCACGGCGGCAGCAGCCCCGAGCGCCGCTTCAGCCAGAGCCGCGCGGTGGCGCTGGACATGGAAAGCGCGACGATTGCCGCCAACGGCTTCCGCTTCCGCGTGCCCTACGGCACCCTGCTGTGCGTGAGCGACAAGCCTCTGCACGGCGAGATCAAGCTGCCGGGCATGGCCAACACCTTCTACCGCGAGCGCGTCGACCAGCACCTGCGCATCGGCATGCGCGCGGTGGAGCTGTTGCGCCAGGAACGGCCGGGCAGCCTGCACAGCCGCAAGCTGCGCAGCTTTGCCGAGGTGGCTTTCCAGTAGGCTTCAGCCCAGCGCTGCCAGCACCGCTGCGCGCTGGCGTGCATCGGGCAACGGGCCCTGCAGTGCCGCGAGGTTCTGCGCCACATGCAGCGGGTTGGTGGTGGCCGGGATGGCGCAGGTGACCGCCGGGTTCGCCAGCGTCCACTTCAGCACCAGCGCGGCCCAGCTTTCGCACTGCAGCTCACGCGCCACGGGCGGCAGCGGGCGGCCTTCCAGGCGCGAGAGCAACGCACCGCCGTCGAAGGGCCGGTTGACGATGACGGCCACGCCACGCTCGGCGGCCAGCGCCAGCAGCGGCTCGGCGCTGCGGTCGGCGGGGCTGTAGGTGATCTGCAGCACGTCGATGCGTTCGGTCTGCAGGATGTGGCGCACCTCGTCGGGCGCGCGCCCGTGCGAAGTGGTGATGCCGATGTAGCGCGTGCGGCCCTCGGCCTGCCATTCGCGCAGCGTCTTCAGGTGCGTGCGCCAGTTCAGCAGGTTGTGCACCTGCATCAGGTCCACGCGCGGCAAGCGCCACAGCGAAAGCGAACGCCGCATCTGCGTGGGGCCGTAGAGCGGCACGCCGGTCCACACCTTGGTGGCGCTGAACAGGCGCGGCTCGGGCCGCGCCAGCAGTTCGCCCATCACCGCCTCGGCATGGCCGTACATCGGCGAGCTGTCGACCAGGCGCCCACCGGCGGCGAAAAAGCGCTCCAGCACCTGGCGGCGGCGCGCCAGGCCCTCGACGTCGTTGATGGGCAGGTCAAAGGTCAGCCAGGTGCCCAGGCCCACGGCCGGGATGCGCTCGCCGCTGCGGGGGAAAGCGCGCTGCAACGCCACCGGGGGTGCAGCCGTGGCCTGCGCCCAGGCAGGCCCGGCGCCTGCAGCGGCACTGGCAGCAGCGGCGGCAGCGGCTTGCAGCAGTCGGCGGCGCGTGTTCATGCGCGCTGTTGTAGCCGCAGCAGCGGCCGCAGCGCGATCAAGCCCAGCAACGGCCCCAACGCCAACCAGGGCAGCAGCAGCGCCAGGCTGTGCGTGGCGGCCAGGCGCACAAAAAGTTCGATGCTCAGCGCCGAGATCGCAAAACCGATGCTGTTGCTCAGCGTCAGCACGCTGCCCACGGCCTCGCGCGGGGCGTTGGCGGCCGTGAGGGCGCTGAACTGCGGTGAATCGCCCGCCACGGTGATGCCCCACAGCACCAGCCAGGCCAGAAACACCGGCAGCGGCGCCACCAGCATCCACGGCGCGGCCAGGCAGCACAGGCCGCTGACGGCCAGCTGCGTGCCGGCCACACGCGCGCTGCCGAAACGCGGCGCCAGCAGCCCGCCCAGCACGCAGCCCAGGGCCCCCGCACCCAGCGCCACGAAGGCCCAGCCCGACACCGCCACCGCGCCCTGCAGCCGCGTGGCCAGCGCCAGCGGCATCAGCACCCACACGGTGTAAAGCTCCCACATGTGGCCGAAGTAGCCGAAGACCGAGGCCCGCGTGCGCACATCGCGCCACAGGCTGGCCAGCGCGGCCAGGCGCAGCGGCGCGGCGGCCCGCGGTGGGGGCTCGGGGATCAGCGCTACCACGGCCACCCCCGCCAAGGCCGCCAGCGCGGCCACGGCGATGAACACGCTCTGCCAAGGCAGCGCCGCGCCCACGGCACGCAGCAGGTAGGGGCTGGCGCTGCCCAGCACCAGCGCGCCGATGAGCCAGCCCAGGGCCGTGCCCAGGCCGCGCGGGAACCACAGCGCGGCCAGCTTCATGCCCACGGGGTAGATGCCCGCCAGGCAAAAACCCGTGAGCACACGCCACAGCAGCAGGCCTGCATAACTGTGCGCCAGCGCCGCCGCGGCCAGCGTGCAGGCGGCTGCACCCAGGGTGCTGATGAGGAAGAGCCGGCGCGCCGAAAAACGGTCGGCCAGCGCCAGCAGCGCAAACACCAGCGTGCCGGCGATGAAGCCCAACTGCAGCGCCGAGCTCAACGTGCCCACCGCGGCCTCGCTGTAGCCGTGGGCGCGCTGCAACTCGGGCATCACGGCGTTCACGGCAAACCAGGGCGAGGTGCCGGCCAGTTGCGCCAGCACCAGGGTGGGCAGCACGCGGCGTGGGGCGTCGGCAGGGGGGGCAGCGGCGTTCAAGCGTGGCGCGTGGGGGTGGCGGAGCGTCGGCACGGTAGCACGCGGCCGGGGCTGCAGCCGGCCCTGGCCGGCCGTGCAAAACACCCGCATGGGCCTGCGGGTTTCGGGGCTGCTGCGGCCTCTCTACCATCCTGCCAGCCGAGAGGGGAGTAGCACGCAGCGCAATGCTGCCGCGCCATCCCGTCAATACGGCTGCAGTGCTTTCTGGCTGCAGCCCGGGACCGCAGGGATCTCCTCCCGCAAGACCTTTCGGCGCGACCCCTCCACAACATCACACACACGGGAGTGTCCATGGACACCATCGCGCCGCTTTGGCTTTGGGTATTTTTCGTCTGCGCGGTGCTTGCCGCGCTGTTTGTCGATTTCGTCGTGCTCAACAAGCAGGGAGCGCATGAAGTCACGGTGAAGGAGGCCATCAACTGGTCTCTGATCTGGGTGGCGCTCAGCTTCGCCTTCAACGGGCTGTTCTGGTTCGCGGTCTACCAAGACCACGGCACCGAGCTCGCCAACACCAAGAGCATGGAGTTCCTCACCGGCTATCTCATCGAGAAGAGCCTGGCGGTGGACAACATCTTCGTGTTCCTGATGATCTTCACCTACTTCGCGGTGCCGCCGGCCTTCCAGAAGCGGGTGCTGATGATCGGCATCATTGGCGCCATCGTGCTGCGCACGGTGATGATCCTGCTGGGTGCCTGGCTGATCGCGCAGTTCCACTGGATCCTCTACGTCTTCGGTGCCTTCCTGGTGCTGACGGGCGTGAAGATGTGGTGGGCCGCCGACAAGGAACCCGACCTGGAAAGCAACCCCGCGCTGAAGCTGCTGCGCAAGGTGATGCCGGTGGGCAAGCACTTCGACGGCGAGAAGTTCTTCACCGTGCAGAACGGCAAGAAGATCGCCACGCCGCTCTTCCTGGTGATCTGCCTGGTGGGCCTGACCGACGTGATCTTCGCGGTGGACAGCATCCCGGCCATCTTCGCCATCACGATGGACCCCTTCATCGTGCTGACGAGCAACATCTTCGCCATCCTCGGCCTGCGCGCGATGTACTTCCTGCTGGCCGCCGTGGCCTCGAAGTTCCACCTGCTCAGCTACGGTCTGGCCGTGGTGCTGGTGTTCATTGGCACGAAGATGCTGTTGATCGACATCTACAAGATCCCGGTGCTGGTGTCGCTGGGTGTGGTGGTGG
The DNA here is from genome assembly GCA_001295865.1 of beta proteobacterium AAP65. Classification (GTDB taxonomy): domain Bacteria; phylum Pseudomonadota; class Gammaproteobacteria; order Burkholderiales; family Burkholderiaceae_C; genus Rubrivivax. Next base: position 42,396 of record LJHW01000038.1, read on the forward strand.
CCATCCTCGCCATCACCATGGTCTGGAGCGTGAAGACCGCGCCCAAGATCAACGAAAAACAATCGGGCTGAGGCCCGGCGGGCGCGGGCCGGCAGCCAGCCGGCTCACGGCACACGGCCCGCGCCCCCTCTTTCGACGGCTCACGCCGCCACGCCCACTGGGCTGGCGGCGTTTTTCATGGCGCGGCGGGTTGCAGTGGGGCAAGAACGCAACAATGCAATTGCGAGTCATTCGCATTACGCTTACGATTGCGCTTCTGTTGTCCAGACGGCCCGGCCGTCGTGCCCGATGCCCGCCCCCACCGCGCCTGCCCCAGCGCCCGTTCCCATGTCCACGCTCACCGCGGTTGTTGATCCCGCAGCCGCCCCTGCGCCCGCACCCGCACCCGCACCCGATTGGGCCCAGGTGCTGCAGCGCCCGGCAGAGATGTCGCCCCGGCAGAGCCGCGGCCTGATCGCCAGCGTGGCGCTGCTGCACCTGGCCGCCGGCTGGGCCCTGCTGCAGGTGCCGGCGGTGCGCTCGGCGGTGCTGGAAGCGGCGCCGATGGTGGTGGACCTGCTGGCCCCGCCCGCACCGCCGCCGCCCAGCCCGCCACCGCCACCACCGCCTCAGGTGCCCCGCCCGCCCACGCCGGTGCCTGCACCCACCCCGGTGCTGGCCGCGCCCAGCCCGGCGCCACTGCCGGCCGAGGCCTTCACGGCCCCGGCGCCGGCGCCCGCGCCGGTGAGCGTGGCCGCCCCTGTGGCCACACCCAGCCCGCCGGCACCGCCCGCCCCGGCCCCAGCGCCACCGGCGCGCAAACGCCTGGCGGCCGACGCGGTGGTCTACCTGGTGCAGCCGCCGGCCGAGTTGCCCGTGGCCTCGCGCCGCGCCGGCGAAAGCGGCGTGGTCTGGCTGCGTGTGGTGGTGGACGTGCGCGGCCTGCCTTCCCTGGTGCAGGTGCAGCGCAGCTCGGGTTATGCGCGGCTGGACGCCCAGGCGCTGAGCGCCATGCGCCAGGCGCGTTTCCGCCCGCACACCGAAGACGGCGTGGCCCTCGAAGTTGAGGTCATCGCGCCTATTGAATACCCCTTGGAGTAAGCACTGACATGGAAACCACAACACCAAGCCTGGGCTTCGCCCACCTGCTGGCCCAGAGCGACGCCGTCGGCAAGACGCTGCTGGCCGTGCTGCTGCTGATGAGCATCGCTTCCTGGGGGCTGATCGTCGTCAAGGGCTGGGCGCAGTGGCAGCGCAGCCGCCGCGGCGAGGCTTTCCTGAACTTCTTCTGGAACGCGCACACGCTGGACGACGTGAAGCACGAGCTCACCACCCACGGCGCGCGCGACCCGTTTTCGCACCTCAGCGCGCACGCGCTGCACGCCCAGGCCCACCACGCCCGCCACGGCGCCACGCGCCTGGCCGAGGCCGGCAGCAACAGCGACTACATCACCCGCACCATCAAGAAGGTGCTGGACGAAGAGACCATGCGCCTGGAAAGCGGCCTCACCGTGCTGGCCACGGTGGGCGCGACGGCGCCTTTCGTCGGCCTGTTCGGCACCGTCTGGGGCGTGTACCACGCGCTGGTGGCCATCGGCCTGAGCGGCGCTGGCACGCTGGACAAGGTGGCCGGCCCGGTGGGCGAGGCGCTCATCATGACGGGCTTGGGCCTGGCGGTGGCCATCCCGGCGGTGATGGCCTACAACACCTTCACGCGCGGCAACCGTGTGCTCACGGGGCGGCTCGACGCCTTTGCCTTCGAGCTGCACAGCTTCCTCACGCTGGGCCAGGCGCCCGGTGCGGCCAGCCAGGCGGCACCAGCCGCCGGCGCCCAGGTGCGCGCGCTGAAGACCGTGGCCTGAGGAGCAGCCCCGCCATGGCCTTCGCCTCCTTCGACCGCCAGCGCAGCGCCGCGCCGTTGGCCGAGATCAACATGGTGCCGCTCATCGACGTGATGCTGGTGCTGCTGGTGATCTTCATCGTCACCGCGCCGCTGCTCACGCACGCCGTGAAGCTGGACCTGCCCAAGATCAGCAGCCAGCCCAACCTGCCGCCGCCGGAGAAGATCGACTTCGCCATCGACGCCGCCGGCCAGCGTTACTGGAACGGCGAGGCCGTCACGCGCGCCGTGGCGGCCGAGCGCTTCACCACGGCCGGCCAGCTGGCCGTGCAGCCGCAGGTGCACCTGCGCGCCGACCAGGCCGTGCCCTACCGCTTTGTCGCCGAGACCCTGGCCGACGCCACCCGCGCAGGCCTCACGCGCGTGGGCTTCGTCAGCGAGCCCGAAGCCGGCCCGGCCCCGTAAGCGCCCCCAGCACCCACAACGCCCGCGAACTTCTCCTTCCGCGCCCACCCAGCCCGCCCGCGCTGCACGCCCTGCACGCGGCTGCCAGGCAGCGCTTTGCCCGACAACAAACCCGCAGAGACTGCCATGACGCACGCCCCCACACCGCACCTTCACCAACCCCCGCTGCGCCTGCAAACCCTGGCCGCCGCCGCCCTGCTGGCGCTCGGCAGCGCCAGCAGCCAGGCCCAGACCGCCGCAGCGCCCGCACCGGCGGCCAGCGCCTCGGCCCCCACCGGCACCGTGCTGCCCGTGGTGCGCGCCCGCGTGCAGGCCGAACCCGCTGGCAAAGACAGCGTGCAGGCCACCACCACCCGCATCGGCAAAGGCAAACAAGAATTGCGCGACGTGCCACAGAGCGTGACCGTGGTCACCGAACGCCTCATCGACGACCGCAACCTCGACACGCTGAAAGACACGCTGAAGAACACCGCCGGCATCAGCTTCCTGGCGGCCGAAGGCGGCGAAGAAGACATCCGCCTGCGCGGCTTCTCGCTGCAGGCCACGGGCGACATCTTTGTCGACGGCCTGCGCGACCCGGCCTTCTACGAACGCGACAGCTTCAATTGGGACCGCCTGGAGGTGCTGCGCGGCAGCGCCAGCATGCTCTTCGGGCGCGGCAGCACCGGCGGCGCCGTCAATCAGGTGAGCAAGCTGCCCACGCTCTACGCCGGCAGCGAAGTTGCCGTCACGCTGGGCAACCAGGGCTATCTGCGCGGCACGGCCGACCTCAACCTGAAAACTGGCGACAACGCCGCCGTCCGCATCAACGGCATGGTCAACCTGGGCGACAACTACGGCGCCAAGATCGACAAACACGGCATCGCGCCGAGCTTCCGCTGGGGCATCGGCACCAGCGACGAATTCCTGGTGAGCCTGTACCACCTGGAGAACAACAACGGCATCAACTACGGCCTGCCCTTCCTCAACGGCAAGATGCTGCCGGTGGACCCGAGCAGCTACTACGGTTTGCTCAGCGACGTCAGCACCGGCAGCGCCACGATGACGACGCTGGGCTACATCAAACGTTTCGCCGACCGCAGCGAGTGGAAGACGACGCTGCGCGTGGGCCGCTACGAACGCGACCAGCGCGCCAGCGCCGTGCGTTTCGCTGCAGCGGCGCTGCAGCCCGGTGGCGTGGCGGTCAGCGCGGCCACGTTCGGCCCCAACACCGTGTTCCAGCGCTCGGGCGGTGCGGGGACACACGCCAAGATCCAGGACCTGGATGCCATCACCTTCCAGAGCGACTACGACACCAAGTTCCAGGCCTTCGGCATGAAACACTCGGTGCAGGCGGGCGTCGATTTCACGAAGGACGACTTCATCGGCTTCACGACAGCCAACCCGGCCAGCGGTGCGCTGATCAAACCCACCATCACGGCGGCGCAGAACCGCGGCAGCGGCTGGGTGGACGAGTCGCTGCGCATCGTCAACAAGAACCGCGACTTCGAAAGCGAGGCGGTCGGCGCCTATGCACAAGACCTGGTGCAGCTGAGCCCCACCTGGAAGCTGCTGGCCGGCCTGCGCTGGGACCGCTTCGAGGGCCGCTACCGCACCTACAGCACGGCAGCGACCAACTTTGGCGCTGTCACCGCCGACCGCGCCCGCGCAGATTCGCTGTTCAGCGAACGCCTGGGCGTGCTGTGGCAGCCCACGCCGCTGACCAGCTTCCACTTCAGCTACGGCACCAGCTTCAACACCTCGGGCGACGCCTACCAGTTCGACGCGCTGGGCAGCAACACGCCACCCGAGAAGAGCCGCAACTTCGAGCTCGGCGCCAAGATCGACAGCGACAGCGGCAAGGCCACGCTGCGCCTGGCGCTCTTCCACGCCACCAAGTACAACGAGCGCAACCGCGACGAAGAGTCGGTGAGCCCGACGAACTACGTGCTCTCGGGCCAGCGCCACGCGGCGGGTTTCGAGATCGACGTGGCCGGGCGCATCACGCCGAAGTGGGAAACCTTCGTCTCGGTGGCGTGGATCCCAGACGCCGAGGTGGACCGTGCTTCGTCGGTGCTGGGCACCACGCTGACGGGTGAAACCGTCGGCCAGCGCCCAGGCCTGACGCCCGAGCTCTCGGGCACGGTGTGGAGCACCTACCAGCTGACCCCCAGGTTGCGCCTGGGTGGCGGCTTGAACGCGCGCAGCAAGGACAAGCCGCAGCAAAGCGGCATCGTTGCGCGCGGCTATGTCACGGGTGACCTGATGGCCGAGTACGACGCCGGCGGTGGCCTGCTCTTCAAGCTGAACCTCAGCAACGTCACCAACAAGCTCTACGCCGAGACGCTCTACCGCGGCCACTACATCGCCGGCAAGCCGCGCACGGTGCAGCTGAGCTCGGTGCTCAAGTTCTGAGCCAGGGCGCCGCATGATCGCAAGACGCACGGCACTGCAGGCCTTGCCCCTGCCCTGGCTGGCCAGTGCGGCCTGGCCAGCCCGGGCGCAGGCCGACGCCGCGGGCGACAGCGCCCCGCCGGTTTCGCAGCGCATCGCCACCGCCTGGCGCGTGGCCGGCGCCACCGCGCCCGATACCGGCGACCGTGTCGGCCTGCTGCAGGTGAACTGGGCCGAAGGCCGCGTGCAGGTGCTGGCCGAACAGGCCGTGCCCAGCCGGGCCCACGGCCTGCTGCCGCTGGCCGATGGCGGCTTCATGGCGGTGGCCAACCGCCCTGGGCGCTGGCTGATGCGCTGCGACGCGCAGGGCGCCATCGTGCAGCGCCTGGCCACCGACAACGAGCGCCCCGCGCGCACCTTCAACGGCCATGTCGAGACCAGCGCCGATGGCTCACGGCTCTACACCACGGAAACCGACCCCACCACCGGCGCCGGCTGGATCAGCGTGCGCGACCCGTTGACGCTGGCGCGCATCGCCGAGTTCAGCAGCCACGGCATCGACCCGCACCAGCTGCTGCGCGGCCCTGCCGACATGGCCGGCCGGCTGATGGTGGCCGTGGGTGGCATCGTGCGCGACCGCCTGGGCCGCAAGCTGGACGAGCCCATGAGCCCCGCGCTGGTGCAGCTCGATGGCACCACGGGCGCGCTGCTCGGCCGCTGGACGCTGCCCGACGCACAGCTGAGCTTCCGCCACATCGCCTGGGCCAGCCACGGCCAGCCGCGCCTGGGCGTGGCTCTGCAGGCCGAGCACCTGCAGCCGGCCCAACGCCTGGCCACACCGGTGCTGGCCGTGTGGGAAGCCGATGCACGGGGCGATGGCGGCCGGCTGGTGCTGCGCGGCGACAGCGCCGCGGCGGTGGCCCAGAGCGGCGGCTACGCCGGCGACATCGCCGCCGGCCCGGGCGGCGGCTTCGTGCTCAGCGCGCAGAAGCAGGGGCGCGCGCTGTGGTGGCACCCGTCGCTGCCGGCCGACTACACCACCGTGGCCCAGGTCACCGAGCCCTGCGGCCTGCTCACGCTGCCCGACAGCCGGGGCGTGGCCTTGAGCGCCGGCCGCGGGCTGGCGCTGTGGCACACGCAGGCGGCGCCGCGCATGCTGGCCTGGCCGGGCGCCCTGGTGCCCGACAACCACTGGGTGGCGCTAGCGCGGGCCTGAGAAGGCGCGTCGTGCGCCGGGCTTCAGCGCATCGCCAGCAGCTGTTTGGTGCGCGGCGGTGCGAAGTGCAGGTCGAGTTCGGCCAGGTCTTCGGCCGTCAGGCGCAGCTGCTGCGCCGCCCAGTTGTGGCGCAGGTGCAGCGCGTTGCCGGCCTTGGGGATGGCCATCACCCCCGGCTGGTGCAGCAACCAGGCCAGCGCCACCTGCGCCGGCGTGGCGCGGTGGCGTTCTGCCACCGGGCGCAGGCGCGGGTGGTCGACGAGCTCGCCCTGGTCGAAGGGGCTGTAGGCCATCAGCGGCATCTGCTGCACCCGCTGCCAGGGCAGCAGGTCGTGCTCCACGCCGCGCTGGCTGAGCGAGTAGTACACCTGGTTCGAAGCGCAGGCGCGGCCGCCGGGCACGTTGCCGAGCTCGCGCATGTCGTCGAGGTCGAAATTGCTCACGCCCCACAGGCGGATGAGGCCCCGGCGCTGCAGCTGCTCAAAACCGCGCACCGTCTCGGCCAGCGGCACGGCGCCACGCCAATGCAGCAGGTAGAGATCGATCTGCTCGATCTGCAGGCGGCGCAGGCTGGCCTCGCAGGCCGCCTGCAAGGCACGGGCACCGGCGTTTTCAGGCAGCACCTTGCTCACCACGAAAAGCTCGCTGCGCCGCACACCGGCGCGCAGGGCGCCGGCCAGGGCCTCGCCCGTGACGGTTTCGGCGCCGCCCTCGCCGTACATCTCGGCGGTATCGATCAGGCGCCAGCCCATCTCCAGCGCCTGGCGCAGCGCGTTGACCTCGGCGCCGCGGCGCGCAGCGGCTTCGCCGAAACGCCAGGTGCCCAGCCCGAGTGCAGGGCGGGTTTCACCGCTGGGCAGGGCCACTTCGGGCGTTATGGGGCGATCAACAAAAGGCATGGCGGCATGCTAGCGGCCACCGCCGCCGCAGGCCCCCGCTTGCCTCGGGGAGGTGAAGGCGGATTTATCATCCCGTTTGATGCAAGCCAGCCCCCATGACCTCGCACAGGTCCTGGCGCAAACGCGCCTGGACAACGCGCTGGCCCTCTTCGAAGAGTTCGTGCGCGCCACAGCACGCCACGCCGACGCCGCCACACTGCGCGGCCTGGAGCGCCGTTTTGCCGAGCGTGTGCAGATCCAGCCCAGCTACTGGAGCCAGATCAAAAGCCGCAGCCGCCAGATTGGCGAGCGCCTGGCGCGGCAGTTCGAGCACCTGTGCCAAAAACCCAACGGCTGGATGGACGTACCGCACGCCCCGGGTAGCAGCCCAGGCCCTGGCACCGCCGCCGGCGCCACGCTGATGGCCGCCGCCAGCGGCGGCAGTGCGGCTGGCGACGACTCGGCCCCTCGCGACGACGACGAGCGCTTCATCGTCGGCCTCGTGCTCACCTACTACCGCCGCCACCCGCAGCGCGCCCGCACACGTTTGCTCGACCTGCTGGGCGAGGTGCTCGCGCCCATGCCGGCCCCGCTGCCGCCTGCTGTGCCCACACCTGCCCCGCCACCGGCCCGCGCCCTGGCGCCGGGGGTGCGGCGCCCGCCACCGCCCGTGCCCCTGGCACCGCAGGCCGAAGACGCCCACGCGCTGTGGCTGCGCTCGCAAAGCGGCGTGGCGCCGCTCAAGCGCAAGAAGTGAGCGAAAGCCCGGCGCGAGACTGGCGTGCAAGACACCCCATGTTTGCAGGGTGTCGCTGATCAAAATTCCTTGCCCACTGATAACGTCTTGTTTATCATCTGCGCAAGCCTGCAGTCGGCACACGGTCTTACCGGTGCTTGCAGCCGATCCACCCCCACCCGAACTTCGATGACCCGTCTCTCCGCTTTTGCCGCCCTGTCGGTGCGCCGCGCTGCCGCGGCGCCCGCCCTGTCGGCTGCGGTGTGCGCGCAATCCGTGGTTCGAGTTCAAGCCGCCCAGCCCGGGGCGCCGGTGCGTTGACAGCCTGTCCAGACTGTCGGCCCATCCAGGCCCGGGTTGCTGCCAGCACCCGGGCCTTTTTGTTTCTGCACGGGGCTGAGCCCAACTGCTGTTTTGCCAGCCCGCCGGCGCTGCCGGTTTTCACCCGCCCACCCAGGAGAGTCACGATGAAGATGCCGATCAAATCCATCAAGCCGCGCAACCCCTTCGTGGCCGCCAGCCTGCGGCGCGTTGCAGGGTCCCATGCGGCGAGCCAGCGCAGCCGCCGACAAGCGGAACAGCGCCAGCTGCGCACCGAACTGCAGCGCTTGAAACACAGCCCCTGAAGCCCACACCGCCGCCGCCGCGCCCACACCGCCGCCCACACTGCGGCACGGCACGGCGGCAGCCCCCGGAGATCTGCCATGTCCTTGCATGAACTGTCCCTCGATGCCGCGACGCCCGGAGAGCGCCGCGTCCGCGACCTCGCCGCCGCCCTGCTGCGCCTGCTGAGCCACACCTTGGGCCTGCTGGCCGAACGTGTGGCCCCGCCGGCGGCCGCAAGCACCCCCGTCGAGCCGACGCTCGAATACCACGCCGAAGCCGGCGCACCGGAAGGCGCGCTCTACGTCAACGGCCAACTCGTCGGGCACCTGCCCGGCGTGCAGCGGCTCTAGCCTGCTGCGCCCCGGCAGGGGTGGCGAATGCGTCGCCGCCCCTGCCACTCTCTTGACGCGCCGCGCTTGCGGCCGTCGCGCGGGTGACAGCCCCACCCCACGCTGCCGCGCATGCTGCGGGCGCACCCAGGAGCACCGCATGCCCAGCGACACCGGCCACCGCCTCTTCATCCAACGCCAGCGCCTGGCCACCGCCCGCATCGGTGCCGACCCCGACGCGCCCGCGCAGCGCGCGCTGCAGCCCGGGCAGGCACGGCTGGCCATCGAGCACTTCGCACTCACGGCCAACAACATCACCTACGCCGCGTTTGGCGAGGCGATGAAGTACTGGCAGTTCTTCCCCGCGCCCGAGCCCGGCGAGGGCTGCCTGCCGGTGTGGGGCTTTGCCACGGTGGTGGAGTCTTGGGCCGAGGGGGTGGACGTCGGCCGGCGGGTCTGGGGCTACTTCCCGGCGGGCAGCCACCTGGTGGTGACACCCGGCCGCGTGAACGCAGGCGGCTTCACCGACGCCGCACCGCACCGCGCCGAACTGGCGGCCGTCTACAACCACTGCGCCTGGTGCGATGCCGACCCCGGCTGGCAGCCGGCACTGGAAGGCTTGCAGGCGGTGCTGCGGCCGCTGTTCATCACCTCTTTCCTCATTGACGACTTTCTTGCCGAAGCCAACTGCTTCGGCGCGACGCAGGTGCTGTTGAGCAGCGCCTCCAGCAAAACGGCTTACGCCACCGCCTTCTGCCTGGCGCAGCGCCGCGGCCAGCCAGGCGCGCCCCGGGTGTTGGGCCTCACCTCGCCGGGCAAGCTCGACTTCACCCGCTCGTTGGGCTGCTACGACGCGGTGCTGCCTTACGACACGCTGGCCACGCTCGACCCCGCGACGCCGACGGTCTATGTCGACTTCGCAGGCAACGCCGCCCTGCGCCGCGCAGTGCACGAGCACTTTGCGGGTACGCTGGCCTACAGCGCATCGATAGGCGGCACGCATTGGGATGCGCTGGCCGCCGCCGGCACCAGCGCCAGCCTGCCCGGCCCGCGGCCGACCTTGTTCTTCGCCCCGGCGCAGGTGAAAAAGCGCACCGCACCGCCGCCCGAAGGCTGGGGGCGCGAGGGCCTGGAACGCCGCGTGGCCCAGGCCTGGTCGGCTTTCACCGCGGCAGCCACCGCCGGTGAACCCTGGGTGCAGATCAGCCAGCGCGAGGGCGCCGAGGCCGTGCTGGCCGCCTACACCGAGGTCTTGAACGGCCAGAGCGATGCGCGCCTGGGGCTGATGCTCACGCTGGCCTGAGCCCGGCTCAAGCCAACGGCCGCGGCGGCCGATAAAACGGGCAGCGCCATTGCCGGCGTGTTCGTCCCGCTGCCCCTTCATGTCTGCACCACCGCCGCTGATCACCCAAGCCCCGCGCGACCTGGCGGGCTGGGCTGTGCTGTTCGAACACAGCGAACTACCGGTGCTGGGCGAAACCATCGACGCGCTGGCCGAGTTGGCCGCCAACGAAGACGCGGTGGACGCACGGCTGATCGCCGACGCCGTGGTGAGCGACCCGCTGATGACCATCAAGCTGCTGGCCCATGTGGCGCAGCTGCGCAGCGGCCGCGAAGGCAGTGATACCGAAACCGCCACCGAGGCGCTGGTGATGCTGGGCGTGCCGCCCTTCTTTCGCGCGTTTTCAGCGCTGACGGAAACGGCGCAGTGGCTGGCTGGGCAGCCTGAGGCGCAAGTTGGCTTCCGGCGCGTGCTGCGCCGCAGCCGCCGCGCCGCGCGCTACGCCATGGCCTTTGCGGTGCACCGCATGGACCACGACGCCGCCGTCATCCACGAAGCCGCGCTGCTGCACGACTTCGCAGAACTGCTGCTCTGGCTGCGGGCACCGGCGCTGGCCCTGGCCATCCAGCAACGGCAGCAGGCCGACCCCACGCTGCGCAGCGCCGTGGTACAGCGCGAGCTGCTCCACATCGAGCTCACCGAACTGGAACACGCGCTGATGCTGAAGTGGCAGCTGCCGCGGCTGCTGGTGCAGATCACCGATGAACACGCGCGCCAAGTCACGCCGCAGATGCGCAACGTGCAGCTGGCCATCCGCGTGGCCCGCCACAGCAGCCAGGGTTGGGACAACGCCGCGCTGCCCGACGACGCGCACGACGTGGCCGTGCTGCTGAACCTGTCGCACGAAGCCGCCTGGCGGCTGCTGCACGACATCGACGGCGTGGAAGACGGGCCGCCGCTGCCGCCGCGCCCGCGGCCCGCCTAGACGGGCACAGCGGTGGTGCCCTTCAGGCGCCGCAGCATGAAGCTGGTCTTGCAGTCTTGCACCGCCGGGTGGCGCAACAGCTGGTCCATCACGAAGCGTGAGTAGTGCGCCATGTCGTGCACCAGCACACGCAGCAGGTAGTCCATCTCGCCGCTGAGGGCCACGCACTCCACCACCTCGGGCCAGGCCTGCACGGCCGCGGTGAAGGCGTCGATGGGGTTGCCACCCTGGCCCAGGTGCTTGGCCAGGCGCACGTTGATGTAGGCCGTGAGACCCAGGCCCACGCGCTCGGGCGCCAGCAGCGCCACATAGCCGGCAATCACGCCTTCTTCTTCGAGCCGCTTCACGCGGCGCAAGGTGGCGCTGGCCGACAACCCTACGGCCAAGGCGAGTTCATCGTAGGTGCTGCGGCCTTGCTGCTGCAGCGCAGCAAGAATGCGCCGGTCGATGGCATCGAGCGTGCCTGCGTTTTCCATGGGGCGGATTTTGCAGGTTTCCTGCGCAACGCAGGCCATGCACGCCAAGCTATGCAAACAAGCTGCGTGCCCGCGCCCCTACAGTGCGGGCACCTCACCCACCCGACGAGACGGCGCATGCAATTCACCCCCTGGGACAACCCGATGGGCACCGACGGCTTCGAGTTCATCGAGTACGCCGCGCCCGACCCCGTGGCCATGGGCGCGCTGTTCGAGCGCATGGGCTTCCAGGCGATTGCCAAGCACCGCCACAAGAACGTGCTGCTCTACCGCCAGGGCGAGATCAACTTCATCGTCAACGCCGAGCCCGACAGCTTCGCGCAGCGTTTTGCGCGCCTGCACGGTCCGAGCATCTGCGCCATCGCCTTCCGCGTGCAGGACGCACGCCACGCCTTCGAGCGCGCCAAGGAACTGGGCGCCTGGGCCTACGCCGGCACTGCCGGGCCTGGCGAGCTGAACATCCCCGCCATCAAGGGCATCGGCGACAGCTTGATCTACCTCGTCGACAAGTGGCGCGGCAAGAACGGCGCGAAAGACGGCGACATCGGCAACATCGGCTTTTTCGATGTCGACTTCGTGCCCCTGCCCGGCGCCACGCTCAACCCGGCGGGCCACGGCCTGACCTACATCGACCACCTCACGCACAACGTGCACCGCGGCCGCATGGCCGAGTGGGCCGACTTCTACGAGCGCCTGTTCAACTTCCGCGAGGTGCGCTACTTCGACATCGAGGGCCAGGTGACGGGCGTGAAGAGCAAGGCCATGACCAGCCCCTGCGGCAAGATCCGCATCCCCATCAACGAAGAAGGCAACGAGAAGGCCGGCCAGATCCAGGAGTACCTGGACAAGTACCACGGCGAAGGCATCCAGCACGTCGCCCTGGGCTCGAACGAGCTGCTGGCCACGGTGGACGCCATGCGCGCCAGCGGCGTGAAACTCCTCGACACCATCGACACCTACTACGAGCTGGTGGACAAGCGCATCCCAGGCCACGGCCAGGATGTGGCAGCGCTGCAGCAGCGCAAGATCCTCGTCGACGGCAAGGCCGGCGAGCTGCTGCTGCAGATCTTCAGCGAGAACCAGCTCGGGCCCATCTTCTTCGAGTTCATCCAGCGCAAGGGCGACCAGGGTTTCGGCGAAGGCAACTTCAAGGCGCTGTTCGAGAGCATCGAGCTGGACCAGATGCGCCGCGGCGTGCTGGCCAAGACCTGAGCCCGGCAGCGTGGCGATGAACGGCCCCGATTTCCACGATGGCGTGAACAAGGGCGTGGCCCCGGTGACTTACGGCACCGGTGACCGCCCGCCGCGCGGCGACTACAGCCGCGCCCGCCGCGACTACACCTGCGCGCAAGACTTTGCGCAGTACACCGAGGCCGACCACATCACCTACCGGCGCCTCTACGAACGCCAGCTGCAGCAGCTGCCCGGGCTGGCCTGCGACGAGTTCATCAACGCCGTGCAGCAACTGGGCGCGCCGGAGCGCATCCCGCGTTTCGACGACATCAGCGAGCGGCTGATGAAGGCCACGGGCTGGCAGATCGTCGGCGTGCCGGGGCTGATTCCAGAAGAGGCGTTTTTTGCGCTGCTGGCGGAGCGCCGCTTCCCGGTGACGGACTGGATCCGCAAGCCCGAAGAGTTCGACTACGTCGTCGAACCCGACATCTTCCACGACCTTTTCGGCCACGTGCCCTTGCTCTTCGACCCGGTGTTCGCCGACTACATGCAGGCTTATGGCGCGGGCGGCATGAAAGCCAGCCGGCTCGACGCCTGCGAATTGCTGGCGCGGCTGTATTGGTACACGGTGGAGTTCGGCCTCATCCACACACCGCAAGGCTTGCGCGCCTACGGGGCCGGCATCCTGAGTTCGGCCGGGGAGCTGCGCCACAGCGTCACCGCCGCCGAACCGCAGCGGGTCGGCTTCGACCTGCAGCGCCTGATGCGCAGCCGCTACCGCATCGACACCTTCCAGGCCAGCTACTTCGTGATCGACAGCTTCCAGCAGCTTTTCGACGCCACGGCCCCTGACTTCACGCCGGTGTATGCCCAGGTGCGCGAGCGCATCGCGCGCGAAGGTGAAATCGAAGCCGGCCAGGTGCTGGCCGGCGAGCGCCTCTACGCCGCGGCCGGCGGCTGAGCCAGCAGGGCTTGCAAGGCCTGCCAGGGCGCGGGGTGGTCGACCATGTGCACGTGGGCCACACCCGGCAGGTGGCGGTTGTCGGCACCGGGCAGCGTGGCGGTGGCGGCTGGGAAAACGATGTTGTCGCAGTGGCTGTAGAAACAGGTGAAACGGCGGTAGCGGCCCGCGGGTTCGCGCGCTGCCAGCGCCGCCAACCATGGTGAGTGGCGCCGCATCTCTCGCGCGTTGGGCGTGGCCCCCCACCGCGCGAGCCAGGTGCCGTGGTGGGGCGTGCCGATAGTCATGGCGTGGTGCACACGGGAGTCGTTGCCGTGCTCGGCCCACCAGCGGCGCAGTGCCAGCCCGCCCATGCTGTGGCCGACGAGCACAGGGGGCAAGCGCGTGCAGGCTTCGAGCTGGCGCATGCCGGCCTCGATGGCGGCCACGCCGGTATCGATGCTGCCGAAAGGCGGCTCCATCGTCACGGCAACCACGGGCACGCCTCGTGCCCGCAGCCCTTGCAACCAAGGGTTCCACAGACCGCGGTTGCAGACATAGCCGTGCACCAGCAAAACGCCACGACGACCATGGGCATCGGCTGGCAGGTGGTCGGTGTAGGCGGCGTGGCGGAAAGGCTGCCGCCAGCAAAACACCCGCGGCGCATGCAGTACCTCGCCCCACCAAGCCCGCAGCAATTGCTCGGCACGGGCCCTGGGGGTCGGGTCGGTGCCATGCACGGCACCCAGCAGCACGAATTCCAGCGCCAATACAAGGGCATGCCCGCCCAAGACCACGACCAGGCCAAGCACGGCCCATACGGGCCTGCCTTGCTGCAAGCAGAAATACAGCCAGGTCAGGGCCGCGGTCAAGGCGCCCAAGGTCAGGGCCTGTTGCAGTCGTGCGAGCATCCTGGTTGCATTCTCCGGCACGCCAGAGAGGCCGGAGCCCCGCCGGGACGCGGGGCGAAGGTCGACCGGCACGCAGGCGTATCGTGTGATACCCCCTTTGGCGCAACATGGCCCTGAATCACATAGGCGAAGAGATCCTGGCCTGCCTGCGCCAGGTGGAAGAACAACGGCAAGCGCGCTTGAGCGACCCCGGCTTGGGTCGGTATGTGGAAGCGGTGAAGGCCTACCAGCACGGCCGTTTTGCCGAAAGTTATGCCGATCTGCTGGCGCATGCGCGCTTCGGCGATGCAGCGCGCTTTTTCCTGGAAGACCTCTATGGCCCGGGAGACTTCAGCCTGCGTGACCAGCAGTTCGCCCGGGTGGTACCCGCGCTGGTTCGCCTTTTCCCTCGCGACATCGTGGAGACGGTGCTGTCGTTGGGCCGTCTGCACGCCTTGTCTGAGGCGCTGGACACGGCCATGGCGCACAGCTTGCGGGCACATGGTGTGTCGTCGCAGGGGGGGGAGCCGAGCGGACGTTTGTACGGGCTGTGCTGGCGTGCGGTGGCGGGCCCCGCGGATAGAGAACGCCAGATTTCCTTGATGCTGGGTGTGGGGCGGGCCCTGGACAACTACACGCGCAACCCGCTGCTGCGCCACACACTGCGCCTGATGCGCGCCCCGGCGCAAGCGGCTGGCTTGGCCGCGCTGCAAACCTTCCTGGAGCGAGGTTTTGACACCTTTCGCGCCATGAAGGGTGCCGAAGAGTTCTTACGCACCATCGCGGAACGTGAACGCACGTTGGCGGCAGCTTTGTTTGCAGGCGCCGACGGACCCGATCTGCCTTTGTCGCCTTGAGGACAGGTTCTCCTAGGACAAGCACCGAGGCTGTTGCAGCACCGGCGCCGCCACCATAGGCGGTTTGCTTTTGGTGGAGAGAAGGTCCCGTGCAGTCCCCTTGGCTTGATCACTATCCGCCCGGCGTGCCGGCCGAGGCTGATGTCGGTGCCTACCGCAGCGTGGCAGATTTGCTCGAGTCGGCGTTCCGTCGGCATGCGCAGCGCGACGCTTTGTGCTGCATGGACCAGCGGCTGCGTTATCGCGATATCGACGAGATGTCGCAGGCGCTTGGTGCCTGGCTGCAGGCCCAAGGCCTTCAGCGAGGCGACCGCGTCGCCATCATGATGCCCAACGTGCCGCAATACATGGTGGCCATTGCCGGCGTTCTGCGGGCCGGGTTCGTCGTGGTGAACGTCAATCCGCTGTATACGGCGCGCGAGCTTCAGCACCAACTGAAGGACTCGGGTGCAGTGGCGGCGATCGTGCTGGAAAACTTTGCCGTCACGCTGGAAGAGATCATCGAGCAGACTGACGTGAGGCACGTGGTGCTGGCGGCGCTGGGCGACCTGCTGGGCTACTGGCAAGGCCGCTGGATCAACTTCGCCGTGCGCCACGTCAAACGCATGGTCCCCGAGTTCAGCCTGCCTACCGACGAAGGCCGCACCGTCACGCGCTTCATGGACATGCTGTCGGCCGGCGGCCGGCAGGCGCTGCGCAGGCCAGACATCGGGCCCGAAGACATCGCCTTCCTGCAGTACACGGGCGGCACCACGGGCGTGAGCAAAGGCGCCGTGCTGCTGCACCGTAACGTGGTGGCCAATCTGATGCAGGTGGACGCCTGGTTTCGCCCGAAGCTTGCAGAACTGGGCACCGGGCCACTGACCGTGGTTTGCGCGCTGCCGCTGTATCACATCTTCGCGCTCACGATTTGCGCTCTGTTCGGCGCGCACATGGGGGCCATGAATCTGCTGATCCCAAATCCGCGCGACATTCCGGGCTTCGTCAAGACGTTGGCGAAACACCGCTTCCACATGTTCCCGGCCGTGAACACCCTGTTCAATGCGCTGGCCAACGACGCTGATTTCGCACGTCTCGACTTTTCCGGCCTGCGCGTGTCCAACGGCGGCGGCATGGCCGTTCAGCAGGCGACAGCAGAGAAGTGGCTGAAGGTGACAGGTTGCCCGGTGGTCGAAGGCTACGGGTTATCAGAGACGTCGCCAGTGGCCACATCCAATCGGCTGGATGTGAATGACTTCACCGGAACAATTGGCCTGCCCATCCCATCGACGAAAATTGCCATCCGCGATGACGATGGCCGCGATGTTCCCATCGGGCAGCCCGGGGAAATTTGCATCCAGGGCCCGCAGGTGATGGCGGGCTACTGGAACCGTGCTGACGAAACGGCGAAGGTCATGACAGCCGATGGCTTCTTCAAATCGGGTGACGTCGGCGTCATGGACGAGCGCGGTTACGTGCGCATCGTTGACCGCAAAAAGGACATGATTCTTGTCTCCGGTTTCAACGTCTATCCGACCGAGATTGAACAGGTGGTGAACCTGCTTCCAGGTGTCCTGGAGTGCGCAGCGATCGGCATCCCAGATGGCAAATCGGGCGAGGCGGTCAAACTCTTCGTGGTGAAGGCGGACGGCACGCTGTCCGAGGACGACGTCAGCGCCTACTGCCGCGACAACTTCACAGCGTACAAGCGGCCGAAGTACATCGAGTTCCGGGACGAATTACCCAAGAGTAACGTCGGCAAGATTCTTCGGCGCGAGTTGCGGGCCCCAGCTTCGTAGGCGAGCGCTCGATATTTACAAGCCCTTGAAACAACGCAAAACGGCCCCTTGGGGCCGTTGTTGTTTACCTGAGCGCTGGCTTGTTCAGCTGGCTCGGCCGAGTTTTCCGGAGGGAAAAAGCAAAAAGCCCCGATCTTTCGATCGGGGCTAGTGCTTTATAAATAGCCTGACGA
>LJHW01000039.1 GCA_001295865.1 beta proteobacterium AAP65
GCAGCGCCGAAGCCGCCAAGGAGATCAAGAGCCTGATCGGCGCCAGCGTCGACAAGGTGGAATCGGGCACACGCCTGGTGGCCGATGCCGGCAGCACCATGACCGAGATCGTGGCCAGCGTGCAGCGCGTGACGGACATCATCGGCGAGATCAGCGCCGCCACCACCGAGCAGAGCAGCGGCCTGGGCCAGATCAACGGCGCCGTGGCCGATCTCGACCGCATGACGCAGCAGAACGCGGCGCTCGTGGAAGAGAGTGCCGCCGCCGCCGAGAGCTTGCGCGAGCAGGCCCAGAAGCTGGCGGCCGTGATCAGCGGCTTCGAGCTCGGCAGCGGGCCGGCGCCGGCCCTGGTGGCCCCAGCGGCCCCACCGGCAACAGCGGCACCAGCGGCCCCACCAGCACCAAGCCGCACACCGGCCCCTGTGGCCGCCTCGATACCCGCCGCCAAGCCCGCCCCTGCCGCACCCGCTGCACCCGCCATGCTGGCCCGCGCAGTGCTGAAGCAGGCCGCTGCCGGCAGCCTGGCGCCCAAGGCGGCCACGGCACCGAAACCGGCACGCGCCGCGCCCCCGGCCCCCGCGCCTGCCCCGGCCTCGCGCGTCGAAACCGGCAACGACAGCGACTGGGAAACCTTCTAGCCTTTCCCGTCGGCAAGCAGCCCGGCCGCGCCTGCGCTCACACCGCGCCGGCGCGGCGCAAGGTCTCCAGCACCGGCCGGCGCAGCACCTCGCGCAGGCCCCACCAGCCCGCCATCAGCGCCAGCACGGCGCCGGCAGCCGTGCCGATCAACGGCACCCAGGGCGAAGGTGTCCACGCGAACTGGAAGGCAAAACGCGCCAGCGCCCAGCCCAGCACCATGGCCACCAGCGAGGCCAGCAGGCCGGCCAACGCGCCCACACCCAGCAGTTCGGTGCGCTGCACCTGCGCCAGCAGACGCCCACCGGCGCCCATGGCGCGCATGATGGCGAACTCGCGCGAGCGCGCCTCGCGCGTGGCCGAGATGGCCGAGAACAGCACCACCAGGCCTGCCACCAGCGTGAAGCCGAAGAGGAACTCCACCGCACGCACCACCTGGTCGAGCACACGCTGCACCTGCGCGATGCTGGCCGAGACGTCGACGTTGGTGATGTTCGGGAAATCGCGGCTCAGGCGGCTGTCGAAGCTGGGGCTGGGCGGTGCCGAGGCAGCCGCCGCGGGCGCCGCCGGCGCGCGGAAGGCGCTGATGTAGGTCAGCGGCACGTCGCCCATGCTGCCCTGCGGGAACATCACGAAGAAGTTCACCCGCATCGAACCCCAGTCGACCTTGCGCAGGCTGGTGATGCGCCCTTCGCGGAACTGGCCCGCGATGTCGAAGCGCAGCGTGTCGCCCAGCTTCAGGCCCAGCTGCTGCGCCAGGCCCTCTTCAACGCTCAGACCATCGGCTTCGTCGGGCATCCAACGGCCGGCCACCACCTCGTTGCCAGCCGGCGCCAGCGCGCTGTGGCTGAGGTTGAACTCGCGCTCCACCAGGCGCGCGGCGCGTTCGTCGGGGTAGTCGTCGGCCTTGGTCGGCTGGCCGTTGATGGCCACCAGGCGGCCGCGGATCATCGGGTACCAGTCGTAGTTCTTCACGCCCGCGGTGTCGAGCGCGCCGCGGAAGGCTTCGGCCTGGTCGGGCTGGATGTTGATGACGAAGCGGTTGGGCGCATCGGGCGGCGTGGCCTGGCGCCAGCTGGCGATGAGGTCGGTGCGCAGCAGCACCAGCAGCATCAGCGCCAGCAGGCCCACGGCCAGGGCCGAGACCTGCAGCACGGCAAAGGCCGGCCGCGCCGCGATCTGCCGCGTGGCCAGCACCAGCCAGCGCGGCGCGCGGCTCTCGGGCACCGAACGTTTGAGCAGCAGCACCGCGCCCCAGGACATCAGCGCAAAGAGGCCAATGGCCAGCGCAAAGCCGCCCACCGCGATGGCGCCGAGCTGGAGGTCGGACGACACCGCCATCAGCAGCGCGATGAAGCCCAGCCCACCGGCGGCCAGCACTCCGGCCGACGAGGCGTTGAGCGAACCCACGTCGCGGCGGATCACGCGCAGCGGCGGCACCTGCGCCAGCTGCAGCACCGGCGGCAGGCCGAAACCCAGCAGCAGCGTCATGCCCACGCCCAGGCCGAAGAGCGCCGGCGCGATGCCCGGCGCCGGCAGCGCTGCGGCCACCAGGCCGGCCAGCAGCCAGACGAAGACGTTGTGCACGAGCAGGCCGATCAACACGCCCGCCGCACTGGCCAAGAGGCCGACAAACGCGAACTCCAGCGTGTAGGCGGTGGCGATGCGGCGCTGGCTCAGGCCCAGCACGCGCAGCATGGCGCAATCGTCGAGGTGCCGCGAGGCGAAATCGCGCGCCGCGATGCCCACCGCCACCGCGGCCAGCAGCGCCGCCAGCAGGGCCACGAGGTTGAGGAATTTTTCGGCGCGGTCCAGCGTCTGCTGCATCTCGGGGCGGCCGCTGTCGATGCTTTCGACGCGCAGGCCGCGCAGCGTCTGCGCCTGGATCTGCTGGTCGACCCAGGCCACGTACTCGCGCACCGCGGCCTCGCCGCGGGCGCCGCCCATGGCGGCCGGCGCGGCCACCGCCAGGCGGTAGTTCAGCCGGCTGGCCGGCTGCACCAGGCCGGTGGCGGCGAGATCGGCCTCGGCCAGCATCACGCGCGGCGAGAAGCTCGTGAAGCCAGCGCCGCGGTCGGGCTCCACCACGATGAGGCGCGCCACGGTCAGTGCCGAGTCGCCGAGCAGCAGCGGGTCGCCCACCTGGATCTGCAATGCATCGAGCAGGCTGGCGTCCACCCACACCGTGCCCGGCGCGGGCGCGGCGGCCACGGCCTGCACGGCGGCCGTGGGGCTGTCTTTCAGCTGCAGCTTGCCGCGCAGCGGGTAGGCCGGGCTCACGGCCTTCACGGCCACCAGGCGCGTGGCGCCGCCGCGTTCGTCAGGCGCACGCGCCATGCTCGGGAAGACGACGCTGGGCGCCACCTGCAGGCCCAGCGCCTGCGCCTTCGCCACCAGGGCTGGCGGCGTGGCGCGGTCGCTGCCGACCACGGCGTCGCCACCCAGCAGCTGGCGTGCGTCGCGCTGCAGGCCGTTGCTGAGACGGTCGGCAAAAAAGCCGACGGCGGTGAGCGCGGCCACCGCCAGTGTCACGGCGATGGCCAGCAAGCGCAGTTCACCGGCGCGGAAGTCGCGCAGGGTCTGGCGCCAGGCCAGGGCGGCGGCGGAAGGAGGTCTCAGGGTTTGTTCCATGTCGACACGGTAGCCGAAAGCCCACTGCCCCGTCCGTCATCGGTGCACCGACACCCGGCAAGGCCAAGGCCGGCTGCGCTAGGCTGCAGGCCTTTCGCCTTCATTGCCCACCCGCCATGCACATCGCCATCTGGCTGCTTGCCATCCTCGTTCTTGCGCTGTGGTCGCTGCTGGCCTGGGCGGTGGGTGCCTTGCTGGGGCTGGACCCGAGCTGGATCACCGACATCGGCTCGCTCGCCGGACAGGTGCCCTTCGGGGCGCTGATCGAAGCATGGATCCCGGGCTGGCAGGCGCTGCTGACGGCCACGCTGGAGTTCACGCGCACCGCGCTGGGCTGGCTGGGCGGCTTCAGCCAGGTGCTGGTGTGGGTGCTGTGGGCCGTGGGGGCGGTGGTGATCGTGCTTTGCGCCGGGCTGCTGAGCCTGCTGGTGGCGGTGGTCCGCCGCAACATGCCCCAGCCTCCCGCACCGCCACCGACAGCGCCACCGACAGCGCCACCAGGCAGCGCGGCCCGGGCCTGATCAGGCTGCAGCGAACACCGCGTCCAGCGCCGCCACCCAGCGCTGTTTCTGTTCGGCCGGCACGAAGCTGGCCTCGAAGCTGTTGCGCGCCAGCGTGTAGGCGTGCGCGCGCGTGAGCTGCGGCAGCGCGGCGAAGGTCTCGACGAAGTTCTGGTTGATGTAGCCGCCGAAGTAGGCCGGGTCGTCGCTGTTGACGGTGGCGCACAGGCCGGCAGCCAGCAGCGCGGGCAGCTGGTGCTCGGCCATCGTGCGGTAGACGCAGAGCTTCACGTTGGACAGCGGGCACACCGTCAAGGGCATGCGCGTGCCCGCCAGGCGCTGCACGAGCGCGGGGCTTTCGACGCAGCGCACGCCGTGGTCGATGCGCTCGACCTGCAGCACGTCCAGCGCACTTTCGATGTAGGCCGGCGGGCCTTCTTCCCCGGCGTGCGCCACCAGGCGCAGGCCGAGCTCGCGGCAGCGTGCAAACACGCGCGCGAACTTCTCCGGCGGGTGGCCAAGTTCGCTGCTGTCCAGGCCCACGCCGATGAAGTGTTCGCGGTGGGGCAGCGCCGCTTCCAGGGTGGCGAACGCCGCCTCTTCGCTGAGGTGGCGCAGGAAACACAGGATCAGCGCGCTGCTGATGCCCAGCTCGCGCTGCGCGCGCTCACAGGCGCTCACCAGCCCGCGCACCACGGTGCCCATGGGCACGCCGCGCTCGGTGTGGGTCTGGGGGTCGAAAAACAGCTCGGCGTGCACCACGTGGTCGGCCGCGGCGCGCTGGAAGTAGGCCCAGGCCATGTCGTGGAAGTCTTGCTCGTGCAGCAGCACGCTGGCACCGGCGTAGTAGATGTCGAGAAAACTCTGCAAGTCGGTGAAGGCATAGGCCGCGCGCAGCGCCTCCACGCTGGCGTAGGGCAGCACCACGCCGTTGCGCTGCGCCAGCGCGAAGATCAGCTCGGGCTCCAGCGAACCTTCGATGTGGATGTGCAACTCGGCCTTGGGCATGCGGCACAGCAGGGCCTGCAAGGCGGGGTCGAGGGTGGCGGTGGTCGGCATGGCGGGGCTTTCAGCGGCAGGCAGAACAGACACGCGGCCCGGGGCAGGCCGCCAGGGCGCGAAGATACCCTGCCCGCCAGCGCCGAACGGCCCCGGCGCGCGCAAGGGGCTGCGGTGCGGTACAACGCGGCGCGATGTCCCGCCCGAACCCCCTGCTGCCGATCGCCCGCGCCGAGCCTCCAGGCCAGCGGCCCACCTCGCACCGCCAGACCACCTTGCTGGGCTTGCTGCTGCTCGGCCTGGTGCTGCTGTTTGCCTGGCAATCGTGGCGGGCCGACCGCGAAGACCAGCTGCAGAACCTGCGCACCGTGGCCGAACTGGCCGAGCGCGGCACCGACCGCTACTTCCTGCAGCAGCAGCGCGCGCTCAGCGAACTGGCCCTGCTGCTGATGGAAGATGGCCGCCTGACCGAACCCGCGGTCCTGCACGAGCGTCTGCGGGCCTTCAAAGAGCGGCACGAAGAACTGCAGGGTGTGCACCTGCTGGCGCTGGACGGTGGCTACCTGGGCAGTTCTTCCACGGACGACCTCAGCCAGTTGCCCAGCGTCAAAGGCCAGCGCAACTTCCAGCAGATCGTCGCCAACTTGCGGCCCGAGCAGCCCATGGAGCTGTCGCAGCCGCTGCGCGGCCCGGTCAGCCAGCGCTGGATCCTGCCGCTGCGGCTGGTGGTGCGCGACAGCCAGGGCCAACCGGTGGCCTTTCTCGTGGCGGCCGCGCCGGTGGAACTGGTGCAGACCTTCTGGAGCGACGCCCCCGTGGTGCGAGACGCCGCGCTGGCGCTGATGCGCGACGACGGCTACCTCATCAACCGCTACCCGCTGCCCCAGGGCGTGAATGACGACGAGACCTACGGCGTGCCGCGCACCGGCGCGCTCATCCAACACCTGCGGGCCAACGGTTTTCCGCGCCGCGGCACGGTGGAGGGCTGGAGTTCCATCGCCGCGCAAGACAACGCCACCGCCTTCGTTCGCCTGAGCAGCTTTCCGGTGACGATGCTGGTGACCATGCCGCGCCAGCGCATGCTGCTGAACTGGTGGGACCGCGCCGCCGGCCCGCTGCTGCTGACCGCCACGCTGGCGGCGCTGGGGCTGCTGATCTTTCACCACCTCCGCCAACGTGAACACGAGTGGGGCCACGAACGCGAGCTGAGCGAACGCCGCCTGCGCGAGAGCGAGGCGCTGCTGCAGCGCACCGGCCAGGTGGCGCGCATCGGTGGCTGGCGCATCGATGTGGCCAGCCGGGCCGTCACCGCCTCGGCCGGCTTGTTCCGCATCCTGGAGATCGGCGAAGGCGAGCCGCTGGACATCACGCGCGGCCTGGGCTTTTTCCCGGAGCAGGCGCGGGCAGAGGTGGCGGCGGCGCTGGAGCGTTCGCTGGCCGATGGCAGCAGCCTCGACATGGAGCTGCCCTTCGTCAGCGCCAGCGGTCGCGCGCTGTGGGTGCGCCTGGTCGGTGAAGCCGAGTTCGACGGCGAACGGCCGGTGCGCCTGATGGGCGCGCTGCAAGACGTGACCGAGTACCGCCAGCGCCGCGTGGAACTGCAGCAGGAGCAGGCGCTGCGCCAGCGCGCCGAGCAGCAGGCGCGTGAACTCGACAGCCTGCTGGCAGAACGCGGCGAGATGCTCGACGTGCTGGCGCACGAGGTTCGCCAGCCGCTGAACAACGCCTCGGCGGCCATGCAGAGCGCCAGCGCCGCCGTGAAGGAGGTGGGCAATGCCGCGGTGGCCTCGCGCCTGGCGCGTGCGCATGCGGTGATGAGCCAGGTGACGGGCAGCATCGACAACACGCTGGCCGTGGCCACGCAGCTGGCGCGGCCGGGGCCCATACGCCGCGAAGACACCGACATCGACATGCTGCTGGCCACCGCCATCACCGACGTGCCGGTGGAGCAGCGCGGCCGCGTCACCATCGAGCGACTGACGGCCACGCGCACGGTGCTGGCCGACATGAGCCTGGTGCGCCTGGCGCTGCGCAACCTGCTCGTCAACGCGCTGCGCCACGGGCCCGCCCACACACCGGTGACGGTGCGGGTGTCGGATTCAGACGAACCGCTGGCCCTGATGATCGACGTCGTCGACCGCGGCCCCGGCATCGAGCCCGGCGTTGAGGCGCGGCTCTTCGAACGTGGCAGCCGGGGCAGTGGCAGCGCCGGCCACGGCCTCGGCCTTTTCATCGTCCGCCGCGTGATGGAGCAGCACGGCGGCCACGTGCTGCTGCTGAGCAAGCGGCCGGGCGAGGTGGTGTTCCGCCTCGTGCTGGAGCAGACCGCCGACGATTGACAGCGGCTGCAGCGCGCCTCAGCGGCGGATGAACTCCACGCGCCGGTTGTTGGCCTTGCCCTGGGGCGTGGTGTTGGGTTCGGCGGGCTGGCTCTCGCCCTTGCCGTCGGTGCTCAAACGCTCGGCCGCGATGCCGAACTCCCCGGCCAGCGCCGCCTTCACGGCCTCGGCCCGGCGTTTGGAGAGTTCGAGGTTGCGGGCGTCTTCGCCATCGCTGTCGGTGTGGCCGACGATCTGCACCTGCACGCCCGCGTTGTCCTTCAGCACCGCGGCAATCTCCTTGAGCACGCCGTAAGACTCGGGCTTGATGCGGTCGGCGTTGACGTCGAAAAGGATGCCGCGCGTGACAAAACGGCCCTCGGAAATGAGCTTGTTGCGCGTGTCGGGCGCACCCACCGCGATGCGCAGGTTGCTGAAGAACACCGCCCCGCCGAAGAGATCCGCCGACAACAGCATCGAGTAGCGCAGGTTCGGCTCGAAGGCGCGGGGCAGGTCCCAGACCTTGGCCTCGTTGACGTACAGGCGCACCCGCGTCTTCTGGCGCCAGATCGACACGCGGTTGGGTACGCCCTGCTTCCAGGCCAGCGGCACGGTGTTCTCCAGCAGCTTCTGCTGCCCGGCGCCGAACACCCAGGTGTGGCTGGTGCTGCCTTCACCCACCGGCACCGGGTGGAGGTCGAAGCCGACCTGGGGCTCGCTGCCGAAGTTGGCGTCGAACTGCAGCGTGCGCTGCGCCATCAGCGGGAAGTGCACGCGCAGGCCTGACATGTTGTTGGACAGGTCGTCGCTGATCATCATGTCGAACTCCATTGTGAAGTTCTCGGGCAGCGCCTGCACGAACTCGGGGTAGACGAGGCCACGCCCGGGCAGCTTCAGCCAGGGCGCGGGCTGCCCGTCGATGCGCACCACTTCACCGCCGGCGTTGGTGTTCCAGCGCGCCGGGAAATCGCCCACGGCGTCTTGCAGGAAATCCTCGAAGGCCACGACCTGTTCGCCGGCCACGAAATCGAACTTCGAATAGGCCTTCAGCGCGCCTGCCGTTCCCGCGGCCACTGCGGGTGCGGCCGCGGCGCCGGCAACACCCGCGGCGACTGCCGGTGCGGGCTCGGCCGGCTTCTGGGCCGCTTCCTTGTTCTTGTCCTTCTTGCCGAAGAGTTTCTTCAGGCCCTGTTCAGCGCGGTCGAGCGCGCGGTCGATGCCGCGGTCGATGGCGTTGTTGGTGCGGTCGGTGACCTTGTCACGGGCGGCCTCCTTGGGGTCGATGGTCTGCGCGAACAGCGGGCCGGTGGCAAGCAGCAGAAGCAGGGCGGCAATGGCTTTCATGGCGGGGTCTGGCTCTCTGGGGTGGAGGGGGCGTGAGGGCTCCCATGCCAGAACGCAGAACCGCGCCCGAAAACCTCAAACCGGCCCTCAGCGTGGCGCGGCCGGTGGCGCCGGCTGGCCGGTCTGCCCCACCGGACGGATGGCGCCGCAGTCGGCACCCAGCCATTTGCCGCGCTGCGTCATCTGCACCTCTTGCGGGCGGCCGTCTTCAACGGTGCGGACCTTGAATTCACCCGCATAGCTGGTGGGCGTCAGCAGGCTCAGCCGGCCTTCGCCGCTGGACGGCGGGGGCCCCGAGCACTGGTAGCTGATCTGCCAGACGTTGCCGCTGCGGGTGGCCTTCTGCTGGCAGTTGTCCTCGGTGGGCGGCGGCGCAGCGCGCTCCACCTCGGCCTGCGTCATGCAGATGCGCACGCTGTTGCCTTGTGCGCCCAGGCCCACACCCTGGCGCGCCATCATGTCTTCCATCATCTTGCGCTGCGCGGGCGGCAGTTGTGCCATCTGCGCCTGCATTTCTTTCAGGGCGGCTTCGGCACGGCCGTCGCTGGTCTTCAGCGTGAAGCTGTTTTCCCACAGGCCGGCGCGCAATTGCACCTGCTGTGCATGCGCTGGCGCCAGGGCGGCCAGCAGGGCGGCGCCGGTACAAATGCGGCGGATAGCTTGATTCATCGGCGGGTCTCCACAAAAGGGCAGGTGTCCAAGGGCCGGGTGGTGCACGCAGCAAGGCTAACCGCGGCGTGCAGGCCGGTGTGCAGGCAAGAACGTCATCGTCGCTGCAATCCCCTCAAGGGCGGGAGCGCCAGGGCCGCGCAGCCCCCTAGGATCCACCATCGTTGCTGCCCGTCCGCTGCCCATGCCTGCGCCCTGCCCCGCTAACCAGCCGCCCGAAGCCGACAGCGCCCGACTCGCGCAGACCGCCGCACAGCTGGTGCCGCTGTTTTATGCCGACCTTCGGCGGCTGGCGCGTCGCGTGCGCTACGAGTCGCAGGCCTCGGAGACGCTGCAGACCACGGCGCTGATCCACGAGGTCTACCTCAAGCTGCGCAAGGTGGAGAGCTGGAACGACCGCCAGCACTTCATGCGCGCTTCGGCCATGGCCATGCGCCAGGTGCTGGTGGACGATGTGCGCGCGCGCCTGGCGCAGCGCCGCGGCGCGGGGGCCGCGCACGTGTCGCTGGACGACGCCGAGGCCGAGCAGGTGGCCGCGGCCGATATCGATGAACGCGTGGTGCTCATCGACGAGGCCCTCGGCCGCCTGGCGACGCTGAGCCCGCGCCTGAGCCAGACCGTGGAATGCCGCTACTTCGCCGGCTACAACGAGAGTGAAACGGCCGAAGCGCTGGGCGTTTCGCTGGCCACCGTGCAGCGCGACTGGGCCAAGGCCCGCGCCTGGCTGCACCGCGAGCTGGGCGGGCTGAGCGCGCCCGCGGCCTGAGCCCGTGGGCGCCTGGGCGCCCGCACGCCTGGGCCTCGCAGCGCCCGACCGTCAGGGCGCAGGCGGCCAGCCCTTGCGCAGCGCCTGGGCCTGCGCCAGGTAGGGCGCGGCGGGCGCGCCCACGGCGGCCCAGATGCCCTCGGCCTGCGCCAGGCGCTGCTCGGCCAGCGGCCACTCTTGCCGCGCGGCATGCCAGCGCGCCCGCGTGAAGTGGCCCATGCCGCTGAGCAGGTGGGCCGGGCCCCATTGCCGCTCGGCGCGGGCCTGCAGCTCGTCGAGCGTGCGCCGCGCCTCGTCGAATTGCGCCATCGCGATCTGCGCTTCGGCCACGCCGGCCAGCGCCGACAGCGTGTGCTGGCTGGCCGGGCCGGCGTACTGCTCGGCCAGGGCCACGGCCTCTTGCAGCAGGGGCAGGGCCTCGGCTGCGGCACCGCGGCGCAGCACCATCTTGCCCAGGTTGTTCTGCAGGGCCGCCTGCGCGGCCGAAGGCGGCAGGTGGGCGCGGCGCAGGTCCAGGGCCTGCTTGAAGAGGCGCTCGGCCTCGTCGGCACGGCCCTCGCGCAAGGCCAGCGCGGCCCAGTTGTTCAGCGTGTTCAGGCCGTCGGCGCTGTGCTCGGCCTTCAGCGCCTGCCAGGTGGCCCAGGCGCGCTCGAAGTCTTGCCGTGCCGGCGCCAGCTGGCCGGCGTGGTAACGCGCGGTGGCCAGGTTGTTGAGCAACGTGGCGGTGTCGACATGGCGTTCGCCCGACAGCGCCAGGCGCTGCGGCAGCGCGGCTTCCAGCAGCGCCACGCTCTCGGCGCCCTGGCCGCGCGCGCGCAGCAGCTGGGCTTCGAGCAGGCGGCTTTCCAGCAGGCGGTTGCGCGCGGCCGGGCCTTCGGCCTGCCACTGCGCCTGCGCCTGCGCCAGCAGCTCGCCAGCACGCGCGGCCTGGCCGGTGCGCCACAGGCACAGCGCGAGGTCGTGGCGCGCCTGCGCCAGCACGGCCGGTGTGAGCGCGGCACTGCGCTGCAGCAGCTGCTCGAAGAGCGGCACGGCGCCGACGTAATCGTTGAGCTGGAAGTACAGCTGCGCCAGCGCCAGCAGCGTTTCGGCCGCGGCGGCGGGGTCTTGATCAAGATCGCGCACCAGGCGTTCGGCGGCCTGCGCGAGCATCTTGCGCGCCGTGGGCTCACCAGCCCCCGCGCCCTGTTCGCCGGCGGCGCGGAACATCGTCAGCAGCGCGTCGCGCACGGCCTTGTTGCTGGCCGCCTCGCTGCGCGCGATGTCGCGTTCACGCGCAGCTTCGCGCGCCTGCCAGGCCACGCCCGCCAGGCCGCCCACCAGGCTGAGCAGCACCAGCGCGCCCGCCCCCACGGCCACGCGGTGGCGGCGCACCAGGCGCGAGAGCACGTAGGCCGGCTGCTCGCCACGGGCCAGCACTGGCAGGCCCTGCTGCCAGCGCTGCAGCTCGTCGCGCAGCGCGCTGGCGTCTGAATAACGCTGCGAGGGCTCGGCGCGCAGGCAGCGCTGCACGATGGCATCGAGGTCGCCGCGCACGGCGGCGCGGTCGGCGGCCGCGGCGCTGCTGCTGGGCGCGGCCGGCTGGTGGCCGGCGTCCAGGCGCTGCACGGCCCGCTGGAGGGCGCTGCCCTGCAGCTGCCAGGGCAGCTGGCCCGCCAAGGCCTGGTAGAGCATCACGCCCAGCGCATACACATCGGCCGCCGGGCCCACGGGCCGGCCCTGCAGCTGTTCGGGCGCGCAGTAGGCCGGCGTGAGGCGCAGCGCCACGGTGGGGTGCAGTTCGCCGGTGTGCAGGGTGTCGGGCTCGGCCAGCTTGGCGATGCCGAAATCGAGCAGGCGCACGCGGCCCTGGCGGTCGACCAGCACATTGGCCGGCTTCAGATCGCGGTGCACGATGCCCTGCGCATGCGCCGCCGCCACCGCCTGCACCACCTGCAGGAACAGCGCCACACGCGCCGGCACGGGCAGCACGGCGGCGTGGGTGTCGAAGGGCTGGCCGTCGACGAACTCGAGCACGGCGTACAGCCGGCCCTGGTGCGCGCCGCCGTCGATCAGGCGTGCGATGGCCGGGTCTTGCAGGCGCGCCAGCAGGCGGCGTTCGGCGCTGAAGCGGCGCAGCTCGTCGGCATCGTCGGCATGGCGCAAGAGCTTCAGCGCCGCCAGCTGTTCGTAGCTGCCGTCGGTGCGCTGCACGCGGTAGACCTCGCCCGAGCCGCCGCGGCCGATCAAGCCCTGCACGCACCAGGCGCCCACCTGCTCACCGTCAGCCAACGTGCGGGGCGGGGCAGCGCTTGCGGGCCCGCTTTCAGCCCAGCCACGGCTGGCGGCTTCGGCGGCCAGCAGTTCCTGCACCTCGGCGCGCAGCGCCTCGCTCATCGCCTGGCGGGCCAGCCAGGCCGAACGTTCGGCCTCGGGCTGGGCCAGGCCTTCGTCGAGCCAGCGCTCGATCTCGGCCCAGCGCTGCCGCGCGTCGGCTTGCTCGGGCAGCGCTGGCAGGCCTGGCGGGTTCACGCGCCCGGCGCGCCGCTCGTGGCGAGGCTGGGGGCGGGGGCGGCCACGCCGGCCGCGTGCGCCTGCTGGTCAGCGTGGTAGCTGCTGCGCACCATTGCGCCCACAGCGGCGTGTGTGAAGCCCATCTTCTGCGCCTCGGCCTCGAACATCTTGAACGTATCGGGGTGCACGTAGCGCCGCACCGGCAGGTGGTGGCCACTGGGCGCGAGGTACTGGCCGATGGTCAGCATGTCGATGTCATGCGCGCGCATGTCGCGCATGGTCTGCAGGATCTCTTCGTCGGTTTCGCCCAGGCCCACCATCAGGCCGCTCTTGGTGGGCACGCCCGGCACCTGCTCCTTGAACTTCTTCAAGAGGTTCAGGCTGAACTGGTAGTCGGAGCCCGGCCGCGCTTCTTTGTACAGGCGCGGGATGGTCTCCAGGTTGTGGTTCATCACGTCGGGCGGGGCCTCGCGCAGGATGGCCAGCGCACGGTCGTCACGGCCGCGGAAATCGGGCACCAGCACCTCGATCTGTGTCGAAGGGCTCAGCGCACGCGTCTGGCGGATGCACTCGACGAAGTGGCCGGCACCGCCATCGCGAAGATCATCGCGGTCGACGCTGGTGATGACCACGTACTTCAGCTTGAGCGCCGCGATGGTCTTGGCCAGGTTCAGCGGCTCGTCCACGTCCAGCGGGTCGGGGCGGCCGTGGCCCACGTCGCAGAAGGGGCAGCGGCGCGTGCACTTGTCGCCCATGATCATGAAGGTGGCCGTGCCCTTGCCGAAACACTCGCCGATGTTCGGACAGCTGGCCTCTTCGCACACCGTGTGCAGCTTGTGCTCGCGCAGGATCTGCTTGATCTCGTAGAAGCGCGTGCTGGGGCTGCCGGCCTTGACGCGTATCCACTCGGGCTTCTTCAGCACCTCGGCAGGCACCACCTTGATGGGAATGCGCGAGGTCTTGGCCTGCGACTTCTGCTTCGCGCTGGGGTCGTAGGCGGGGGGCGTCAAGGGGGTGCTCATGCACCAAAGTTTAGCGGCGGGGCCTCCAGCCGGCCC
>LJHW01000004.1 GCA_001295865.1 beta proteobacterium AAP65
CCCGGGGCGGCGCGCGTAGCGCGCATCAACATCATTTCTGCCGCATCCTGTTTGAGCGGAGTGAGCGCAGCGAACGCAGCGAGTTATGCGGCACGCCCTGGGCCCGAGCACCGCAGCGGAGTCGGCGCTGTGCGCCGACCGCCCCAGCCTGCGCCCACAGCGGGCACGGCCCGCCGCGACGCGAAACGCAGCGCCTGAGACAAGCAGCACGGCCACCCAAGCATGGACGCCCTAGCCCTCCTCATCGCCGCCACCCTCAACGCCGGCACCGTGCTCGCTCTCGCCGGCCTGGGCCTGCTCATCAATGAACGCGCCGGCATCGTCAACCTCGGCGCCGAAGGCATGATGCTCGTGGCCGCCGTCGCAGGCTTCGCCACTGGCGTGGCCACCGGCAGCGACATCCTGGCCTTCGGCGCCGGCGCCCTGGCCGGTGCAGGCATGGCGGCGCTGTTTGGCGCCCTGGCCATCGGCCTGAACACCAACCAGGTGGCCACGGGCCTGGCGCTCAGCCTCTTCGGCGGCGGCTTCTCGGCCTTCGTGGGTGTGGGTTTCGTGCAGGCGCAACTGGGCCCGCGCTTGAACTTCCAGGTGCCCGTGCTGGCCGACATCCCCTTCATCGGCCCGGCCTTCTTCCGCCAGCACCCCATGGTCTACATCTCGCTGCTGCTGGCTTTGACGCTGGGCTGGTTTCTCTACCGCAGCCGCGCCGGGCTGGTGCTGCGCGCCGTGGGCGAATCGCCCGAATCGGCGCACGCGCTGGGCTACCCGGTGCGGCGCATCCGCTTCCTCGCGGTGCTGGCCGGCGGCGCGCTGTGCGGGCTGGCGGGGGCTTACCTCAGCGTGATCTACACGCCGCTGTGGGTGGAAGGCATGGTCGCTGGCAAGGGCTGGATCGCGCTGGCCCTGACCACCTTCGCCACCTGGCGGCCCGGCCGGGTGCTGCTGGGCGCCTATGTCTTCGGCGGCGTGACCATGCTGCAGTTCCACCTGCAAGGTCAGGGCGTGGAAGTGGCCAGCCAGCTGCTGAGCATGCTGCCCTACCTGGCCACCATCGTGGTGCTGGTGCTCATCTCGCGCAACGCGGGCTGGGTGCGCGCCAACATGCCCGCGGCGCTGGGCAAACCGTTTTCCCCGGGCGGCTGAAGGCCGGCCGGTTCGTGATTTCGACCACCACCAGGAGAGAACCCATGATCGACCCGATCGACACCCGCAAGCGCACGCTGATGCGCACCGCCGCATGGTCCACGCTGGCCGCTGCGGCCACGCTGCTGGCCGGCTGCGGCAAGAAGGAAGAAGCCCCGGCAGCCGCCGCCACTCCGGCTTCGGCCGCCGCCTCGGCCGCAGCACCCGCGCCGCTGAAAATCGCTTTCGCCTACGTCGGGCCCGTGGGCGACGGCGGCTGGACCTTCGCGCACGACAACGGCCGCAAGGCCATCGAGAAGGAATTCGGCAACCGCGTGGTCACCAGCTTCGTCGAGCAGGTGCCCGAGAGCGCCGACGCCGAACGGGTGTTCCGCGACATGGCCAGCCAGGGCGCGCAGCTGATCTTCGGCACCACCTTCGGCTACATGGAGCCCATGCTCAAGGTCGCGGCCGACCACCCGGGCATCAAGTTCGAGCACGCCACCGGCTACAAGGCGGCGGCCAACCTGCGCACCTACGACAGCCGCACGTATGAAGGCGCCTACATGGCCGGCATCATCGCCGGCAAGATGAGCAAGGCCGGCGTGGTGGGCGTGGTGGGCAGCATCCCCATCCCCGAGGTCATCCGCAACATCAACAGCTTCACCTTGGGCGCGCAGAGCGTGAACCCGAAGATCAAGACCAAGGTGGTCTGGGTCAACGAGTGGTTCAACCCGCCCAAGGAAACCGAAGCCGCGCAGAGCCTGATCAACCAGGGCGCCGACGTGCTGTTCCAGAACACCGACAGCTCGGCCGTGCTGCAGACCGCGGCCAAGAACAAGAAGCTGGCCTTCGGCTGGGACAGCGACATGACGGCCTACGCGCCCGAGGCCCACCTGGCCAGCGCCATCATCAACTGGGGCCCGTACTACATCAAGGCCACCAAAGAAGCGCTGGAAGGCAGCTGGTCCACCGGCGCCGTTTGGTGGGGCGTGAAAGAAGGCGCCATCGACCTCGTCAGCATCAACGCCATGGTGCCGGCCGAGACACAAGAGCAGGTCGCCCAGGTCAAGGCCGGCCTGAAGGACGGCAGCTTCCAGATCTGGAAGGGCCCGCTCTTCGGGCAAGACGGCAAGGAAGTGCTGGCCGCTGGCGCCGTGGCCGACGACAAGTTTCTCGGCGGCATCAATTTCTATCTGAAGGGCGTGGAGGGCAAGGTGCCCGCCGGCAAGTAAAGCCGTCGCCGGCCGTCGCCGGCCACCTCCGGCCACCTCCGGCCCCGCCGCCCGGCATCGTTCGGGCCGCGGGGCCCTTTTTCTTTTCACATCGCCCTCAAGTTCCCGCCCGGGCGGCCGAAACACCGGGTGCGAGCGGGCCACCGTCCCGCCGCTTCACTGCTGCTGTTTCGCTGCGCCGTTCTGGCGCAGCGCCCACCCCGGGGCGCAAGGCCCCGGCGCGGCCCCAGCACGGGCCTGCCTGGTGCGCAGCGTGAAAAAGCGGCCGAAAAGCCCGCCGCTTTGGCCTCAAGTCCCGTCCCAAGGACACCGATACCCCGAGGACATGACCCGGAAGGCGGTCGGGCCCAACCCGAAGCCCGCCGTTGCAGCCCCCCCGGCACCCCAAAGGACAGCCCCATGGCCTCGAACATCCCGAACTTCACTCCCGCCCAGATCGCCGTTCTGACGACGCAACAGATCGCGGCCCTGACGACCGAAGACTGGGCGGCCTTCAGCACAGCCCAGATCGCGGCGCTGACCGGGGTGCAGATGCCCGCCATCTCGGTGGCCGGTCTGCGGGTGTTCACGCCCACCCAGATCGCCGCCATCGATGCGCCGGACGTGACGCAGTTCACGGCCACGCAGGTGCAGGCCCTGTCCACCACGCAGGTGCAGGCCTTCACCACCGAGCAGATCAACGCCCTGGCCTCGCAGCAGGTGCAGGCGCTGACGACCAGCCAGATCGCCTCGATGCAGACGGTGGACATCGCCGCCATCGCCACGCAGGCGGTGTCGGCACTGACGGCTGCCCAGATCACCGCGTTGGGGACCGCGGGCGTCGTGGCGCTGGACACGGCACAGATCGGCGCCTTGTCCACCGCGGCCGTGCGCGCGCTGAGCAACGCGCAGCTGGTGGCACTGTCCGAAGCCGACTTCACGGCCATGGGCTCGGCGCAACTCGCCGCGCTCACGTCCACGCAGCTGCGTGCGCTGGGCACGGCCGACATCCGCGCCATCAGCAGCGAAGACATCGCCGCGCTCGGCACCACCGGCCTGTCGGCGCTGACCAGCGCCCAGTTCGGCGCCCTGAGCACCGAGCAGATCTCGGCCCTGAGCACGGCGCAGATCGCCGGCCTGGGCACCACGCAGATCCGCCAGCTCACCAGCGCACAGCTGGCCGCGCTGGGCACCGACGACATCGCCGCGCTGAGCAGCGCCCAGATCGCAGCGCTGAGCACCACGGCCATCCCGGGCCTGGGCGACGCCGCCATCGCCGCACTGCGCACCTCGCAGATCGTGGCGCTGAGCTCGGCGCAGATCCGTGCCATCGCCACCGACGCCATCGACGCGCTGGAGAGCGCCGACATCGCGGCGATGAGCACCACGCAGATCGCCGGCTTCAGCGGCCCGCAGGCCGCGGCGCTGGAAGTGGCCGAACTCGCCGCGCTGAGCACGGCGCAGATCCGCGCGCTGGGCACCGCCGCCGTCGACGCGCTGACCACGGCCCAGATCGAATCGCTGTCGCCCACGCAAGTGGCCGCGATGAGCACCGCGCAACTGGCGCGCCTGGACACCATCACCGAAGCCCAGCTCGCCGCGCTGACCACCACGCAGGTGGCCTCGCTGGGTGCGGCCTACGGCGCCTCGCTGACCACCGCCGACATCGCCGCGATGTCGACGGCACAGCTGCGCCTGTTGAGCACCGGCGCCATCTCGGGCCTGGAAAGCGCCGACATCAACGTGCTCAGCTCCGACCAGCTGAACGCGCTGTCGCTGGCACAGCTGGGCGCCATCAACACCGCCGCACTGGCCGGCCTGGCCACCGACGACATCGTGGCCCTGGGCACCTCGCGCCTGAGCGGCATCACGAGCACGCAGCTGGGCGCCTTCAGCACCGAGCAGCTCAACGCCCTGACCACCACGCAGGTGCGCGCGCTCACCGGCGTGCAGCTCGACGGCCTGAGCGCCGAAGACCTCGACGCCCTCGCCACCGAACGCCTGGCCGCGCTGAGCTCGGCCCAGCTGGCCACGCTGAGCAGCGCCCAGGCCGTGGGCCTGACCACCGACATCGGTGTGCTCACCACGGCGCAGATCAACGGCCTGACCAGCGGCGCCATCGCCGCCCTGGGCACGGCGCTGGCGTCTGAAAACATCGTCACGCTGTCGGCTGGGCCCATGGCCGGCATCACCACGGCGCAGTTTGCACAGCTGGGCACGGCCGCCATCGCCGCGCTGAGCGTGCCGCAGCTGCGTGCGCTGAACACCGCCGTCATCGCCTCGCTGGACGGCGGCGAGATCGCCGCCCTCACCTCGGCCCAGGTGGCCGGCCTCAACGCGGCGCAGATCACCGCGATGGGCGCCAACGTCAGCGAGCTCGACGGCGACCTCGCCGCGCTGAGCGCCGCCCAGGTGGGCGCGCTGACCACCGCGCAAGTTGTCGGCCTGACGGCCGACTTCGCCCAGCTCGGCACCACGCAGGTGGCCGGCCTGACGCGCGAGCACATCGTCGCCCTCGGCAGCAACATCGGCCTGCTGAGCACGGCGCAGTTCGCCGCGCTCACGCCCTCGCAGCTGGGCGCGCTGACCACCGACCAGGTCACCGGGCTGTCGGCCGATGACCTGGGCGCGCTGAACTCGCGCCAGATCGCCTCCCTGAGCACCCAGGCCGTGGCCGCCATGGGCACCGACCAGCTCAACTCGCTGACCACCGCACAGGTGCAGGGCCTGACCGCCGGCCACTTCACGGCCATGGGCACCGCCGACTTCGCGGCCTTCGAAACCGCCGACCTCGCGGCCCTCACGGCCTCGCAGATGCGCGGCCTGAGCACCGCCATGCTGGCGGCGCTGAGCCCGACGCAGGCCGGTGTCTTCGGCTCGGCCCAGCTCGCCGCGCTCAGCTCGGCCCAGCTCGGCGCGCTGTTCGAAGACAACGCCAGCAGCACCATCGACCTCTCGGCGCTGTCGCCCTCGCAGATCGGCGGCCTGAGCGCCGCCGGCATCGCCGCACTCACCACCGCCCAGGTGGCCGGCCTGAGCACCGCCCAACTGGCCGGCCTGTCCACGGCTCAGGTGCGCGCGCTGGAAACGGAAGACCTGGCGGTGCTGACCACCGACAAGCTCGCCGCCTTCAGCTCGGCGCAGATCGGTGCGATGA
Organism: beta proteobacterium AAP65; assembly: GCA_001295865.1. GTDB lineage: Bacteria > Pseudomonadota > Gammaproteobacteria > Burkholderiales > Burkholderiaceae_C > Rubrivivax. Next base: position 5,494 of record LJHW01000004.1, read on the forward strand.
CCACCGACCAGATCGCCACCTTCGACACCGCCGAGCTGACCTCGCTCAGCTCGGTGCAGATCGCCGGCCTCAGCAGCGCCCAGCTCGCCAGCCTCACGCCCGAGCGCCTGAACGCCCTCACCACCGAACAGTTCTCGGGCATGAGCTCGGGCCAGATCGCACGCCTGAGCACCGAACAGGTGGCGGCCCTGCAGACCGAAGACCTGGCCGCCATCAGCACGCAGGCCATCAAGGGCCTGAGCAGCAGCGCCATCACCGCGATGAGCGCCGAAGCCCTGGGCGCACTGACCACCGGCCAGATCGCCGCACTGACCACGCAGCAGGTGCGCGGCATCGAAGCCGACGACCTGGGCACCCTGGCCACCGAGAAGCTGGCCGCCCTGGGCACGGCGCAGATCGCCGCCCTGAACACGACCCAGATCGAAGCGCTGAGCGGCACCCAGCTGGCCGCGCTCGATCCCACGCGCATCGCCGCGCTCACCACCGCGCAGCTGCGCGCCGTGGCCGCCGATGAACTGGCCGGCCTGGGCACCGCCGCTTTTGCCGCCATGGGCACGGCACAGCTCGCCTCGCTGACCACCGACCAGGCCGTGGCCCTGCAGACGGCCGATCTGGCCGTGCTGAGCTCGGCCCAGGTGCGCGCCTTCGGCACCGCGGCCATGGCCGCGATGAACGCCGACCAGGTGGCCGCGCTGGGCAAGGACCTGGGCACCGCCCAGATGGCCGCCCTGACCACCACGCAGCTGCGTGCGCTCGACGCCGACGACTTCACCGCCTTCAGCAGCGCGCAGATCGGCCAGCTCTTCAGCAGCCAGTTGCGGGCGCTGTCTTCGGCGCAGCTCGAAGCGCTGTCGCCCGACCAGCTGGCCGGCCTGAGCACGCTGCAGATCTCCCAGCTCAACGCCGCCCAGGTGGCCACGATGGAGGCCGGTGACCTGGCCTCGCTGAGCAGCGAGCAGTACGCCGGCTTCACCACGGCGCAGATCGCCGCCCTCACCACCACGCAGGCCGTGGCGCTGGAAGCCGCCGACCTGGCCGCGCTGGCCTCCGATCGCTACCGCGCGCTGAGCACGGCCAACATCGCTGCGTTGGACGGCGGGCAGATCGCTGCCCTCACCTCGGCGCAGGCCGCCGCGCTGAGCACCGCGCAGCTGCGCGCCATCGATGCCGACGACCTCATCGGCGTCAGCACGCAGGCGCTGGCGGCGCTCACCGGCGCCCAGGTGTTGGCGCTGAGCAGCGCGCAGCTCGCAGCGCTGTCGGCCGACCAGCTGTCGGCGCTGAGCACCGCCCAGGTCAGCGGCCTGAGCACGGCGCAGATCGCCGGCATGTCGCCCGACCAGCTCAACGCGCTGAGCACCGCCCAGTTCGCCAAGCTCACCACCGCGCAGGTGGCGGCCATCACGGCCGAGCAGATGGCACAGCTGGAAGCCGCCGACTTCGCCGCGCTGACGCCGGTGCAGATCCGTGCGCTGACGCCGACCCAGATCGCCGCCATCACCGGCGACACCCTGCTCTCGCTCACCACCGAGCAGGCCGCTGCGCTGAGCACGGCCCAGGTGCGCGCCATCGAGCCCGCCGTGCTGGCCCAGATGGAGACGGCCGACCTCGCCGCCCTGGGCACGGCCCAGGTGGCCGCGCTGGCCGACACCCAGATCAACGCACTGACGCCCGACCAGCTGGCCGCTTTCGGCACGGCACAGGTGCGTGCCCTCACCGCCACCCAGATCGGGCTGCTGAGCGCCGACGACATCGCCGCGCTGACGCCGACGCAGATCGGTGCACTCACCACCGCCCAGGTGGCGGCCCTGACACCGGCACAGGCCGCTGCGCTGGAAGCCGCCGACGTGGCGGCCATGGGCACGCAGCAGATCGCCGCGCTGAGCCCGGCCAACGTGACGGCACTGTCGGCCGACGGCATCTCGGGCCTGACCACCGCCCAGGCCGCGGCGCTGACCACCGCCCAGGTGGCCGCGCTGGAAACCGCCGACCTGGCGCTGATGAGCAGCGCCAACCTGCGCGCCCTGGGCACGGCCCAGGTGCGTGCCCTGTCTGAAGCCCAGCTCGACGCGCTGGGCGCCGACCTGCTGGCCAGCCTGAGCACCACGCAGGTGGCCGCGCTCAGCGCCGAGCAGATCGCCGACATCGACGTCGGCAACCTGCCGGCCCTGGGCACCGAACACTTCGCCGCCATGAGCACCGGCCAGGTGGCCGCCATCACCGCCGGCCAGGCCGCGGGCATGGACGCCGCCGACATCACCGCGCTGGGTGCGGCCCGCATCTCGGCCCTCACGCCGGCGGCCATCGCAGCGCTGGAAGGTGCGCAGGTTGCCGCCTTGAGCACCGCCCAGGCGGCCGCCCTGACGGCCGACCAGGCAGCGGCCATCGACGCCGACGCCATCGGCAGCCTCAGCACGGCCAACCTGGCCGCGCTGAAGACCGCGGCCGTGCGCGCGCTGAGCACCGCCCAGCTCGATGCGCTCGACGTCGACCAGCTGGCCGCGCTGACCACCGCCCAGGTGGTGGCGCTGACGCCAGCCCAGTTGGCCAGCCTGACCCCGGCCGACCTGGCCGCGATGACGACCGAGCAGTTCCGCGCCATGGGCACGGCACAGATCGCCGCCATCACCACGGCGCAGGCCGCCGAACTGCAATCCGCCGACGTGGCAGCGCTGACCACGGCGCAGATCACCGCGCTGGGCGCCAACCGCCTGGCACAGCTGTCGCTGGAAGCCATCCAGGGCCTGAGCACGGCCCAGGTGGCCGCGCTGACCACGGCCCAGGTGGCCGCGCTGACGGCCGAGCAGATCACCGGCATGCAGACCGCAGATGTCGCCGCCCTCACCACGGCCCAGCTGAGCGCCCTGAGCTCGACGCAGTTCGCCGCCTTCTCGGCCGACCAGCTGGCCGCGCTGAGCAGCAGCCAGGTCAAGGGCTGGACGGCAGCGCAGATCGGCGGCATGTCCGCCGAAAGCCTGGCCGCGCTGAGCAGCGACCAGTTCCGTGCCCTGGGCACCGAAGAGATCGCCGCCATCACCTCGGCCCAGGCCCCGCTGCTGGAGACCGTGGACATCGCCGCGCTGAGCACGGCACAGATCCGCGCGCTGGGCACGGCCACCGTGGCCGCGCTGTCGGCCGACGGCATCGCCGCGCTGACCACGGCCCAGGCCGCCGCCTTGCAGACCGCCCAGGTCGCCGCGCTCACGCTCGAGCAGATGGCCGCGCTGCAGACCGCCGACCTGGCTGCCATGAACACGGCCCAGCTCGCGGTCTTGACCACGGCCCAGCTCGACGCGCTGAGCAGCGCGCAGCTGGCTGCGCTGACGACCCGCCAGGTGGCTTCGCTGTCGACGCTGCAGTTCGCCTCGCTCGACGCCAACGACCTCGCGGCCATGGGCACGGCGCAGTACCGCGCCATGACCACGGCCCAGCTCGCCGCCCTGACCACGACCCAGGCCGCGGCCCTGGAATCGACCGACCTCGCCGCGCTCACCGCGCTGCAGGTGCGTGCGCTGAGCGATGCCGCCGTCGGCGCGCTCTCGGCCACCACCCTGGCCGGCATGGGCACGCTGCAAGCCGGTGCGCTCACCAGCAGCCAGCTGGCCACCCTGAACATCGAACAGATCGCCGCGCTGGAAACCGCCGACCTGGCGGCCATCGGCGCGCCCGTGCTCGCCACCCTGGGCACGGCGCAGATCGAAGCGATGAGCAGCGCCCAGCTCGCCGCGCTCAGCACCCGCCAGGTGGCCGGGCTGACGGCACAGCAGTTCGCCGCCATCGAGGTGGCCGACCTCGCTGCCATGGGCACCGCACAGTTCGCACGCATGACCACGGCGCAGATCGCCGCCATGACGGCCGACCAGGCCGCCGGCCTGGAGGCCGCCGACCTGGCGGTGCTGGGCACCGCGCAGCTGCGCGCCATGAGCACGGCCGCCATCGCGGCGCTGAGCGAATCCGCCATCCCCTCGCTGACCACCGCCCAGGTGCGCGCCCTCAGCGACGCCCAGGTGGGCGCCCTCACCGGCGGCCAGGTGGCCGCGCTGGAATCGGCCGACCTGCGGGCGCTGAGCACGGCGCAGATCCAGCTGCTGAGCACGGCGCAGATCGAGGCGCTGAGCAGCGCCCAGGTCGGTGCGCTGACCACGGCCCAGCTGGCCGCGCTGACGACGACGCAGTTCGCCGCGCTGGACGCCGCCGACCAGGCCGCGCTGGGCACCGCGCAGTACCTCTCGCTCGGCACCAGCCAGATCGCCGCCATGACGGCCGAGCAGGCCGGCGCCCTGGCCACCGAAGTGCTGGCCGCGCTGAGCACGGCCCAGGTGCGGGCCTTCAGCACCGAGGCCCTGGCGGGCCTGGGCAGCGCCGCCGTTGTGGCCCTGACCACGGCCCAGGTGGCCGCGCTGACGGCCGGCCAGGTGGCCGGCCTGGGTGCCAACGTGCTGAACGCGCTGCAGACCGTGGACCTGGCGGCGATGAACACCGAGCAGATCGGCAGCTTCAGCGCCGAGCAGCTCAACCAGCTCAGCAGCACGCAGCTCGGCGCCCTCACCTCGCGCCAGGTGGCCGCGCTGACCACGACGCAGATCGCCGGCCTGGAAGCTGGCAACCTGGCCGCGATGACCTCGACGCAGTTCGCGGCGCTGACCACGGCCCAGCTTTCGGTGCTCAGCACCGAGCAGGCCGCTGCGCTGGAATCGGCCGACGTGGCCGCCCTGAGCGTGACGCAGGTGCGCGCCCTGACGCCTGACACCGTCGGCGCCCTCTCGGCCGCGGCCGTGACGGCCCTGAGCACCGCCCAGGCCGCCGCGCTGAGCGTGGGCCAGGTGGCCGCACTCGCTTCGGGCAACCTGAGCGCGCTGGAAACCGTCGACCTCGTCAAGCTGGGCAGCGCCCAGATCAACGCGCTGGGCGCCGAAGGCTTCACGCTGCTGAGCACCGGCCAGATCGCCGCGCTGAGCACCAGCCAGGTGGCCAACCTCGACCCCGGGCTGCTCTCGGCCCTGGGCACCGACACGCTGAACAGCCTGACCACGGCGCAGTTCGCCGCGCTCACCGCCGGCCAGCTGACGAGCCTGACGGACGAGCAGGTGAGCAGCCTGCAGACGGCCGACCTGCGCGCCCTGGGCAGCACGCAGCTGCGTGCGTTGAGCGACACCCAGATCACCGCGCTCACCGCGGTGCAGGTGGCCGCGCTGGCCACCAACCAGGTGGCGGCCCTGACGACCAACCAGCTCGCCGCGCTGGACATCGACGACTTCACCGGCATGGGCACCGACCAGTTCCAGGCCCTGACCACGGCCCAGATGGCCAGCCTCAGTGCCGACCAGCTGGCCGCGATGGACACGCTCGACATCTCGGTGCTGAGCAGCGCCCAGCTGCGCGCCATCGCCCCGGAGAATCTGGCCGCGCTGACGGGCGACGCCCTCCAGGCGCTGACCTCGGCCCAGGTGCCGGTGCTCACCACGGCGCAGATCGCTGCGCTGGACGCCACCGCCCTGGCCTCGATGGACACCGCCGACATCGCCCTGCTGGGCACGGCCCAGATCGCCGCGCTGCGCGGTGAACAGCTGGCCGCCATGGGCACGGCGCAGATCAACGCACTGACCACGGCCCAGGCCGCCGCGCTGACGACGACGCAGATCTCCGAGCTCAGCGTCACCAACCTCAATGCCTTGGGCTCGGCCCAGTTCCAGGCGCTGGGCACACGCCAGATTGCCGCGCTGACGGTGGAGCAGATCGCCAACCTGGAGACGGTGGACCTCGCCGCGCTGGGTTCGTCGCAGCTGCGCGCCCTGGGCGCCGACCAGCTGGCGGCCCTCACCACCGCGGGCATCGCGGCGATGGGCACGGCGCAGATCGCGGCGCTGAGCACGCTGCAGATCACGCAGCTGGAGGCCGACGACCTGGCCGCGCTGACCACGGCGCAGCTGGCCGGCATGACGGCCGCGCAGGTGGGTGCCATCACCGACGTGCAGGCCTCCTTGCTGACCTCGGCCGACCTCGGCGCCTTCGGCACCACCACCATCGCATCGCTGAACACCGCGGCCATCGCCGCGCTGACGACGGCGGCGGTGGCAGGCCTCACCGTGGCCCAGGTGCCGCTGCTGACGACGAAGCAGATCGCCGCCATGGAGCCCGCCGTGCTGGCGGCCTTCGACAGCGCGCAGATCCAGGCCCTGAGCACAGCGCAGATCGCCCGCCTGACCGAAGACCAGGTGGCCAACCTGGAGACGGCCGACATCATCGCGCTGACCACCACGCAGGTGCAGGCCCTGGGCACGGCGGCCATCGCCGCCCTGACCACCGCCGGCGTGGCCGCGCTGCTGACCGACCAGCTGCAGGCCCTGAGCACGAAGCAGTTCGCCGCCATCGAAGCCGGTGACCTGGCCTCGATGACCAGCGCCCAGCTGCAGGCCATCACCACCGCCCAGCTGCCGGCCCTAACGGCCAGCCAGGCCGGTGCGCTGGACAGCACGGACGTGGGCCACCTCAGCACCGCGCAGATCGCCGCGCTGGGCACGGCCGCCGTGGCCGCGCTGAGCACCACCGTCATCGGCGGCCTGAGCACCGAGCAGGCGGCTGCGCTCACCTCGGCCCAGCTGCGCGCCCTCTCGGCCGCGCAGGTGCAGGCCCTCGAAACCGCCGACCTCAACGCACTGGGCAGCAGCCAGGTGGCCGCCCTGACCACGGTGCAGATCGCCGATCTCACCACCGCCCAATTGGCGGCCCTGGACGCCACACGCCTGGGCTTCCTGAGCACCGGGCAGCTGCGCGCCCTGAGCTCGGCCGATATCGGCGCGCTCACGTCCGATCAGGTGCCCAACCTCAGCGCCACCCAGGTGGCCAGCCTGAGCGCAGCCCAGGTGGTGGGCCTGGACACCGTGGACATCGCCGCCATGGGCACCGAGCAGATCGCAGCCTTCAGCACCGCCGCCATCGGCGCGCTGACCCAGGCCCAGTTCGAAGCCCTGAGCACGGAACAGGCCGCGGTGCTGACGGCCGCCCAGCTGCGTGCCATCCCCACGGCGACGCTGGTGGCCATGGCCACGGAAGACCTGAACGCCCTCAGCCCGGCGCAGTTCGCGGCGCTGTCCACCACCCAGGTGGCGGCCCTCACGACGCTGCAGCTGTCCAACCTGAGCGACGGTCTGCTGACCAGCATGGGCACGGCCCAGCTGGCCGCCATCGACCCCACCCGCCTGCAGTCGCTGGGCACCGCCGAGTTCGCCGTGCTCAGCGCCGCGCAGCTCGGTGGCCTGACCACGACGCAGGTGCAGTCGATGGAGACCGAAGACCTGGCCTCGCTGAGCGACCTGCAACTGCGCGGCATCAGCACCGCCGGCATCGCGGCGCTGAGCTCGGCCCAGCTGCAGGCCCTGGAAACCAACCAGATCCCGGGCCTCACCACGGCCCAGCTGCGCGCCATCAGCAACACCAACTTCGCGTTGCTGGAAACCGCTGACCTGGCCCAGCTCAGCCAGAGCCAGATTGCCGGCCTCAGCACGGGCCAGGTGGCCGCGCTGACGACCGAGCAGCTGACCAACCTGACCGACAGCCAGCTCAGCTACCTGACCACGGCCCACATCGCCAACCTGGACAGCGCCAAGCTCAACACCCTGAGCACGGCCCAGTTCCAGGTGCTGACGACGGCGCAGATCGCGGCGCTGACCACCGCCCAGGTGGCCAACCTCGACAACGCCGATCTGGCCGTGCTCACCACCGACCAGGTGCGGGCGCTGGGCACGGAAGACATCGTTGCGATGTCGGCCGGCCAGCTGCAGGCCCTGACGACGGCCCAGGTGGCCGCGCTGCGCACGCAGCAGATCACCGCCATCCAGACCACTGACCTGGCGGTGATGCAGACCGAGGACATCGCCGCGCTGGGCACGGCCCAGGTGCGGGCCCTGACGGCCGCCCAGGTGGCCGCGCTCAGCGACAGCCAGCTCACGAACATGAGCAACGCCCAGCTGGCGGCCATCGGCTCGGCACAGATCGCCTCCATCGGCACGGCCACGCTGAACGCCCTGGGCTCCTCGCAGTTCCAGGCGCTGACCACGGCGCAGCTCGGCCAGCTGAGCACGGCGCAGATCAGCAACCTGGAGACGGAAGACCTCGCCGCGCTGAGCACCTCGCAGATCCGTGCGCTGAGCACCGCGGGCATCAACGCCCTGTCGGCGGGCGGCCTCACGGCCCTGAGCAGCGCGCAGGTGATGGCGCTGAGCACGCAGCAGGTGCGGGCCCTGGCCTCGGCCAACCTCACGGCACTGGAAACCGCCGACCTGGCCGCGATGAGCGTGACCCAGGTGGCCGCCTTCACCGGCGACCAGCTCGGTGCCATGTCGGCCGGCCAGTTCGCGGCCATGACCACCCGCCAGGTGGCGGCGCTGAGCATCGGCCAGATCGGCGCCCTGAGCGCCGGCGACCTGGCGCAGTTCACCACCGCCCAGTTCGCGGCCATGACGGTGGCGCAGATCGGCGCCATTGGCACCGCCCAGGCCAACGGCCTGGAGACCGCCGACATCGCGGCGCTGAGCACGGCACAGATCCGCGCCCTCACCACCGCGGCGGTGGGTGCGCTGTCCACCGCCGGTGTGGTGGCGCTGAGCACGGCGCAGGCCGCGGCGCTGACCACCGCCCAGGTGCTGGCGCTGGAGACCGAAGACGTGGCCCAGCTGGAAACCGAAGACCTCGCGGCGTTCAGCGCAGCCCAGGTGGCGGCCCTGTCCACCGCCCAGGTGGACGCCCTCACCGGCGGCCAGCTGGCCGCGCTGACCACGGCGCAGGTGGCGGCCCTCACGGTGAACCAGCTGACGGCGCTGAGCGGCGCCGACCTGTCGAACTTCGGCTCGGCACAGATCGCTGCCCTGAGCACGGCCCAGGTCAACAGCCTGAGCACGGCGCAGATCTCCACGCTGGCCGCGGCCGACGTGGCTGCCATGACCACCGCACAGATCCGCGGCCTGGGCACGGCCGCCATCGAGGCCCTGACTACCGAACAGGTGCAGGCGCTCACCACCGCCCAGGTGGCTGCGCTGAGCACCCAGCAGGTGCAGGCGCTGCAGACCGAAGACCTGGTGCAGCTGGAAAGCGCTGACCTGCAGGCCTTCACCACGGCGCAGATCGCGGCGCTGAGCACCGAGCAGATCGAGGCGCTGACCCTCGGGCAGCTGGGCCAGCTCACCAACGCGCAGGTGGCGGCGCTGACCACGGCGCAACTGGCTACCTTCGACACCGCCGAGATCGCGGCCTTCAGCACCGAGCAGTTTGCGGCGCTGACGACGGCGCAGATCGTGGCGATGAGCACGGCGCAGATCGCCGGCCTGGAGACGCAGGACATCGTCGCCCTGACCACGGCCCAGGCCCGTGCGCTGACCGAAGAGCAGATCGTGGCGCTGACCACCACGCAGGTGGTGGCCTTCCAGACCGAAGACCTCGGCGCCATGACCATGACCCAGTACAACGCCTTCGAAGGCGAGGACTGGGAGGCGATGAGCACGGAACAGTTCTTCGCGCTGCAGGCGGTGACGCCGGTGGTGCTGGACCTGGACGGTGACGGCGTGCAAACGCTGGCAGCGGCCAACGGCGTGAACTTCGACCTCACGGCCAGCGGCCAGGCGACGCAAGTCGGCTGGGCCAGCACCACCGACGGCCTGCTGGTGCGCGACATCAACGGCAACGGCACCATCGACGACGGGCGCGAGCTCTTCGGCGGCGCCACGCAGCTGGCCAACGGACGGCGTGCGGGTGATGGCTACCGCGCCATGGCCGATCTGGACAGCAACGGCGACGGCAAGCTCAGCGCCGCCGACGAGAAGTTCGGCGAGCTGAAGCTGTGGGTCGACGCCAACAGCGACGGTGTCACCGACGCCGGCGAACTGAAGGGCCTGCTGGACATGGGTGTGGCCGAGATCAGCCTCGACTTCACCAAGACCACCGACCTGAACAACGGCAACCTGATGGGCCTGGTGGGCAACTACACCAAGACCGACGGCACGCAGGCCGCGATGGCCGACGTGTGGTTCGCCAAGGACACGGCCACGCCGAGTGCCGCAGAACTGCTCAGCGGCCCCGCCGCCGAGCTGCTGGGCAGCGAAGCCGGCCACGCCCCGGCTGCGGCAACGGCTGGCGCTGCCGGCGGCCTGGTGATGAACCGCGGCGCGCTCGACGACGAGCTGCTGCGCAGCCAGGTGCCGCTGATCTGAGGCGGCTGACCCGAAGCCGCTGAACTGGCGGGGCACCCAGCCTCGCCAGCCACCGCAGCGCCGGTGCCCGCAAGGGCCCGGCGCTGCGGTGCTTTCAGGCCGGCACAAAGGCCTGTTCGTGCCCCACCGGCGCACCGTAGAGCTGCGCCAGCAGCGGCTGCTGCAGCACCTGCGCCACCGGCCCCTGGGCCAGCGTGCGGCCGTCGCGGATGAGCAGCGCCTCGTGGGCGTGCCGCGCGGCGTGGTTGGGGTCGTGGGTGCTGAAAAGTACGCCCAGGCCGGCCTCGGCCAGGCGGGCAATCTCGCGCAGCACCTTGCCCTGGTTGCCGAAATCGAGGCTGGCGGTGGGTTCGTCCAGCACGACGAAGGCCGCCTCCTGCGCCAGCGCGCGGGCGATCAGCGCGAGCTGCCTTTCGCCGCCCGAAACCTCGGGCGCCGGCCGGTCGGCCAGGTGTTCGATGCCCAGGCGGGCGAGTGCGGCGGCCGCGGCCTCGCGGTCACGCGCGCCGGGCCGCGCCAGCCAGCCGCCGTGCGCGGTGCGGCCCATCAGCACCAGCTCGCCCACGGTGAAGGCGAAGGCGCCGGCGTGGCTCTGCGGCACGTAGGCCAGGCGCTGCGCGCGTTCGCGCACGCCGTGTGCCGCCAGCGGCCGGCCGTCCAACAGCACCTGCCCACCCAGCGGCGGCAGCAAGCCGAGCAATGTTTTCAGCAGCGTGGTCTTGCCGCCGCCGTTGGGGCCCAGCAGCGCCAGCACGCGCCCGGGCTGCAGCTGCAGCGTGAAGCCGCGGCCCACGGCGTGGCCGGGGTAGCCGACATCGAGCGCCTGCGCCTGCAACACGGTCAGGCCCAGCCTTTGCGCTGCTGGCTGCGCAAGAGCGCGATGAAAAACGGCGTGCCCACCACCGCGGTGAGGATGCCCAGCGGCACCTCCACCGGCGCCACCGTGCGCGCCAGCGTGTCGATGAAGAGCAAGAAGCCGCCGCCCAGCAAGGCCGTGGTGGGCAGCAGACGCGGGAAAGAAGGCCCGACGAGCAAACGCGCCAGGTGCGGCACCACCAGGCCCACCCAGCCCACGATGCCGGCCGCGGCCACGCTGGCCGCCGTCACCAGCGTGGCTGCGGCGACGATGGCCAGGCGCAGCGCCGTGGTGGGTGCACCCAAGGCGCGTGCTTCTTCGTCGGGCAAAGACATCACGTTCAGCCGCCAGCGCAAGAGCAGCAGCACCGCGGTGCCCACGGCCACGGGGCCCAGCAGCGGCAGCAGGTCGTCGGGCGCGGTGCCCGAGAGGCTGCCCAGCAGCCAGAAGGTCATGGCCGGCAGCTGTTCATAGGGGTCGGCCAGGTACTTCACCAGGCCGATGGCCGCGCCCAGCAGCGCGCCGATGACGATGCCCGTGAGCAGCAGGCCCAGCAGCGGATCGCTGCCGCGCAGGCTGCCGCCCAGCGCATAGACCAGCGCCACCGCGAGCAAACCGCCGCCGAAGGCCGCGGCCTGGATACCGAAGATGCCGAACGACAAGAAGATGCCCAGCACCGCGCCCAGCGCAGCGCCGGCCGAAGCACCCAGGATGTCGGGCGACACCAGCGGGTTGCGGAACAGCCCCTGGAAGGCCGCGCCCGCCACCGACAGCGCCGCGCCCACCGCCACCGCCGCCAGCACACGCGGCCCGCGCACCTGCAGCACCACGCTTTCCACGGCGGGCGGCAAGCCCGAGGGCTGGCCGGTGAGCTTGTCCCACAAGAGCTGCAGCACATCGGCCGGCTGTACCGGAAAACGTCCGAACAAAAAAGCCAGCGCCAGCGCCAGCAGCAAGAGCACGCCGGCCAGCAGCGGCCCGGCCCAGGCACGGCGTTCAGGGGCGAACTTGGCCTGCGGTGCGGGCACCTCAGCCGCGCCCGGCGAGCACACGCGCCACTTGCGCGTCGCTCAAGCTCACGCCGTAATAGCCGCGGTAGAACTCGCGTGTGATCACCCCCAGGTCTTCAGGGAAGAGCTGCGGGAACACCACCTTGCCCAGCCACCACAGCCCCGGCAGCCGGTTCACGCCGGGCGGAAAGTCGACCCAGCCAAAGGGCAGCTTGGGGCTGAGATGCACACGCCCTTCGCGCACCGCACGCACGCCCTGCCACATCGGCATCTCGCGCACGTTGGCGGCGAAGCTCTGGTCGATGGTGATGATGAGGTCGGGGTCCCAGCGCAGCACCTGCTCGATGGACACACGCGCCAGGCCACCGGGCGTGTCGGCGCTCACCAGGCGCAGGCCCATGGCATCGAGGCTCTCGATGTTGATCGAGCCGCCCAGGCCCGTTTCCAGGCCCATGGGGCCGCGCGCGTAGTACACGCGCGGGCGCTTGTCGGCCGGCACGGCAGACACGCGGCCGACGACGGTGTTGATGATCTGCTCGGACGACTGCGCCAGTTCACGCGCCCGCGCCGGCCGGCCCAGCAATTCACCCAGCAGCGTGTAGCTGCGCGGGATGGCCGGCAAGCGGCCGTCGAGCAGCGCGTAGGGGATGCCGGTCTGCTGCTGCACGCGTTGCGCCAGCTCGACATAGGTGTCGCGCACCGAGCCGCTGTCAATGATGAGGTCGGGCCGCGCGGCGAGCACGGCCTCCAGGTTGGCGCTGTTGCCGCGGCCGGTGATGCGGCCCAGCTCGGGCCGGTTGCCGATGCCGGGCAGCAGGAACTCCAGCTCTTCAGGCCGGTTGGCGCGCGGCCAGCCCAGCAGCAGATCGGGCGCCAGCGTGTAGAGCAGGATGGCCGCCGGCGGGCCGGCCGGGAACACCCGCTGCACGTTCCTGGGCACCGTCACGGCGCGGCCGGCGCTGTCGGTGACGGTGGCCGCAGCGGTGGCCGGCTGGGCCCAGACCGGCGCCGCCAGGGCCGCCGCGCCAGCGGCGAGCCAGGCGCGCCGGTTCAAGGCTGGTGCAGACACAGGCTCGTCGTTCATGGGGCGCTGAAGCCGTGGGCGGCCAGCACCGCCTGGCCCTGCGGCCCAAGCAGGAACTGCGCATAGGCCTGCGCTGGCGGCGTGGCCGGGTTCAGCAGCACCAGGCCATAGACGGCCGACACGTTGACCGCCGCCGGCACAGCGAGCACCTGCAGCTGTGGGTGCTCACGCCGCGCCGCGCTGGCGTTGGTGCAGTAGGTGATGAAGGCATCGGCCTGCCCGCTGGCGACCAGATCGCCATACACGTTGCGGCCGGCCGGCGGCTTGGGCGAGTTCGGCCCGCCGGTCAGTTGCAGTGCCTTGCGCTTCAGCGCTTCGGCACTGCCCGGGCCGGTGCTGCCCGTGGCTTCCAGCTTCTCGAACATCGTGAACGCATAGTCGCCCGAGGGGTCGGCCTGGGGCGTGCTGGTGCCCAGCTTCACGGCGGGGTCGAGCAGGCGCTGGCCCAGCGTCTGCCCCTGCAGGCTGAAGCCAGGCGCCGCCAGCACGCACAAGGCGTTGCGCGTGAAGGGCAGCATGTTGCCGGCGCGGCCGGCGGCCACCAGGGCCTGCGGGTGCTCGGTGTTGGCCGAGGCGAAGACCTGCGGCGCCTCGCCGCCGAGGATGCGGTCTTTCAGCAGGCCCGAAGCGCCATAGCTCATGGCCACGCGCATGCCCTGGGCCTGCTCGAACTGGCGCGCCACTTCGTCCAGCGCCGCGCGCAGGCTGCCAGCGGCGTAGACGCTCAAGGCCGCCGGTGCTGCCACCGGCGCGGCGGTCTGTGCTGCGGCACCGGCCGCCCCCATGGCCATCAATGCCGCCCCCAGCCAGGCTGTTGCCGCTGCACCGGGCCGCATCACTGCGCGTTCGGAAAAAAGAGCTGCTCGCCGCCGATCTTGTAGCCGGCGATGGCCGCCTGCCCGGCCGGCGAGACCAGCCAGTTCACGAAGCCCTGGGCCAGCTCGGTTTTCACGTGCGGGTGCTTGGCCGGGTTGACCACCATCACGCCGTACTGGTTGAACAAACGTTGGTCGCCTTCCACGAGCACGGCGAGTTCACCGCGGTTCTTGAAGTTCAGCCAGGTGCCGCGGTCGGCCAGCACGTAGCCGTTGATGGACGAGGCCATGTTCAGCGCCGGGCCCATGCCGCAGCCGCACTCTTTGTAGCCCGCGGGCTTGGCGGCGGCGAGGTCGATGCCGGCACCCTTCCAGTAGCGCAACTCGGCGGCGTGCGTGCCGCTCTTGTCGCCGCGCGAGATCACGGGCTGCGCCGTGCCGGCCAGCTGCTTCAGGGCCGCGGCGATGTCCTTGCCGCGTGCGCCGGCGGGGTCGCTCTTCGGGCCGATGAGCACGAAGTCGTTGTACATGACGGGCAGGCGCTTCACGCCGAAGCCCTCGGCCACGAACTTCTCTTCGGCCACCCGGTCGTGCACGAAGACGACATCGGCGTCGCCGCGGCGCGCGCTGTCCAGCGCCTGACCGGTGCCCAGGGCCACCACGCGCACGTTCACGCCGCTGGCTTGTCTGTAGATCGGCAGCAGGTGGCCGAAGAGGCCCGACTGTTCGGTGGACGTGGTGCTGGCCACGACGATGAACTTGTCTTGCGCTTGCGCGGGGCTGGCGCCCAGCCAGAGCGCGGCGACTGTGGCGGCGACAAAAAGAGAAAACCGGGCGCTTCTGAGCGAGGAGACAGCGGCGTGCATGGGCGATCAAGGGCAGTGGCAACGAGGCCCGGATTCTTGGCGGCAGGCTTGTTTTCCGCGATATGAAGGCCTGTGCATAGTTCTGCGCCCGCCGCGGCCACCTGCGGCCACTCGTTCAGTGTTTGCCCGGGGCCAGGCGCCGGCGCGCGCGCCTACACCCCAACAAAAGCTTAAGCCCAGCTTAAGTCACCCGATAAGACAGAAATGCGCAGGCCCGGAGTTGGGCAGGCGGGTGTCAGAGAGGCTGGACGTGTGGGCAGGGCCCCAACAAACCGGCACGCAGTTTTGGAGATGCACACATGCCCCTGAAGCACCTCAGTCTTGCGCAGCGCATGACCGCCGCGGTCTTGTTGCTGGCGGCCGGGTTCGCGCTCGTGGCCGCGATCGTGGTGAAGCACCTGGAAGTGGTGGTGGAACAGGCCCAGAGCACCGGCAACATGCGCGTGCCGCAACTGCTGTTGATGGCCGACCTGGAACTGACCGTGACGCGGGTGTCGCTGCAGGTGCGCCACGCCATCCTGGCGCGCACCCCTGAAGAACTGGCGGCCACGCTGGCCGACATCGGCGCCAAGCGCCAGCACCTGGAAAAGACGCTGGCGGCCTACGAGCGGGGCCTGTTCACCGAAGCCGGCCGCGAACGCTTCAAGACCCTGCCGCCGGCGGTGGCCGAGTTCTGGCGCGTCGGCGAAGAGAACCTGAAGCTGGTGCAGGCGGGGCAAAAGGCCGAGGCTTTCGACTTCCTGGTCGACAAGACCATCCCCGCCCGCAACCTGCTGCTGGCGCAGTTGAACCAGACCGTGAGCTACCAGACCGAGCGCCTCGCCAAAGACCTCAGCACCATCGAGAAGGAAGCTCGCCTCACCGAGTGGGTGGTGATCGGGCTGTTGCTGGTGGCGGTGGTCTTCGTCGCGCTGGCGGTCTGGTACATGATGTCGGTGCTGCGGCGCCGGGTGCAACTGGTGCAGGATGTCACCGAGCGCGTGCGCACGGGCGATCTGCAGACCCCCGTGCGCGACGACGCGCGTGACGAGATCAGCCCGCTGCTGGCCTCGCTGGCCGCCATGCAAAGCAGCCTGGCGCAGGTGGTGGGCACCGTGCGCAGCAATGCGGAGGCGGTGGCCACAGCCAGCACGGAGATTGCGCAGGGCAACCAAGACCTCTCCAGTCGCACCGAACAACAGGCCAGCGCCCTGCAGCAGACGGCCGCCACCATGGAGCAACTGGGCACCACGGTGCGCCACAACGCCGACAACGCGCGCCAGGCCAACACCCTGGCGGCCACCGCCTCGACGGTGGCCGGGCAAGGCGGCGAGATGGTCGATAAGGTGGTGGCCACCATGCAGGACATCACCGCCAGCAGCCGCCGCATCGCCGACATCATCGGCGTCATCGACAGCATCGCCTTCCAGACCAACATCCTGGCGCTGAACGCGGCCGTGGAAGCCGCCCGCGCCGGTGAACAGGGCCGCGGCTTCGCCGTGGTGGCGAGCGAGGTGCGCAGCCTCGCGCAGCGCTGCGCCGAGGCGGCGCGCGAGATCAAGGTGCTCATCAATACCAGCGTCGAGCAGGTGGCGCAAGGCACCCAACTCGTGGACCACACCGGCAAGACCATGGCCGATATCGTGGCCAGCATCCGGCGCGTGAGCGACATCGTGGCCGAGATTTCCTCGGCCAGTGCCGAGCAGAGCACCGGCGTGCAGCAGGTGGGCCAAACGGTGACCCAGCTCGACCAGAGCACGCAGCAGAACGCCGCGCTGGTGGAAGAAGGCGCTGCGGCCACCGAAAGCCTGAAGAGCCAGGCCCAGCAGCTGGTGCGCGCGGTGGCGGTGTTCAAGCTGGCGGCCTGATGTCGCCCTGACGCTGCGCTGAAGCCGCCCCGCCCGCGCCTGGGCGGCGACCGGCGGCGGCCGGCGGCGGCCGGTGGGTACAGGCGGCGGAAACGGGCCGCTTTCCGGGTCTTGTTCCGGCTTCAGCCGCGCAGGGGCGCTGGCAGCATCTGCGTGCAAGCCTTTCGAGGCTTTCCACGCGTCCATCGCGAGCTGCCACGCCGCCCACACCGGAGAACCCCGCCATGAAAAGAGATGCCAAGACCGTGCTCGTGACCGGGGGCGCCGGCTTCCTGGGTTCGCACCTCATCGACCGCCTGCTCGGCGCTGGCCACGAGGTGCTGTGCCTGGACAACCTCTTCACCGGCAGCAAGCGCAACATCGCCCACCTGCACGGCCACCCGCGGCTGGAGTTCATGCGCCACGACGTGACCATGCCCCTGTACGTGGAGGTGGACGAGATCTACAACCTGGCTTGCCCGGCCAGCCCCGTGCACTACCAGCACGACCCGGTGCAGACCACGAAGACCAGCGTGCACGGCGCCATCAACATGCTGGGCCTGGCCAAGCGCCTGGGCGCCAAGATCCTGCAGGCCAGCACCAGCGAGGTGTACGGCGACCCGGCCGTGCACCCGCAGCCCGAGAGCTACTGGGGCAACGTCAACCCCATCGGCCCGCGCTCCTGCTACGACGAAGGCAAACGCTGCGCCGAAACCCTCTTCTTCGACTACAACCGCCAGCACAAGCTGCGCACCAAGGTCGTCCGCATCTTCAACACCTATGGCCCGCGCATGCACCCCAACGACGGGCGCGTGGTCAGCAACTTCATCGTGCAGGCGCTGCGCGGCGAAGACATCACGCTCTACGGCGATGGCAGCCAGACACGCAGCTTCTGCTACGTGGACGACCTCATCACCGCGATGATGCGCACGATGGAAGACACGCCCGACAGCTTCACGGGCCCGGTCAACATCGGCAACCCTGGCGAGTTCACCATCCGCGAACTGGCCGAGATGGTGGTGGAACTGGTGGGCTCGCGCAGCCAGCTCGTCTTCCAGCCCCTGCCGCAAGACGACCCCAAGCAGCGCCGCCCCGACATCAGCCTGGCCAAGAGCGCGCTGAACTGGGAGCCGAAGGTGGCGCTGCGCGAAGGCCTCACCGAGACCATCGCCTACTTCCGCAGCGTGCTCACGGGCGAAGGCCCGCGTGTGGTGCTGCCAGCCAGCACCCTGGGCAGCACGGCGCAGACCGCGGCCGCGGCAGACGCCCCGGTGCGCAGCGGCGCCGAAGCCGCGCCGATCGCCACTGCCGCGCTGGCCGCCGTGCGCCAGGCCGCCCGCCATGCCAAGCCGCAAGCCGCGCCCAAAGCTGCGAATACGGCGGCGAGCAAAACCTCCACCCCCGCGCGCTGAACGAGCCCCACGCCATGGACATCGACTACCTCGTCGTCGGCTCGGGCCTCACCGGCGCCGTGCTCGCCCGTGCGCTGCACGAAGCCGGCCACCGCGTGCTGGTGCTGGAGCGCCGCGCCCACACCGGCGGCAACGTGCACGACCACGTGCATGCCGAAAGCGGCATCCTCGTGCACACCTACGGGCCGCACTACTTCCGCACGAATGACGAAGACCTCTGGCGCTACGTCAACCGTTTCACCAGCTTCCAGCGCTACGAGGCCGAGCTGAAATCGCTGGTCGACGGCCGCCATGAAAACTGGCCCATCGCCGGCAGCTACATCCAGCGCACCGTGGGCCGCGACTGGCAGCCTGAGTTCACCGGCACGCCGCAGAACTTCGAAGAAGCCTCGCTGGCCATGATGCCGCGGCCCATCTACGAGAAGTTCGTCAAGGGCTACACCGAGAAGCAGTGGGGCGTGCCCGCCACCACGCTGTCCGCCGGCCTGGCCAAACGTTTCGACGTGCGCGAAGACGACGAGCCGCGCCTGATGCGCCACAAGCACCAGGGGATCCCGGCCGGCGGTTACACGCAGATGATGACGAACATGCTCGCCGGCATCCCGCTGCGCACGGGCGTGGACTACCTGCAAGACCGCGCCGCCTTCCAGCCGCGCGTGATGACCATCTTCACCGGCCCCATCGACGAGTACTTCGGCTGCGACCTCGGCCGTCTGGCCTACCGCGGCCAGAAACGCACGCACGAGTACCTGCCGCACACCGAGTGGTTCCAGCCCCGCGGCCAGGTGAACAACCCCAGCCCGGCGGACGGACCGCACGTGCGCACGCTGGAGTGGAAACACATGATGGCGCCCGAGGCGCAGGCGCGCACGCGCGGCACCCTGCTCACGCGCGAAACGCCCTACACGCCCACCAGCAGCGGTGGCGACTGCGAGTACCCCTTCCCCGACGAGCGCAACACACAGCTCTACGAGCGCTACCGCGAGCGCGCCGAACGCATCCCCGGCCTGCTGGTGTGCGGGCGCCTGGGCGAGTACCGCTACTACGACATGGACCAGGCCATCGCCCGCGCGCAGATGCTGGCGCGGCGTGTGCTGGCCGGCGCTGAAATGCCGCAAGCCGCCTGAACGAAAGCCCCCCCGATGAATGAAGCTTCGGTGCTGGTGGTCGGCGGTGCCGGCTATATCGGTTCGCACATGGTGCTGGCGCTGCGCGACGCCGGCCACCGCGTGACGGTGTTCGACAACCTCAGCCGCGGTTTTGCCGATGCCGTGGGCGGCGTGCCGCTGATCCGCGGCGACCTCGCGAACCCGGCCGACCTCGACCGCGCCTTGCAAGGCCGCCACTTCGACGTGGTGATGCACTTCGCCGCCTACGCCTACGTGGGCGAATCGGTGGCCGAGCCCGAGCTGTACTACCTGAACAACGTCAGCGGCTCGCTGAACCTGATGGCTGCCATGCGCCGCCACGGGCTGAAGCGTCTGGTGTTCTCGTCCACCTGCGCCACCTACGGCGAGCCCGAGCAACTGCCCATCCCCGAGAGCCACCCGCAGCGGCCCATCAACCCCTACGGCCGCAGCAAGTGGATGGTGGAGCAGATGCTCATCGACCAGGCCGCGGCTTTTGGTCTGCAGAGTGTTTCACTGCGCTACTTCAACGCCGCCGGCGCCGACCCGCAAGGCCGCGCCGGTGAACGCCACGAGCCCGAGACCCACCTCATCCCGCTGGTGCTGCAGGAAGCGCTGCGCTTGCGCCAAGGTGGCGATGCGGCGGGCACGCAGCTCAAGGTCTTCGGCAGCGACCTGCCGACGCCCGATGGCAGCTGCGTGCGCGACTACATCCACGTCGACGACCTCGCACAAGCCCACCTGCGCGCCGCCGAGCGCCTGCTGCGCGGCGAGGTGTTGGGCGCCGAGTTCTACAACCTCGCCAACGGCGCCGGCTTCAGCGTGCTGCAGGTCATCCAGGCCTGCCGCGAGGTGACGGGCCAGCCCATCGCCTGGCAGACCCTGCCGCGCCGCGCCGGCGACCCCGCCGTGCTGGTGGGCGACGCCACACGCGCGCGCCAGGTGCTGGGCTGGGCGCCGCGCCACGGCGAGCTGCACGAGGTGGTGCAGACGGCCTGGGCCTGGATGCTGGCGCGTGAAGCCGGTGAAGCACACGCAGCGTGATCACTGACGGGTCCCAAAACACAAGGCCCCGGCGCTGCATCGCAGCCCGGGGCCTTGTCCTTTGGGGTGATGTTCGGCGTCAGCCGAAATGCAGCATCGGCACTTCGCAGAAACGCGGCCGGTTCAGGTGCATCCACAGGCCCAGGAAACGTTCACCCAGGAAACCGGGGTAGCGGTTCTGGTAGCTGTCGTAGGGCTGGCCGATCTGTTCGTACACCGCGTCCATCACGAGGAAAAGCTCTTCGCAATAGGCCTCGAAAAGGTCGCGCCGCATCACGAACATGTTCCACATCGGCGCCTGCGGAGCGAGGCGGAAATACGCTTCCACGCCAGGGTGCTTGCTGTAGACCAGCTTCACCACGCGCAGGAAAGCTTCCCACGGCGCACGTTCAACACAAGACACGTACTGGTGTTCGATGGACGGCAGCGTGCGCACCTGGCGCGGGATGATCAGGTCGTAGTGCTGCATCAGCGTCTGCACACGCTGCAGCTGGGCCGGGGCGGCCAGGTAATCGACCATGGCCTGGTCCAGCGGCAGGCTGCTGTTGCCCGGCGCCAGCCAGGTCTGGTCGATGACGAAGTTCATCATGCGGCGGTAGTGGCAGAAGCCCACCACGCTGCTGCGCGTGTTCTTCCAGGCCCAGTACTGGACCGTCAGCTCGCAATAGGCCGGGTTCAGCGCCGCGATGTTCACGCCGCTGGCGTCGCTCTCGAAACCCTCGTGCAGGTAACCGCCCACGCCCACCGGCTGCAGCCAGCCCGAACTGGTGTTGTGCGGGTAGTCCTTGTGGAAGGTCTGGAACATCTGCACCGTGGCCGCACCGGTGTCCGGTGCCGCGGTGTCGAACACCAGCTGGCGTGCACTCATGCCAGCACCTCGGCCTCGGCCACGGGCGCCGTGACCACTGGCGCCACGCTCTCGGGCGGCAGGCCCCACAGCGCCAGCGTCTCGTCGCTCGGCTGGCCCTTGAAGGCCACGGCATTCACTTCCAGGTTGCCCACGCTGCTGTAGATCTTGCTGAAGCCGGCGCGCTGCAGCGCGCGCATCAGCGACTTCTGCGTGAAGCCGGTCTTGTGCGCGAAAAACTCCTGCCCGCTGCGCTCGATCTGCAGCTGGAAACCGTAGATCACGTCCAGCGGCATGATGGGGCCGGCTGCGCTCTGGTAAAGCGTGTCTTCGATGTCGAGCTGGCCTTCGACGATGCGGCGGAAGAGCTCGCTCATGTCGGGCACGCGGATCTGGATGAAACCGCCGTCCTTCAGCACGTGGCGAAAGCCCGAGAGCACCTTCTCCACGTCGTGGCGGTAGTAGTGCTCGAGGTTGTGCGAGTTGTAGATGGCGTCGAACTGCCCGGGCTGCAGCGTGGCGAGCTCGCGCGCATCGCAGCAGATGTCGGGTTGGCCGGTGGGGTCGATGTCCAGCAGCAGGTGCTCGAAACCGGTGTACTGCGGCGGCAGCGCGATGGACTTGTTGTTGCCACCGACGTTGAGGACCTTCTTCTGGCTCATGGGAACGTTTCCTTCGCTTGGAACAGACGGGTGGTGGGGAGGCGGCGTGTTCAACGCAGCCAGTCGATGACGCCGCGCCCCAGCGTCAGCAGGTTGGCGTTGAGCTGCTGCACGTCGTGCAGCGCGTTCACGTAGGCGATGCGCATGTTGTAGTGGTCGGCCTCGGCCGCCATCACGTCGAAGAGGCTGCGGCGGCCCAGCTGCTGCCACTGCTGCAGCGTGAAGCTGCGCACCTGCTCGCTGTTCTTCAGCACCTCGGCCAGGCGGCGCGCGCGTTCGGTGGCGGCGGTGGCCTGCTCGTGCACCTCGGCGACGCGGAAGCGGCGTGATTCCAGCGCCTCGGCGCGCTGCAGGCGCGCGGCTTCGGCGCGCAGGCGCGCAGCCCCGGTGGCTGCACCCTGCCCCGGGCTGATGAGCGGCACGTTCACGCTCAGCCCCAGCGAGTAGCTGCCGTTGCGGCGTGATGCGCCCGGGCTGCCCGGCTCTTCGCCGCCCGCGCTGCTGCGGTTGCCCGTGGAGGCCATGACGTTGCCGCTGAGGTTCCAGCTGATCTGCGGTTTGCTGCCGGCGGCCACGGCCTCGGCGTAACGCCGCGCGGCGCGTTCCTGCGCCTCGTACTGCGCGAGCTCGGCCGAACGCTCCACATCGGCCACCAGCTGCGGCAGCTCGGGCACGCCGAGAAAGACCGTGCTCAGGCCTTCGGTACCGGGCAGGCCGTCGCCCACCAGGCGGCGCAGGCGCACCTCGATCTGGCGCACGGCCGATTGCGTCTGCACCAGCTGCAGCTCGGCCTGCTGCAGCGTCTTCTGCGCTTGCACCAGCTCGCTGGCGCGGCCGCGGTCGTTGTTGACGATGGTCTGCAGCGCTTCCACCAGGCAGGCGGTCTTGCGCACGTGCTGGCGCCACACCTGCGCCGTCATGCGGTTGCGGCTGCGCTCCAGCTGCAGCGCCACCGCGGTGAGCGCGAGCTGTTCTTGCTGCGTGAGGTGGCCCCAGCGGGCGGAATCGGCCAGCTGCGTGCGCCAGTCGACGAGGCGCTCGCTGCGCCCGCCGTCCCACAGCAACTGGCTGATGTTGACGTTGGCGCGCAGCTGCAGCGCCGCACTTTCGGTGATGCCGCGGTCACGCGAGCCACCCGGGCCGAGGCCGGCGCCCACGCTGGCCTGCAGGCCGCGTGCAGCGCGGGCTTCTTCGATGTCTTGCAACGCCGCCTCGGCCAGCAGGCGCGTGGCGCCCACGGCATGGCTGCGTTCGAGCGTGTCTTTCACCAGGCCGGCGAGCGCGCTGCGCGGCTCCACAGGGGCCATGGGGGCGCTGTTGGCGGGCGTCTCCGGCACGGCCGTTTCCACCGCGTCTTCGTCGACGCAGCGGCCGGCGGCGGGGCCAGCCAAGGCCGCGCACAAGAGCGCGGCGGGCAGCAGGGCGAGGGTCGGGCGGGGCATCATCGTCACAGTGTCGGCCGCACTGGAGGGCGACGATCGCCGGAGTTCAGGCCGGTTTCAGGCGCTGTTCGCGCGCCGGGCCCGCAGCGGCGCTCAGGCGCGGCAGCCCAGCACCAGCGCGTCGTCGGCGCGGCCGATCACCACCGCCGGATTGCCGGCCACCACGGCGCCGGCCGGCACATCGGCCAGCACCACGGCCCCCGGTTTGATGCGGGCGCCGGCGCCCAGGCACAGCCCGGCGTCGATGACGGCATTGGCGCCGATGCGCACCCCGTCGGCCACCACCGTGGGGCCGAGGCCGTCTTCGTCGTCGACGAACACCACGTTCGGGCCCACCAGCACCTCGCGGCCCAGCGTGGTGCCGCGCGCCAGCACGGCGCCGCTGCGCACGCGGCAGCCTTCACCCAGACGCACGCCGGGCTCGACACGCGCCGCCGGGTCCACTTGCGCCACGGCGCCGCCGGCAGCTTCGGCCAGCAGGGCGTGCAGATCGAGGTCGGGCAGGGGCAGATCGCGGGCTGACATGGGCTTTCTCCGGCAGTGCCGCCATTGCAAGCCAGGGCCGACACGGTGAAAGCCTGAACAGGCGGGTTTTGTGCCCGCTTATTCGCTGAAACTGGACCCGCGCCGCTCAGGCGGGGTTCACGCCGAAGAGCCAG
The DNA here is from genome assembly GCA_001295865.1 of beta proteobacterium AAP65. Lineage (GTDB taxonomy): Bacteria > Pseudomonadota > Gammaproteobacteria > Burkholderiales > Burkholderiaceae_C > Rubrivivax. Next base: position 29,346 of record LJHW01000004.1, read on the forward strand.
GCCAAGGCCGAGAAGCTGCCGAAGGCCAGCACCGTGCTGCTCATGATGATGCGCGCCACACGCCCGCTGTCGGCACCGTAGCGCTCGGTCAGCAGGCTCACGTTGCTGGCGCTGGGCAGCGCCGCGGCCAGGGTCAGCACCACCAGCTGGAACTTCGTCAGCGGCGCACCCAGCGCCAGCGCTGCGCCACCCAGCAGAAAGACCAACAGCGGGTGCACGAAGAGCTTGATCAGCGCCACGGGCAGGTAGTCGGTCACCGGCGTACGCGTGTGCGCGTGCTGGCTGGAACGCCACAACACCACGCCGATGGTGAACAGCGCCACCGGCGAGGCCGAGGCCGCAAGCATCTCCACCACCTTGGCCGCCGGGCCGGGCAGCGTGAGCCCGGCGACAGAAAACACCGCACCCAGCGCGATGGACCAGGGCAGCGGGTTGCCCAGGGCAGCGCGCAGGGCGCGCAGCGCGGCCTGGCGCGCGCTGGCGCTGGCGGCATCGGCAGCACCCCCAGCGGCGGCCGCACCGGCCGCACCGGCCGCTTGCGCCAGCGCCAGGCACAGCGTGCTAGTGATGAAAAAGTCGGCGAGGATGGAGCTGATCACCGGCCCCGCCGCCGCGCTGCCCAGCAGGGCCACCAGCAGCGGCACACCCATGAAGCCGGTGTTGGGGAAGGCTGCCACCAGCGCGCCGAAGGCGGCGTCTTTCAGCCCCACACGCTCGTTCATCGTCACGGCGATGGTGAAAAACACGATCAGCAGCGCCGCGGCCACGTAGACGGCCAGCACCACCGGGTTCAGCAGGTCGAAGAGCGGCGTTTCCGAACCGAAGCGGAACAGCATGCAAGGCAGCGCGAAATACAGCACGTAGCCGTTGAGCCCGGGGATGGCGCTTTCGGGCAGCACGCCGCGGCGCGCGGCCAGGTAGCCGCAGAGCACCAGCGCAAAAAACGGCAGCGTGACGGCGAAGATGGAAGACACGGGCGCGGAGTATCTCAACCCCGCCCGGTGGGTAGCCGGCGGGTGGCCCGGCGGGCGCTTCGTCGGCCGCGTGTGGGGCTTCGTCGCATGCCCGGGCAGGCGCGGCGCGGGCTGCGTAAGCTCGGGCTGTCGCGGCCTTCGCCCGCAGGCACAGGAACACAGCTCCATGTCATCTTTCTTCTCGGCCCTGGGTCGCGGCCTGCGCGGCGCCTGGTGGGCACTGGACTTCACGCGCCGCGCGCTGCTGAACCTGCTTTTGCTGGCCGTGCTGGGCACGCTGCTGTGGCTGTGGCTGCGCGACGGGCCCGAACCGCTGCAGCCCAAGACGGCGCTGGTGCTCGACCTGCAAGGCCGCATCAGCGAACAGCGCGCCGACGCCGGCCGCAGCAGCGCGCTGCGCCGCCTGGAGGGTGAACGTGACGAACAGACGCGCCTGCGCGATGTGCTCGCTGTGCTGAAGGCCGCCGAAAAAGACCCCGCCATCGCCCACGTGCTGCTGCTCACCGACGGCCTGCAAGGCGCCGGCCTGGCCACGCTGCGCGAGGTGGCCGCCGCGATGCAGGCCGTCAAGGCCACCGGCAAACCCGTCTACGCCTGGGGCTCCAACTTCGAGCAGCCCAGCTACTACCTGGCGGCCCACGCCACCGAACTCTGGCTGCACCCCATGGGCGGCCTGGAGATCGTGGGCTACGGCCGCACGCGCAGCTACTACAAAGACCTCTTCGAGAAGGTGGGCGTCACCGCCCACGTCATCCGCGCCGGGCAGTTCAAGAACGCGGCCGAAACCTACTCGGCCAGCGGCCCTTCCGAGCAGACGAAAGAGTCCGACGCGGCGCTGTACGGCGCGCTCTGGTCCACCTGGACGGGCGGTGTGGAAACGGCGCGCCAGCTGCCCGCCGGCAGTGTGATGCAGGCCATCGATTCACTGCCCGACAGCCTGGTGGCCGCCGGCGGCGATTTCGGCCGCTGGGCCGTGCAGCGCAAGCTGGTGACGGCGCTGAAAACCCGCGACGAGATGCGCGAGCACCTCATCAAGCTGGGCGAGAAGGCCGAGGCCGCGCCCGACAGCAAGGCCCCGCCCACCTTCCGCCAGGTGAACTGGCGCGCCTACCTCGCGCGCCAGACCCCCGCGAGCACCGGCGACGCGCTGGGCATCGTGGTGGCCGAAGGCAGCATCAGCGACGGCCGCGCCGGGCCCGGGCGCATCGGCGGGCTGAGCACGGCCGAGCTCATCCGCCAGGCGCGTGAAGACCAGCAGATCAAGGCCGTGGTGCTGCGTGTCAACAGCCCCGGCGGCAGCGCCTTCGGCAGCGAGCTGGTGCGGCGTGAACTCGAACTCACGCGTGCCGCCGGCAAGCCCGTGGTGGTGAGCATGGGCGACGTGGCGGCATCGGGCGGCTACTGGATCAGCATGGCCGCCGACGAGGTGATGGCCGACCCGGCCACGATCACGGGCAGCATCGGCGTGGTGGCCATGCTGCCCACGGCCGAGGGCGCCTTCGACAAGCTAGGCATCCGCGCCGCGGGCGCCAGCACCACCTGGCTGGGCACGGCCTACGACCTGCGCACCGGGCTCGACCCGCGGTTGCGCACCATCATCCAGAGCAGCGTCGACCACATCTACAAGGACTTCATCACCCGCGTGGCCACCGCGCGCAAGACCACGCCCGAGAAGATCGATGCGGTGGCGCAAGGCCGCGTGTGGGCCGGCAGCCAGGCCCTCGGCCACGGCCTGGTCGACCGCCTCGGCGGCCTGAACGACGCCGTGCGGGTGGCGGCCGCGCGGGCGAAGCTCAACGAAGGCCACCGCGTGGTCTACGTGGAAGCGCCGCCGGGGCGGCTGGACCGCTGGCTGCAGCGTTTTGGCCTCAGCACCAGCCTGGGCCCGCTGCTGGAGGAGGCCCGCAGCACGCTGCAAGGCTGGCAGACCACGGCCGATGCCGCGGCCATGGCGGCCTCGCTCTCGCCACTGCCGGCGGCCCTGGCGCAGCCGGTGCTGCAGGACCTGCAAGCGCTGGGCGTGCAGCCCGGCGCCATCGCCGCCGGGCGGCGGCCGTACAACGCGGTGCTGCACTGCCTGTGCGACGTGCCCTGAAACGCCGGGGGTGAACCCGGCGCTCGCGACGCTGTCGCTCAGCTCTGGCGCTGCGGCCCGGGCCGGCCGGCTTCCACGGCGAAACGCGCCTGGGTCTGCAGGGCGCTGTCGGGCAGCCGCGCATCGGCCACCACCTGCAGCCGTGCCTGCAGGCGCCCCGGCTCCAGCACGAAACTCTGGTAGCCGCGCTGGTCGCCGCGCACGTGCAGCAGGTGCGGGTTGACCGGGCGCAGCGTGTCCAGCCGGCTCTGCGGCAGGCCCAGGCTGCTGATGGAAGTACCCACAAACTCGCTGCCGATCACCGGCGCCTTGGCGTCGTCGTAATCGGCCTTGAGCTCGGCCACGTAATGCGTGTGCACATCACCGCCCAGCGACACCAGCCCCGGCACGCGGCGCTCGGCAGCGGTACCCAGCAGGCGCGCGCGGGTGGCGGCGTAGCCGTCCCAGCCTTCGGTCCAGTAGCGGCCACCGGTGGGGCCGGCGGGGTCAGTCCAGCTGCAGCGGGCCATCAGCGTCTGTTGCGCCAGCAGGTTCCAGGGGCGGTCCAGCGCCCAGCCCTCGGCCAGCCACTGCTCTTGCGCCGCGCCCAGCAGGCTGCGGCCGCGCGCCAGCAGGGCCGGGCATTCGGCCACGTCCACGGTGTTGCTGCCGCCGCGGCCGGGGCGCGGGCAGGCTTGCGGGTCGCGGTGCTGGCGGGTGTCGAGCAGGTGCAGGCGCGCCAGGCGGCCCCAGTCGAGCCGGCCGGTGATGCGCATGGCACCGCCCACCGGGCGCGCGGCCTTGGGCCAGGGCAGGAACTCCCAGTAGGCCTGGTAGGCGGCGGCGCGCTGGGCCGCGAAGTCGGGCTGCAGGTCTTGGCCCTGCAGGCCGGCGTAATCGTTGTCGACCTCGTGGTCGTCCCAGACCATCAGCCAGGGCGCGGCGGCGTGCGCGGCCTGCAGCGCGGGGTCGCTCTTGTACTGGGCGTAACGCGCGCGGTAGCCGGCCAGCGTGCGGACCTTGCCGCCTTCGTGCTGGCGCGGCGCGCCGGCCGGGCTGCTGTCGCGGCCGTATTCGTAGATGTAGTCACCGAGGAAGAGCACCAGATCGGGCGCTTCGGCCGCGGCGTGGCGCCAGGCGGCGTAGTGGCCCACATCAAAACGCTGACAGCTGGCGGTGATGAAGTGCAGGCGCTGCACACGCGCATCGGGCGCCGGCGCCGTGCGCGTGCGGCCCACGGGGCTGCGCTGGCCCAGGGCCTCGAAACGGTAGAAGTAGCCGCGTTCAGGCTGCAGGCCGGCAGGCTCGGCGTGCACGCTGTGGGCGTCTTCGGCCCGTGCCGTTTCCACGCCGCGCGCGGCGATGCGCGTGAAAGCTTCGTCTTCGGCGATTTCCCAGCGCACCTCGGCCTGGGCGGGCAGGTCGGCGCCGGTGAGCATCGTCCACAGCACCACGCCCTGCGGCTGCGGCTGGCCCGAGGCCACGCCCAGTGCAAAACGCGGCGTGTCGGCCGCACGCGCATGCCGCACGAAGAGCGGCGCAGCCGCCGCCGCCGCCGTGCCGGCCAGCGCCTGTTGCAGCCAGTGGCGGCGGGCGGCGCCTTTGGTGCGTGAGGCCGTCATGAACGCGGCAGCGCCGCCGGGCGGGCCAGGTCGTCGAGCGTGGCGCCTTGCTGGCGCAGCAGGGCTTCCAGCGCCGGCAGCAGCGGGCCCAGGCGCTCGTCGATGGCGGCGCGCACGGTGTCCACGAACACTTGCGTCTGGCGCTCAATCTCGATGTTCAGCGCAACGCCCTCGGGCTTGTCGCCGAAGGTGGTCATGCGCAACGTCTCAGGGATCAGCCACACCTCGAACCAGCCACTGCCATCGGCCGCGCGGTGGGCCTCGGCCACGGTGAGGCTGGCGCCGTTGACGGCGATGTAGCCCTTGGCGAACACGTAGCGCATCCACGGCGCGGGCACGCCAATGCGCAGCACGCAGTTGTTCTCGGGCCGCCGCACCTGCACCACGGTGGCGAGAAAGTCGATGTGGCCGCTGAGCGGGTGGCCGCCGATCTCGGCACCGTCTTTCGCGGCACGTTCGACGTTGATGCGGCTGCCCGGCTGCAGCGTGCCCAGCGTGGTGAGCGCCAGGCTCTGCTGCATCACGTCGAAGCTGGCGGCGTCATCGCCCACCCGTTCGGTGACGGTGAGGCAGACGCCATCCACCGAAACGCTGGCGCCGATGGCCAGCCCCTCGGTGAAGCCGGGCGGCAGTTGCAGGATGAAGCTGCGCAGCCCGGGGCGGTCGGTGATGCTGCGGACGGAGGCGATGCCTTGAACGATGCCGGTAAACATGGATGGGCAGCTTATCAGCGCTGCCTACACTCGGTGGCGATGGACGACATGGCCCTGACCACAGGCTTCAGCCTGCAGACCCCGCCGCCGGGCTTCGCGGCCGACCCTTACCCGGTGTACGACGCGCTGCGCCGCACGAGCCCCGTGCACGCCCTGGGCCCGCACAGCTGGCTGCTCACGCGCTACAGCGACGTGCTGGCCGCCTACCGCAGCCCCCACGTCAGCAGCGACAAACAACGCGAGTTCGGGCCGAAGTTCGGCCTGGGCACGCCGCTCTTCGAGCACCACACCACCAGCCAGGTGTTCAGCGACCCGCCGCTGCACACGCGCCTGCGCCGCATCCTCATGGGCGCGATGAACCAGCGCGCCATCCAGCGCATGGAAGCCGGCCTGCATACGCTGGTGGACGGCCTGCTCGACGGTCTGGCCGACAAAACCGCGCCCGATCTCATCGAGCACTTTGCGGCGCAGATCCCGGTGGAGGTGATAGGCAACCTGCTGGCCGTGCCACACGCCGAACGCGGCCCGCTGCGCGGCTGGAGCCTGGCCATCCTCTCGGCACTCGAACCCGCGCCCGGCGCCGAGGTGCTGGCGCGCGGGCACGCGGCCGTCACCGAGTTCATGGCCTACCTGCGCGGCCTGGTGGCCGAGCGCCAGGCCCACCCCGGCGACCCCGAGAGCGACGTGCTCACCCGCCTGCTGCGCGGCGACGCCGAAGGCCGGCTGAACGAAGCCGAGTTGCTGCACAACTGCATCTTCCTGCTCAACGCCGGCCACGAGACCACCACCAACCTCATCGGCAACGGCCTGCACGCGCTGATGACGCACCGCCAGGCCTTCGAGCAACTGCACGCCGAGCCCGGCCTCATCCACAGCGCCGTGGAAGAGCTGCTGCGTTTCGAAAGCCCGCTGCAGCTCAACAACCGGCTGGTCACGGCGCCCATCGAATTCAGCACGCGTGTGGTGCCGGCCGGTGACTTCATCACCCTGGGCATCGGTGCGGCCAACCGCGACCCGGCCGAGTTCCACGCGCCCGAGCAGCTGGACATCACGCGCAAACCCAACGGCCACCTGGCCTTCGGCCAGGGTGTGCACGCCTGCTCGGGCATGAACGTGGCGCGGCTGGAAGGGCGCATCGCGATCCAGAAGCTGATCCAGCGGTATCCGCACATCGACTTTTCAGGCCCGCCGGTGCGCGACCTGCGCGTGCGCTTTCGCGGCTTCAAGCACCTGCCCGTGCGTCTGGGCTGAAGATGGAACCCTTCAAGAACCTGCTCAACCCGGCCCTGGTGGCCGAAGCCGCGGCGCAGTTGAAACGCCACCACCGGCGTTTTGATGCCGCCGCTTTCACGGCCCTGGCCGGCACGGGCCTGGAGGCGCTGGAGATGAAAGCCCGCGCGCTGCAGATCTGCGCGGCGCTGGAGGCCACACTGCCGGCCGATTTCGACGCGGCCGCCGGGCTGCTCGAAAAGAGCCTGGCGCCGCCCACCGCGCCCGGCGAGATCTCGGCCGCGCCCGGGCTGCACCAGGGGCTGCGCGGCTGGATCTTGTGGCCGGTGGGCGAGTACATCGCGCGCCACGGCCAGGCGCAGCCCGAACGTGCTTTGGTCGCGCTGCACGCGCTGACGCAGCGTTTCACGGCCGAGTTCGCCATCCGCCCCTTCATCGCCCGGCACCCGGCGCTGGCCTTCCAAACGCTGCAACGCTGGGTGGCCGACCCCAACCCGCACGTGCGCCGCCTGGTCAGCGAAGGCAGCCGCCCGCGCCTGCCCTGGGGCCAGCGCCTGCACAGCCTGGTGGCCGACCCCAGCCCGACGCTGCCGCTGCTCGAAGCGCTGCAAGACGACCCCAGCGACTACGTGCGCCGCAGCGTGGCCAACCACCTCAACGACATCGCCAAAGACCACCCCGCGCTCGTTGCCGCCTGGCTGCACCAGCACCTGCCCGCTGCGCCCGCGCCGCGACGCGCGCTGCTGCGCCACGCCAGCCGCACGCTGGTGAAACAAGGCCACGCGCCCACGTTGCAGGCCTGGGGCCTGGGCCTGGGCTACAGCGGCAGCGCCACGCTGCGCGTGAGCCCGGCGCGGGTGGTGGTGGGCGAGAGTGTCGAGCTCGAACTCCAGCTGCAAGCCAGCATGGCAGCCAGCGCCGCGCAAGCCCTGGTCATCGACTACGCCGTGCACCACGTCAAGGCCGACGGCAGCCTCAGCCCCAAGGTCTTCAAGGGCTGGCAGCTCACGCTGGCGCCGGGCGAAGCCGTCACGCTGCGCAAGCGGCATTCGATGAAACCCGTCACCACGCGCCGCTACCACGCCGGCCGCCACGGGCTGACGGTGCAGGTCAACGGGCAGACCGTGGCCGAAGGGCACTTCACGCTGCGCCTGGCCGGCACGGCTGAAAAGTGACATTTTCACGTGACACTTGAAGTGTCCACTTTGCGTGACATACTGGATGCCTGCCCCGCCCACCTGCAAACCAGCCCGCCGGCCCTGAAAGCCGACCGGCCCGCACCCGCCCGCCACCGATGTCGATGTTTCCACCGGACCACGCGCTGCGGACCACGCTGGCCGATGAGATCCACGCCCGCCCGCCCGAGGCCGTGCAAGCGCCGGCCCGGGCCAGCTATGTGGCCGTGCTGGTCGAGGCCGACCAGCGCGCCCGCGAGTTCAGCCACCTCTGCAGCCTCTGCGACAGCCTGGGCGTCGAACCCCCGCTGCCGGGCGCTTCGCACTTCCGCGCCGAGTTCAGCACCGAGCGCGGCACCTTCCGCCTGAAGTGGGAAAGGCACGGCGAGTTCTCGGGCTACACCGTCATCGTCAACGGCATCAGCGAGCGGCCTTTCGAGGCCGTGGCCGCCGGCCTGCTGCCCGAAGGCTGGCTGGCCGCCCTGCCCGGCGCCACCGTGGCCGCGGCCCACGCCAAGCTGCTGGCCGCGCCCGATGAAGGCCGCCTGGCCACGCTGCTCGACCAGGCCTTCGGCAGCCAGACCGTGGCCGGCGCCGAGGTGGCCGACGGCGCCGCCCGTGTCTACACCGATTTCCGCCTGCACGAGGGCTGCACACGTTTTGTGTTGCTCGACAACCAGCTCACCGCACGCCAGGCCGGCCGCACGCTGCAGCGCCTGTTCGAGGTGGAGGCCTACCGCACGCTGGCCTTGCTGGCCCTGCCCATCGCGCGGCGCCAGAGCCCGCGCATCGTGCAGATCGAAGCCGCGCTGGCGCAGCTGACCGACGGCATCGCGCGCGGCGAGGGCGACGACGAAGCCTTGCTGCACGAGCTCACGCGCCTGGCCGCCGAGGTGGAAAGCGGCCTGGCGGCCAGCCAGTTCCGCTTCGGCGCCTGCCGCGCTTACGAAGACCTGGTGATGCGCCGCATCGGCGAGCTGCGTGAAAAGCGCCTGCCCGGCGTGCCCACCATCGAGGAGTTCATGGCGCGGCGTTTCCGCCCGGCCGTGGCCACCTGCGCCACGGTCTCGCAGCGCCTGCACGATCTGTCAGAACGGGTGGCCCAGGCCAGCGCGCTGCTGAGCACCCGCGTGGACATCACCCGCGAACGCCAGAACCAGGCGCTGCTGGCCAGCATGGACCGCCGCGCCAAGCTGCAGCTGCGGCTGCAGCAGACGGTGGAAGGCCTCTCGGTGGCCGCCATCTGCTACTACGTGGCAGGTTTGGTCGGCTACGGCGCCAAGGCGCTGAAAGCCGGCGGCCTGCCGGTGAACGCCGACCTGCTGACCGGCCTGAGCATCCCGCTCGTGGCCGTGGCCGTGGTGCTGGCCGTGCGCCGCGCCCGCCAGCGTGTGAAATCGGGCGAGGCCGGCGAAGCCAGCGAGCGCGCGCATTGAAACGCACAGAACCGCATGACAGCGCGCCGCCCCGGCCGGGCCCGCGCCGCAGCTTGAAGTGGATGGCATGAGCACAGCGTATTTCCCCTTTTCAGCCATCGTCGGCCAAGACGAGATGAAGCTCGCCATCCTGTGCGCCGCGGTCGACGCGCGCATCGGCGGTGTGCTGGTCTTCGGCGACCGCGGCACCGGCAAAAGCACCGCGGTACGCGCATTGGCCGCGCTGCTGCCCAAGATGAAGGCCGTGGTGGGCTGCCGCTACGGCTGCGACCCCGCCGACAAAAGCGCCAGCTGCGAACAGTGCGCCGTGCTGAAAGCCGGCGGCAAACCCAAGACCCACCTGATCCCGGTGCCCGTGGTCGACCTGCCGCTGGGCGCGACCGAAGACCGTGTCGTCGGCGCGCTCGATCTGGAGAAGGCCCTCACCGCCGGCGTCAAGGCCTTCGAGCCCGGGCTGCTGGCGCGTGCGCACCGCGGTTTTCTCTACATCGACGAAGTCAACCTGCTCGAAGACCACCTCGTCGACCTGCTGATCGACGTGGCCGCTTCGGGCGAAAACGTGGTGGAACGTGAAGGCCTGAGCGTGCGCCACCCCGCGCGTTTTGTGCTGGTGGGCAGCGGCAACCCCGAAGAAGGTGAACTGCGCCCACAGCTGCTCGACCGTTTCGGCCTGGCGGTGGAAGTGCGCACGCCGCAAGACATCGCTTCGCGCGTGGAGGTGGTGCGCCGGCGTGACGACTTCGAACGCGGCGCTGAAGGTTTTGCAGCACGCTGGCAGAAGGAAGACGACAAGGTGCGTGCGCGCATCGTCGCCGCGCGCAAGCGCCTGCCCGAGGTGCAGGTGCCCGATGCCGCGCTGGAACGTGCCGCGCAGCTGTGCATGGCCCTGGGCACCGATGGCCTGCGCGGCGAGCTCACCGTCATCCGCGCCGCACGTGCGCTCGCCGCGCTGGACGGCGCCGAGGCCGTGGGCGACAGCCAGATCCGCCGCATCGCCCAGCCCGCGCTGCGCCACCGCCTGCGCCGCGACCCGCTGGACGACACCGATGCCAGCGTGCGCGTGGAACGCGTCTGCGCCGAGGTGTTTGGCGCTTGAACACGCCGGCTGCGCCTGCAGCCCCGAGCGACGCTGCGCCGCCGCCCGGCGCCGCCGCCTGGCTCAACGCCGCCGATGCGCTGGCGCTCTTCGCGGTAGACCCCCACGGCCTGGGCGGCCTGCACCTGCGTGCGGGCGCCGGCGGTGTGCGCGACCGCTGGCTCGCCGACCTGAAAGCCCTGCTGCCCGCTGACGAGCCGCTGCGCCGCCTGCCCGGCCACATCGCCGACGAACGCCTGCTCGGCGGCCTGGACCTGCCCGCCACGCTGGCCAGCAGCAAACCCGTGGCGCAGCGCGGCCTGCTGGCCGAGGCCCACGGCGGCGTGGTGCTGGTTCCCATGGCCGAACGCCTGAGCAGCGGCCACGCCGCGCGGCTGGCCGCGGTGCTGGACAGCGCCGAGATCGGCTTTGAACGCGACGGCCTCAGCCAGCGCTGGGCCGCGCGCCTGGGCGTGGTGGCGATGGACGAAGGCGGCCCTGACGACGACGCGCTGCCGCCCGCGCTGCGCGACCGCCTGGCCTTGCACGCCGACCTGCGCGAATGCAGCCTGCGCGACCTCGCAGCGCCCCGCACCAGCGCCGCGCAGGTGCGCGCCGCACGTGCGCTGCTGCCGCGGGTGCAGCTGCCCGATCGGCTGCTGCAGGCCTTGTGCGGCACCGCGCTGCAGCTGGGCGTGAACGCGCTGCGCGCCAGCCAGCACGCCGTGCGCGCCACGCGTGCGGCGGCGGCGCTGGCCGGCCGCGAAACGGCGATCGAAGACGACGCGATGCAGGCCGCCCGCCTGGTGCTGGCACCGTTGGCCACGCGGCTGCCATCCGTGCCTGAAGTGCCTGAAGACGAGCCCGAAACACCACCCCAGCCGCCCGAGAACACCGCGCCTGAAGAGCCGCCCGAGCCGCCCACCGAAGCCCCTACCGACGCGCAGCCCGAGCCGCAGGCCCTGGAAGACCGCATCGTCGAAGCCGCCGTCGCCTGCCTGCCCGCCGGCCTGCTGGCCGCGCTGCAAAGCCAGCAGGCCGCCAGCCAGGCCGGGCGTGTCGGCAAGCTCGGCGCCTCGCCCCGCGGCGGCCGGCCCGTGGGCACACGCGCCGGCACGCCGCGCGGTGGCGCGCGGCTGAATCTCGTCGAAACCCTGCGCGCTGCCGCGCCCTGGCAGGCCTTGCGCCGCCGTGCTGCTGCGGCCCAGGGCCGCCACCAGCCCATCCACGTGCAGGCCGACGACCTGCGCATCAGCCGCCTGCAGCAGCGCGCGGCCACGGCCACGCTCTTCGTGCTCGACGCTTCCGGCTCCTCGGCCCTGCACCGCCTGGGCGAGGCCAAGGGCGCCATCCAGCTGCTGCTGGCCGATTGTTACGTGCGCCGCGACGAGGTGGGCGTCATCGCCTTCCGCGGCCGCAAGGCCGAGCTGCTGCTGCCGCCCACCCGTTCGCTGGTGCGCGCCAAACGCTGCCTGGCCGCACTGCCAGGCGGTGGCGGCACCCCGCTGGCGCTGGGCCTGGAAGCGGCGCTGCGCCTGGCCGCCGTGGTGCAGCGCGGCGGTGCCACGCCGGTGGTGGTGCTGCTCACCGACGGCCGCGCGAACGTCGCGCGCAGCGGCGAAAACGGCCGCGCCCAAGCCGAGGCCGATGCGCTGCAGATGGCGCGCCAGTTCCGCGCCGCGCGGCTCACGTCGCTGGTGGTGGACACCTCGCCCCAGCCGGCCCTGGCCGCGCAGCGCCTGGCCGCCGAGATGGGCGGCAGCTACCGCACGCTGCCACACGCCGGCGCTGCGGCGCTGTCGTCAGCGGTGCAGGCCCTGCCGCGCCAGCGGCCGGGCTGAAACCCCGCCCCGCCACCGAGACCCCCACCATGCCCGGCGCGCTGCTCTGGGGCGAAGACGGGGCGCACTGGCCGCACCGCACGCACAGCCACTTCCTGCAGCTCAGCGGCCAGCGCTGGCACGTGCAGCGCTGGGCGCCGCCACGGCCCGGCGCCCCCACCTGGCTGCTGCTGCATGGCACCGGCGCTTCCACCCACTCTTGGCGCGGCCTGGCGCCGCTCTTGGCCGCACACGTGGGCCTGGTGGCGCCCGACCTGCCCGGCCACGGCTTCAGCGGCCCGGCGCCCATCGGCCGCGCGGGGCTGGAAGGCATGGCCCAGGCCGTGCGCATGCTGCTGCGTGAGCTGCAACTGGCACCCGCGGCCAGCGTGGGCCATTCGGCCGGTGCGGCCATCGCCGTGCGCCTGCGGCTGCGCGACGACGACAACGACGCCCGGGCCGCCACAACCCCGCACACCGCTGGCACGGCCGAGGCCCGGCACCTCCTCTTCGGCCTGAACGCCGCGCTGCTGCCCTTGCGCGGCCTGGCCGGCACGCTGTTTTCGCCGGCGGCCAAGCTGCTGGCGCTGAACCCGCTGGCGCCGCACTTCTTCAGCTGGCACGCCACCCAAGGGCGCATGCTCGCGCGCCTGCTCGGCAGCACCGGCAGCCAGCTCGACGCCGACGGCATGGCGCTGTACCGCCGCCTCATCGAAAGCCCGGCCCATGTGGCCGGCGCGCTGGCGATGATGGCGCAGTGGGACCTGCCCGCGCTGGCGCGCGACCTGCCCGGCCTGCGCACGCCGCTGCACCTGGTGGTGGGCGAGGCCGATGGCACCATCCCGCCGGCCGACGCGCCGCGTGTGCAGGCCCTGCTGCCAACGGCCCAGGTGCACCGCCTGCCGGGCCTGGGCCACCTCGCGCACGAAGAAGCCCCCGCCCGCGTGGCCGCGCTGCTGCTGCGCCTGGCCGGTTTGCAGGCGCCGCCAGCCGCGTCAGAACACACGCAATGAGGGCCCTGGTGCACGGCCCGTTGTAACTTCAACGATCACTGCCAACCGGCGCGGTCACAAACCGCTACAGTGGTTCAGCACCCCGCGCGGGGCCGCGCGTCACAAGCACCCGGCCGCCGCAAGCTGCCGCCCAAGCCTGCCATGTCTGCACCGAGCCCCGACGCCCCCCAACGCCGCCAGCGCGAAAGCACGCTGGGCGCAGCGCTGCCGCCGCTGTCACCCGCAGAGCGCGGCGTGTTGAGCAGCGAGACCCCGCCCGCGTCGGCCGAGCGCATCGTGTTCCTGCCGGCCGAAAAAAGGCCGGCGCCGCGCATGCCGGCCGACCCCGAACGCGCGGCCGCCTACCAGCGCCACTGCGCCGACATCGTCGAATCGTCGGACGACGCCATCATCAGCAAGACGCTCGACGGCATCGTCGAGAGCTGGAACCCGGCCGCCGAGCGCCTGTTCGGCTACACCGCGGCCGAGATGATCGGCCAGCCGATGAGCTGCCTGTTCCCGCCCGAGCGCGCGGCTGAAGAGGCCTACATCCTCGAGCACCTGCGCCGGGGCGAACGTGTGCTGCACTTCGAGACCGTGCGGCGCAGCAAGGCGGGGCGCCAGATCAACGTCTCGGTGAGTCTTTCGCCCATCTTCGACAACAGCGGCCGCATCGTCGGCGCTTCGAAAATCGCGCGCGACATCACCGAACGTTTCCGCAGCCAGCACGTGATGTGGCTGCAGTCGAACTACGACAGCCTCACCGGCATGCCGCGGCGCGCGCTGTTCGAAGAGCGGCTGGACAAGACCATCGCCGAGGCCCCGAACGAAGCCGCGCGGGTGGCGGTGCTCTACATCGACCTCGACCACTTCAAGCAGGTCAACGACGCCCTGGGCCGCAGTGCCGGCGACCAGGTCATCGCCGCGGCCGCCGGCCGCATCCGCGACGGCCTGCGCGGCAGCGACAGCGTGGCACGCCTGGGCGGCGACGAGTTCGTGGTGCTGCTCTCGCCGGCGGCCGGGGCCGACGAGATCGAGCGTGTGGCCAAACGGGTGATGGAGCAGCTGCGCGAGCCCTTCCAGATCGGCGACGAGACGGTGTACGTCTCGTGCAGCATCGGCAGTTCGATGTACCCGCAGCACGGCCGCACGGCCGAAGAGCTGCTGCGCCACGCCGACCTGGCGATGTTCGATGCCAAGACCGCGGGCCGCAACCGGCTGCGTTTTTTCGCGCAGCCGCTGGAGGTGTCGGCGCAAGAGCAGCTCAAGCTCGGCGCCGCACTGCGCGTGGCCGTGGCCCAGCACCAACTGGCCCTGGTGTACCAGCCGGTGGTCTGCCTGCGCACGGGCGAAGTGCACAAGTGCGAGGCTCTGATCCGCTGGCACCACCCCGAACGCGGCCTGGTGAGCCCGGCGCAGTTCATCCCGCTGGCCGAGAGCACGGGCGCTATCCACGACATCGGCGACTGGGTCTTCCAGGAGGTCACGCGGCAGCTGCAGCTGTGGCAGGCGCGTTTCGGGCCCGATTTCCAGGTCAGCCTGAACGTCTCGCCGCTGCAGCTGGCGCCCGGCGCGCAAGACGTGGGCGACTGGGTGCGCGCCCTGCACACGGCCGGCGTGGCCGGCAACAGCATGGTGGTGGAGATCACCGAGAGCCTGATGGTGCAGCCCGAGGCCGGCATTGCGGCGCGGCTGCACGCGCTGCGCGAGGCCGGCGTGCAGCTGGCCATCGACGACTTCGGCACCGGCTACTCGAACCTCAACAACCTCAGCCAGATGGACCTGAGCTACCTGAAGGTGGACCAGAGCTTCACGCGGCGGCTGGGCCAGCCCGGGCGCGACCATGCGCTGGTGCAGGCCATCGTGGCGATGGCGCGTTCACTGGGCCTGCAGGTCATCGCCGAAGGGGTGGAAACGCCGGAGCAAGAGGCCGTGCTGCGCGCGCTGGGCTGCGACTACGGCCAGGGCTACCTCTACGCCCGCCCCATGCCTGCGCCCGAACTCGAGCGCTACATCGCGCGGCAGCGTGCGCTGCCGCTGCACCCCGGCACCGCCTGAGCGCGCCTGTCCGCGAAGTTCAGGGCTGGCCGCGCGCGCCCGGCCGCAGGAAGAGCTGCTGCACGGCGCTGCTCATCTGCGCACGCTGGTCGGCATCGGCCGCACGCAGCTCGGCCAGCGGGCCGTGCAAGAGCTTGGCGGTGAGGCCGCGCGTCAACGTTTCCAGCACGGCGTCGACGTCGACACCCCGCGCCAGCTGCTGGCGCGCGCGGCGCAACTCGGCGCTGCGCCAGTCTTCGGCCTGCTGCTGCACGGCGCGGATCAGCGGCACGCTGGCGCGCTGGCCTATCCAGTGCTCAAAACCCTTGACGCCCTGCTCGACGATCTCTTCGGCACGCGCCACGGCGGCGTGGCGTTTTTCACCGGCGGTCTGCACCAGGGCCGAGAGGTCGTCCACGGTGTAGAGGTAGACGTCGTTCAGGCGTGAGACCTCGGGTTCGATGTCGCGCGGCACCGCGAGGTCGACCATGAACATCGGACGCAGGCGGCGCTTCTTCAGCGCACGCTCCACCGCGCCCAGGCCGATCAGCGGCAAGGTGCTGGCGGTGCACGACACCACGACATCGAACTCGTGCAGCCGCTCGGGCAGGTCGGCCAGGCGCATGGCCTCGGCGCCGAAACGCGCGGCCACGCTCTCGCCGCGCTCTTGCGTGCGGTTGGCCACCGTCATCGACAACGGCTTCTGGCTGGCGAAGTGCGCGGCCACGAGTTCGATCATCTCGCCCGCGCCCACCAGCAGCACCCGCACCTGCTGCAGGTCTTCAAACAGCTGGCCGGCCAGGCGCACCGTGGCCGCCGACATGCTGACGCTGTGCGCGCCGATCTCGGTGGCGGTGCGCACTTCCTTGGCCACGCTGAAGCTGCGCTGGAAGAGCTGGTGCAGCGTGCTGCCCAGCGTGCCGGCGAGGCCGGCCTCGCGCACGGCCTGCTTGATCTGGCCCAGGATCTGCGGCTCGCCCAGCACCATGCTGTCCAGACCCGAAGCCACGCGGAAGGCGTGGCGCGCGGCGGCGCTGTCTTCCACCACGTAAGCGTGCTCGGCCAGCAGCGCACCGCTGGTGCCGCCCTGCAAGGCCAACCATTCGAGCGCGGGCTGCGCCAGCGCCGCCGCGGCCTGGGCGTCGTTGGCGGCCACGTAGAGCTCGGTGCGGTTGCAGGTGGACAGCAGCGTGGCCTCGGGCGCCACGGCGGTGCCGCGGGCCAGGTGCTCACGCAGGCCGCGCAGCGCCTGCGGCAGCTGCGGCGCCGGAAAAGCAAAGCGCGCCCGCAGGTCCAGCGGCGCGCTCTGGTGGTTGAGCCCGAGGGCCAGCACGCTCATCGCCAGCCCCTGGGTGTGGCGGCGTCCGCCAGCAGGGCGGGGTGGGCAAGGTCTCGTTGACGACGCTGGTGCATGTCCCTATGCTAGGTCTGTCTCGTCAACTTGACAACTTAGGGTGACAACTTAGCTTGACGCCCTCGCGCAGACGACGGACGCCGACGGCCGAGCACCGCACACCTCCCAGGAAGGACACGCATGGACACCCTCACCCGCATCGAGCTCGCGCTGCAGAACGCCCTGGCCCTGGCCGAAGGCGCCGGCGGCCCGCCCAAGCTGGCCACGGCCTTGCGCCATGCGGTCTTCCCTGGCGGCGCGCGCATCCGGCCGCAGCTCTGCCTGGCCGTGGCCCGGGCCTGCGGCGACCCGGACCCCGAACTCGCCGACGGCGCCGCCGTGGCCATCGAGCTGCTGCACTGCGCTTCGCTCGTGCACGACGACCTGCCCTGCTTCGACGACGCCACCACGCGCCGAGGCCGGCCCACGGTGCACACCGCCTATGGCGAGCGCATCGCGGTGCTGACCGGCGATGCCCTCATCGTGCTGGCCTTCCAGGCCCTGGCCCATGCCGGCCGCCACAGCCCGGCGCGCCTGCCGGGGCTGCTGTCCATCGTGGCGCAGCGTGTGGGCGCGCCCACGGGCATCGTGGCTGGCCAGGCCTGGGAATGTGAGCCCTACGTCGCGCTGGCGGCCTACCACCGCGCCAAGACCGGCTCGCTGTTTTCCGCGTGCACCGAAGCAGGCGCGCTGGCCGCCGGCGCCAACCCCGAGCGCTGGCAGTCCTTCGGGCTCTTCCTCGGCGAGGCCTACCAAGTGGCCGACGACATCCGCGACGTGGCGCTGGCCACCGACCTGCTCGGCAAACCGGCCGGGCAGGACATCGCGCTGTGCCGCCCCAGCTGCGCCACCGAGATGGGCCTGAGCGGCGCCATCGCCCACTTCGACGCGCTGCTGGCCCGCGCCGTGGGCGCCATCCCGCCGTGCAAGGGCGCGCCCGCGCTGCGCGCGCTGGTGCGCGCCGAATCCGAACGCCTCGTGCCCGAAGCCACCGTGCGCGCCCCGGCCCTGGCCGCCTGAACACGGTCCGACCCCGCCCGCCCCCCATGCTGCAAGCCCAACTGCCCCACCCCGCGCCCGCCCACAAACCCAGCACCTGGCGCGAACGCTGGCAGGCCTGGCGCGACGGCGTGCTCACCAGCCCGGCCTTCCAGCGCCAGGCCGCGCGCAGCTGGTGGATGCGCCCCATCGCCCGCCGCCGGGCGCGCGGACTTTTCGACCTGGTGGCGGGTTTTGTCTACTCGCAAGTGTTGCTGGCCTGCGTGCGGCTGAAGGTCTTCGACCACCTCGCCGCCGGCCCGCTGACCGCGGCCGAACTGCAGCGTGTGCTGGACCTGCCGGCCGAAGGCACCGAGCGGCTGCTGTCAGCCGCCGTGGCGCTGGAACTGCTGGAGCGGCGCGACAGTGGCGGCACGCTGCGTTTCGGCCTGGGAAAACTCGGCGCGCCCATGGTGGCCAACGAGGCCGTGGCCGCGATGGTGGAACACCACGCCGTGCTGTACGCCGACCTCAGCGACCCCGTGGCGTTGCTGCGCGGGGGCACCGCCCCGGCGCTCAGCCGCTACTGGGCTTACGCCAGCACCGCCCGGCCCGGCGAATTGCCGCCGGAAGCGGTGAACGAGTACTCGGCCCTGATGAGCGCCTCGCAGCCCCTGGTGGCGGACGAAGTGCTCGACGCCTACGACGTGCACGGCCACCGCTGCCTGCTGGATGTCGGCGGCGGCCAGGGCCGTTTCCTGATGGCGGCGGCGCGCCGCTCACCCACGCTGCAGCTGCAGCTCTTCGACCTGCCCGGAGTGGTGCCCGTGGCGCAGCGCCAGTTCGCCGCGGCCGGCCTGGCAGCCCGCACGCAGGTGCACGGCGGCGACTTCACGCGCGACGCCCTGCCCCGCGGCGCCGACATCGCCTCGCTCGTCCGCGTCATCTACGACCACCCCGACGAACGCGCCGCCACCATCCTGCGCGCCGTCTACGAGGCCCTGCCCCCGGGCGGCACTCTGCTGCTGGCCGAGCCCATGGCCGGCGCCAGCGGTGCGCCACGCATGGGCGACGCCTACTTCAACTTCTACCTGCTGGCCATGCACGGCGGGCGCTCGCGCAGCGCTGCCGATCTCACACGCCTGGTGCAGGCCGCCGGCTTCGAGGCCGTGCGCGAGCTGGCCACGCCGATCCCGCTGCAGGTCAGCGTGCTCGTGGCGCGCAAGCCACGCGGCGCCACCGCGCAGTGAATACCCTCGGCACCATGAAAAGCGTAAATCCTGCTTGACACTTGTCAACGTCAGCCTAAGATGACATTCAGACACCCGCCCCAAACCCGTGCGCCGGTGTCGCCCTTCACCTTCTTTTCGCCTGCCCCACCCATCGCCCCCATGCCTTTGCGCGCTGTTCCCACCTTCCTGCTGCTGCGCGCTGCCCGCCCAGGAGGCCTTGCATGAAAACCACCGCCGTCGTTCTGGAACAGCCCGAACACCTCAGGCTCAGCACGCTGCCGCTGACGGCCCCTGGCGATGGCGACGTGGTGGTGGACATCGACTTCAGCGGCATCTCCACCGGCACCGAACGCCTGCTCTGGAACGGCCGCATGCCGATGTTCCCGGGCATGGGCTACCCGCTGGTGCCGGGCTACGAATCGGTGGGCCGCATCGTTGCGGCCGGGCCGTTGGCGCAGCACCGGGTGGGTGAGCGCGTGTTCGTGCCCGGCGCCCGTTGTTACGGCGAGGTGCGCGGCCTCTTCGGCGGCGCAGCTTCCAAGGTGGTGGTGGGCGACGACAAGATCATCCCCATCAGCGAAACGCTGGGCCGCGAAGCCGTGCTGCTGGCCCTGGCCGCCACGGCGTACCACACGGTGGCCTGCGGCGGCAAACACGCCCCCTGCACACCGCCCGACCTCATCGTGGGCCACGGCGTGCTCGGCCGCCTGCTGGCCCGCATGGTGGTGGCCGCCGGTTTCGAGGCGCCCACGGTGTGGGAGCTGAACCCCGACCGTGCCGGTGGTGCCGAGGGCTACACCGTCATGTCACCGGCCGACGACACACGGGGCAACTACCGCGCCATCTACGACGTCAGCGGCGACTGCGCCATTCTCGACAAGGCCATCGCCCGCCTGGCGCACGGCGGCGAGGTGGTGCTCGCGGGCTTCTACAGCGAGCCGCTGAGTTTCAACTTTGCGCCTGCCTTCATGCGCGAAGCCAGCATCCGCACCGCCGCCGAATGGCAGCGCGCCGACATGCTGGCTGTCAAGGAATTGGCCGAAAGCGGCCGGCTGTCACTCGACGGCCTGATCACGCACCACGACGAAGCGGCCCATGCCGCGAACGCGTACCGCACCGCCTTTGGCGATGCCGCGTGTTTGAAGATGGTTCTCGACTGGAGACAGATGCAATGAGCAGTAGCACGATCCCGGCCACGGCCACCATCAAGTTCATGGCCCGCGAGCAGCTGCTCGCCGAAGCGAACATCGAACCCGATCCCGTGGCCACCGGCCCCGTGACCAAAGAGACGCAGATCATCGCGATCTACGGCAAGGGCGGCATCGGCAAGAGCTTCACGCTGGCCAACCTGAGCTACATGATGGCGCAGCAGGGCAAGAAGGTGCTGCTCATCGGCTGCGACCCCAAGAGCGACACCACCAGCCTGCTTTTCGGCGGCAAGGCCTGCCCCACCATCATCGAGACCAGCAGCAAGAAGAAGCTCGCCGGTGAAGCGGTGGCCATCGGCGACGTGTGCTTCAAGCGCGACGGCGTCTACGCGATGGAACTCGGCGGGCCCGAGGTCGGCCGCGGCTGCGGTGGGCGCGGCATCATCCACGGCTTCGAAACCCTGGAGAAGCTCGGCTTCCACGACTGGGGTTTTGACTACGTGCTGCTCGACTTCCTGGGCGACGTGGTCTGCGGCGGCTTCGGCCTGCCGATTGCGCGCGACATGTGCCAGAAGGTCATCGTCGTCGCCAGCAACGACCTGCAGAGCCTGTACGTCGCCAACAACGTCTGCAGCGCGGTGGAGTACTTCCGCAAGCTCGGCGGCAACGTCGGCGTGGCGGGCATGGTGATCAACCGTGACGACGGCACCGGCGAGGCCAAGCAGTTCGCCAGCGCCGCCGGCATCCCGGTGCTGGCCACCATCCCGGCCAACGACGACATTCGCCGCAAGAGCGCGAGCTACGAAATCATCGGCCGCCCGGGCACGCAGTGGGCGCCGCTGTTTGAGGAGCTGGCCACCAACGTCGCGATCGCACCGCCGGTGCGCCCGAAACCGCAGACGCAGGACCAGTTGCTGGGCCTGTTCAGCGCCGAGGTCACGGGCCGCGATTTCGTGATGGAACCGGCCACGGTCTTCGACATGGTCGGCAAGCACGAGATCGTGAAGCCGACCCTCGAAGTCGTCTACGACGCCGCCTGAGCCAGCACCATGGGCGCCAACGACCTGCCTGTTCCCGCAGCCCTCGAGGGTGACGGCCACGGCTGTCATTCCGGCAAGGAAGCCATGCTCGACGCCGCCAAATCGGCCGGCAAGAGCGAGGTGCTCGCGCAGTACGCAAAAGACTACCCGCTGCCCGACGACGCCGGCCCGCACGAACAGCCGCAGAGCATGTGCCCGGCTTTCGGCAGCCTGCGCGTGGGTTTGCGCATGCGCCGCACGCACACCATCCTGAGTGGCAGCGCCTGCTGCGTCTACGGCCTGACCTTCACCAGCCACTTCTACGGCGCGCGCCGCAGCGTGGGTTACGTGCCCTTCAACAGCGAAAGCCTGGTCACGGGCAAGCTGTTCGAGGACATCCGCGACACCGTGCACGCCGAGGCCGACCCGGCCAAGTACGACAGCATCGTCATCATCAACCTGTGCGTTCCCACGGCCAGTGGCGTGCCGCTGCAGCTGCTGCCCAAGGCCATCAATGGCGTGCGCATCATCGGCATCGACGTGCCCGGTTTCGGCGTGCCCACCCATGCCGAAGCGAAAGACGTGCTGGCCGGCGCGATGCTGAAGTACGCCCGCACCGAAGCCGAAGCCGGCCCGGTGACAGCCCCGCGCAACGGCGTGAGCGAGAAACCCACCGTCACGCTGCTGGGCGAGATGTTCCCGGCCGACCCCGTGATCATCGGCGCCATGCTCGAGCCCCTGGGCCTGGCCGCCGGCCCCGTGGTGCCCACACGCGAATGGCGCGAGCTCTATGCCGCGCTCGACTGCGCGGCCGTGGCTGCCATCCACCCGTTCTACACCGCCAGCGTGCGCGAGTTCGCCACCGCAGGCCGGCCCATCGTGGCCTCGGCCCCTGTCGGCCACGACGGCACCGAAGCCTGGCTGCAAGCCATCGGCCAGGCCTGCAACGTGGGCCAGGCGCAGATCGATGCGGCGAAGAACCGCTTCCTGCCCGTGATCAAGGCGGTGCTGGCCAAGACGCCCATCCACGGCCGCATCACCGTCAGTGGCTACGAAGGCAGCGAACTGCTGGTCGCGCGCCTGCTCATCGAAAGCGGCGCGCAGGTGCCGTATGTGGGCACCGCCTGCCCGAAGACACCCTGGAGCGAGCCCGATCTGCAGTGGCTGCAAGCCCGCGGTGTGCACGTGCAGTACCGCGCCACGCTGGAGCAAGACATCGCCGCCGTGCGCGAGTTCAAGCCCGACCTGGCCATCGGCACCACGCCCGTGGTGCAGGCGGCCAAGCAGGCGGCCATCCCCTCGCTCTACTTCACCAACCTCATCTCGGCGCGGCCGTTGATGGGCCCGGCCGGTGCCGGCAGCCTGGCCCAGGTGGTGAACGCCGCCATCGCGAACAAGGCGCGTTTCCAGCAGATGCGCGAGTTCTTCGACGACGTGGGCGGTGGCGACAAATCCGGCGTCTGGGAAGGGGTGCCCGTGGAGCGGCCCGAATTCCGCGCCGAGACCAAACGCCAGGTCATCAAGTTGATGAAAAAGCGCAAGGCCGAGGAGATGATCTGATGGATCAGCCCGTCTTCAAGCCCAAGCTGAATTACGTCATCGACCACGACCGCGCTGGCGGTTATTGGGGCGCGGTGTACGTGTTCACCGCCATCAAGGGCCTGCAGGTCATCATCGACGGCCCGGTGGGTTGCGAGAACCTGCCGGTCACTTCGGTCCTGCATTACACCGACGCGCTGCCGCCGCACGAACTGCCCATCGTCGTGACGGGCCTGGCCGAAGAACAGCTAGGCCGCGAAGGCACCGAAGGCGCGATGAAACGTGCCCACGCTTCGCTCGACCCCGACCTGCCCAGCGTGGTGGTGACAGGCAGCATCGCCGAGATGATCGGCGGCGGCGTCACGCCAGAAGGCACGACCATCCAGCGCTTCCTGCCGCGCACCATCGACGAAGACCAGTGGCAATGCGCCAACCGCGCGATGTACTGGCTGTGGACACAGTACGGGCTGCGCAAGGTGCCCCAGCGCGTGCCTTTTGCCGAGCGCCCCGCGGGCGAGAAGCCGCGCGTGAACCTCATCGGCCCGTGTTACGGCACCTTCAACATGCCCAGCGACCTGGCCGAGATCCGCCGCCTGGTGCAGGGCATCGGCGCCGAAGTGAACATGGTCTTCCCGCTGGGCAGCCACCTGGCCGACGTTTCGCGCCTGGTGGAAGCCGACGTCAACATCTGCATGTACCGCGAATACGGCCGCATGCTGTGTGAAGCGCTGGAGCGGCCTTACCTGCAAGCGCCCATCGGCCTGCACAGCACGACCGCGTTTCTTCGTGAACTGGGCAAGCTGCTGAACCTCGACCCCGAGCCTTTCATCCAGGGCGAAAAACACACCACCATCAAGCCCGTGTGGGACCTGTGGCGCAGCGTCACGCAGGACTTCTTCGGCACCGCGAATTTCGCGGTGGTGGCTGGCGAAACCTACGCCCGCGGCATCCGCCATTTCCTCGAAGACGAAATGGGCCTGCCCTGCAGCTTTGCGGTGTCGCGCACCGCCGGCAACAAAAGCGACAACGCCACCGTGCGCCAGCTGGTGCACGAGAAGACGCCGCTCGTGATGTTCGGCAGCTACAACGAACGCATGTACCTGGCCGAAACGGGCGGTGGCCACGGCCCGCGGCCCACTTTCATTGCGGCCAGTTTTCCGGGCGCCATCATCCGGCGCGCCACCGGCACGCCCTTCATGGGTTATGCCGGCGCGACTTACATCATCCAGGAGTTCTGCAACGCGCTGTTCGACGCGCTGTTCAACATCCTGCCGCTGGGCACCGAACTCGACAAGGTCGAAGCCACGCCGGCGCGTTACCTGGGCGCGCTGCCTTGGGACGACGACGCCAACGCGCTGCTCGACGAAGCCGTGGAAGCGCAACCGGTGCTGGTGCGCATCTCTGCCGCCAAACGCTGGCGCGACCAGGCCGAGGCCGAAGCGCGCCGCCAGGGCGAAACCCGCGTCTCGCTCGACCGTGCGGCCCTGGCCTGCACCGGCGCTGCAGCGCCGCAAAAACAAGGAGTGCCGGCATGACGGCCGTGCACACCACCCCCACACGCATCGGGTGCCCCGCACCTCTTGCCCCTGACGTGACGGCACCCTGCCGTGACTGCCCTTGTCGCGCGGGCTTGGCGCGCGGCTGGCTGCAAAGCCAAGCCTAAGGAGATTTCTGATGGCTGAAAACAAGGGCTCGATTTCGGGCCTCTCCGACGACGAAGCGCAGGAATTCCACCGCTATTACGTCCAAGGTTTCATCGGCTTCACCGCCGTGGCCCTGGCCGCACACATGCTGGTGTGGATCTGGCGCCCGTGGCTCTGATCGTTTGATCAGACACACCTGACAGGAAACGAAAACCATGGCTCAAACCAACAGTGCACTTCATTCGGCACCGACGCTGGCGAACCGCAAGGAACTCCTGCTCTTCGGACTGAGTTTTGTCGTGTTTCTGGTGATCGCCCTCACGGGCGCGTTGCTGGGAAGGCCGTGGCGGACGTGGCTGCCCGGTGCAGAAGGCGTGAGTGGGTTGTTCGGTGGCGTGAAAGCCGCTGTCTACACCTTCATGTCTTACGTAATTTGATTTAGGAGCTCGGAACCATGTGGAGAATCTGGCGTTTGATCGACCCCCTTCGGGTCCTCGTGGCGCAAGCCGTTTTCTTGTTCGGCATCGCAGTGATGATTCACCTCATCCTGCTCAGCACGAACAAGTACAACTGGATGGACGGCCCTGCGCCGGCCAAGAAGGCAGCGGCCGTTCAGACCGCGCCGACAGCCACCGTCGCGGTGGCTCAACTGTCGTTGTCGAAGTAACTCTCGTCGCGTCAGCAGCAGCGGGCGGGCCGGCTCTGGCCGGCTCCGTTCCGCTGCCACCAAACACTCGCCGCGCGAGGGCGCCAGCCCCGCGGTCGGAGGACTGAATATGGCCATGTTGAGTTTCGAGCGGAAGTACCGCGTACGCGGCGGCACCCTCGTCGGGGGTGATCTCTTCGACTTTTGGGTCGGACCGTTCTACGTCGGTTTCTTCGGCGTCACCACGCTGTTCTTCAGCTTCGTGGGCACGGCCATGATCCTGTGGGGCGCCTCGCAGGGGCCGACCTGGAACCTGTGGCAAATCAATATCGCCCCGCCCGACCTGAAATACGGCCTGGGCCTCGCGCCGATGATGGAAGGCGGGCTGTGGCAGGTGATCACGGTCTGCGCCATCGGTGCCTTTGTTTCCTGGGCGCTGCGTGAAGTCGAGATCTGCAAGAAGCTCGGCATGCAGTACCACGTGCCCATCGCCTTTGCGATGGCCATCTTCGCCTACGTCACGCTGGTGGTCATCCGCCCCGTGCTGCTGGGCGCCTGGGGGCACGGCTTCCCCTACGGCATCTTCAGCCACCTCGACTGGGTGTCCAACGTGGGCTACCAGTACCTGCACTTCCACTACAACCCGGCGCACATGCTGGCCATCACGTTCTTCTTCACGTGCTGCCTGGCCTTGTCGATGCACGGTGGCCTCATCCTCTCGGCCAGCAACCCGAAGAAGGGCCAGGTGGTGAAGACCACCGACCACGAGGACACCTTCTTCCGTGACGCCATCGGTTATTCGATCGGCTCGCTGGGCATCCACCGCCTGGGCCTGTTCCTGGCGATGGCCGCGGTCTTCTTCAGCGCGGTGTGCATCGTCATCAGCGGCCCCTTCTGGACGCGCGGCTGGCCCGAGTGGTGGGGCTGGTGGCTGAACATGCCGATCTGGTCGCAATGGCCTCTGAAGTGAAGCAGGAGCGAACATGATCCACGTCGAATACCAAAACCTCTTCACCACGGTTCGCGCCGCGGGCCCGCTGCACAACGGCGTACCCCACGAGGCCGGCACCAGCATCGCCCGCGATGGCTCGCCGATCTCGGTGCCCATCCTGGGCAAGATCGGCATGGCCCAGATGGGCCGCATCTACCTGGGCCGCCTGGGCATCGCGTCGATCTTCTTCGGCACGCTGGCCTTCGTGATCATCGGCTTCAACATGCTGGCCTCGGTGAACTGGAACCCGGTGGAGTTCATCCGCCAGCTGTTCTGGTTGTCGCTGGACCCGCCAGCACCCGAATACGGCCTGCGCCTGCCGCCGCTGAACCAGGGTGGCTGGTGGCTGATGGCCGGCGGCTTCCTCACCACCAGCATCCTGCTGTGGTGGACGCGCATGTACACCCGGGCGCGGGCGCTGGGCCTGGGCACGCACATCGCGTGGGCTTTCGCGGCCGCCATCTGGCTCTTCCTGGTGCTGGGCTTCATCCGCCCGGTGCTGATGGGCAGTTGGAGCGAGGCTGTGCCCTTCGGCATCTTCAGCCACCTCGACTGGACGGCCGCCTTCAGCATCCGCTACGGCAACCTGTTCTACAACCCCTTCCACGCGCTCAGCATCGCCTTCCTCTACGGCAGCGCGCTGCTCTTCGCGATGCACGGCGGCACCATCCTCGCGGTCAGCCGCTTCGGCGGTGAACGTGAGCTGGAGCAGATCGTCGACCGCGGCAGTGCCAGCGAACGCGCCGCGCTCTTCTGGCGCTGGACCATGGGCTGGAACGCGACGATGGAATCCATCCACCGCTGGGCCTGGTGGTTCGCGGTGCTGTGCCCGCTGACCGGCGGCATCGGCATCCTGCTCACCGGCACCGTGGTCGACAACTGGTACCTGTGGGCCGTGCAGCACGGTGTTGCCCCGCCTTACCCGCCCGTGTTCGGCGACATGGTCGACCCGGCCACCCTGCAAGGAGCCAAGCCATGAACCTGCTGACACGCACCAGCGTGCTGCTCACCAGCCTGGCCGCAGCCGTGCTGCTGGCCGGCTGCGAACGCCCGCCCATCGAGACCTCGCAGACCGGCTATCGCGGCACTGCGATGGAACAGAACCGCAACCCGCGCATCGAGGCCAAGAAGCTCGAAGCCAACCAGGTGCCACCGCAACTGGACGCCGGCAGCCCCGAAGGCCCCAAGGCCAAGGACGTGCTGCAGAACGTGCAGGTGCTGGGTGATCTGAGCCTGGCGCAGTTCACGGCGCAGATGGTGGCCATCACCGCCTGGGTGGCGCCCGAACAGGGCTGCAACTACTGCCACGTGGCCGGCAACTTCGCCGACGACTCGGTCTACACGAAGATCGTCGCGCGCAAGATGATCCAGATGACGCAGAACGTCAACGCGAACTGGAAGCAGCACGTCGCGAACACCGGCGTCACCTGCTACACCTGCCACCGCGGCAACAACGTGCCCACGCAGACCTGGTTCCAGCCCAAGGCGCAGGACAAGCGGGCCGATTTCATCGGCAACCGCAACGGCCAGAACCAGGCATCGCCGACAGTGGGCCTGTCTTCGCTGCCGGCCGACCCGGTGACCATGTACCTCACCGACGTGAAGCAGATCCGCGTGGGCGGCACCACGGCGCTGCCCACCGGCAATGACGTGAGCATCCAGGCCACCGAAGGCACCTACGCGTTGATGTTCCACTTCTCGGGCTCGCTGGGCGTGAACTGCACGCACTGCCACAACAGCCGCAGTTTCGGCAACTGGGCCGAAAGCCCGCCGCAGCGCACGCAGGCCTGGCACGGCATCAACATGGTCCGTGACCTGAACGTGGGCTACACGCTGCCGCTGGGCAAGGTGCTGCCGCCGAACCGGCTGGGCCCGAACGGTGACACACCCATCGTTGCCTGCGCCACCTGCCACCAGGGCGTGAACAAGCCGCTGTACGGCGCGCCCATGGCCAAGAACTGGCCGGGCCTGCAGGCCCTGAGCGCGACGGCACCAGCCGCTGCGGCCAGCGCACCGCAGTGAAGGTGGGCTGAAGCCACCGTCACCGGCACCACCATGCAACCGGACGCGCTCCAGGGCCCCGTGCCGACGGCGCGTTCAACGGCCGGCACAGGCGGCACCGTGCGTGCCGGCACGCGCAGCGCGGGCAGCGTGGCGGTGCTGGTGCTGGCCGACATGGCGCCCACCGCGCGCCTGTGGGCCTGGGGCCGGCTGGTGCTGGGCGCGCGGCCCTTCCGCGGCGTGCCGGGGCTGCAGTTCATCAAGGTGATGGGCAGCGGCGAAGGCGGCGGCTTCGGCCTCAAGCCCAGTGGCACGCACCGCGGCCTGTTCCTCGGCTTCCACACCGAAGAAGCCGCGCGCCACTTCATCGAACACGACCCGCAGTTGGCCGCCTGGCGCGCCCATGCGCGCGAATGCCTGGTGACGCTGCTGCGCGCCACCAGCAGCAAGGGCAGCTGGTCGGGCGCGGCGCTGGACGTCACCGCCGAAGCCCCAGGGGCCGATGAGGGCCCCATCGCCGCGCTGACGCGGGCCTCCATCAAGCCGCGCCGCGCGCTGGCTTTCTGGCGCCTGTCGCCACCGGCCGAAGCCTCGCTGACGCGCGCCGAAGGCTGCCTGCTCGCCGCCGGCCTCGGTGAAGCGCCGGTCCTGCGCCAGTGCACCTTCAGCCTGTGGCGCAACACCGCTGCGATGGACGCCTACGCCCGCAGCGGCGCGCACCAGGAAGCCATCCGCGCGGCCTACGGTGGCGGCCATTTCAGCGAATCGATGTTCGTGCGCTTTGTGCCCTTGCAGATGCAGGGCCGCTGGCAGGGGCAGCCCCATGGCTGAGCGGCGCGTTGTCGTCGTCGGCGCCGGCATGGGCGGCCTGGTGGCCGCGCTTCTGCTGTCGCGCCAGGGCGTGCAGGTGACGCTGGTGGACAGCGCCAGCGGCCCCGGCGGCAAGATGCGCCAGCAAGTGGTGGACGGCAGCGCCATGGACGCCGGGCCCACGGTCTTCACGCTGCGCTGGGTGTTCGAGCAGATCCTGGCCCAGGCCGGCCACAGCCTGGCCGACCTGCCGCCGCTGCAACCGCTGGACGTGCTGGCCCGCCACGCCTGGCGCGGCCATGCCGCCACGCTCGATCTGCACGCCGACCGCCGCCGCTCGGCCGAGGCCATCGGCGCTTTTGCCGGCGCCGCCGAAGCGAAACGCTTCCTCGCCTTCTGCGACGAGGCGCGCAAGGTCTACCGCACGCTCGAAGGCCCCTACATGCGCGGCGCCAAGCCCAGCGTGGCCTCGATGATCACCAGCCTGGGCCCACGCGGCCTGGCCACGCTCACCGGCCTGGGGCCCTTCAACACGCTGTGGCGCTACCTCGGCCGGCACTTCCACGACGCACGCCTGCGCCAGCTCTTCGGCCGCTACGCCACGTACTGCGGCGGCTCACCCTGGCAGGCGCCGGCCACGCTGATGCTGGTGGCGCAGGTGGAGATGGACGGTGTGTGGGCCGTGCAAGGCGGCATGCACGCCGTGGCGCAGAGCTTCGCGCGCCTGGCCGAACAGCACGGCGCCACGCTGCGCTACGGCACACCCTGCACCCGCATCCTGCTGAAGGATGGCGTGGCCAGCGGTGTGCAACTCGCCGGTGGCGAAGAGCTGCAAGCCGATGCCGTGGTCTTCAACGGCGACCCGCAGGCGCTGGTGCAGGGCCTGCTCGGCGACGCGCTGCGCCAGGCCGTGCCACCGCTGCCGCGTGTGCGGCGCTCGCTGTCGGCCGTGACCTGGGCCGTGAAGACGCCCACCGCCGGCTTCGAGCTCGCGCACCACAACGTCTTTTTCGAAGACGACTACCGCAGCGAATTCGACGACATCTTCCGCCGCCGCCGCCTGCCGCAAGCCGGCACGGTGTATGTGTGCGCACAAGACCGCGAAAGCGCCCAAGCCCTGCCCGCTGGCACGCCCGAGCGGCTGCTGTGCCTGGTGAACGCCCCGGCCGACGGCGACCAGCGTTCTTTCGATGCCCTGGAGACAGTCCCATGCGAACAACGGAGCCTGTCCCTGCTGCATGGCTGCGGCCTGCAGCTCGAGATGAATTCGAGCACCCAGCGCACCACGCCGGCGGACTTTCAACGCCTTTTCCCGGCCAGCGGGGGGGCGCTGTATGGCCCGGCGACCCACGGCTGGATGGCGCTGTTCCGCCGGCCCGGCGCGAGCTGCCGGGTGCCGGGCCTCTTCCTGGCGGGGGGTGGGGTGCACCCGGGGCCGGGCGTGCCGATGGCCGCCCTGTCGGGCCAGCTGGCGGCCGCGGCCTCGATGGCGCACCTCGTTTCGACCAGCCGGTTGCACCCGGTGGCTACCTCTGGTGGTACGTCGACGCGATCAGCGACGACGGTCGCCATGCGCTGAGCCTCATCGCCTTCGTCGGCAGTGTCTTCTCACCCTACTACGCCTGGGCCCTGGCCCGCAACCCGGCCACCGAGGCCGAGAACCACGTCGCGCTCAACGTGGCGCTGTATGGCGCACAGGGCCGCCGCTGGACCATGACCGAGCGCAGCAAAGCCAGCCTGCACCGCAGCGCCACCGAGCTGGCGCTGGGACCCAGCCGCCTGCACTGGGACGGGCAGTCGCTGCTGATCGAGATCGACGAGATCGGCGTGCCACTGCCGCAGCGCGTGCGCGGCCGTGTGCGCGTGTGGCCGCGGGGCCTGGCCAATTTCGTGACGGCGCTGGACGACGGCGGCCGCCACCGCTGGGGCCCGATCGCACCGTGCGCGCGTGTGGAGGTGGAATTCGACAAACCCGGCGCTCGCTGGGCAGGCGAGGCCTACCTCGACAGCAACGAGGGCGATGAGCCCATCGACCGCCCCTTCACCGAATGGGACTGGTCGCGCGCCGGCATGAAAGACGGCAGTACTGCCGTGATCTACGACGTGCGCCAGAAAAACGGCCGCGACCGCGTGGTGTCGCGCCGCTTCCTGCCCGACGGCAGTTCCGAGGCCTTTTCACCGCCACCGCGCCAAGCCCTGCCGCGCAGCGCGTGGCGGGTGAACCGCAGCATGCGCACCGACCCCTACGAACCGGCGCTGGTCGAGCAGACGCTGGAAGACACACCTTTCTACGTGCGCAGCGTGCTGCAGTCGGGCCTGCTCGGGGAGCGCGTGACCTCGGTGCACGAAACCCTGAACGTGCCGCGCGTGGTCGCGCGCAGCACACGGCTCATGCTCCCCTGGCGCATGCCGCGCGTTCGGTGAAACGCCCGTACAGAGACTCTCAGTGAAGATCCCCGACATCATCAGCGGCACCATGCAGGGCTGGGCGCGGCTGGGCCCGCGTTTCCTGCCCTTCGCCGATGCGGCCAGCGCCGAGCTGCCTTTGCTGCGCCTGCTGCGCCTGAGCCTGTTCCAGGTCAGCGTGGGCATGGCGCTGGTGTTGCTGGTGGGCACGCTGAACCGCGTGATGATCGTCGAGCTGGGCGTGCCGGCTTCGCTGGTGGCCATCATGATTTCGCTGCCGGTGCTCTTCGCACCGATGCGCGCGCTGGTGGGCTACAAGAGCGACAACCACCGCAGCGCTTTGGGCTGGCGGCGCGTGCCCTACATCTGGAAGGGCACGATGGTGCAGTTCGGCGGGCTGGCCATCATGCCGTTTGCGCTGCTGGTGCTGTCGGGCGGCGGCAATGCCCACTTGTGGCCGGCCTGGATCGGGCACGCGGGTGCGGGTCTGGCTTTCCTGCTGGTGGGCGCCGGGCTGCACATCACACAGACCGCCGGCCTCGCGCTGGCCACCGACCTGGCCCCGCCCGAGGCGCAGCCCAAGGTGGTGGGGCTGATGTATGTCTCGCAGCTGGTCGGCATGATCGTCAGCGCGCTGGTCTTCGGCGCGCTGCTCGAAGACTTCAGCCCGGCGCGGCTGATCCAGGTCATCCAGGGGGCGGCGGTGGTCACCATCGCACTCAACCTGCTGGCCTTGTGGAAACAGGAAACACGGCAACGCGGCCTGCTGCAGCAGCCGCGCCGCGAAGAACCGACTTTTCAGCAGGCCTGGGGCCACTTCCTGCAAGGCGCGCAGGCGCGCCGGCGCCTGGTGGCCGTGGGCCTGGGCACCATGGCCTTCGGCATGCAGGACGTGCTGCTCGAACCCTATGGCGGCCAGGTGCTGGGCCTGTCGGTGGGCGCCACGACGCAGCTCACGGCCACGCTGGCGCTGGGCGGACTGATCGGCTTTGCACTGGCCTCGCGCGTGCTGGGCCGCGGCGCCGACCCCTTCCGCATGGCCAGCGCCGGTGCGCTGGTGGGCGTGCCGGCCTTCATGGCCGTCATCGCCGCCGCGGCGCTGCAGACGCCGGCCCTTTTTGGCCTGGGCGTCTGGATGATCGGCTTTGGCGGCGGGCTTTTCGCCCACGGCACGCTCACGGCCACCATGCAGACGGCACCGCCACAGCAGGCCGGCCTGGCGCTGGGCGCCTGGGGCGCCGTGCAGGCCACCGCAGCGGGTGTGGCCGTGGCAACGGGCGGGGTGTTGCGGGATGTGCTGGCCGGTCTGGGCGCCACGGGTGGCACGGGCACTGCCAGCGGCACACCACATGGCAGCGCCGCTGCCCTGCCCTACACCGCTGTCTACGTCCTGGAAATTGCGTTGTTGCTGGCCACCGTGGTGGCCATGGCTCCTCTCCTGCGCCGCACCGCTGCCGCGGTGCCCGGCGTGCCCCCTCACCACCCTGCCAGCGAGACACCCTGATGAAACTCACCTCCGCACCCCGCCACGCCCCCAGCACCTGGGCCATGACGATGAAGAAGCGCCTGTTCTGGGGCACGCCGCACACCGATACCGACGTCAACGGCTTCGAGGCCGCAATGACCGAACGCGCCGCGGACGAAGCCACCGGCAAGTTCGCCGCGGTGCATGCGGTGGAAAAAGCGCTGGACGGCATCACGCGCCGCTCGGTGGGGCTGATGCAGTTCGATGCCCTGCTCGCGCTGGTGATGGTGCTGCTGGCCTACCAGGCCGGCAGCGGCGCGGCCGAGCTTTTCGTGCAGCTCAACCGCTGGGGCTTCGTGCTGGCGCTCTTCAGCTGCGTGCTGATGATCCCCAACCTGGCCCTGCTCTGGGGCGCCGACCCCGCCGTGCACACGCGCCAGCCGCGTGAGGCCTACCTGCTGGCCATGGGCGTGCACAAGGTGCGCGCGGCGCGCTATACCTTCGCGCTCATCTTCAGCTTTGCAGCCGCCGTCATGACGCTGGTGTCGCTGACGCAATTGAATTGAAAGACACCTGATGCGCTAACGCAGCGCATTTGATATATCCACGGCGGTGCCTTGTGCACCGCCATTTCTTTTTGCTCGGCGCTCCAACGCCAACACGAAAGAAGCCAAACCAAAAAAATCGGGGCACTGGCATCCAGAGATGCCGGTGCCCCGATTTTGCAGGGGTGCTCGACGGATCGAGCAGGCCTTACTGCTTGGCCGGTGCGGCGCTTTGCGCCGTGACGGTCGGTGCCGCCATCGGGGCCTCGGCGGCCTTCGGGGCCTCCTTGGCACCGCCTTGGTAATAGGCCGGCAGCCACTGCGTCGTCTTCAGCAGCTGGTAGTGCACGAACAACGAGGTCAGTGCCACTGCGCCCAGGAAGAGCGGAACGCCGATGGTGGGGTTGACCACACGCCAAACTTTGCCTTGGTTCATGAGGTCTCCTTACTTAAGCCACGGGGAATAGACGTAGGCGAAGAAGTGCGCCAGCAGTGCGATGAGGCCGAAGATTCGGGTGCCCTCGACCAAGCCCTGTTGCAATTCTTCAGCTTCAGGGGTGGTCAACCCCGACGGCCAAACTCTGTTCGGATCATCTGCCATGTTGTTCTCTCCAATAGTCAGACATACCGTGCTGAACCCGCACGAGGGCTTCTTGTGGCTGCGTTGGCCACGTAATTCCCCCAGACTTCAGAGGAACTTTACGCCCCAGGATGTAATTGGTCAATTGACATTTACATCCCAGGCTGTCACGCGCACGTGACACTTTCGAAAAAAAAAAGCGAGCTGCCGGCTCACGGGCCAGGTTCATCGCGCCACGCTCTGGTGCAGCGCCTGCCGCTCTGACAGCGCGATGACCCAACCCATGCGGTCGTCGAAACTGCGCGAGGCCGGGCCCGCCGCACGGGCTGCGGGCGCCGCCATCACGGCCGCGTCCACCAGGAACTGCACCGAAGGCAGCACCGGCAGCGGCATGCGCACCACCGAAGGCGTGCGCACCACCGCGGCGCTGGCGCGTGCAATCAGCGCCAGCTTGCGCTGCTTGCTGACCACGGCGCGCCGGGTGATCGAGTCCAGCCCGTTGCGCTCGATCTCGCGGCCGATTTCGGCGTAAACCAGGCGCGCGGCATGGATGGCGGCGCGGCAATCACGCGGCAGCGCCGCGATGCCGTGGTCGGCCTTGGCGTACAGCGCGTCGGCGGTGTGCAGCAGGCGCTGCACCACGCCCGCGATGCGCGGTTCGAAATACGCTTGCTGCAGCCAGGCTTCGACATCGATGCCGGCCTCGCGCAGCCACTGGCGCGGCAGGTAGAGGCGGCCGCGGCGTGCGTCTTCACCGACATCGCGTGCGATGTTGGTGAGCTGCATGGCCACACCCAGGTCGCAGGCGCGGGCCATGGCCGCTTCGCCGCGCACCCCCATCACCACGGCCATCATCGCGCCCACGGTCCCGGCCACACGCGCGCCGTAGTCCTGCACGTCCTGCAGGGTTTCGTAGGTACGGGCGGTGGTGTCCCAATAGAAGCCGTCGATGAGTGCGTCCAGCAGTTCACGCGGCATGTCGAAGCGGTGCACCACGCCGGCCAGGGCCGAGTCGACGCCGATGTCCAGCGGGCGGCCGTCGTAGATGGCGTCCAGCCGGCGCTGCAGGCGCAGCACGGCGGCCTGCGGGTCGTCGCCGTCGTCGATTTCGTCATCGGCCAGGCGGCAGAAGGCGTAGAGCGCCCGCGCCGGCTCGCGCACACGCGCCGGCAGCAGCAGCGAGGCTGCAAAAAAGGTCTTGGACCCGCCGCGCATCAGCTCGCGGCAGGTGGCGCTGTCAGGCGCGTGCAACTCAGTTGAAGGCATGGGCATGCGGCACCACCGTTTCCAGCGCTTTGGCTGACATCAACACACCGGGCACGCCGGCGCCAGGGTGGGTGCTGGCACCCACCATGAACAGGTTCTTCACGTCTTCGCTGCGGTTGTGCGGGCGGAACCACGCGCTTTGCAGCAGCAGCGGCTCCAGCCCGAAAGCCGCACCCTTGAAGGACAGCAGGCGGTCGTGGAAGTCTTGCGGCGTGGTCACGCGCGAGTGCTGCACGAATTCGCTGAAGCCCGGCATCACGGTTTCTTCCAGGCGTTTTTCAACGGCCTGGCGGAAGGTTTCTGCAAAAGCCGGCCAGTCGGTGCCGCTGTCCAGGTGCGGCACCGGGGCCAGCACGTAGAAACAGTCGCAACCGGCCGGCGCCATGCTGGCGTCGGTGGCCGTGGGTCGGTGCAGGTAGAGGCTGAAGTCTTCGGAGAGCTGGTGCTTCTTGAAGATGTCTTTCAGCAGGCCTTCGTAACGCGGGCCCAGCACCATCATGTGGTGCGGCACCTCGGGGAATTGCTTCGTGGTGCCGAAGTACCAGACGAAGAGGCTCATCGAGTAGTCGCCGCGCTCGATCTTGGCGTTGGTCCAGTGGCGGCGGTGCTGCGGCTCGACGAGGTTGCGGTAGGTCCAGGCGGTGTCGGCGTTGCTCACCACGATGTCGGCGCGACGGCGCGTGCCGTCGGCGAGTTCGATGCCGGTGGCCTGGCCGTTTTCCACCGTGATGCGGCGGACCTCGGCGTTCAGGTGCACCGGTGCGCCGCGCTCGGCCAGCAGCTTCACCAGGCCCTGCACCAGCACGCCCGTGCCGCCCATGGCCCAGTGCACGCCGTAGCGGCGTTCCAGCGTGTTGATCAGGCTGTAGATGCAGGTGACGGAGAAAGGATTGCCCCCGATCAGCAGCGGGTGGATGGTCATCACCACCCGCAGCTTCGGATGCTTGATGTGGCCGGCCACCATGCTGTGCAGGCTGCGCCACCCGCGCATGCGCGCCAGCGCCGGCACGGCCTTCAGCAGGCTGCCGATGCCGTCAAAAGCCTGCGGGCCGAGTTCTTCGAAACCCTGGCGGTAGCAGCTCGCCGCTTCGACGAGAAAACGTTCGTAGCCGGGCAGGTCTTCGGGGCAGATGCGGGCCACCTCGGCGCGCATCTTGTCGGCGTCGCCGCTGTAGTCGAAGTGCGTGCCGTCGTCGAAACGGATGCGGTAGAAAGGGTCGAGCGCCTTCAGCGTGACGTCGTCTTCCAGGCGTTTGCCGCACAGCGCCCACAGCTCTTCGAGCATGAAGGGCGCGGTGATGATGGTGGGGCCGGCGTCCCAGGTGTAGCCGCCTTCGCGCCACACGTAGGCGCGGCCGCCGGGGGCGTCGAGCTTCTCGTAGACCTCGACGTTGTAACCCTTGCAGCTCAGGCGCACGGCGGCGGCCAGGCCGCCGAAACCACTGCCTATGACGATGGCCTTGGGCGCCGGGGCGCCCCCGGTGCGGCCACGCGCGGGCACAGCGGCCGGCGGCGTGGGCGTGACGGCGCGCAGGGCGGTGCCCGTGGCGGTGTCAGCGGGCGTGAAAAAGCTTGTCATCGCTGTCCAAGGCCATTTCTGGCAAAACAGCCACCGGCTCCACGACAGGAGCAGCTTGGCTTGAAGAATCGCGCATGGCCCAGCGCCACAGCGCCGTGGCTTCCAGCGGCAGCACCAGCAACCAGTGCTCCACGATGGCCAGCACCAGCAGCGTGGCCACCAGCCAGGCGCCTACCGCGGCGGCACTGCCGGCCGGCTGCGCCAGGGCCTCGCGCACGAGCCCCACCGCCACCACCGTGGCCGCCGTCACGGCAAAAGGAAAGAGCAGGTTCATCGCCCGCTGGCGGAAATAGCTGCCCAGGTAACGCAGGTGCGGCGGCAGCAGTTGCAGGCTGAGGTTGCGCACACCGAGAAAAACGTTGAGCTTGGCGCTGATGCGCATGAGCCACAGCACCGCGAAGGTGGCGGTACCGACCTGGTTGGTCTCGCCCCAGGTCAGCGCCGCGATCAGCAGGCCGGTGGCCAGGATGGCGAGCTCGTGCCAGATCAGCGTCTGCGTGGCCTGCATGAACCGGCGCCAGCCCGTGGCCCCGCTGTCCAGCACGCGCTGGCGCGGGCCCGTGACCCAGCCCGTGAGGAAGCTCAGCTCGTGCCAGCCCCACACCAGCAAGGCGCAGGTGAAGGCGCAGTAGGCCGAGGCCACATCGCCCTGCCCCGCGGTGCGGTGCAAGCCCACCAGCGCCATCACCGCCAGCGCCGAGCTGATCAGGTGGCTCCAGCGGAAGGTTGTGCGCGGCAGCCCGTCCAGCAGCAGGATCAGCCCGGTGGAGAACCACCAGACGAACACCGCAAAGAGGATGGGCCAGAGCGCTTCGGTCATCGGTGTCACCAGGCCGGCGCGACGCGCACTTGTGCGGGCAGTTCGTGGTGCTTCACGGGCAGGAAGTACAGGCGCGCGAAGGTGGCGAAGCCCTGCACCGCCAGGCCGGCCTGCTTGAGCTTGCCGAACACACCGCCCTGGGCCTTGGCCGCATCCATGCGCATCGACAGCTCATACAGCCGCGTCATGCCGGCGCGGAAGGCGGGCAGGTCGTGGTCGAGCGAGATCGGGAAGACCTGCTTGCTGATCTCCGTCGTGATGCGGAAGACCTCGTAGTCGTAGGCCGTGGCGTCCAGGCCCATCGCGTTTTTCAGCATCGGGCGCGTGTGGTCACGCACGTACATCGTGGCGTAGACGGCGAGCAGGAAAAAGCGGATCCACAGCGTGTTCGCACCGCGCAGCAGGTGCGGCTGGGCGCGCATCAGCAGCGCGAAGCTTTCACCGTGGCGGAATTCGTCGTTGCACCAGCGTTCGAACCACTTGAAGATGGGGTGGAAACGCTTCTCGGGGCAGCGTTCGAGCTGGCGGAAGATGGTGATGTAACGCGCGTAGCCGATCTTCTCGCTGAGGTAGGTGGCGTAAAAGATGTACTTGGGCTTGAAGTAGGTGTAGGCCTTGGTGCGCTTGAGGTCGCCCAGATCCAGGCCGAGGCCGAAGTCCTTCAGGCTCTGGTTGATGAAACCCGCGTGGCGCGATTCGTCGCGCGCCATGTAGCGCATCAGCGCCTTGATGTCGGGATTGCTGATGTTCTTCTGGATCTCGTTGTAGAGGATGCAGCCGCTGAATTCGCTGGTCACGCTGCTGATCAGGAAATCCAGGAACTCCTGGCGCAACTCGGGCGACATCTGCGCCATCTGCGCGCGGGCTTCTTCGGCGAACTCGGGCGTGCGCTGGAAGTGGTCGTGGTTGTTGTCGCCTTCGTACTCGGCCATCATCGTGTCCCACTCCTGGCGGATGGGGTTCACGTCCAGGCGGTCCATGGCCTTGAAATCGGTGGTGTAGAAGCGCGGCGTGAGCAGGGTCTCCTGCTTGGCCTTGCGGGCCGCTTCTTCGGGGCTGTCGATGCTGACGGCGTGGGTGGCGCTCATGGGGTACTCCTTGGAGACACGTTCGGTGCGGGGCTGCGCAAGAGCGCCGCGAAAGCACCGGCATTGGTCGGCCCGAAGGCCTCGAGATCGATGCGCTGGCCGGTGGCCGGGTCCAGCAGCGTGAGCCGGCCGTCGGCGCGGCCCACCAGTTCAAAAGGCGCTTCACCGCCCAGCCCGCGCATGCGGCGCTCACGCGCCATCACGCGCAGCGCGCCGCGCAGGAAACCGCCTTCGCCTTGCACATGCGCCACCTGCTGGCCGCTGCGCGCGTCGATGACGAGCACGCCGCCATCGCTGGCATCGCTGAACTTCAGGCTGCGTGAGAGCGCCGGGGCCGCGTCAGGGGCGCGCACCTCGGTGCCCGACAGGCGCACGGCCGAAACACCGGCCAGCGCCACCAGCACCAGCGCGGCCATGGCCATCAGCAGGCCGCGCGGCAGCGGGTCGGGATGGGTGTGGGCGTTGCTCATGGCTTGGGTCTTCAGCGGCCGGCCATCGCGGGCGTGGGGCCACGACCTTGGGCCTCGGCAGCGGCCGCAGGAGCCGCCGTGGCCGGCAGCTCAACCCCGGTGTCCACCGCCCAGGCCTGGGCCAGGGTGCGCGCCACCGCGGCGGCTTCGGGCACGCAGCGCAGCATCGGCTCGGGCTGGCCCACACGCCAGGGGCGCGCATGCGGCCACAGGTGCAGGTAGGCGATGCGGTCGTCACCGGCCAGCTGCAGCGGCAGGTCGCCACTGCCATCGGCGTTCAGGTGCAGGCCGGCGGCAGCGATGCGCTTGAAGGGGATGTTGAAGGTGAGCGTCAGCACCACGCCGATGCGCATCACCACACGGCGGTTGGTCACCGTGTAGATGGCCGAACGGGCCGACAGCCAGGCGATGAAAGCCAGCATGCCCAGGGCCGAGCCGGCCAGCAGCAGCATCCACAGCACCGAAACCGCCATGGTGCCGACGCTGGCGTTTTCACTGGCCAGAAACACCACGCGCAAGACCATCAGCGCCGCGAAATACACCACCAGCTTGCGCAGGTGGAAAGCCTGGCGCGCCAGCGCCTGCCACTGCGGGCTGCCTTGCCAGAGCACACGCTCACCGGCAGGCAGCATCTCGGGCAGGCCGCGCGCCGCCTCGAACTCGTGCTCTTGCGCCAGCGGCGCGCTGGCGTTCACCGGCGAGGCGGCGGCCGGGGCGCGGCGCACCGCCTTCACAGCAGCGGCTCCGCGCGTGAGGGCTCGGCGTAGAGCGTGCCGGCGCCGTAGTAGCCCATGATCTTTTCTTCTTCCAGCAGCGTCACCACGTCGGGGTTGCGCGTGCCGGGCACGTCGGCGAACTGGTGGCCGAGGATGGCGCCGACCTTGACCTTGTCGCGGCTGACGCGCGCAAAGTTCATCGGCAGCAGCACGCGGCGGCCGTTGCTGGCCGATTCGAGCTCGATGTAGCGGAACAGGCTTTCGGCTTCGTCGACCCAGAGGTCGACCACCGTGCCGCCCACCTGGTTGTCGGCGCCCATCACGGGCAGGCCGCGCGGGTCGGTGTCACCGCGGCTCACGCTGAACTCGGTGGCCACGCGCAGCGGCATCAGCTTGATGTGGCCTTCGAAGTTCACATCGGGGTGGTCTTGGCGGTCGGCCCAGGCACCGGGGCCCACGCCGTCGAGCAGCGGGTTGGCGCCCGTGGGCACCAGCGGTGCACCGGCCCAGCGGTGCGCCGGCTCGGCCATCAGCACCTGCGGCGAGACGATGTCGTTGGGCGCCGAGAAGGTGCGGCCGTCCTGCAGCAGGTAGGTCTTGGGCTCGGGGATGGGAAAGCCGCGCACGGTGACACCG
Organism: beta proteobacterium AAP65; assembly: GCA_001295865.1. GTDB lineage: Bacteria > Pseudomonadota > Gammaproteobacteria > Burkholderiales > Burkholderiaceae_C > Rubrivivax. The sequence goes on from LJHW01000004.1 coordinate 69,465, forward strand.
TTGTCGGTGACCATGGGGTAGCCCTCGCGGTGGTTCTCCAGCACCAGGTAGTAGATGAGGAAGGCGAAGAAGATCCAGAAGGCGTAGAGCACGAGCTGTGCGACGTCGATGTACTGCGTGATGGCTCCGGTTCCCATGAGGGTCTCCTTCAGTCGTGATTCAGCTGGGCAGATCGGCCAGGCCGAACTTGGTGCCGGGCGTCCGGGTGGACGGCCCCAGCGAGCGGACGAGCGGGCCGATGGCAATCAGCGCCGCGAACAACAGGTAAAGCTCGAGGTGGTAGACGAAGCTGTAGCCCGTGACCGGGCTGACCAGCACCTCGCCAAAAGCGCCGTGCGTGGCCAGCGTGGACACGAGGTCGCGCACGCCGCCGCCCAAGGCGATGGCCAGGCCACCGGCCGTGGCCTGCACCGCGCCCCAGGCGCCCAGGGCGAGGCCCACGTGGTCGCGGTGTTCCAGGGACATGGCCGCGGTGAGCATGCCCACCGAGAACAGGCCGCCACCAAATCCGATGAGGCCGGTGCCGCTGCGGAAGAGCCAGGGCGCTTCGGCCGGGGCCGAGACGATCACCGCGGCAAATGCCGGCAGGCCCAGCACGAGGCCGAGCGCGGCCACGCGGTAGGGGTCGCCCCCGCGCGCCAGCCAGCGTGCGGCCAGCCCGAAAGCCAGCAGCGCGCCGCCGGCCATCACCGCGGTGAGCGAACTCGTGGCGCCGACGCTCAGGCCGAGGATCTCGCCGCCGTAGGGCTCGAGCACCACGTCCTGCATGGCGAAGGCGGCGGTGCCCAGGCCCACGGTGACGAGGAAACGGCGCGCCTTGGGCTGCGCGATGAAACTCTGCCAGCGCGGGCCGAAGGCCGGGGCCGGTTCGGCGGCCGAGCGGCGGCGGTTGGGGTTGCGGGCTTCCTGCTTCCACACGGCGGCCACGCACAAGGCGGCCGTCACGACACCGGCGCCCTGCACCACCTGCACCAGGCGGGTGGCCGAGAAGTCGGCCAGCAGCAGCCCGAAGACCGTGCCGCCGCCGACCATGCCCACCAGCAGCATCACGTACATCAGAGCCACCACGCGCGGGCGGGTTGCCTCGGTGGACAGGTCGGACGCCAGCGCCAGGCCGGCGGTCTGCGTGGTCTGCAACCCGGCGCCCACGAGCAGGAAAGACAGCCCCGCCACGAGGTGCCCCACCCAGGCCAGGCCGAAGCGGCCTTCACCGGTGAGCAGCAGCAGCGCAAAAGGCAGCAGCGCCAGCCCGGCGAACTGCAGGAAGGCGCCAAGGCCGACGTAGGGCACACGCCGCCAGCCGATGGCCGAGGCGTAGACATCGCTGCGGTGGCCGATGAGCGCTCGGAAGGGCGCGGCGATGATGGGCAGCGCCACCATCAGCGCCACCAGCCACGCGGCCACGCCCAGCTCGACGATCATCACGCGGTTCAACGTGCCCACCATCAGCGCCGTGGCCATGCCCACGCTCACCTGGAAGAGGCCCAGGCGCAGCAGGCGCGGCAGCGGCAGGTCGGCGGTGGCGGCGTCGGCAAAAGGCAGGAAACGCGGGCCCAGGCGCTTCCACTTGAGCGCGAGCTTCGACGGGGCCTTGCCGACGCGGGGGGTGTTCATCAACCGCGCACCAGTTCCAGGGCTTGCGAGGTGTAAAAACCGCTGCTGATGCGCTGCGTGCGGGCCGGCTTGAACTGCGGCACACCGCGGTTCAGCCGGGTGCGCAGCGACTTCTCGGCCACCGGCTCGATCCACGGCGCGCGGTTGCCACGCGGGAAAAGCCGGCCCACCGCGCGCATGGCGGCCAGCGCCGGGTTGCGCGGCGCGAAGGTGAAGAGCATCGAGTGGCGGGTGCGCTGCGACCAGGCTTCGATCACACGCACCATGTCGGCTTCGTCGTAGTGGATGAGCGAGTCCATCGCCACCACGTGATCGAAGCCGCCGAGCTGCGGGTCGAGCATGTCGCCGCTGCGGAACTCGATGCGGCCGGCCACCGGGTGCGCAGCCAGCAGCGTGTTCATGCGCTCCCGTGCCACGTTCACGAGGGCCGGCGACAGATCGATGGCCACCACCTCGGCACCGCGTGCAGCCGCTTCCAGCGCCAGCGCGCCGGTGCCGCAGCCGGCGTCGAGCACCCGCGCGCCGCGCAGGTCTTGCGGCAGGCAGCCCATCAGCGTGCTGCGCATGCGGTCGCGGCCCGCGCGCACGGTGGCGCGGATGCGGCCCACCGGTGCGTTGCTGGTCAATTGCTCCCACGCTTTGAGCGCGGTGCGGTCGAAGTAGTCTTCGATCTCGCCGCGGCGGGCTTCGTAGCTGGCGTCCATGTTCGTGCGCCTCAATCGAACCCGAGCAGGTCGAAGATGTCGCGGTCTTTCATGGGCACCGCGCTGTACGACTTGTCGCCCAGCCAGAGGTTGGCCGCCAGGCGCATGTACTCGCGCTTCACCGCTTCCAGCTCGGGGCTGGTTTCCATCTCGAAGAGCACGCTCTTCTTGAGACGGCTGCGGCGGATGACGTCAAGGTCGGGGAAGTGCGCCGCCAGTTCCAGGCCGATCTTGGCCGTGTACTTGTCGATCTGGTCGGTGGCCGCGCTGCGGTTGGCAATCACACCACCCAGGCGCACGTTGTAGTTCTTGGCCTTCGCGCCGATGGCCTGCACGATGCGGTTCATCGCGAAGATCGAATCGAAGTCGTTGGCCGTGACGATCATGGCGCGATCGGCGTGCTGCAGTGGGGCGGCAAAACCGCCGCACACCACGTCGCCCAGCACGTCGAAGATCACCACATCGGTGTCTTCGAGCAGGTGGTGCTCTTTCAGCAGCTTCACGGTCTGGCCGACCACGTAGCCACCGCAGCCGGTGCCTGCGGGCGGGCCGCCGGCTTCGACACACATCACGCCGTTGTAGCCCGGGAAGACGAAGTCTTCGACACGCAGTTCCTCGGCGTGGAAGTCCACCGTCTCCAGAACGTCGATGACGGTGGGCAGCATCTTCTTCGTCAGCGTGAAGGTGCTGTCGTGTTTGGGGTCGCAGCCGATCTGCAGCACGCGTTTGCCCATCATGCTGAAGGCTGCACTCAGGTTGCTGCTGGTGGTGCTCTTGCCGATGCCACCCTTGCCGTAGATGGCAAACACCTTGGCGGTGCCGATCTTCACGCTCGGGTCCAGCTGCACCTGCAGGCTGCCTTCGCCGTCTTCGCCGCGGGCCGCCTTTTTCATCAAGCTCGGGAAGGGGAGGGTCACGGTCTCGGTCATGCTGCTGCCTTTTCGTCGTACACGCCTTCGAGGCGGTCTTCCAGCTCTTCGCCTGCACGTTGCAGGGCCTCGAGCGTTTGTGCATCCGGCGTCCAGTACTGGCGGCGGTGCGCTTCAAGAAGTCGGTTGGCGACCTTGGCGGACGCCGTGGGGTTGAGCTTGGCCAGGCGCTCACGCATCGCGGGGTCGAGCACGAAGGTCTCGCTCAGCTGCTGGTAGACCCAGGGCTGCACCTGGCCCGTGGTGGCGCTCCAGCCCATGGTGTTGGTGAGGTGCACCTCGATCTGGCGCACGCCCTCGTAGCCGTGCTCCAGCATGCCTTCGTACCACTTGGGGTTGAGCATGCGGGTGCGCGTTTCCAGCGCCACCTGCTCGCCCAAAGTGCGCACGGTGCCGCCGCCGATGGCGTCGTTGGTCTGGTCGCCGATGTAGACCGGGGCGACTTTGGCATCGGCGCCCTGCGTCACCGACTTCGCACGCTTCACAGCGCGGCTGATGCCGCCCAGCGTGTCGAAGTAGGTGTCGATGGTGGTGACACCCAGCTCCACCGAATCGAGGTTCTGGTAGGCCAGCTCGACCTTGCTCAACACCGCCTGCAGCAGCTGCGCGTTCTGCACCGGGCGGCCGCTGCGGCCATACGCAAAACCCTTGCGGCGCGAATAGGTCTCGGCGAGTTCGTCTTCGCTGTCCCAGCGCGCGTTGTCCACCAACAGGCTGACGTTGGCCCCGTAGGCGCCTTCGGCATTGCCGAAGACACGCAGCGCCGCAGTTTCGATGTCACCACCGTGTTCGGCCATGTAGGCCAGCGCGTGTTTGCGCACGAAGTTCAGCTCGGGCGGCTCGTCGGCGCTGGCGGCCAGGAAAGCGGCTTCGGCCAGCAACTTCACCTGAAGCGGCAGCAGGTCGCGGAAGATGCCCGAGAGCGTGATCACCACGTCAACGCGCGGCCGGCCCAGTTCTTCCAGCGTCATCAGTTCGGCACCGGCCAGGCGGCCGTAGCTGTCGAAACGCGGCTTGGCGCCGAAGAGGGCCAGCGCCTGGGCGATGGGGCCGCCTTCGCTCTTCAGGTTGTCGGTGCCCCAGAGCACCAGCGCGATGCTTTCCGGCAGCGCGTGGCCGTCGCTCATGTGGCGGGCCAGCAGGCGCTCGGCCTGGCGCGCGCCGTCTTTCACGGCGTATGCACTCGGAATGCGGAAGGGGTCGAAACCGTGCAGGTTGCGGCCCGTGGGCAGGATGGCCGGCGTGCGCAGCAGGTCGCCGCCGGGCGCGGGGCGCACGTAGCGGGCGTCCAGGGCGCGGAGGAGGCCGTCGATCTCGTGGTCTTCGGCCATCAGGCGGTTGCTCTCGGCCAGGGCCAGCAGCAGCGTTTCGCGTTCGGCATCGCCGGCGGCCAGCTGCTGTGCGGCGGTGCCGGCCACCAGGGCCTGCACGGTGCCGCGCTCCAGGCGCTGGCCGTGGCTGGCTTCGGCCAGCGACATCAGCAGGTCCACACGCTGCTCGGCCGTGGGCGCCTTGCCGACGACGTGCAGGCCGTGCGGGATGAGCGTGTATTCGAGCTCGAGCACGGTGTCGGCCAGGCGCGCGATGTGCTCACCGCAGGCTGCGCCCCAGGCCGGCTCGGCCAACGCCAGTTCCAGCGGCACCGCCTGGGCCTGGATCATCTCGGCCAGCTCTTCACGTTCACGCGCGGCCTCGGGTTCCAGGCTGCGGAAACGTTCTATGGCGGCCTTCAGGTCGACCAGACCCTTGTACAGCCCGGCCTGTGCCGTCGGCGGGGTGAGGTAGCTCACCAGCGTGGCGGCGGCGCGGCGCTTGGCGATGGTGCCTTCGCTGGGGTTGTTGCTGGCGTAGAGGTAGAAGTTCGGCAGGTCGCCGATCATGCGGTCGGGCCAGCAATTGGCCGTCATGCCGTTCTGCTTGCCGGGCATGAATTCCAGCGAACCGTGGGTGCCGAAATGCAGCACGGCGTTGGCGCCGAAATCCTCACGCAGCCAGCGGTAGAAGGCCGAGAAGGCGTGCGTGGGGGCGAAGCCCTTTTCGAACAGCAGGCGCATCGGGTCGCCTTCGTAGCCCATGCCGGGCTGGATGCCGACGAAGACATTGCCGTAGCGCTCGCCCAGCACCTGGATGCAGCTGCCGTCGCTCTGCAGCTTGCCCGGCGCGGGGCCCCAGGCGGCTTCGATCTGCTTCAGCCAGGGCTCGCGCCTGACGTGGTCGTTGGCCGGGATGCGCGCGTGCACATTGGCCATGGCGCCCCACTGCGCGGCATTGCCGTTGATCACCTGCTCGCGCAGCGCGTCCACGCTGTCGGGCAGCGTGACGGTGTAGCCCTCGCGCTGCATCGCGGCCAGCGTGTTGTAGAGGCTCTCGAAGACCGACAGAAACGCCGCGGTGCCCGTGGCACCCGCGTTCGGCGGGAAGTTGAAGATCACCAGCGCCACCTTGCGCTGCGCACGCTGCGAGCGGCGCAGGTCGACGAGGCGGCCCACACGGCGGGCCAGCATCTCGGCGCGCTCGCTGCAGGTGAACATGTCGTGGCCGCTGTCCTGCGCCGCGGCATCCTTGTGCAACGACTCGAAGGTGCAGGCGCGGTCGCAGCCGGTGCAGGCGGTGTGTGCCGCGTTGCCGCGGCCGCCGTAGACCATCGAGCCGGTGGCGCCGTCGAGTTCGGGGATGGCCACCATCATCGTGGCTTCCACCGGCAGCAGGCCACGTTCGCTGCCGCCCCACTGCTCCAGCGTCTGGAACTCCACCGGGGTGACGGCGATGTAGGGCACGTCCATGCGCGCCAGAATTTCTTCGGCCGCCTTGGCGTCGTTGTAGGCCGGGCCGCCCACGAGCGAGAAGCCGGTGAGCGAGACCACCGCATCCACCACGCAGCGCGGGCCGTCGAAGAAGAACTTCTCGATGGCCGGGCGTGAATCCAGCCCGGTGGCAAACACCGGCAGCACACGCAGGCCCTGCGCTTCCAGGGCCGTGATGACACCGTCGTAATGGCCGGCGTTGCCGGCCAGCAGGTAAGAGCGCAGCAGCAGCACGCCCACGGTGCCACGTTCACCGCGTGTGGCCGAACGCGGCAGTGCGCCGGCCTCATCCGCCAGGCGTTGCGCCATCTGCGGGTGGTAGACGCCGAGTTCCGGGTAGTCCACCGGTTCGTGCGTCTTGGCCGCGCCGCGCAGGCCGCGGCGGGCGCCGTCGGCGTAGCGGTCGACCAGGAAGTGCACCATGTGGCCGACGTTGGCCTCGCTGCCTGCCAGCCAGTACTGCAGCGTCAGGAAATAGGCGCGCACGTCCTGCGCGGTGCCGGGGATGAAACGCAGGATCTTCGGCAGCCGGCGCAGCATGGCCATCTGCTTGGCACCGGCGGTGGTCTTGGCGCTGTTGTCGGCCTTGTTGTCGGCGGTTTCGCGGCCCTTGCCGCGCAGGCGCTTGAGCAGCGTCATCAGCCCGCTGGTGGGCGCCGACATGTCGAACTTGCCCATGCGCGTGAGCTTGGTCACCTCGGCCGCGCTCATGGCGCAGACCATGGCGTCGCAGTGCTCGCGGCGCGCCTGCAGCAGCGGCAGCAGCGGCAGGAAGTGGTCTTCCAGGAAGAGCATCGTCACGATGACGATGTCACCTTCGGCGATGGCGGCCTTGCAGCGCGCCAGGGCGTGGTCGTCGTTGCCCCATTCGTCGGCGGCGTGCACGCTGAGCTGCAGGCCCGGTAATTCACGCGCCAGCTTGCGCGCAGCGCGCTGGGCGGCGCTGGCGAGGTGGCTGTCCATGGTGACCAGCACCACGTTCATCGGCGCAGGCTTCACCACCGACGGGCTGGCGGGCTTGGCCTTGGGGGCCAGGCGGCCGAGCAGGCCGCCGAAACCATGGTCAGCAGGCAGCGTGCCGCTGCTGCTGGCCAAGGCGGCACCCGCCAGTTCAGCGGCTGAAGTGGGCTTTGGCATCGTAGAGGGTCTCAACGGTGATCTGCGCCAAGCCACGTTGGCCGGCATAGGCCTCGGTGTTGCGCTTCGCCTTGCCGCGCACGAAAAAGGGAATCTTCTTGAGCTCCTTTTCGGCGTCGGCGGTCCAGGGCGCCGGGCCGCTGGCGGTGACGGTCTGGGCCGCGGCTGCGTGGGCCGGCTGGGCCACCATCACCTCGGGTTCGGCAAGGGCCACGTCGGCTTCGGCGCCGGTTTCGGCCACCTCGGGCCGGCGTGCCGCCGAGCCCAGGTGCGAAGGCGCCGCGCCATCGTGGAACTCGAAGTCACCGCGGAACATGTGCAGCAGGTGTTCTTCCAGGCCCATCATCAGCGGGTGCACCCAAGCGTCGAACATCACGTTCGCGCCTTCAAAACCCATCTGGGGCGCGTGGCGCGCCGGGAAGTCCTGCACGTGCATCGGGGCGCTGATCACCGCGCAGGGCACGCCCAGGCGCTTGGCGATGTGGCGTTCCATCTGCGTGCCCAGCACCAGCTCGGGGTGCAGCTCGGCGACGCGGTCTTCCACTTCGAGGTAGTCGTCGGTGATGAGCGCTTCGCAGCCGTAGAGCTTGGCGGCGTCACGCACATCGCGGGAGAATTCGCGGCTGTAGGTGCCCAGGCCCACCACTTCGAAGCCCAGTTCTTTCGCGGCGATGCGCGCGGCGGCGATCACGTGCGTGGCGTCACCGAAGATGAAGACACGTTTGCCGGTGAGGTAGGTGGAATCCACCGACTTCGAATACCAGGGCGAGCGTGCGCGCGGGTCGTTGAGCAGCGGCGCGGCGTCGGCACCGCTGAGTGCCGCCACTTCTTTGATGAAGTCGCGCGTGGCACCCACGCCGATGGGCACGGTTTTCACCACGGCCTGGCCGAAGTTGCGCAGCAGCCACTGTGCGGCCTGCATCGCCACCTCGGGATACATCACCACGTTGAAGTCGGCTTCGCCCAGGCGCGTCAGGTCGTGCGGCGTGGCGTCCAGCGGGGCCACGACGTTGATCTCCACGTCCAGCCGGCGCAGCAGTTCCAGCACTTCACGCAGGTCGTCCTTGTGGCGGAAGCCCAGGGCCGTGGGGCCCAGCACGTTGCAGCGGATCTTCTGGCCGGCGGCGCGTTCGCGCTTCGTGCCCGTGGATGTGTTGAGCGCGCCTTCGGCGCGCGTGGGCACGTGCGGCGTGCACAGCGCGCGCACGAGTTGGTAGAAGGTTTCCGAGGCGCCCCAGTTTTCCTTGCGCTGGTAGGCCGGCAGTTCCAGCGGCACCACGGGCACGGGCAGGTTCAGCGCGGCGGCCAGGCCGCCCGGGTCGTCCTGGATCAGCTCGGCCGTGCACGAAGCGCCGACGATCATAGCCTGCGGCTTGAACCGCTCGTAGGCCGTGCGGGCGGCGTTCTTGAAGAGCTCGGCGGTGTCGCCGCCCAGGTCACGCGCCTGGAAGGTGGTGTAGGTGACGGGCGGGCGCGCGTCGCGCCGCTCGATCATCGTGAACAGCAGGTCGGCGTAGGTGTCGCCCTGAGGCGCGTGCAGCACGTAGTGCAGGCCCTTCATGGCCGTGGCGATGCGCATCGCGCCGATGTGCGGCGGGCCTTCGTAGGTCCAGAGCGTCAACTGCATGGTGCTCGTCGTTCCTTCAGGCGGCCAGGCCAGCGGCCAGCAGCGCGCGGCGGCGCAGCGGGCGGGCGAAGAGTTCGGCCAGATCGCCGGCCTGTTCGTAGCCGTGGATGGGGCTGAACACCAGCTCGATGGCCCACTTGGTGGTCAGGCCCTCGGCCTCCAGCGGGTTGGCCAGGCCGAGGCCGCAGACCACGATGTCGGGCTGCTGCTCGCGGCAGCGGTCGAGCTGCTTCTCCAGGTCTTGGCCTTCGCTCAGCACGGTGCCGGCGGGTATCAGCGCCAGCTCTTCGGCCAGGTGCTCGCGGTGCAGGTAGGGCGTGCCCACCTCGGTGAGCTGCATGCCGAGTTCACGCGCGAGAAAACGCGCGAGCGGGATTTCGAGCTGCGAATCCGGGAAGAAGAAGATGCGCTGGCCCGACAGGGCCGCGCGGTGGCGGGCCAGTGCGGCTTCGGCGCGGGCGCGCGGCGCGGCGGTGGCGGCCTGCACCGCCTCGGCGGCGATGCCGAAGGCGGCGGCGGCGGCCGTCAGCCAAGCCGTCGTGCCTTCCACCCCCAGCGGGAAGGGGGCGGCGATGCGGCGGGCACCGCGGTTTTCCAGGGCGCGCGCGGTGTCGGCCAGGAAGGGCTGCGCCAGCAGGTAGCGTGTGTTCGGCCCCACCGCCGGCATCGCATCGCTGCGGCGCGCGGGCAGGAACTGCACCGCCGGCAGGCCGATCTGCGCGAACAGGCGCGTGAACTGGTCCTCGACCACGTCGGCCAGCGCACCCACCACCACCAGCTGGGCAGGGTCGGTCGCCTTGGGCACCGGCAGGCCGGGCACCAAAGAGGCCAGGCAAGCGTCTTCGCCCTGCGTGAACGTGGTCTCGATGCCACTGCCCGAGTAGTTCAGCACCCGCACCTGGGGCGCAAAACGCGTGCTCAGGCGCTGGGCAGCCCGCGAGAGGTCGAGCTTGATGACTTCCGAAGGGCAGCTGCCCACCAGGAAGAGCGTGCGGATGTCGCTGCGGCGCTCGAGCAGGCGGGTGACGACACGGTCGAGTTCGTCCTGCGCATCGGCCAGGCCGGCGAGGTCACGCTCGTCGATGATGGCGGTGGCGAAACGCGGCTCGGCGAAGATCATCACGCCAGCGGCGCTTTGCACCAGGTGGGCGCAGGTGCGCGAGCCGACGACGAGGAAAAACGCGTCCTGGATCTTGCGGTGCAGCCAGACGATGCCGGTGAGACCGCAGAAGACCTCGCGCTGGCCGCGCTCTTTCAGCACCGGGGCGGTGCTGCAGCCGCCGGCAGCTTCCACGTGCAGGGGGATCACGGCGTTCATGCCACCACCCCCTGGCTCGCGGGGCGGGGCTTGCCCTCGGTCTGGGCCGAACTCGCTGCACGGGCCGCTTCGTCCAGCCGCGCCAGGCGCAGCTTCCAGACGAACTGCGCGGCGTTCACCACGTAGGTGGCGTAGGCCGCCAGCGCCAGCAGCATCTGGCCGCGCGCACCCAGGGCGCCGGTGGCCAGCGCCACAAGGTAGGCCGTGTGCAGCGCCAGCACCCCCATGCTGAACACGTCTTCCCAGTAGAAGGCCGGGGCGAAGAGGTACTGGCCGAAGACCACCTTCTCCCAAATCGCGCCGGTGACCATGATGGTGTAGAGCACCAGCGTCTTCACCACCACCGAGAGCGTGGCCGCCCAGAGGCCTTCACCCGTGGCCAGGTAGCGCAGCACAAGGGCCGCGCTCACGAGGAACACCACGAACTGCACAGGCGCCAGCAGGCCCTGCACCAGGGTCCAGCGGCTCTGGTTGCGCCGCACACGCTGCTCGGGCGTGTACAGCGGGGGGCGCTTGACTGCGGCGCCGGAGGCCAGGGAAGGCCGCTGTGATCGATTCATGAAGCGGAGCCTAGGGGCTGGTTTGGCAACTGTCAATTCAGATAGACGTAAATCGCAGTTGACACTCAAAACCCAGCCCCGCATGATTTCTGCCACGCCGCCCGAGCCCCCACACGGCGGTACCCCAGCGCCCCTGTCAGGGTCCGGCGCGACCCTCTCGGTGGAAACACCAAGAGGGAAGAATGTTTTGACGACCAGCCGGTCGCGGTTTACAACCCCCAGCGACGTGAGACACCAACAAGATCCCCACGAGCCGTTGAAGTTGGACGAGCACCTGCCCTCCGCGCCCCTACCGGCCTCGTGCCGCGGTCGGGGTGCGTTCGCAGGGGCCGTGCTACCTTTCCTGTGCCGGCCGCCCCGCGCTGTATGGGCCGCCGCGCCTGGAGGTTGTGATGCAAGGTGATCCCACACGAGGCCAGGCCTCGCCCGAGGGCGAAAACAGGGAACATCAATGGGCCAACGAGGAGCGCCCCTCCTCCTGGCCCAATGTGCCCGACGCCGATGCCGCCAAGCACCGCCTGGCGCGGCTGGCGCGCACCATCGAAGCCGACGTCATCCCGCGCCTCGTGCAGGCCCACCGTCCTGGCGCCGCCAACCCCCACCCCGGTTCGGTGCTGCCCCACCCCGCCGACATCGAGAACCTGCTGCAGCAGATCCTGCGCGGCGGCGAAACCGAAACGCTGGCCCTCATCGACGGCCTGCGTGAACGCGGTGTTTCGGTCGAGTCGCTCTACCTCGACATCTTCGGCCCCGTCGCGCGACGGCTGGGCGAGATGTGGGAGAACGACAGTTGTGACTTCAGCACCGTCACCGTGGCGCTCGGCCGGCTGCAGCGCCTGTTGCGCGAACTGAGCCCGGCTTTCGGCACCGAGATCGAACACCCGGCCAACGGCCGGCGCGCGCTGTTCGTGCAGCCGCGCGACGAGCAGCACAGCTTCGGGCTGTCGATGGTGGCGGAGTTTTTCCGCCGCGACGGCTGGGACGTCATCGGTGGCATCGGCGGTGCGGTCACCAGCCCCGTGGCCATGGTGCGCGACGAGTGGATCGACATCATCGGTTTTTCGGTCGGCAGCGACAGCCGCCTGCCCTGGCTGCAGGAAACCATCGTCGCCGTGCGCGCCGCCTCGCGCAACGCGGCCCTGGCCGTGCTGGTAGGCGGCCCGCCCTTCGTGGCGCGCCCCGAAGTGGCCGTGGCGGTGGGTGCCGACGGCACCGCCAGCAACGGCAAGGAAGCGCCGCTGGTCGCAGAGCGGCTGCTCAGCACGGGCAGGCTGAGAAAAAATAAGTGACCGTACAGTCTGTGCTGTAAGTACTGACTGACAATACCCTCTGTCAACTACCTCACCAGCGGCCCCAGCCCATGCCTCGAAACACCGGCGAGCAGCACGCTCTCGGCGCCCTTGACGCCCAGAGCGCGGCACGGCTTGTCCAGGCCTCGAGCGACGTGGCCCTGGTGCTCGACCACGAAGGCACCATCCTCGACGTCGTGACCCAGGTCGACGACGTGGCCACCCAGCAGCTGCGCGCCTGGCGTGGCAAGCCCTGGGTGCAGACCGTTTCGCCCGACAGCCGCCAGAAGGTGGAGGCCATGCTGCGCGACGCGCAGGCCGCCGCCGATGCCGACATCGGCCGCTGGCGCCAGGTGAACCACCCCATCGCCGACGGCGACGAACTGCCGCTGCTGTACTCGGCCGTGCGCCTGGGCGACGGTGAACGCGGCGGCAAGGGCCGCATCGTGGCCTTTGCGCGCGACCTGCGCGCCACCGTGGCGCTGCAGCGCCGCCTCATCGACACCCAACAGGCCATGGAGCGCGACTACTGGCGCTCGCGCGAGGCCGAAACACGCTACCGGCATCTGCTGGAGACCTCTTCCGAAGCGGTGCTGATCGTCGACGGCAGCACGCAGAAGGTGCTGGAAGCCAACCCCGCGGCACGCACCCTGTGCGGCAGCACCCGCGCCAAGCTCGTTGGCGCTGGCTTGCCAGCGCTCTTCGATGCCGCGCACGGTGAACGCCTGCAAGACCTGCTGGCTGCGGCACGTTCGGTGGGCAAAAAGGATGCGGTGCGTGCGCGCCTGCTCGACGCGCAGTCGGAAGTCGCCGTCTCGGCCTCGGTGTTCCGCCAGGAAGATGCCGTGCTGGTGCTGGTTCGCCTGGCCCCGGTGCAGGCCACGGCCGCCGTGGGCAAGTCGGCCAGCCGGCGTGTTCTGCCTGCCGGCGCCCCGAGCTGGGAAGTGACGCTGGCTGCCTTCGTGCAGAACTCGCCCGACGGGCTGGTGTTCTGCGACGAAACCGGGCGCGTGCTGAGCGCGAACCGCGCTTTCCTGACACTGGCCGAGCTGAGCACCGAAGACCAGGCCCGCGGCCAGGCACTCGACCGCTGGCTGGGCCGCACCGGCGTTGAACTCGGCGTGCTGATCACCAACCTGCGCCAGCGCGGCAGCGTGGGGCGCTTTGTCACCGCGCTGCGCGGCGAGTACGGCACCGAAGTCGAGGTCGAGATCTCGGCCGCGCAGCTCGCACCCGACACCGAAACCGTGCTGGCCTTTGCCATCCGCGACATCGAACGCCGCATCAAGCCCGAGCCCGAAAGCAGCCGCGCGATGACACGTTCGGTCAGCGAACTCACCGAACTGGTGGGCCGGACGCCGCTGAAAGACATCGTCAGCGAGACCACCGACCTCATCGAGCAGCTCTGCATCGAGACCGCGCTGCAGATGTCCAACGACAACCGCGCCTCCGCGGCGCTGCTGCTGGGCCTGTCGCGCCAGAGCCTCTACGTGAAGCTGCGGCGTTACGGCCTGGGCAGCCTGGGCGGCGAAGAGTAAACAGCGGGCGTCTGCCGACGCGGCTGTCCAGCGCCGCTGACACCTGCAAGCAGAACAGGTGTAAACATAGATTGACGCGAAGGAGTGTCAAGCGCAAGATGCGCTCATGAGCTCCACGGCCCACGCCGCCCCCGCGACCCTGCCAGCGCCTTCGGCCATTGCCGAACTGCTCAAGCCCGTCACCTGGTTCCCGCCCATGTGGGCCTTCAGCTGCGGCGTCATCGCCTCTGGCGTGCCGCTGGCCGGGCACTGGATGCTCATCACCGTGGGCGTGCTGCTCAGTGGCCCGCTGGTCTGCGCCACCAGCCAGGCCGTGAACGATTGGTTCGACCGCCACGTCGACGCCATCAACGAACCGCACCGCCCCATCCCTTCGGGCCGCATGCCGGGGCGCTGGGGCCTGTACGTGGCCGTCATCTGGACACTGCTGTCGCTGGCCGTGGCCACGCTGCTCGGGCCCTGGGGCTTTGGCGCGGCCGTGGTCGGGCTGCTGTTGGCCTGGGCTTACAGCGCCCCGCCGCTGCGCCTGAAGCGCAACGGCTGGTGGGGCTGCCTGGCCTGCGGCATCTGCTACGAAGGCCTGGCCTGGGTGACCGGGGGTGTGGTGATGGCCGGCGGCGCGGCGCCCGCGGCCGCCTCGCTGCTGCTGGCCGCGCTCTACAGCGGCGGGGCCCACGGCATCATGACGCTGAACGATTTCAAGGCCATCGAGGGCGACCGCCAGATGGGCATAGGCTCGCTGCCGGTGCGCCTGGGGGTGCAAGGCGCGGCCCGCGTGGCCTGCCTCTTCATGGCGCTGCCGCAGGTCGTCGTGATCGGCCTTCTGCTGCACTGGGGCCAGCCGCTGCACGCGGCCGCCGTGGCCGCGCTGCTGGTGGGCCAGGGCCTGATGATGCGGCGCTTCCTGCGCGACCCGGTGCGGCAGGCTCTCTGGTACAGCGGCTTCGGCGTGCCGCTCTTCGTCAGCGGCATGATGGTCAGCGCCTTCGCCTTGCGCGGCCTGGCCGGAGCAGCGGCATGAGCACGCAAGCCCACCTCGGCTGGGCGGGCATCGTGCGCCTGGGCCTGGTGCAGGCCATGCTGGGCGCGGTGGTGGTGCTGACCACCTCCACGCTGAACCGCGTGATGGTGGTGGAACTGGCCCTGCCGGCCCTGCTGCCCGGCCTGCTGGTGGCGCTGCACTACGCGGTGCAGCTGAGCCGGCCGCGCATGGGTTACGGCAGCGATGTCGGCGGGCGCCGCACCCCGTGGATCCTGGGGGGCATCGCCGTGCTGGCCCTGGGCGGCTTCGGCGCGGCGGTGGCCACCACCTGGATGAACACCGCACGCGGCCCCGGCATCGTGCTGGCCGTGCTGAGTTTTGCGCTGGTGGGCGTGGGCGTCAGCGCGGGCGGCACTTCGCTGCTGGTGCTGCTGGCCAAACGTGTGGACGCACCGCGCCGCGCCTCGGCCGCCGCGCTGGTGTGGGTGATGATGATCGTCGGCTTCGCGGTCACCGCGGGGCTGGCCGGGCGTTTTCTCGACCCCTACACCCCGGCGCGCCTGATGGCGGTGTCAGGCACCGTGTCGCTGGTGGCCGTGGTGGTGGCGGCACTCGCACTTTGGGGCCTGGAAGGCCACGGCCGCGCGGCGCCTGCTGCGCAGAAGGCCCGGCCCGATTTCATGGCGGCACTGCGCGAGGTCTGGCGCGAGCCCGACGCACGCCGCTTCACCATCTTCGTCTTCGTCTCGATGCTGGCCTACAGCACCCAAGACCTGATCCTCGAACCCTTCGCGGGCGCCGTCTTCGGCTTCACGCCGGGTGCTTCCACGCAGCTGTCGGGGGTGCAGCACGGCGGCACGCTGATGGGCATGCTGCTGGCCGCCCTGGCGGGCCGGCGCGTGGCCGGTGCGCGCCTGGGCTCGTTGCGGGCCTGGACGGTGGGCGGCTGCATCGCCTCGGGCCTGGCGCTGCTGGGCCTGGTAGTGGCCGGCTCGGTGGCCCCGAACTGGCCGCTGCGCGCCAACGTCTTCATCCTCGGCGTGGCCAACGGTGCTTTCTCCATCGCCGCCATCGGCTCGATGATGAGCCTGGCCGGCGGCGCCACCGCCACCGGCGAAGCCCGTGAAGGCACGCGCATGGGCCTGTGGGGCGCTGCGCAGGCCATAGGTTTTGCCGTCGGCGGGCTCTTCGGCGCCGCCGCCAGCGACGTGGCGCGCTGGCTCATCGGCGACATGGGCACCGCCTACGCCGCCGTGTTCGCCCTGGAAGCCGGCATGTTCGTCGCGGCAGCGCTGCTGGCCGCCCGCATCGGCGGGCCGCTGCTCGGCGCCGCGCCTGCCACCCGTCCGGCTTCGGCCGCCCCCCTCGTCGGCCCTGCCGACACCCAGGCCCTGCGGGCCGGAGGTTCCTGATGTCCACCCCCGACACTGCCAAGGCCTACGACGTCGTCGTCATCGGCGGCGGCCCTGCCGGCGCCACCGCCGCGCACGACCTGGCCAGCCAGGGCCGCAGCGTGCTGCTGCTCGACCGCGCCGGGCGCATCAAGCCTTGCGGCGGCGCTATCCCGCCCCGCGCCATCAAGGACTTCCAGATCCCTGACCACCTGCTCGTGGCCAAGGCCCGCTCGGCACGCATGATCTCGCCGGCCGACCGCAAGGTCGACATCCCCATCGAGAACGGCTTTGTGGGCATGGTCGACCGCGAGCACTTCGACGAGTGGCTGCGCCAGCGCGCCGCCGGCAGCGGCGCCGTGCGCGCCACCGGCACCTTCGAGAAGATCGAACACACCGACGACGGCCTGGCTGTGGTGCACTTTCGCGCCCGCACCGACGACGGCCCGGCCAGCGGCCACGCCGCCACGGTGCGCGCGCGCTGCGTCATCGGCGCCGACGGTGCGCGCTCGGCCGTGGCCCAGCAATGTGTGCCCGGCTCCCACGACACCGAGTACGTCTTCGCGTACCACGAGATCGTGCGCGCCCCGGCCGTCAAGCCCGCGGGTTACGACGACACCCGCTGCGACGTCTACTACCGCGGCGAACTCAGCCCCGATTTCTACGGCTGGGTCTTCCCCCACGGCGACACGCTCAGCATCGGCACCGGCAGCGCCGACAAGGGCTTCTCCCTGCGCACGGCCACCGCCACGCTGCGCCAGGCCGCCGGCATGGCCCACTTCGAGACCGTGCGCCGCGAAGGCGCGCCCCTGCCGATGAAGCCGCTCAAGCGCTGGGACGACGGCCGCAACGTCGTGCTGGCCGGCGACGCCGCCGGCGTGGTGGCGCCCTCCTCCGGCGAAGGCATCTACTACGCGATGTACGGCGGCCGGCTGGCGGCTGACGCTGCCCAGGAGTTCCTGCGCACCGGCCAGGCCGCGGCGCTGGCGGGTGCCCGCAAACGTTTCATGAAGGCCCACGGCCGCGTGTTCTGGGTGCTGGGCATCATGCAGCGCTTCTGGTACCGCAACGACAAGCGCCGCGAGAGCTTCGTCAAGATCTGCATGGACAAGGATGTCCAGCAACTGACTTTCGAGTCGTACATGAACAAGGAACTGGTGCGCAAGAAGCCCATGGCCCATGTGCGCATCTTCTTCAAGGACATGGCTCACCTGCTGGGTTTGGCGCGCGTCTGAGACGCCGCTCCGGTCGGTGGGCGGTGGCCGCAGCAGCGGCCACCGTGGCTGTCTGCGTGCCTGAAGAGGGCCTGCCGCGGTCTCCCTTTCTGCTCAGGTCGCCCACCGCACAGAAGGACATCCCCTTGAGCCGCCCCCCCACCCGCCTGCAGAACGATCTGGACGCCCTCTCGGGCTGCGCCGCGGGGCTGGCACGTGCCTTTGTTTCACTGTCCTCCGACATCGCCCTCGTCATCGACGAACACGGCATCGTCACCGATGTGGTGCAGAACGAGCAGGCCCCGATGGACGCCACGGCGCAGGCCTGGATAGGCCGGCCCTGGAGCCAGACCGTCACCGGCGACACCCGCGGCAAGATCGAGAGCCTGCTGGCCGATGCCTGCACCGCCGGGCTGGGCCGCCGCCGCGAGGTGAACCACACCGGTGAAGAGGGCCACGAACTGCCCGTGGCCTACACCGCGCTGCGCCTGGGCAGCAAGGGCCCGGTGCTGGCCGTGGGGCGCGACCTGCGCAGCCTGGCCGCCATCCAGCAGCGTTTTCTCGACACCCAGCAGGCGCTGGAGCGCAGCTACTGGCGCGCGCGCCACGGCGAGATGCGCTGCCGGCTGCTCTACCAGGTGGCCACCGACGCCGTGGCCAGCGTGGACGTGCGCCGCGAAAGCCTGGTGGCGGTGAACGCCGCCGCCGCGCGGCTGCTGCAGGTGGAAGGCCCCTCGGCCCAGGGCCGGCTGCTGGCGGCGCACTTCGACGCGCGCTCACGCCCGGGCGTGCTGGCGCTGCTGGCACGCGCCGGTGCCAGCCCGGAGGCCGTGGCCGCGCAGGCCCGGCTGTCCGGCACGCACCTGTCGATAGGCCTCACTGCCACGCGCCTGCCGGCGGCCCGCCAACCGACCGTGCTGCTGCGCCTGCGCCAGGCCGACCCGGTGCTCGACGACCCGCTGGCCCTCGGCTCGGCGCTGGCCAAGCATGTGGACGGCACGCCAGAAGGCATCGTCGTCGTCGACCGCCACGCGCTGGTGCGCGAAGCCAATCTGGCTTTCGTGCAGATGGTGCACGCTGCCGACCTAGAAGCGGTCATCGGCCAGCCGCTGGAACGCTGGCTGCCGGGCACCGCCGTGGCCGCGCTGCACAGCCTGCAGCAGCATGGCCTGGCGCCCACCCAGCGCGTGACGCTGCTGCGCGGCGACGAGCCAGGCCTGTCCGTTGACCTGGCCGGCGCCCTGCTCGACGACATCGGCGGTGGTGATGCCGGCTTCACCCTGCGCCCGGCCGGCGCCGATGTGCTGACCGCCGATGCCCGGGCCGCAGAACTCCTGCGCGCAATTCACGCGCTGGCGGCAGAATTGGGCGGTTCGCCGCTGCCCGAGCTGCTGCGCGAAGCCCAGGCCCTGACCCAACAGCACTTCGTGCGCACCGCGCTCGACCGCCACCCCGGGGATGCGCCTGCCGCCGCCAGACTGCTGGGCATCACGATCGATGAATTGGCGCAACTGCGCCGACAACCGGGCTTCACAGCCCCGCCGCCAACGAGGTAGTTCCGTGTCGCGCAGTACGGCATACGGTCAAGCCAGCAGTTCCTTTACCGTTCCGCCCGGCCTGGTGGGCACCGTCCAGGCCCACGGCCTGCTGCTCGTGCTGCGTGAGCCGCAGCTGCGCATCGTGCAGGCCAGCAGCAGCGCCGCCCACTGGCTCGAACGCCCGTTGCCCACCTTGCTGCTGGCCACCCTGCTCGATCTCGGCGGCGACGCCGACAGCCGGCTGCGCCAGCTGCTCGACACGCTGCAGCCTGCAGAACCCCGGCCCTGGCGCTGCACGCTGGGCGTGGCGCCCGCCGAGCGCGCCTACGAAGGCTGTGTGCACCGCGTCAGCACCGACACCGTGGTGCTGGAGCTCGAACCCCAGGCCTCGTCCACCACAGCGGGGCCCACCCAGGACGCCACAAGCTCGGCGCGCGCACCCACGCAGGCCGCCTTGCTGGCGCACCTCAGCCGCGCGGTGCAGCGCTTCAGCGAGGCCGGCTCGGTGGCGGCGCTGTCGGTGGCCGCCGCCCAGGCGGTGCGCGGTCTGCTCGGCCACGACCGCGTCTTCATCACCGAGTTCGGGCCCGACGGCCGCGGCTGCGTGATCGCCGAAGACCGCGCGCCGCGACTGCCCGCCTGGTTGGGCCAGAACCGGCTGCTCGACGAAGCCTGGCCCGACCCTTCGGTGCGCTCCCGCGAGCTCTACCTGCACAAGCGGGTGCGGGTGCTGGTGGATGCCGCCGCAACGCCCTCCGAACTGATTCCCGCCTTGCCGCCGGGCAGTGGCGGCGGCCACGACCTGACGCTCGGCGAACTGCGCAGCACCTCGGCCGCGCACGCCGAACGCCTGCGCGCGCACGGCGTGGCCGCCAGCGTGGTGGCCGCACTCGTGCGCGAAGACCAGCTCTGGGGCCTGATCACCTGCCACCACCCGCAGCCGCGCCGGCCGGCCCAGGCCCTGCGCGCGGCGCTGGAGCTGCTGGCGGAAGTCTTCATGACGCGGGTGGTGGCGCTGGAGAACTACGCCCGCGCCCAGGTGCGTGCCGAGGTGCGCCGGCTGGAACAGCGCCTGCTGCAAGCCACGTCCGTCGAAGGCGACTGGCGTGCCGCCCTCCTGCGCAACGAAGCGGCGTTGCTGCAGCCCCTGGACGCCAGCGCCGCGCTGCTCTGGCATGGCGGCGAAGTGCTGGGCTGCGGCGCGGCGCCCGCCAGGCCGGCGCTGCAGGCGCTGGAGGCCTGGCTGCAGGTGCAAGACGACAGCGCGGCTTCCTGGCAGCACAGCGCCCTGCCGCTGCCGGGGGACGACGCTGACGGCCTGCCACAGGCCAGCGCCGGTGTGCTGGCGGTGAAGCTGTCGAGCCAGCAGCCCGATGCCCTGGTGTGGCTGCGCCGCGTACAACCCGACACCGGCCACTGCCTGCCTTGGACACGCAGCGACCTGTCGCTGGCGCAGGCCTACGGCGCGGCGCTGGTCGACATGATCCTGCAGGTCAACGCAGTGCGCCTGCTGATCGCCGAACACCAGCTCTCGCAGCTGCGCTCGGCCGTGGCCAATTCGCAGGAGGCCGCGGTCGTCACCGACGGTGCACAGCGCAGCTTCTACCCCAACGCCGCCTTCCTGGCGCTGAGCGGACGCCGCCGTGACGAAGTAGGCAGCCTCGAGGCGCTGGCGGCACTGTTCACCCAGCCGGCGCTGGCCCACCGCGCCATCGGCCAGGTGCGCGCCGAACACCGGCCCTGGCAGGGCGAACTGGTGCTGCGCCGACCCGATGGCCGTGGCTTGCCCGTGGCTGTGCGCGCCGAGCCCGTGCAGGCCAATGAGCACCCGCTGCTGGGTTGTATCTTCATCTTCGAAGACCTCAGCGAAGCACACGAGGCCCAATCCCTGCGCGAGCGCCTGGAAGCGGCGCTGACACGCACCACCCGCGACGCGCGGCCCACCGAAGGCCAGGAACTGGTGGGCGCGATCATCGCCAACGCGAGCCTGGCCGCCATGGACATCGCCGATGGAGACGCCGGCCTGGCTGCAGCACCCTTGCTGGCGGAGGTGGAGGCTCGCACCGCACGTGCCACGGCGCTGCTGCAGCAGATCCGCGATGTCGGCGTGGCCTGAGCCGAGGCGGGGGTTGAACGCGCGTGGAGGGCGGCGTGTAGTGAAGGCGGTCAGCCCGCTTGGTCAGTGGTCTGCGGCGCAGGTTCAGCGGCCACGCAGGCCCACACGGCATCGCCCACACGCAGGCGGCCGCTGCGAAGCACGCGTGCTGTCAGGCCCCCGTGCCCACGCATGGCGTTGTAGCCGCCCGGCCCGAGCAGCGCTTCCATCTTCGAGCACGGGTCGCACGGCCCGGTGAGTTCGAGCACCACCTCGTCACCGAGGTGCAGGTGCACGGTCTGGTCGGCAAAGGGCGAACGTGCGGCGAGCAGGTTCAGGCCCGAGACCACGAGGTTGCGACGCAGCTGTGTGGCTGCTGGTTGGGCCGTGCCAGCGAAGGCCGCGATCAGGGGCAGGTGTTCGGCCTGCAGCAAGGTGACCTGGCGTTTGCCACCCAGGGGTGAAGTGCGCGCCTTGTCGCCGGTGCGGTCGCCCTGCAAGCCGCGGCCGGCGATGGCCTCGGTGGTTGCGACCTCAACCGCCGCCTGGCCGCGAGCAGGCCGCAGCACGATGGCTTCCAGGCGCCCGGTGCGGGGCCACTGCCGCGCCAAGGCACGCAGGTCGGTGATTGGGGCTGCGTCAATGGGCATGGAGGCACGGGGCATGGGCTGCTGCCGGCGCGAAGTGGCGGAGCGGGCATTGTCGGCGGCGGCCCGCAGCGGCCCTACGCAGAAAGAACAAAGGCCTGGACGTTGCCGTCCAGGCCTTGGTCGTGGTTGGTGGGCCCCGACAGATTCGAACTGTCGACCAACGGATTAAGAGTCCGCTGCTCTACCAACTGAGCTAGGAGCCCGGGGTACCGGTTCACGCGTTGGCAGGGCATGAAGCCCGGCGCCGTCGTGTGGTGGGTCGTGCGTGACTCGAACACGCGACCAACGGATTAAAAGTCCGCTGCTCTACCGACTGAGCTAACGACCCCTCCGGTGAGCCTCACATTATAGCCAGAAAATTCAGGCCTGCGCCCGGTCGCCTTTCGAGATCAGTTGCGCCAGGGCTTCACCCGCGGCCACCATGCCGAAGGTGGCTGTCACGGTGACGCTGGAGCCATAGCCGTGGCAGTTCAGGCTGCCGTCGCTGTCGCAGCTGTCGGCCGGCCCCGCCACAGCCTCGCGCGAGAACACGCAGCTCACACCCAAACGCCCCTGCCGCGGCGCGCCGGCTTCCTTGCGCAGACGCTGGCGCAGGCTGGCGAGCAGGGGGTCGTGCGTGGCCTCGGACAGATCGGCCACCTCCACGCGCTGCGCAGCGCGCTTGCCGCCGGCCGCGCCCACGCACACCAGCGAGACCCCGGCAGCCCGCGCCCAGGCGGCCATCGCCACCTTGGCGCGCACCTGGTCGCAGGCGTCGATGACGGCATGCACAGGGCCGGGCAGCAGTGCCGGCCAGTTGCCGGCATCGACAAACGCGTCGACCACCTGCACTTCGCAGGCGGGATGGATGTCGGCCACCCGGTCGCGCAGCGCCAGCCCCTTGTGCTGGCCCAGCGTGGCGCCGAGGGCCTGCACCTGGCGGTTGATGTTGGACTCGGCCACGTGGTCCAGGTCGATGAGCACGAGCCGCGCCACGCCGCTGCGCGCCAGGGCCTCGGCCGCCCACGAGCCCACGCCCCCCAGGCCCACCACCGCCACTGCGGCCCCTCGGACCTGGGCATACCCGGCGTCGCCGTAGAGGCGCCGCAGGCCGCCGAAGCGGCGCTCGGTGTCGGCAGTGTCGGGCGGCAAGTGCAGGGCCGCCGGTGCGGCCTCTGCGGTCACTTGATCGACGCCAGCCGTTCCTTGCCGGCCTGCGCGGCCTCGGAATCGGGGTAGGTCTTCATCAGCTCTTCGATGGTGCGACGCGCGCCACGCGGGTCTTTCATTTCCGCCTGGCTGTTGGCCAGCGCGAGCAAGGCCTCAGGCGCCCGCGGGTGATCGGAGGCACCGGCCACAAAAGCGCGGAAGGCGGTGACCGCTTCCTTGTAGTCGCGTTTGCCGTAGAGGGCGTTGCCCAACCAGAAGCGCGCCGAATCGGTGTAGGGGCTGCCTATGAAACGCCGCTGGAAGGTGGTGAGCAGGGCCACCGACAGATCGAAGTCACCGCCGCGGATGGCGGCGATGGCCTCTTCATAGGCGCGTTTTTCGCCTTGCTCGACGATAGCTTCGCGGCCGTCGATGCTGACCTTCACCGGCTCGATCTTGCGCAGGCGGTCGTCCAGGCTCTGGCTCACGTCTTTCTGCCGCGCCTGCATCTCGGCCACGTCGCGCATCATCTGCTCGTCGTTGCCGCGAAGCTTGGCCAGTTCGCCGCGCATGGCTTCGAGCTGGTTGTTGAGGTCGAGCATGCTGCGGCGCAGGGCCGTCAGCTGCTCGAGCAGTTGCGCGTTGGCCGCAGCCAGCTCGGCGCTGCGCGCCTTGCCGGCCTCTTCCACCGCGGTGACACGGTTGCGCAGGTCGACGATGGCCTTGCGGGCCTCGTCGTCACTGAAGATGGCGTGTGCCGCCCCCACTGTGCCGCCCAGGCTCAGGGCCAGGATGGCAGCGCGGCTGACCTGCGCAAGTCTGTGCATCTCAACGGTCCTTCAGTTCGGCACGGCGGTTCTTGGACCAGGCCGATTCATCGGTGCCCTGGGCGGCAGGGCGCTCTTCGCCGAAGCTCACGGCCTCCATCTGGCCTTCTTTCACACCCAGCAGCTTCAGCGAGTTCATCACCGCGGCCGCGCGCTTCTGGCCCAGCGCCAGGTTGTATTCGCGGCCACCGCGCTCGTCGGTGTGGCCTTCGATGGTCAGGCGCTTGCCGGCATTGGCCGACAGCACGCGCGCATAGCCGTCGAGCACTGGCTTGAAGTCGTCCTTGATGGCGAAGCTGTCGAAATCGAAGTAGACGACTTTCTGGCTGGGCAAGGCCATCAGCGCAGCAGCACCAGCTCCTGCCGTGCCCCCTGCGGCCGCACCGGTGGTGGGGGTGGCGCCCGGCGCACCGGCGCCAGGCAAGCTGACCGTGGCCACGCTCGATTGCGGCGTGGCCGAAGGCGTGGCTGAGCGAGCCGTGCCAGCCGGTGCTGCCGTGGCCACCGGCGTGGCGGTCTGCACGGCTGGCGCCGCCGCGGTGTCGGCCGGCAGGCGCGTCGTGCCGCAAGCGGCCAGCAGGGCCGCGGTGGCGATGAGCGCGGTGGCCGGGCGGAGGGTGGACAGGCGGGTCTTCATGAACGTCTCCTTGCAGGGGGTTGACGGTAGGGGCAGCGGTGAGTGGTGTCCCGGCAGCCTGGCACTAGCGCCCATAAGGGCCCCAGGCCGGTTCGCGCATATCGGCGCCGCTGCTGATGCTCAGGAGGCGTGTTTTGATCTTGCCATCAAGCGTGGTGGTCATCAACACGTCGGTTCCTTGCACGCGCGAGGCGTACACGATCAGGCGGCCGTTGGGCGCGAAGCTCGGGCTCTCGTCGTCCTGTGTGTCCGAAAGCGGCAGCACAGTTCCGTCGTTCAGGTCTTGCAGCATCAACTTGTAGCCGCTGCCCTGGCGCGTGATGTAGGCCAGCTGCGTACCGTCGGGGCTGACGGCGGGGCTGATGTTGTAGGCGCCCGAGAAGGTCACGCGCTGCGGGCTGGTGCCGTCGAGCCCCACACGGTAGACCTGTGGGCCACCGCCACGGTCGCTGACGAAAAACACGCTGCGGCCATCGGGCGCAAACACTGGTTCGGTGTCGATGCCGTTGCTGCGCGTCAGGCGCTGCGGCGTGCCGCCCGAGGCGGGCATCAGGTACAGCTGCGTCAGGCCGTCTTGCGACAGTGCCAAGGCCAACTGGCGGCCGTCGGGGCTCCAGGCGGGCGCGCTGTTGCTGCCGCGGAAGCTCGCCAGCATGCGGCGCTCGCCGGTGGTGAGGTCTTGCACCCAGACCACGGCCTTCTGCGTTTCGAAAGACACGTAGGCCAGGCGCTTGCCCTCGGGGCTCCAGGCCGGCGAGATGATGGGCTCGGGGCTGGCCAGTGCGATCTGGCCGCCTTCGCCGTCGGCGTCGGTGACGTGCAGCGTGTAGCGGCGGCCTGAGCGCACCACGTAGGCGATGCGCGTGGCGTTGACGCCGCGCTCCCCTGTGAGCTTCTGGTGGATCTCGTCGGCAACGCGGTGGGCCGCCAGGCGCAGGTCGGCTGCCAGCACCACCTTGCTCTGGCCGAGCAGCTCTTCGTTGCGCACGGCGTCCCAGAGCTTGTAGCGCACGTCGAAGCGGCCATCGACCAGGCGCGTGACCGAGCCCGCGAGCACGGCATCCACGCCCTTGGCGCGCCAGGCGGGCAGGTCGATGGTGCTGCGCTCGTCCAGCGCTTCGGTGATGTCGACAGTGCGGATCAGGCCGCTGCGCTCGAGGTCGCCACGCACGATGCGCGAGACCGGGACGCCGGCATCGACTTCGCCGCGGAACACCGCACTGGCCAGCGGCACCTGCGTGGCCCCCACGCCCGAGATCTCGACACGGAACTGGGCCAGCACCGGCCCGGCTGAGGCCAGCAGACCGCTGGCGATGAGCGCACGGCGCCCGCGGTCGACAAGGGGGTTCAAGACGGTCGGTGTCGAGGGCTGAACATGGATTCATTGTAGGCAGCACGCTGCCCGCCCTTGGGCAACAAACGGTCACCGCGATAATCCGCCGCTGATGTCGGCCCTGCCGTCGCACTTTCGGGCCCTGCCAGAACCTTGCCCATGCCCACCCTTTTGCAGCGCCTGAAGCGGCTCTGGCCCTACGTTCGCCACAGCCGTGCGGGCCTGGTGGCTGCGGCCCTGGCAGCCCTGGTCACCGCGGCCACGGAGCCGGCCATCCCGTTGCTGCTGGGCAAGCTGCTCGACCAGGGTTTTGCCGGCGGCTCGCTGCCGCTGTGGGTGGTGCCGGTGGCCATCATCGGCCTGTTCGCGGTGCGCAGCATCTCGGGCTTCATCGCGCAGTACGGCCTGGCCTGGGTGGCCAACCGCGCCGTGCTGAAGCTGCGCGAGGGCATGTTCGCGCGCCTGCTCTCGCACACGCCCGAGCTCTACACGCAGCAAACGGCCAGCGGCATGACCAACACGCTGGTCTACGAGGCGCAGGCCGGCGTCACCATCCTCTCGGCCTCGGTGCTGACGCTGGTGCGCGACACGCTCATCCTCATCGGCCTGCTGACCTACCTGCTGGTGCTGAACTGGCAGCTCACGCTGGTGGTGGGCCTGCTCTTCCCGGCCGTGGCGCTGGTGATGCGTGCGCTGGGCAAACGACTGCACCGCGTGACGGTGGAGGGTCAGAAAGCCACCGACGAGCTGGCCTACGTGGTGGAGGAAAACGTGCTGGCCTGGCGCATCGTGCGGCTGCACGGCGCGCAGGCGCAGCAGCAGGCGCGCTTCCGCTTCAGCGCCGACAGCGTGCGCCGGCTGATGATGAAGGCCGTGGCCGCCGGCGGCACGATGACGCCGGTGACGCAGATGCTGGCCTCCATCGCGATCTCGGCCGTCATCACGTTGGCGCTGTGGCAAAGCCGCAGCGGCGGCACTTCGGTGGGCGAGTTCGTCGCCTTCGTCACGGCCATGCTGCAGCTGGTGGCACCGGCCAAGCACCTGTCGGACGTGATGGCGCCGCTGACGCGCGGCCTGGCCGCGGTGGAGCGTGGGCTCGACCTCATCGAGCACAGCCCGGTGGAGCAAGGCGGCAGCTTCGATGCCAGCCGCGCTCGCGGCGACATCGCCCTCGAAGGCGTGAGCCTGCGCTACCGCGAAGACAGCCCGCCGGCGGTGGATGCCCTGGACCTGCGGGTGCGCGCCGGCGAAACGGTGGCGCTGGTCGGCCCCTCGGGCGCAGGCAAAACGACGCTGGCCAACCTGCTGCCACGTTTCATCGAACCCACGGCCGGCCGCATCACGCTGGACGGCGTGCCGCTGGCGGCTTGGGACGTGCAGGCCCTGCGTCGCCAGTTCGCGCTGGTGAGCCAGGACGTGATCCTCTTCAACGACACCGTGGCCGCCAACGTGGCCCTGGGCGCCAGGCTGAGCCGCGAGCAGGTGCGCGCCGCGCTGCAGGCCGCGCACCTGCTCGATTTTGTCGAAGGCCTGCCGCAGGGCCTGGACACGGTGATCGGCCACAACGGCAGCCAGCTCTCGGGCGGTCAGCGCCAGCGCCTGGCGATTGCGCGCGCCATCGCGAAAGACGCGCCGGTGCTCATCCTCGACGAAGCCACCTCGGCGCTGGACAGCGAAAGCGAACGCGCCGTGCAGGCTGCGCTGGAAGGCCTGATGCAGGGCCGCACCACGCTCGTCATCGCACACCGCCTGTCCACCATCGAGAAGGCCGACCGCGTCGTGGCGATGGAAGCCGGCCGCGTGGTGGAGCAAGGCACGCACACCGAATTGCTGGCCGCCGGCGGGCTTTACGCGCGGCTGCACGCCATGCAGTTCAGAAGCTGAAGGAGACACGCCCCATGGCCCACCCGATCTCGCCGATCTCGCGTTACCCGGTGCCCGAGCTGCACGACCTGCCCGAAGACCTGCGCACGCGCATCCTGGAAGTGCAGGCCAAGGCCGGCTTCGTGCCCAACGTCTTTCTCGCGCTGGCGCACCGGCCGGCCGAGTGGCGGGCCTTCATGGCCTACCACGATGCGCTGCTGCTGAAGGACACCGGCTCGCTCAGCAAGGGCGAGCGCGAGATGATCATCGTCGCCACCTCAGCGGCCAACCAGTGCCTCTATTGCGTGGTGGCGCACGGTGCCATCCTGCGCGTCTACGAGAAGGCGCCGCTGGTGGCCGACCAGGTGGCGGTGAACCACCGCAAGGCCGACATCACGCCGCGCCAGAAGGCCATGCTCGATTTCGCGATGAAGGTCTGCACCGCCTCGCACACGCTGGACGATGCCGACTACGAGGCGCTGCGTGGCCACGGCTTCGACGACGAAGACATCTGGGACATCGGCGCCATCACGGCCTTCTTCGGCCTGAGCAACCGCATGGCCAACCTGACGGGCATGCGGCCCAACGACGAGTTCTATCTGATGGGGCGAGTGCCCCGCGCGCCGAAGGCGTGAACGGCAGCGAGCCCAGGAAACCCAAGAAAAAGGGCCCGGCGGAAACCGGGCCCTTCTTCATTTCAAACTGCTCACTGCGACTGTTGCAGCACGCGAATGCGGTCTTCGATCGGCGGGTGGCTGCTGAACAGCGCCATCAGGCCGCTGGGCTTGCTGCTGATGCCCATGTTGGCCACGCTCTTGGGCAACTCGCCGGGCTCCAACCCGCCCAGGCGCGCCAGGGCGTTGATCATGGGCTGCTTGCGGCCCATCAGCGCGGCGGCACCGGCGTCGGCGCGGTACTCACGCTGGCGCGAGAACCAGGCCACGATCACGGCGGCCAGCACGCCCAGCACGATGTCGAGCACGATGGTGGTGACGTAGTAGCCGATGCCCGGGCCGTCGTTGTTGTTGCGCAGCACGACCTTGTCGACGAAGTAACCCACCACGCGCGAGAGGAACACGACGAAGGTGTTCATCACGCCCTGGATCAGCGTCATCGTCACCATGTCGCCGTTGGCCACGTGGGCCACCTCGTGGCCGATGACGGCCTCGACCTCGTCGCGGTTCATGCTGTGCAGCAGGCCCGTGCTCACCGCCACCAGGGCCGAGTTCTTGAAGGCGCCGGTGGCAAACGCATTGGGCTCGCCGTCGTAGATGGCCACCTCTGGCATGCCGATGCCGGCCTTCTGCGAGAAGTTCTGCACCGTGCCAACGATCCAGCGGTGCGTGGGGTCGTTGGAGTTGTTGATGATTTGCGCGCCCGTGGTCCATTTGGCCATGGGCTTGCTCATCAGCAGCGAGATGATCGCGCCGCCAAAACCCATCAGCGCCGCGAAGCCCAGCAGCGCGCCCAGGTTCAGCCCGTTGGCCGTGAGGAAGCGGTTGACGCCCAGCAGGCTGGCGGCCAGGCCCAGCACCAGCATGACGGCCAGGTTGGTGACGACGAAAAGCAGGATGCGTTTCATGGCGGAAGCGGCCTCCGTGCCGCAAAGATGCCCAGGACAGGCGAGATGTTAGGGCGGGGCCCGCCGATTCAAGCAAGCCCGGCGGCGGTAAGGGCAAGGCCGCGCAGGCGCGCCCGCGGGCTCAGCGGCGCAGGCGCACCTGGGCCGGCTTGTCGGGCGGCAGCAGTTCGAAGCGGTCGCTCAGCAGCGAAAACAGCTTCAGCGACGAGCTGCTCTTGCCCAGCAATTGCGCGGCGCGCAGGCGCTGCACGGCCACGTTCAGGGCCAGGCTCTGGCCGGCTTCGAGCTCGGGCAGACAAGCCAGCACGGCGGCCAGGGTCGAAGGCGAGCGCGGGGCGCGGGCCTCGTCGGCCGCCTGCGCGGTGCGGGCCGGACGGGCGGGCCGGGCGGTGGGGGCCGCCGGCGCGGTCGTGGCTGCGGGCGTGCCCGCCTCCAGCATCGCCACCACTGCGCTGGGCAGGTCGTCATCGCCCGCATCGTCAGGCGTCTGTGCCGGCGTGGGGACGGGCTCAGGCGCCGGCGCCGCGGCCCGCTTGCGCGCCGGTGTCTTGCGCGCGGCGGGCTTGGGAGCCGACGCTTCGGCATCGGCCTCGGCCACCACGGCGCTGGCCTTGGCGGCGCTGCTCTTGCGCGCGGCCGGGGCCTTCTTCGCGGCGGCTGTCTTGGCCGCCGGGGCTTTGGCGGCGGCGGTTTTGCGCGGTGCACGCTTGGGCCGCTCGGCCGCCGCTGCAGCGCTGGCGGCCGACTTGCGGTGTTCGAGCACGGTGAAGTCGTCGTAGACCTCCTGCGTCTCGTCACCCGTCTTGCCCAGCTGGCCGATGCCGCGCACCACGCAACCCTTCTCACGCAGGCGCTGCACCAGGGGCGCGAAGTCGCTGTCTGAAGAAGCGATCACCACCACATCGGGTCGCTCGGCCAGCACCAGGTCGATGGCGTCCACGGCCATCGCGATGTCGGTGCTGTTCTTGCCCGCGGCCAGGTTCACCATGGGCTTGATGCCCAGGCGTTTGAAGGCGTTCTGGTTGGCCACGGCGCTCTCGGCCGTGCAATAGGCGCGGCGCACGTGCAGCGCGCCGTGCTGGTTCAGCAGCAGGCGCACGGCCTGCTCCATCACGTCGACCGACACGTTGTCGGCGTCGATGAGGAGCATGACGCGGTCGGTGCTCATGACAGTTTCCAGTTCAAGGTTTCGCCAGCGCGCAGCGGCTTGATGGTGGCGTCGCCGAAAGGCAGCGTTTCGGGCAAAGCCCAGGCCTCGCGCTTGAGCGTGACGGTGCCGCTGTTGCGCGGCAGGCCGTAGAAGTCAGCGCCGAAGTGGCTGGCGAAGCCCTCCAGCTTGTCCAGCGCGCCGGCGGCCTCGAAGGCCTCGGCGTAAAGCTCCAGCGCGGCCGGGGCGGTGTAGCAGCCGGCACCACAGACGCTCTGCTCTTTCATCACGGCCGCGTGCGGGGCACTGTCCGTGCCCAGGAAAAAGCGCGGGCTGCCCGAGGTGGCTGCCTGCACCAGCGCCTGACGGTGCTTTTCCTTTTTCAGCACTGGCAGGCAGTAGTAGTGCGGGCGCAGGCCGCCGGTGAAGAGCGCATTGCGGTTGTAGAGCAGGTGGTGCGCGGTGAGCGTGGCCGCGGTGCGCGGGCCGGCTTCGGCCACGTACTGCGCCGCTTCGCGGGTGGTGATGTGCTCGAACACCACCTTCAGCTCGGGGAAGTCACGGCGCAGCGGCTGCATCACACGGTCGATGAAAACGGCCTCGCGGTCGAAGATGTCGATCTCGGCGTCGGTCACCTCGCCGTGCACCAGCAGCAGCAGGCCTTCGCGCTGCATCGCTTCCAGCGTGGCGTGGCACTTGCGCAGATCGGTGACGCCCGCGTCGCTGTTGGTGGTGGCACCGGCGGGATAAAGCTTGAGCGCCACCACGCCGGCCGCCTTGGCGCGCGCGATCTCTTCCGGCGGCGTGTTGTCGGTGAGGTAGAGCGTCATCAGCGGCGTGAAGCTCGCCCCCGCCGGCAGCGCGGCGTTGATGCGCTCGCGGTAGGCCACGGCCGCGGCGGCGGTGGTGACCGGCGGCCGCAGGTTGGGCATGACGATGGCTCGGGCAAACTGGCGGGCCGTGGCCGGCAGCACGGCGGCCAGGGCAGCACCGTCGCGCAGGTGCAGATGCCAGTCGTCGGGGCGCGTGAGGTGAAGAGCGTCGGTCATGGTTCATTCTCGCATTCAGCACTTCACCTCGGCCCCTGCGCTGCCGATACTGAGCGCTGCCGCCGCACAGGCCGGCCCATCACCTTCTGAAGGAAAACATCGCATGAAGCCCCGTTCCGCAGGCCCCTTGTTCGCTGCCGCTGCCCTGGCCCTGGCCGCCTGTGGCTCTGGCCCCAAGACCGAAGCCGTGGGCCCGGCCGCGAAAGAAGAGATCGTGGCCGTGTCGGTGAGCAACCACCTGCTGCGCTTCAACGCAGGGCAGCCGCAGCAGGTGCGCGATCGCAAGCCGCTGCAGGGCCTGCGCAATGGCGAGCGTGTGCTGGGCATTGATTTCCGCGTCGCGCGCGGCGAGCTGTACGCGCTGGGTTCATCGGGCCAGCTCTACAAGATCGACATCGCCCAGGCCCGCGCCACGGCCGTGGGCTCGCCCGTGGTGCTGCCCACTGCTGGCGCCACCGAGTGGGCTTTCGACTTCAACCCCACGGTCGACCGCATCCGCGTGGCCAACAACACCGGCTTCAACCTGCGCCTGCACCCCGACACGGGCGCGGCTGTGGACGCCGAGCCCAACCAGCCCGGCGTGCAGTTCGACGGCCGCCTGGCCTACGACCCGAAAGACACGAACGACGACGAAAAACCGCGCATCGTTGGCGCGGCCTACACCTACAACAAGAGCAACGACAAGATCACCACCAACTACGCGCTGGACGGTGAACTCGGCACGCTGGTGCACCAGGGCACGAAGGAGGGCGTGACGCCCATGGTCTCGCCCAACACAGGGCGCCTGTACACGGTGGGCAGCCTGGGCATCGGCCCGTTTGCGCACGCCAGCTTCGACATCAGCGATCTGTCGCCCACGGCCTACACCGGCGTGCACAACAAGGACAGCAAGGCCACGCGCTGGCACAAAGTGGACCTGGCCACCGGCAAGGCCACCTTCATCGGCACGGTCGGGGGCGGCGAGCCCTTGATCGGGGCAGCCATAGAACCTTGAGCCCCCAAGCTCGCTAGCGCTCGCTACCCCCCGAGGGGGCCGGCCCCCTACGGCCCGGCAGAGCCGGTTCCGTGGGGGAGCTTGATCGCGCGCCGTAGCGGCGGCTCGGTCAGTGCTGCAGAATTTTGGAGAGGAACTCTTGTGCTCGCGGGGAGCGCGAGGCGGTGTCGCCGAAGAAGGCTTCCTTCTTGCAGTCTTCGACGATCTTGCCGGCGTCCATGAAGATGACGCGGTGGCTCACCTTGCGGGCGAAGCCCATCTCGTGTGTGACGACCATCATCGTCATGCCTTCCTTGGCCAGCAGCACCATCACATCGAGCACCTCACCCACCATCTCGGGATCGAGCGCGCTGGTGGGTTCGTCGAAGAGCATCACGAAAGGGTCCATGCTCAGCGCGCGTGCGATCGCCACGCGCTGCTGCTGACCACCGCTGAGCTGGCCCGGGAACTTGTCCTTGTGCGCCATCAGGCCCACACGCTCCAGCATCTTCAGGCCGCGGGTCTTGGCTTCGTCGAGGCTGCGGCCCAGCACCTTCACCTGTGCCAGCGTGAGGTTCTCCGTCACGCTCAGGTGGGGGAACAGCTCGAAGTGCTGGAACACCATGCCGACGCGGCTGCGCAGTTGGGGCAGGTTGGTCTTGGGGTCGCTGATGCTGATGCCGTCGACAGTGATGTCGCCCTTCTGGAAGGGCTCCAGCGCGTTGACGGTCTTGATCAGCGTGCTCTTGCCCGAGCCCGAGGGTCCGCACACCACCACCACCTCACCCTTGTTGACGGTGGTGCTGCAGTCCGTGAGCACCTGAAAGCTGCCGTACCACTTGCTGACGTTCTTGATCTCGATCATGGCGGCTGGGCCTTCTAGCGGATGATGGCTATCTTCTGCTGCAGCCTGCGCACGAGCATGCTGAGCGAGAAGCAGATGACGAAGTACACGACGGCGGCGACGAGGTAGGTCTCCACCGGCCGGTTGAAGTTCTTGCCGGCGACCTCGAAGCCTTTGAGCAGGTCGTAGGCGCCGATGGCGTAGACCAGGCTCGTGTCCTGGAACAGGATGATGGTCTGCGTCAACAGCACCGGCAGCATGTTGCGGAAGGCCTGCGGCAGCACGATGTACTGCATGGTCTGCGGGTAAGTCATGCCCACCGCGTAGCCGGCGTTGACCTGGCCCTTGGGCACGCTCTGGATGCCAGCGCGCATGATCTCGCTGTAGTAAGCGGCCTCGAAGAGCGTGAAGGTCACCATGGCCGAGATCTCGGCGCCCAGCGGCTTGCCCAGCATCAGCGGAATCAGCAGGAAAAACCACAGGATCACCATCACCAGCGGGATGCTGCGCATGGTGTTCACGTAGGCCGCGGCCGGCACCGCCAGCCAGGGCTTGCCCGACAGGCGCATCAGCGCCAACGCCGTGCCCAGCAGGATGCCGCCCACCATCGCCACGAGCGTGAGCTGGAAGCTGAAGATCAGGCCCTTGAGCACGAAGCCCGAGAGCACGTCGGCGCTGAGGAAGCTGAAGTCGAGGTTCATCGCAGCGCCCTCACTTCGCGCCCAGCAGGCCGGGCACCCGCACGCGGTTTTCCAACACCAGCGCGAGGCGGTTGATGGTGAAGGCCGAGACGAAATACAGGGCCGTCACGGCGAGGTACATCTCGACGTTGCGCGAGGTCTCTTCACCGGCCTGCAGCGCAAACATCGTCAGCTCGGCAATGCTCACGGCGAAGGCCACCGACGAGTTCTTGACGATGTTCATCGCCTCGCTGGTGAGCGGCGGGATGACGGTGCGGAAGGCCATCGGCAGCAGCACGTAGCGGTAGGTCTGCGGCAGCGTCAGGCCCATGGCCAGCCCGGCGTAACGCTGGCCGCGCGGCAGCGTCTGGATGCCTGCCTTGACCTGCTCACTCACCCGCGCGCTCGTGAAAAACCCCAGCGCCACCACCACCAGCAGGAAACTGGGCACGCCCTGCAGCGGCTTGAACAGCGAAGGCAGCACGTGGTACCAGAGGAAGATCTGCACCAGCAGCGGGATGTTGCGGAAGAGCTCCGTCCACGCGTTGCCGATGAAGACCAGGCGCTTGTCGGGCACCGTGCGCAGGATGCCCATCAAGGCACCCACCAGCAGCGCCACCAGCAGGGCCAGCACCGCGACGCTGAGCGTCCAGCCCCAGGCCGAGAGCAGCCAGTCGAGGTAGGTGATGTCACCGCCCTTGCCGAAGCAGCTCATCACCACCTCGCCGGTGGTGGTTTCCTTGCAGAAGACCTGCCAATCCCAGTTCACGCCGCTCATGCAGGCCCTTGCTCAGACGCTCTCGCTGTTGCCCGGAGGGCCGCCTTACTTCTTGGCGTACTCTTCCACGGGCTTGTCGTTCGGGCTGGCCCAGGCCGCCTTGGTGGCCTCGCTGGCCGGCAGGCCCACGCGCGTGTTGCTCGGCGGGATGGGCTGCACGAACCACTTGTCGTAGAGCTTGGCGATCTCGCCGCTCTTCATCATGGCGCCGATGCTGGTGTCGACGGCCTTCTTGAAAGCCGGGTCGTCCTTGCGCACCATGATGGCGATGGGCTCCACCGCCAGCACCTCGCCGACGATCCTGAAGTCGGCCGGGTTCTTGGCCTTGGCGATGTTGCCGGCCAGGATCTGCCCGTCCATCACGAAGGCATCGGCGCGGCCGCTTTCCAGCAGCAGGAAGCTGTCGGCGTGGTCTTTGCCGAAGACTTCCTTGAAGTCGACGCCGTTGGCGCGCTCGTGCTTGCGCAGCAGCTGCACGCTGGTGGTGCCGGTGGTGGTGGCCACGTTCTTGCCCGAGAGCTGCGCGATGCTGGTGATGCCGCTGTTGGCCTTGACCGCGATGCGCACTTCTTCGACGTAGGTGGTGACTGCGAAGGCCACGTCCTTTTGGCGCGTGGCGTTGTTGGTGGTGCTGCCGCACTCGATGTCGACCGTGCCGTTCTGCACCAGGGGGATGCGGTTCTGCGAGGTCACGGCCTGGTACTTGACGTCGAGCTTGGGCAGGGCGAGCTGCTTTTGCACATCGGCCAACACACGCTGGCAGATCTCGACGTGGTACCCGGCGTAGGCGCCGTTGCCCAAGGTGTAGCTCAGCGCGCCCGAGGATTCACGCACGCCCATGGTGACCGCGCCGTTGGCCTTGATCTTGGCCAGTGTGTCGGCCTGTGCGGCGCCGGCGGCGGCCAGGACAAGTGCGGCGAGCGCAAAAGACATCTTGTTCATGGGTTCTCCTTCAGAAACAGGTGAGGGGCATTCTAGGAAGCCCGCCAACAGGCCCACCGGGTGGAAGCCCGGCCCTCGGCCGCGCACGCATGCAAGCGCCGGGCCAAGGGCGCAGCTGCGCGGGCTTGGACGGAGATGCCTGCGCGCTTCATGGCGCCTGCACCTGGCTGCCGAGAAAGCTCCACAGCGCCTGCACCGCCGGCTTGGCGTGGCGCGCGCTGCCAGGGCGCTCGCGGTAGATGCGCACTTCCATCGTCACCTGCAGTTCACCGTCGGGGGCTGCGGGCACCAGGCGGCGGGCACGCAACTCCCTGCGCACGCTGCTGTGTGGCAGGAAGGCCAGCCCGTGGCCCTCCAGCGCCATGGCCTTGAGGCCTTCGGCCATGTCGGTTTCGTACAGTGGCTCGAGGTGCAGGGGCTGGCCAGCCTGCTTGAGGATCACCTCCACCAGCCGCGCCATATAGGCACCCGAGGCGTAACCGAGAAAAGGCACGGGCGCCCCGGCGCGGCCCGGCAGGCTGAAGATCGGCGCACCGTCGGGCCCGGCCTTGGCGTAGGGCGCCAGCGTCTCGTGGCCCAGGCTCAGCATCTCGTAGCGCTCGGCGCTCAGCTGTAGCGGCTGGCTGGCGTGGTGGTAGGCGATGAGCAGGTCGCAGCCGCCTTCGGTCAGGCGCAGCACGGCGTCGTGCACGTTCAGCGCCGTCAGGCGCGTTTTCAGCGTGCCCGATTCGAGCTTCAAGTCGCTGTTGATCTGCGTGAGCCAGTGCGGGAAGAAGGTGAAGGCCAGCGTGTGCGGCACGGCGAACTCCACCATGTCCTGCCCGGCGGCCTGGTGGCTGCGCATGAGGTTGCGCGTGGCCTGCAGCGCGTCCAGCACTTCCAGGGCCTGGGCGAGAAAGGTTTCGCCCGCCGGCGTGAGCCGCGTGGGGAAAGAAGAGCGGTCGACCAGGTCCACACCCGCCCAGGCTTCCAGCCCCTGGATGCGGCGGCTGAAGGCGGGTTGCGTGACGTGTCGCAACTGCGCCGAGCGCGAGAAGCTGCGCGTCTCGGCCAGGCTCACGAAGTCTTCGAGCCACTTGGTTTCCACGGCGCCGAGTGTATCGAGCGCGTTTCGGTCACATCCGGGCACAGAGCTTTACGTGCCGCACCCCCGCCGGGGGGTGAACCGCGGCAGGGGTGCCCGCGTTCTAAGAGACACGGCCGGTGCGAACCTGCCGTGCAACCAAGGAGAGATCTGCATGAACCGCAAGACCATCCCCCTGATCGCCCTGGCGCTGAGCGCCCTGGCCGCTGTTGGCAGCGCACAAGCCCGCGATGTCGATGTGCAATGGTCGGTCACCATCGGCAGCCCCCGCGTGGGCGTGGTGGTGGGCGCGCCGGTGTACGCGCCGCCGGTCTACGCGCCCCGGGTGTACGCCCCGCGTGTGATCACCCAGCCCGTGGTGGTGGTGCCGCCGCGCGGCGCCTACCGCGTGGGCCACGGCCGCGGCTGGAAGGACGCCGACCGCGACGGCATTCCCAACCGCTACGACCGCGTCTACAACCCGCGCTGGGATGTGGATGGCGACGGCGTGCCCAACCGCCACGACCGCCACGACCGCAACCCCCACCGCCGCTGAGCACGGCCCGGTGGCTGGCGACCGGGCCCTTCAGGTCTCCTGCCCGCTCTGCTGCAGCCGCCACATCTGCGCGTAGCGCCCGCCACGCGCCAGCAGCTCGGCATGCGGGCCGCGTTCCACCACGCGGCCCGCCTCCATCACCACGATCTCGTGCGCGTCCACCACGGTACTCAGGCGGTGCGCGATGACGAGCGCCGTCTTGCCCTGTGACACCGCGCGCAGCTCGGCCTGGATGGCGCGTTCATTGGCGCTGTCCAGCGCCGAGGTGGCCTCGTCGAAGATAAGGATGGGCGGGTTCTTCAGCAGCGTGCGCGCGATGGCCACGCGCTGCTTCTCGCCGCCGCTGAGCTTCAGCCCGCGCTCGCCCACCATGGTGTCGTAACCCTTGGGTGTGGCGCTGATGAAGCCGTGGATGTGCGCGGCCTGGGCCGCGGCTTCCACCTCGGCACGCGTGGCGCCGGGGCGGCCGTAGGCGATGTTGTATTGCACCGTGTCGTTGAAGAGCACGGTGTCCTGCGGCACGATGCCGATGGCGCTGCGCAGGCTGGCCTGCGTGACCGAACGCAGCTCCTGCCCGTCGATGCTGATGTGCCCGCTGTCGATGTCGTAGAAGCGGTAGAGCAGCCGCGCCAGCGTGCTCTTGCCCGCGCCGCTGGGGCCCACCACGGCCACGGTCTTGCCCGGCGGAATCTCGAAGCTCACGCCGTGCAGGATGGGCCGGCTCGGGTCGTACGCGAAGCTCACGTTCTCGAAGCGCACGTGGCCTTCGCGCACCTGCAGTGCGGGCGCGCCCGGCGCGTCGTCCACCTCGCGGTTCTTTTCCAGCAGCGTGAACATCTTGTCGAGATCGGTCAGGCTCTGCTTGATCTCGCGGTACATCACGCCCAGGAAGTTCAGCGGGATGTACAGCTGGATCATGAAGGCGTTGACCATCACCAGATCGCCCAGCGTCATGCGCCCTTCCACCACGCCCTGCGTGGCCCGCCACAGCATGGCCACCAGCGCGGTGGCGATGATGAGCTGCTGTCCGGTGTTGAGCAGGCTCAGCGTGCTCTGGCTCTTCAGGCTGGCCAGCCGCAGGCGTTCCAGGTTCTCGTCGTAGCGCCTGGCCTCGAAGTCTTCGTTGTTGAAGTACTTGACCGTCTCGTAGTTCAGCAGCGCGTCGATGGCGCGGCTGTGCGCCGAGCTGTCGAGCTCGTTCATCTGCTTGCGGAACTGGGTGCGCCACTCCGTCACCGTGATGGTGAAGACCACGTAGACCACCAGCGCGGCGATCGTGATCCACGCAAACCAGGCGTCGAACTTCACCGCCAGCAGCGTGAGCACCATCGCCACCTCGATGAGCGTGGGGCCGATGCTGTAGAGCGAATACGAGATCAGCGAGTGCACGGCGCGCGTGCCACGCTCGATGTCGCGTGTCATGCCGCCGGTCTGGCGTTCCAGGTGGAAACGCAGGCTCAGGGCGTGCAGGTGCCGGAAGACCTTCAGGCTGATGCTGCGCGCCGCGCCTTCGGTGGCCTTGGCGAAGATGAGCTCGCGCAGCTCGGTGAAGAGGCTGGTGCTCAGGCGCAGGGCGCCATAGGCCACCAGCAG
Source organism: beta proteobacterium AAP65 (assembly GCA_001295865.1). Taxonomy (GTDB): domain Bacteria; phylum Pseudomonadota; class Gammaproteobacteria; order Burkholderiales; family Burkholderiaceae_C; genus Rubrivivax. The sequence continues at coordinate 107,850 of LJHW01000004.1, forward strand.
GCCGATGGGCACCACCAGCACGGCCGCGGGGTCGGTGGGCTTGTAGGACAGCGCATCGACCAGGTTCTTCAGCAGCAGCGGCACGCTGACGTTGGCCACCTTGGCCGCCACCATGAAGGCCAGCGCGATGCCCACACGCCAGCGGTACTGCCACAGGTAGGGCAAAAGCTTGCCCAGGGTGGACCAATCGGAACGCGGGGCGGTGGGCGGGGTGCCCGTGCTGGCTTCAGGCGCGCCAGCGGCTACAGTGGGACGCATGCGGTGGATTGTCACCGCGCCCCCGTTCAGCCGCTTGCCCGCCCACCATGACCGAGCCCAGCACCACCCCTGCCCCAGCCGCCCCCATGATGGCGCCCCACAGCCTGCCCAACGGCGCCGAGCTGGTGCTGCGCGTCATGCCCATGCCGGCCGACGCCAATGCCAACGGCGATGTCTTCGGCGGCTGGATCATGGCGCAGGTGGACCTGGCCGGCGCCGTGCTGCCGGCGCGCATCGCCAAGGGGCGCATCGCCACGGTGGCGGTGAACCAGTTCATCTTCAAGCAGCCGGTGTCCATTGGCGACCTGCTGAGCTTCTACGCGCGCGTCACGCGCATCGGCAACACGAGCATCAGCGTGCACGTGGAGGTCTATGCCGAACGCAACCCTGCCAACCTGCAGGTGGTGAAGGTGACCGAGGCCGACCTCACCTACGTGGCCATCGACCTGCAGGGACAGCCGCGGCCCGTGCCGCGCTGAAAACTCAGGCGCCGGCGCCCGCGGCCGGCCGCAGATGCGGCAACACGCGCGGCCACACCTTCGCCGCGATGTGCTCGGCAATCGCTGCCGCGCAGTAGCGGTACACCAGCTCGCCAGGATGAAAGCCGTCGGCGGCCATCACGCCGGCGTTCAGCGGCGTTTCCATGTCCACCAGGCTCACATCGCCACCGCGCTGCCGCACCCACTGCAGCAGCGCCTTGTTGTGGCGGCGCGCATCGCTGCCGGCCACCCAGCGCAGCGGCTGCGGCAGGCCCGGAAAGTGATGGATGGGCGGCAGCGGCGCAAACACCACGTGCTGCACACCATGCGCGTTGCGCAGCGCGTTGGCCAGGCCCTCGCGCGCGCTCACCGCGTGGTGCGAGGGCACCTGCTCCACCACATCGTTGACGCCCGTCACCACCACGGCCACGTCGGCCTGCAGGCCAACGCCTTCGCGCTGCAGCAGGTGCAGCGTCTGCGCGCTGCTGAGGCCTGATTTCGCAAGCAGGCGCCACTGCACGCGCGCCGCACAGCCGCGCGCCAGATGCTGCGCCAGCTGCGCGGCCAGGGCCTGGCGCTGGTGTACCACGCCCACGCCGGCGGCCGAAGAATCGCCAGTGATCAGCAGCCGCAAGGGCGCGGCCTTCGCAGCGCCAGCTTCGCCCTGGCGCGCCCCGGCAGGCTCGGGCAGCACGGGCAGGCGCCGGCGCGTGAGCACCGCCTGGGCCACCAGCAAGGGGCTCAGCGCGAGCTTGACGGCCAGCGACATGGTGAGAACTGGCGCGGTCAGAACTTCGAGAAGTCGGGCTGCCGCTTCTGGAAAAAGGCCTGGAAGGCTTCCATGGCCTCGGGGCTGCGCAGGCGCTTGGCGAAGAGCTCGCCTTCGGTGCGGATGGTCTGCAGCACCAGTTCGCGCTGCGGCGCGCGCATCAGTTGCTTGGCCTCGCGCACGGCACCCGGCGGCAGCGCGTTGAAGCGCTCGGCCACGCGGCGCGCGTGGTTCACCACTTCCTGGGCCGGCAGCACGGCGTTGGCGATGCCGCACTCCACCGCCTGCTCGGGCGTGAAGGGGTCGCCCAGCAGCAGCTTCTCGGCTGCGCGGCGGTTGCCCATCAGCTGCGGCACCACCAGGCTGCTGGCGAACTCGGGCACCAGGCCCAGGCCCACGAAGGGCATGGCCAGGCGCGCCTCGTCGCTGACATAGACGAAGTCGCAGTGCAGCAGCAGCGTGGTGCCGATGCCGATGGCCGCGCCCGTGACGGCGGCGACCACGGGCTTGTCGCAATCGAGCAGCGCGCGCATGAACTTGAACACCGGCGACTCGTTGTCTTCGCTGCCGGCGCCACCGCCGCCCGTGCCACGCGACATGAAGTCTTCGATGTCGTTGCCGCTGGTGAAGATGCCCGGCTGGCCGGTGATCAACACGGCGCGCACGGCGCCGTCGGCCTTGGCGGCGTTCAGCGCGTCGGTCATGGCCTGGTACATGGCCACCGTGAGCGCGTTCTTCTTCTCGGGGCGCGCGATCTCGATGGTGGTGACGCCGTTCAGCGTCGCGGTCTTGATGCTCATCGTGTTTGTCTCCTGCTGCTGGTTTTACAGCGCTTCGATGATGCCGGCAGCGCCCTGCCCCATGCCCACGCACATCGTCACCATGCCGTACTTCAGCTGGTGGCGGCGCAGCGCGTGCACCACGGTCGCGGCGCGGATGGCACCGGTGGCGCCCAGCGGGTGGCCCAGCGCAATGGCACCGCCCATGGGGTTGACCTTGGACGGGTCCAGGCCCACGGTGTTGATGACGGCCAGGGCCTGCGCGGCAAAGGCTTCGTTCAGCTCGAACCAGCCGATGTCCGACAGGCTCAGACCGGCGTATTTCAGCGCGGCGGGGATGGCCTCGATGGGGCCGATGCCCATGATTTCGGGCGCCACGCCACGCGAGGCGTAGCTGACAAAACGCGCCAGCGGCTTGAGGTCGAACTGCTTGATGGCCTTTTCGCTGGCCAGAATCAAGGCACCCGCACCGTCGCTGGTCTGGCTGCTGTTGCCGGCCGTCACGCTGCCCTTGGCGGCGAAGACCGGGCGCAGCTTGGCCAGGCCTTCCAGCGAGGTGTCGGGCCGCGCGCCTTCGTCCAGGTTCACGGTGCGCGTCTTCGTGCTCACCTCACCCGTGGCCAGGTTCGGAAAACGCTCGACGATGTCAACGGGCGTCATCTCGGCAGAGAACTCGCCGGCAGCTTGCGCCTTCAGCGCCTTCTGGTGCGAGGCCAGCGCGAACGCGTCCTGGTCTTCGCGCGAGACCTTCCACTGCGCCGCCACCTTCTCGGCCGTCAGGCCCATGCCGTAGGCGATGCCGACGTTTTCGTCGCGGGCAAACACTTCCGGGTTGAAGCTGGGCTTGTTGCCGCCCATGGGCACCATGCTCATGCTCTCGGCACCGCCGGCGATCATCACGTCGGCTTCGCCCACGCGGATGCGGTCGGCCGCCATCTGCAGCGCGGTCAGGCCGCTGGCGCAGAAGCGGTTCACCGTCACACCGCCCACCGAATGAGGCAGGCCGGCCAGCACCATGGCGGCGCGCGCCATGTTCATGCCCTGCTCGCCCTCGGGGAAGCTGCAGCCGATGATGGCGTCTTCGATGGCCTTGGGATCGAGATTGGGCACCTGGGCCAGCGCGCTGCGCACGGCCGCCACCAGCAGGTCGTCGGGCCGCGTGTTGCGGAAATAGCCGCGGCCGCTCTTGCCGATGGGCGTGCGCGTGGCGGCGACGATGTAGGCGTCTTGAACTTGTTTGCTGCTCATGATGTGAAGTCCTTCGCTCAGTTGCGCACCGGCTTGCCGGTCTGCAGCATGCCCATGATCCGCTCTTGCGACTTGGGGTGTTCCAGCAGGCTGCAGAAGCGACTGCGCTCCATGGCCATCAAGTATTCCTCGCTCACAAGGCTGCCGGCGTCGACATCACCGCCGCACACCACTTGGGCGATCAGCGTGCTGATGTGGAAGTCGTGCGCGCTGATGAAGCCACCGTCGCGCATGTTGGCCAGCTGGCCCATGATGGTGGCGACGGCACTGCGGCCGGCCACCGGGAACAGCGCCTTGTGCGGCGGGCGGTAGCCGCTGTCGAACATGGCCTTGGCCTGCGTGCTGGCCACGAACAGCAGCTCGTCCTTGTGCGGCACAACGATGTCGGTGTCCAGCAGGTAGCCCAGCTTGCGCGATTCGATGGCGCTGGTGCCCACCTTGGCCATCGCGGCATTGGTGAAGCCGTCGGTGGCGAACTTCATGATGTCGGCATTCGCGTTGCCCGCAGCCGCCATCTCGGCCGCGCGGCGTGCGATGTAGGTCAGGCCGCCACCGCCCGGGATCAGGCCCACGCCCACTTCCACCAGGCCGACATAGGTTTCCATCGCGGCCACGCGGCGCGCGCAGTGCAGCGCGATCTCGCAGCCACCGCCGAGAGCGATGCCGCGCATCGCGGCCACCACCGGCACCTGCGCGTAGCGCATGCGCAGCAGCGCCGTCTGCAGCTGCAGGATGACCGGGGCGATGCCCTTCGCACCTTCCTTCATGAAGACGGGCAGCGTCTGCTCCAGGTTGGCGCCGGCACTGAACACATCATCGGGCGACCAGATCACCAGGCCCTTGTAGCTGCTCTCGGCCAGCTCCACGGCCTTGTGCAGGCCTTCGACCACGCCCGTGCCGATGAGGTGCAGCTTGCTGGTGATGCTGAGGATGAGCACCTCGCCGTCCAGCGTCCAGACGCGCGCTTCGTCGTTCTTGAAAACTTCGGTACCGCTGCTCAGCGGCGCCACCGCGCCGGCGCCCAGCACGCTCTCGGGGAAGTGCTGCCGCTGGTAGACGGCCAGGCTGCTGCCCGGCACGTAGCTGCCCTTGGTGGGGCTCCAGCTGCCTTCGGGCGTGTGCACGCCAGTGCGGCCGTCAAACACCCAGGCCGGCAGCGGCGCGCTGCTCAGCGCCTTGCCGGCTTCGATGTCTTCCTTCACCCAGCCGGCCACCTGCTGCCAGCCGGCGTCTTGCCACAGCTCGAAGGGGCCCTGCTTCATGCCGAAGCCCCAGCGCATCGCGAAATCGACGTCGCGCGCCGTGTCGGCGATGCTGCCCAGGTGCACGGCGGCGTAGTGGAAGGCGTTGCGGTGGATGGCCCACAGGAACTGCGCCTGCGGGTTGCTGCTTTCGCGCAGCAGCTTCAGGCGCTCGGCCGCAGGCTTCTTCAGCATGCGCTCGACGATGGGCTCGGCCTTGCCGCCGGCCGGCACGTAATCGGCCTTGGCCGGGTCCAGACGCAGGATGTCCTTGCCCACCTTCTTGTAGAAGCCGGCGCCGGCCTTCTGGCCCAGGGCGCCCTTCTCGATCAGCGCCTTCAGCACGGCAGGCGTGCTGTAGCTGGGGAAGAAGGGGTCGTCAGCCAGGTTGTCCTGCAGCGTCTTGATGACGTGGGCCATGGTGTCCAGGCCCACCACGTCGGCGGTGCGGAAGGTGCCGCTGCTGGCGCGGCCCAGCTTCTTGCCGGTGAGGTCGTCGACGACGTCGTACGAGAGGCCGTAGTTCTCGGCTTCCTTGATCGTCGCCAGCATGCCGGCGATGCCCACGCGGTTGGCGATGAAGTTCGGCGTGTCTTTCGCGCGCACCACGCTCTTGCCCAGCGCGCTGGTGACGAAGGCTTCCAGCTGGTCCAGCACTTCGGGCATCGTGGCCGGGGTGTTGATCAGCTCCACCAGCGCCATGTAGCGCGGCGGGTTGAAGAAATGGATGCCGCAGAAGCGCGGTTGGATGCTCTCGGGCAGCACCTCGCTGAGCTTGGTGATGCTCAGGCCCGAGGTGTTGCTGGCCACGATCGCGTGCGGCGCGAGGCTGCCGGCGATCTTCTGGTACAGGTCCAGCTTCCAGTCCATGCGCTCGGCGATGGCCTCGATGACGAGGTCGCATTCACCGAGCAGCGCCAAGTGCTCTTCGTAGTTGGCGGCCTGGATGCGCGCGGCATCTTCCGGCACGCCCAGCGGCGCGGGCTTGAGTTTCTTCAGGCCTTCGATGGCCTTGGTGACGATGCCGTTCTTGGGCCCTTCTTTCGCAGGCAGGTCGAACAGGACGACAGGCACTTTGCAGTTCACCAGATGGGCGGCGATCTGCGCGCCCATCACGCCGGCGCCGAGCACGGCGACCTTGCGGACTTGGAATCGGTTCACGTTGTTTCCTTCACTGAATGGGGTTCACTCGACCCGTTGCCAGGTCTGGTTGCGGTAGAGGAAGCCGATGAAGCCGCGCACCTCCAGCGTCTTGCCGCCGTCCTTGAGCGTCAGGCGCACCTTGTAGGTCTTGCCGTTGTTGGGGTCGAGGATCTGGCCCCCGTCCCAATAGGGCTCGTCGCTGTGCTTCTTCACGCCGGTGATGATCTGCATGCCCACCACCGGCTGGTCCTTGCGCGCATCGGTGCACTTGTCGCACTTGGCATCGGCCTTGGCAGGGTCGAGCAGCTTCTCGATCTTGCCGCTGACCGCGCCGCCGCTCTCGGTGATGCGCACCAGCGACTTTTCCTGCTTGGTGTCGTCGTCGATGGTCTTCCACAGGCCCACGGGTGAGGCCTGGGCGAACACGCTGCCGCTGAACGCGCAAGTCGTGGCCAGCAGGGCGGTGATCAGCAGCTTCTTCATCGTCTTGTCTCCGTGTCGTTGTTGAAGGGCAGGAACGGTCAGAACAGCGCTTCGTCCATGGCCATCAGCGGCGCCACGCCAGTGCGGGCGCTGCGCATCAGGCCCGCCGTTTCGGGCAGCAGCTTGGTGAAGTAGAAACGCGCCGTGTGCAGCTTGGCCGTGTAGAACGGGTCGCCGCTGTTCTGCTTGGCCAGCGCGATCTTGGCGCTGCGCGCGAAGAAGTAGGCGAAGACCAGGTGGCCCACCACACGCAGGTAGTCCACCGCCGCGCCGCCCACTTCGTCGGCATTGCCGAAGGCCTTCATGCCCAGCTCGGTGGTGAGCTTGGTGACCTTGTCGCCCAGTTCGGCCAGCGGGTTCACGAACTCCTGCAAAGCCTCGTTGGTGCCTTCTTCTTCCACGAACTCGGCGATCAGCTTGCCGAACTTCTTCAGCTTGGCCCCGTTGTCGCCCAGCACCTTGCGGCCCAGCAGGTCCAGGCTCTGGATGGTGTTGGTGCCCTCGTAGATCATGTTGATGCGCGCATCGCGCACGTACTGCTCCACGCCCCATTCCTTGATGTAGCCGTGGCCGCCGAAGACCTGCATGCAATGGCTGGTGGCGATCCAGGCGTTGTCGGTGAGGAAGGCCTTGACGATGGGCGTGAGCAGGGCCACCTGGTCGGCGCAGTCCTTGCGCTCGTCTTCATCGTCGGTGTTGAGCTCGCGGTCGATCAGCAGCGCGATGTAGATGGCCAGCGCGCGGCCGCCTTCGGCATAGGCGCGCGCGGTCAGCAGCATCTTGCGCACATCGGGGTGCACGATGATGGTGTCGGCCGGCTGGTCAGGGTGCTTGGGGCCGCTCAGCGAACGCATCTGGCGGCGGTCTTTCGCGTAGGCCACGGCGTTCTGGTAGGCCACTTCCGTCAGGCCCAGACCCTGGTTGCCCACGCCGAGGCGGGCCGCGTTCATCATCACGAACATCGCGGCCAGGCCCTTGTGCGGCGCGCCCACCAGCGTGCCTTCGGCACCGTCCAGCATCATCTGGCAGGTGGCGCTGCCGTTGATGCCCATCTTGTGCTCGATGGCGCTGCAGAAGATGGGGTTGCGCTCGCCCAGGCTGCCATCGGCCTGGATCTTGAACTTGGGCACCACGAAGAGGCTGATGCCCTTGCTGCCCACGGGCGCGTCGGGCAGGCGGGCCAGCACCAGGTGCACGATGTTGTCGGCCAGGTCGTGTTCACCGGCGCTGATGAAGATCTTCTGGCCGGTGAGCTTGTAGGTGCCTTCCGGCGCGCCGGCCACGGGCTCGGCCTTGGTGCGCAGCAGGCCGAGGTCGGTGCCGCAATGCGGCTCGGTCAGACACATCGTGCCGGTCCACTCGCCGCTGGTCAGCTTGGGCAGGTAGAGCTGCTTCTGCGCTTCGGTGCCGTGGGCGTGCAGGCATTCCAGGGCGCCATGGCTGAGGCCCGGGTACATGGTCCAGGCCTGGTTGGCGCTGTTGAGCATCTCGTAGAAGCACTGGTTCACCACGATGGGCAGGCCCTGGCCGCCATAGGCCGGCTCGATGGCCAGCGCGGGCCAGCCGCCTTCCACGTACTTGGCGTAGGCCTCCTTGAAGCCCGTGGGCGCCTTCACGCTGTGCGTGGTCTTGTCGTGCGTGCAGCCTTCGCGGTCGCCGCTCTGGTTCAGCGGGAAGATCACCTCGGCGGCGAACTTGCCACCTTCTTCCAGCACCGCGTTGATGGTATCGGCGTCGATCTCGGCGTGCGCCGGCAGCATCTTCAGTTCGTCGGTGACGTTCAGCAGCTCGTGCAGCACGAATTGCATGTCGCGCAGCGGCGGGGTGTAGACGGCCATGGCAATACTCCTGAAGAGAAGGAAAGGAAATCGGAAACGGTGAAGGAAGGCCCGGCGCTCAGCGCTTGCTGCGTGCGCGTGCCGGCGGTGTTTCGGGTGCAACGCCCTGTTCTGCCGCGGGCGTGGCGTAATGCCCCAGCGTGCGCTCGAAACCGGCGCGCGCACGGTCCAGCGCGCCGGGGCTGCGCAGGAAACGCGCGTCGTGATGCAGCGCCAGGATGAGGCCGTGCAGCTCGAAGAGCATCTGCTCGGGGTCGGTGTCGGCGCGCAGCTGCCCGCCCTGCACGGCCAGGCGGATGGCGCGCGCCAGCGCCGCGTGCCAGGCACGCACCATGCTGGCCAGCGCGTCGCGCACGGGGCCGGGGCGGTCGTCGAACTCGACCGCGCCGCTGATGTAGATGCAGCCCGAGTCGAGCTCCACAGAGACGCGGCGGATCCAGCGCTCGAACAGCGCGCGCAGGCGCGGCAGGCCGCGCTCTTCCTTGATGGCGGGGAAAAAGACCTCGTCTTCGAACCGCGCGTGGTACTCGCGGATGACGCTGATCTGCAGTTCTTCGCGCGAGCCGAAGTGCGCGAAGACGCCGCTCTTGCTCATCTGCGTGACTTCGGCCAGCGCGCCGATGGACAGACCTTCCAGCCCCATGTGCGAAGCCAGGCCGAGCGCAGCATCGAGAATCGCCGCACGGGTCTGCTGCCCCTTGTGCAAGGCGCGCGGGGCGGTGCGGGGCGCTTCGGCGGTGGCGGCTTCGGTGGGTGGGTTCACGTCATCGGCAAGAAATCGAACGACCGTTCTATTTTGCAGACTTCGTGTGACAGTGCGGGAAGGATGCCGTGACTTTTTTAGGGGCGCTCTCCTAGAACCCGGGCCGGCCGAGCCCCGCTGCTGCGGGCCTGTGCCTGGCGGGCGCCTGCAGGCTGTCACGGTCTTGGTTTACGCTCAAGCCCCATGGACGTGCTGCAGCTCGATATCTCGGGCCGCCCCCAAGCGTGGATCACATCGCGCGAAGCGGCGGTGCTGTACGCCAGCGACGCCGTCGCGTGGACGCTGGGGGATGCCTTTCAGGTGCTGCGTGGCGGCATGCAGAGGGCCACGGGCCTGCAGAGCCGCATCGAGCTGCACCCGATCGTGGCCGTGCGCGGCGCCATCCCCAGCCGCGCCTGGCGCCACACCCCGGCGCTCACGAACCAGAAGCTCTTCGTGCGCGACCGCGGCATTTGCGCCTACTGCGGCGGTCACTTCCACTTCGACGAGCTCACGCGCGAGCACATCGTGCCGGTGTCGCGCGGCGGCGGCGACACCTGGATGAACTGCATCACCGCCTGCCGCGCCTGCAACGGCCACAAGGGCAGCCGCCTGCCCGAAGAAGCGCGCATGACGCTGCTCTACCTGCCTTACGTGCCCAGCCTGCACGAAGACATGATCCTGCGCGGCAGGCGCATCGTGGCCGACCAGATGGAGTTCCTGCTCGCCAGCGTGCCGCGCAGCTCGCGCCTGCACGGCTGAGCAGGCGTCAAGCCCCGCCCGGGCGGCGGGGCTTGGGCCGGCGACGGCACTTCGTCGCGGCCGGTGGCGTTCCGTCGCTTCTTTACGCCGCGCCGCGGAACTTCGCTTGCCCGCGGCCCGTCCACAACGGCAAGATGCCCGCATCACGCCGCAGGCCCTGGCCTCGCGCCCCCCCGGAGAACCACCATGCAACACCTCGCCACCCGCGCCGCCCTGCTGGCCACCGCCCTCGTGCTGGGCGCCTGCTCGACCACCAGCCCCGATGTCGTCAGCCGCAACGAAGCCCAGCGCCTGTCGACCGTGGTCGACGCCGTGGTGCTGAATTCGCGGCCGGTGGTGGTGGAAGGCCAGCAAAGCGGCATCGGCGCCGCTGCCGGCAGCGTGGCGGGCGGCGTGGCCGGCTCGGGCGTGGGCGGCCGGCGTGAAGCCATGGTGGTGGGCGTGATCGGCGCCGTGGTGGGCGGTGTCATCGGCAACGCCGTGGAGCGCAGCACCACGCGCGAAGAAGCGGTGGAGATCCTGGTGCAGCTGAAAAACGGCGACCGCCGCTCGGTGGTGCAGGCCAAGGCCGCAGAAACCTTCAGCCCGGGCGACCCGGTCATCCTGGTGAGCACCGGCGGGCGTGTGCGTGTCACGCGTGCACCGGTGATCACCGCGCCGGCACCTCAGCCCGCCAAGGCCGCCGAACCCAGCCGCTGAGCACAGCACCCCGCCGGCATCCTGCCGGCGGCCGCTTCATTCAGCCGCTGCGGCCAGGTCTTGCAGGGTTGCGCGCAGGGCCTGCCAGGCGTCTTGCGCCTGCGCCAGGCTGCCCGCGGCAGCGGCGCTTTCAACGGCACGCGCCCAGGCCGCGGCCCGCGTGTGCCCCAGCGTCGCCAGCACACTCTTCAGGCTGTGCGCCAACCGCCGCACGGCGGGCGCGTCGGCACGCGCCCAGGCGGCATCACCCTCGGCCCGATCGGCACCGAACTGCGGCAGGCAGCTCTGGCGGAAAGCATGGAAGAGCCCGGCATCGCCGCCGAAGTGGTTGGCGATGGCCCGGGCTTCATCGGCAGGCGCGGCGTGGCCGGGTGCGGGGGCATCACCGGCCGCCGGCCCAGGGACGGCCGCGGGGGTCGCATCGGCTTGAAGCTCGGCAGGCGCCTGCGCCGCGGGTGCCATGCGCGCAGCGCTGTTGGTCACCGCCTCCATCACCACGTCTTCCAGCGCCTTCAGCGACACCGGCTTGGACAACATGCGGTGCACGCCCAGACTCTGCAACTGCTGGCGCGTGGCAGCGTCGATGCCCGCACTGAAGGCCACCAGCTCGGCACCCTGACGCAGCGCGGGTTCTCGCGCCAGCCGCTGCAGCAACTCCAGGCCCGAAACACCGGGCATCATCAGGTCCGTGACGAGCACTTGCACCGGCCCCGTCTGCAGCAGCGCCAGCGCGGCAGCGCCGTCGGCGCAGCTCAGCAGTTCCAGCGGCAAGCCGTCGAGCGCGAGCGCCACCAGGCGCCGCACCGAAGCGTCGTCGTCCACCAGCAGCACGCGCGGCAGGCCGGCGGGCTGCGGCCCCTGCGCGGCCTCAGGCGGCATCGGCTGCCTCGATTTCCAGTCCCAGCGCCGCGCCCAGCAAGGCCGGCAGTTCCAACGCCAGCCGGGGTTTGTGGATGACCGGCAGCCCCTGCAGCGCGAAGGCGTAGGGCTGCAGTTCGTCACCGCTGAGCGAGGTGACGACGATCAGGCGGCTGCCTTCGAAGGCCGGGCTGGAGCGCAGGCCGTTGATCAGCGTGGCGCCGTCGATGCCCGGTAGCAGGATGTCGACTAGCAGCACTTGCGGCTGCAGCCGCCCGGCCATCGCCAGGCCGGTGATGCCATCGTCGGCCAGGTGCAGTTCCACCTCGGGGAAGTGCTGGCGCACCAGCAGCGACACCAGGTTCTGGAAGTGGCGCGAGTCTTCGATCAACAGCACGCCCGGCTTGGCAGCCCCCGCCCGGCCCGGTGCGCCCAGACCGACCTTCGCACGGCCGGGCCCGCGCACGCCCTGCGGGCGCGGGCTGCCCTGGCGCTGCGCCAGCCAGGCCTCCACCGAACTGCGCGAGATGCGCCGGTGCCCGCCCGGGGTCTTCCAGGCCTGCAGCTCACCGCGGTCGACCATCAACTGCACGGAACGCACGGCCATGCCGAGCATGCGCGCCACATCGCGGGTGCTGCACTCGTCAGCCAGGTCGGGCACCGCGCTCGAAATCAGGGGCTTGTCCATTCCAGCGATTTTGCCGGTTTGGCGGCCCGAAAAGCCAGACCCCGTGACATTTGCCAAAAATGATATTTATCATCTTGCGCACAATCACAGCCTGAAGACGGGTGGCCAGGCTGCCTGCCACCGCAAGACCCGGCCACCGCCCCGACCTATGCAACGACGCCAGACCGCATGAAGAAGATCCTGATCGTCGAGGACCACGCCGACATCCGCCGCCTGATCCGCATGACCCTGGAGTTCGAGCACTGCGAGATCCACGAAGCGCCCGACGCCCCCACGGGTTGGGACATGGTGCGCGAACTGCAGCCCGATGCCGTGCTGCTGGACGTGATGATGCCCGGCGCCCTCAACGGCCTGGACCTGTGCCGAGCCATCAAGGCCGATGCGCGGCTGCGCCGGGTGCCGGTGCTGCTGCTCACGGCCCGCGGTGGCAGCGCCGACCGCGAGGCCGGCCTGCTGGCTGGCGCCGACGCCTACATCGTCAAACCTTTCAGCCCCATGCAACTGCTGGAACTGCTGGTGCAGCTGAACGTCATCTCGGCGTGAAGCAGCACCTTGGCACCCGCTTCCACCCACCCTCATCATCGTTACCCGCCTGGACCATGACTCGCCTGCCCATCCCCCGCCGTTTCAGCGCCCGCCACCTGTGCCTGGGTGCCACCTTGTTCGCCGCGGCCCTGGGCGCCGGCAGCGTGCAGGCCGGCGAGGTGCAGGCGCGCGTGAAGGCCAGCGCCACCGTGAAGGTCTGCATCTGGCCCGACTACTACGGCGTCAGCCTGCGCAACCCGCGCACGCAGCAGCTAACGGGCATCGACATCGACCTCTCGGCCGAACTCGGCCGGGACCTCAAGGCCCAGGTGCAGTACGTCGATTCGTCGTTCGCCACGCTCATCGACGACCTGAAGAACGACCGCTGCGACGTGGCCATGTTCGCCGTGGGCATGCTGCCGCAGCGCATGGCGCAGCTGGCCTTCACGCGGCCCTATCTGGAAAGCGACATCTACGGCGTCACGACCAAGGGCAACCAGGTCGTCAAGCGCTGGGAAGACATCGACAAACCCGGCGTGGCCGTGGCCGTGCAGGCCGGTACCTTCATGGAACCGGTGATGGGCGCGGCGCTGAAAAACGCCCGGCTCGTGAAGGTGGCGCCCCCGGCCACGCGTGAACGCGAGCTGGAAGCGGGCCGGGTCGACGTCTTCATGACCGACTACCCCTACAGCCGCCGCCTGCTCGACAACGCCGACTGGGCCACGCTGATCTCGCCGCCCACCCCCTTCAGCGTGCTGCCCTATGCCTACGCGATGAAAAAGGGCGATGCCGCCTGGGCCGAGACCGTGGACGGCTTCGTGGCACGCATCCAGCGCGACGGGCGGCTGGAAACTGCGGCCCGCAAACACGGCCTGAGCCCGATCGTGCGCCTGCGGTGAAAGCGCAAGGGCTCGCCCCCAAGGCAGCACCGCCGGCCTCGGCCATGCCGGTGCCCAGCGGCAGCGCCCGGTTGGCGCTGCCATCGCAGCTGGCCGGCAAGCGGCGCTGGGTCTTCGGCGCCGGCGCCCTGCTGATGGCGCTGGTGACGCTGACCCTCACGGGCATGGCCTGGCACGAGCACCAGCAACTGCAGGCGGTTGTGGGCGACCGCAATGAGCTGCTCGCGCGCGTGCTCAGCGAGCAGACCACCCGCAACATCGAAGCCGCGGCCCTGGCCGCCGCCACGCTGGCCGATCTGCTGCAGCGCGACCAGTTGCCTGAGAGCGCGCAGACCGGGGCCGCGATGCAGCAGTCGCTGGTCAACCTGCCTTTCCTGCGCAGTATCGCCGTGCTCGACGCTGCCGGCCGCGTGCGCGCCAGCGCTCAGGCCAGCGAGGTCGGCCGCCTGATCGACCTGGCCGCGCTGGGCCCCTTGCCCGCACCCGGCACAGACCGGTTGGCCGAGCAGGCACCCGGCCGCAGCCTGGCCGATCTGGCCCGCGGCCAGGCCACGGCCATCCCGGCCGGGGTCAGCTTCCTGCCGCTGCTGCGCACGGTGCGCCGCAGCAACGGCGAGACGCTGCTGGTGGTGGCCTTGCTCAACCCGAGCGCCTTCGTCAACTTCCAGCAGCTGCTGCTCGACGGACCCGGCGCTGCGGCCGCACTCGTCACCTACGACGGACGCCTCATCGCCGGCACCGACACCGTGGCGCGCCCGGCCGGTGCCGACCTCCGGGCGCTGGCGCCCTTCAGCCAGTTCTTGCCCGCACGCGAACACGGCGCATGGATAGGCGAGGGTCTGCGAGAAGGCACCCAACTGGCAGCCTTTCGCGTGTCAGCCACGCGGCCGCTGGCGGTGCTGGTGGAGGTGGACCGCGATGCGGTGCTGCAACCCTGGTGGACCCTGGTGCGCAACCTGGCGCTGGCCGGGGCCGCCATCTTCGTGATGGTGGCGGGTTTCACCTTCCTGGCCTGGCGCAGCCTGCGGGCCCGCGAAATCGCCAGGGCCGAACGCGACGCCGCGCAGGCCGAGGCCCTGCACCGCGAACGCGAACTCAGCGTCACCATCCAGAGCCTGCAGGAGCTGATCTTCCGCACCGATGCCCAGGGCCTGCTCACCTATGCCAACCAGCCCTGGGCGCTGACGGCGGGTGCAGGCCGGCCGCTGTGGGAGCTGGTGGCGCCCGAGCAGCGCACAGCCGCGCGAACGCTGTTCGCCCGCGCCAGCGACACCGACGTGCGCCACCTGCAGGCCGTGATGGCCGAGCAAAGCGGGCGCAGGCGCAGCTTCGACATCTCGGTGATGCCGCTGCACGAAAACGGCCGCCTCACCGGCTTCGCGGGCAGCGCCATCGACGTCACCGGCCGCATCGTGGCGCAGCGCCGCCTGCAGATGCAGCTGGCCTTCACCGAACAGCTCATGAACGTGAGCCCCTTCCCGATGTCGCTCTTCGACCTGAAGCGGCGCTACGTGATGGTCAACAAGGCCTGGGAAGACTTCACCGGCCGCACCCGGGCGGAAACCGTCGGTCAGACCGTCGGCGGTGCGCTGCCGCAATCGGAACGTGACCAGCACGAGGCGCAGGACCGCGCGCTGATCGAAGACGGCCAGCCGCGCCGCTACGAGGCGCGCGCGCGCCACCGCGATGGCAGCCAGCGCGACCTGATGGTCAACAAGCTGCTCGTGCCGGGCGATGAAGAACAACCGGCCTGCGTGCTGGCGGTGATGGTCGACGTGACCGAGTTCCGCAATGCCGAGCGCAGCACGCGCGAGGCGCGCGACATCGCCGAAGAGGCCTCGCGCGTGAAGAGCGAGTTCATCGCCAACATCAGCCACGAGCTGCGCACGCCGCTGCAATCCATCATCGGTTTTTCGGAACTGGGGCTGCGCCGTGGCCAAGACCAGCCCCGGCTGGCCAGCATGTTCGACGACATCCACAACGCCGGGCAGCGCATGCTGGCCCTGGTCAACGACCTGCTGGACGTGGCCAAGATCGAGAGCACCGTGGGCACCATCCACCTGGAGCGCACCGACTTGCGCGGCCTGGTGACGCACGTGCTCAAGGAACTGACGCCGCTGCTGGACGGCAAGCAGTTGCAGGTGCTGCTGCAGCTGGGCAACCAGCCCTTGCGCGGCAAGGTCGACCCGCTGCGCTTTCAGCAGGTCTTGCGCAACGTGGTGGCCAACGCGATCAAGTTTTCGCCCCCGGGCAGCCGCCTCACGGTGGAGGGCGGCCACACCGACATGGGCGAGCTCGAGCTGCGGGTGGCCGACGAAGGCCCGGGCATCCCGCCGGCCGAGCTGGAGACCATCTTCCAGGCCTTCGTGCAGAGCAGCAAGACCAAAGACGGCTCGGGCGGCACCGGCCTCGGCCTGGCGATCTCACGCAAGATCATCGAAGCCCATGGGGGCCGCATCAGCGCGCAGAACCGCCCCGAGGGCGGCGCCGTCTTCAGCATCGTGCTGCCCAACCGGGGCAGCACCGAGACACAACCCGCGCCGCTTTGAGAGCCCGGCGGCCGTTCGCTGAGCCCTGCGCCTGAGGGAGCCCCGGCGCGCTTCAGTGCCGCTCAGCGCGGGCCGGCGCGCAACAGGCGTTCTTCGGGCGGCAGGGCGGTCTGGCTGTCGAGTTCCACCGCCACCTGGGTGCACACGGCGCGGCACAACATCGCCACACGCTCGCTCTGCAGCCGGTAGTAGATCTGCGTGCCCTCGCGCCGGCGGCCGAGCACACCAGCCCGGTACAACGTGGCCAAGTGCTGCGACATGTTCGGCTGCGTGGTGTCGATCTGCGCGAGCAGGTCGGACACGTTGCGCTCGCCGTTGCACACCGCGCTGATGATCTTCAGGCGGACAGGCGTCGACAGCAGTCCGAACAGCTCTGCGGCTGACTCGAACACCACGTCTTCTTCGCGTTCATTGCTCACGGCGCCCTCTGTGGAATGCATCCGAGCATCACTTTATCAGCACACGCCGATGAGGCAACACAGGGTCGCGGGGCCAGCCGTGCCCGCACCGTGCGGGCCCCCGGGCCCTACTTGGCGCCGGCCAGCACCCAAGCGGCCAAGGTGTTCAGGTCGGCCTCGCTGAGCGCGGGCTGCGGCGGCATCGGCACCGGGCCCCACTTGCCCATGCCGCCCTTGCGGATGCTGGCGGCCAGCGTGGCGGCCGCGTCTTTCTGGCCGGCGTACTTCTTCGCGATGTCGGCATAGGACGGGCCGACGATCTTGCGGTCGGCCGCATGGCAGGCGGTGCAGGCGTTTTTGGTCGCCAGTTCGAGGTTAGCGAAAGCCGGCAGGCTGGTGGCGCCCAGCGCGGCCACGGCAACGAGGGTGAAAACAGGTTTCAAGGCAACTCCAGGCAAGGGGGGAACTTGCAAATAGCTTTTTATGAGCAATCAATGATATTCAGATCGTTTGACGGACAACCCCGGGTCAACCCCGAGCGCGGGCCGGCCCCCGCCGCCGCGCCACAATTCGGGGATGGAAACAGTCGACATCCCCGGTCTCACGAACCAGGTGCTCTGGGCTTCACTGGCCCTGGCGGTGGCCTTTGGCGCCGTGGCGCAGCGCACGCGTTTTTGCACCATGGGCGCCATCGCCGATGTGGTGAACATGGGCGACTGGGAACGCGCCCGCATGTGGGCGCTGGCCGTGGCCGTGGCCGTGCTCGGCTTCAACGGCATGGTGGCCGCAGGCTGGGTGCAGGCCAGCAACAGCATCTATGCCGCGCCGCGTGTGCTGTGGCTGTCGGCGCTGCTGGGCGGGGCGATGTTCGGCTTCGGCATGGTGCTGGCCTCGGGCTGCGGCAGCAAGAACCTGATGCGTATGGGCAGCGGCAACCTCAAGGCCCTGGTGGTGATGCTGGTGCTGGGGCTGGCGGGCTACGCCACGCTGCGCGGCATCACAGGGGTGCTGCGGGTCAACACGGTGGAGCACGTGCACTTTGAACTCGCCACGGGGCAAGACCTGCCCTCGATGGCGGCCGCCGCCTTCGGCCTGCCCGGGCCCATGCTGGCTTTGGCGCTGGGCGCCGCGCTGGCGCTGGTGCTGCTGGTGTGGGTGCTCAGCAAGCCCGAGGGCCGCAGCGGTGAGGTGCTCGGGGGCGGCATCGGCGTCGGTGCGGTGATCGCCGCCACCTGGTGGGTCAGTGGCAGCCTGGGCTTCGTGGCCGAAGACCCCAACACGCTGGAGCCCGCTTTCCTGGGCACGAATTCGCGCCGCATGGAATCGCTGAGCCTGGTGGCGCCGGTGGCCTATACGCTGGATTGGCTGCTCTTTTTCAGCGACACCTCGCGCACCCTGACGCTGGGCATCCTCAGCGTCGTCGGCATCACGCTGGGGGCCTTCATCGTCTCGGTGCTCGACCGCAGTTTCCGCTGGGAGGGATTCGGCAGCTTCGAAGACCTGGCCAACCACCTGGTCGGCGCCACGCTGATGGGCGTGGGCGGCGTCGTGGCCATGGGCTGCACCGTGGGCCAGGGGCTCTCGGGCGTGTCGACCTTGTCGCTGGGCAGTTTCATCGCCCTGGCCGGCATCGTGGGCGGCGCGGTGGCGGCGCTGCGTTACCAGGTCTGGCGCATCGAGCGTTCGCTCTGAAGCCGCGCTTCAGCGCGCCGGCAGGGCCAGACGCGCCAGTGCCATCACGTCGTCGGCACTCATCTCGCCGGGGATGGCCTGCTGCAGCCGGCCGTCGGCCCCCACGGTGCAGGTCATCGGGATAACGCGGCGCGCGGTGAAGCGTTCGCGCAGGGCTGCACCATCGGCCACCACCGTGAAGCCGTAGCCGGTTTGCTGCAGGTAACGCTGCACGTCCGCGGCCTGGCGGTCCAGCGCCACGCCCAGGATGCGCAGGCGCGCAGGGTCGACACTGCGATGCAGCCGGTCGAGATGGGCGTTGTGGCGGCGGCAATAGCCGCACCAGGTGGCCCAGAACACCACCACCGCGGGCACGCCGGCCCAGTGGGCAGGCGGCAGTTCTTGGCCCTTGACGCTTCGTAGCCATGGCCAATCGATGGGGCGATCGCCGCTTTTCGCGACGCTGGAGAACTCGGGCGCCGAGGCCAGGGCCGCCCCGGGCCAGCCCGCCGCGCCCAGCACGCCGGCGGCCAGCGCCGGCAGGCAATCACGGCGGCGCCAAGCCGCCCTGGGGGCTTCGCCCGCGTTCAACGCAGGCCCTGCAGCTGCCTTCAGAATGCGTGGTACGGCCACCGTCGCACCGTCAGGGAATACGCTTGATTTGCATGCACGAATATATGCCGAGAATGTCTGCGTGCGCGATGAGGTCCGCCCCCAAGCGCCGCACCCCCCATACGCACAGGAGACAACCCCGATGAAGCTCTGGAAGACCGCCGCCACCCTGGCGCTGCTCGCCGGCCCTGCCGCCGTGCTGGCCCAGGACGCCCTGCTGGCCCGCAACCTGGCCGCCACCTGCGCCAACTGCCATGGCACCAACGGCCAGGCGCGTGGCGACATGAAGCCGCTGGCGGGCCTGCAGGCCGAGAAGATCGTGGCCATGCTGAACGACTACAAGAGCGGCGCCCTGCCCGCAACCATCATGCACCAGATCGCCAAGGGCTACACCGACGAGCAGATCAAGCTGATCGCCGGCCATTTCGCGGCCCAGAAGCCCAAGCAATGAGCGGCCAGGAGAACCCCATGCGCGAACCATCCACCCCCCTGCTCCACCCCACGCGCCGCCGCCTGCTGGCGGGGGCCGCTGCCGTTGGCGGCCTGGCCTTGGCCGGCTGCGCCACAGGCGGCGCCACGGGCCCGTCCATCGGCCGCGTGGTCATCGTCGGCGGCGGCTTCGGCGGCGCCACCACCGCGCGCTACCTGCGCCTGTGGGGCGGCAACGTTGACGTCACGCTCGTCGAGCGCAACCCGAACTTCATCTCCTGCCCGATCAGCAACCTCGTGATCGGCGGCCAGAAGCAGATGGCCGACATCACGCGCGGCTACGAGGGCCTCAAGGTCCTGGGCGTGAAGTTCGTGCAGGGCGATGTGGTGGCCGTCGACGCAGCCGCGAAGAAGGTGCGCCTGGCCAGCGGCGCCGAGTTGCCCTACGACCGCCTCGTGCTCTCGCCCGGCATCGACTTCATGAACGAGCAGGTCGGTGGCCTCAGCGCCGCCATCGACAGCGGCGCTGCCGTGCACAGCTGGAAGGCCGGCGCCCAGACGGTGGCCCTGCGCAAGCAGCTCGAAGCCATGCCCGATGGCGGCGTGTTCGCGATGAGCATTCCCAAGGTGCCCTACCGCTGCCCGCCCGGGCCCTACGAACGCGCCTGCATGGTGGCCAGCTACCTGAAATCGGCGAAGCCGAAATCGAAGGTGCTGGTGCTGGACGCCAACCCCGAGATCCAGTCGAAGAAGGCACTGTTCGAAAAAGCGTGGTCGCAGCACTACGCCGGCCTGATCGAGTACCGCCCGAACGCCGAGCTGAAGGAAGTGGCCGGCAAGGTCGCGAAGTTCGACTTCGAAGACGTGAAGGCCGATGTGCTGAACATCATCCCGCCGCAGCGGGCAGGCGATATCGCACGCACGGCCGGCCTCATCAACATCAACAACCGCTGGGTCGGTGTGGACTGGCTCACGATGGAGGCCACGGCCGCCAAGGGCATCCACGTGCTGGGCGATGCCACCTTCTCGGCGCCGGCCATGCCCAAGAGCGGCCACATGGCCAACCAGCACGCCAAGGTGGCGGCGGCGGCCATCATCCAGTTGCTCAAGGGCGAAGCGGTCAGCGCCACACCGGTGGTGATGAACACCTGCTACAGCTTCGTGACGCCCAAGGACGTGGTCCACGTCGCCTCGGTGCACCAGTACGACGCGAAGGACAAGACCTTCAAGACCGTACCGGGTTCGGGCGGCGTTTCGGCCGGCGCCAACCAAATTGAAGGCCGCTACGCGCTGAGCTGGGCCGACAACATCTGGAACGACATGCTGGCCTGACCCAGGGTCCGCCCGTGAGGGCGGACCCTGCGGACCTAGCCAGAGCCGCGGATCCGGCTTTGCCGGTCCGCAGGCGAGCGGCCCCCTCGGGGGGTAGCGAGCGCCAGCGAGTTTGGGGGCCCTATCTCAATCCGCTGAGGTAGGCGGCGACGGCCTTCATCTCGAGTTCGCTGAGCTTGCTCGCGATGCCGTGCATCACGGCGTTGTCGTTGGTGCGCTCGCGCTTGTTGAAGGACTTGAGCTGGTTCTCGGTGTACTGCGCATGCTGGCCCGCCAGGCGCGGCAGTGTTTCGGTGCCATATGCGTTGTTGCCGTGGCAGGTGGCACACGATGCCACACCGCTCCAGGGGTTGCCGCGCAGAAAGATGAAGCGGCCGACCTGCGCCAGCTCGGGGTCTTCCACCGTGTGCCCGTGGGTCGGGCGGGTGGCAAAAAAGACGCCCAGGGCCTGGAAGTCTTCAGCGCTCAGGCTCTCCACCATCGGCTGCATGGTGCTGCTCTTGCGCTTGCCTGACTTGTAGTCGGCCAGCTGCCGCGCCACATAGGCCGCATTCTGGCCGGCCAGGCGCGGGAAGGCGGGGCTGGAACTTTCGCCATCGCCGCCATGGCAGATGAAACACTGGCCCTGCACGATCTCGGTGGCACGCGCTGGGGGCTCTGGCGGGGTGGCCGCCCAGGCAGGCAAACCGGCACAGGCAGCGGCCAGCACGCATGCCTGCAAAACACGTTGGAAGCGGGGGCGGCAGGAAGGCGCTCGGCGCATGGTGAAACCTCAGGACAACAAAAGGGGCCCGGCGCCTTGCGGCAGGCTCAGGCGGTGGACAAGGGGCTGGGTGCCTGCGCGGGTGTGTCGGGCAGGGCACTGGCCGGTGGCTGGTCGATGAGCCGGTCGGTCAAGGCGGCACCGGCCCACATGGTGCACAAGGTCACCCACGAGGTCATCGTGAACACCGCTGCGCCCGACAGGCCGGCACCCACGGCACAGCCGCCGGCCAGCATGCCACCGAAGCCCATGGCCATGGCGCCCACGATGTAGCGGCGCATGCTGGCGCCGCCCTGGAATCCTTCGAGCTTCAGTTCACCGAACAGCGCCGCGGCGATGAAGGAACCGAGAAACACGCCGGGCACGAGGCCGAGGTCGAAGGTCCAGGGTTTGTCGGTGACGAAGAGCACACGGTTCAACACGTCGGCCGAGGGGCCGGTGAAGCTCAGCGCCTGGATGGGATGCGGGTCGAAGGCGCGCTGCATCACTGCGAAGGTGAACCACCAGGCCGCCGCCACGGCCAGGCCCACGCCCATGGCCCCGGCCCAGCCCCACACCGGCACCTTCTGCCGCCGCGCCCAGAAGATGGCCGCCAGCAGCCACACGGCGGCAAAAGCGAGCGCGCCCCCGTGGCCGATGCCGGTGCGTGCGATGAGATCACGTGCCGTGCCACCTTCCACCGTCCACCAGCTGGCGATCTCCAGGCGCAGCGGCGAGAGCGCGCCCGTCAGCGCCGCCTGCGCCGTGACGGCGAACACCAGGCCGGAAAGCACCGAGCGCAGGTTGCCTTGTGCCGCCAGCACCAGCAGCCGGCTGGAACAGCCGCGCGCCAGCACCATGCCGATGCCGAAGAGCAGCCCGCCGATGGCCGCCCCCGAGAGGCTGCCCCGTGCGGAGATCTGACGCGCCGAACTGGCGTCGAACCAGCCGGCCCAAGCGAGCAGCTGTGTTGCGCCCACAGCGGTGGCGAAGGCGAAGAGCCACACGGTGAGCTTGCCGCCCATCTGGTTGCGCGCGAACTCGATCACCGCCGAGCGCAGGCAAAACCGCGAGCGCTGGGCCATGAAGCCGAACACCAGGCCGATGCACAAGGCCCCCAGGGCCAAGGTGGCCGGCTCGCCCAGCCTCTCGATCAGATCGTCAAGCATCACAGGTCATCCCTCCAGGGGTGCCAGTGTCGGCCGCCTGCCTGCTTCAGGGCTTGATGTAGGCGAAACCTTGCTTCTGCAGCTTGGTCAGGCGCACCACGCCCGAGGGCGTGAAGTCGGCCTCCTGGATGAACTGCTCCTTCTTCAGGTTGCGGTTCTTCAAGGTGATCTCGCAGACCTCGAACTTCACGCCACGGGCCACCAGGGCCGCCACGGTGGCGGCAAACGGCGACTCGTTGCGGTCCTTCATGCCTTCCATCAGGAAGTCGACCCCGAACGCATGCGCCACCACCGTCACCTTGGCCGTGGGGTCGGTGTCGAGGTGGTTGCGGATGTTGCGCAGCGTGCTCAGGGCCTGGCTGGCGGTGTCGTTGATGTGGTAGACCACGGTGTCCTGGGCGGCCGCCAGGCCGGTGCAGGCCACCAGGGCCAGGGCGATGAAGGTCTTGCGCAGTGTCAGCATGTTGTTGTCTCCTGGGTGTGTGATTTTTCGGGGCGTCGATCAACTCTGAACGGCGCGGAACAGCCTCAGACGCCGGCAATGCCGGGGTTGCCGGCCATGCCCACCAGCTTGGGTGTGTTGATGCGGCGCGCCTTGACGCGGCCGCCCTGGCTCTTCAGCCAGGTCTCCACCAGTTCCCACACCGGGCGCACGCCAGGCGCGGTCTTCGCCTCTTCGGCCACGGGCGCCCAGCCGGCCACCTTGTAGGTCTTGCCGGCCTCGATGGCCCGTCCCTTCAGGCGCATGTCGCTGATGCGGCTGCCCATCTTCTCGCCCGGCGTCATCGTGTAGGTGAGGCCGCCCACACGCACCATGTCGCCGCCCTGCTGGTAGTAGGGGTCCGGGTTGAAGAGGTTGTCGGCCACGTCTTCCAGGATGGTCTTGATCATCTCGCCGCGCATCTCGGTGAGCGTGGCGTAGGGGTAGGTGATGGCCACCTGGTCCATCATCAGCTCGCGCGTGATGGTGTCGCCCGGCAAGAGGCTGGTGCCCCAGCGGAAGCCCGGGCTGAAGGCGATGTCGGCGCCCTGCACGTCGATCAGCGCGTCGCACAGCAGCTGGTCCCAGCTGCCGTTGAAGTTGCCGCGGCGGTAGAGCAGGCCGTCGGTGACGGCAAGCTTCTCATTCAGCTTGTCGAGGTAGGGTGCGCGGATCTTGGTGATCAGCGCGTCCATCTCCGCGTCGGCCTTGAGCTGGTTGGCGAACACCGGCAGCAGGCGGTAGCGGAAGTCGGCCACCTTGCCGTCCTTGACGTCGAAATCCATCACGCCGAGGAACTTGCTGTTGCTGCCCGCGTTGGTGACGAGCGTGGTGCCGCCGGCGTTTTTCACCGGCATGGCCATGGGCACGCCGTCGTGCGTGTGGCCGCCGAAGATGGCGTCGATGCCGCGCACGCGGCTGGCCATCTTCAGGTCGACGTCCATGCCGTTGTGCGAGATCACCACCACCACCTGCGCACCCTTACCGCGCGCCTCGTCGACCATGGCCTGCATGTTCTCGTCCTGGATGCCGAAGGCCCAGTCGGCCACCATGTAGCGCGGGTTGGCGATGGGCGTGTACGGGAAGGCCTGGCCGATGATGGCCACGGGCACGCCGTTGATGGGGCGGATGACGTAGGGCTTGAAGACCGGATCACCGAAGTCGTTGGTCTTGACGTTCTGGGCCACGAAATCAAGCTTGCCCGCGAAGTCTTTTTCGACGATCTCCTTCACGCGCTCCATGCCGTAGGTGAACTCCCAGTGGCCGGTCATCACGTCCACGCCCAGCAGCTTGCAGGCGTCGACCATGTCCTGCGCGTTCGTCCACAGGCTGGTGGCGCTGCCCTGCCAGGTGTCGCCACCGTCGAGCAGCAGCGCGCCCGGGCGGCTGGCCTTGAGCATCTTCACCAGCGTGGCCAGGTGCGCAAAGCCGCCCACCTGGCCGTAGCGCCGCGCGGCCTTTTCGAAATCGAGAAAGGTGTAGGCATGGGCCGTGGGCGTGCCCGGCCGCACGCCGGCTTTCTTCAGCAGGTGCTCACCCACCAGGTGCGGCAGTTGCCCCTGCATGCCACCCACGCCCAGGTTCACGCTGGGCTCGCGGAAGTAGATGGGCTTGAGCTGCGCGTGGCAGTCGGTCATGTGCAGCAGCGACACGTTGCCGAAGGGCGCGATGTCGTACAGGCCCTTCTGCGCCGTGGCGGCATCGGCTTCGGCGTGGCGGCCCAGGGCCATGCCGGCGGCGGAAGCGGCGGTCAGCACCTGGAGAAAGTCGCGCTTGGAAAGATTCATGATTCAGCAATCATTGATATGAAGGCGCCGAAAAAGCCCGCAGGGGCCGGGGCTCGTGCGGGCTTTCGGGTGGCGGTGCAGGTGGAACCGGCTTACTGGTTCACCGGCGACTTGGGGTCGAGCAGCAGGGCCATCACATCGCGGATCTGCTGTTCGTTCAGCAGCTTGGCGTGGCCGAAACGCGGCATGTTGGAACAAGCCGAGTAGGCCTTGCTGTTCCACAGCTTGCCCCAGGTGTACTGGATGATGGGCGCCGAGACGGGGTCGGTGATGTCCTTCACGCCGCGAATCTTGCCGTAGTTCCAGAGGCTGGGACCGATGGTGCCGTAGCTGATTTCTTTCTTGTCGAGCTGGTGGCAGTTGTAGCACTGCGCCCCGTTGTTCTTGGGGTCGGCACTGCGGTCCGTCCAGGTCATGCCGCGGCCGTTCTGTGCCAGCTTTTCGCCACTGCGCCAATCACCGATGTACCAGCCCCCGGTGGGCCACTGGATGCCGGCGTAGGCCTCGGCCTCCACCTGCTTGGCCACGGCCTCGGTGGGCGCCACATCCGACGAGCAGGCGCTCTGCCCCAGGTCTTGTTTGATGCGGTCGACTTTGGCGATGCCCTGGTCGCGGAAACCCGCTTTCATCATGGCCGCCATCTGGCTGTCGAGTTCGGCCGGGCTGGGCTTGCTGGCGCAGCCGGCCAACAGCACGGCGGTGGCACCCAGGGCGGTGAGGAGGATTTGCTTCTTCATGTGCAGCAGCCTTGGAGGTAACAGCAGTTCAGCGCTTGATGGCGGGCGCGATGGACTCGGCGCCCTTGGCGTTGACGCCCATGTAGACCCCCAGCGCCACGGTCACGTCGGACGCAAAACCGGGGTAAGGGAAACGCTGCTGCCGATAGCAGTCGTTCAGGCGCAGCTGCATGCTCCACATCTGCCCGTTGCTGACGCGGTAAGCGGGCCAGGCTGCAAAGCCGATGCCGTCACCCGGGTTCTTGGTCAGGTTGGGCAGGTCTTGCAGGCGGATGCGCTGGCCATCCACACCGTGGCAGCTGGCACAGGAAAAGTCCATGGGCCCGCCGCGGAAGAAGAAGGCGCGCTTGCCGAGTTCGTAGAAGCGCTGCTCCTCGGTGTGACCCTGCGGCAGTGCGAACTTCATGCCGCGCGACGAAGCGGCGATCCAGGTGGCCAACGCGGTGATGTTGGCCATTTCGCCGCGGCCGAACGCCGTCTTCATCAGCTCGTCGGCATTGAAGCCCTGCAGCGTGGCCATGCAGGTGACCAGACGCGATTCGACGTCTTGCACCTTCTGCGTGTCCTCGAAGTAGCGCGGCAACTGCACCCAGGCACCTTTCACGACGCCAGGGCCCAGGCCCAGATCGCACTTCTCCAGGGACACCTTCTTGGGCCCCCGCGGGGTTTTCCAGAGGTCCTCACCCTTGGCCTCGAAAAGATCGGCCGGGTTGCCGTCTTCCAGCATCTTGCGGTACTCGGCGATGCCGTCGGCGGCTGTCTTCTGCGCCAGCGCAGCGCCAGCGCCCAAGGCCAGCGCCAAGCCGGTGGCGGTGAGGGTGAGGAACTTCATGGGAGCGTCGCTTTCTCGGGGAGGGTCAGGAAACCGTGGCCTCGTCGGTACGCGTGTCGCCCTTGTTGTCCTTCCAGGTGACGGCGATCTTGTCGCCGGCCTTCGCGCCCTTGACGACGAACTGGAGGAAAGGGTTCTTCGAGACCGAAGGGCCCCACTCGGCGGTGAGCACGGGCTTGCCATTGTGGCGGGCGGTGATCTCCTGGATGAACCAGGCCGGGATGACTTTGCCGGCGGAATCCTTGCGCTGGCCGGTTTCCATCTCGTGGCTCATCAGGACGCGGACGGTGGTCTTGTCGCCGGCGGCTTGGGCGCGAATGCGCATCGGGTCTGCCATGGTGTGTCTCCTTGATTGCGGTGTTCAGAAAAAGCGATGCTGGAACAGACGGGGGCCTCAGCCGCCGCAGCCGCCCAGCGTGACCTTCACTTCCTTCTGTGCGAACAGCACGCGGTTGTCGTTCATCAGAGCCACGGCCATGACGTTGGACGACTGGCCCATCTTCACGCGCGTGGTGAACGCGGCTTCGACCGCATCGCTCACATCGAAAGACGCCGAGAGCACGCTCGGGTTCTTCTCGACCAGCAGCATCAGCTTCTTCACGCCAGCCAGCGTGGTGGAGACACCCACCGGCACCACCGCACCGTTCTCGGCGATGTCGGGGCCGGTGACGACCACGTCCTTGCTTTCAACCGGGGCGCTGCCGCCCATGGCCTTGGCCAGTTCGGCCATGGTCTTGATCTCGAAGGCGTTGGCGTTCCAGGCCGCCAGGGCGTGAGACGGCAAGAGGCCGGCGCCGGCCATCAGGGCGGCGACCTGACCCGAACGGGCGAGGACGGTACGGCGGTTGGGCATGTGGAGCTCCTTAATCAGCGTAGGGTAATAAACAGGGGCTGGTCGTCCAACCGGGCGAACCCCAAGGGAGAGTCAATCGGCTACTTCTTTGCACCCGTGGCCAGCCACACGGCCAGCGTCTTGGCGTCATTTTCCGGCAGGCTCTGCGGCGGCATCGGTATAGGGCCCCACACACCCTGACCACCAGCGCGGATCTTGCCGAGCAGGTAGGCCTCGGCATCGGCGCGGCTGGCGTACTTGGCTGCGATCTCCTTGAAGCCCGGCCCGACGATCTTGTTCTCCACGCCGTGGCAAGCGGTGCAGGTGTGCTTGGTGGCCAGCGCCAGCGCTGCAGCGCCCGGGTTGGCGGCCGCAGGCTTGGGCGCTGCCGCCGCGGCCGTGGTGGCCGCGGCCACCGCCGCTGCCGCGCTGGTGGGCGCCGGCTTGGTGGTGTCGGCACCCCGCTGCGGGCCCACCGGACGCTGCTGCTCGGCCAGGTTGCCGTGGTTGTTGCGCGCGAAGTCGGGCAGGAAAGACGCCACCTTGGGCTCGGCGGCGCAGTTGTTCATGCAGGCCACCGGGCGCACATCGGGCTTGCCGCCGTTGCCCAAGCTCTTGCCGGGCCACAGGCCGTGCTCGGTCTGCATGCCGTTGCGGTTGGGCAGGCGGGCCTGGGCTTCGGCAATGTTGGCATCGCTGAGCACGAAGCTGTCGGGCAGCACACCGCCCATGTTCAGCAGGTAAGCCGTGACGGCATACACCTCCTCCACGCTCAGCGATTTCGGCGCGTTCCAAGGCATAGCGCGGTTGATGTAGTCCCACAGCGTGGAGATGCTGGAGACCTTCATCAGCGTGGTGCGGCCCGGAAAACTCGGGTCGAGCAAACGGGCAACACGGCCGGTCTTGATGTCGTCGGCCGTGGTGCCGCCCACCAGCGGCGAAAACACCTCGTTGCTCTCGCCGAAGATGCCGTGGCACGAGGCGCACTTGCCTTCCCACACGTCCATGCCCTTGGCCACCGAGCCCGAGCCCTTGGGCAGGCCCTTGAAATCAGGGCGCACGTCGATGTCCCAGGCGGCCACTTCGCGCGGGGTGGCCGTACGGCCCACGCCCGGGTAGGACTGGGCCGCGGCTTCGGCGCCCATGAAGAGCGCCAGGGTGGCGGCGGCGGTGGCCATCAGCGTGTTCATGCGGCGCCCCATCGCAGACCGGTTTTCACGAGAGCTGGACATTCTTCACCTCGCCGCTTTCCTGCACGAGCCAGCTCTGGATCGCGTTGTTGTGATAGATCGAACGTGAACCGCGCACCGCGCGCAGTTCGCGGTAGTTGGGCTGCACGTGGCCGGTTTCGTCCATGGCGCGGCTCATCACGATGGCGGGCTTGCCGTCCCAGGCCCAATCGAGCGAAAAACGCGTGAGGCACTTGTCCATCACGGGGCCCTGCAGGCGCGCGCTCTTCCAGTTGCGGCCGCCATCCACCGATACATCGACCCGCTTGACCTTGCCGCGCCCGCTCCAGGCCAGACCGCTGATCTGGTAGAAGCCGCGGTCGAGCAGCACCTGGCCGCCCGAGGGCGTGGTGATCACGCTCTTGATCTCCTGCGTGCTGGTGTACTGGCGGTGGCGGCCGTCGGGCATGAGGTCGATGTAGTGCATCACCTCGTCCTTGGCGCCATAGGGTTTGTCGCCCACCTCGATGCGGCGCAGGTACTTCACCCAGCTCACGCCCTGCACACCCGGCACCACCAGGCGCAGCGGGTAGCCGTTCTCGGGGCGCAGCATCTCGCCGTTCTGGCCGTAGGCCACGAAGACCTCACCGCTTTCCACCAGTTCCATGGGGATGGTGCGCGTCATGCTGCTGCCATCGGCCCCCTCGGCCAGCACGAAGCGGCCGCGTTTGTAGTCGACACCGGCCATGTCGAACAGCACTTTCAAGGGCACGCCCGTGAACTCGCTGCAGCTGATCATGCCGTGGGTGTACTGGCAGGTGGGCACGGCCACGTTGCCCCATTCCATGCCGGTGTTGGCGCCGCACTCAATGAAGTGGAAACGGCTCACCGAAGGCAGGCGCATCAGTTCGTCAACGGTGAAGACCATCGGCCGCTTGAGCATCTTCTCGTCGCTGCCGTTGAGCATCAGGCGGTGTTTGCTCGGGTCGATGTCCCACCAGCCCTGGTGGTGGCGCTCGAAGTGCAGGCCACTCGGCGTGACGATGCCGAACAGGCTTTGCAGCGGCGCGAAGCTCACGCTGGCCTGCGTGGTTTGCGTGAGGCCGGGGCTCTGGCGGCGCTGCACGTTGGCTTCGTATTGCGAGGGCTTGCCGTAGCCGTCGGTGACCACCGGCTGGCCCAGGCCCTTGGTGTGGGCAGGCATCTCCAGGATGTTCGGGTCACCGCCCGATGCGGGCACCGGGTTGGCCTGCGACAGCGCTGCCGGGGCCGCGGCACCCGCCACCGCCGCGGCAAAGGCGCTGCGCACGAAATCGCGGCGGCCGGCCTTGCCTTCGCGGAAGACGGCACGCACGCCATCAGGATCGATGAAGCTCTCAGGGGCCTTGAGCAGGCGCCCGGATCGGTGGTCCTGGAAGTTCACGGCGGCGGTTCCTTGCACGGGGAAAGTGGGGCCCGCAGTAGGGGCCGGTGGCGCCGGCACAGCCAACGCCTTAAATCTAAATATGCAGCTGAACGGATATTATGAGTCATCGCCCCGCTCAGAACTAGGGCTTACCCGCAGCCCAAGCGGCCTCTGCCTGCCCCGCGGGGCCCAGTCTGGGGCACAAACCTGCCGGCAGCGCCGCCTGCGCCGCTTGATTTACAAAGCGCCCGGCCGATACTGCCAACAAGCGCTGCAGGCCAGGCTCGGCGGCAGGCGCAGACCCTCTCATGCAAAACGATCTGAAAGCACTGGAACAGCGCTGGGGCATGGCCCTGCAAAGCGCCTCTTTCGGCGTCTGGGACCTCGACCCCATCGCGCACCAGGTGCACTACTCGCCCGAGTGGAAGAAGATGCTCGGCTACCCCCACGACGACGCCCCTGACAGCACCAGCGTCTGGCGCTCGCGCGTGCACCCCGACGACCTGGAGCCCATGAAGGCCGCGCTCGACGCGCACCTGCAAGGCCAAACCCCGGCCTACAGCGCCGAGTTCAGGCTGCGCACGGCCGCCGGCGCCTACCGCTGGATGCTTTCGCGCGGACGCGTGGTGCAACGAGACGAGGCCGGGCGCGCCCTGCGCGTGGTGGGCACGCTCACCGACCTGACCGACCGCCGCGAGCTGGAAGCCCTGCGCGCCGAACACGAACGCACCATGGCCACGCAGAAGGCGAAAGACGAGTTCCTTTCGCGCATGAGCCACGAACTGCGCACGCCGCTGAACGCCGTGCTGGGTTTTGCCCAGCTGCTGCGCGGCCAGCTGGGCCAGGCCGACCTGGCGACCCAGCGCCGCCAGCTCGTGCACATCGAACAGGCGGGCTGGCAGTTGTTGTCGATGGTCAACGACGTGCTCGACCTCACCCGCGCCGAAACCGGCCAGCTCGGCCTGCAACTGCAAGCCGTGCCGCTGGCGCCGGCCTGGGCTGAAGCCTGCTGCGCCCAAGCCGCCTTGGCAGACGAACGTGGCCTGGCCGTGCACACCGCCGAGCTGCCAGCCGGCGCACAGGTATGGGCCGATGCCGAGCGCCTGCAGCAGGTGCTGGGCCAGCTGCTGCACAACGCGCTGAAACACAACCGCAACGGCGGCAGCGTGCACCTGAGTGCCAGCTTGGAGGCCGGCTCACCCCCGCGCTGGCGGCTGCGCCTGCAAGACACCGGCCCGGGCATACCGGCCGCGCAGATGCCGCACCTGTTCGAGCCCTTCAACCGCCTGGGCCGCGCCACGAACCGCAGCGCGGGTGGCGCTTCGCCCGAAGGCGTCGGCCTGGGCCTGGCGCTCAGCCGCTGGCTGGTGCAGCAGATGGGCGGCGAGATCGAGCTGGCCAGCGTCGAAGGCCAGGGCACCACGGTGCAATTGCTGCTGCCCGCAGCGCCCTGACTGGGCTACAGCTGCATGGCCGGCCGCTGCGCCATGGCAGCGCGCCAGCGCAGCAGCTCAGGCAGGCTGTCGTCGGGCTTGAGCTTGACCACGCGCGCGAAGTCCACCACCACCACGGCCGTGATGTCGGCGATGCTGAAACCCTCGCCGGCGATGAACGCGCGCCCTTGCAGGCGCTCGTTCAACAACTCGAAAAACTGCCGCACGCGCAGCAGGCCGCGCTCGCCCAGCGCCGGAATCTGCGCGTGGGGCACCGGCCCGGGCAGCGCGCGCCCGGCCATCGCCGGGCTGGTGTTGCGAAAGGCCTCGGCCACGGCCATCAAGCCATCGAACTCCACACGCCACTGCCAGCTGGCGATCTCGGCCTTTTCCAGCGGCGTGCGGCCCAGCAGCGGCGGCGCGGGGTAACGCGCCTCGGCGTAGGCGGCAATGGCCGCGTTGTCGGTCAGCAGCGCGCCTTCTTCGGTGCGCAGCGCTGGCACGGTGCACAGCGGGTTGATCTGGCGGTAGGCCTCGCCCAGCTGTTCGCCATTGCGCAGATCGACCTGCACGGTGTCGTGTGCCACGCCCTTTTCGGCCAGCAAGATGCGCGCGCGGCGCGGGCTGGGGGCGGTGGCGCAGTCGTAGAGCAGCGGGCGCGGCAATGTCGTCATGGGCTGGCCCTGGCTTCAGGCGGCAGGCGCCAGCTTGTCTTGCGTGCGCAGCTCAAAGTCGCTGGCGTCGTGGCGCTCGTGCAGCTGGCTGGCGGGCTCGCCCCAGGCGCGGTTGACCATGCGCCCGCGCTGCACCGCCGGCCGCCGGGCCAGCTGCTCGGCCCAGCGCCGCACGTGCGTGTACTGCTGCACCTGCAGGAACTCGCCGGCCTCGTAGAGCAGGCCCTGCGAGAGCGCGCCGTACCAGGGCCAGATTGCCATATCGGCGATGGTGTAGTCAGGGCCGGCGACGTATTCGCTCTCGGCCAGGCGGCGGTCGAGCACGTCCATCTGGCGCTTGGTTTCCATCGCGTAGCGGTCGATGGCGTACTCGATCTTGAAAGGTGCGTAGGCGTAGAAGTGCCCGAAGCCGCCGCCCAGGAAAGGCGCGCTGCCCATCTGCCAGAACAACCACGACAGACACTCGGCACGCGCCGCCGGCTCGGTGGGCAGGAAAGCGCCGAACTTCTCGGCCAGGTGCATGAGGATGGCGCCCGACTCGAACACACGCACCGGCACCGGGCCGCTGTGGTCGACCAGCGCCGGGATCTTCGAATTCGGGTTGGCGCCGACGAAGCCGCTGCCGAACTGCTGCCCTTCCTGGATGCTGACGAGCCACGCGTCGTACTCGGCGCCACTGTGGCCCAGCGCCAGCAGTTCTTCGAGCATCACCGTGACCTTCACGCCGTTGGGCGTGGCCATCGAGTACAGCTGCAGGGGGTGGCGGCCCACGGGCAGCGCCTTCTCGTGCGTGGCACCGGCGACCGGCCGGTTGATGCTGGCAAAACGACCGCCGTTGGCGGCGGGCGGCACCCAGACTTTGGGCGGCTGGTAGCCCGCAGGCTGCGAGGGCGGAACGGCGGGGGCGGCGGTGTCGGTCGTGCTCATGCGGTGCATTGTGCTGCGCGGCGGCCAGCGCTGCAGGGCGCGGCCCTGCGCCACACTGCGGGCCAGGCGCCACTGCCCTTCAAGCCTGCATGAACCCGACGCCCAACCCTGCCGACAGCCTGGACCCCTTGGCCCCCGCGGCTTTCGCCCAGCGCCAGCTGGACGCCTACAACGCCCGCGACCTGGCGGCCTTCGTCGCCGAGTACGCCGAAGACGTGGTGGTGTGGCGCTTGCCGAACCCCGAACCCGTGCTGGTGGGGTGCGAGGCCTTCGCCGCGCACTACCGCGAGCACCGCTTCCAGCTGCCCGGCTTGCACGCCGAATTGGTCAACCGGATGACCTTCGGCAACAAGGTCATCGACCACGAACGGGTGCACGGTGTGCAGACCGAGCCGATGGAGGTGGCGGCCATTTACGAGGTGGCGCCGGAAGGCATCAAGAAGGTGTGGTTTGTGAGCGGGGGCTGAGGTTATCCGAATCCCAGGCGCAGACCCGTAGACTGTGCAGAGGCGCTCAATGGACAGAAGTGCCGCAGCCGCAATCGGGAGATGACACGTGGCGACCTTGGTACCAGCGCTAGGCACCTGCGTGCCCCGCATGACCTCTGGCGAGCGGCGCCTGGCCGAACGCCTGGAGCAGAAGCTCGATGACGACTACCTGCTCTGGTACGACGTGCCCGTCGGCCCGAAGCAATCGCACCCTGACTTCACGCTCCTGCACCCGCGCCGCGGGCTGCTGATCCTGGAGACCAAAGACTGGCGGCTGGACACCGTGCAGCGGGCCACACGGCAGTACTGGGAGATCGCGCCCGACGGCCAGCCCAAGGTCGTTATCAACCCCCTGGCACAGGCGCGGCACTGCGCCATCCAGGTGGTGAACGCGCTGGAGCGCGACCGGCAACTGATCCAGACCTCGGGGCCCCACGCCGGCAAGCTGTGCTTCCCTTGGGGCTACGGTGTTGTGTTCACCCGCATCACACGAAAGCAGTTCGAGGCCGCGGGTCTGGACCAGGCCATCGAACCGCACCTGGTGATCTGCGCTGACGAAATGCTGGAGAGCGAAGACGCCGAAGCCTTCCAGCAGCGCCTGTGGCACATGTTCCCGCATGCCTTCGGCAGTGTGCTGAGCCTGCCGCAGCTGGACCGCGTGCGCTGGACCATGTTCCCTGACGTGCGCGTTCCCCAGCAGGGCAGCCTGTTCGCAGAAACCGCGCCTGACGCGGAGCCCCCGGATGTGATGCAGGTGATGGACCTGCAACAAGAGCAGCTCGCGCGCAGCCTGGGCGACGGCCACCGCGTCATCCATGGCGTGGCAGGCTCGGGCAAGACCATGATCCTGGCCTACCGCGCGCAATACCTCGCCAAGGCCCACACCGAGACCAGCAAGCCCATCCTGGTGCTGTGCTTCAACGAACCGCTGGCTGTGAAGCTGGAGGCGCTGTTCCATGCCCAGGGTCTGAGCAGTGCTGTGCATGCGCGCAACTTCCACAAGTGGTGCCGGCAACAGCTGAAGGCCTTTGGCCAGGCGGTGCCCGAGCAAAGCCCGGCGATGTTCGACGCAATGGTGGAAGGCGTGATCCGCGCCGTCGACCGGCGGCAGATTCCATCCGGCCAGTACCAGGCCGTGCTGATCGACGAGGGGCACGACTTCCGCCCCGAATGGCTGAAGCTCGCCACACAGATGGTGGACCCGGCCACCAACAGCCTGCTGGTGCTCTACGACGACGCACAGAGCCTCTACGAACGCAGCCGGAAGAAGCAGTTCAGCTTCAAGAGCGTGGGCATCCAGGCCCAGGGCCGCACCACAATCCTGAAGATCAACTACCGCAACACCAAGCAGATCCTGCAGACGGCCAGCCTGATTGCCGCCGACCTGCTGGCGCCGGAAGACCGGGATGACGACGGCGTGCCCATCGTGCGCCCCATCAGCTACGGCCGCGAGGGCTCGCCGCCGCTGGTGGTGCGCCTGCCCAGCCTGCGCGACGAAGCGGCGCGCATTGCGGAACTGCTGGCCGATGCCCACCAGGGCGGCGGCCTGGCCTGGGGTGACATGGCCGTGCTCTGCCGCGACTACGCGGTGATGGACACCTGCGCCCGGGCCCTGGCCAAGCTGCGCCTGCCGCACCAGGTGCGCAAACGCTCAGGCGACTTCAGGCCCGGCGAGGACGCCATCCGCGTGATGACCATGAAGGTCAGCAAGGGCCTGGAGTTTCCGCTGGTGGCGATACCCGGCGTGGGTGCGCTGCCGCTGGCTGGCGAAGACGTGAAGGAAGAGGCCCGGCTTTTTTATGTGGCGGCCACACGGGCCACCGAACGGCTGATCGTGACGGTGAGTGGCGATGGGGCGTTCGGGCAGAAGCTGGCAGCAATGCCTGCCTGAACCGTCGGCACCATCGCCCCCTTGAACACCGCCCACGAACGAGCAGCCCCATGCCTGACACCCTGAACGATCTCGCCCAGCAACTCGACCACTTCGCCAAGGAGCGTGACTGGCACTCCTTCCACTCACCGAAGAACCTCGCGTCGGCGCTGGTGGTGGAAGCCGGCGAACTGCTGGAGCATTTCCAGTGGTTGACGGAAGAGCAGAGCCGCATGCTGGCCCCTGAAAAACGCGAGGCCGTGTCTGCAGAGGTGGCCGACGTGCTGCTGTACCTGGTGCAACTGACCAGCGCACTGGGCATCGACCCGGTGGCCGCCGCGCAGGCCAAGCTGCTGGTGAACGCGCAGCGATATCCCATTGAAAAGTCGCGCGGAACCAGCAAAAAGTACGACCAGCTCTGAGGCCCTGCACCGTGATCATCTACCAGGCCAGCAAGGTCGAGTTCCTGCACCACGCCCTGCGCGAAGACATCGAAGACGTCGTGTCGCGTCAGTACCGGCACGCCACGGGCCACGGGGTGGGCACCGCAGAAATGCAGGCCTGGAAACACTCGCTGCTGGAGATGGCCAAAGTGCTCAGCGACGAGGAGATACCCGCTGACGCCAGCGTGGCCATCGAGTACCAGTTGCCGCAAAGCTCGAAACGCATCGATTTCGTGATCACTGGCGAGGACGCGATGGCGCGCACCCAGGTCGTCATCATCGAGTTGAAGCAATGGTCGGCATCGCGCCGCAGCGAGAAGGACGCGATTGTCTGGGCGCGGCGAGGCGGCCGCAGCGGTGAACGCGAAGGAACCCATCCTTCATACCAAGCATGGTCCTACGCCACCTACCTGCAGGACTTCAACGTGGGGGTGCAGGAACGCGAGATGACGATGCAGCCTTGTGCCTACCTGCACAACCATCCGCGCGACGGCGAGATCGATCACCCCCACTACCGCGCCCACATAGAGCGGGCGCCCTTGTTCCTGGCCCGTGAAAGGGCCAGGCTGCAGGCCTTCATCCGGCAGCACGTGCGCCACGGCGACCGCAGGAACGCGTTGTACGCGATCGAAAACGGACGCATCCGGCCCTCCAAGTTGCTGGCAGACAGCGTGACGGGTCTGCTGCAAGGGCGGCCGGAGTTTGTGCTGATCGATGACCAGAAACTGGTTTTCGAGTCCATCCTCGCGGCCGACGCGCGTTCCTCGCAGAAGAAGCAGGTCGTGATCGTCAAGGGCGGGCCAGGCACCGGCAAATCAGTGGTTGCCATCAACCTTCTGGGCGCGCTGCTGGCACGCCAGCGCAACGCACGTTACGTGTCGAAGAACGCGGCGCCGCGCGCGGTCTACGAAGCCAAGCTGACAGGCGCGTTCACCAAGTCGCGCATCAGCCACCTGTTCAGCGGCTCGGGTGCCTTTGTCGAACACGAACCCGACGCATACGACACGCTGATCGTCGATGAAGCACACCGGCTGAACGAAAAGAGTGGTCTGTACCGCAACCTGGGCGACAACCAGGTGCGTGAACTGATCCGGGCTGCACGGTGCACAGCCTTCTTCGTCGACGATGCCCAGCGCGTCACACTGCTGGACATCGGGCATTCCGCCGAGTTGAAGCGTCAGGCGCTGGCCTTGGGCGCGGAGATCACGGAACTCGATCTGGCGTCGCAGTTCAGGTGCAACGGCTCGGACGACTATCTCTCCTGGCTGGACAACACACTGGGGGTGCGAGAAACAGCCAACATCATGCTGGACACGGGCGACTACGACTTCCGCGTGATGGACAGCCCCGCCGAACTGCATGCCTTGGTCGCCTTGAAGAATGCCGCCAACGACAGGTCTCGCGTGGTGGCTGGCTATTGCTGGGCCTGGCCGAGCAAGAGGAACCCCCAGGCGTGGGACATCGAGATGCCCGAGTTCGGCTACCGGCGTCGCTGGAATCTGGATCAGGACGGCAGTTTGTGGATCGTCACGCCGGGGTCGGTGGACCAAGTGGGTTGCATCCACACCTGCCAGGGCCTGGAACTCGATCATGTCGGCGTCATCATCGGGCCAGACCTGCAGTTCCGCGACGGGCGGCTCGTGGTGGACGCCAGTCGGCGCGCTGCTTCGGACCAGTCGGTCAAGGGGCTCAAGGCCATGGCGAAACAAGACCCGCAGAAGGCTCAGGCCCTTGCAGAGGCCATCGTCAAGAACACCTACAGGACCTTGATGACCCGGGGCATGAAGGGCTGCTATGTCTACTGCACCGACAAGCCGCTGGCCGACTACCTGCGCTCACGGCTGAGCGCTGCGCCTGCGGCCCCTGCACCGATCACGATTCAGCCAGCAGCTAAAGCGGCTGCACGGGTCATTCCTCTTCGGCGTGTGTCACAGCAGGAACGCTTGGACGGAATGCCTGCAGTGCCTGTGATCGACCTGCGCTTTGCTGCCGGCCACTTCTCAGACCCCCAGGCTTTGGAAACTGGCGCGGAAGACTGGGTGGCCCTGCCCGACTGGATCAGCGCCAAGCCTAACTTGTTCGTAGCCCAGGTCATCGGCGAATCGATGAATCGGCGCATCCCCAGTGGCGCGTGGTGTCTGTTCCGGGCGCGACCGGCCGGCACGCGAGAGGGCAAGGTGGTCGTGGTTCAGCACAGGAGCATCGCGGACCCCGAGACCGGCGGCCAGTACACCATCAAGGTCTACAGCAGCGAGAAAGTGGCGGCGGAAGACGGCGGTTGGCGGCACACACGCATCGTGCTGAAGCCAGACTCTAGTCAGCCAGACTTCCAACCTATGGAGATCACAGCCGAGGAAGGCGACGACAGCTTCGAGGTGGTGGCTGAGATGCTTGAGGTGCTTTCGACGGCAGCACTCTGAGATCTGGCCCGACACGCCAGCGATGTTGGACTGGTAGGCCGTGTTGGACTTGAACCAACGACCAAAGGATTATGAGTCCTCTGCTCTGACCAACTGAGCTAACGGCCCCTTGCTACCAGGCGCCGCATTCTAGGTGTCGGCCCTGCACCACGGCTTTCCGCCGCCTACTTCACCGACAGCGCGTTGCCCACCAGCCGCGAAGTGATGTCCACGATCTGGATCATGCGGTCGTAGGCCATGCGCGTGGGGCCGATCACGCCCAGGGTGCCCACCACGCGGCCGTCTACCTCGTAAGGGGCCGTCACCACGCTCAGCTCTTCGAAGGGCACCACGTGGCTCTCGCCGCCGATGTAGATGCGCACGCCTTCGGCGCGGCTGCTCACGTCCAGCAGGCGCATCAGTTCGGTCTTCTGCTCGAACACGTCGAACAGCCGGCGCAGGCTGCTCATGTCGTTGCCGAAGTCCTGCACCGTCAGCAGGTTGCGTTCGCCGCTCACCACCACGTTGTCGGTGGCCTCGGCCAGCACATCGCTGCCGGCCTGCACGGCGGCCTGCATCAGCGTGGCGATCTCGCCGCGCAGCGCGTCGATCTCGTGCTTGAGGCGTTCACGCACTTCTTCGATGGTGAGGCCGGCGTAGTGCGCGTTCAGGTAGTTGGTGGCTTCCAGCAGTTCGGGCTGGGCGTAGTCACGCGCGGTGAAGATCACGCGGTTCTGCACGTCGCCATCGGGCGCCACCAGGATGACGAGCACGCGCTTCTCACCCAGCCGCAAGAACTCGATGTGGTGGAAGACGCTGGCCTTGCGCGGCGCCGTCACCACGCCCACGAAGCTGCTCAGGCTGCTCAGCAGGCTGGCGGCCTGCGCAATCACGCGCTGGGGCTGGTCGGGGTGCAGTTGGCCGCTGGCGGCGGCAACGTCGGGCGGCATCACGCCGAACTCGCGCGGGCGCGCGGTGAGCATGGTGTCGACGAACAACCGGTAGCCGCGCGCCGTTGGGATGCGCCCGGCGCTGGTGTGCGGGCTGGCGATCAGGCCCAGCTCTTCCAAGTCGGCCATCACGTTGCGGATGGTGGCCGGCGAGAGGTCCAGCCCCGAGGTGCGCGAGAGCGTGCGGCTGCCCACCGGCGTGCCGTCGGCGATGTAACGCTCCACCAGCGTCTTCAGCAGGGTCCGGGCACGGTCGTCAAGCATGGTGTTTCATTGTATTTTGGGCCTGCGTATCGGGTGCCCACCGTCACGGCGGGGCGGGGGCCCTATGGTGTAATGCATCGCATGCCATCGGGCTTTCGTCATGCAGCCATCGTCGGGAAATTTCAGGCGCGGGGCATACGCCCGGTGCTGGAAGAAGTCGCCCATTTTCTGATGGGTCGGGGCCTGGAAGTCAGCTTCGAGCGTGACACGGCTGCGGCCACCGGTGTGACCGATTTCGAGGCACTCTCCCCGGAACAGATGGGCCAGCGCTGCGATATTGCCGTGGTGGTGGGCGGCGACGGCACCATGCTGGGCATCGCACGCGAGCTCGCGCGCTGGAACATACCGCTGGTGGGCATCAACCAGGGCCGCCTGGGTTTCATCACCGACATCCCGCTGGGCCAGTTTCAAGAGGCGCTGGCGCCCATCGTCGCCGGCGACTATGAAGAAGAGCAGCGCAGCATGCTCGAAGGTGATGTCTGGCGCGACGGCCAGCGCATCTACGAAGGCCTGTCGATGAACGACGTGGTGGTCAGCCGCGGCGCCACCGCCAGCATGGTGGAACTGCGGGTGGATGTGGACGACGAGTTCGTCGCCAACATCCGCGCCGACGGCCTGATCGTCGCCAGCCCCACCGGCAGCACCGCCTACGCCTTGAGCGCGGGCGGGCCCATCCTGCACCCGGGCATCGGCGGCTGGATCGTGGTGCCGATTGCCAGCCACACGCTGAGCAACCGCCCCATCGTGCTGCCCGACCGCGGCGAGGTGCGCATCGGCATCGTCTCGGGCAAAGACGTCTCGGCCAACTTCGACATGCACAACCTCGCCAGCCTGCTGCACGGCGACGAGGTGCGTGTGCGGCGCAGCGCCTTCAAGGTGCGTTTCCTGCACCCGCGCGGCTGGAGCTACTACGCCACGCTGCGCCGCAAGCTGCGCTGGTACGACGGGGCGGGCTGATCATGCTGCGCCGATTGAGCCTGCGCGATGTGGTCATCGTCGCCGAACTGGAACTGGAACTGAACGCAGGCTTCACCGTGTTGACCGGCGAAACCGGCGCCGGCAAGTCCATCCTCATCGACGCCCTGCAATTGGCCCTGGGCCAGCGCGCCGATGCCGGCATCGTGCGCGAAGGCGCAGCGCGGGCCGAGGTGAGTGCCGAGTTCGACACGCCGCCCACGCTGGCGCCCTGGTTGGAAGAAGCTGGCTACGCCTCCGAAGAGACGCTGCTGCTGCGCCGCACGGTCGACGTGCAGGGCAAGAGCCGCGCATGGGTGAACGGCAGCCCGGCGACGGTGACGCAGTTGCGCGAGGTGGCCGAGCACCTCATCGACATCCACGGCCAGCACGCCTGGCAGAGCCTGACACGCCCAGCCGCGGTGCGCGCCCTGCTCGATGCGCAGGCCGGCGCCGACACCACAGCCCTGCAAGCCGCATGGGCCGCCTGGCGCGCCGCGTTGGCCCAGCTGGAAGCCGCCCGCCAGCAACGCGACACGCTGGAGCGCGAACGTGAACGCCTGGCCTGGCAGGTGGGTGAACTCAACAAGCTGGCACCCGCCGAAGGCGAGTGGGAAGTGCTGAACGCCGAGCACCAGCGCCTGGCGCACGGGCAGGCGCTGCTGGACGGCGCCCGCGCTGCGCTCAACGCCATCTCTGAAGACGAGCCCGCGGCCATCGGCCTGAGCTCCCGCGCCGTGGACGCGCTGGACGAAGTGCAGCGCTATGACAGCAGCCTGGCCTCCGTGGCCGAGGTGCTGCGCAACGCGCAGGCGCTGCTGGAAGACGCCGCGCACACGCTGCACGCCTACCTGGGCCACCGCGAGCCCGACCCGGGCCGCCTGGCCGAGCTGGACGAGCGCATCGGCGCCTGGGTCTCGCAAGCGCGCCGCTACCGGCGCACGCCGGCCGAGCTGCCCGCGCTGCTGGCCGGCTGGCAGCAAGAACTGCAGCAGCTGGAAGCAGCGGCCGATCTGGAAGGCCTGCAGGCCCGCGTGACCACGGCCGAGCAGGGCTGGCGCCGCGAGGCCGAGAAGATCTCCAAGCTGCGCCAGAAGGCCGCGCCGCGCCTGGGCGCAGCCGTCACCCAGGCGATGCAGCAGCTGGGCATGGCCGGCGGGCGTTTTGAGGTGGCACTGCTGCCGCAAGACGAAGCCCAGGCCTACGGCCTGGAAGCCGCCGAGCTGCGCGTGGCCGGCCACGCCGGCAGCACGCCGCGCGCGCTGGCCAAGGTGGCCTCGGGCGGCGAACTCTCGCGCCTGGCGTTGGCGATTGCCGTCACCACGGCCCAGGGTACCGGCGCCGGCAGCGTGGCCACACTGATCTTCGACGAGATCGACGCCGGCGTCGGCGGCACCGTGGCCGACAGCGTGGGCCGGCTCATGAAGCAGCTGGGCGCGGCCCACACCGGGCAGACGCAGGTGCTGGCCGTCACCCACCTGGCGCAGGTGGCAGCCTGCGCCGACCACCATTTCGTGGTCAGCAAGGCGCTGCAAGGGCGCCAGACGCTGTCGAACATCAGCCCCGTGGAAGGTGAGGCCCGCGTGGCCGAGATCGCCCGCATGCTGGGCGGCGAAAAGCTCTCGGGCACCGCCCACGCGCAGGCGCTGCTGGCGCAAGAACCGGCCGCCGCCAGCGCTGCAACCAA
The DNA here is from genome assembly GCA_001295865.1 of beta proteobacterium AAP65. Taxonomy (GTDB): domain Bacteria; phylum Pseudomonadota; class Gammaproteobacteria; order Burkholderiales; family Burkholderiaceae_C; genus Rubrivivax. The sequence continues at coordinate 149,495 of LJHW01000004.1, forward strand.
GGCCCCCAAGCCCCGAAAGGCCCGCCCATGAGCGAGTGGATGTCGCTGGACCACGGCCGGCGCGATGAAGTGGTGCTGATCACCGGCATCTCGGGCTCGGGCAAGTCGGTGGCGCTGCACGCGCTGGAAGACGCGGGCTACTTCTGCGTCGACAACCTGCCGCCCGAACTGCTGCGCGAGTTCATCCGCCTGGAGCACGAGCGCTACACGCACCGCGTGGCGGTGGCGGTGGACGTGCGCACTGCCGGCTCGCTGCCGCACTTGGTGCCGCTGATCGAAGAACTGCGTGCCGAAGGTGTGCGCATCCGTCCCATCTTTCTCGACGCCAGCACCGACGCGCTGGTGCGCCGTTTTTCGGAGACGCGCCGCCCGCACCCGCTGACTTCGGTGCCCGGCGGTGGTGACGGCACACGCGCGCTGGTCGAGGCCATCGAGCTCGAACGTGACCTGCTCTCGGGCCTGCGCGAGATCTCCACCGTCATCGACACCAGCCAGCTGCGCCCGGCGCTGCTGCGCAGCTGGGTGCGCTCGATGGTGGGTGCGCGCGAGGCTGCGCTCACGCTCGTGTTCGAGAGCTTCGCCTTCAAGCACGGTGTGCCGCTGGACGCAGACTACGTGTTCGACGTGCGTGTGCTGCCCAACCCTTACTACATCCGCGAACTGCGGCCGCTCACGGGCCGTGATGCGCCCGTGGCGGCTTACCTCGAAGCGCAGCCCGAAGCGGCCGAGATGCTGGCGCAGATCCAGACCTTCCTGCAGCGCTGGCTGCCCTCGTTCGAAGACGACCAGCGCAGCTACCTCACCGTGGCCATCGGCTGCACGGGCGGGCAGCACCGTTCGGTGTACAGCGTCGAATGGCTGGCGCGGCGCTTCGACGGGCGCTACGCCACGCTCATCCGCCACCGCGAACTCGACGCCCGCGGCTGAAGGCCCCGATGCCACCCGCCTCCGCCCCCGACACCGCCGCGCTGCCTTCGCCGCTGCCGCTGTTCCCGCTGAACACGGTGCTGTTTCCTGACGGCCTGCTCGGCCTGCGGGTGTTCGAGGCGCGTTACCTCGATCTGATGAGCGAATGCCTGCGCAGCGGCCAGCCCTTCGGCGTGGTGTGCCTCAAGGCCGGCTCGGAAGCCGGCCGCCACGCCGCGAACGTGGAGATGGAGAACGTCGGTGTGGTCTGCCACCTCGATGAAGTGGATGCCGATGACCCCGGTCTGCTGCGCGTGCGCGCGCATGCGAGCCAGCGGTTTCGCATGACGGGCGCGCCCACGCAGCGTGAAAACGGCTTGTGGGTGGTGCCCGCCGCGGCCCTGCCAGCCGACACCATGCGCCTGCCCGGCCCCGCGATGCTGCAGACCGTGCAGGCCCTGGCCGAGGCCATCAAGAAGCTGCAGGCCGGCGACCGCGTGCCCTTTGCCGCACCCTACCGGCTGGACGAAGCCGGCTGGGTGGCCAACCGTTGGTGCGAGCTGCTGCCCATCAGCCTGGCGGCCAAGCAGAAGCTGATGGAGCTGGAAGACCCGGTGATCCGGCTCTCGCTGGTGGACGGCTTCCTGCGCGACAAGAAAGTCGTGGTGGGCTGAGGCGCCGGTCCGCAGGGCACAGCCCGCACGTCAAGTGGCGAGCAGCTTGCGCACCGGCGCTGCCAGGCCCATCGCCAGCGCTTCTTCTTCCGTTACCCAGCGGCCCGGCCCCAGGGCCTGCTGCAGCCCGGCGGGCACCGCGGTGCGAGCTGACAGGGTCCAGACCTTGGGTTGCAGGGTCCAGTCGAAGTGCGTGAGCGCGTGTTCGATGGTCGGCAGCCACTCGCCCTCGCCGGGCACCTGGGCCAGCAGCGCTTCCAGGGCGTTGGCGTCTTCAAATTCCGGCAGGCTCCACAGGCCCGCCCAAACACCACGCTCGGGCCGCTGCACCAACCACAGGCGCGTGCCTTGCCGCAGCCACAGCAGCGCGTGGCTGCGGCGGCTGCGCTTGAGCTTCTTGGTCTTCACCGGAAATCGCTCGGGCGTACCCGCAGCGCGCGCCACACAGCGCGCCTGCAGCGGGCACAGCAGGCAGGCTGGTGCACGCACACCGCAGACCGTGGCCCCCAGGTCCATCAGCCCTTGTGTGTAGACATCCACATCACGTGCCGGCAACTCGGCCTCGGCCAGGGCCCACAAGCGCTTCTCTTCGGCACTGGACGACAGGTCGCCTTCAAATCCCAGCACCCGCGTCAGCACACGCTTGACGTTGCCGTCGAGGATGGCGGCTCGCTCGCCGAAACAGAAGGCCGCGATCGCCGCCGCCGTGCTGCGGCCGATGCCGGGCAGCGTGGCCAGCGCCTGGCTGCTGGGCGGGAAACGCCCGCCATGCTCTGCCACCACGGCTTGCGCGCAGCGGTGCAGGTTGCGGGCGCGGCTGTAGTAGCCCAGGCCGCTCCAGAGCGCCAGCACGTCGTCCAGTGGCGCCGCGGCCAGCGCCTGCACATCGGGAAAGCGCGCCAGGAAACGCGGGTAGTAGTCGAGCACCGTGCTCACCTGCGTCTGCTGCAACATCACCTCGGACAGCCACACGCGGTAAGCATCGCGCGTGCCTTGCCAGGGCAGCCCGTGGCGGCCGTGCTGGCGCTGCCAGGCGATGAGTTCGCCGGCCAGCCCGGGCCGCGTCAAGCGGCGTCCTGCGCCGCCAGGCTGGGCACGACCTCGCGGCCCAGGCGCTGCGTGCTGGCGATGGCCTCGGCGGCCAGGGCATCCAGGCGCGCCTGCAGCGCGGCCAGGTGTTCTTCCTGGGCCTGCACCTCGGCAATGCGCTGCTCCAGATCGCCTGCGGCGGCCTGCACGCGCTGCAGCGCTTCACGGCGGCGCATGAAACCGCGGCGGCGTTCGCCGAGTTGCGATTCCACCTGCCCGCTGGCACCCTTGCTCCACAGCTCGAGTTCGGCCGCGGCGTTCTCGAACACCACGCGCAGCTTGGAAGAAAGCATGCGGCGGAACTGCTCTGCAAACCCCGGCGCCGCCATGCGCCAGGCCTGGGTGATGCCGAGGTAACGGCCGTAGTTCTGCGCGATGAGCTCGATCTCGCTCTCGAAGTGCTTCATGTCGGGCACCGGGCCCAGCGAAAAGGCAAAACCGAATTCGGTGTTCAGCTGCCGGAAGCTGGCCTCCAGCATCTGGCGCAGCTCGTCGGCCTGCTGGCGCGAATGGGCCAGCGCCTGGCGCAGGCGGGCGATGAAATCATCGAATGCGCTGCGGGCACCCAGGTTCAGAGGCCGCGAGCCCATGGCCGCCTGCATGCTGGCCACTTCGTTGCGCAGCGTTTCGGCCGACAGCCCCGCGAGCACCGTGCGCAGGATGCGCCCCTGCACCGAGCGCAAGGCCACCAGGCGCGAGGTGCAGCGCTCGAAGTCGGCCACCTCCACCTCCACGCGCTCCATCATCATGCGCAGCTTAGTACCACTCTTGCCACGCAGGCCGCGCAACTCCATCAGCTGCTCGGCATGCTGGCGGCGGCGGTCACCGAGCCGGCGGCCGGCCGAGTGCCGCAACTGCTGCACCACGCTGACGGCCGACTGCACCAGCAGCGCCTGCCGGCGCGGCAGCAGTTCGTCGGCCAGGGCCTGCTCCAGCGGCGGCAGCCGGCTGGCTTGCAAAGCCGCGGCATCGCCACCCACGCGGGCCGCCAGGGCTTCACGGGCCGAGAGTGCGAACACACGCGCCGGTGCCACGCCCAGGGTCTCGGCGGCGGTGAGCCGCTGCTGTTCGATCTGCGCCTGCACACTCTCCGGCGTGCCCAGCGGGTCTTCCAGCGCGTCGATCTTGTTCAGCACGACAAACCGATCGAGGCTGTTCTGGCCGAGGTGCTCGCGCCAGATGGCCAGGTCGGAGCGCGTGACGCCCGTGTCGGCCCCGAGCACAAAAACGATGGCATGCGCCGAGGGCAACATGCCCAGCGTGAGCTCGGGTTCCGCGCCCACGGCGTTCAGGCCCGGCGTGTCGATGACCACGAGCCCGCGCTGCAGCAGCGGGTGCGGGTAGTTGATGACGGCATGGCGCCAGGCCGGCACCTCGACGCTGCCGTCTTCGGCTTGCGGCGGGTTGTCTTCGGGCTGGCTCTCGCTCCAGAAGCCCAAAGCCGCGGCCTGCTCGACGCTGACACGCTGCGTGCGCGTGACGGCGCCCAGCGCCTGCACCAAGGTCTGTGCGTTGCCGGCATCCAGCGGCACGTGCTGCCAGTGTTCGTCACGCGGGCGCAGTTCGCTCAGCGACAGGCCACGCAGGCGGGTTTCGATGGGCAGCAGCGACAGGCGCGGCGGCAGCTGCGGTTCATGCCGCAATTCCACCGGGCACATCGTGGTGCGCCCCGGCGTGGCCGGCAGCACACGCCGCCCGGCATCGGCAAAAAAGATGGCGTTGATCAGCTCGCTTTTGCCGCGCGAGAACTCGGCCACGAAGGCCAGCACCAGCTTGTCGGAAGCCAGGCGTTCGCGCAGGCCCGCCAACACGGCGGTGTCACCGTCGTCGAGCAGGTCTTGGTCGGCCAGGGCACGGCCCAGCTGCGCGATGTGGCGCTCGAGCTGCGCACGCCAGCCAGCCAGCGCGTCCAGGCGCTGGGCGATGGCGCTGGTCGGCGTGCCGGCGGTGGCAGCCAGGGCGGCAGGCTCGGCGGAAGGGGCGTTGCGCGGGGTGCTCATGAGGGGCGTCCAGGTCGCGGGGCATGCTAGCGCAGCCCCTGGCGCAGGCACACCCTCCTAGGGGCCGAATGTCACATTCCGGCGCGCCGTTACTGACGCTGACAGTTGGGGCAGAAATAGGTGGAGCGCTGCGCCTGCACCACGCGGCGCACGGTGCCGCCGCAACGGCCGCAGGTCTGGCCTTCACAGCCGTACACCGCCGCCTCGGCTTGGTAGGCCCCGCTGGCGCCGTGCACGTCGGTGAAGTCGCGCAGTGTCGAACCGCCCAGGTCCAGCGCACGCGCCAGCGTGGCGCGCACAGCCGCCAGCAAGCGCGCGGCTCGCGGGCGGCTGATGCGGTCGGCGCGCAAGGCCGGGTGGATGCCGGCCTGGAACAGCGCCTCGCAGGCGTAGATGTTGCCGGCCCCGACGATGGCTTCGCCACCCAGCAGCACGGCCTTGATGGGCGAGCGGCGCTGCTGCAGCGCCGCGTGAAAACTCTCGGGCGTGAGCGCCGGGTCGAAGGGCTCGGGGCCCAGGCGTTGCAGCAGCGTGGCTGCGGGTTCGTCGGCCGGCGAGGTGGCCCACACCACGGCGCCGAAACGCCGGGGGTCGTTGAGCCGCAGGGTGCCTGCGCTGGTGTGCAGATCGAAGTGGTCGTGCGGGCCGGGCGGCTGCTGCAATTGCTGCAGCGCCAGCGAGCCCGACATGCCCAGGTGCATCAGCAAGCCTCCAACAGCACCCGCGCCCTCGTCGGCGCCCAGCAAGGGCAGCCAGAGGTACTTGCCACGCCGCGTGATCTCACCCACGCGGTGGCCGGCCAGGCTGTCGGGCTCGCAGCCCAACGGCCACCGCAGGGGTTTGCCCAGGCGTGCGCCGAGCACGCGCGCGCCGCGCAGCGGCAAGGCCAAACCCCGCCTGGTGACCTCGACTTCCGGCAGCTCGGGCATGGAACTCATTATGTGAGAATGGATCCAGACCCCATGGGAACCCCGATGCCTCACCTCTTGCGCCGTACTTCGGTGCTGTCTTTCCGGGCTTCCCTGCTGCTGTGCAGCCTGGGGTTGCTCGGGCCCGCCGCCGCCCTCGCGCAAGGCCGGCCCGCCATGGCCGCCGCGCCGGCCGAGGCTGCATCGGCCCCGGTGCAGAACTCGGCGATGGACGACCGGCTTTTCTACCAGCTGCTCGTCGGCGAAATGGCCCTGAGCGCCGGTGACGCCGGCAGCGCCTATGAACTGATGCTCGACGCTGCGCGCCGTTCACGTGACGACGGCCTCTTCCGCCGCGCCGCCGACATCGCGCTGCGTGCCCGCGCCGGCGACCAGGCCCTGGCTGCCTCACGCGCCTGGCGCCTCGCCAAACCCGATTCAGCCGAGGCGGCGCGGCTGCAGTTGCAGATCCTGCTGCTGATCAACCGCCCCGAGGCGGTGGCCGAGCCGCTGCGCGCCCTGCTCACGCTTACACCCGCGGCCGAACGCCCCGGCCTCATTTCGGTGCTGCCACGCTTTCTGCAGCGTGCCGGTGATGCACGCGCGGTGGCCCGCCTGACCGAAGACGCGCTGCAGCCCTACCGCGATGCCGAGAGCACCCGCGTGCCCGTGCGCATCGCCCTCGGCCGCGCCTGGCTGGAAGCCGGCGAAGCCGGCCGTGCGTTCGAACTGGCACGCGAGGCGCAGCGCCTGGAACCGGCGTCACCCGGCCCGGCCCTGCTGGGCATGGAACTGATGCGCGGACAGCCTGAGGCAGAAAGCCTGGTGCTCGATTACCTGCGCCAGCCTCAGGCAGAACCCGCGCTGCGCCTGGCCTACGTGCGTGTGCTCACCGGCGCGCAGCGTTACCCCGACGCCGTGACCCAGTTGCAGACCCTCACGCGCCAGCAGCCCGAGGCGGCGCAACCCTACCTGTCGCTGGGCGCCCTGCAGCTGGAGCTGAAAAACGTGGACGAAGGCGAAGCCGCCTTGCGCCGTTATGTCGAGCTGGCGCAACCCCTGGCAGCACGGCAGGCCGCAGCCGGCACAAACGAAGGGCTGATGGCGCGTGGTGGTGATGACGACGGCCCCGACAGCGATGACGAATCCCGGTCCGGCCCCGGGCAAGGCCTGGTGCAGGCTTGGTTGATGCTGGCCCAGGCGGCCGAGCAGCGGCGTGACTTCGCCGCTGCCGAGGCCTACCTCGCCAAGATCGACGACCCGCGCAGCGCGCTCGACGTGCAGACCCGGCGGGCCTCCATCCTGGCGCGCCAGGGGCGCATCGCGCAGGCCCGCGAGATCATCCGCAGTTCGCCCGAGCGCAGTGGCGACGATGCGCGCGCCAAGCTGATGGCCGAAGCGGGTGTGCTGCGCGACGTGAAGCGCTGGGCCGAGGCCTACGAGGTGCTGGGCACGGCCAGCCAGCGTTTCAGCACCGACGCCGACATCCTCTACGAGCAGGCCATGATGGCCGAGAAGCTCGACCGCCTGCCCGACATGGAACGCCTGCTGCGCCGCGTGATCGAGCTCAAGCCCGACAGCGCACACGCCTACAACGCGCTGGGCTACTCGCTGGCCGAGCGCAAGCTGCGCCTGCCGGAGGCGCGTGAACTCATCCAGCGCGCACTCGAACTCACACCCGGCGACCCTTTCATCACCGACAGCCTGGGCTGGGTGGAGTACCGGCTGGGCAACCTGCCCGAGGCCGCGCGCCTGCTGCGGCAGGCCTACGGCACGCGGCCCGACACCGAAATCGCCGCCCACCTGGGCGAAGTGCTGTGGGCGTTGGGCGAACGCGATGAAGCACGGCGCGTCTGGCGCGAGGCCCGCGGCCGTGACGCCAGCAACGAGGTCTTGCGCGAAACGTTGGCGCGGTTGCGCGTCGACCTGTGAGCCTGGGCGCCATCCGCCGGCCCGGGTTCTGGGCCGCTGCAGCGCTGCTGCTGAGCGCCTGCGCCAGCACACCGCCGCCGCCCGACATGCCCGAGGCCACGGGCCCTTACACCACCGGCCGCCTCGCCGTGCGCGTGGACGCCAGCCTGCAACGGGTGGCGCAGAGCGTCAGCGCCGGCTTCGAGCTGCGCGGCAGCGACCAGATCGGCGAACTGCGCCTCCTGTCGCCGCTGGGCACCAGCGTGGCCCAAGCGCGCTGGGCACCGGGCCGCGTGCGCCTGGAAACCGGCGAAGGCCAGCGTGAGTTCGGCAGCCTCGATGAACTGTCCATGGCTGCACTGGGCGAGGCCCTGCCGCTGGCCGCCCTGCCCGATTGGCTGGCGGGGCGCCCCTGGCCCGCGGCGCCCCACACACCCAACGCCGAGGGCTTCGAGCAACAAGGGTGGCTGGTGCAGCTCACGCGGCTGCACGAAGGATTCATCGAAGCCCGCCGCGCTGCACCGCCTGCGGTGCAGCTGCGCATCAAGCTGGACGCCCCTGCATGAGCCTGCGTGCCCTGTACGACCTGCCGGCACCGGCCAAGCTGAACATGTTCCTGCACGTGGTGGGCCGGCGCGCCGACGGCTACCACCTGCTGCAGTCGCCCTTCGTGATGATCGACTGGGCCGACGTGCTGCATGTCGAACGCCGCGACGACGGCCATCTGCAACGCCATGACCTCGGCCCTGCGCTGCCGGCAGACGATCTGTGCCTGCGCGCCGCCCGCGCCTTGCAGACCGCCAGCGGCTGCACCCTGGGCGCCGACATCCACATCCACAAGCACGTGCCCTGGGGCGCGGGCATGGGCGGCGGCAGCTCCGATGCGGCCACCACGCTGCTGGCCCTGAACCGCCTGTGGGGCCTGCACTGGCCTCGTGATCGCCTGGTGCAGCTGGGCCTGAAACTCGGCGCGGATGTGCCGTTTTTCATTGGCGGCCACAACGCCTTCGTCGAGGGCATAGGCGAAATCCTGCGGCCCATCGGCTGGCCGGTGCTGCGCTACGCGGTCGTGAAACCTGCCGCATCCTTGCCCACGCGAGAAATCTTCGACCACCCACTTCTCAAGCGCGACACAGAAGCTGTTATAGTTGTGGGCTCTCCTGAAGAGGCAAGCCGCAGCGGCCTGCCGGCAGACTGGATGCAGCGCTTCGTTGAAGGCTTCGGCCGCAACGACCTGCAAGCACCTGCCGAAGACCGCTGCCCGGAAGTGGCGCAAGCCCTTTCGTGGCTGGCAGCCCGTTTCGGCAACAGCCGCATGACGGGTTCCGGCAGCGCCGTCTTTTCAAGAGTGGGCACGTCGGTTTCATCCCTGGCGACAGACCCGGCGGTAGATTTCCAGAATCTGCCAACAGGCTGGGTGGGGCGGATGTGCAGCAGTTTGCTTGAGCACCCGTTGCGGGCTTGGGCCGACTGACAGGTTTTGGGTGGTGGCCTCCGGGCTGCAACCTGCGTAGGGGAGTCGCCAAGTTGGTCAAGGCATCGGATTTTGATTCCGACATGCGAGGGTTCGAGTCCTTCCTCCCCTGCCAAATCTTCTTCTGACGTCAGGCGCGGCCAACACCGGCCCCGCCGGCGCACCTCCGACGGAGATACCAGCGTGCTTTTCAACACCGTGCTGTTCACCGGCAACGCCAACCCGGTGCTCGCGCAGGAGATGGCCAAGCACCTGGGCGTTGAAGTCGGCGCCGCCTCCGTCGGTCGTTTCTCCGACGGCGAGGTCACCGTCGAAATCCGTCAGAACGTTCGCGCTCGCGACGTCTTCGTGGTGCAGTCCACCTGCGCGCCCACGAACGAGAACCTGATGGAACTGCTGATCATGGTCGATGCGCTCAAGCGTGCCAGCGCGCGCCGCATCACCGCCGTGATCCCCTATTTCGGCTACGCCCGCCAAGACCGCCGCCCGCGCAGCACACGCGTGCCCATCAGCGCGAAGGTGGTGGCCAACCTGCTGGAAACCGTGGGCGTCGAGCGTGTGCTCACGATGGACCTGCACGCCGACCAGATCCAGGGATTCTTCGACATCCCGGTCGACAACATCTACGCCAGCCCGGTGCTGTTGTCCGACCTGAAGAGCAAGAACTACCCCAACCTGGTGGTGGTGAGCCCCGATGTCGGTGGCGTGGTGCGCGCTCGCGCCCTGGCCAAGCAGCTCGGCTGCGATCTGGCCATCATCGACAAGCGCCGTCCCACGGCCAACGTGTCGGAAGTGATGCACGTCATCGGCGAGATCGACGGCCGCAACTGCGTGATCATGGACGACATGATCGACACCGCCGGCACGCTGGTGAAAGCGGCCGAGGTGCTGAAGGCCCGCGGCGCCAAGAGCGTCTACGCCTACTGCACGCACCCGGTCTTCTCGGGCCCCGCGGTGGAGCGCATCGCCGGTTCCCAGATCGACGAGGTCGTCATCACCAACACCATCCCGCTGTCGGACGCCGGCAAGGCCTGCGGCAAGATCCGCCAGCTCTCGGTGGCCTTCCTGTTTGCCGAGACCATCCGCCGCATCTCCGACGGTGAGTCGGTCACCTCCCTCTTCGCCGAGCAGAACAACAACTTCTGAACGGCCGAGCCCCGGCATGGCGCCTGGCGCCGTGTCACTTCCCTGGCGCCTGGTCGCGGGCGCCTCATCCACTTGGAGTTTTCATGAAATTCACCGCTTATGCGCGTACGCTGCAGGGGACCGGAGCGAGCCGCCGCCTGCGCCACGCCGCCAAGGTGCCCGGCATCGTCTACGGTGCCGGCACGCCCACGATGGTCGAACTCGATCACAACGCCCTGTTCTTCGCGCTGAAGAAGGAAGCCTTCCACAGCTCCATCCTCGAGATGGACCTTGGCGGCAAGGTCGAGAAGGTGCTGCTGCGCGACTTCCAGATGCACGCGTTCAAGCCCATCGTGCTGCACGTCGACTTCCAGCGCGTGGACGAGACCACCAAGCTGCGCAAGAAGGTGCCCCTGCACTTCAGCGGTGAAGAAGGCTCGCCGGCCGTCAAGACCGACAAGTGCCTGGTCAGCCACGTCGCGCTGGAACTCGAGATCGAGTGCCTGGCGTCGGAACTGCCCGAGTTCGTGAGCATCGACCTGTCGAACCTGACGAAGAACCAGAGCCTGCACGCCAGCGACCTGAAGCTGCCGGCCGGCATCAAGGCCGTCAAGCGCGGCACGCTGGACCCGGTGATCGTCGCTGTGACCACGCCGAAGATCGAAGAAGAAGTGGCACCGACCGCCGTTGTCGCCGACAAGGGCAAGGGCGCCAAGCCGCGCAAGGAAGAGAAACAGCAGAAGGGCCGCGGCGGTTAAGCCCCCCTTCGGGAGTCCCTCTCTCCCGCGCTACCCGGCCCCACCTCGGTGGGGCTTTTTCGTTTTTGCTGCGGCCAATAATCCTTGCCATGATTCGACTGTTTGTTGGCCTGGGCAACCCGGGCACCGAGTACGAAGCCACGCGCCACAACGCCGGGTTCTGGTGGATAGACGCGCTGGCGGCCAAGCTCGGCGTGCGTCTGGTGCCCGAACGGGCCTACCAGGGACTGGTGGCTCGCGCCAACCTGCCCGGCGGCCCGGTGTGGTTGCTCGAGCCCATGACCTTCATGAACCGCTCGGGCGCCTCGGTGGCGCCGCTGGCGCGTTTCTTCAAGATCGAGCCGCAGGAGATCCTGGTCGTGCACGACGAACTCGATGTGCAGCCCGGCCAGGCCAAGCTGAAGCTGGGTGGCAGTTCGGGCGGGCACAACGGCCTGAAGGACATCCACGGTCTGCTGGGCACGCCCGACTTCTGGCGACTGCGCCTGGGCATCGGCCACCCGGGCGTGAAGGCCGAGGTGGTGAACTACGTTCTGAAGAGACCAGCACCCGAGCAGCGCGAAGGCATCTTCAAAGCCATAGACCAATCGTTGGCTGCGAGCGAGATGCTGATCGCCGGGCAGATGGACAAGGCGCTCGCCGCCATCCACGCCCAGCCGCCCCGCCCCAAGCCGCCGCGCAAGCCGCCGGCCGCCCCTGCAGCCGCCACCGGAGAACCAACCCCATGAAACGACTGCTCCTCACCCTGGTGCTGTGCCACCTGACAGGGCTGGCCGCGGCCCAGACCATCTGGCGTTGCGGGTCTGACGGCCGCAGCTTCAGCGACACACCGTGCACCGAAGGCCACGCGCTGCCCTTGGCAGAAACGCGGCCGGCAGAAGACGTGTCAGTGGCCAGGGCGCGCGCCGAGCGCGACATCCGCCTGGCAGAGCAACTGCGGCGCGAGCGCCTGGCGGAAGAAGCCGCTCAGCGCGGCAACGGGCTGGCGTCGCTGGGGCCGGTCGCTGCGGCTGCACCCAAGCCCATGCGGCCTACCGCCGGGTTCAAGCGCCCGCAGGGGGAAGCGCGGTCTCCGCAGCGGGCGCAGCGGCCGGCGGGCCCTGCAGCACGTGGTACTTCGCGAGCAGTTGCACCTTCGTCTCGACATAAGACGGATTGACCGGGATGCAGCTCACCGGGCACACCTGCACGCACTGCGGCTCGTCGAAGTGGCCCACACATTCGGTGCAGCGGTGGGGGTCGATCTCGTAGATTTCGGCGCCCATCGAAATAGCCTGGTTCGGGCATTCGGGTTCGCAGACGTCGCAATTGATGCACTCGTCGGTGATCCACAGGGCCATGTGCGTTCTCGATTCTCGGGGTCAGCTGTCGGATTGGGTGATGCGCTCTTTGAGCCGCCGCAAGACCGAGGGTGCCACGAACTTCGAGACATCACCGCCCAGGCTGGCAATCTCGCGCACGAAAGTGCCGCTGACAAACTGGAACTGGTCGCTCGGCGTCATGAACACGGTCTCGACCTCGGGCATCAACTGGCGGTTCATGCCCGCCATCTGGAACTCGTACTCGAAGTCGCTGACCGCGCGCAGGCCGCGTACCACCACCTTGCCACCGGCATCCACGACGAAGTCGCGCAGCAGGCCGCGAAAGGCCGTGACCTCGACGTTTCCGTAGGGCGCTGCGATCTCCTGGGCGATTTCCAAGCGCTCGGCGATCGTGAACATCGTGCGCTTGTGGTGGCCGACGGCCACGGCCAGGATCAAGCGGTCGAAGAGACTGGCGGCACGGCGCATCAGGTCTTCGTGACCCAGGGTCATGGGGTCGAAGGTACCCGGGTAGACGGCAGTGAGCGGGGCTTTGAGGGTCACGGCGCTAGCCTCCTGGCAGGGGTCAGGGTGGGGGGTACCGGGCGCGGTGCGGGCAGTTTAGCGGCGGCTCAGAGCGGCGCCTGCCAGAGCTGGCTGTGCACCGCGCCGGCGCGCTGGCTGCGGTGCAGCACCAAGCCTGCGGGCCCGTCGGCCAGGGGTGCCGGGCCTTCCAGGTACACGTAGCCGCCCGGCACCACGAGGCGGGCCGCGGCGGCGGCGGCAGCGGCACCCAAGCCGGCATCGAAGGGCGGGTCGAGCAGCACCGCCTCGAAACGCTGCGGCGCACACCCCGCCATCCAGCGCAGCGCTTCGCTGCGCTCGATCTTCACGGCCTCGGCCTTCAGGCGTTCGCGGCTCTCGCGCAGGCTGGCCACCAGGGCCGGGTCGAGTTCGAGCAGCAACGCCTCGGCAGCGCCGCGCGAGGCGGCCTCGAAACCCAGCGCCCCGCTGCCCGCGAAGGCGTCAAGCACGCGCCAGCCGTCCAGCGTCTGGCCCAGCCAGTTGAACAGGGTCTCGCGCACGCGGTCGGGCGTGGGGCGCAGGCCGGGGCGGTCGGCCACCGGCAGCTTGCGGCCGCGGTAGAGGCCGGCGATGAGCCGCACCTCGCCGAGGTGCCGCGTGGCCGGCTTGATGACGGGACGGGTCGATTTGGGGTCGCGGCCGTGGGCCTGCGGCTTGCGGGGGGCGGGGTTCTTCACAAGCGCACCGCGATGCCGTCACGCGCCATCAGCGCCTTGGCCTGTCCCACCGTGAACTCGCCATAGTGAAAGATGCTGGCGGCCAGCACCGCATCGGCACCGCCGATGCGGATGCCCTCGCTCAGGTGTTCGAGCGCGCCCACGCCGCCCGAGGCGATCACGGGCACCGGCACCGCGTCGCTCACGGCGCGGGTGAGTTCGAGGTCGAAGCCGATCTTGGTGCCGTCGCGGTCCATGCTGGTCAGCAGGATCTCGCCCGCGCCGTGTTCGGCCATCTGCCGGGCCCAGGCCACGGCGTCCAGGTGCGTGTTCTTGCGGCCGCCGTGGGTGTAGACGTCCCAACCCGGGCCCTTGGCGGCCAGGTCTTCGCCCACACGCCGCTTCGCATCGATGGCCACCACGATGCACTGCGCACCGTACTTGTCGGACGCGTCGCGAATGACCTGCGGGTTGGCAACGGCGGCCGAGTTGAAGCTCACCTTGTCGGCCCCGGCGTTGAGCAGGCGTCGCACATCTTCCACCGTGCGCACACCGCCGCCCACGGTCAGCGGGATGAAAACCTGCGAGGCCACGGCCTCGATGATGTGCAGGATCAGATCGCGGCCGTCGCTGGTGGCGGTGATGTCCAGGAAGGTCAACTCGTCGGCGCCCTGTTCGTTGTAGCGGGCAGCAATCTCCACCGGATCGCCGGCGTCGCGCAGGGCGACGAAGTTGACGCCCTTGACGACACGGCCGCCCGTGACGTCGAGGCAAGGAATGATTCTTTTGGCGAGCATGGCCGGATTATCCGGTGTCGCCCCGCCCCCCCGCGCTTGCGGGGTGGCCGCACCGGTGTGCTGTGCAAGCGCGCAGGCAACAGGTACAAACACGCTGGGACATGTTTCCCGCCGTCCACGCCGGAGTTCGCCATGCGCGTTTCCTTGATTGCTGCCGCCGCCCTGGGCCTGTTTGCCGCCCTGCCCGCCTCGGCCATCACCACCATCTTCGTCACCACGCTTTCCAGCGCCGGTGAGCCTGTGCCCACTTCCACCGCCACAGGCGCGGCCATCGTCAGCTTCGACGACGTGGCCGACACCGTTACGGTGCAGCTCAGCTTCCAGGGCCTGGCCAACAGCGCGCCCTTCGGCCACATCCACTGCTGCACCACGACGCCGCTGACGGGCAACGCCGGCGTGGCCCTGAACTTCACGCCTCTGCCCGCGGCCACCTCGGGCACTTACATGAGTTCGTTCGCCCTCACGCCCACGGCCTTCGACGCGTTGCTGGCCGGCGCCGCCGCCGGCCGCGCCTACGTGAACATCCACACGCCCGGCACCTACCAGGGCGGTGAGATCCGCGGCTTCCTGCCCGTCACCACCGTGATTCCCGAGCCGGGCACCTACGCGCTGATGCTGGCCGGCCTGGGTGCGGTGGCTTACGCCGCCCGCCGCCGCCGCGGCTGAACACACAGCCCGCCCAGCAAAAAGCCGCCCTCGGGCGGCTTTTTGCTTGATCGCTGGCCCGTTTCAGGCCTGGGCCAGTTCGTCGGCGCGTTTCTGGGCCGCGGTGAAATCGAGCGCGCCGGTGTAGATGCTGCGCCCGCAGATCACGCCCTCGACACCTTCGCTTTCCACCGCGCACAGGCGCTCGATGTCGGCAATGTTCGACAGGCCGCCCGAGGCGAACACCGGGATGGACAGGGCCCGTGCCAGCTTCACCGTGGCGTCGATGTTGATGCCGGTCATCATGCCGTCGCGGCCGATGTCGGTGTAGATCACGCCTTCGACGCCGTAGTCCTCGAACTTCTTGGCGAGGTCCACCACCTCATGCCCAGTGAGCTTGCTCCAGCCATCGGTGGCGACCTTGCCGTCTTTCGCGTCCAGGCCCACGATGATGTGGCCGCCGAAGGCGCTGCAGGCGTCCTTCAGGAAGCCGGGACTCTTCACGGCAGCGGTGCCGATGATCACGTAGCTCAGGCCGTCGTCGAGGTAACGCTCGATGGTGTCGAGGTCACGCAGACCACCGCCAAGTTGCACGGGGATCTTGTCGCCCACCACGCGCAGGATGGACTTCACGGCGCCCTCGTTCACCGGCTTGCCAGCAAAGGCGCCGTTGAGATCGACCAGGTGCAGACGGCGCGCGCCCGCGTCCAGCCAGCGCTGGGCCATGGCGGCGGGGTCGTCGCCGAAGGTGGTGACGGCGTCCATGTCGCCTTGTTGCAGGCGGACGCATTTGCCGTCCTTGAGATCGATGGCCGGAATCAGCAGCATGGCTCGGGGGAGCTTGGTAGGGGAAGGGGCAGCGAAGCGCTGGTGGGGGTGGCTGGCGGGGCAGCCCTCAGGGCTGCCAGTGCAGGAAGTTGCGGTACAGGGCCAGGCCCTGCTCGGCGCTCTTCTCGGGGTGGAACTGGGTGGCAAAAATGTTATCCCGCGCGACGGCGCAGGTAAAGCGAGCACCGTAGTCGGTTTCGCCGGCGCTGTGCGCCGCCTCGGCCGGCGCCGTGTAGTAGCTGTGCACGAAATAGAACCAGCTGCCGTCGGGCACACCGGCCCACAGCGCATGCGCGCGCTGGTAGACACGGTTCCAGCCCATCTGCGGCACCTTGTAGCGGCTGCCATCGGGCTGCAGCCGGCCTTCGAGCTGGAAGCGGTGCACGCGCCCAGGAATCAAGCCCAGGCCGGGGGTGTCCTGCTCTTCGCTGTGGTCGAGCAGCATCTGCATGCCCACGCACACGCCCATGAGCGGCTTGTTCGCGGCAGCATGCAGCACGGCGTCCTTCAGGCCACTGCGCTGCAGTTCGGCCATGCAATCGCGCATCGCGCCCTGACCGGGCAGCACCACCCGTTCGGCGGCCAGCACTTCATCGGGGCGTTGCGTGACGATGACCTCCACGCCCGTACCCGCGGCGACGTGCATCACGGCCTGCGAGACCGAGCGCAGGTTGCCCATGCCGTAGTCGACAACCGCGACGGTACGCATGTTCAGAGCGAGCCCTTGGTCGACGGAATGACACCGGCCGAACGCGGGTCGGGCGTCAGCGCCATGCGCAGCGCACGCGCGAAAGCCTTGAAGACGGTTTCACACTGGTGGTGCGCGTTGTCGCCGTGCAGGTTGTCGATGTGCAGCGTGACGAGCGCGTGGTTCACGAAACCCTGGAAGAACTCGTAGGTCAGCTGCGTGTCGAAAGCGCCCACCATGCCGGCCTTGAAGGGCACACGCATGTGCAGGCCGGGGCGGCCGGAAAAATCGACCACCACGCGCGACAGCGCTTCGTCCAGCGGCACGTAGCTGTGGCCGTAGCGCGTGATGCCCTTCTTGTCGCCCACGGCCTGCGCGAAGGCCATGCCCAGCGTGATGCCCACGTCTTCCACGGTGTGGTGGCCGTCGATGTGCAGGTCGCCCTGGGCTTCGATGTCGAGGTCGATCAGGCCGTGGCGCGCGATCTGGTCGAGCATGTGGTCGAAGAAGCCGATGCCGGTGGCCAGCTTCGCGCTGCCGGTGCCATCGAGGTTGATGCGCACGCGGATCTGCGTCTCTTTCGTGTCGCGGCGCACTTCGGCCACGCGTTGCAGGGCTTCGCTCACAGGCTTTCCTTCAGGGCACGGATCATCAGGAGGTTCTCTTCGGGCGCGCCCACGGTCAGGCGCAGGCAGTTCTGCAGCAGCGGGTGCAGGCCGGCCACGTGCTTGATGAGCACACCACGCTGCTTCATGCCTTCAAAGGTGCGCTTCGAATCGGGCACGCGCACCAGCACCATGTTGGCTTCGCTAGTGAAGACTTGCACGCTCGGCACGTCAGACAGCGCTGCCATCAGCCGCGCACGCTCTTCGACCAGCACCGCGGCCTGGCGCGCGTACTCGTCGGCGTGTTCCAGCGAGAAGAGGCCGGCTTCGGCGTTCAGCACGCTCACGTTGTAGGGCGGGCGCACCTTGTCGATCTCGTCGATCAGGGCCGTCGGGCCGCACAGGTAACCCAGGCGCACGCCGGCCAGGCCGAACTTGGAGAGCGTACGCAGCACCAGCACATGGTCGTGTTCACCCAGGCGCGGCAGCCAGGTGCGCGCGCTGAAGGGCTGATAGGCCTCGTCGAAGACGACGAGGCCGTTCTGTGCGCCTATGGCCGCGACGATCTTCTCGATGACAGCGTCGTCAAAGAGATTGGCCGTGGGGTTGTTCGGGTAGGCGATGTAGGTGATGGCCGGGCGGTGCTGTTCGATGGCGGCCAGCATGGCGACCTCGTCCAGCTGGAAGTCGGCCGTCAGCGGCACGCCGACAAAGTTCAGGCCGCGCAGCTGCGCCGACATCGCGTACATCACGAAGCCCGGCACTGGCGCGAGGATGGTCGCGCCGGGGACGTCGCAGGCCACGGCCAGCAGGTCGATGAGTTCATCCGACCCGTTGCCCAGCATCAGCCGCTGGCCCGCCGGCAACTGCACGTGCGCGGTGAGCGCCGCGGCCAAATCGGCCACGCGCTGCGCGGGGTAGCGGTTGATGGCCGCGCGGCCCAGGCGTTCGCCCAGCGCGTGCTGCAAATCAGGCGGCAGCGCGAAGGGGTTCTCCATCGCGTCGAGCTTGATGAAGCCGGCGCTGGGCTGGATGGCGTAGGCGTGCATGCCCTGCACGTCTTGCCGCAAGGTCTGCTTCAGGCGTTCGGTGCCCATGGTTCAGGCCCCTTCCAGTGCGAGGATCATCTTCAGCTCGCCTTCGTCCACCTCGCCGGTGTAGCGGAAGCCCAGCTTCGCGTAGAAGCCGCCGGCGTGGCCTTCGAGTTCGACGTGAGAGAGGCCCACGGAAACCAAGCCCAGGCGGCGCGCTTCTTCGATCACCCACTGCATCGCGCGGCGGCCGTGACCCAGGCCCTGGAAACGTTCGTCCACCAGCAGGCGCCAGACGTACAACTGCTCGGCAGGCGTCTTCTTGTCCATGCGCATGTCGTAGAGCAGCATCATGCCGACGGCTTCTTCATCGGCGCCTTCGCCGCTGAACATCGCCACGGCGCGGCCGGCCGGCTCGTAAGCCACCTGCGCCAACGAACGCTCCACACTCGCGACAAAGCGCCGCTGGCCCGCAGCCACCTGCAGCTTGAGCACAGCGTCCACATTGCCAGCGTCCACCGGGCGCACGCTGAAGGGCCGGTCGGCCGCTGCTGGGGCGGGCGCCGCCTTCGGGTTCAGCCGCATCTCGGCCGCGCGCGCGTGGCCTTGCAGGCCTTCGCCATAAGCCAGCGTGGCGGCCACCGGGCCCAGCACCTGGGCACCGGCTTCGCTCACCTCGATGAGGCTGCTGCGCTTGACGAAGTCGTACACGCCCAGCGGCGAGCTGAAGCGTGCCGTGCCGCTGGTGGGCAGCACGTGGTTGGGGCCGGCGCAGTAGTCGCCCAGGCTCTCGCTGGTGTAGGCGCCGAGGAAGATGGCACCGGCGTGCTTGAGCAGCCTTTCCCAGCGGCCCGGCTCGGTGGTGCTGACCTCCAGGTGCTCGGGCGCGATGCGGTTGCTGATCTCACAGGCTTCTTCGAGGCTGCGCGTGAGGATGAGCGCACCGCGGCCTTCCAGACTGGCACGGATCACCTCGTGGCGCGGCATCTCCGGCAGCAGGCGGTCGATGGCGGCCTGCACTTCAGCGATGTACTCGGCGCTCGGGCACAGCAGGATGCTCTGCGCGAGTTCGTCGTGCTCGGCCTGGCTGAAGAGGTCCATGGCCACCCACTCGGCCGGCGTGCTGCCATCGGCCAGCACGAGGATCTCGCTCGGCCCGGCGATCATGTCGATGCCCACCTGGCCGAAGACACGGCGTTTGGCGCTGGCCACGTAAGCGTTGCCCGGGCCGGTGATCTTGTCGACACGCGGCACCGTGGCCGTGCCGTAGGCCAGCGCGGCCACGGCCTGGGCGCCGCCGACGGTGAAGACGCGGTGCGCGCCGGCGACGAAGGCCGCTGCCAGCACGAGCGCGTTTTTCTCGCCCCTCGGCGTGGGCACCACCATCACGATCTCGGGCACCCCGGCCACCTGCGCCGGGATGGCGTTCATCAACACGCTGCTCGGGTAGGCGGCCTTGCCGCCAGGCACGTAGATGCCCACGCGGTCCAGCGGCGTGACCTTCTGGCCCAGCAGCGTGCCGTCGGCGTCGCGGTAGTGCCAGCTGCGGCTGCTGGCTTCCAACTGGCGCTGGTGGTAGCGGCGCACGCGCTCAGCGGCGGCTTGCAGGGCCTGGCGCTGGTTCGCAGGCAGGCCTTCAAAAGCAGCGCGCAGTTCCTCGCGGCCGATCTCGAGCGCGGCCACGCTCGCGGCCTGCACGCCGTCGAAACGCGCGGTGAGTTCGAGCAGCGCCGCATCACCGCGTGCGCGCACGTCGGCGATGATCTCGGCGACACGGCTTTCGATGGCGGCGTCGGTCTCGGCCGACCAGTGCTGCAGCGCGCTGAACTGCGCCTCGAAATCGGCGCTGGCGGTGCTGAGGTGGCGGATGTTCACGGGGCGGCTCATGCTTGCGCTCCCAGGGCGGCCTCGAAGGCCTCGACCAGCGCGCGCAGCGGCTCGCGCTTGAGCTTCAACGCCGCCGGGTTCACCACCAGGCGCGCCGATATGTCCATGATCTTCTCCACCTCCACCAGGTGGTTGGCCTTGAGCGTGCTGCCGGTGGAGACGAGGTCGACGATGGCGTCGGCCAGGCCCGTGAGCGGCGCGAGTTCCATCGAGCCGTAGAGCTTGACGAGATCCACGTGCACACCCTTGCTGGCGAAGAACTGCCGTGCCAGGTGCGTGTACTTGGTGGCCACTTTCAGGCGCGAGCCCTGTTTCACGGTGGCGACGTAGTCGTAGCCCTCGCGCACGGCCACGCTGAGGCGGCAGCGGGCGATGCCGAGGTCGAGCAGGCGGTAGAGGCCGCCGCCGTGGTCGGCCGCGGCTTCGAGCAGCACGTCGAGCCCGGCCACGCCGAGATCGGCACCGCCATGCTGCACGTAGGTCGGCACATCGGAAGCGCGCACCAGCACCACACGCACATCAGGGCGGGTGGTGCCGATGATGAGCTTGCGGCTCTTTTCGGGGTCTTCCAGCACCTCGATGCCCGCGGCGCGCAAGAGCGGCAGCGTGTCTTCGAAGATGCGGCCTTTGGACAAGGCGAGCGTGATCATCGGTGTGGGTGTCCGTCGATGCGCTGCCGGGCCCGCCTGGTGCACCCCCTCTTGTGTCGCAGGTGGCGCAGGGCAACCCCTGCGGCGCACCGCAAGGGGGTTGTCAGTGGTGGTGGGGGGCCGCGCCCTGGCCAGGGGCCTGCGCTGCTGCCGCGTGTTCGGAGGGGGTGAGCGTCTTCATCGAGAGGGCATGAATTTGCTCGCGCATTCTATCGCCGAGGGCCGAATACACGCGCTGGTGGCGCTTGACGCGGCTCAGGCCGTCGAACTCGGTGGAGACGATGGTGGCGAAGAAGTGGCGGCCGTCGCCTTCCACTTCCAGAACGGTGCAGGGCAGCCCGGCAGCGATGTAGCTGCGGACTTCGTCGGGGGTGGGGTCGGCCATGCCCGAATTCTCTCAGCTTCTGATCTTGTAGCCGGTGGCCAGCAGCCGCAAAGCCAGGCCCGCGACAACGACAAAACTCAAGCCGACCACGCCCAGGCTCAACCAGGGCGACACATCGCTCACGCCGAAGAAGCCGCGCCGGAAGCCGTCGATCATGTAGAAAAACGGGTTCAGGTGGCTCACCGCCTGCCACACCGCGGGCAGCGAGTGCACCGAATAGAACACGCCCGACAAGAAGGTCATGGGCATGATGATGAAGTTCTGGAAGGCCGCCATCTGGTCGAACTTCTCGGCCCACAAGCCGGCGATCAAACCCAGCGAACCCAGCAGCCCCGCGCCCAGGGCGCCGAAGATCAAGATCCACCAGGGCTCGGCCAGGCGCAGCGGTGCGAACCACACCGTCACCAGCATCACGCCCGTGCCCACGGCCAGGCCGCGCACCACCGAGGCGCCCACGTAGGCCGCGAACCAGGCCCAGTGGCTCAGCGGCGTGACGAGCAGGAAAACGAGGTTGCCGGTGATCTTGCTCTGCACCAGCGAGCTGCTGCTGTTGGCGAAGGCGTTCTGCAGCACGCTCATCATCACCAGGCCCGGCACCAGGAAGCTGGTGTAGCCCACGCCGGGGAAAGCCTCGACGTGCTTGTCGAGCACATGGCCGAAGATCATCAGGTAGAGCACCGCGGTCAGCACGGGCGCGGCCACGGTCTGGAAGGCCACCTTCCAGAAGCGCAGCACCTCCTTGCGGAACAGCGGCCAGGCGCCTTCGAAGTTCATGCCGCGCTCCCGGCAGGTGCTGCAGCGGTACCCGCGGCGTTCATGATCTCCAGGAACACGTCTTCCAGGTCGGCGCGGCCGATCTCCAGGTCTTCCACCTTCACGCCTTCGGCACGCAGCAGCGCCAGCAGGTGTTCCACCTCGGCGGCGTCGTGCGCCTTGGCCTGCACGATGCGGCCCGTCACGCGCGCCACCGCCGCCACCGCCGGCGGCAAGGCGGCGTCGGTCTTGAAGCGCAGCATGGTGCTGGCGCGGCCGGCCAGCAGCGCGCTGGTGCGGTCCAGCGCCACCAGCTGGCCTTGTTTGAGCATGCCAATGCGGCCGCACAGGGCCTCGGCTTCTTCCAGGTAGTGCGTGGTCAGCAGCACGGCGTGGCCTTCGCGGTTCAGACGGCTGACGAACTGCCACAACGTCTGGCGCAGTTCCACGTCCACGCCCGCGGTGGGCTCGTCGAGCACGATGACCGGCGGCTTGTGCACCAGGGCCTGCGCCACCAGCACGCGGCGTTTCATGCCGCCCGAGAGCTGGCGCATGTTGGCGCCGGCCTTGTCGGCCAGGCCCAGGCTCTGCAGCAGCTCGTCGATCCAGGCTTCGTTGTTCTTCACGCCGAAGTAGCCGCTCTGGATGCGCAGCGTCTCGCGCACGCTGAAGAACGGGTCGAAGACCAGTTCCTGCGGCACGATACCCAGGCACTTGCGGGCGGCGGCGTAGTCGTTCACCACGTCGTGGCCCATCACGGTAACGCTGCCGCCGGTGGCACGCGCCAGGCCGGCCAGGATGCTGATCAGCGTGGTCTTGCCGGCACCGTTGGGGCCGAGCAGGCCGAAAAATTCGCCGGCTTCGATGTCGAAGCTGACGCCCTTCAAGGCCTGGAATTCACCGCGGGCGCCCTTGTAGGTCTTGCTGATGTTCTTGAAGGAGACGGCGGGCATGGAGATCGATCGCGCAAGCCAGAAGGGCCTGCGCAGAGCGCGGGATTGTAGGCAGCCGCCCCGCGGCGCGCCGGCCACAGAATCCGGCCCATGTCGCCCAAGCCCACCAAGAAGCCCCGCCGCACCGCCGAGCGCATCCTGGAAGTCACGCTCGACCTCTTCAACCGCTTCGGCGAGCCCAACGTCAGCACCACGCTGATCAGCGCCGAGCTCGGCATCAGCCCGGGCAACCTGTACTACCACTACCCGGCCAAAGACGAGCTCATCAACGCGCTCTTCGACCGCTACGAGAAGGCGCTGGCGGAGATCCTGCACGCGGCCGATGGCGTGGAGAACGTCGAAGACGCCTGGCTCTTCTTCCACATGCTCTTCGAGCTGGTGTGGGGCTACCGCTTCCTTTACCGCGACCTCAACGACCTGCTCAGCAAGAACCGCCGGCTGGAAACGCATTTCCAGTTCGTGCTGAAGAACAAGGCCAAGGCCATGCACGCGCTGCTGGACGGTCTGTCGCGCGCTGGCGCCGTGCGGCTGACGGGTGCCGAAGCCGCACCACTGGCCACCAGCATGGTGGTGCTGGTGACCTACTGGCTGAGCTTCGAGTACGTGCGCGAGCCGCGCAAGGCGCTGGAGCCCGAGAGCGCCGCCGCCGCCATGGGCCGCGGCGGCTACCACGCGCTGGCGCTGCTGCTGCCGCACCTGGACACCGCGTCGCGCGAGCACCTGCACGCGCTGGCCGCGGCCTACCTGAACCCCTGAACCGCGCCACCCCAATACGAAGCAAGGCCCCCGCCGAGATGAAGACCGCCAACGCAGCGTGACGGTCTAACCGCCTTGGGCCGCTGCGCCCAGCGCGGCCCACTCGGGCCCGGGCGGGGCCTCGATAACCCGCCCGGCCACGGCCAGCCGCTGGGCGTGCAGCCACAGCCGCGCCGTGCCCAACCAGGCCGCCACAGCGCGGTTGTGCGGCCCCTTGCCGTGGGTGCTGTCGCCCACCAGCGGGTGCGCCAGGTGCTTGAAATGGCGCCGGATCTGGTGCCGGCGGCCGGTCTCGGGCCACACCGAAACCAGGGCGTAGCGGCTGCTGGCGTGGCGACCGTCGGGAAAGGGCCACTCATGGCGCGCCAGCACCTGCCAGCGCGTGAGGGCCTGCAAGCGCGGCTGGCCGGTGGAAGGCTGCTCGGGGTCGCGCGCCAGCGGGTGGTCCACCAGGCCCTCGGCCACCGGCCAGCCCCGCACCAGCGCCAGGTACTGCTTGGCCACGCGCCCGGCGCCGAACTCGGTCCTGAACGCTTCCCCGATGGCCCGCGCTGCCTCGGCACTGCGGGCGAAGAGCAGCACGCCGGAGGTGCCCTTGTCCAGGCGGTGGGCGGGCCACAGAGGCACGCCCAGCTGCGCGCGCAGCAGGTCCAGTGCGTTGAGCGGCTCGTGGGCGTCCAGGGCCGTGCGGTGCACCAGCAGGCCGGCGGGTTTGTCGATGGCCACGAGCTCGGCGTCTTCGTGCAGCAGGGTCAGGCGAACGGGCGTCTCCGGTGATGGCGCCTGCAGCTTAGCCCAGGCCTCCAAGCGCCAGCCGGGCCTGCGGACCGGTCAGCAATGACCCTGGGCAGCGCAATGCGCAACACCCTGCATCGCGCGGCTTGCGCACCACCCCAGCGGCTACGATTGCGCGTTTCTCTTGGGGCGAAGTCGTGGGTTCTCGGGTGACAGCTGGCAGCACAAACAGGTTCGGGCGGGCTGTCGGCCGGCTGGCGTTCGCCGTCCTCGGGTTGTGCTGCGCCGTGCCTGCGCTGGCCCAGGGGGCGGTGCTCACGCTCCTGGAGGGCGAAGCCACCTTGGTGGACGGCGCACGCCGCGTCGCCGCAGTGCCCGGTGTGCGCCTGAAGGCCGGCACGCTGGTGGAAACCGGCGCCAGCACCGGGCTGCTGCGGCTGGAGTGGCCGGACCGCACGGTCGTCGACCTGGGCCCCGCCACCAAGGCGATGGTGCAGCCGCCCGGCTTCGCGGCGCGCAACGGCAAAGCGCCGGTGCTGTACCTGCTGCAGGGCTG
The DNA here is from genome assembly GCA_001295865.1 of beta proteobacterium AAP65. Lineage (GTDB taxonomy): Bacteria > Pseudomonadota > Gammaproteobacteria > Burkholderiales > Burkholderiaceae_C > Rubrivivax. Next base: position 174,151 of record LJHW01000004.1, read on the forward strand.
GGCCAAGCTCAGCGGCGGCAGCGAAGCCAGCGGCGGCCTCGTGACAGCCGCCTTCGACGTGCTGCCGCTGCAAGGCACCGCAGTGGTGCAGGCCATGCGGCCGCAGCCCGCCGCCTTCGCCGAGACCGGCACCTTGGTCCTGGTGGAACGCCCAAGCGCCAAGCGGCAAACCCTGCCCACCGGCGGCTGGTGGGGCGGTCGCCTTGAGGCCCGTCCGCCAGCGGGGTGGATGGGCGGTGTGCCGCGGGCCTTTCGCGACACCCTGCCCTTGCGGGCAGACACTTTCAAAGACCGGGCCTTCACGCCAGCCCCGCTGCCAGCGCCCACCTACGAAGCCTTGGCCGACTGGCTGGGCGCCGAGCCTGCCTTGCGGCGCGACTTCCCGCGCCGCTTCGAAGCGCTGGCGCAAGAGCCCGCCTTCCGCCGCGCCCTACAGTCCAAGATGTCAGCGCATCCTGAATGGGCGCGCCTGCTGAACCCGCCCGAACCCCGACCTTGAGAACCCCATGAAGCTGCTCGTCAAATTCAACCTGCTGTTCGTGGCCGTGATGGTGCTGGGCCTGGGTGTCAGCGGCAGCATCAGCCGCAGCCTGCTGCAAGACCATGCGCGCGAGGAAGTGCTCAACAACGCCCGCCTGCTGATGGAGAAGGCGCTCGCGGTGCGCAAGTACACCAGCACCCAGATCACCAGCCTGCTGCAGACGCAGATGAAGTACGAGTTCCTGCCGCAGAGCGTGCCCAGCTATTCGGCCACCGAGGTGCTGTCGTCGCTGCAGGCCAAGTACCCCGAGTTCGGCTACAAGGAAGCGACGCTGAACCCGACCAACCCGCGCGACCGCGCCACCGGCTGGGAGGTCGATGTGGTCAGCCAGTTCCGCAGCAACGCCGAGCTGCGCGAGGCCTCGGGCGTGCGCGACACACCCACCGGGCCCTCGCTGTGGATCGCCCGGCCGCTGCGCATCACCGACGGCGCCTGCCTGCAATGCCACAGCAGCGTGGAAGCGGCCCCGCGCACGCTGGTGGAACGCTACGGCCCGGCCAACGGCTTCGGCTGGCAGCTCAACGAGGTGGTGGGCGCGCAGGTCATCTCGGTGCCGATGTCCTTGCCGCTGGAGCGGGCCGACCGCTCCTTCCGCGTCTTCATGGCCTCGCAGATCGGCGTCTTCGTGGCGCTGGGCATCGTGCTGAACCTGATGGTCTGGCTGCTGATCGTGCGGCCGGTCACGCGGCTGTCCACGCTGGCCGACCGCGTGAGCCAAGGCGAGCTGGAAGCGCCCGAGTTCCCCGCCGGCGGCAAAGACGAAATCGGCGTGCTGTCGCAGTCTTTCCAGCGCATGCGCGCCAGCGTCGTGCAGGCCATGAAGATGCTTGAGAGCTGAGACCATGGCCACGCTGCCCGCCTTCCTGGGCAAGTACCGCGTGACCGGCGCGCTGGGTGAAGGCGCGATGGGGGTCGTCTACAAGGGCTACGACCCCGGCATCGGGCGCGAGGTCGCCTTGAAGACGATCCGCCATGCCTTGATGGACAGCGCCGACGGGGCCGCGCACATGCTGGCGCGCTTCCGCAACGAGGCCCAGGCCGCTGGGCGCTTGCAGCACCTGGGCATCGTCGCCGTCTACGACTACGGCGAAGAAGGCGACCTGTCCTACATCGCGATGGAGTACGTCGATGGCAACCCGCTGAACCGCTACCTCGCGGGCGGCGAACTGCGCTTCTCGCTGGAGGACGTGCTGAGCCTGGCCTCGCAGTTGCTGGATGCGCTGGAACACGCCCATGCCAAGGGCGTGTGGCACCGAGACATCAAGCCTGCCAACCTGCTGCTCACGAACGACGGCAAGCTGAAGATCGCCGATTTCGGCATCGCGCGCATCGAGTCGGCGGCGCTGACCCAGGTGACCAGCGTGGTCGGCACGCCCGTGTACATGGCGCCCGAGCAGTTCATCGGCAAGCAGATCGACCGCCGGGCCGACCTCTACGCCGTTGGCGTGCTGCTCTACCAGCTGCTGGTGGGTCGTACGCCCTTCCAGGGCAGCCCGGAAGCACTGATGTACCGCGTGTTGAACGAAGCGCCCGTGATGCCCTCGGCCATCGACGGCTTCGGGCATGGCGAGCTGTTCGACGCCGTGCTGCAGCGCGCGCTGGCCAAAGACCCGCAGCAGCGTTTTGCCAGCGCCTGGGAGTTCAAGCTCGCGCTGCAGGCGCTGCACGGCAAGCCGGTGCAGCCCGTGCTGTCGGACAACACCATGGTCAGCGTGCGCGCGCGCCCGGCGAGCACGCCGGCCAGCCCGCCCTCCAGCGCCACGCTGCCCACCGACTGGGACCCGGCTGTGCTCGCGCAGGTGGAAGCCTCGCTCGCACGCCATGTCGGCCCCATGGCCGCCGTGATGGTGCGCCGCACCGCGCGGCAGTGCGCCGACGTGGCCACGCTCTACGCCAAGCTGGCGGAACAGGTGACGAACCCGACAGCGCGCACCGCCTTCCTCGCACTGATCCAGACCCAGAGCGGCGGCCGCACCTCGGTGCCTTCGACGCTGACGGCCCCGCCCTCGCAGGCCGGCACCTTGTCAGGCCCGCTGAACGAGGCCTTGCTGGCCCAGTGCACCAAGCTGCTGGCCCAGCACGTGGGGCCGATCGCCAGCGTGGTGGTCAAGCGCGCCAGCGCCTCGGGCGCGACCCGCGAGAGTTTTTTCGCTGCGCTCGAAAACGCCATCGCCGACCCCGTGGCGCGCGAAAAGCTGCGCGCGGCCCTGCACAAGCTTTAAGCGGCAGCGCCCGCTGCAGGGCCGCGGGCGGCCGGTGGCGCGGTGGCAGGGCCTGCGCCGGCTCTTTTGTCCCGCAGGCGACAAGCCGCGGGGAAACCCCTCAGGGCTTGTGCGCACACGCACACCACGGGGCTTGTCCTATCCTGCGCCCGGGCCGGCAGAGCCCCCCGGCGGCCGTCATGCCGCACGGCGCACCAGGAGACACGTGCATGCAGCGCAAGACCTTCTTGAAGACCGTGGGCGGGCTCTCGGGCCTGGTGGCCCTGGCCTTGTGGGCCGGCTCCGCCAGCGCCCAGCAGGCCTACCCGAACAAACCCATCCGCCTGGTGGTGACCTTTCCGCCCGGCGGCGCGCCCGACATCCTGGCGCGGCTGTTTGCCGACAAGGCCCAGCTCGGCCAGCCGGTGGTGGTGGACAACAAGCCCGGCGCCGGCGGCAACATCGGCGCCGAGATGGTGGCCAAGGCCCCGGCCGACGGCCACACGCTGGTGATGGGCACGGTGGGCACACACGCCATCAACGGCGCGCTCTACAGCAAGATGCCCTACGACATGGTGCGCGACTTTGCGCCGCTGGGGCACGTGGCCTCGGCCCCCAACCTGCTGGTGGTGAACAACGACCTGCCGGTGAAAAACGTGGCCGAGTTGATCAGCTACATGAAGGCCAACCCCAACAAGCTGAGCTTCGGCAGCCCGGGCATCGGCACCTCGGTGCACGTCTCGGGCGAGCTGTTTAAGAGCCTCACCGGCACTAGCATGACGCACGTGCCCTACAAAGGCCGGCAGTTCGCCATTCCTGACCTGGTCGGCGGCAGCATCCAGGTGATGTTCGACAACATGCCCTCGGCATTGCCCATGGCCAAGGACGGCAAGATCCGCGCGCTGGCGCAGACCACTGCCAAGCGCAGTGCCGCCGCTCCCGATGTGCCCACGGTCGGCGAGACCGTGCCCGGCTTCGAGGCCACCACCTGGTTCGCGATGTTCGCGCCAGCCGGCACGCCGAAAGACGTGGTGGCCAAGCTCAACGCCGAGATGCAGCGCATCTACAAGCTGCCCGACGTCGCCGAGAAGATGAAGAGCCTGGGCCTGGAGCCGTGGATCAGCACGCCGGAAGAGCTGAGCGCGTACCAAGCCAAAGAGATGACCAAGTGGGCCAAAGTCGTCAAAGACTCGGGCGCAAAAGCAGACTGACCCATTGCCAACGGAGCACACCGCATGACCACACGCCGCCACATCCTCACCACCGCCGCCGCAGGCGCCGCCACGCTGGCCTTGCCCTCGATGGGCCTGGCGCAGGCCTTCCCGGCGCGGCCCATCCGCTACATCTGCCCCTGGCCGGCCGGTGGCAGCACCGATGCCGTCATCCGCGCCATCGCCGAGAGCGCGGGCAAGATCCTGGGCCAGCAGATCATCGTCGACAACAAACCCGGCGCCGGCGGCATGCTGGGCGCCAACGAGCTCGTCAACGCCAAGCCCGATGGCTACACGCTGAGCCAGCTGCCGCACGGCGTCTTCCGCATCCCGCACATGCAGAAGACGACCTTCGACACGCTCAACGACTTCACCTGGATCGCCTGCCTCACGGGCTACACCTTCGGCCTCGTGGTGCCGGCCGAGGGCCCCATCAAGAGCGTGGCCGACCTGGTGGCCTACGCCAAGGCCAACCCCGGCAAGTTCACCTACGGCAGCACCGGCACCGGCACCAGCCCGCACCTGGCGGTGGAAGAGTTCGCGCAGCGCGCCGGCATCCAGCTGAACCACATCCCCTTCAAGGGCAACGCCGACAACATGCAGGCCATCCTGGGCGGCCACACCATGGCCGCCAGCGACGCTACCGGCTGGGCCCCGCACGTGGCCAGCGGCAAGCTGCGTCTGATTGCCACCTACGGCAGCAAGCGCACCAAGCGCTGGCCCGAGGTGCCCACGCTGAACGAGCTGGGCTACAAGACCGTGAGCGATTCGCCCTTCGGCGTCTGCGGCCCCAAGGGCATGGACCCGGCCCTCACGCGCACGCTGCACGACGCCTTCCGCAAGACGCTGGAAGACCCGGCCGTGCTGGCCATGTTCGACAAGTTCGACCAGACCATCATCTACATGGGCACCGAGCAGTACACCAAGTGGGCGCGTGAAACCTTCCAGGCCGAGAAGGCGACCATCGAGCGCCTGGGCATGGCGATGAAGACCTGAAGCCCGGGTTCCCCGGCACGCGGCAAAGGCGCACACTGAGGGCATGAAGATCTTCCTGCCTGTCGATGGGTCGCTGGCTTCGCTGGCAGCGGTGCACCACGCGTTGCAGCTGGTGCGGGGTGGGCTGAAGGCCCACTTCGTGCTGGCCAATGTGCAAGAGCCGCCTTCGCTGTACGAAGTGGTGGTGGCGCACGACCCGGTGGTGCTGGACCAGGTGCGCGCCGACGCCGGTGCCGACCTGCTGCGCACGGCCGAGGCCATGCTCGATGCCGCGGGCCTGGGCTTCGAGAGCGAGGTGGCGGGGGGCGACCCCGGCCACGTGCTGGTGGACCTGATCGAGAACTACGGCTGCCAGGCGGTGGTGATGGGGGCCCGAGGCGCCGGCGAGTCCGACCACCCCCTGGGCAGCGTCGCGCTGGCGCTGCTGGCACACAGCCCGGTGCCGGTGACGGTGGTGCGCCCGCCCCGCCCCAGCGAGGGCGCGGCGGGCTGAAGCCTCAGCGAGGCCCCGAGGCCGGTGCGGCGGGCGTGCTGATCACGCTCGTCATGCTGCCCACGCAGCCGGCCTTGGGGTCGGCGCGCTGGCCCGCGGTGCAGGCCGGCACATCGGCCGGGTGCAGCGCCGCGTTGCGCACCAGGCCCGATTTGCGTGTCATCGCCCACACCCCGAAAGAGGCCGTGCCCACGGCCAGCACGGCCACCAGCACACGGCGGCGGCGGTTGATGGGGCGGTAGGGATCGGGTTCGAAGTCGGTCATGGGGGCCGCACTATCGCACGAGCGCCGGCAGGCGCACCGCAGGGGCGAGGCGCGGCCCTAAGCAAAGCCCACACGCCGGCGCGCCGCGCAGCCCCGTACGATGTTGGCGCCGCCACAGACCCACCGTGCCCACCATGAACCAGCCTGTCCACCGCGTTGCCGTCATCCCTGGCGACGGCATTGGCAAGGAAGTGATGCCCGAAGCCCTGCGCGTGCTGCAGGCCGTGCAGCAGCGCTTCGGTGTCCAGCTTGAACTCACGCCCATCGAATGGGCCAGCTGCGACTACTTTGCTGCCCACGGCGACATGATGCCGCCCGACTGGAAGGCGCAGCTGCAAGGCCAGCACGCGCTGCTCTTCGGCGCCGTGGGCTGGCCGGCCACGGTGCCCGACAACGTCTCGCTCTGGGGCAGCCTGCTGAAGTTCCGCCGCGAGTTCGACCAGTACATCAACCTGCGCCCGGTGCGCCTGTTCGAGGGCGTGCCCTGCCCGCTGGCCGGCCGCCAACCCGGCGACATCGACTACTTCATCGTGCGCGAGAACACCGAGGGCGAGTACACCAAGCTCGGCGGCATCATGTTCGAAGGCACCGAGCGCGAGGTGGTGATCCAGGAGAGCGTGTTCAGCCGCTTCGGCAGCGACCGCGTGCTGAAGTACGCCTTCGAGCTGGCGAACAGCCGCCCGCGCAAGCACCTCACGGTGGCCACCAAGAGCAACGGCATCGCCATCAGCATGCCCTGGTGGGACGGCCGCGCCGACGCCATGCACGCGCACTACCCGGCCGTGGCGGTGGACAAGCAGCACATCGACATCCTCAGCGCGCGTTTCGTGCTGCAGCCCGGGCGCTTCGACGTCGTGGTGGCCAGCAACCTCTTCGGCGACATCCTGTCCGACCTGGGCCCGGCCACCACCGGCACCATCGGCCTGGCGCCTTCGGCCAACCTCAACCCCGAGCGCAAGTTCCCGAGCCTCTTCGAGCCCGTGCACGGCAGCGCGCCCGACATCTACGGCCAGAACATCGCCAACCCGGTGGCCATGATATGGAGCGCCGCGCTGATGCTGCAGTTCCTGGGCGAACAGGCGGCGCACGACGCCATCCTGCGCGCCATCGAGGCCACGCTGACGGGCCCGCGCAGCGAGGTCACGCGCGATCTGGGCGGCAGCGCCAGCACCACGGTGATGGGCCAGGCCATCGCGGCCCGGGTGGCCGCGGGGGTCTGAACGATCAGGCGGCCGGCCGCACAAAGCCCGCGGCCGCCGCCATCAGCCGCTGCGTGTAGGGGGCTTGCACGCGCCGCGCCGCCAGGTCGGCCGCGGCCAGCGTTTCCACCGCGCGGCCGCCCTGCATCACCAGCAGGCGCTGGCACAGGTGCGTGACGACCGCCAGGTCGTGGCTGACCATCACGAAGCTCAGGCGCCGTTGTTCGCGCAGCGCCTCCAGCAGGTTCAGCACCTCGGCCTGCACGCTGGCGTCCAGCGCCGAGGTGGGCTCGTCCAGCAGCAGCACCTGCGGCTGCAGGATCAAGGCCCGTGCGATGGCCACACGCTGGCGCTGCCCACCCGAGAGCTGGTGCGGGTAGCGGAAGCGGAAGCCCGCGCCCAGGCCCACCTCGTCCAGCGCCTGCTGGATGCGGGCCTCGCGTTCGTCACCCCCCGCCCCGCCCTGCCCCAGGCCGTGGATGGCCAGGGGCTCGGCCAGGATGCGGTCCACCGTCTGCCGCGGGTGCAGGCTGCCATAGGGGTCTTGGAAGACCATCTGCACCGCGCGCCGCCAGCCCAGGCTGCCGGGCTGCGGCAGCGCCGCGCCGGGCTCGCTGCTGGTGAGGCCGATCTCGCCGGCCGTGCGCGGCGCGAGGCCGCACAGCGCGCGGAGCACCGTGCTCTTGCCGCTGCCCGATTCACCGACGATGCCGAAGCTCTCGCCCGGCGCCACGTCAAAGCTCAGGCCCTCGACCGCGGCAAAGCTGCCGTAGACGACACGCAGGCCCTGGACACGCAGGCCCAGCGGCGTGGTGCTTTGCGTGGCGTTCATCGCGCCCAGGCCTCGTCGCGCCGCAGCACGGGCAGCGGGTGCCGCGGCGCGTCCAGCTGTGGCAGGCAGTGCAGCAGGCCGCGTGTGTAGGGGTGCTGCGCTTGGTGCAGCTCGGAAGCGGCCAGGGTCTCCACCACGCGGCCGGCGTACATCACCAGCACGCGGTCGCAGAAGCTGCTGACCAGGCGCAGGTCGTGCGAGATGAAGACGAGGCCCATGCCGCGTTCGCGCACCAGGCGGTCGAGCACGCCCAGCACCTGCAGCTGCACCGTGACGTCCAGCGCCGAAGTGGGTTCGTCGGCGATCAGCAGCTCGGGCCCGGCCACCAGCATCATCGCGATCATCACGCGCTGGCCCATGCCGCCCGAGACCTCGTGCGGGTAGAGGCGCGCCACGCGCGGCGGGTCGGCTATGCCGACATCCGTCAGCGCCTGCAACACACGCGCGCGGCGCTCGGCGGCGCTGCAGCGGGTGTGCGTGCGCAGCGTTTCCTCGATCTGCGCGCCGATGCGCATCACCGGGCTCAGCGAGTACTTGGGGTCTTGCAGCACCATCGCGATGCGGCCGCCACGCAAGGCGCGGCGCTGCTGGGGCGGGCAGCGCAACAAGTCGACATCACCGAACTGCAGCGCCTTGGCGCTGACCACGGCACCCGGCGCCGTCAGGCCCAGGATGGCGCGGCCGGTCTGGCTCTTGCCGCTGCCCGATTCACCCACGATGCCCAGGCGCTCGCGCCCCAGCGTGAAGCTGACGCCGCGCACCACTTCTTGCAGCCCGCCTTCGCGCCGCGGGTAGGCCACGCGCAGGTCGTCCACCGTCAGCAGCGGCACGCTCATGACGCCGCCCTCGGGTCCAGCGCGTCGCGCAGGCCGTCGCCCAGCAGGTTGAAGGCCAGGCTCACGATGAAGATGGCCGCACCGGGCGCGGCGGCCACCCACCACTGGTCGAGCACGTAGGCACGGCCGGCGGCGATCATCGCGCCCCACTCGGGCATGGGCGGCTGCGCGCCCAGGCCGAGAAAGCCCAGGCCGGCGGCGGTGAGGATGATGCCGGCCATGTCCAGCGTCACGCGCACGATGACGCTGGGCACGCACATCGGCATCACATGCCGCAGCACCACACGCACCGGCCCGGCGCCCAGCAGGCGCACGGCCTGGATGTAGTCGGCCTGGCGCAGCGTGAGCGTTTCGGCGCGTGCGATGCGGGCATAAGGCGGCCAGCTGGTGATGGCGATGGCGATCACCGCGTTTTCGATGCCTGGCCCCAGGGCGGCCACAAAAGCCAGCGCCAGGATGAGCCGCGGGAAGGCGAGAAAGATGTCGGTGACGCGCATCAAAAGCGCATCCACCCAGCCCCCGGCATACCCCGCCGCCGTGCCCACCAGCAGCCCGATCGGCGCGGCCAGCACTGCCACCAGCACCACCACGAAGAGCGTGATGTGGCTGCCGTGCAGCAGGCGGCTGAAGATGTCACGGCCCTGGTCGTCGGTGCCGAACCAGTGTGTGGCCGAGGGTGGCTGCAGGCGCTGCGCCAGGTCGCCCACGGTGGGCGGGTGCGGTGCGATCCACGGCGCCAGCACGGCCAGCAGCACCAGCGCCAGCACCAGCACCAGGCCCACCAGCGCCAGCCGGTTGCGCGCAAAGCTGCGCCAGCCCGCGTAGGCGCGGCCCCAGGCGGCTTGGCGGCGTGAAGCGGGGCGGTCGCTCAGCAGCCACTGCTGCAGGTCTTGCAGCTGCGCTTTCATCGCGGCACCTCGGCGCGGGTGTCTCGCGTGCGGGGGTCCAGCAAGCGATACAGCGCATCGCTCAACAGGTTCAGCACGATGAACACCGTGCCCACCACCAGCGTGGCGCCCAGCACGGCGTTCATGTCGGCGTTCTGCAGGCTGTTGGTGAGGTAGAGGCCCAGGCCGGGCCACGAGAACACGGTCTCGGTGAGCACGCTGCCTTCCAGCAGGCCGGCGTAGCTGAGCGCGATCACCGTCGCCAGCGGCACCATCGCGTTGCGCAGCGCGTGGCGCCAGACGATGCGCGCCTCGCTCAGCCCCTTGGCCCGCGCGGCGACGATGTACTCCTGCGCCAACTCGTGCAGCATGAAGCTGCGCGTCATGCGACTGATGTAGGCGAGCGAGAAATAGCCCAGCAGGCTGGCCGGCAAGACCAGGTGGCTCAGTGCGCTGCGGAAGGCCGACCAGTCGCCGCTGCTGCGCGCCGCCAGCGCCGCATCCACCAGCAGCAGGCCGGTGACACGGTCGACACTGAACTCGTGCGCCACGTCGATGCGCCCCGGCCCCGACACCCAGCCCAGCTTGGCGTAGAACAGCACCAGCGCCATCAGGCCCAGCCAGAAGATGGGCACCGAGTAGCCCACCAGCCCCATCACGCGCACCGCGTGGTCGGCCGCGCCGCCGCGGCGCACCGCAGCCCACACGCCCAGTGGCACACCCAGGCCGGCGCCGATGAGGATGCCGCAGGTGGCCAGTTCCAGCGTGGCCGGGAAGGCCTGCTTCACGTCGTCCCACACCGGGTTGGCCGTCAGCACCGAGGTGCCGAAATCGCCCTGCGCCGCCTTGGCAACGTAACGCACGAACTGCTCGTGCAGCGGCAGGTTCAGGCCCAGCTCTTCACGCGCGCGCAGCACCACGTGCTCGGGCGCGCGGTCGCCCACCACGGCCAGCACCGGGTCCACCGGCACCACACGGCCGATGAAGAAGGTGACGGCCAGCAGGCCCAGCAGCGTGAGCGCCACCGACAGCGCCAGGCCGCCGGCCGCACGCAACCCGCGCAACGGCCCTGCTTCACGCCATCGCATCAGCGCTTGCTGACCTTGTAGAGCAGCGTGCCGTCGGCCGTGGGCCCCAGGCGCAGACCGGCCACGTTCTTGCGGTGGGCGGCCACCTCGGTCTGCTGGAAGAGCATCACGAAGGGGCTGGTCTTGCGGAACTCGGCCTGGATGTCCTGGTAGAGCTTGGCGCGTTTGCCAGCGTCACGCTCCAGCGCGGCGGCATCGGCCTTCTTGGTCATTTCGGGAATGGCCCAGGCGTTGCGCCAGGCCAGCGGTTTGGTGGCCGCGTTGTCGCCGTTGTCGGGGTTGCGCGCGAAGGTGTCGGCGTTGGTGTGCGGGTCCCAGTAGTCGGCGCCCCAGTTGCCGATGTAAAGGTCATGGCTGCGGGCGCGGTACTTGGTCAGCGTCTGCTTGCCGTCGCCGGGGATGATCTCCATCTGGATGCCGGCGCGTGCGAAGGTCTGCTGCATCGCCTCGGTGATGCCCTGGATGGGCTGCGTGGTGCGCATGTCCACCGTGACTTTGAAGCCATTGGGCACGCCCGCCTTGGCCAGCAGCGCCTTCGCCTTGGCCACGTCCAGCTTGTAGGGCTGCTCTTTGGAGGCACCCAGCAGCCCCAGCGGCAGGAAGTTCTGGTGCACCACACCGATGTTCTTCATGATCGTTGCGGCGATGGCGTCGTAGTCGACCAGCCACTTCATCGCCTCGCGCACCTCGGGCTTGGCCAGCACCGGGTTCTTCTGGTTCAGACCCAGGTAGATGAGCTGCCCGGTGGGCGTGGCGGTGACGGTGATCTCGGGCTTGGCAGCCACCGCGTCCAGGTCTTGCGGCGTGAGGTTGCGCGCGATGTCGACATCGCCTTTTTCCAGCAGCAGGCGCTGCGTGGCGCTTTCCTTCACGTGGCGGTAGATCACGCGGGCCATCGGGGCCTTGGGACCCAGCGTGTACTGGTCGTTGCGGTCCAGTGCCACCAGCTGGTTGGCGCGCCACTCGCGGATCTTCAGCGCGCCGCTGCCCGCGTAGTTGGTCTTCAGCCAGCCGCTGCCGAGGTCGCCATTGACCTCTTTGCTGAGCAACAACTTCTTGTCCACCACCGCGGCCACGCTGGCCGTCAGGCAGTTGTAGACGAGCGTGGGCGCGTAGGCCTTGTCGGTGTCGAGCTCCAGCGTCAGCGGGCCGGTCTGGCGGAAACGTTCTTTCGCGTTGGCCTTGCTGAAGCCGAACTGCGTGAGGATGAAGGCTGGCGTCTTGTCCAGCAGCACCGCGCGCTGCAGGCTGAAGACCACGTCTTCGGCCGTCAGCGGGTTGCCGCTGGCGAACTTCAGGCCCGGGCGCAATGTGAAGCTGTAGCGCTTGCCGTCGGCCGACACGGCCCACTGCGTGGCGATGTCGGCCACCAGCTTGCTGGGCTCGGCCACGTCGTAGCGCAGCAGGCGGTCGTAGGTGTTGCCCAGCAGCTCACCGGCCGTGATCTCGAAGGCCTCGGCCGGGTCCAGGCTGATGAGGTCGTCCAGCTGCATGGCCAGCACCAGCGTGTCGGGCGGCGTGGCGGCCTGGGCAGGCCACCAGGCGGTGGCGCCGAGGGCGGCCGCGGCCTGGCCGAGACGGCGGCGGGTGAGCGGGGGTAGGGACACGAAAGAACTCCGGGCGGTCGACACGACAGCCCGAGAGTGTGTCACCCCACCTCGCCTCCGAATTTTTTGATCAGGTTGGCGATGTACTTGTCCACCAGCTTCTCGAACTCGCTGCTCACCACCGGCCCCACGAGTGCCTTCATCAGCCCGGGCAGCGGCACGTCCACGCTGCCGGCCACCTTGAACTCGATCTCGGTGCCGGCCTGGCCTTCCTTCAGCTTCCAGTGCCCACCCACCAGCGCGTTGCCTTCGCCCTTCACGGGTGTCCAGACCACGGTGCCCTTCTTGCGGTCGGCCACGTACTTGCTGGCGTAGACGGTCTGGATGTTCACCTGCGCGGTGCCCACCTTCTCCATCTCCCAGCGGTAGGTGTCTTTCGCGATCTCGGTGAGCTTGTCCACCTTCGGGAAGAAGCTGGCCGAGGTGGGCACGTGCGAGAGCAGGTCGAACACCTCTTTCATGCCGGCCTTGACGGTGAATTCGTAGCCGAGGTCGATGTCGACGGTGATGGTCATGGCGGTCTCCAGAAAAGGTGTGGTCAGGCGCTGTCCTGCCCGGCCCAGGGCAGCATCAGCGTCAGGTAGAGCAGCTTCTCGAACTCGGGCTCGAAACGCTCGATGATCTGCTGCGGCTCGGGGCACAGGCCCGCGTCGGTGATCAGCCCGAACTGCACGCCACCGCCGTAGCTGAGGATGGACACGCCCACGCCGATGTCGCCCGAGGCCGGCACCCAGAACATGGTCTGGCGCAGCGTGCTGCCGCAGAACTTCAGCGGCACCGCGGGCCCGGGCACGTTGGTCATCACCGCGGTGGCCTTTTTCGCGAACATGCCCAGCACGGCATCTTGCACCGGCTTGATGAACAGGCCCGACATCGCCAGCACCGCAAAAGCCAGCAGCGGCTGGTAGCTGCCCTTCAGCTCGTTCATGCGCTGGTGCACGGCGTAGGTGCGTTCCACCGGGTTGGTGATGCCGATGGGCAGCACCAGCGGCGCCAGGCCGAAGCGGTTGCCGAGCTGCCAGGCTTTGTCCAGCGGGCGCAGGTTCACCGGCACCATGGCGCGGATTTCCTTGCCCGCGGGGTCTTCGCCGCGGCCGCGCAGGTACTCGCCGATGGCGCCGGCCACGCAGCCCAGCAGCACGTCGTTGACGCTGCAGCCCAGGCCCTTGCCGATGGACTTCACCACGTCCAGCGACATCGGCTCGCTCCAGGCCACGGCCTTGCGGCCGGCGGGCTTGCCCTTCAGCAACGTGGGCGAGTCGTCGGGCATCACGGCCAGCGCGGCCACGTCGCCCAGCACCTTGTAGCCGGTGCGCGCCATGTCCATGCTGCCCAGCAGCGGCTGGTAGGGGTTGGCCAGCATGTCGATGCTCTTGGCCATGCCGCCGCCGTACATGCCGATGGCCTTGATGGTCAGGTCGGTCAGCGGCTTGAGCACGGCATCGGCCAGCCAGTCGGCCTCACCCGCCTCTTCCGCCGGCTCGCGCTTGCGGCGCTTGGGCGGCTCGGCACCGCCGTCGGTGATGCTCATCATCACGCTGATCAAAGCGATGCCGTCGCCAATGCAGTGGTGCACACGCGCCACCAGCGCGCTGCCACCTTCGTAGTCTTCGATGAACTGGAACTGCCACAGCGGGCGCGCCGGGTCCAGCGGTGTCATCGCGAGTTCGCCGCACAGGCGCTGCAAGGCTTGGCGTTCGCTCTCACCGGGCTGGCGCTGCAAGGTGGCGGGCACCACGTGCCGGGCGATGTCGAAGTTGTCGTCGGGCACCCAGGTGGCGCCCATCGCATCGGCCACGGCCTTGTGGCGGAAACGCTCGTACTTCAGCAGCTTGCTCTCGATGCGCTCGCGCAGCGCCGCCAGGCTGATGGCCGGCGTGAGCAGCCACACGCCGACGATCATCATCAGGTTCACCTCGTTGTCCATGCGCAGCCAGGCGGTATCGACCCGCGACATGCGCTCGGCGGCATGGGACATGTGAAGGAACTCCTGGAAGGCGTGGGCGCAAGGCACCGGCGCGGCGCACGATGCTGGGTAACATGCGGCCCGTCAACCAAGGATTTTCACCCACGGAGCCCCCGCCATGGCCGACCTGAAAGCCACCTTTGAAGCCGCCGTCGCCGCCAGCAAGCAGCTGCCGGAAAAGCCGGACAACATGACGCTGCTGAAGATCTACTCGCTCTACAAGCAGGCCACCGAGGGCGACGTGCAGGGCAAGCGCCCGGGCTTCACCGACATGGTGGGCCGCGCCAAGTTCGACGCCTGGGATTCGATCAAGGGCACCAGTGCTGAAGAGGCCATGCAGGCTTACGTCGATCTCATCGAATCGCTGAAGTAACGCACGATGCCGATGGTGACCCTGCCGCGCCGCCGCGCCCTCAAGACCCTGGCGGCCGGTGCCGCGGCGACCCTGGGCCTGCCCACCTGGGCGCAGAATGAACGCCGCATCGTGCTCGGCCAGAGCGCCGCGATGAGCGGCCCTGCCGCCCAGCTGGGCCTGCAGATGAACCGCGGCGCGCGCATCTTCTTCGAGCGCCTGAACGCCGAAGGTGGCGTCAACGGCCGCCGCGTGGAGATACGCGCGCTGGACGACGGCTACGAGCCCGAGCGCTGCGCCGTCAACACGCGCACACTGATCGACGACGAGGTGTTTGCGCTCTTCGGTTACGTGGGCACGCCCACCTCGCTGGCGGCGCTGCCGCAGGTCACGTCATCGGGCATCCCGTTTTTCGGCGCTTTCACGGGCGCCGAGGCGCTGCGCGAGCCCTTCCACCGCAACGTCTTCCACGTGCGCGCTTCGTACTACGACGAGACCGCGCTCATCGTGAAGCAGCTCACCTCGCTGGGGCTGAAGAAGATCGCCGTTTTCCGCCAGAACGACAGCTACGGCCAGGCCGGCCTGGACGGCGTGGTGCGCGCGCTGAAGGCGCAGCAGCTGGCCCCTGCGGCGGTGGGCCTGGTGGAACGCAACTCGGTGGACGTGACTGCGGCCGTGAAGGCCATCGTGCCGACCATGCCCGACGCCGTGGTGCAGATCAGCGCCTACAAGAGCTGCGCCGCCTTCGTGCGCGAGGCGCGCAAGGCCGGCTACGGCGGCACTTTCTACAACGTCAGCTTCGTGGGCACACAGGCCCTGGCCGATGAATTGGGCAAAGACGGCCTGGGCGTGGTGGTGAGCCAGGTGATGCCCTTCCCCTTCAGCACCACCAACGCGCTGGCGCGCGAGTACCTCGCTGCCGTCAAACGCGCCGGGGGCGACGCCACGGCCAACTACAGCAGCATCGAGGGCTACCTCGGCGCCAAGGTGCTGGCCGAAGGCCTGCGCCGCGCCGGCGGCAACCCCACCCGTGCCGCATTCATCGAAGCATTGGAATCGATGCAACGCTACGACGCCGGCGGCTTCCCGGTGAGCTTCGGCGCGCGCAACCGGCGTGGCTCGAGCTTCGTCGAGCTGTCAATGCTCACCGGCGACGGGAAAGTGCGGCGCTGAGGCCGCACGGCCTCACTTCGCCGCCAGCGCCTTCTCGATCTCGGCCACCAGCGTAGGCGCCGTGGGCGTGACGTTGCTGCCGTAGCTGCCCATGGGCTTGCCGTCGCGGCCCACCAGGTACTTGTGGAAGTTCCAGCCCGGCGTCTTGCCGGTGGCCTGGATGAGTTGCACGTAAAGCGGGTTGGCCGCCGCGCCCTTGACCGAGCTCTTCGAGAACATCGGGAACTTCACGCCGTAAGTGTTGAAGCAGAAGTCGGCGATCTCCTTGCTGTGCTTCAGTTCCTGCCCGCCGAAGTCGCCGCTCGGGAAGCCCAGCACCACCAGGCCCTGCGGGCCGTACTTGGCGTTCAGCGCCTCCAGGCCTTCGTACTGCGGCGTGAAGCCGCACTTGCTGGCCGTGTTGACCACCAGCAGCACCTTGCCGGCGTACTGGCACAGGTTCTGCGGTTTTTCGTCCTGCAGCCGTGGAAAGCTGTGCTGCAAGAGTGCGGGGCAGGCCGCAGGGGCGGCTGCCGGCGCCGTCTGGGCCCAGGCGGCACCGGGGGCTGCGCCCAGCACCAGGGCCGAGACCAGCAAAGAAGCAGGGGTGAGAAGTTTCATCGGGGCCACCTTCCAGCAAGCAAAGAGCCCGGATGCTGCCACCAAGCGCGCGGGCAGGTCGGCCCGGGGGCATCAGCGGTAGCGCTGCACCATGGCGTCCAGCGGCACGGGCCGGATGCGCGCTGCCATGCCGGCGCAACCGAAGGCTTCGAAACGCAGCTTGCACAGGCCGCGTGCGGCCTTCTTGGCCGCCGCCAGGGCCTTGCGCGGGTCGAACTCGGCCGGCTGCTCGGCGAAGACCTGGCGCATCGCGCCCGTCATCGCCAGGCGGATGTCGGTGTCGATGTTGATCTTGCGCACACCGCTCTGGATGCCGCGCTGGATCTCCTCCACCGGCACGCCGTAGGTTTCCTTGATCTCGCCGCCGTAGCGGCGGATCACGGCCAGCCACTCCTGCGGCACGCTGGACGAGCCGTGCATCACGAGGTGGGTGTCGGGCACGGCGGCATGGATGGCGGCGATGCGTTCGATGGCCAGGATGTCGCCCGTGGGCTCGCGGGTGAACTTGTAGGCGCCGTGGCTGGTGCCGATGGCGATGGCCAGCGCGTCCACGCCGGTGCGGGCGACGAAGTCGCGCGCCTGCGCGGGGTCGGTGAGCATCTGCTCGTGGCTGAGCTGGCCCTCGGCGCCCACGCCGTCTTCTTCGCCGGCCTGGCCGCTTTCCAGGCTGCCCAGGCAGCCGAGTTCACCTTCCACGCTCACGCCCACGGCGTGCGCCATGCGGCAGACATCGCGCGTGACCTCGACGTTGTAGTCGTAGCTCGCCGGCGTCTTGGCGTCTTCGAGCAGCGAGCCGTCCATCATCACGCTGGTGAAGCCGCTGCGCAGGGCCTGCAGGCACACGGCCGCCGAAGCCCCGTGGTCTTGGTGCAGCACCACCGGGATGTCAGGGTGGGCCTCCACCGCGGCCAGCACCAGGTGGCGCAGGTAGGGCTCACCCGCGTACTTGCGGGCGCCGGCGCTGGCCTGCAGGATGACGGGCGCCTCGGTCTCCTGCGCCGCCTCCATGATGGCGTGCACCTGCTCGAGGTTGTTGACATTGAAGGCCGCCACGCCGTAGCCGTGCTCGGCGGCGTGGTCCAGCAGTTGTCGCAGCGATATCAAGGCCATGGGGTGCTCCCGTTCAGCCGAATTGAGAAACCAGATCCATGCGCGCATGCCACTCGATGAGGTCGTCGAGCGTCACACGCTGCGCCGTGCCGCCGCCCTCCGGCACCGGACGCCAACCCTGGCGCGTGTGCAGCCCCGGGCCCACGGCCACCACGGCTTCGACGGTGTCGTCGGGAAAGTAGGCGCTGCGGGTCACCACCACCGGCACATCGGCCGCACGTGCAGCGGCCACGCCGGCGGGTGAATCTTCCAGCGCCAGCGTGGCCAGCGGCGACAGGCCGAGTTGCGCCAGCGCCAGCAGGTAGGCCTCGGGGTCGGGCTTCTTGGCAGCCACGTCTTCGCCGCACACCACCACCTCGAAGGACGCCAGCGCGGCTGCGCCGCGCGTGTGCCGCAGCAGCGCCTGCACATTGGCCCGGCTGGTGGTGGTGACGATGGCCAGGCGCAGCGGGCGCACCAGCGCTTCGTCCAGCAGTTCGGCCACACCCGGGCGCAGCGTGATGGCGCCGGCGGCCAGGCGGGCCTCGTAGGCCATGTTCTTGCGGCGGTGCAGTTCGCGCGCCAGGGCCTCGCGTTCGCCCTGGGTGCCCGGGGCATCGGGCTGTGTGGCCATGTCGAGCAGGAGGCGTTCGCGGCCGCCCGTCACGCGCAGCAGTTCGCCGTAGCGCGCCTCGCTCCAGCGCCAGCCCAGGCCCATGGCGGCAAAAGCGTCGTTGAAGGCCAGGCGGTGGCCGTCGCGTTCGGTTTCGGCCAGCGTGCCGTCCACGTCCCAGAGCAGGGCTTCGATCATGCGGCGTTCTCCTGGAGCACGAGGTCGGCCACGGCGGGCAGCGTGTGGAAAAGCCGGTCGGGCCCGGCGCTGAGGATGGGCTGGCCGGCGTTGTAGCCCCAGGGCACCGCCCAGGCGACCACGCCGGCGTTGCGCGCGGCGTTCACGTCGGTGGCCGAATCGCCCACGTGCGCCACCTCGGCCAGCGCCACGCCACAGTGCCGGGCCGCGTGCTGCAACACACTGGCGTGCGGCTTTTTCTGCGGCAGCGTGTCGCCACCGATGACGAGGTCGAAAGCCTGCGTCCAGCCGTGGCAGCGCAGCAGCGTCTGCGTGTGGCGTGTTTCCTTGTTGGTGACGCAGGCCACCTGCACGCCGGCGGCGCGCAGGCGCTGCAGCGTTTCGGTGGCGCCGGGGTAAGGCGCGCCCAAGGTGCCGGTGGTGTCGGTGTAGTGGCGGTCGAAACTCGCCAGCACCGCAGCCACATCGATGTCGGGTGGCGCCACGCGCCCCAGCAGCTGGCGCATCAGCGCATGCGCGCCTTGGCCGATCAGCAGCGTCAGTGCGGGTACCGGCTGGCGCGGCAGGCCGTGGTTTTCGAGCGCCCGGTTGGCCGCTTCGGCGATCTCGCCGGCGGTGTCGACAAGCGTGCCGTCGAGATCGAAGCTGACGAGGCGGTAGGGCATGGCGTCGAGCTGGGTTCAAGCAACCGCGGGCGCTTCGGCGTCTTGCAGGGTGTTCAGCACCAGCCCCACCAGCGCTGCGGCGGTGAGCCCGAGCGCGCGCGCCACGTCGGCGGCGGGGGCGCTCTCGCCGAAGCGGTCGACGCCCAGCGCAGCACTGCAGCCCAGGTCGCCCCAGCCGCGCGTGACGCCGGCCTCCACCGCCACACGCGGCACCCCGCGCGGCAGCACGGCCTCGCGCCAGGCCCGCGGCTGGCGCTCGAAGACCGTGGTGGAAGGCATGGACACCACGCGCACCGCCACGCCCTGGCCGGCCAGTTCGGCCTGCGCCTGCAGCGCCAGCGGCACTTCGGAGCCGGTGGCGATGATCACGGCGCGTGCCGTGTGGCCTTCAGCGGGCTCGCGCAGCACGTAGCCGCCGCGCGAGACGGCTTCGCACTGCGCCGCCGTGCGCGGCTGCGCCGGCAGGTTCTGGCGCGAGAGCAGCAGCGCGGTGGGCCGGTCGGGCAGCGTCACGGCGCTGGCCCAGGCGGCGGCGGTCTCCGCGCCGTCGCAGGGCCGCCAGACGTCCAGGTTGGGGATGAGGCGCAGGCTGGCCGCATGCTCCACCGGCTGGTGCGTGGGCCCGTCTTCACCGAGGCCGATGCTGTCGTGCGTGAACACGTGCACCACGCGGCGCTTCATCAGCGCGGCCATGCGGATGGCGTTGCGGCTGTAGTCGCTGAAAGTCAGGAAGGTGCCGCCGTAGGGAATGAAACCGCCGTGCAGCGCGATGCCGTTCATCACCGCGGCCATGCCGAACTCGCGCACGCCGTAGTTGATGTGGCGGCCACCGCTGGCCCCGCCGCGCACGGCGCCGCAGCCCGGGAAATCGGTGAGGTTGCTGGCCGTGAGGTCGGCGCTGCCGCCCAGCAGTTCGGGCAGCAAGGCCGCCAGTTCGGCCAGCACCTTCTGCGAGGCCTTGCGCGTGGCCAGCGTTTCACCACGTTCCTGGAAGCCCTGGATCACCGCGCCCAGCTGCCCGGCCAGGCCGGCAGCTTGCGCACCGCTGCAGCGGCGCTCGAACTCGGCGGCCAGGGCCGGGTGTTCGCTGCGGTAGGCCTCGAAGTCCAGGCGCCAGCGGCTTTCGCTGCGCTGGCCGCGCTCGGCAGCGCTCCAGGCCGAGGCCACCTCGGCCGGAATCTCGAAAGGCGCGTGCGGCCAGCCCAGGCGTGCGCGGGTGGCAGCGATCTCTTCCGCACCGAGCGGCTCGCCGTGCGCCTTGGCCGTGCCCTCGCGGGCCGGCGAGCCAGCGCCGATGGTGGTGTGGCACAGCACGATGGAGGGCCCGCCCGTGTGGGTCTTGGCCTGCGCCAGCGCGGCGTCCAGCGCTTCGACATCGTGGCCGTTCACCGGCCCGAGCACGTGCCAGCCGTAGGCGCGGAAACGCCCCGCGGTGTCGTCGGCGAACCAGCCTTGCACGTCGCCGTCGATGCTGATGCCGTTGTCGTCGTACAGCGCAATGAGCTTGTGGAGCTTCAGCGCGCCGGCCAGCGAGCAGGCTTCGTGGCTCACGCCTTCCATCAGGCAGCCGTCACCGATAAAGACGTAGGTGTGGTGGTCCACCACGGTGTGGCCTGGGCGGTTGAAATGGTCGGCCAGCAGCTTCTCGGCCAGGGCCATGCCCACGGCGTTGGTGAGGCCCTGGCCCAGCGGGCCGGTGGTGGTTTCCACGCCGGGGGTCACGTCCACCTCGGGGTGGCCGGGCGTCAGGCTGTGCAGCTGGCGGAAGCGCTTCAACTCGGCCAGCGGCAGCGCATAGCCGCTCAGGTGCAGCAGCGCGTACAGCAGCATCGAGGCGTGGCCGTTGCTCAGCACGAAACGGTCGCGGTCGGCCCACTGCGGGTTGGCCGGGTTGTGCCTGAGGTGGCGCTGCCACAGCGCGGTGGCCATCTCGGCCATGCCCATGGGTGCGCCGGGGTGGCCGCTGTTGGCGGCCTGCACCGCGTCCATGGCCAGTGCACGCAAGGCGTTGGCGCTGGTGTTGTCGAAGCGGGGCGTGCCGCGCAGCACGCGCTCGGTGCAGGTGCTGGCCATCACAGGGCTCCCAGGGCACGCTTGCGCCGCTCGACCATGCGCCAGATGTAGGGCGTGAAGATCAGTTGCATCGCCAGCTCCATCTTGCCGCCGGGCACCACCAGGGTGTTGGCACGGCTCATCCACGAGTCGTTGATCATGTTCAGCAGGTAGGGGAAGTCGATGCCCTTGGGGTTCTTGAAGCGGATGACGCAGATGCTCTCGTCGGCCGTGGGGATGTCGCGCGCGATGAAGGGGTTGCTGGTGTCCACCACGGGCACACGCTGGAAGTTCACGTGCGTGTGTTCGAACTGCGGCACGATGTAGTGCACGTAGTCGGGCATGCGGCGCAGGATGGTGTCGGTCACGGCCTCGGTGCTGTAGCCGCGGATGTGCTTGTCGCGCCAGAGCTTCTGGATCCACTCGAGGTTGATCACCGGCACCACGCCCACCAGCAGATCGGGGTACTTGGCAATGTCCACCTCGGCCGTGCGCACGGCGCCGTGCAGGCCCTCGTAGAACAGCATGTCGGTGCCGGCGGGGATGTCTTCCCAGGCCGTGAAGGTGCCCGGCTCTTGCTGGTAGGGCGCAGCTTCCACGGGGTCGTGCAGGTACTTGCGGCGTTTGCCGGTGCCGGCTTCGCTGTAGGCGCGGAACAGGGCCTCCAGCTCGGGGAAGAGGTTGTTCTCGGGCCCGAAGTGGCTGAAGTTCTTGTTCCCGGCCTTCTCGGCCTCGGCCTGGCGGGCACGCATCTCCTTGCGGTCGTAGCGGTGGAAGCTGTCGCCTTCGATGACGGCAGCTTTGACGCCCTCACGGCGGAAGATGTTCTCGAAGGTGCGCGTGACGCTGCTGGTGCCGGCACCGCTGCTGCCGGTGATGGCGATGATGGGATGTTTGTGCGACATGGCTCGTCTTTCTCGGGTCAGTCTCGGAACAGGCTGCGGGGCGCGAAGAGCGGCGGCGGCGCTTCGTCGGGCTGAGGCTCGTGGTGGTAACGCTCGATGCGCTCCACCTCGGCCGCGCTGCCGAACACGAGGCCGATGCGCTGGTGCAGCGAGGTCGGCTGCACGGCCAGCATGGGCTGGCGGCCGGTGCTGCAGCGGCCACCGGCCTGCTCCATCACCATGCCGATGGGGTTGGCCTCGTAGAGCAGGCGCAGGCGGCCGGGTTTGCTGGGATCTTTGGTATCGCGCGGGTAGAGGAACACGCCCCCGCGCATCAGGATGCGGTGCGCCTCGGCCACCATGCTGGCGATCCAGCGCATGTTGAAGTCTTTGCCGCGCGGGCCCGGCTTGCCGGCCAGGCACTCGTCGACGTAGCGCTTGACCGGCGGCTCCCAGAAGCGCGAGTTGCTGGTGTTGATGGCGAACTCGTGGGTCTGCTCGGGCACGCGGATCTTGTCGTGCGTGAGCACGAACTCGCCCAAGTTGGGGTTGAGCGTGAAACCCGCCACACCGTCGCCCACCGTCAGCACCAGCATGGTGGTGGGGCCGTAAAGCGCGTAACCCGCGGCCACCTGCGCCGTGCCGGGCTGCAGGAAATCGGCCTCGGTGACATCACGCCCGCTGTCGATCACGTCTTGCGGCGCCCGCAGCACGCTGAAGATGCTGCCGACACTGACGTTGACGTCGATGTTGCTGCTGCCGTCCAGGGGGTCGAAGACCAGCAGGTACTTGCCGCGCTGGTAGTCGGTGGGGATCTGCTTGGGCGCGTCCATCTCCTCGCTGGCCATGCCGGCGAGGTGGCCGTTCCACTCGTTCATGCGGATGAAGAGCTCGTTGGACATCACGTCCAGCGGCTTCTGCACCTCGCCCTGCACGTTGGTGGCGCCGCCTTGCAGCCCGGGGCCAGGCATCGCGTCGCCCAGGGCGCCCATGGCCACGATGCGGGCGATGGACTTGCAGGCCAGCGACACATCCAGCAGCAGCGCGTTGAGTTCGCCGCTGGCCTGGGGGAAACGCTTGCGCTGCTCGATGAGGTAACGCGTGAGCGTCCAGCGTCCGGTGATGGGCATGGGAGTCTTCCGGGAGTATTGATGCGGTGTCAGCCGGCCGTGAACACGCGGCTGGCGCGCACGTCGCTTTCGGCCAGCGTGGTCAGGTCCTCGCGGCTGAGCACGCGGTCGCGCTCGCCGAAAAGACGGCTGGCCTGGCGCAGGCGCATGCGGTCCAGCGCGTTGCGCACGCTGCGCGCGTTGGCGAAGTGCGGCTGCTGCCTGCGGTGCTGCAGGTACTCGTCGAAGGCCTCGCGCGCGCCGGGGCCGAAGCAGTAGTTCAGCGTGGCCAGCATGCGCTCGGCAATGGCCTGCAGCTCGCCGTGCGCATAGTCGGGGAAGTCGAGGTGGTGCGCGACGCGGCTGCTCATGCCGGGGTTGCTCTGGAAGAAGGTGTCCATGCGGTCCTTGTAGCCAGCCAGGATCACCACCAGGTCGTCGCGCTGGTTCTCCATCACCTGCAGCAGGATCTCGATGGCCTCCTGCCCGTAGTCGCGCTCGTTGTCGGGGCGGTAGAGGTAGTAGGCCTCGTCGATGAAGAGCACGCCGCCCATGGCCTTCTTCAGCACCTCTTTCGTCTTGGGCGCGGTGTGGCCGATGTACTGGCCGACGAGGTCGTCGCGCGTCACGGCCACGAGGTGGCCTTTGCGCACGTAGCCCAAGCGGTGCAGGATCTGCGCCATGCGCATCGCCACCGTCGTCTTGCCGGTGCCGGGGTTGCCGGTGAAGCACATGTGCAGGCTCGGGGTCTGGGCCTGCAGGCCATGCGCCAGCCGCAGTTTGTCCACCACCAGCAGCGCGGCGATGTCGCGGATGCGCTGCTTCACCGGCACCAGGCCGATGAGGTCGCGGTCGAGTTCGTCCATCACGGTCTCGACCTGGCTTTGCGCCAGCACCTCGCCGATGGTCTGCGGGGCCGGCGGCGCGTCGGCCGGCACCGCGGCAACGGGCGCCGCCGTGGTGCCGGGGATGCGGTAGAGCGGCGCGTTCATGGCCGGCCGGTCAGTAACGCTGCGCTTCGGGCTTGTCGGTGGCGTAGCTGTGCACCGTGTAGCGGATGCTGCGGCCGTCCACCTCTTGCCGCACGAGACCGAAGCCGGGCTCGTTCGCGGGGCGGTTGACGATGAAGCTCATCGCGATGCTCTCGATGCCGCGTGTGCTGTCGAAGGCCATCAGCCGGATGTAGTGGCTGGGGAAGGTCTTGCGGCAGTTGTCCAGTTCCAGCATCACGCCTGCGGCGTCGGCCAGGTCGAACATCGGCATGCCGAACATCTCCCAGTAGGTGTTGCGCGGGTGCGGGTCGTCGGTGTACTCCACGCTCCAGGCATAGCCCTTGTCCAGGCCGTACTGGATCTGCGCCGTGATCTCCGCGTCGGTGAGGTCGGGCAGGAAGCTGAACTGGCCTTGCGTGATGCGGCCGGTGGGGTTGCTCATCATGGTGTGGGGCTCCTTGGGTCGCGTCAGGCCACGGCCGGGGTCACGGCGTAGTCGGAGGTGTCGGTGGACGTGTAGTTGAAGCTGATGTCGCCCCAGGTATCGAGCGCCTGCTTCAGCGGGGTGCAGAACTGCGCGGCCTTCTTGAGGATCTCGGGGCCCTCGTTGAGGATGTCCTTGCCCTCGTTGCGCGCCTTCACCATGGCTTCCAGCGCCACGCGGTTGGCCACGCCCCCGGCCTGGATGCCGGCCGGGTGGCCGATGGTGCCGCCGCCGAACTGCAGGATCACGTCGTCGCCGAAGAGGTGCAGCAGCTGGTGCATCTGGCCGGCGTGGATGCCACCGCTGGCCACAGGCATCACCTTCTTCAGGTCGCACCAGTCCTGGTCGAAGAACAGGCCGCGTGGCAGGTCTTGCTTGGTGTAGGCGTCGCGGCAGACGTTGTAGTAACCCTGCACCGTCATCGGGTCGCCTTCGAGCTTGCCCACGGCTGTGCCGGTGTGCATGTGGTCCACACCCGCCAGGCGCAGCCACTTGGCGATGACGCGGAAGCTCACGCCGTGGTTCTTCTGCCGCGTGTAGGTGCCGTGGCCGGCGCGGTGCAGGTGCAGGATCATGTCGTTGCGGCGGCACCATTCACCGAGCGACTGGATGCAGGGCCAGCCGACGATGAGGTCGATCATGATGACCACGCTGCCCAGCTGCTTGGCCAGCTCGGCCCGCTCGTAGATCGCCTCCATGGTGCCGGCCGTGACGTTGAGGTAGCTGCCCTTGACCTCGCCCGTCATCGCGCTGGCCTTGTTCACGCCGTCCATCACGTAGAGAAAACGGTCGCGCCAGTGCATGAAGGGCTGCGAATTGATGTTCTCGTCGTCCTTCATGAAATCGAGGCCGCCCTTCAGGCCTTCGTAGATCACGCGGCCGTAGTTGCGTGCGGAGAGGCCCAGCTTGGGCTTGGTGGTCGCACCCAGCAGCGGGCGGCCGAACTTGTCGAGTCGCTCACGCTCGACGATCAAACCCGTGGGCGGGCCCTTGAAGGTCTTCACATAAGCCACCGGGATGCGGATGTCTTCCAGCCGCGCCGCCTTCAGCGGCTTGAAGCTGAAGACGTTGCCGATCAGGCTGGCCGTCATGTTGGCGATGGAGCCTTCTTCGAACAGGATGATGTCGTAGGCCACCCACGCGAAGTACTCGCCCGGTCGGCCCGGCACCGGCTCCACCTTGAAGCACTTGGCGCGGTAGTTCTCGCAGGCCGTCAGGCGGTCGGTCCACACCACGGTCCAGGTGGCGGTGCTCGACTCACCAGCCACCGCGGCGCCGGCCTCCACCGGGTCCACACCCTCCTGCGGCGTGATGCGGAAGAGGCAGACGGTGTCGGTTTCCTTGGGCACGTAGTCGGGCACCCAGTAGCCCATCTGCCGGTACTTGAGCACGCCCGCGCTGTAGCGCTTCTTGGCATCGGTGATCTGGGTGGCATCGGCTTGCAGGCCGGCTGTCACGGCTTCGGCGGGTGCGTTCATGCGCTGTCTCCTGAGGGTGGGGGTCGGTTCGTGGCCCCATCATCAGAATTCGCTGATATAAACGCCAGTCAGACTTTGTTGACTTTGACTTCAGGTTTTACTGAACAATGAACGTCACCTTCCGTCAGCTGCGGGTTTTCCTGGAGGTCGCCAAACTGGGCAGCGTCACGCGCGCGGCCGAGGCCTTGCACCTCACGCCGCCGGCGGTCTCGATGCAGCTCAAAGAGGTGGAAACGCAGGTCGGCCTGCAGCTCTTCGACCGCACCGGCCGCACGCTGTCGCTGTCGACCGCGGGCGAGTACTTCGTCGTGCATGCCAAGAAGCTGCTGGGCGCCTTGCGTGATGCCGAAAACGCCATGGGCCGCTTCAAGCGCCTGGAGCACGGCCTGCTGACCGTGGGCATGGTCAGCACGGCCAAGTACTTCGTGCCGCGGCTCTTGGCGCAGTTTCGCGCCGAGCACCCGGGCATCGACGTGCGCCTGGTGGTGGCCGGCAACCGCGAAGACCTGCTCGCGCGCATGCACAGTGGCGATGTCGACCTGTCGGTGATGGGCCGCCCGCCGCGCGAGCTGGCCGCGCGTTCAGAAGCTTTCGCCGCGCACCCGCTGGTGTTCGTGGCGCCGCCCGGGCACGAGCTGCTGCGCCTGGGCCACCCGCCGCCCGATGCGCTGGCGCCCTACCCCTTCATCGTGCGCGAGCAGGGCTCGGGCACACGCAACGCGATGGAGCGCTTTTTCGAAGAACACCGCTTCGAGCCGCGCATCACCATGGAGATGGGCAGCAACGAGGCCATCAAGCAAGCGGTGATGGCCGGCATGGGCGTGAGCTTTCTTTCGCTGCACACCATCGGGCTGGAGGTGCACAGCGGGCTGCTCAAGGTGCTGGACATCGTGGGCACGCCGGTCATGCGCACCTGGAACGTGGTGCACCTGGCCGAGAAGGTGCTCAGCCCGGCGGCCGAGGCCTTTCGCTACTACCTCATCGAACAGGGCTCTGATTTCCTGCAGGCGCACGACACGCCGCTGCTCGGCCTGCCGCGCCGGGACTGAGCCTTCACTTCGCGGCCTTCTTGGCCGCCACCTTCTTCGCCGGCTTGCCGCTGGCCAGCAAGGCGTCGAGGTTCTTGGTGATCTCGGCCTCGATGGTCTTGCTGAAGGCGCCGAGCAGGAAACCCAGCTTGGCGTCGAGCTCGAAGTGGTCGGCGGCCACGATCAGGCGGCCACTCACGCCCGTGCGCTTGAACTCCACGGTGTCGCTGGTTTCGCCTTCGACCACGGTGCACGCCATGTCGAACTTGTTCTCCACCTCTTCGGCCCATTGCCAGGCGATCTTGCGCGCCTGGGCCAGGCCCAGGCTGTGGTCTCGGTGGATGTGGATGTCGGCCATGGTGGGGGTGTTTCTGTCGCGGGTGCCTTCAAGGCGTTGCAGGGGATGATGCGGCAGCGGCCGGGGGCCGCAGGCGCGTGCGTCTTTCGTCTCTGGGCAGGGCGGCCAGTTCCTTCACGGCGCCATGAAATTTCAACCAGTCGCGGCCCTGGGCCTCGAAGAGCTGCTCGAAGCCGGGCACCAGTTCGTTGTAG
Organism: beta proteobacterium AAP65; assembly: GCA_001295865.1. Classification (GTDB taxonomy): domain Bacteria; phylum Pseudomonadota; class Gammaproteobacteria; order Burkholderiales; family Burkholderiaceae_C; genus Rubrivivax. The sequence goes on from LJHW01000004.1 coordinate 201,542, forward strand.
GCGGCCAGCACGCCGAACGAGGCATTGTTGGCGCGGGCGAACCAGCCGTCATATCCCGAGAACCCAGCCCAGGGTCCGGCCTTCAGCGCGGTGTACTCGGCCTGCAGCGTGGCCATCACCTCGGCTTTGGCTTGGCGCTTCTGTTCATCGCTGCCCGGGCCTGCGTACACCTGCAGCAGGCGCTGGCGCGTGCGCGCCGTGATCGCCCGAAAGTCTTCCCGCCGCCGCTCGCTCACCTGCACCTCGGCCAGCGCGGCGGCGCTGCCGTGCTGCGCCAGCCACAGGCGGCCGCCCAGGCGCTCCACCGCGGTGGCGTAGCTTTCGTTGAAGGTGGTGTCGTCGGCCACGTAGACCACCTGGTGCGCCAGCTCGTGGAAGATCAGGCGCGCGAGTTCGGGCTCGCTCCAGGTGACGAAGGTGTTGAGCAGCGGGTCGCCGCCCACCCAGTTGCTCCAGCCCAGCGTGCTGTAGGCCGGCACGCCGTAGAGCATGACCTCCCAGCCTTCGGCCTTGAGCTGCGCGGCCGTGGCCTCGGCGGCCTCGCGGCTGAAGTAGCCGCGGTAACCCACGCAGCCCATCACCGGGAAGCACCAGGTCTTCAGCGTCAGGCCCAGTTCGGGGGCGGCCACCACGTTCCACACCACGGCTTCGCGCTGCAGGTCGGCGTAGCGGCGGTAGCTGTTGTTGTCGGGCAGCTGCAGTTCACGCGCGGCGAAATCGCGCATCTGCTGGCTGCGCTGCAGGCGCTGGCGCAGCGGCTCGGGCGTGGCGGGGTCGGCCAGCACCTCGGCCACGGGGCGGGCGCGCTGCAGGAGCTCCAGGTGGCCGCCAGCGGCCTGCGCGTAATAGCCGAGCGTGCTGCAGCCGCTCGTGAGGCACACGGCCGCTGCGGCCAGCAGCACGGTGCCGATCAAACCGCCGGTGGCCATCAGTGCAAGACCTCCGATGTGCCAGAACGCCCGGCGCCGGGGCTTGTTCGTGTGCCCACCCCCGCTCAAGCCGCGCGCACCTCGACGAGGCAATCGTAGAAGGTGGGCGCGCGGCCCAGGTCCGTCAGGCGCTGGTGCGTCAGTTCATTGACGTTGGTGCCGTTCATGCCCAGCTTGCGCCACCAGATGCCCAGACCGTTGACCACACCCGGCCGCGCGCGGGTGCTCACCTTCAGGCGGCAGCGGTAATGGCCGCGGTCGTTGAAGACCAGCACCTCGCTGGCGTCTTGCAGGCCGCGCGCGGCGGCGTCGTCGGCGTGCATCTCCAGCAGCGGTTCTTTTTCGGCTGCGCGCAGGCTGGCCACGTTGACGAAGGTGCTGTTCAGGAAGTGGCGCGCGGGCGGCGAGATCATCGCCAGCGGGTAACGCGCAGCCAGCGCCGGCGCGCTTTCGGCGCTTTCGTAGTTGGGCAGGTGGTCGGGCAGGCCGTAACCCGGTGCATCGGCCCAGGCCTTGCCGCTGGGCGTGGGAAAACCACCCTCGGCAAAAGGCGCTTCGGCGATCTTCAGCTTCGACCAGCCGCGCGCGAACAACTCGTCCAGGTCGACATGGCGCGCATCGAAGGCGCCGCGCGCCATGGCCTCGTCGCTGTCGGTGAAACAGGGCTCCTCGAAGCCCATCTGCGCGGCCAGCGCACGGAAGATGGCCGCGTTGCTGCGCGCCTGCCCCAGCGGCGCGACGGCCGGGCGGTTCAGCAGCGCGTAGGTGTGGCCGTAGGCGCTGTGCGCGTCCCAGTGCTCCAGTTGCGTGGTGGCGGGCAGCACGTAATCGGCGTGGTCGGCGGTGTCGGTGAGAAAGTGCTCCAGCACCACGGTGAAGAGGTCTTCGCGCGCGAAGCCCTGCACCACCTGGCCGCTTTCGGGCGCCACGGCCACCGGGTTGCTGTTGTAGACCACCACGGCCTCGATCCTCGGGCCGAAGGTGGGTGACGTTGCGCTGAGCAGCGCGTCGCCGATGGTGCTCATGTTGATGGTGCGCGGCATCCGCGCGCCGAGCAGATCAGGCCGCTGCAGCCAGGCGTCGTGCCGCACGCCCTTGAACCAGCCCGAGCTGCTCAGCAGCAAACCACCGGCGCGGTGGCGCCAGGCGCCCGTCAGGCAGGGCAGCAGCGCCACCAGGCGCACGGCGTTGCCGCCGCCGCGCACGCGCTGCATGCCGTAGTTCAGGCGGATGGCCGCGGGCCTTGTGCGGCCGTAGTCCTGCGCCAGGCCGCGCACCTCGTCGGCCGTGATGCCACAGACCTGGGCCACACGCTCGGGCGGCCACTGCAGCGCACGCTCGCGCAGCGCCGGCCAACCTTCGACGAAACGGTGCACGTAGTCGTGGTCGAGCAGATCGTGCGTGATCAGCTCGTGCATCAGGCCCAGCGCCAGCGCGCCATCGGTGCCCGGGCGCAGTGCGATGTGCTGGTGGCACTTCTCGGCGGTTTCGGTGCGGCGCGGGTCGATGCAGATCAATTTCGCGCCGGCGCGTTTGGCCTGCTGCGCGAAGTTCCAGAAGTGCACGCTGCTGGTGATGGGGTTGCTGCCCCACACCAGGATGAGCTGGCTCTCGGCAAAAAACTCCACGTGCATGCCGACCTTGCCGCCGTAGGTGGCCATCAGGCCTTCGGCGCCGGCGCTGGCGCAGATGGTGCGGTCGAGCAGGCTCGCGCCCAGCCGGTGGAAGAAGCGGGCCGCCATGCCGTCGCCCTGCACCAGGCCCATGGTGCCGGCGTAGCTGTAGGGCAGGATGGCTTCGGGGTCGCGTGCGGCGATGGTGGTCAGGCGGCTGGCGATGTCGGCCAGCGCTTCGTCCCAGCCCACCGGCTCGAACCGGCCCTCGCCCTTGCGGCCCACACGCTTCAGCGGCGTGAGCACCCGCTCGGGGTGGTAGGTGCGTTCGGCGTAGCGACTCACCTTCGTGCACAGCGCGCCGTGGGTGGGCGGGTGCTCGGGGTCGCCGGCCACGCGCGTGACGCGGCCGTCTTCCACGGTGATGTGCAGCGCGCAGGTGTCGGGGCAATCGTGCGGGCAGGCGCCCTGCACCACGGTGGCGGCCGGCAGCGCGGGCCGGCTGAGGGAAGCGGAACTCATCAAATGACTATCGCACACCGCCCAGCGGTGCACAGCGCGGCTGGCTAAGATGCACCTTCCACCGCCTGCAGCCCACCCCGCGCCATGAAGCTCATCGAACCCATCCTGGCCGACGCGGCCGAAGTCACCGCCATCCGCCGCGACATCCACGCCCACCCGGAGCTGTGCTTTCAAGAAGTGCGCACGGCCGATGTCATCGCCAAGGCCCTCACCGACTGGGGCATCCCCGTCCACCGCGGCCTGGGCAAAACCGGCGTGGTGGGCATCGTCAAGAACGGCACGTCGAACCGCGCCGTGGGCCTGCGCGCCGACATCGACGCGCTGCCCATGACCGAGCACAACACCTTCGCGCACGCCAGCCAGCACCCCGGCAAGATGCACGCCTGCGGCCACGATGGCCACACCGCCATGCTGCTGGCCGCGGCCAAGCATTTCGCGAAGCACCGCAACTTCGACGGCACCGTCTACCTCGTTTTCCAGCCCGCCGAAGAAGGCGGTGGCGGCGCGCGCGAGATGATCCAGGACGGCCTCTTCGACCTCTTCCCGATGGAGGCCATGTTCGGCGCCCACAACTGGCCCGGCATGCCCGTGGGCAGCTTCGCGGTGAAAAACGGGCCGATGATGGCCAGCAGCAACGAGTTCAGCATCACCATCCGCGGCAAGGGCAGCCACGCCGCGCTGCCGCACCTGGGCATCGACCCGGTGCCAGTGGCCGCGCAGATGGTGATGGCCTTCCAGACCATCATCACGCGCAACCGCCGCCCCATCGACCCGGGCGTGATCAGCGTCACCATGATCCACGCCGGCGAGGCCACCAACGTGGTGCCCGACAGCTGCGAGATGCAGGGCACGGTGCGCACCTTCAGCATCGAGACGCTGGACCTCATCGAGCGGCGCATGCGCGAGGTGGCCGAGCACACCTGCGCGGCCTTCGGCGCCACCTGCGAGTTCAGCTTCAAGCGCAACTACCCACCCACGGTGAACCACCCGCACGAAACCGCCTTCGTGCAGCGTGTGCTGGGCGAGGTGGTGGGCCGCGAGAACGTGCAGGAATTCGAGCCCACGATGGGCGCCGAAGACTTCAGCTACTTCCTGCAGGCCAAGCCGGGCTGCTACTTCATGATCGGCAACGGCGACGGCGCCCACCGCGAGGGCGGCCACGGCCTGGGCCCCTGCATGCTGCACAACCCCAGCTACGACTTCAACGACGAGCTGATCCCGCTGGGCGCCACGGCCTGGGTGCGCCTGGCCGAAGCGTGGCTGAAAGCACCGGCGCCGGTGCGCTGAGCGCCCCACTTCCCCCATGGACGCCGACCCCCACTTCGCCCCCAGCTACCGCGCCGCGCGGCGGCTCTTCCTCGACGCCAGCAGCGCCGTCGGCGCCACCGTGCAGACCCTGGCCCACCCGCTGCCGGGCGCCGAAGGCGAAGCCCTGGCGATGGACGTGGCGCGTGTGGGCGGCTTCGACCTGCCGCGCCTGCTGGTCATCAGCAGCGCCTGCCACGGCGTGGAAGGGCACTGCGGCTCGGGCGTGCAGCACGCGCTGCTGAGCCACACCTCTTTCCTGCAGGAAGCGCAAGCCGTCGGCGTGGCGCTGCTCTTCGTGCACGCGCTCAACCCGCACGGCTTTTCGCACAGCCGGCGGGTCACGCACGAGGGCGTGGACCTGAACCGCAACTTCATCCCCTTCGACGGGCTGGACGGCCTGCACCGCCCCGCCAACGCCGGCTACGACGCTCTGGCCCACCTGCTGGTGCCGCCCTCCTGGCCGCCCAGCGCCGACAACGAAGCCGCGCTGCAGACCTTTACCCAGCAGCACGGCGAGCGCGGCTTCCAGCAGGCCGTCAGCGGCGGGCAATACCGCCACCCGCTGGGCCTGTTCTACGGTGGCAGCGGGCCCACGTGGAGCCGGCTGAGCATCGAACGGGTGCTGCGCCAGCACGGTGCCGGCGTGCCGCATCTCGCCTGGATAGACCTGCACACCGGCCTGGGCCCCAGCGGCCACGGCGAACGCATCTTCGCAGCGCGCCCCGATGCCGAGACCCTGGCCCGCGCGCGCGCCTGGTGGCAGGCCGACGGCGGCGTGGTGACGGCGTTGCACGACGGCAGCAGCAGCGCCAGCCAGATCAGCGGCATGCTGTGGCAGGCGGCTTACGACAGCTGCCCGCAGGCCCAGTTCACCGGCATCGCGCTCGAGTACGGCACCGTGCCGCTGGCGCAAACGCTGTGGGCCTTGCGCTTCGACCACTGGTGCGCCGCGCAGCCACCGGGCAGCGTGCCGGCCGACACGCGTGAGGCCGCACGCGCCGCCATGCGCGAGGCCTTCTACACCGAGACCCCGCTGTGGCGGCAGCAGATCGTCACCCAGGGCCTGGCGGCCGCGCGGCTGGCGCTGGCGGGGCTGTCGCAGGCCTGAACACGGCGCCGGGCGCGCCGCCGCGCCTTCAGGGCGCGCCTATCACCAGGTAGGCGTTCACCAGCCCGCCGCTGCCGCGCCCCACGCCCACGAAAAACGGCCCCACGGGCGTTTCACCGCCCAGGTAGACCGCGATGCTGTGCAGCGTGCCGGTGCGCACCTGCGCGGTGTAGGGCACACCCACACGCGCCACCTCCAGCGCCACACCGGCGCGCAGCTCGCCGCGCAGGCCCAGCGGTGCGCGGCCGATGACACGTTCGCCGCGCAGCTGCCCGTAGGCCACCTCGTCGCCCACCAGCTGGCCCGCTGCGAAGCCCGTGAGGTTCAGCAGCCCGCCCAGGCGCGCGGCGTCGCTCAGCGGCAGCTGGCCGCGCGTGGCGCCCACCCAGGTGCTGCGCGCCGAGATCACGTAACGCTCCCAGGGCACGGCCCAGCTGCCTTCCAGCGCCAGGCGCCCGTAGTCGCGCCGCGGTGAGTCGTACAGGTTCAGCTTGGTGGCCCAGCCGCGGCTCGGGAAGTACAGGCGGTCGGCCTGCTCCAGCTCCAGCGCCAGCAGCCAGCCGCCGCTGGCGCGCTCGGCGCGGTTCGTGGCCAGCCCACCCAGCACATCAAGCCCCGTTTCCAGGCCGCTGCTGATGCGCGTTTCACGCCAGCCCAGGCGCAGCTGGCCGAGCAGCCGGAAGTTGATGCCCACGGCCAGCTCGGCCCGCGTGCGTGCCGTGCGGTACTCGGCGATGCGCCGCTCCAGGAACCAGTAGTCGTTGCGCTCGCGCTTGTATTCGATGGCGCTGGTGATGAAGGCCTGCTGCCGGTCGTCTACCGGCTGGTACCACTCGACACTGCCGCCGGTGCTGCCGCCGAGTTCGCCCACGAAGAGCAGCTCGCCGCCCAGACGGTTGAGCCAGGTCTTCTGGTAACCCGCGCGCAGCGTGTAGCTGCTGCCCTGGCTGAGGTTGCTGTCCAGGCGCAGCGCCAGGCGCAGGTAGTCGGGACCCCAGGGCTTCTCCACAGGCAGCAGACGCAGCACGTTGCGGCCGTGCTGGTTGACCACGGCGTAGTCCACGCTTTCGTAGTGGCCGTCGCCGTAGGCACGCAGCAGGTCGCGGTTGAGCGCCGTGGTGTCCAGCGGGGCGCCGTCGCGCTGCTCCAGGTACCGGCGAACCACCTCGGGGTTCACGCGGCCCAGGCCGGCGATCTCCACCGCGTCGATACGCGGCACGTCGCGTTCGCGCACGGCCACGCTGCGCTGCCAGGCGGCATAGGCCGGCGCGGTCACGCCCAGCGGCGCCAGGCGCTCGGCCAGCAGCGCGGCAGCGGCGCGGCCGCGGTCGGCGGCCTCGACGTGGCGGTCGAAGTCGGCCGCGGAGATGGGCCCGAGGTCGGGTTGGATGTAAATGTCCTGCGGCTGCAGCGTGGCCAGGCTGGCGACCACGTTCTGCTCGGTCAGCAGCACCACCATCTGCGTGGTGATGCTGAGCAGGCCCAGCACCTGCTCGGGCTTGAGCGGCGGCGAACCCACGTTGACGGCGATGACCACATCGGCACCGCAGCGTTCGCGCACCTCCTTGATGGGCAGGTTGTCCACCAGGCCGCCGTCCACCAGCTTGCGGCCGCGGTACTCCACCGGCGCCAGCAGCCCTGGCACGCTCATGCTCGCGCGCATGGCCAGCGTGATGCTGCCGTCGCGCAGCACCACACGCTCGCCGGAACCGATGTCGGTGGCCACGATGCTCACCGGCAGCGGCAGTTGCTGCAGCTCACGCTCGCCGGTGTCGGCACGCACCAGGTGGTTGAAGAAGAGCTTGATCTTCTGCCCCGTCACCACGCCCGGCAGCGCCACGGCGCCGCCGGCGGCGAAGCCCGTTTCGCTGCCCGGCAGGAAACGCTGCTGCAGCCGCTTGTTGCGGAAGTTCAGCTCTTCGTAGCCGGGGTCGTCGCGGAACATGTCGCCCCAGTCGGCCCGGGCCAGTTCCTGGCGCATCTCGGCCGGGCTCAGGCCCGCGGCCCAGGCCCCGGCCACCAGCGCGCCCATGCTGGTGCCGGCCACGCAGGCCACGGGGATGCGCAGGCGCTCCAGTTCTTCCAGCACGCCGATGTGGGCCGCACCGCGCGCCCCGCCCCCGCCCAGCACCAGCCCCACACGCGGGCGCGGCGGCTCTTGCGCCCAGGCGGGCGCCAGACCCTGCAGCAGCAGCCCCAGCGCCAACACAGCGGCGCTTCGCACCCAGAACCCATGCCATACCGTCGTCATGGGCGCCCATTCTGGCGTGGGCGGCTCAAGCGCGGCCGGCCGCGGCCGATAGACCGGGTTCCATGGCCCGATCTTCCCGCTCCCTCACACCCGCCTGGGCCTGGTTGTGCCTGGTGCTGCTGGCTGCGCTGCTGCTGAGCAGCGGCCGGGCCGCCGCGGCCAAGGGCCAGGCCGGCGACAGGGATGAAGCCGACGCCGGCGAAGTAGCCCTGCTGCTCGACAGCCGGGCGGCCGTGCCCGTGTGGCCGGGCGTGCGTGTGCTGCCCGACCCCGAATCGCAGTGGTCGCTGGAAGAAGTGCTGGCCGCGCCGCAGCGCTTTGAACGGCCCAGCGGCACGCCATCCAACCTGGGCCGCAGTGCCAGCGTGCTGTGGTTGCGCTTCTCGGTGGAAGTGCCCGGTGCGCTGCCGGTGCAGCGCGTGCTGGAGATCGACTACCCCGCGCTGAACCTCATCGACCTGTACGTGCTGAGCCAGGGCGAACTCGTGCAGCGCCTGCGCATGGGCAACCAGCAGCTCGGCACCGACAAGGTGATGCCCGCGCGTGCACACGCCGCGCCACTCAGCCTGCCGCCAGGCCGCCATGAACTGCTGCTGCGCGTGCAGACGCAGAGCTCGATGGTGCTGCCCATGACGCTGCGCACCCCACAAGACTTCACGGCCCACGAATCGCGCTCGCAGATGCTGCTGGGCATCGTCATCGGTCTGGCGCTGTGCATGCTCATCTACAGCCTCACGCACTGGGTGAGCCTGCGCGACGCGCTCTTCCTCGACTACGCGCTGCTGCTCGCCGCCAACCTGGTGTTCGTGCTGGCCTACTTCGGCCTGGGTGCGCAATACCTCTGGCCCGACTGGCCCGCCTTGTCGATGAGCGTGGCACCCATGGCCGTGATGGTGGCCGTGGCCGCGGCCGCGCGTTTCATGAACGCCGCGCTGGCGATCTGGGAGGTGAGCCCTCTCATCTCGCGCCTGTTGCACCTCATCAGCGCGGCGGCGCTGCTGGCGCTGGCGGCCACCCTCACCGGGTTGCTCGACTACCGCAGCGCGCAGGGCATCGTCACGCTGCTGGGCATGGTGGCCACGCTGGTGGTGCTGCCGGCGGCCTACATCCGCGCGCGGCAGGGCGCCATGATGGCCGTGTACATGCTCTTCGGCTGGGCCTTCTACGCCATCGGCGCGGTGGTCACGGCCGGGCTGCTGCGCGGCCACGTCGAACCCACCTTCTGGGCGCAGCACGTCTACCCCTTCTCGCTGATGGTGGAGATGAGCGCCTGGATGGCGGTGCTGAGCCTGCGTGTGCAGGCCATCCACCGCAGCGCCGACCGCGCGCGGCTGGAAACCGAGACCCTGCGCACCCTGGCGCAGACCGACGCCCTCACCGGCCTGCCCAACCGCCGCGGCCTGCAGCAGCACCTGGCGGCCCTGCTGCCGCAGGCGCGGCCGCAGCAGCTGCTGGCGCTGTTCCTGCTGGACCTGGACGGCTTCAAGCCCGTGAACGACCGCTACGGCCATGATGTGGGCGATGCGCTGCTCGTGGCCGTGGGCCAACGCCTGCAGGCCCAGTTGCGCGCCAGCGACGTGGTGGCACGCCTGGGTGGTGACGAGTTCGTGGTGCTGGCCGCAGGCCTGCCCGACGAAAGCGCCGCCCATGCGCTGGGCCAGAAGATGCTGGGCGCCTTCAACGAGCCCTTTGTCATCGACGGCCAGCACTGCCGCGTGGGCCTGACCGCCGGCTACGCGCTGGCCCCGCTGGACGGCCACACCGCCGACGAACTGATCAAACGCGCCGACGCCGCCATGTACGCCGGCAAGGAAGCCGGCCGCCACCGCGTGCAGCGCGGCGGGCGTTCGCTGGCGGCGGCCTGAAGCCCGGGCCTCACCCCTTCACTGCATGAAGCCGATGGCCGAACGCTTGGCGTTCGCGCACGGCAGGTCGGCCAGTTCCAGCGTGCTGCGGCCGGCCAGGCGGGCGTTGCCGAAGGCCGTCATCCAGGCGCGGCGCATCTCGCGCGGGGCGGTACTGGCCAGGCGTTCGAGCACGGCCTCTGAAGGCTGCTCGTCGAAACGCTGGCCCCAGTCGTGGCTGGCGCGCAGCTGGCGGTACAGGCGCAGCGCAATCGCGCGCGCCGCGTCGGCATCGGGCGCCTGCACCTCGAACACGTTCATGCGGTTGAGGATGGGCTCGGGGATGGCGCGTTCGTCGTTGGCGGTGGCCACCCAGATCACCTGGCTGGCGTCGATGGCCACCTCGGCGAACTCATCGGTGAAGGCGCCGGCGGTGTCGTGCTCGAGCAGGCTGTACAGCGCGCCCAGCGGGTCGTAGGCGTGTTCGGCGCGCGCCTTGTCGATCTCGTCTACCACCATCACCGGGTTGGCGTACTGGCCGTCCACCAGGGTTTCGAAAACCTTGCCCGGCCGCGCGCCCTTCCACTGGCTGGAAGCGCCGCTCAGCACCCAGCCGGCGGTGAGGCTGCTCATGCTGATGAAACCCAGGCCGGTGCCCAGCAGCTGCGCGATCTCGCGCGCGAAGTGCGTCTTGCCGATGCCGGGCGGGCCCAGCAGCAGCATGGGCGTGATCTCCAGTGCGTCGCGGCTGTCGGTGCACAGTGCGAGCTGACGCTTCACGTCGTCGAGCACGGCGTTGAAGTTGGGCATCTCGTCGTAAAGGTGGTCCATGGCCGGCAGGCCGCCGGGCTTGACCTGGAACCGCTCGGGGCCCTTCTCCAGCATGCGCTCGTAGGTGGCGCGCAGGTTCTCGTGTTCGCGCTGGGGCAGCTTGTCGAGGCGCTTTTCCACCTCGTCGAGGCGGTACACCGCCCGCATGCGGGCCACGGGCAGGCCGTGACCGAGGTGAGACAGTTGCGAAACGGGGACCAGGCCGGTTTCAGCGCTCATCAGGCGGGCTCCTTCCACATGCACAGAACACACAGACGACAAGGACGGTGCGGGTGCGTCTTGATTGAAACAAAGCCTGCCACAAGCAGGTCTTGAATCAAACCCGGTGTCACACCGCAAATCGGGGCATCACACCCTGTTCAGCTCCCGGCTTGCGGGCAGGCTTCACGCAAGCGCCATGCCGTTCATCGCCGCTTTCTGCTGCTGGCCGCTGCAAGCCTGCAGACCATCGCAAGCCGGTCGCGGCGCAGCGCGGTGCTGCCTACAGTGCACCCATCGACAAAGCGTTATGCAACACCGCACCGCACCGCACCGCCCCGAACACAAGGACACCGCACCATGAACACCACCGCCCAGAACACCCTGAACACCGCCGCCCCCACCCGCCTGTCGGCCCTGGCCCTGGCCAGCGTGATGACGGTGGCCATGCTGCTGGCCGTCAACGGCCTGGCCACCAGCGAGCCCAGCGCGGCGCAGCTGGCGCACCACAGCGCCCCGGCCGCCAAGGCCTGAGCGCCCACCGCACACCGGCCGCAGGTTCGCGGCCCCAGGTTCACTCCTGAGTCTCAGTCAACACCGAGACCCTTCCAGCCCCGCTTGCCGGGGCTGCTTTTTTTGGGGCGCCGCGCCCTGCGGCAGTGCCGGCATGCGGCAGCCCCCGCACTCAGAACGTGCGGCCCTTGCGGTACTGCGCGTGCTGGCGGCGCGCCAGCGGCGCGGCCGCGGCCAGCGCCGTGAACGAAGCCCCGGCATGCGCGTGCGAGATGGCCAGGCCCAGAGCATCGGCGGCGTCCTTGCCCGGCAAAGCGGGCAGCTTGAGCAGGCGCTTGACCATCTCCTGCACCTGCGCCTTGTTGGCCAAGCCGTGGCCGACCACGGCCTTTTTCATCTGCAGCGCGGTGTACTCGGCCACCGTGAGCCCACCGGACACCAACGCCGCCAGCGCCGCGCCACGCGCCTGGCCCAGCAGCAGCGTGCTCTGCGGGTTGACGTTGACGAACACGATCTCGGCGCAGGCGCAGTCGGGCGTGTAGCGCTGCACCACCTCCTGCACGCCTTCGAAGATGATCTTCAGCCGGCCCGGCAGGTCGCCGCGCGGCGCTTCCAGCGTGCTGATGGTGCCGCTGGCCACGTAGGCCAGGCGCGGGCCGTCGGCTTCGATCACGCCGAATCCGGTGCGCTGCAAACCAGGGTCGATGCCGAGGATGCGCATCAGAGCTTGAAGTACCAGCGCACGGAGTGGAAGAACACCGGCGCGGCGAAGCACAGCGGCGCCAGCCGGTCCAGCAGGCCCACAGCGCCTGTCACGCTGGCGGTATTGCCCCAGTAGCGCACGCCGGCGTCCTTCTTCAGCGCCTTCATCACCAGCTCACCGAGCGTGCCCGCGCCGCCGGCGATGAAGGCCATGGCCAGCGCCTGCCCGGCCTTGAAAGGCGTGGCCCAGTACAGCAGCGCACCCGTGATGCCCGCGGCCAGCGCACCGGCGAACCAGGCGCGGTAGCTGAAACTGCGGTCGATGTGGCGGGCCACCGGCCGGCGCCGCAGCCAGCGGCTGCAGGCCTCTTGCACCAGCTGCGCCACCACGGCCACCACCACCAGGAAAAACAGCAGGAAGGCGCCACGCCCTTCGAAACGCGGGAAGTTCAGCAGCAGCAGCGCCGGTGCATGGCTCAGGCCGTAGACGCAGACCATGATGCCCCACTGGATCTTGGCGTTGCGCTCCAGAAAACGTTCGGGGTCACCAGCCAGCGCGCTGGCCACGGGAATGGCGAGAAAAACGTAGACCGGGATGAAGACCGTGAAGAGGTCGAAGAAGCGCCCGCCGGCCATCACGTACTGCAGCGGCAGCACGACAAAAAACGCCAGGAGCAGGCTGCGGTGGTCGGCCCGCCGCGTGTGCATCAAGGTGATGAACTCGCGCAGCGCGAAGAAGCTGAAAGCGCCGAAGAGCAGCGTGGCGCCCACGGGCGCGCTGATCCACGCCAGCCAGAACACGATGGCCCCCACCCACAGCGCGCGCAGGTCGCGCAGCACGCGCAGCCGGCGGTCGCTGGCCTCGCCTTCCCGGCGCAAGAGCAGCAGCACCAGCAGCGAGCCCAGCGCCAGCAGCCCGAAGAGCACCACGAACAGCAGGCTCACCTGCTGGTCGACGCTGAGTTCGCGCAAGGCCCTCATCGTGTGCTCACAGCGCCGTCATGCCGCATGGGGCCGCAGCTCGACCACGGCCTGCCGCGCGCGGGCCAGGAACTCGCGCTTGTCTTCGCCGGGTTGCAGCTGCAGCGGCGCGCCGAAGGTCACGGTGCAGAGGATGGGCACCGGCACCACCTCGCCCTTGGGCATGACACGCTGCACGTTGTCTATCCACGCCGGGATCAGCTGCACCTGCGGGAACTGCGCCGCCAGGTGGAAGAGCCCACTCTTGAAAGCCTGCGGCTCGCCCTTGTTGCTGCGTGTGCCTTCCGGAAAGATCACCAACGAGTCGCCGTTGCCCAGGGCCTGCACCAGCGGCTCCAGCGGGTCTTGGTCGTCGGTGCGCGTGCGGTTGACGTAGACGGCGTTGAAGACCTCGCGCGTGATCCAGTGCTTCAGCGGCGAGGATGTCCAGTAGTCCTTGGCGGCGATGGGGCGCGTCACGGCACGCAGCTCGTGCGGCAGCGCGGCCCAGATCAGCACCCAGTCGAGGTGGCTCTGGTGGTTGGCGAAGTAGATGCGCTGCTCGGCCTTGGGCGGGCAGCCCTTCCAGTGCCCCTGCGCGCCCGTGATCAGGCGCGCGATGAAGGCCAGCACCCCGCCCGCGGCGTCAGCGCGTGTCATGGGCGGGGGTGGCGCAACACCATCAGTGTCTGAAATGCCGGGTGCCAGTGAACACCATCGCGATGCCGCGCTCGTCGGCCGCGGCGATCACCTCGTCATCGCGCATGCTGCCGCCGGGCTGGATGACGCAGGTGGCGCCTTCGTCGATCACCACGTCCAGGCCGTCACGGAAGGGGAAAAACGCGTCGCTGGCCACCGCCGAGCCGGCCAGGCTCAGGCCCGCCGCGTTGGCCTTCACGCGCGCGATGCGCGCGCTGTCGAGCCGGCTCATCTGGCCCGCGCCCACGCCCAGCGTGGCGCCGCCGCCGCAGAAGACGATGGCGTTGCTCTTCACGAACTTGGCCACCTTCCAGGCGAAGAGCAGGTCGTCCATCTGCGCCGCCGTGGGGGCGAGTTTGGTGACCACACGCAGCTCGCCCGGCGCCACGTTCTTCACGTCCGGCGTCTGCAGCAGCATGCCGCCGCCCACACGCTTGAAGTCCAGCACATTGGCCTCGGTGCCCAGCGGCACTTCCAGCAGGCGCACGTTCTGCTTGGCGGCGAAGAGCGCGCGCGCCTCGGGTGTGATGGCCGGGGCGATCAGCACCTCGACGAACTGCTTGTGCTCGCCGATCTGCCGCGCGGTGGCTTCGTCCAGCGGGCGGTTGAAGGCGAGGATGCCGCCGAAGGCCGAGGTCGGGTCGGTCTTCCAGGCCTGGATGTAGGCCTCCACCAGGCTGCTGCCCACGGCCACGCCGCAAGGGTTGGCGTGTTTGACGATCACGCAAGCGGGCACGTCGAAGGTCTTCACGCACTCCCAGGCGGCGTCGGCATCGGCGATGTTGTTGTAGCTGAGCTCCTTGCCCTGCAGCTGCACCCAACCGGCCAGCAGGCCCGGGGCCACCTTGGCGTCGCGGTAGAAGGCGGCGGCCTGGTGCGGGTTCTCGCCGTAGCGCATGTCCTGCGTCTTGGTCAGCTGCAGCGTGTAGGTGGCCGGGAAGGGCTCGCGCGCCGGCACGGCGTCGGCCTGGTCTTCCACGCCCGGCTGCAACGCGCCGAGGTAGTTGCTGATCATGCCGTCGTAGGCCGCGGTGTGCGCGTACACCTTCCTGGCCAGGCGGAACTTGGTGCAACGCTGCAGGCCGCCGGCACGCAGTTCGGCCAACACCTGCGCATAGTCGCTCGGGTCGATGAGCACCGCCACGTCGGCCCAGTTCTTGGCCGCGGCGCGCAGCATGGCCGGGCCGCCGATGTCGATGTTCTCGATGGCGTCTTCCAGCGTGCAGTCAGGCCGCGCGGTGGCCATCGCGAAGGGGTAGAGGTTGACCACCAGCAGGTCGATGGTCTGGATGCCGTGCGCAGCGAGTGCGGCCATGTGCTCGGGCAGGTCGCGCCGCGCCAGCAGGCCGCCGTGGATGCGCGGGTGCAGCGTCTTCACGCGGCCGTCCAGCATCTCGGGGAAGCCGGTCACCTCGGCCACCTCGGTGACGGCCAGGCCGGCATCGGCCAGCAGGCGCGCGGTACCGCCGGTGGAGAGCAGGCGCACGCCCTGCGCGGCCAGGGCCTGGGCGAATTCGACGACGCCGGTCTTGTCGGAGACCGAGATCAGGGCGGTGAGTGGGGATGCAGCCAAGATGCGCTTTCCTTGCAGCCGGTGAGGGCCGCGTTCATTTCAGAAGTTTGTGGTCGAGCAGCTTGCGCCGCAGCGTGTTGCGGTTGATGCCCAGCCATTCGGCGGCCTTGCTCTGATTGCCCTCGGCGTGCCGCAGCACCACCTCCAGCAGCGGCTTCTCGGCCGCGCCGAGAAAGAGCTCGTGCAGGTCGGCGGGATCGGCACCGCGCAGGTCTTTGAGGTACTGCTCCACGCTCGTGCGGATGCAGGCATCGATGTCTTTTTTGCTCATGCAGCTTGGGCCGTCTGTTCTGCGAGTTCGGCGCTGTCTTCGTCGTTGGCGGCCCCGGCATTGGCATCGACATCAGCCGGCTGCGGGAGCAGCGGGTGCACGTCGGCCAGGGCTTCGAAATAGTCGTGCACCGCGCGCAGCTGCGCGCCGGTGTCGTCGATGAGGTTCATCTCGGCGCGGAAGGCTTCGCCGCCCGGCAGCGCACGCACGGCCCAGCCGATGTGCTTGCGCGCGCTGCGCACGCCGATGTGCTCGCCATACAGGCCGTAGTGCTGGTGCAGGTGCTCCGTGAGCCAGCGCCGCACCTCGTGCGTGGCCGGCGGCGGCAGGTGCTCGCCGGTTGCCAGGAAGTGCAGGATCTCGCGGAAGATCCACGGCCGGCCCTGCGCCGCGCGGCCGATCATCAGCGCGTCGGCGCCGGTGGCGCGCAGCACCTGCAGGGCCTTCTCGGGGCCGTGGATGTCGCCGTTGGCCACCACCGGGATCTTCAGCGCCGCTTTCACCGCGGCCACGGTGTCGTACTCGGCATGGCCCTTGTAGCCCTGCTCGCGCGTGCGGCCGTGCACGGTGACCATGGCCACGCCCGCGCTCTCGGCCATCTTCGCCAGGCGCACGGCGTTGCGTTCGGCCTGGCACCAGCCGGTGCGCATCTTCAAGGTCACCGGCACGTTCAATGGCGCGCAGGCGGCCACCACGGCGCTGACGATGGCGGTAGCCAGCGGCTCGTCCTGCATCAGCGCCGAGCCGGCCCATTTGTTGCACACCTTCTTGGCTGGGCAGCCCATGTTGATGTCGATGATCTGCGCGCCGCGGTCGACGTTGTAGCGCGCGGCATCGGCCATCTCTGCGGGGTCCACGCCGGCGATCTGCACCGCGATGGGGGCGGGCTCGCCTTCGTGGTCGGCACGGCGCGAGGTCTTCAGGCTCTTCCAGAGCTCGCGCTTGCTGGTGACCATCTCGCTGACAGCATAGCCCGCCCCGAGGCTGCGGCACAGCATGCGGAAGGGGCGGTCGGTGACACCGGCCATCGGTGCGACGAACAGCTTGTTCGGCAGTTCGATGGAGCCGATTTGCATGGGGAGGAAGGCCGGGTGCGGTGCTGAAAAATGAGGCGCGAGTATAGCCAGCCCACCTGGGTCCGGCCTTGCACGGCCAGGGGCCCGGGCGCTGCCCATAATGCAGGCTACCGATGGAAGCCTGGTTCCTGTCTGTCTTGCACACCTTGGCCGAGCCCAGCTACGGGCTGGCAGTGGTCTTCGTGGTGGCCGTGGTGTCGGCGACGCTGCTGCCCATGGGCAGCGAGTTCGCCGTCATCGGCCTGCTCAAGCTCAACCCCGATCTGTTCTGGCCTGCCGTGCTGGTGGCCACCGCGGGCAACACCTTGGGCGGCGCCATCAGCTGGTGGATGGGCTATGGCGCAGAAACGCTGTACGAGAAGGTCCAGCACAAAAAGCTGGAACTGCGTGCGCTCACCTGGCTGGAGAAGCTGGGCCCCAAGGCCTGCCTGCTGAGCTGGCTGCCCGCGGTGGGCGACCCGCTGTGTGCGCTGGCCGGCTGGCTGAAGCTGCCTTTCTGGCCTTGCGTGTTCTACATGGCCATCGGCAAGTTTCTGCGCTACGTCACGATGACCGGGGCGCTGCTCTGGCTCTTTCCGGGCCAGCTGAATCTGTAACCGGGTTGTTGCGCTCGCAGCGCAGGCTGCAGCCCGCCACAATGCCGGCCTCTTCAGCACCCCCCGCTGCACCCCATGAGCACCGCCACCCCCGCTTACGAACAGCTGGCCGCCACCTGGACGCGCCTGCACCACCTGGAACACCTGCAGGCCATCGCCGGCTGGGACCACGCGGCCAACATGCCCCCGAAAGGCAACGAGGCACGCGCCGCGGCGCTGGCCGAGATGGCCGCACTGCTGCACCGCATGCGCACCGACGCCGCGCTCGGCAGCGGCCTGCAACACGCCGAGCAAGAGCCCCTGAGCGAAGAGCAGCGCGCCAACCTGCGCGAGATGCAGCGCCAGTGGCGGGCCGCCACCGCGCTGCCCGAAAGCCTGGTGCAGCGCCAGCAGATCGTCACCTCGCGCTGCGAACACGCCTGGCGCCAGCAGCGCCCGGCCAACGACTGGGCCGGCTTCGCGCCGCAACTCAAGGAAGTGCTGGCCCTGGCGCGTGAAGAAGCCGCGCTGCTGGCCGACAAGAGCGGCCTGCGTGCCTACGATGCGCTGATGGACCGCTTCGAGCCTGGCATGCGCTGCACACAGGTTGACCAGGTCTTCGGCGAGGTGCGGCGCTGGCTGCCAGGCCTGATCCAGCAGGTGATCGCCAAGCAGGCGCAGGAAGACGTGATCCAGCCCGTGGGGCCGTTTGCGCAAGACAAGCAGCGTGCGCTGTGCGAACAGGTGATCCGCCTGCTCGGCTTCGATTTCGAGGCCGGCCGTCTCGACGTCAGCACCCACCCGTTCTGCGGCGGCGTGCCCGAAGACGTGCGCCTGACCACGCGTTTCCGCGACGACGAGTTCATCACCAGCCTGATGGGCACCATCCACGAAACCGGCCACGGCCGCTACGAGCAGAACCTGCCGCGTGAATGGCTGGGCCAGCCGATGGCGCAGGCGCGCAGCATGGCATTGCACGAGAGCCAGAGCCTGAGCTTCGAGATGCAGCTGGGCAGCCACCCGGGCTTCGTGGCGCGCCTGGCGCCCATGGTCACGGCCACCTTCGGTGCGCAGCCGGCCTTCACGCCGCAGAACCTGCACCGGCTGATCACGCGTGTGAAGCCGGGCTACATCCGCGTGGATGCCGACGAAGTCACCTACCCGGCCCACGTGATCCTGCGCTACGAGATCGAGCGTGCGCTGATCGAAGGCGAGGTCGAGGTCGACGACATCCCGGCGCTGTGGGACGCCAAGATGATGGAGTTGCTGGGCGTGGACACGCGCGGCAACTTCAAGGACGGCCCCATGCAGGACGTGCACTGGCCCTCGGGCCTGTTCGGCTACTTCCCCTGCTACTCACTCGGGGCCATGTACGCGGCGCAGTGGTTCGCCACCATGCGCCGCCAGATGCCCGACCTGGATGCGCGCATCGGCGCGGGCGACCTGGCCCCGGTGTTCGACTGGCTGCGCAGCAACATCTGGAGCCAGGCCAGCCGCTGGACCACCGACGAACTGGCGCGCCGCGCCAGCGGTGAGCCGCTGAACGCGGCCCACTTCAAGTTGCACCTGGAAGCGCGCTACCTCGGTTGAGCGGGGCGCCCATCGAGCGAGCGCCCATCGTCTATTTCGGTGGGCGCCTCGGCGCGCTGGATGGTCATGAAGTCGGTGTGGCTCATCTCTTCGATGACCACCGTCTTCTCGATGTCGAAGGGCTCGTTGCTGACTTCGGCACGGCGCGCTTCCAGGCTGTCCATCACGCGGTGCAGCAGGTCTTGCAGCGGCTTGTCGTCCTCCGGCAGCGGCAGGCTGGCCAGTTGCGAGGCGATGCGGCCCAGCACCGGCGTGGAAGCGCCCGACAGCGCCGGCAGGCCTTCGGCCAGCAACCCGCGCTCCAGCGCCGCCAGGTGCGGCAGCACCTCGCGCGAGCCGCGCACACGGTCGAGCAGGCGGCCCAGCGCTTCGGCCATCAAGCGCCCACGCAAGCGGTCTTGAGAGGCAGGGCTGGGCGGTGGGGTGAGGCTCATGGTCGGGCTCGGTGCAGACGGCGGGCTCGCTGGCTGCGCATGTTGCCGCAAGCCGGGCGGCACGTCACCGGCAAGGCCAGCGGCAGCGACATTTCGTCACGTTGCGCGCACCTGGCCTGCCGGCCACGGCAGCCCGCGGCGCCGGCTTCAGCGGGCGGCCAGCGCCCGTTCCAGGTCGTTCAAGACCTCGTCCAGCCGTTGCAAGGTGCGCCCCGCCTCGGTGCGCGCGGCCGGTGGCGCCGCGGGGCGCCGGCCCATGCGGCGGCGCAGCAGGCGGCGCTGGGCATCGTCAAGCACGGCTTCATCCATCCGCAGCCCGTGCGCAGCCAGCGTGGTGCGCAGCTGGCTGCGGCGCGAGCGCAGGTCGGCCCGGGTGTGCTGGTAGGCGTGCTCGGCCAGCACACGCCGCTGCGAATAGCCGAAGGTGTTGGCGAGGAACATCTCCGGGTCGGCGTGGTCGGGCTCGAAGAGCAGGATGTCCGTGTCCGGATGGCTGGCCTCGTAGCCCTTCATGCCCAGTTCCAGGCGCGAGTGGATGAGCGAGCGGAAGGTCTGGCTCAGCACCAGCGGCAGGCCGCCGGCCACGAGCTGCGGAATGCGCTCGCTGGCACCGCCCAGCACACGGTGGCGCGGGGCTTCACGGGAAGTGGCACCGCGAGCGTCGAACGGCACCAGCGGGTTCAGGCACAGCAGCAGGTCCAGGCCTTCGTCGAGCAGCACGCGGGCGTGCAGCGTCTTCTTCAAGGCGCCGTCCACATACCAGCGGCCGTTGATGGGCTCGGGCGGAAACAGCCCCGGCAGCGCCGCGCTGGCGGCCACGGCTTGCGAAATGGGCACGTGGTCCCAGCCGGGCAGGCCGAAGGGCGCGGCTTCACCGCTGTCGAGATCGGTGGCCACCAGCACCAGGCGGCGGCCGCGTTCACGTTGCAGCTGGCGGAAATCGTTGCTGCGCCCGGGGGCGGAGAACACCTGCGCCAGTTGGGCCTGCAGCGCGGCATTGCTGAACATCCCCGCGGGCAGCACCCGCCCCAGGCGTTCGGCCGCGGCCAGCAAGGTGCGGCCGCGCACGGCCACGTCCCAGGCAGCCTGGCCGGCCAGCCGTGGGGCGGCCAGCACGCGCTGGACGTACTCCTGCCAGGCGGGGCGGAAAAAGAGACCCGGGCGGATGAGGTCGGTGGCCGGGCCTTCGTTCTCGACGAACGAGGTGCACAGCTGGCGCGGCGTCAGGCCGTTGGCCAGGCCAGCAGCGATGAAGCTGCCGGCCGAGACACCGACATAGCCATCGAGCGCCGTGAAGTCGACACCCGGCAGGGCTTCGGCCAGCGCGCAGAGCGCGCCGATCTCGTAGATGGCGCCCAGCGGCCCGCCGCCGGCCAGGGCCAGGCCGATGCGCGGGCGCGGTGCGGGCACGGCGGGGCTCAAGCGCTGGGGTCAGCGCCCTGGATCAGGCAGCGACGGCCGGCTTGGCGGCGGTCTTGCGGGCGCGCTTGACCGGTGCCTTTTCGGCCACGGGCGCGGCAGCGGCGGGCTTGGCCTTGGCGACCTTGGCGGCCTTCACGGCAGGCTTGGCGGCGGCCTTCACGGCAGCCTTGGGCGCCGCGCCCTTGCCCAGCTTGGCCACGGCAGCGGCCAACGCGTCCACGCGCTCGGCCAGGGCCTGCACGTCCTTCGCGGTGGGCACGCCCAGCTTGTTCAGCGCCTTGGCGGTGCGGGCTTCGAAGATGCTTTCCAGCTTGTCCCAGTTCTGGCCGGCCTTGTTGCTGACGGTGTCGGCCATGGCGCTCATCTTGCCGGTGACTTCGCTGATCTTCTCTTCGGCCATGCCCTGCGTCTTCTTCTGCAGCGTCATGCCTTCCTTGACCAGGGCCTCGAAGACCTTGCTGCCTTCTTCCTGGGCCTTGCTGAAGGCGCCCATGCCGGCCAGCCAGATCTGCTGGGCCGAGTCCTTCACGGCGCCGGCCAGCTGGCTGTGCTTGGCGGCTTCGGGGGCGCTGGTGGTGGCGGCGGCTTTCGTCTTCTTGACCATGGTGGCTTCCTCTGGGTTGCTGCGGCCTTCGGTGAAGTGAAGGTCGCTTGTAGTGGGGGCTGGTGCCACAGCGCAGAAAGCGGCAACACCACGACGATGAATATAGGGTTCCCCCCTGGGGGGCGCAGCCTAAATCTCTAGTGAGACGGCTCTATGCTGTACGCCCACCGCACCCCGCGTGACGGACCCCGAACACCCCGAGAGGAGCATTGCATGCAGTATTTCGTGACCGGCGCCACCGGCTTCATCGGCAAACGGCTCGTGAAGGCGCTGCTGGCGCGGCGCGGCGCGAAGGTGCACTTCCTCGTGCGCGCAGGCAGCGAAGGCAAGCTGGCCGCCCTGTACGAATACTGGGGCCTCAACGGCTCGGGCAAGGCCCGCGCGGTGCCCGTGACGGGTGACCTCACGGCGAAGAAGCTGGGCGTGGCGGCCGACGCACTGAAGTCGCTGAAGGGCCACATCGACGCCGTCTACCACCTGGCCGCCGTGTACGACCTGGGTGCCGACGCAGAGAGCCAGGTGCAGGTGAACGTCGAAGGCACGCGCAACATGGTCGAGTTCGCCAAGGCCGTGGATGCCGGGCACGTGCACCACGTCAGCAGCATTGCCGCGGCGGGCCTGTACGAAGGCGTGTTCCGCGAAGACATGTTCGACGAAGCCGAGGGCCTGGATCACCCGTACTTCATGACCAAGCACGAGAGCGAGAAGATCGTGCGCAAGGAGTGCAAGGTGCCCTGGACGGTCTACCGCCCGGCCCTGGTGGTGGGCGACAGCAAAACCGGCGAGATGGACAAGATCGACGGGCCCTACTACTTCTTCAAGCTGATCCAGCGCATGCGGCAGATCCTGCCGCCGTGGATGCCCAGCGTGGGCATCGAGGGCGGCCGCATCAACATCGTGCCGGTGGATTTCGTCGTCGCCTGCCTCGACCACATCAGCCACGACAAGAACAAGCACACGGGCAAGTGCTACCACCTGGTCGACCCCAAGGGTTACCGCGTGGGCGACGTGCTCGACATCTTCAGCAAGGCGGCGCACGCGCCGAAGATGAACCTCTTCGTCAACGCCGCGCTGCTGGGCTTCATTCCCAAGAGCGTGAAGAAGGGGATGATGGCCCTGGCCCCGGTACGCCGCATCCGCAACGCGGTGATGAAGGACCTGGGCCTGCCCGACGACATGTTCACCTTCATCAACTTCCCGACGCGTTACGACCGCCGGGAACTGGATGCGGTGCTCAAGGGCAGCGGCATCGAATGCCCCGACCTGCGCGACTACGCGTGGCTGCTGTGGGACTACTGGGAGCGCCACCTCGACCCCGACCTCTTCATCGACCGCAGCCTCAAGGGCACGGTGGCCGGCAAGGTGGTGCTGGTGACGGGCGGCAGCAGCGGCATCGGCCTGGCCGCGGCGCACAAGTTCGCCGAAGCCGGCGCCACCACCATCATCTGCGGGCGTGATCAAGACAAGCTCGACGAAGCCTGCGCCGAGGCCAAGGCCAAGGGCTACAAGTTCGTCGCGTACTCGGCCGACATCGCCGACATGGCCGACTGCGACCGCTTCATCCAGCAGCTGATCGCCGACCACGGCGGTGTCGACTTCCTCATCAACAACGCCGGCCGCAGCATCCGCCGCGCCATCGAGGGCAGCTACGACCGTTTCCACGACTTCGAGCGCACGATGCAGCTGAACTACTTCGGCTGCCTGCGCGTGACCATGGGCCTGCTGCCGGGCATGGCGGCGCGCAAGAAGGGGCACGTGGTCAACATCAGCAGCATCGGCGTGCTGACCAACGCGCCGCGCTTCAGTGCTTATGTGGCCAGCAAGGCCGCGCTGGACGCCTGGACGCGCTGCGCCAGCAGCGAGTTCGCCGACCAGGGCGTGACCTTCACCACCATCAACATGCCGCTGGTGCGCACGCCGATGATCGCGCCCACGAAGATCTACAACAACGTGCCGACGCTCAGCCCCGAAGAAGCGGCCGACATGATCGCGCAGGCCTGCATCGCCAAGCCAGTGCGCATCGCCACGCGCCTGGGCATCTTCGGCGAGGTGCTGCACGCGCTGGTGCCGCGCATCGCGCAGATCACGATGAACACCACCTTCCGCATGTTCCCCGACAGCGACGCCGCCAAGGGCGAGAAGGGCAAGCCACAGCTCAGCGCCGAGGCCGTGGCGGTGCAGGCGCTGATGCGCGGCATCCACTTCTGAGGCCCGCTGAAAGGCGCTGAACGGCGCTGGAGCGGTTTTGGCGGGCCTTCATCCGCCCGGGTGACCATCCGTCGCACGGGTGGATGCAGGCCCCAGGGCCGGCATGCAGAATGCCCGCCATCGCTGTCACACCGGGGCCCCGCCATGTTTGCTGCCACTGACCTGAACACCCGCAACCGCCGCCGCCTGCTGCGCCTGGCCTTGCCCACGGCCCTGGGTCTGGGTGCGGGCCTCTTGGCCACCGGCCCGGCGCTGGCAGCGCGGCCCGCCATCGGCAAGTTGGGGGTCTTCTCGCTGATGGGCGATGGGCTGCAGTTGGTGTTCGCCGCGCCCGTCACCGACACACGGCTCGACCGCAACCTGCGTGAATCGCTGCCCACCAAGAACATCGGTTTCGACCAGGCGGCCCTGCGCGCCGTGACGAAGACGATGGAGAACCACTACCCGCAGACGCAGCTGCAGATGTTCCGCGCCACGCAGCCGATGACGCTGTCCGAACAACGGGCCGTCTCCGAAGGCGCTGCGCGCGCCGAGCTGCCGGCCTGGGTGATCGAGGCCATCAACCGCAACGGGCTCACGCACATCCTGCTGATCACGCGCAACCGCGGTGATGCACGTTTCCCGGTGAACGACGGTTTCAGCGTCGGCCGCGGCGTGGCCGAAGGCATCGGCTACTACCTGGACAACACCACCGAGTTGAAAAACGTCGACACCGGGCTGCCTTCGTCGGGCTTCCTGGGCGCCTTCATGATGGTGCGCATGCAGCTGATGGAAGTGAAATCCGGCGACATCGTCGGCAGCGAGACCATCCGCGTGGGCCGCATGTTCGCGGGCCGCAAGGACATCGAGGCCGAGAACATCTGGAACGCGCTCGATCCGCAGGAGAAGGTCGAGGTGCTGCGCAACATGGTGGAGCAGAACGTCGAACGTGTGCTGCTCGGCGTGCTGGGCGGCGCCAGCCTGCGCTGAGGTCACGTGGCGGGCCCGGCCCGCCTCAGCCCGGCCCGGGCGGGCTCAGCCCTCGGCCACCTGCAGCACCAGCTTGCCGAAGTTCTCACCCGTGAAGAGCTTGGGCAGCGTGCCGGGGAAAGCGGCTACGCCGCCCGTCACCACGTCTTCCTTGCTCTTCATGCGGCCGTCCTTCAGGTAGCCGGCCATCTCGGACACCGCCAGGTGGTAACGGTCGGCGTAGTCGAAGACGACGATGCCTTCCATGCGCGCGCGGTTGACCAGCAGGCTGAGGTAGTTTTTCGGGCCCTGCACGGCGGTGGTGTTGTTGTACTGGCTGATGGCGCCGCAGATGATGATGCGGGCCTTGCGGTTGATGCGCGCCAGCACGGTGTCGAGGATCTCGCCGCCGACGTTGTCGAAGTACACGTCCACGCCGGCCGGGCAGTGCTGCTTCAGGCCTTCACGCACGGCGTCCCACTTGGTGTTGCCCTCGGGCGCCGGGGCCTTGTAGTCGATGCAGGCGTCGAAGCCGAGTTCCTTCACCACCCACTCGCACTTGGCGGGTCCGCCGGCGATGCCGACCACACGGCAGCCCTTGATCTTGGCCATCTGGCCCACGGTCTGGCCCACGGCGCCGGCCGCGCCCGAGACGACCACGGTTTCGCCGGGCTGGGGCTGGCCCACGTCCATCAGGCCGAAGTAGCCGGTCATGCCGGGCATGCCCAGCACGTTGAGCCACTGCGTCAGCGTGCCGGCGCGGAGGTCGATCTTGACGAGGCCGCTGCGCTTGATCTGGTCGGCGGTGATGCTCCAGTACTCCTGCACGCCGGGGCCGCCGCTGACATGGTCGCCCACGGCGAAGGCCGGGTTCTTCGACGCGACGACCACGCCCACGCCACCAGCGCGCATCACCTCGCCGATGCCGACGGGCGGGATGTAGCTCTTGCCTTCGTTCATCCAGCCGCGCATGGCCGGGTCGAGGCTCAGCGCCAGCACCTTGACGACCACACCACCCTCGCCCGGCTCGGGCACGGGCTCTTGCGTGTGCTGCCAGCACTCGGGGCCGGGCAGGCCTTGCGGGCGGGCGGCCAGGCGGACCTGGTGGTTGACGAGGGTGGCCAGGGTGGCGGCGGGGGTGTTCATGGGGGCTGCTCCAACAGACGCAGCGCGAGAGGTCGCGCTGCGGGCGGATGCTACCCAGCCCCCGGAGGCACCGGCGTCGCGTTTGCGACGCGGTGAAGGCCCGCGCGGCGCGAGTCGCTCAGGGGGCCTTGCTCAGCGCGGTGACGGTGTACTGCCCGTCCACCTTGTCGGCGGTGAAACGCACGCGGTCGCCGACAGCCACACCGTCGAGCAGCTTGGCTTCCCGCACGCGGAAGACCATGGTCATGGGCGGCATGTCGAGATGCTTGATCTCGCCATGCTTGAGCGTCACGCGCCCGTTGGCCTTGTCGAGCTTGGTCACTTCACCGGCCACGGGGGCGGCCTGGGCCCAGGCCGAGGCGGCCAGCACGGCAGCAGAAACGGCAAGCAGCAAGCGCTTCATCAGAGTTCCTTCCTTCCAAACCGCCAGCCGGCGGCCCTGCTTTGGAGTGTGCCGCAGGCCGATGGTTCCTGCAGGCGGGGCTTCCTACAATCACGCCCCAGACCCGCCCGAGACCACGCCCAGGACGCCCCCGATGAGCAGCCCCGACCCCGACCTGTCCCACATCACCCCGCGCGACCAGGCCGAGATCCTGGCCCAGGCCCTGCCCTACATCCGCAAGTTCCACGGCAAGACCCTGGTCATCAAGTACGGCGGCAACGCCATGACCGACCCGGCGCTGCAGCAAGACTTCGCCGAAGACGTGGTGTTGCTGAAGCTGGTGGGCATGAACCCCATCGTCGTGCACGGTGGCGGGCCGCAGATCGACGACGCCCTGGCCAAGATCGGCAAGAAGGGCACCTTCATCCAGGGCATGCGCGTCACCGACGAAGAAACCATGGAAGTGGTGGAGTGGGTGCTGGGCGGCGAGGTGCAGCAGGACATCGTTGGCCTGATCAACGCTGCCGGCGGCAAGGCCGTGGGCCTGACCGGGCGTGACGGCGGCATGATCCGCGCGCGCCAGATGAAGCTCACCGACAAGGACGACCCGAACAAGCAGCACGACATCGGGCAGGTCGGCGAGATCACCAGCATCGACCCCAGCGTGGTGAAGGCGCTGCAGGACGACCAGTTCATCCCCGTCGTCAGCCCCATCGGCTTCGGCGAGAAGAACGAGAGTTACAACATCAACGCCGACCTCGTGGCCGCCAAGCTGGCCACGGTGCTGAACGCCGAGAAGCTGGTGATGCTCACCAACATCAAGGGTGTGCTGAACAAGGCCGGTGAATTGCTGACCGACCTGACGGCGCGCCAGATCGACGAATTGATCGAAGACGGCACCATCAGTGGCGGCATGCTGCCGAAGATTGCGGGCGCCATCGACGCGGCCAAGAGCGGCGTGAATGCCGTGCACATCGTCGACGGGCGCGTGCCGCACGCCATGCTGCTGGAGATCCTGACCGACCAGGCCTACGGCACCATGATCCGCTCGCACTGAGCGGCAGGCGCGGCGAAGCCCCATGTCCTGGATCCAGAAAGAACTCAAGCGCCGCCAGCGCAAGCCGGCAGCACCACCGGCCACCGTGGCCGGCGAGGCCAGCGCTGAAGCCCAGCGCGCGGGCGAAGACGCAATGGCCGCGCTGTGGCAACGGCTGGAGGCCTTCAACGACGCACTGCCCGAAGAGCTGAAGCTGCGGCGCGAGACCGTCACCGAAACACCGCTGCAGGGCCCGGCCTTCCGCGTGTGGCTGCGCTCGCACCAGGGCGCGTCGCTCGGCTACACCGGCGATGGCGTGCGCTACAACTGGCCCGGCCCGAGCGGCCGCCGCAGCCACAACTTCTGGATAGGCTGGGACGCCCAGGCCGGCCGGCTGGAACTGCGCCAGCGCATCTCGCCCATGCCCTCGCCCGTGATCGCACGCCACTGCTTCGACGAGCGCCGCACCGAGCTCATCATCAAGCGGCTGGTGCTGGGCCAGCGTGTGGCGGTGCGCGCGCTGCGCAAGAAGCGGCTGTGGCTGTTCTGAGCGGCTGCGCTGTGCAATGAGTTCGCGCCGCCGCGTCTGGCTCTTCGACCTGGACGACACGCTGCACGACGCCGCCGGGGCCTCGATGCCGCAGATACGCGACGCCATGGGCGACTACATCGAGCAGCACCTGGGCTTGCCTCGCGCCGAGGCCGAGGCGCTGCGCAACCAGCACTGGCACCGCTATGGCGCCACCCTGCTGGGCCTCGTGAAGCACCAGGGCGTGGACGCCGCGCACTTCCTGCACCACACCCACGTGCTGCCCGGGCTGGAGGCGCGCGTGCGCGGCCACCGCGCCGACATCGCGGCGCTGGCGCGGCTGCCGGGGCGGCGCTACATCCTCACCAACGCACCCGCGGGTTATGCGGCGCGGGTGCTGGGGGCCCTGGGCATTGCGCACCTCTTCGAAGGCGTGATCGCCATCGAACAGATGCAGGTCTTCGGCCAGTTGCGGCCCAAGCCCGATGCACGCATGTTGCGTGCAGTGGCCGCGCGGCTGCGCGTGCACCCGGCGCAGTGTGTGCTGGTGGAAGACACACTGGTGCACCAGAAAGCCGCTCGCCGCGTGGGCATGGGCACGGTGTGGATGCAGCGCTGGCTGCCCGCCGAGCGCACACGGCCACACCGGCGGCCGGCCTACGTGGGGCAGCGCGTGCGCCACCTGCGCCAACTGCTGCGCACGGGCTGACCACAGCCGCTGGGCCGCCCGGGCAGTGGGCTTCCCCCCGACTGCGGGCCGGGGTTTGTCAGTGTTTACCTGCAAGCGGGGCCGCGCGGGCGCTGTGCAAGAATCTTTTTTGTTTTTGCCACCTTGCCGCAGCCGAGCCGCCCGACCGCATGTCCGACGTGACAGATGACATCCCCCCGGTCGGCGAAGACGACCTCGACGAAGCCGCCGCCGACAACCCGGCCGCCGCGGCGCCCACGCGCAAGCGCCCGAAGCCAGGTGAGCGCCGTGTGCAGATCCTGCAGACGCTGGCCGCCATGCTGGAGCAGCCCGGTGCCGAGCGCATCACCACCGCCGCGCTGGCCGCGAAGCTGCAAGTGAGTGAAGCGGCGCTGTACCGCCACTTCGCGAGCAAGGCGCAGATGTTCGAAGGGCTCATCGAGTTCATCGAAAGCAGCGTCTTCACGCTGGTCAACCGCATCACCGAACACGAACCCTCGGGCGCCGTGCAGGCGCAGAAGATCGTGGCCGTGCTGCTGCAGTTCGGCGAGAAGAACCCGGGCATGACGCGTGTGATGGTGGGCGATGCGCTTGTCTTCGAGCACGAGCGCCTGACGCTGCGCATGAACCAGTTCTTCGACCGCCTGGAATCGCAGCTGCGCCAGAGCCTGCGCGCCGCGGCCGAGGCGGCCGGTTCGCCCACGCCCACCGTCGACGCCCAGGCGCTGGCCTCGGCGCTGAGCGCGCTGGCCATCGGCCGGCTGCAGCGCTACGCGCGCTCGGGCTTCAAGCGCCTGCCCACCGAGCACCTCGAACCCGCGCTGCACCGGCTGACGACCTGAGCCGCTGAACGCGGCGACAGCGCACCCGGCCATGCTGGACGTCCAAGCTGGCGGCACCACGCTGAGGCTCTTGCCGCAGCGCGCCGCCTACCTGCCCGAGCACCGCACGCTGCTGGTGGCCGATGCGCACATCGGCAAGGCGGTGAGCTTCCGGCGCCTGGGCGTGCCCGTGCCCGGCGGCACCACCACCGAGACGCTGCAGCGGCTGAGCGACGCCGTAGCGGCCACAGGCGCTGAAGAAATCGTCTTTCTGGGCGACCTGCTGCACTCGGCACGTTCGCGCGCCGCGGCCACCTGGGCGGCCGTGGCGGCCTGGCGCGAAGCCCACGCGCACCTGCGCCTGACGCTGGTGCGCGGCAACCACGACGGCCATGCCGGCGACCCACCTGCAGCCTGGGACGTGCGCTGCGTCGACGAGCCCTGGGCCCTGGGCGGCCTGGCCTTGTGCCACCACCCGCAGCCTGTGGCCGGCGCCTACGCGCTGGCTGGCCACCTGCACCCCGCGGTGGTGCTGGGCGGGCGGGCGCACGAGCGCCTGCGGCTGCCGTGTTTCCACTTCGGCGCGGCGGCGGGCGTGCTGCCGGCCTTCGGCGCCTTCACTGGCATGCACGTGGTGCAGCGCCAGCCTGGCGAACGCGTCTACGTGGTGGCCGGCGACGAAGTTCGTGCCCTGCCCGCCGCCTAAACTGCGCGCCCATGAACGCTGCATTTGAGCACCTGCTGGTGCGCGCCGAATCGCTGCTGGCGCGGCTGGAGGCCATCCTCCCCCACGCCGCCACGGCCCCCGATTGGCGGGCCTCGGTGGCCTACCGCTACCGCAAACGCGGCAGCGCAGGTGTGCTGGAGCCAGTGAAACACGTCTCGCGCATCACGCTGGCCGACCTGCAGGAAGTGGACGCGCAGAAAGAGCGCCTGCAGCGCAACACCGCCCAATTCGTCGCCGGCCATGGTGCCAACAACGTGCTGCTGACGGGCGCGCGCGGCACCGGCAAGAGCAGCCTCGTGAAGGCCATGCTCAACGAATACGCATCGCAGGGCCTGCGCCTGATCGAAGTGGACAAGGCCGATCTCGTCGACCTGCCCGACCTCATCGATCTCGTGGCCGAACGGCCCGAGAAGTTCATCGTCTTCTGCGACGACCTCAGCTTCGACGAAGGCGAACCTGGCTACAAGGCACTGAAAAGCGTGCTCGACGGCAGCGTGGCCGCCGCCAGCGATAACCTGCTGATCTACGCCACCAGCAACCGCCGCCACCTGCTGCCCGAGTACATGAAGGAAAACCTGAGCTACCAGCACACCGAAGACGGCGAGGTGCACCCGGGCGAGGTGGTGGAAGAGAAAATTTCGCTGAGCGAGCGTTTCGGGCTGTGGATCAGCTTCTACCCCTTCACGCAGGGCGAGTACCTGGCGATCGTGGCTCAGTGGCTGCGCCACTTCGGGGTCGCGCAGGAAGCCATCACGGCAGCGCGGCAGGAAAGCCTGGTCTGGGCGCTGGAGCGCGGCAGCCGCAGCGGCCGCGTGGCCCAGCAGTTCGCGCGCGACTACGCGGGGCGGCACGGTGGCTGAGGACACCACGTTGCCCGAGCGCCAGGCGGTCGATGTCGCGGTCGGGGTCTTGATCGACACCGAAGGCCGCTTCCTGCTCACCAGCCGCCCGGAGGGCAAGGTCTACGCCGGCTATTGGGAGTTCCCGGGCGGCAAGTTCGAAGCCGGCGAAACCGTGGTGCAGGCGCTGCGCCGGGAACTGCAGGAAGAACTCGGCATCACCATCGGCCACGCCGAGCCCTGGAAGATCGACCTGATGGACTACCCGCACGCCCGCGTGCGCCTGCACTTCTGCAAGGTGTGGCAGTGGACGGGTGACTTCGAGATGCGCGAAGGCCAGACCATGGCCTGGCAAACGCTGCCCGTGCAGGTGGCCCCGGTGCTGCCCGGCACGGTGCCGGTGCTGGCCTGGCTGGCCACCGAGCAGGGTTTCTCGGGGCCTACCCACTAGACTGTGGCCCATGAGCTGGTTGGATCAAGTGAAGTGGGATGCGCAAGGCCTGGTGCCCGTCATCGCCCAGGAGCACGGCACGAAGGACGTGCTGATGTTCGCGTGGATGAACCGCGAGGCCCTGGCCGCCACCGCGGCGCGTGGGCAGGCCGTGTACTACAGCCGCTCGCGGCAGCGCCTGTGGCACAAGGGTGAAGAATCGGGCCACTTCCAGCAGGTGCACGAGATGCGCCTGGACTGCGACGCCGACGTGGTGCTGCTCAGCGTGACGCAGCACGGGCACGACCCCTCGATCGCCTGCCACACCGGCCGCCACAGCTGCTTCTTCAACCGCCTGGACACCAGTGCACCAGCGCCGCAATGGCAGGCGGTGGAGCCCGTGCTGAAAGACCCCGAGAGCATCTACAAATGAGCAGCAACGACACCCTGGCGCGGCTGGCCGAGGTCATCGAGGCGCGGCGTGGGCAAGACCCCGACAAAAGTTATGTCGCGCGCTTGTTTTCCAAGGGCACCGACGCCATCTTGAAAAAGGTGGGCGAGGAGGCCACCGAGGTGGTCATGGCTGCCAAGGACGGCGGCGGCCCCGCCCTGGTGGGCGAAGTCGCCGATCTCTGGTTCCACACCATGGTGGCCCTGGCGCAGTTCAACCTGAAACCGGCCGATGTGCTGGCCGAACTTGAACGGCGTGAGGGCTTGTCGGGGCTGGAAGAATTTGCCTTGCGCAAGGTGCGCGAGCGTGAATCTGCCGAGTCATCTGCCGTAGCGAAAGGGCCGCAGCCATGAACCAGGTCATCGACACCGTCGAGCGTGACAACAGCCTCAAGACGGTGGGCCACATCAGCTACCTGCTGCACGCGATCGTGGCCGTGGGCGCGGTGATCCCGGGCGCGCAGCCCGGCGTGGCGCTGCTGCTGGTGGCCTTCATCATCGACCTCGTCAAACGCGGCGACGCCGTGGGCACCTGGCAAGAGTCGCACTTCGGCTGGCGCATCCGCAGCGTGGTGATCGCGGCCATCCTCTACCTCATCACCGCCCCGCTCTGGCTGCTGTTCGCGGTGCCGGGCTGGATCGCCTGGACCTGCATCTCCATCTGGTTCCTGTACCGCGTGGTGCGCGGGTGGATGAACCTGAACAGCAACCGCGCCATCGGCGCCTGACGCCCAGCAAGCGCATGAGCAGCACCGACCCGAACTGCATCTTCTGCAAGATCATCGCCGGGCAGATCCCGGCGAAGAAGGTCTTCGAAGACGAAGAACTGCTGGCCTTCCACGACATCGCGCCCTGGGCGCCGGTGCACGTGCTGGTGATCCCCAAACAGCACATCGCCACGCTGGCCGACGTGGGCCCCGAACACGAGGCTTTGCTGGGCCGTATGCTGGGCCTGGCGCCGAAGCTGATGCAGCAACTCGGTGTGACGGGCGGCTTTCGCACCGTCATCAACACCGGGCCGGATGGCGGGCAAGAGGTCTACCACCTGCACATGCACGTGATGGGCGGGCCGCGGCCCTGGGCCAAGGGCTGAATTCCGCGGGCCGGCGGTGGTGCGGGGCGAGACCCGCCTGCCACAGGCCCTTCACGCATCAACCGTAGAATCGAGGGCTTCGCCTTCCTCAGGAGAGAGATCATGGGTTCGTTCAGCATTTGGCACTGGCTGATCGTTTTGCTGGTCGTCGTGGTCATCTTCGGCACCAAAAAACTTCGCAACATCGGCAGCGACCTCGGTGGCGCCGTCAAGGGCTTCAAGGAAGGCATGAAAACCGGTGGCGACGACACGCCCGCGGCCGATGCACCGGCCCAGCAGGTCACCACCGCCAAGCGCGCCGACACCAACACGGTGGACGTGGACGCCAAGACCAAGAGCTGAGCCGCTTGACTGAAGCTGCTTCCGCTGCGGTGCTGACGCCATGATGGACTTCGGCCTCGACAAGATCGCGCTCATTGGCGCCGTGGCCCTGGTGGTCATCGGCCCCGAGAAACTGCCGCGCGTGGCGCGCACCGTGGGTGCGCTCTTCGGCAAGGCGCAGCGCTACGTCTCCGACGTCAAGGCCGAGGTGAACCGCAGCATCGAGCTCGAAGAGCTCAAGAAGATGAAGACGCAGTTCGAAGACGCGGCGCGCAACGTGGAAGACACCGTGCGCACCGAAGTCAACTCGGCCAGCGCCGCCTTCGACAACGAGTGGGCCTCTGCCACTGCCGGGCTTGACGGCAGTGGCACGAACAGCGGCACCGGCAGCATCGGCTACGAGCCGCTGGCCTCGCCGCCGCCCTACTACACGCACCCCAAGAAGAACTGGCGCCTGAAGCGCGGCGCCACGCCGCAGTGGTACAAGCAGCGCAACGGCGTGCGCACCAAGGCGCTGTCGGGCGCAGCGCGTGTGGCGCGTTTCCGTCCCAAGGGCGGCGCCGGGCAGTTCCCAGGCCGATGAGCAGCAACAACGACAACAAGCCCGACGAGCTCGCCGGCACCGAAGCGCCTTTCGTTTCGCACCTGGTTGAGCTGCGCGACCGGCTCATCCGCGCCTTCATTGCCGTGGGCGTGGTCTTCGGCGCACTGTGTTTCTGGCCGGGGCCTGCAGGCTTGTACGACCTGCTGGCCGCGCCCATGGTGGCCCACCTGCCGGCCGACACCAAGCTCATCGCCACCAACGTCATTTCGCCCATCCTGGTGCCGCTGAAGATCACGCTGATGGCGGCCTTCATGGTGGCGCTGCCGGTGGTGCTGTACCAGCTGTGGGCTTTCGTGGCGCCGGGCCTGTATTCGCACGAGAAGAAGCTGGTGCTGCCGCTGGTGGTGAGCAGCACCATCCTCTTCATTGCCGGCGTGGCCTTTTGCTACTTCCTGGTGATCCCGGGGATGAGCAAGTTCATTCAGGCCTTCGCGCCCACCACCATCACGGCCGCGCCAGACATCGAACAGTACTTCGGCTTCGTGCTGACGCTCTTCCTCGTCTTCGGCATCGCCTTCGAAGTGCCGATTGCGGTGGTGGTGCTGGCCCGCATGGGTGTCGTCACGCTGGTGCAGCTGCGCGCCTGGCGCGGCTACTTCATCGTCGCCAGCTTCATCGTCGCCGCCGTGGTGACCCCGCCCGACGTCATCAGCCAGCTGGCCTTGGCCATCCCGATGTGCATCCTGTACGAGATCGGCATCATCGCCGCCGGCCTCCTCATCAAGCACACCAAAGCCCCCGACGCCGAAACCGACGCCAAGCCGTCGGCATAAGGCAAAGCGCCAGCGAGCGCAAACGGGCGCGCGAAGCGCCGCCCAACACCAAGCCAGAGGCCGTGCACGGGTCCCCCGGGCACAGGCCGAACCTCCCCCTCGGGGGGTAGCGAGCGCAGCGAGCCGGGGGGCCTTATTTCACCCAGGTATTCAGCTGAATGATCGGCATCAGCACCGCCAGCATGATGACCACCACCACGCCGCCCATGCCCACGATGAGCAGCGGCTCCAGGATGGTGGCAGCGCTCAGCGCCCGGCGCTGCACCTCGGCCGACATCTGCGTGGACGCGCGCTGCAGCATCTGCGGCAGCTGGCCGGTCTGCTCCCCCAGCCGCGCGAACATCGCCAGCAGCCCCGGAAAGCGCTTCTTGCCCGCCAGCGCGCTGGCCAGCGGCGCACCTTCGCGCACCTGCACCAGCGCGTCCAGCGCATCGGCCCGCATCGCGCGGTTGCCCAAGGTCTCGGCCGCGGCTTGCAGCGCTTTCAGGATGGGCACACCCGCCCCGGCCAACATGGCCAGCGTGCCGCCGAAACGCGCGGCGTTGTAGCCGCGCGCCAGGCGGCCGAAGAGCGGCAGGTTGAGAAAAGCCGCATCGGTGCGCTCGCGAAAAGCTTCGTTGCGCCGCGCCAGCACAAAGGCCGTGATGCCGCCCGTGGCCAACAGCGCAACCGCCCAGCCCCAGCTGCGCACGAAGCTGCTCACGGCGAGCATGGCCACCGTGAGAAAGGGCAAGGCCCGCTTGCCAGTGGTGAAGACATTGGCGATCTGCGGCACGACAAAGGTCACCAGCACGATCACGATGACCAGCGCCACCAGCGAAACGATGGCCGGGTAGAGCATCGCGCCCAGCACCTTGCTGCGCAGCGCCTGGCGGTCTTCCAGGTCGTCGGCCAGGCGTTCGAGCACGGCGCCCAAAGCGCCGCTCTGCTCACCAGCGGCCACCACGGCGCGGTAGATCTCGTCGAACTCGCGCGGGGCCGTGCCCAAGGCGCGGCCAAAAGAGCTGCCGGCGTTGACCTCGCTCTTCAGGTGCGCCACCAGCTCGCGCTGGCGCGGGTTCTCGGCCTCTTCGGCCAGCGCCGTCAGCGCGCGCTCCAGCGGCAGGCCCGAGCCCACCAGGCCGGCGAGTTGGCGCGTCCACACCGCCAGGCTGGTGGCGGAAAACACGCGGCGGGTGAAACGTGCCGCCGTGCTGTTGTCGGTAGCCGCCATGGTGACCGCCGTCACCGCCAGCGGCACCAGATCGCGCCCGCGCAGCTGCTGCCGCGCGGCTTTCACGTTGTCGGCTTCCAGCAGACCGCTCTGGGCCTTGCCGGCGGCGTCCAGCGCCTCGAAGCGGTAGGCCGGCATCGCTAGTCTCGAGTCACCCGGATCACTTCTTCAAGTGACGTGATGCCTTCACGCACCAGCCGCTCACCGTCTTCCCGCATGCTCTTCAAACCGCCAGCGCGCGCGGCCGCGACCAGCTCCTGTTCGGCGGCGCGGTTGTGGATCAGCGCCTGCACCTGCTCATCCACCCGCATGAGTTCATAGACGCCGGTACGGCCCTTGTAGCCCGTCATGCTGCACTTCTCGCAGCCCACGGGGTGCCAACGCGGCTGGCCGTCTTCACCATCGTCACCGCGCTTCTTGCAATGCGGGCACAGCTTGCGAACCAGGCGCTGCGCCAGCACACCCAGCAGGCTGCTGCTCAGCAGGAAGGGCTCCACGCCCATGTCGATCAGGCGTGTGACGCTGCTGGGCGCGTCGTTGGTGTGCACGGTGGCCAGCACGAGGTGGCCCGTCAGGCTGGCCTGGATGGCGATGCTGGCGGTCTCGTGGTCGCGGATCTCGCCGATCATGATGACGTCGGGGTCCTGCCGCAGGATGGCGCGCAGCGCCTTCGCAAACGTCAGGTCGATCTTCGGGTTCACCTGCGTCTGGCCGATGCCCGAGAGCTCGTACTCCACCGGGTCTTCCACGGTCAGCACGTTGGTCGTGGCGGTTTCCACACGCCCCAGGCTGGCATAGAGCGTGGTGGTCTTGCCGCTGCCGGTGGGGCCCGTCACGAGCACGATGCCGTGCGGCTGCTGCACCAGGCGGTCGAAGCTCTTGAGCACCTCGCCGTCCATGCCCAGGCCTTCCAGCGTGAAGCGGCTCTCGGTCTTGTCCAAGAGGCGCAGCACGGCGCGCTCACCGTGTGACGAGGGCAGCGTGCTCACGCGCACGTCGATGGCACGGCCGCCGATGCGCAAGCTGATGCGGCCGTCCTGCGGCAGGCGCTTTTCGGCGATGTCGAGCTCGGCCATGATCTTCAGCCGGCTGATCAGCGCAGCGTGCAGCGCCTTGTTGGGCTGCACCACCTCGCGCAGCGT
The DNA here is from genome assembly GCA_001295865.1 of beta proteobacterium AAP65. Classification (GTDB taxonomy): domain Bacteria; phylum Pseudomonadota; class Gammaproteobacteria; order Burkholderiales; family Burkholderiaceae_C; genus Rubrivivax. The sequence continues at coordinate 237,915 of LJHW01000004.1, forward strand.
GCCGTCGACGCGGAAGCGCACGCTGCTGCTGCGCTCGTAGGGCTCGATGTGGATGTCGCTCGCGCCATCCTTCGCGGCCTGCGTCAGCAGCGCGTTGAGCATGCGGATGATGGGCGCGTCGTCTGCCGCCTCCAGCAGGTCTTCCACCGCGGGCAGGTCTTGCATCATGCGGCTCAAGTCGACGCCGCTTTCCACTTCACCGATCACGGCGGCGGCGCTGCTCTCACCGCCGGCGTAGGCCGCCGCGATGCGCTGCACCAGCGTGCTGCTGTTCTCGCGCTCGAAGGCGGCCACGTCGAAGAGCCGCCCCACCTCGGCCAAGGCCGAGGGCGAGGTGGTTTCGGCGGCCCACAGCGCCAGTTGCTCGCCGTCGTCTTCGAGCAGCAACGTGTGCGCCTTGGCGTAGGCGTAGGGCAAGGGGTGACGCACGGCCATGGCGGTGTCTCTGCCTGCGATCAGGGCCGCTGCGCCGGGGCCGGCGCCGGCGCAGATGCCGGTGTGCTGCCCAGCGGCTGGCTGGCCGAAGGCCGCGCCGGCAGCACGGGCGATTCATTGATCGGCATCACCACGCTGGGCGCGGGCTGCGCGTTCTGTTGCTGGCCGCGCATCTGCTCGTAGCGGTCGGCCGAGAAACGGTTAGCCGATTCGGCGTCACGCATCACGATGGGCCGCAGGAAGACCATCAGGTTGGTGCGGCGGCGTTCGCGGCTTTCGCTGCGGAAGAGCGCGCCCAGCCAGGGGATGTCGCCCAGCAGCGGCACCTTGCTCTGGTTGGTGATGAAACGGTCTTCGATCAAGCCGCCCAGCACGAGGATCTCGCCATCGTCCACCACCACCGCGCCTTCGTAGCTGCGCTTGGTGGTGCTGGGGCCGGCGTTGGTGGTGCCGGCGGCGGTGTCCTGCTTGACGCTGCTCTGCTCCTGGAAGATGGTCATGCGCACCGCACCGCCTTCGCCGATCTGCGGGCGGATGCGCAGCGTGATGCCCACGTCCTTGCGCTCGATGGTCTGGAAGGGGTTGGTGGTGGCGCCGCTGGTGCCGCCCACGCCAGTGAACTGGCCGGTGATGAAGGGCACGTTTTCGCCGACGACGATCTTGGCTTCTTCGTTGTCCAGCGTGATCAGCGTGGGCGTGCTGACGATGTTGGTCTGCGCCTGGCTCTGCAGCATGCGCGCGATGGCCGCCAGCGAGGTGACGCCGTTGTAGGCCCGCAGCAGGCCCACGTTGAGGCCCTGGCCGAGGTTGATCTGCCCCTGCACCGCGCCGGTGTTGACGCTGATGATGTTGCCCACGCCGCCGGCGGGCGTGAAGTTGGTGCCGCCGGCGAGACCCGTGCGGTCGCCACTCTGGCCCAGCAGGCCCTGCCACTGGAAGCCGAAGTCGGCGGCGTCGCCGCCGGCCACCTCGACGATCATGCTTTCGATGTAGACCTGCGCGCGGCGCGTGTCGAGCTGGTCGATGAGCGCGCGCACCTGTTTGTAGAGCGGCTCGGGCGCCGTGATGATCAGCGAGTTGGTGGCCGGGTCGGCCTGGATGAAACCGCCCGTGCTGGGCTGGGCTGCGGCCGTCACGGCGCCCCCCCCGGTGCCGCCAGCGCCGGCTGCACCAGCGGCCCCGCCCGTGGTGGCCGCACCCGCGCTGGGTGCGGCCGTGCCGCCAGTGCCAGCCGCGGCGCTGCCGCTGGCGCCGCCGCCGAAGGCGCCGAAAGCGGCGCGGATGACCGTGGCCAGGCGCGTGGCCTCGGCGTTTTTCAGGTGCACCACCCACATGCCACCGCCCGGGCCCAGCAGCGTGCTGGGGCGGTCGAGCTGCGCGATGGTGGCGCGCACCTGGGCCAGGCGTGCCGGGTTGGCGGCCTTCACCAGCAGCGCGTTGGCGCGCGAGTCGGCCACCACCGTGGTGCCGCCGCCGGCGTTGGGCACGCCGGGCACAGCCGTGGTGGCCGCATCGCTCAGGCGTTGCACCAGCGGGGCCAGGTCGGCGGCCACCGCGTGCTGCAGCGGCACCACCTCCACGCCGGTGCTGGAAGGCAGGTCGAGCGCGGCGATGATGCGGCCGATGCGCTCCAGGTTGCCGGCGTAATCGGTGATCACCAGCGAGTTGCTCGCCGGGTTGGCGTTGATGGTGTTGTTGGCGCTGATCAGCGGCCGCAGGATGGGCACGAGGTTGTTCGGGTTCTCGTGGCGCAGCGAGAAGATCTGCGTGATGACCTGGTCGCCCTTGACACCCACCTCGCCGATGGACACGGTGCCGGTCTGCAGCTTGGCATCGGCCTCGGGCACCACCTTCAACAGGCCGCCACTTTCCACCACGGCAAAGCCCAGGCCGCGCAGCGCGCTCTGGTAGCTCTGCCAGGCTTGGCGGATGGTCTGCGGCTGTTCGCTGTAGACGGTGATGGTGCCCTTCACCCGCGGGTCGACCACGATCGCGCGGCCGATCATCGCGGCGAAGGCGCGTGTCACGCCCTCGATGTCGGCGTTGACGAAGTTCACCGTCACCGGTGCGCGCGAGCGCGTCGGGAGGTCCTGCGCGCTGGCGGGCAGTTGTGCCAGCAGGGCCAGGGCCAAAGCGCAGCGGCCGAGATGCCGAAGGTTCATGCTCATCCTATGGAAATGACCGACGACGCACCCTGGCGCCGCCCGATGATGTTCAGCAAGTTGCCCAAGGCGGCTTCAAAGCCGCTGGCCGCGCTGGCCTGGCCGCGGAAACGCAAGCGCGAAGCCGCACCGCTGCCCAGCAGTTCACCGCTGCCGCTGAGCTGCAGCGCGCCTTCGGTGGTGAGCAACTGCAGCCGTGAGGGCTGATCGCCAGCAGCGTCGCCGCTCAGCGTGAGGCGGTAGCTGCCCAGGCTATCCAGCGTGGACAGGCGCGAGGCCAGCGTGGCCAGCGTCAGGTCGAGCCGGCCGCTGAAGCGCCAGCGGCCCTGCACCTGTTCCAGCACCAGCCCGGGGCTGCTGAGCTGCAGCGTGCCCGTGGGCTTGAGCGTGTTCCAGGGCGTGCCCAGGCCGGTGAGCCAGGCGGCTGGCCACTGGCCCAGGGTGGGGCCCGGGCCCACCTGCGGGGCCGCCGAGGCTGAAACGTCTGCGGCCGGCAATTCCAGGCGCACCCGGCCCAGCCCGAAGACCACGCGCAAAGGCTGCTCGCCGTTCAGGCAGCAAGACTGGCGGGCGTAGAGCGTGAACCCTGCGCCAGCGGGGCGCAGGCGCCAGTGCAGGCGGTCGGGCAAGGCGCTGGCATCGCGGCTGCCTTCGCCGCCGGTCAGCACCAGCACGGCATTGCCGTTCCACACCGTGCCGCGGGCGTCGGCCAGCAGCAGACGCTGGCCGCTGGCCGTCGCCAGCGCACCGGCCAGCCAGGCCGCGGGCGCGAAGGCCACCAAGGCGACCACGGCCCCGGTGGCAGCACCGGCGGCGGCCCAGCGTTTCAGCGTCAAGGTGCGCCCCCGAGGGCCAGCACGAGGGTGCCGCTGTAACCCGGGCCGTTGCGCAGCAGGCTGGCTTCCACCGGGCGCGCGCGCGCACCCGAGCGGGCTTCAGCCAGCCAGTCGCTCAGCTGGCTGGTGCTGACGCCGTTGAGCGTGAGAACAGCGCGGTCGCCCTGCAGCGAGAGCTTGGCGAGTTCGCCCAGGCGTTCGGTGGCGGCGCGCAAGGCGGCGCCGGCCTGCTCGACGTTGACGGGCGGCGCGTTGCGCAGTTCGGTGGCCTCGGCGGCCAGGCGCTGCATGGCGCGCAGTTGGTTCTCGCTGGCCTCGATGGCCGCCGGCGCGGTGCGCAGCGTGCGCAGCGCGGGCTGCAGCGCCACCCACCACAGCAGCGCCACACCGAGAACCGCGCCCGCCAGCGTGAGCAGGCGTTGTTCACGGGCGGGCAGCGCGCGCCACCAGCCGCGCAGCGGGGCCAGCGCCTGCGCGCCGGCAGCGCCGGGGGCGGCAGCGGCTGAAGGAGATGAGGTCGGTGCACTCATGGCAGGGGCCTGCGGTTCGGTGCGGCGGCACGGGCCAGCACCAAGCGGCCCTCCACCAGTTCGGCCTGCAGCGGCGTGCCGCGCAGGCGCTCTTGCATCTGCGCAAGTTGCGGCGCGCCGAAGCCGGGTGCCGACAAGCTCAGGCGGGTGCCGTCGAAGTTCAGCGTCTGCACCGGGCCCTGGCCATCGGGCCAGGCGGCGGCAGCGGCGCCCATCAGCGATTCCAGATCACTCTCACCGGGCCGGCCGGCCGCGGCGCGCAGGCGCTCGGTTTCGCGCTGCATCTGCAGCGGCGCATCGAGCACGGTGCGCACGCCGGGGTGGGTGGCTTGCAGCAGACTGTTCATCGCCACGCGCTGCTGCGCCAGCGTCTGCCGCTGCTGCCAGGCGTGCACGTTCAGGCCGATGAGCTGCACGCCCACCAGCGCCGCCAGGCCCCAGCGCACGGGCCGCCACTCGGTGCTGAAAAAGCGTTTGCCGAGATCACGCGCCGCGCGTGAACCGCGGTGGCGCACGGCCAGGTCGAACTGGCGCAGGTTGGTGGCGGCCGACGTGGCTTCCAGCGTCCGCTCGGCCTCGCTCATCACGGCCACGGGCGCGCCCAGCCAGCGTTCGGCCGCGGCCGTGGCCGCGGGCGTGGCGGTGTAGCGCACCGCTTCGCCTTCGGGCTGCAGCACACGCGCCAGCGGGCCGGCGCGCAGGCAGGCCACACCGTCGGCGCGGGCCAGTGTGAACCAGGGGGCGCTGTCGCTGTCGTCACCGGCCGTGTGGAAGTGGCCGCGGGCCGGCTCGCCCGCAGCCACCGGGCTGGCGGCGGCCACCACCCGCTCCACCGCCAGGCCGGCGGCTTCCAGCGCGGCCAGCGCGGCTGCCAGGCGCGGCCGGTGCGTCACCGCCACCCAGCCATTCTGGCCGGGCGCGGCGCCTTCGGCCAGCGCGAAATGCAGGTGCTCGTCGTCTTCGAGCAGCGTCTCTTCCATCACGCCCAGCAAGGCCGCGCGCAGGCGCGCGGGTGGGGCTTTCGGCAGATCGATGCGGTGCCAGCTGACGTCGCCTTCGGCCAGCACCAGCACGGTCTGGTCGGCACGCGGCAGCAGCGCCGGGGCGGCGCTGCCCTGCTGGGTGACGCTGCGGCCGTCGGCGCTGAACACGAAGCTCCACTGTGCGGGCAGCTTCATCGCCGCACCCGCGTGGGCCGCGGCATCGGCGCCGCCGGCGGCGCGGGCGGCCAGGCGTTCACGCGGGGGGAGCAGCAGGGCTAGCAGGGACATCGGTGCTCAGGCAGCAGGGCAGCGGGGAACGGGTGAACGTGGGCCGAACCACCACCGGCCTAGGGCCGGGGCGGCGCGTATTGTGGCCTTGCTGCGCGGGCTCACTGTGTCGGGGCCGTGAAGCTGTGGCGCTCGCGCCGGCGCACGACCACGCGGTCGCCATCGCGCTGCAGCAGCGACCGTTCTTCGAGCACCCGTTCTTCCAGCCGCAGCCGGCCCGAGACCAGGAACCAGGCCGACGAGACGCCGATGCGCGCGCCCTCGACCTTGGCATCGGCCGGCAGCAGCGCCTGCACATCGGCCAAGGTCTCGAAGGGCTTGCGCTGGCGCGCCAGCACCAGGCGCTCGGCGGTGCCGAGGTCGATGTTGTCGATGGCCGCCAGCAGCACCTCGCGCGGGGCGGTGTTGGCGTTCACGGGCGTGGCCAGCGGCAGCAACTCGACCCAAGGCGCCAAGCGCGCCAGCGTCGCCGCATCGATGCCCAGCCAGCGCAGATCGTCCAGCTGCACCGGGCGCAGCGGTGCGCCCGCGGCGCCGGCTTCTTCGGGCGGCAGCTGCGCCAGGCGCAGGCCCTCGGCGATGCGCGCGGCGGTGTCGCCCGGGGCGCCGGCCAGGTCGGCCAGGCGCTGCAGCGCGGCCACCTGGGCGGACACGGTCTTGCCGCTGCCATCGACCAGGCCGCGCAGGTTCAGGCGCGATTGCGCGTCGACGATGGCGCCGCTGATGAAGGCCTCGGGGCCGCTGTCGGCGTTGTTGTCCTGGTCGGCGGCCAGGAAGGTGGACAAACGCGCCTCGGCCAGCGGCGTGGCCCAGGGCTCGTCGAGTGAATCGCGGTTCTGGCCGCGGTTGCGCGCCTCGCGGGCGTCTTCCTTCAGGATGAGGCGCGACCAGTCCAGCGCACCGGCCAGGATCCAGGCCGCCTGCGCGCGGGCGCGCTCGGCGGCTTCCACCTGCACGGCACGGGTCTGCAGCCACACCATGCCCGAGGCGATGGTGACGATCAGCACCACGATCATCATCGCCAGCAGCAAAGCGGCGCCACGCTGCCGGCCAGGTGCGAGCCCGCGTTTCATGACGACGCCGGGCCGAGCGCGATGTCGCGCGTGAGCGGCTTTTCGCCGAAGAAGATCTGCAGGCGCACGGCCTCGGGGAGCTCTTCGCGCAGCTGCACGGCGCCCTGGGGCGCACTCGCAGCACTGGCCGCCGGCGAGGGCGTCGGCGGGCTCGGCACCGCCACCACGTTGCCGCTGGACTGCGCGTTGCTCCACTGCCCGCCGCGCGCAAAGTAGATCTGCCAGCTGGCCACGCCTTCGCTCAGCAGCAAGGTGCCGGGCTCGGTGCCCAGCAGCTGCTGGCTGCGCAGCCAAGCCTCCTGCAGTTCTGTGCCGCGCACGACGGTGGGCCCGACCCAGCGCTGCCAGCGCCCGCTGCGCACCGCCCAGGCCACGAGCTGCACGCCGCCGTCGGCGCGCCGCGTCAGGCGCAACGTCTGGCCGTCGAAGGCCAGCGGCGGCACGAGCTCGGTGTCGTGCAGCGCCATCAGGTCCTGCTCCCACTGCGTGAGCACGGTGGCCAGCCGCACGGTGCGGTCGACGGAAGCCTGGCCTTCGTCACGCGCACGCACCACCGAATCCAGCGCCCGCCAGGCCAGCGCCGTCAGCAGCGCCATCATCAGCAGCGCAACCAGCACTTCCACCAGCGTGAAGCCGGCGGCGCGGTGACGAGGGCCCGCCTGCGAGATGCGTTTCATGGCCGGGGCAGCACCGTGGACAGGGTCAGCAGCGGGCGCCCCTCGCCGTCTTTCACCACCGCGTCCACGCGGCGGAAGTTCGGGTTGGGCGTGGGCCGGGTCACCAGTTGCCCGGGGTAACTGCGGCCGAGCTGTTCGCAGGTGAAATCGGCCTCGCCCACCCCCGGGAACACGCGGCTGATGCGCAGCGCGGTGAGTTCGTTCTCGGCGCACCACTGCGCGGCCACCACATCGGCCAGGCGGGCGGCGTTGTCGGTGAGCACGCCGGCAGCGCGCAAGCCGGCACCCAGGGCGATGGCCACGATGGCCAGCGCCACCAGCACCTCCAGCAGCGTGAAGCCGCGGTGCCGGTGTTTCATGGTGGCACCTCGGCGGTGGTCACGGCGAAGGGGCCCAGGCCGTCGCTGGCGAGTTCGAGCCGCTGCGCTTCCAGCCTCAGCACGATGCGCTGCGGCGGCAGGATGGCCTCGGGGCCCAGCAGCACCTGCGGCGCGCCCACCACCTCGGCCCGCGTGGCGGGGTCGAGCCAGCGGGTGGGCAGGGCCTGCGCGGCCGACAGGCCGACAAAACGGAACTGCACCGCCGGATCGGGGTCGGCATTGCCTTCGGCCTTGGGCACCCAGCGCACCGCCACGCCCGAGACACGCGCCTCGGCGCGTGCCATTTCCAGCAACGCGGCCAGGCGCGCGCCTTCTTCTTCCAGCTTGGCGGCATGGCCGTCGCGCAGCGACAGCGTGATCAAGCCGGCCGACACCGCCACGATGGCGATGACCACCAGCAGCTCGATCAGCGTGAAACCGCGCGCCGCGGCGCGGCCCGGGCGGCTACTGCCAGGAGCCGATGTCGGCATTGGCGCCTTCACCCCCCGGCTGGCCATCGGCGCCGAAGCTGAAGACATCGATCTCGCCGTTCACCCCGGGGTTGAGGAACTGGTAAGGCCGGCCCCAGGGGTCGGCCGGCAGCTTGTCGAGGTAGGGCTTCCAGTTCGGCGGCGGGGTGCCGGCGGTGGGCTTGCGCACCAGGGCATCGAGCCCTTGCTCTGCGCTGGGGTAGCGCTGGTTGTCGATCTTGTAGCGCTTCAGGCCTTCCACCAGCGTCTTGATGTCGGTGCGCGCCGCGGTGCTGCGGGCGTCGTCGAGGCTGCTGAATAGGTTGGGCACGATCAGCGCGCCCAACACGCCGATGATGACCAGCACCACCAACAGCTCGATGAGCGTGAAGCCGCGTTGGCGCAGCGTGGGGGCCGACGGGGGGCGGTGCATCAGGGGCATGGAACGCATGGGGCTCTGCGCCAGCCACCGGGGGCCGGCAGCCAGCAGGAAGGCCAGGGTGGCCGGTGGCTTGCATGATAATCCGCACATGTCAGCACGCTGGTGGACGGGGGGGGTTTGGGCGCTGGCCGCAGGCAGCGGCCTGTTCTGGGGTTTGCAGCTCCTTGTGAAGCCGCCCGCAGCACCCGCGCACACCCAGGTCACAGGCCCGGCGACCGCCCCCCGCGGCGACCTCGCCCGCCTGCTCGGCAATGACCCGCCACCCCCGGTGGACGAGGCCGTCCCCGAAGCCGCGGCCGACGCCCGCTTCCAGCTGGTGGGCGTGCTCAGCGCCCCGCCGCGGCAAGCCCAACAGGAAGGCGTGGCGCTGATCGCCATCGACGGCCAGCCGCCCAAGGCCTACCGCGTGGGCGCGCGCATCGACGGTGACAAGGTCGTGCAAAAGGTGGAAGCCCGCGGCGTGACGCTCGGCCCGCGCAACGGACCGGTGCTGGTGGCGCTGAACCTCGCACCGCCCGCCCCGCCGGCCACGGGCAGCCTGCCCGAGCTCGCTTACGGCCCGGGCGGCCAGGGCGCGCGGCCCGGCACGGTGCCGCCGCTGCCGGGCCAGCAACGCCCGCCGGGCCAGCCCATGCCTGCCGTTGAAGCGCAGGAGATGGCCGAGCCGATGCCGAACCAGGTGGACAACCAGCCGCAGCGCTGAACAGCCGCTCGGCGTTCCGGCCTCAATAGAGCGCGTCGCCGAAGGGCGAAGCTTCCGGTTCTGCCGGTGTGAAGCTGTCGTTCATCTCGTCAGGCACCGAAGGCCCCGGGTCTTCACCATCGGCCACCTCGGTGAGCAGCGCCGCGGCGCTTTTCACCATCGGCCAGGCCAGCGTGGCGCCTGTGCCGTCGGTGCTTTCCATGCCGAGCTCCAGCAGGGCCGACGCGCGGAAAAGGTTCAGCGCCTGGTCCAGCCCCAGGTGGCTGTGGCTGCGGCAGAAGAGGCAGTAGTCGGTGACGGGCTGTGCGATGCGCGCGGCCAGCATCAGCGCCGCGCAGGCCGGCATGCCGTCCACCATCAAGAGATGGCGCTTGCTGGCCGCCATCAGCATCACGCCCACCATCACGGCCACTTCGTAGCCGCCGAAGGCCGCCAGCACCTCGATGGGCTCGGTGACCTCGCGGTGGCGGCCGTGCGCGGCCTGCAGCACCGTGAGCAGGTGCGTGAGCTCGTCCTTGTTCATGTCGGGGCCGCTGACCACGAGATCGCGCACCGGCGTGTTGGTCAAGCGCGAAAGCACCATGGCAGCACTTTCGTGCGAACCCACGCCCACGCCAGACAGCACGGTGCAGTTGCCGCGCAGCTTGTCGCCGATCTCCATGCCGGCGCGCATGCCGGCGTGGGCCTGCGGCAGCGTCATCGCCGAGGCCACACGTGCGTTGCGTGTGCCGTGCGATATCTTGCGCATCAGCAGGCGGTCGTGCGGCGGCAGCTTTTCGGCCATGCCGCAGTCGACCACCGTCACCTCGAGCTGCTGCGCCCGCGCAAACACCGTCAACGGCAGCTGGTTGCTCAGCAGCATGCGCACGGTGTCGTGCGTGGCGCGGCCGTGGGCATCGCGGATGCCGTCCACCGCGATGCCGTGGTCGGCGGCGAACACCAGCAGCTGCGGGTGCTGGAAGCGCGGCTTCAGCGTGTTCTGCATCAGCCCGAGGCGGATGGCCAAGGGCTCCAGTTCGCCGAGGCTGCCACCGGCCTCGTTGCGGCGCTGCAGCTTCTCGCGCAGGGCCTTTTCCAGCAGGGGGTTGCTGGTGGGCGTGACGAGGGAACGGTTCGAACTGGCCATGGCGCGGCAGTGTAGCGAGCGGGCCGGCGCGGCTGTGAGGCTGGGCTACTGCAGGAAGAGCGCGACCACCGGGTTGCGGGTCTCTTCGGTGCAGGGGTAGGCCAGCGAACGCAGAAAGTCATCGAAGGCCGCTTCGTCACCCGCCGGCACCTGGATGCCCACCAGGATGCGGCCGTAGTCGGCACCCTGGTTGCGGTAGTGGAAGAGGCTGATGTTCCAGCCCGGGTGCATGGCTGCGAGAAAACGCATCAACGCGCCCGGCCGTTCGGGGAACTGGAAGCGGAAGAGCCGCTCGTCGCGCGCGAGCTCGCTGCGCCCGCCGACCATGTGGCGCACGTGCTCCTTGGCGAGTTCGTCGTCGGTGAGGTTGACGGTGGCGAAACCCTGCTTGACCAGCTGGCGCTCGAGGCGCTCGGCCTCGTCACGCCGCTGGATGCCCAGGCCCACGAACACGTGCGCCACCTTCGCGTCGCTGATGCGGTAGTTGAACTCGGTCACCGAACGTGGGCCCAACAGCTCGCAGAAGCGCTTGAAGGAGCCACGCTCTTCGGGGATGGTGACCGCGAACAAGGCTTCGCGCTGCTCGCCGAATTCGGCGCGCTCGGCCACGAAACGCAGGCGGTCGAAGTTCATGTTCGCGCCGCAGGTGATGGCCACCATCGTGTGGCCCTTGAGCTTGTGCTGCGCCACGTACTGCTTGATGGCCGCCACGCCCAAGGCACCGGCGGGCTCGAGCACGCTGCGGGTGTCCTGGAACACGTCCTTGATGGCGGCGCAGACAGCGTCGGTGTCGACCACCACGTAGTCGTCGACGAGTTCGCGCGCGATGCGGAAGGTCTCTTCCCCCACCAGCTTCACCGCGGTGCCGTCGGAGAACAGGCCCACGTCGGCGAGCGTCACGCGCCGGCCCTTGCGCACCGACTGCAGCATCGCGTCGGAATCGGCGGTCTGCACGCCGATCACACGCACCTCGGGGCGCACGGCCTTGATGTAGGCGGCCACGCCCGAGATCAAACCACCGCCGCCAATGGCCACGAACACGGCGTCCAGCGGGCCCTGGTGCTGGCGCAGGATCTCCATCGCCACCGTGCCCTGGCCGGCGATGACGTCGGGGTCGTCGAAGGGGTGCACGAAGGTCAGGCCGGCTTCGGCCTGCAGCGCCACGGCGTGGCCGTAAGCGTCGGAATAGCTGTCGCCGTGCAGCACGACCTCGCCGCCGAGAGCCTGCACGGCGTCGATCTTCAGGCGCGGCGTCGTCACTGGCATCACGATGACGGCGCGGCAGCCCAGGCGCTTGGCCGACAGCGCCACGCCCTGGGCGTGGTTGCCGGCGCTGGCGCAGATGACGCCGCGGGCCAGCGCCTCGGCCGGCAGGTGCACCATCTTGTTGTAGGCCCCGCGCAGCTTGAAGCTGAACACCGGCTGCTGGTCTTCACGCTTGAGCAGCACCTGGTTGCCCAGGCGACGCGAGAGGTTGCGCGCCGGCTCCAGCGGTGTTTCGCGCGCCACGTCGTAGACCCGCGCCGTCAGCACACGCTTCAAGTACGAGGCCGCGATGCGCTGCCCTTTGGCCGCCGGGGTGCGCGCCGGCGGCGCCAGGCTGGGGCCGCTTTTGCCGGGACTCTTGCCAGCGGGCATGGGCAGGTTCTTCGAGTGAAAGGGGCCAGGATGATAAGGCGCCCCCCTGGGCCGATCGTTCCTCGCGCGGCGGTCCGCGCAGGCAGAAAAAAGGCCCGGGGCTTGGGGCCCCGGGCCGAATCCACCGGTTGGAGGTGGAGGAGACAATCGGCGGGCGGTGCCACTTGCAACACCGTCCATGAAGTCAATATAGCACCTGAATGCTGCGGTGCAATATGCGTTTTGCACCGCGTTCTGGTGAGCGCTCTCTACAAACTCCAGCCGCTGCGCGCGGCGCGCCTGAAAGGGGCAGATTCAACATGGAATGCACCATCAACTGGATGCCGGGCACCGGTATGGGCTTCGTCGCGGAAACCGGCAGCGGCCACTTCCTGACCATGGACGGCGCGCCCGATGGCGGCGGCCGCAACCTGGCGCCACGCCCGATGGAAACCGTGCTCGCCGGCACCGGCGGCTGCACCGCCTACGACGTGGTGCTCATCCTCAAGCGCGGCCGTCACGATGTGCGGGGCTGCCAGGTCAAGCTGAGCTCCGAGCGCGCCAGCGAAGACCCCAAGGTCTTCACGCGCATCCACATGCACTTCATCGTCAGCGGCCGCGGCCTGACTGCCGGCCCGGTGGAGCGTGCCATCGCGCTTTCGCACGAACGCTACTGCTCGGCCAGCATCATGCTCGGCAAGACCGCCGAGATCTCGACCAGTTTCGAGCTGCTGGAAGTCTGAAGCCCCGACGCGAGGGCCCGGCGCGTCCGCGCTGACTCAGACGTGATGCGCCGTGCTCGTCATCACGCGCGCCGCACCCTGCATCAGCCAGCGCACCGGCGCCGGCAGGGGCAGCGCCCCGGCGGCAAGCGCATCGTCGGCGTGGCGCGCCTCGTCGTCCTTCATCGCTGCCACGATGGCGCGCGAGCGTTCGTCTGATGCGGGCAAACGGTCGAGATGGCCGGCCAGGTGCTGCTCGACCTGACGCTCCGTCTCGACCACAAAACCGAGGCTGACGGCGTCACCCAAACGGCCCGCCAGCAAACCGATGCCGAAGGCCCCGGCATACCAGAGCGGGTTCAGCAGGCTGGGCCTGTCGCCCAGTTCCTGCAGCCGCTGCTGCGTCCAGGCGAGGTGGTCGGTTTCTTCACGGGCGGCTTCGGTCATCTGCTGGCGCAGGGCCGGCGTGCGGGCCGTCAGGGCCTGCGCCTGGTACAGCGCCTGCGCACAGACCTCGCCCACATGGTTCACCCGCATCAGGGCTCCAGCAAGGCGCCGGTCTTGATCGGCCATCTCGGCGCCCAGCGGCGCTTGCGACGGCACGGGGCGCGCGGCGTGCACGGCGCCGCTGAGCGTGCGCAGTGCATGGTCGATGCTGGACAAAAAACGATCGGTGGTTTCCATGATGGTTTCAGGATAGCCGATCCGTCACTTTCTCGAGCGGGCCGAGCCCGTTGCTGGCAGACAACATTGCGGCGGGCTTTTCCTTGGTGGTTTCCAGAACCCGCCTTGGCAAGGCTCTGACCCGTCTGGTGCAATAACAACAACTTCCGATGAGGAGGTTGGCCTGATCCGCCCCTCGCAGGGTGACCACCCCGATCGGGACCTCACGTTCAACCTAGGAGATAGCTGCAATGAAAAAATCCCTGCTCGCCCTGGCAGCCCTGACTGCATTCGCGGGCGTGGCTTCGGCTCAGTCGTCGGTCACCCTGTTCGGTATCGTTGATCTGGCTGCCCGTAACGTCAAGAACGGCAACGCCGGTTCGGTCAAGTCCCTCAGCACCAACGGCCAGGTGTCCAGCCGTCTGGGCATCCGCGGCGTGGAAGACCTGGGTGGTGGCCTGCGCGCTGGTTTCTGGCTGGAAGGCGACATTGCCGCTGACGATGGCCAGGCAGCAGGCCAAAGCTGGCAGCGTCGCTCGACCGTGAGCCTGATCGGCAGCTTCGGTGAAGTGCGCCTGGGTCGCGACTACAACCCGGTGTTCAACACCTTCGTGTCGCACGACCCCTTCGCCTACGTCGGCGTGGCCTCGTCGGGCAACCTGCGCAGCCGCTACTACGCCGCCACCGTCGGCAACCCCGGCCTGGCCGCCCGCAACAACAACTCGATCAGCTACTTCCTGCCCGCAATGGGCGGCCTGTACGGTCAGGTGATGGTTGCCGCTGGCGAGAACGCGCGTGGCAACAAGTACATGGGCTTCCGCCTGGGCTACGCCGCCGGTCCTCTGAACTTCTCGGGCGCCTATGGCAAGTCCGACAAGACGGGCGGCATGGTCGACGATTCGACGACCCTGGTCTTCGGTGGCTCGTTCAATGCTGGTTTCGCCACCTTCCACGCGTCGTACGAACAGGCCGACTACAGCAACGTGAAGCGCAAGCTGTCCACGGTGGCTGCGGTCATCCCGACCGGTACGGGCGCCTTCAAGGCCCAGTACGCCAAGGCCAGCGGCGCCACGCTGATCGGCCTGGGCTACGTGCAAGGTCTGTCGAAGCGCACCTCGGTCTACACGAACTTCGGTCGTGTGGCCAACAAGGGCGCCAACGTGTACACCGCATCGGGCAGCGGCCCGGCCGGCATGCGCGCTGGTCAGACCTCCACGGGTTACGACTTCGGCATCCGTCACGACTTCTAAGCCTCGGGCGGCCATCCCCCCGGGGATGGCTCTTGATGCCGGATTGGCCGCCTTCGGGCGGCCAATTTTTTGTGGGATGGCTCGCAACAGCGGTCCTGCACCGCAGCCGCCCCACCCACATGCACTGATGCCCGCGCCTCGCCCGCCACGCCCCAGCCAGGTCACCTTGAAAACACCCGCCCGCCTCATCGCCTCAGCGCTGTGCCTGCTGCTGGCTGCCTGTGCGCAAGCGCCGCTGCAGCCGGCGGGTGCCGATGCAGCGGGCCGGGGCTGGCACACCGTGCCGCTGCCCGGCAAGACCGACACCGACTACCGCTGGGTGCAGAAAGAGGGCCGGCCGGCCATCGCAGCGGTCTCAGAAGGCTCGGCAAGCATGTTTCGCATGCGGGTGGCCCGTGAAGCGGCTGCGCTGGGCGAGGTGAGTTTCTCCTGGTGGGTGCAGGAAGCCCCGGAGAACAGCAGCGTCGCACACGCCGACCGGGAAGATGCGCCGGCACGCGTCTTGTTCGGCTTTCACGGCGACGTCAGCACCTTGCCCGCCCGCACCCGCCTGATGTTCGAGCTGGCCGAAGCGCTGACCGGCGAATCACCGCCCTATGCGACCCTGATGTATGTGTGGGACGCCACGGCGCCCGTGGGCACCGTCATCGTCAACCCGCGCAGCGACCGCATCCGCAAGATCGTCGTCGACTCCGGGCCCGGGGCCCGGGGCCGCTGGCGCGAGCACCGCCGCAACCTGGCCGACGACTTCCGCCTGGCTTTCGGTGAAGCGCCAGGCCGGCTCGATTCCGTGGCCGTGATGACCGACACCGACAACACCAAGTCGCGCGCGCGCTCGTGGTACGGTCCGGTGGAACTGCACTGAAGAACTGAGGCCGGGCCCCGCTGCCCCACCGACCCCATGCTGGTTTTCATCCTCCGCCGCCTGCTCCAGGCCGTCATCGTCATGCTGACGGTGGCCTTCATCGCCTTCATGCTGTTCCAGTACGTGGGCGACCCCGTCACCAGCATCCTCGGCCAAGACGCCACGCAAGAGCAGCGCGACGAACTGCGCCGCGATCTCGGCCTCGACCGCTCTTTTGCGGTGCAGTTCGCACGCTTTGTCGGCAACGCCGTGCAAGGCGAATTCGGGCTCAGCCTGCGCCAGGGCCAGCAGGTTTCGACACTGATTGCCGAACGTTTCCCGGCCACGCTGGAACTGGCTTTGGGCGCCGCCGTGGTGGCGCTGGGCGTGGGCATTCCGCTGGGTGTTTATGCCGCGCTGCGCCGCGGGCGTTTCGGCTCGCAGCTGGTGATGACGCTGTCGCTGCTGGGCGTGTCCTTGCCCACGTTCTTGATCGGCATCCTGCTGATCCTGGTGTTTTCCGTCACCTTGGGCTGGCTGCCCAGCTTCGGCCGCGGCGACACCGTCATGCTCGGCGGCTGGAGCACCGGCCTGCTCACCTGGGACGGCTGGCTGCACATCATCCTGCCGGCCATCACGCTCAGCGTCTTCCAACTCGCGCTGATCATGCGGCTGGTGCGCGCAGAGATGCTGGAAGTTCTGCGCACCGATTACGTCAAGTTCGCCCGCGCCCGCGGCCTGACCAACCGCGCCGTCTATTTCGGCCATGCGCTGAAGAACACGCTGGTGCCGGTGATCACCATCACGGGCCTGCAACTGGGCAGCCTGATCGCCTTTGCCATCATCACCGAGACCGTCTTCCAGTGGCCGGGCATGGGCTTCCTGTTCATCCAGGCCGTGCAGTTCGCCGACATCCCGGTGATGGCCGCCTACCTCTGCCTGATCGCACTGATCTTCGTCATCGTCAACCTGATCGTCGACCTGCTCTATTTCCTGGTCGACCCGCGCCTGCGCATCGAGAAATCGGCCGCCGGCCACTGAGTTCCCCATGAGCACACCGTCTTCTTCCGCCCCGCCGGGGCGCCTCGCGCGCTGGCTCGACAGCGACATCTGGCACAGCTTCATCAGCTCGCCGATGGCGATGCTGGCAGCCGTCATCGCCGTGCTGTGCATCTTCTGCTCGCTGTTCGCGCCCTGGGTATCGCCGCACAACCCCTTCGATCTGGCCACGCTGAACCTGTCTGACGCGCGCCTGCCGCCGGCCTGGCAAGAAGGCGGCGACAAACGTTTCCTGCTCGGCACCGACGACCAGGGCCGCGACATCCTTTCGGCCTTGTTCTACGGCGCGCGCCTGTCGCTGGCGGTGGGCCTGGCTTCGGTGGCGCTGTCGGTGGTGGTCGGCGTGGGCCTGGGGCTGCTGTCGGGATTCATCGGCGGCAAGGTCGACGCCTTCATCATGCGTGTGTGCGACGTGATGTTGAGCTTCCCGTCCATCCTGGTGGCCCTGCTCATCAACGGCGTGGGCCGCGCGATGTTCCCGAACGCGCAGGACAGCCTGGCGCTCGGTGTGCTGGTGCTGGCCATCGCGCTCACCGGCTGGGTGCAGTACGCACGCACGGTGCGCGGCAGCACGCTGGTGGAGCGCAACAAAGAGTATGTGCAGGCCGCGCGCGTGATCGGCGTAGCGCCGCTGCGCATCATGTTCAAGCACGTGCTGCCCAACGTGCTGGGGCCGGTGCTGGTGCTGGCCACCATCCAGGTCGCTGCGGCCATCCTCACCGAAGCCACGCTGTCCTTCCTGGGCGTGGGCGTGCCGCCCACCAGCCCTTCACTGGGCACGCTGATCCGCATCGGCAACGACTTCCTGTTTTCCGGTGAGTGGTGGATCACCATCTTCCCGGGCGTGATGCTGGTGCTGATCGCCCTGAGCGTGAACCTGCTGGGCGACTGGCTGCGTGACGCCTTGAACCCGAGACTCCGTTGATGGTTGCGCCGCTGTTGGAGGTGAAAAACCTCCGCGTTGAATTCCCCACCCGCCGCGGCACGCTTCTCGCGCTGGACGACATCAACTTCGACATCGCCCCGGGTGAGATCCTGGGCGTGGTGGGCGAGTCGGGCGCCGGCAAGAGCCTCACGGGCGCAGCCATCATCGGCCTGCTGGAGCCACCCGGCCGCATCGCCGGCGGCGAGATCCTGCTGGGCGGCCGGCGCATCGACAACCTGCCCTACGAAGAGATGCGCAAGATCCGCGGCCGCCAGATCGGCGCGATCTTCCAAGACCCGCTGACCTCGCTGAACCCGCTGTACACCATCGGCCGGCAGCTGGTGGAGACCATCCAGACCCATCTGCCCGTCAGCGCCGAAGAAGCGCGCCAGCGTGCCATCAAGCTGCTGCAGGAAACCGGCATCCCGGCGGCCGAGCAGCGCATCGACCAGTACCCGCACCAGTTCAGCGGCGGCATGCGCCAGCGTGTGGTGATCGCGCTGGCCCTGGCGGCCGAGCCCAAGCTCATCGTCGCCGACGAGCCCACCACGGCGCTGGACGTCTCCATCCAGGCGCAGATCATTTCGCTGCTCAAGCGCCTGTGCAAAGAGCATGGCGCGGCGGTGATGCTGGTCACGCACGACATGGGCGTGATCGCCGAAACCTGCGACCGCGTGGCCGTGCTCTACGCTGGCCGCGTGGCCGAGATCGGGCCCGTGGGCGAGGTCATCCACCGCCCCAGCCACCCCTACACGCGCGGCCTGATGGGCTCCATCCCGGCGATGGACGAAGACCGCGAGCGGCTGCTGCAGATCGACGGCGCGATGCCGCGGCTGAACGCCATCCCGCGCGGCTGCGCCTTCAACCCGCGCTGCCCGCAGGTGTTCGAGCGCTGCCGGCAAGACCGCCCTGAACTGCAAGATGCCGGCGCCACACGCGCGGCATGCTGGCTCGTGAACAAGGAAGCTACGGCATGAGCGCCCTGGTGCAAGTGCGCGACCTGGCCAAGACCTTCGACGTCTCGGCCCCCTGGTTGAACCGCGTCATCGAACGCAAGCCCAAGCTCTTCGTGCACGCCGTCGACGGCGTGAGCTTCAGCATCGAGAAAGGCACCACGCTGGCGCTGGTGGGCGAATCGGGCTGCGGCAAGAGCACCGTGGCGCGCCTGCTCGTGGGCCTGTACGGCCCCACGCGCGGCGATGTGCAGTTCGACGGCCAGGCCACCCACGCCGGCCGCAACGCGGGTGAACTGCGCACGCTGCGCCGGCGCATGCAGATGATCTTCCAGGACCCGTATGCCAGCCTGAACCCGCGCTGGAAGGTGCTGGACATCATCGGCGAGCCGCTGCGCGAACACGGCCTCGTGCCGGGCAAGGAAGCACTGCGCCAGCGTGTGGGCGAACTGCTGCAGCAGGTGGGCCTGGCCGCGGCCGACTGCGACAAGTTCCCGCACCAGTTCAGCGGCGGGCAGCGCCAGCGCATCAGCATCGCGCGCGCGCTCGCCACGCAGCCCGAGTTCCTGGTGTGCGACGAGCCCACCTCGGCGCTGGATGTCAGCGTGCAAGCCCAGGTGCTGAACATCATGAAGGACCTGCAGAAGACGCAGGGCCTGACCTACCTCTTCATCAGCCACAACCTGGCCGTGGTGCGCCACGTGGCCGACCGCGTGGGCGTGATGTACCTGGGCCGGCTGGTGGAAGTGGCGCCCAAGGCCGAGCTCTTCGGCCAGCCGCGCCACCCCTACACGCGCATGCTGCTGGACGCCATTCCCGACATCCACATGTCGGGCCGCGCCCGCACGCCGGTGCAGGGCGAGGTGCCCAACCCGCTGAACCCACCGAGCGGCTGCGCCTTCCACCCGCGCTGCCCGCACGCCAACGCGCGCTGCAGCAGCGAGCGCCCGGCGCTCACACGTTTCCAAGGCATCGAAGTGGCCTGCCACGCGGTGCAGGAAGGGCGCATCTAGGGCGATGCGCCGACCGCGGAGGTCTGTCGCCGCCGCGGTTTCGAGTTCAACTCACAGCAGCCGTTCGCCGGCGAAGAGTTGGCGCACGTCTTCACGCTCGCGGATCAAGTGCACCCGCGGGCCGTCCAGCATCACCTCGGCGGCGCGCGGACGGGTGTTGTAGTTGCTGGCCATCGTCATGCCATAGGCACCGGCCGACAGCACCGCCAGCACGTCGCCCGGCTCAACAGCCAGCGCGCGTGCGCGGCCGAGCCAGTCGCCCGATTCGCACACCGGGCCCACCACATCCCACACCGGCGCCGGGCCCTCGCGCTGCACGCAGGGCTCGATGCCCATCCAGGCCTCGTACATGGCCGGGCGCACGAGGTCGTTCATCGCCGCGTCGACGATGCAGAAGTTCTTGCCCTCGGCATCCAGCGCGTGCTTGAGCACCAGCACCTCGGCCAGCAGCACGCCGGCGTTGCCCACCAGCGAACGGCCGGGCTCGAAGAGCACCTCGCGGTGGCCGTGGCCACGTTCGTCCAGGCGCTGCAGCAAGGCACGCACCAGCGCGCCGGCATCGGGCGGCGTTTCGTCGGTGTAGGTGATGCCCAGGCCGCCGCCCACGTCGACGTGGTGGATGGGAATGCCGGCGGCTTCCACCGCTTCCACCAGGTCGAGCAGCCGGTCCAGCGCATCCAGGTAAGGCGCCAGCTGCGTGATCTGCGAGCCGATGTGGCAATCGATGCCCACCACGTGCAGCCCTGGCAGCGAAGCCGCATGCCTGTAGGCGCCCAGCGCCTGCGCGTGCGCGATGCCGAACTTGTTGCCCTTCAGCCCGGTGCTGATGTACGGGTGCGTGCCGGCATCGACATCGGGGTTCACGCGCAGGCTCACCGGCGCGCGGCAGCCGCTGGCCAGGGCCTCGGCGTTGAGCGTGTCGAGCTCGTCCAGGCTCTCGACGTTGAAGCAGCGCACGCCCGCCTGCAGCGCCTGGCGCATCTCGGCGCGCGTCTTGCCCACGCCCGAAAACACCACGCGGCTCGCGTCGCCGCCAGCGGCCAGCACCCGCGCCAGTTCGCCGCCGGAGACGATGTCGAAGCCGGCGCCGGCCTGGGCGAAGGTCTGCAGCACGGCCAGGCTGGAGTTGGCCTTCATGGCGTAGCAGACGAGATGGCGGCGGCCGTGCAGCGCGCGTTCGTAGGCCTGGAAAGCCTGCAGCATCGCGCTGCGCGAGTACACGTACAGCGGCGTGCCGAAACGCGCAGCCAGCTCGGCCAGCGAGTGGCCCTCCAGGCACAGCTCGCGGCCCTGGCGGGCCAGGAAAGGGGCGCCGGGCAAGCTCATCGCGCGGGCGCCGAGGCGGTGGAGGCTGGCGCGGCAGGCACCGCACCGGGCAGGCTGAGCGGGCCCTTCTGGCCGCATCCCGCCAGGGCCAGGGCGCCCAGCACCAGGACGGCCATGCGCCGCACCGAGCGCGGCCCTGCCGCCGAGGGGGTGGCCGGGTGCACCACTAAACTTCCCGCAACTGATCTGTCCATGAAAACGATTCTATGAGTGGCACCCCCGCAGGCTCTTCGCTCACCGACCAGGCCTACACCCAGGAAACCGGTGCGCTGCTCGCCCGCATCGAAGCGGCGGCCGACCGTTGGCTGCAGGACGACGTCATCGACATCGACACCCACCGCAGCGGCGGCCTGCTGGAACTGAGCTTTCCCGACCGCAGCAAGATCATCGTGAACACGCAGCCGCCGCTGCACGAGGTGTGGATGGCGGCACGCGGCGGTGGCTTCCACTACCGCTGGGTCGACGGCGCCTGGCGCGACACGCGCGATGGCAGCGAGTTCTTCGCCGCACTCAACGCCCATGCCAGCCGGCAAGCCGGCCGAGCGCTGCAGTTCTAGCTAGCGCTTGAACAGATCGAGGATGCTGCTGCGCTCTTCGGTGCTGGGCGGCTGCGGCACCTTGTCGTCCAGGCCCATGCTGACGATGCCCTGCTGGCCAACAAACTCGTCGAACATCCAGTAGGGGCCAGCCTGGATCACGCCCTCGGGCGGCAGCAGTTCCTGCACAGGTTCGTTGCGCAACGCGTGCTGCATGAATTCGATCCAGACCGGCAGTGACAGGCCGCCGCCGGTTTCCCGGTCGCCCAGCTTGCGCGGGGTGTCGTAGCCGATCCACACCACCGCGGTCAGCGTGGGGTGGAAGCCGGCAAACCAGGCATCCATGGAATCGTTGGTGGTGCCGGTCTTGCCATAGATGTCGGGCCGCTTGAGCGTGGCCTGGGCGCGGGCGGCCGTGCCCGAGCGCGTGATCTCTTGCAACAGCGTGCTCATGACGAAGGCATTGCGCGCCGGCAGCACACGCTGGCTCTCTTCGAATGGCGTCAACTTGGCTTCGAGCAGCACCTTGCCCTTTTGGTCGGCGATGCGCTCGATGAGCTGCGGCTGCACGCCAAACCCGCCGTTGGCGAACACGCTGTAGGCCGAGGCCATCTGCAGGGGCGTCACCGAGCCGGCGCCCAAGGCCATGGTCAGATAGGCCGGGTGTTTGGCGGGCTCAAAACCGAAGTGCTGGATCCAGTCCTGCGCAAACTCGGTGCCCGTGCCCTGCAGCACGCGGATCGACACCATGTTTTTCGACTTCGCCAAGGCCGTCTGCAAGGGCATCGGCCCGTCGAACTTGCCGTCGTAGTTCTTTGGCTCCCACGGCTGGCTGCCGGTTGCCTCGGCATCGAAGAACAGCGGTGCGTCGTTGACCACCGTGGCGGGTGTAAAGCCCTTTTCCAGGGCGGCCGAGTAGATGAAAGGCTTGAAACTCGAACCCGGCTGGCGCCAAGCCTGGGTCACATGGTTGAACCTGCCACCGCCAAAGTCGAAGCCACCCACCATCGCGCGCAGCGTGCCGTTGCGCGGGTCGAGTGCAACAAAGGCACCTTCAACCTCGGGCACTTGTGTCAGCGCCCACTCTCCCTTGTTGAACGCCGGGTGCTTGTAAACACGCACCACCGCACCCCGCCGGATCTGCTTCTGCGGCAAAGCCTTCGCCGAGAGGCCGGAGGTCACAGGGCGCAGGCCCTCGCCAGTGATGGTGAGCGTGTCACCCGACTGGAGCATGACCACCACCTTGCGCGGGCCAGCTTCCAGCACCACCGCGGCGCGCAGGTCGTCGTTGTCGGGATGGTCGGCCAGGGCTTCGGCCACCCGCGCGTCGACCAGGGCTTCGTCGGCCGGCAAGCTCGTGTAGGCCTCCGGCCCGCGGTAGACCTGCCGCAGTTCAAAGTCCATCAGGCCGCGGCGCAGCGCCCGGTAGGCGACGATCTGGTCGGCCGCCTTCACCGTCAGGTAGACATTGAGACCACGTGTGTAGGTGTCTTCGCCGTACTGCGCGAAGACGAGCTGGCGCGCCGTCTCCGTCAGGTACTCGGCGTGGGGCGCGCTCTCGCGCTGGGTGCGGTAGCGCAGCTTTTCCGCCAGAGCCTCTTCGTGCTGAGCTTCGGTGATGAAGCCGGTCTCGAACATGCGGTTGATGATGTAGCGCTGCCGCACCGTGGCCCGGCGGGGGTTCGAAACCGGGTTGTACGCCGAGGGCGCCTTGGGCAGGCCGGCCAGCATCGCCGCCTCGGCCACGCTGACGTCCTTGAGCTTCTTGCCGAAATAGATTTCCGAAGCCGCCGCAAAACCGTTGGCACGCTGGCCCAGAAAAATCTGGTTCATGTACAGCTCGAGAATCTGGTCCTTGCTGAGCAGGCTCTCGATCTTCAGCGCCAAGAGGATTTCGTAAATCTTGCGTGTGAATGTCTTTTCGGTGGAGAGGTAGAAATTGCGCGCCACCTGCATCGTGATAGTGCTCGCGCCCTGGCTGCGGGCATCACGCAGGTTCTCCAGAGCGGCACGCGCCACACCTTTGTAGTCAACGCCACCATGCTGGTAGAAGCGCGCATCCTCGGCAGCGAGCACGGCGTCTTTCATGACCTGCGGGATCTGGGCAATCGGCTGGAAATTGCGGCGTTCCTCGCCGAACTCACCAAGCAGCACGCCATCGGACGAATAAACGCGCAGTGGCAGCTTGGGCCGGTAATCGGCAAGGCTGCTGATCTCGGGGAGGTTCGGGTAGGCCACCGCCAAGGCCACGCCGACCAGCAGCAAGATCGCAAACAGGCCCGCCAAGGCGAGCCCGCCGGCCCAGCCAGACACGCGCAGGACGCCGCTCAACCAGCGCGGCAGGCGCGAGGCTCGGGCGGAACTTGTTGCGGGGTCGCTCGCGGCGTCGTTGACAGACATAAAGAACCCGAAAGCCGGGCCGAAAGATTATAGGGAGCGGGTTTTCACGGCACGTTCTGGCCGGCCAGACCTGGTGCAGGCCGTTCGCCGTGACATTGTCCACAGCCGCCCGGCCACCGGCCGGGGGAATCAAGGGTGGGTCTTGCGGCTTGTTTCAACTGTGGCGCCAGCGTCAGGCAATGGCAACGAGCATAGGCTTCCTGGGGTGGCTTTTTCTTTGGTGCACAAGGGCTTTACTGCTAGCATTGAAGTAACTTCTTAACAAGCCTTGGGCTCTTTTCGGGTTCCGTGCGACTGAAGGCCGAGTGGCTGGGGAGTGTGAGACTTGGGTTTTCTTGACACATTGCTGGGCCGCAAACACCCGCCCATGATCGGGCTGGACATCAGTTCTTCCAGCGTCAAGTTGGTCGAGCTGGGCCAAACCGCCGGCGGCGAACTGGTCCTGGAGCGTTTTGCCTCCGAGCCCTTCGAGAAGGGCTGGATCACCGACGGCCAGATCGAAAAGTTCGACGAGGTCGCTGCCGCCGTCAAGCGCGTGGTCAGCAAGAGCGGCACCAAGACGAAGCAGGTCGTGATGGCCATGCCGCAGTCGGCCGTGATCACCAAGAAGATCATGCTGCCCGCCGGCCTGCGTGAAGAAGAGATGGAGATCCAGGTCGAGAGCGAGGCCAACCAGTACATCCCGTTTTCGCTCGACGAGGTGAGCCTGGATTTCTGCGTCGTCGGCCCCAGCCCCACCTCGGCCGGTGACGTTGAAGTGCTGATCGCCGCCTCGCGCCGCGACCGCGTGCAAGACCGCCAGGGCCTGGCCGAGGCCGCCGGGCTGAAGCCCGTGGTGCTGGACATCGAATCGCACGCCTCGCGCCTGGCCATGGGCCGCGTCGTCGGGGCCCTGCCCAACGAAGGCCGCGATGCGCTGGTGGCGCTGTTCGAGATCGGCGCCGACACCACCAGCCTGAAAGTGCTGCGCGACGACGAAATGCTCTACGACCGCGACCAGGCATTCGGCGGCTCGCAGCTCACGCAACTCATCAGCCGCCAGTACGGGTTCAGCTTCGAAGAAGCCGAAGCCAAAAAACTCAGCGGCGACCTGCCCGAAGACTACGAGAGCGTCATCCTGTCGCCCTTCGTCGACAGCCTGTCGCAAGAGATCGGCCGCGCCCTGCAGTACTTCTTCACCAGCACGCCGCACCACAAGGTGCACTACGTGATGCTGGCGGGCGGTACCGCCACCCTGCCCGGTCTGAAAGACCGTGTCACCGACCTGACGGGCTTCGCCTCCAGCGTGGTCAACCCCTTCGACCAGATGCAACTCGGGTCTTCCGTCCGTGAAAGCCGGGTGCGCCGCGAAGCGCCCTCCTACCTCACGGCTTGCGGTCTGGCGATGCGGAGGTTCCTGCAGTGATCCTGATCAACCTGCTGCCGCACCGCGAAGAAAAGCGGCGCCAGCGCAAACGGGCCTATTTCGCCAGCCTCGCCGCCTGTGCCGTGGCCGGTGCGGCCATCGTCGCCGTCTGGTACACCGTGCTGGGCCAGATGACGGCCGACCAGGAATCGCGCAATGCCTTCCTGCAGGCCGAGATCACGCGGCTCGATTCGCAGATCAAGGACATCGCAACGCTGCGGGCCGAGATCGAAGCGCTGAACGCGCGCAAGAAGGCGGTCGAAGACCTGCAGAACGACCGCAACGTGCCTGTTTACCTGCTCAACGAACTGGTGCAGCAGACGCCCGAAGGCGTTTTCCTCACCAGCATTCGCCAGACGGGGCAGATCGTGTCGATCACCGGTGTGGCGCAGACCAACGAGCGTGTGTCGGAGTTCCTGCGCAACGCGCTTTACAACTCGAGCTGGCTCGAAAAGCCCGATCTGGTGGAGATTCGCGCCTCCAACATCACGACGGGCGCACGCGACCAGCGCCGCCTGTTCGACTTCTCGATGCGCGTGACCATCAAGCGCCAGCGCACGGCCGCTCCGGCGGGCGCTGCTGCCGCATCGGCACCCGCCGTTTCAGTGCCCGCCAAGGCGAGCTGAGGTCCGCATGGCCAAGCCCTCCACCATGAATTTCGACGTCACCGGCTTTGTCGAGCAGGCGGCGTCCCAGTTTCGCAACCTCAACCCCAACGAGCCGGGTCAGTGGCCGCCGCTGCCCAAGATCGCAACCTGGCTGGCCGCCGCGGGCGCGGTGGTTTTCCTCGGCTGGTTTCTTCTGCTCTCGGCCGCCACGCAAGACCTGGAAGACCTGCGCGCCAAGGAGCCGCAGCTCAAGACCACCTACAAAGACCGCCTCACCCAGGCCGTCAACCTGAGCGAGTACCGCAAGCAGCGTCTGCAGGTGCAGGAGTACGTGACGCAGCTCGAGAAGCAGCTGCCCGGCAAGGCCGAGATCGACGCCCTGCTGTCCGACATCAACCAGGCCGGCCTGGGGCGTGGCCTGCAGTTCGAGCTCTTCCGCCCGGGCCAGGTGCAGATCAAGGACTACTACGCCGAACTGCCGATCGCCATCCGCGTGACCGGCCGCTACCACGACGTCGGGTCTTTCGCCGCCGATGTGGCCAACCTCTCGCGCATCGTGACCTTGCAGAACCTGGTCATCACGCCCGTGAACAACCGGGATGCCTCGGGCAACCTCGCGATGGAAGCCACGGCGCGCACCTACCGCTACCTCGACACCAACGAGATCGCCGAGCAGCGCAAGGGGGGCAAGAAGTGAGCCGCCTGCACCTCATCACACTGGTTCTGACCGGCACCGCTTTGTTGGGTGCTTGCAGCGCCGAGCACGACGAACTGCGCGAATGGATGGAACAGCAGCGGCGCGAGGCCAAGCCGAGCGTGCAGCCGCTGCAGCCGCCCAAGAAGTTCGACCCCGAGCCCTATGGCGCGGCGCAAGGCGTGGAACCTTTCAGTACACAAAAGCTGTCGGTGGCGCTCAAGCAGGAAGCACGGCAGCCGAATTCCCTGTTGGCCGCGGAATTGAACCGCCGCAAGGAACCGCTGGAGGCCTACCCGCTGGACAGCATGAGCATGGTGGGCAGCGTCAACAAGGAAGGCCGGCCCTTCGCGCTGCTGCGGGTAGACAACCTGCTCTACCAAGTGAAGGTGGGCGACCACCTGGGCCAGAACTACGGGCTCATCACGAAGATCGCCGAGACCGAGATCGTGTTGCGCGAACTGGTCATGGACGCCAGCGGCGAGATGATCGAGCGCCCCGCGACACTGCAACTGCAGGAGAGGGCGCGATGAAGACCTTTCAGGAGAGATGCACCATGTCGCATTGGCGTGCCGCCCTTGCCGCTTTGTCTGCCGCCAGCGCCCTGCTTGTGCCGCTGTCTTCGTGGGCCCAGAACGCGATCCAGTCGATCACCAGCAGCCAGCAAGCCGGCACGGAGGTCGTGCGTGTCGAGTTGAGCGAAGCCCTCACCGCCGTGCCCAACGGCTTCTCGGTGCAAGCGCCACCGCGCATTGCCATCGATTTGCCCGGCGTGATCAACGGCCTGGGCCGCAACAGCATCGACATCAACCAGGGCAACCTGCGCTCGGCCAGCGTGGCCCAGGCGGGTGACCGCTCACGGCTGGTTCTGAACCTGAAGCAGGCCTCGGGCTACCGCGCGCAGGTGCAGGGCAAGGTGCTCCTGGTGATCCTCGACACCGCCGGCCCTGCCATCGCGCCTGAAGCCGTGGCCACAGCGACACCGGCTGCCGGCACCGCAGGGCAGACCGTGCAGTTCGCTGCGCCGCAGAACACGGCGCCCCTGGCACTGCGCGACATCGACTTCCGCCGCGGCCAGGACGGCACTGGCCGCGTCATCGTGAACCTGCCCAGCACGCAAGTGGGCGTGGACATCCGCCAGCAGGGCCAGACCCTGGTGGTCGAGTTCCTGCGCTCCAGCCTGCCCGAGAACCTGCGCCGCCGGCTCGATGTCACCGACTTCGGCACGCCTGTGCGCACGGTGTCCACCTTCCAGTCGGGCGACCGTGTGCGCATGGTCGTCGAGCCCAGCGGCTCGTGGGAGCACAGCGCCTACCAGAGCGACAACCAGTTCGTGCTGGAAGTGCGCCCGGTCAAGGTCGACCCCAACAAGCTGACGCAAGGCCCGGGCTTCCAGGGCGAGAAGCTGAGCCTGAACTTCCAGAACATCGAAGTGCGGGCGCTGCTGCAGGTGATTGCCGACTTCACCAACTTCAACGTCGTCACCAGCGACACCGTGACGGGCACCGTCACGCTGCGCCTGAAAGACGTGCCCTGGGACCAGGCGCTCGACATCATCCTGCAGAGCAAGGGCCTGGGCGTGCGCAAGAACGGCAACGTGCTGTGGATCGCACCGAAAGACGAGCTGGCCGCGAAGGAGCAGGTTGACCTCGAAGCCAAGAAGAAAGTGGCCGAGCTGGAGCCGCTGCGCACGCAGGCTTTCCAGCTGAACTACACCAAGGCCGAAGAGGTGGCCAAGGGCCTGACCGGGCAGAACACCGCCGGCGGCAATGCCGGTGGGGGCCAGAACTCGCGCATCCTGTCGCCGCGCGGCAGCGTGATTTTCGAGACCCGCACCAACCAGCTCTTCGTGAACGACATCCCGTCCAAGCTCGAAGAAATCCAAGCGCTGATCACCAAGATCGACATCCCTGTGCGCCAGGTGCTGATCGAGGCCCGCATCGTCGAAGCCGACGACAGCTTTGGCCGGGCCCTGGGTGTGCGCCTTGGCGGCAACGACCTGCGCGGTGTTCGCGGTGGTACGCCGGGTTATGGCGTGG
This sequence comes from beta proteobacterium AAP65, assembly GCA_001295865.1. Lineage (GTDB taxonomy): Bacteria > Pseudomonadota > Gammaproteobacteria > Burkholderiales > Burkholderiaceae_C > Rubrivivax. Next base: position 266,053 of record LJHW01000004.1, read on the forward strand.
GTGGCGACAACCGCGTGACCATCGGCAGCAACTACGCCGCCATCGGTTACCAAACGGGCCAGGGCGGCACCGCACCGGCCTTTGCCGACAGCGCCTTCATCAGCTTCCCGGCCAACACCACGGCCTTCAGTGGCAGCAATGCGGCCACCTTTGCGCTGTCGCTGTTCGGGGCCACGGCCAACCGCTTCCTCAACCTCGAGTTGTCGGCGCTGGAAGCCGAAGGCAAGGGCAACATCGTCTCCAGCCCGCGTGTCATCACGGCCGACCAGACGAAGGCTCGCATCGAGCAAGGCGAAGAGATCCCTTACCAGCAGGCCACCTCCAGCGGCGCGACTTCGGTGCAGTTCAAGAAGGCCAGCCTGAGCCTCGAAGTGACACCGCAGATCACGCCCGAGGGCAACGTCATCCTCGACCTGGAAGTCAACAAGGACAGCCGCGGCGCGCTGACAGCCGCCGGCCCGGCCATCAACACCAAACAGGTGAAGACGCAGGTGCTGGTGGAGAACGGCGGCACCGTCGTGATCGGCGGCATCTTCACGCAGGACGAACAGACCGAGGTCAACAAGGTGCCGCTGCTCGGCGACATCCCTTACCTCGGCTACCTCTTCCAGAACCGCGTGCGCAGCACCCGCAAGACCGAGTTGCTGATCTTCATCACGCCGAAGATCGTGACGGACCGGTCGGCGGCGCGTTGAACATCACCACAGCATGCCCGGCGGCACGGCACGCCTGTCCCTCGCCGGACCTTAGGACCTGATGATGCTGAAACGTTTATTTTCGATAGCCACCGTCAGCGTGACCCTGCTGCTCGCCAGTTGCGGCGGCGGCGGTGGTTCTGCAGGAACACCCGCGTTCGGCGGTGGTGGCACCACGCCCCCTCCCGCCGGCGGTGGGCCGACGGTGGCCGACATCGCCATCGTGCTTGCAGCGCCGACCATTCCCAACACGGGCACGGGTAGCGTGGCGGCCACCATCACCGCTCTGGATGGCAACCGCATCGCGCTGCCAGGCGCGACCCTGGCCGTTTCGGTGAACAGCAATGCCGTGCTCACGCTGCCCGCCAGCGGCGCAGTGACCGACGCCAGCGGCCAAGTGGTGGCCCAGGTGGGGATAGGCGCTGACACCACCAACCGAGACATCACGGTCACAGCCAGCGCCAACGGCGTTACCAAGACGGCGGTGCTGAAGGTCGTGAACAGCACGGTCGGAACGCAACCCACTTCGATAGAACTCATCGCCGGCGCGACCAGCGTGGGTACGGGCGGTGACGGTGTTGTTGTCCGGGCCTTTGTCAAAGACGCCAACAACAACGCGCTGGCGGGTGTGCCTGTCGCCATCAGCACGACTTCCGGGACCTTGTCCGGCTTGAGCGGCACGACCGACGCCTCAGGCTCAGCCTCGGCCACCCTTTCGGCCGGCGCCGACCGCAGCAACCGCAGCGCTGTCATCACGGCTTCTTCGGGCACCGTGAGCAGCACGCTCACCCTGCCCATCACCGGAACGCGCCTGACGCTGTCGGGGCCCTCGGCATTGATCCGTGGCAGCAGCGCCAGCTTCGACGTCGTCGTCACCGATTCGAAGAGCAACGTCGTGTCCAACGTGGTGATCACCGCCACCAGCTCCTTGGGCAATGCACTCGCTGCAGCGGGCGGCAACAGCACCAACGCCAGCGGCCAGGTCCGCTACGCCTACACGGCCACCAACGCAGGTACCGACAACCTTGTGTTCAGTGGAGCAGGTGCCACCGTATCGCCCAGCCCGGCCCTGGCGGTCAGCGGTCAGAATTTCGCGTTTGTCGCGCCGGCGCCTTCCACCACCGTGCCCGTGAACACGGCCCAGACAGTGACCGTTCGTCTGGAAGGCGTGAGCCCCTTGGCCGGCAACGTCATCAACTTCGCTGCCACCGGCGGCACGCTGTCGGCGGCGACGGCGGCTACCAACGCAGCCGGCGAGGCCTCGGTGACCCTGACGTCGACATCGGCGGGGCCGGTCACCCTGCAGGCAACCTTGGCCGGTACCAGTACCAGCACGACGCTGCCACTTGTGGTCGTCGCCACAGCCCCGTCCACTTTGGTGCTGCAGGTCACGCCAACGGCCGTCGCGCCGAACATCGGAACCAGCACGGCCAACCAGGTGCAGGTGGTGGCCAAGGTCAACGATGCGGTGGGCAACCCCGTGCAAGGGCAGACCATCAACTTCAGTCGCGTGTCGGACCCCAGCGGCGGCAACCTGCTGCAAGCCTCGGCGACCACCGACGCCAGCGGGCAGGCCAGTGTGGCGTACCGACCGGGATCGGAAAGCACGGCCAACAACGGCGTCGTGCTGCGCGCCACCGTCGCCACCGCGCCGTCCGTGACGGGCACGGCAACGCTCACAGTCAACCAAACGGCACTTTTCATTGCCCTGGGCACTGGTAACGTCATCACCAACATCGACCCGCAGACCTATCGCAAGGACTGGGTGGTCTACGTCACCGATTCGAACGGCATTCCGGTCAACGGCGCCACACTCACGGTGAAGGCGATTCCGACCGACTTCCTTGTTGGAACCCTGCGGTGGAACGGCACGGTCTGGGACTATGCGAACCCACCACTCTGGATGTGCCGCAACGAAGACCGCAACACCAACGGCGTTCTGGATGCCGGAGAAGACGACAACAACGACGGCGTGCTCTGGCCAGGCAACGTCATCGCGGTTTCGCCGGGCAACGTGCAGACGGAAAACGGGCGAGCGACGATTTCCCTGACCTACGCGGAGTCTTATGCCCCTTGGGTGAGGCTGCGCCTCACGGCGTCGGCGACCGTGTCCGGCACGGAGTCCAGCACGAGTGTTGAGTTCATCGTGAACGGCGCCGCCTCCGACTTCTCCACCGAGGGGACCCCGCCAGCCGGCGTCGTCAGTCCGTTCGGGTCCACACCTCGGCCCACAACGGTGGCAGGTGCCTGCACCCTGCTGCCGTAGCCCGGCGTTGCCCCTCTCATTGGCCCTCGTCGGCATGCCCGGCTGTGGCAAGTCCACAGTCGGCCGCCATCTGGCTCGCCACCTGGACCTGCGTTTCGTCGACAGCGACACCGCGATAGAGCAACGGATCGGCATGCCGATCCGTGCCTTTTTCGAGGCCGAGGGCGAAGCGGCCTTCCGCGACATCGAGCAGGACGTCATTGACGAACTGACCCAGCAGCCAGACTGCGTGCTCGCCACGGGCGGCGGTGCCGTGCTGCGGCCTTCGAACCGCGATGCGCTGCACTCGCGCACGCACGTGGTCTACCTGCGCAGCACCGCCGAAGAACTGCACCGCCGGTTGCGGCACGACCAGCAACGGCCGCTGCTCCAGGTGGCCGATCCGCTCGCCCGCCTGCGCGAGCTCTACCGCGAGCGAGATCCGCTGTACCGCCGCACGGCGCACTTTGTCGTCGAGGCGGCCCGCCCCTCGGTGCATTCGCTGACGGGCATGGTTCTGATGCAACTGGAACTGGCCGGGCTGGTGGACCCTGGCCAGGTGCCCTCCAGCGTCGACAGCGGGCACGCCTGAGGTCGTAACGGGCTCCGTGGCAGCGGGCCTGCGCCCGGTACACACGGGGCTGGCCAAGGGCGAGCCGGCGCAGGCGGCCCGTAAACTCGCGCCATGACTTCCGAGCACCTGCGCACGGTCGTGGTGGACACACCCGGCGGCCGCTACGACATCCAGATCGGCAGCGGTCTGCTGCAGAACCCCGGCACCTGGGCGGGCCTGCCGCGCACCACGCAGGCGGTCATCGTCAGCAACCCGACGGTCAACGCCTTGTACGGTGACCCGCTCGCTGCGGCCATCGCGCCGCTGCACCGCGAAGTCAGCCGCGTGCTGCTGGCCGATGGCGAAGCGCACAAGACCTGGGATTCTCTGAATCTCGTCTTCGACCACCTGCTCGCCCGCGCTTGCGACCGCAAGACCGTGCTCTACGCCTTGGGCGGCGGCGTCATCGGTGACATGACAGGCTTCGCCGCCGCCACCTACATGCGCGGCGTGCCTTTTGTGCAAGTGCCCACCACGCTGCTGGCGCAGGTGGACTCGTCGGTCGGCGGCAAGACGGCCATCAACCACCCACTGGGCAAGAACATGATCGGTGCGTTCTACCAGCCGGCGCGCGTGGTCTGCGATCTCGCCACCCTGGGCAGCCTGCCGCCTCGCGAACTTTCGGCTGGCCTGGCCGAGATCATCAAGTACGGCCCGATCCACGACATGGCCTTCTTCGACTGGATCGAGGCGCACGTCGAGGCCTTGCGGGCTGGCGATGTGCAGGCCCTGGCCCATGCGGTGCAGCGCTCTTGCGAGATCAAGGCCGCGGTGGTGGGCGAAGACGAGCGCGAAAGCGGCCTGCGCGCCATCCTCAACTTCGGGCACACCTTCGGCCACGCCATCGAGGCCGGCCAGGGTTACGGCGCCTGGTTGCACGGCGAAGCGGTGGGCTGCGGCATGGTGCTGGCGGCGGCGCTCTCGGCCGAGTTGGGGCTGGTGCCAGCGGCTTTCGTCGAGCGGCTCACGCGGCTGGTGCAGGCTTCGGGCCTGCCTACGCAAGCGCCCGTGATGCCCGACGAACGCTGGCTCGAACTGATGCGCGTGGACAAGAAGGCCGAGGCCGGTGCCATCCGCTTCGTGCTGATCGACCCGCCTGGCCGCGCCAGCCTGCGCAGCGCGCCAGACGAGTTGGTGCTGCGCGTCATCCACCGCCACAGCGCGCCCGTGGCCAGCGCCGCGTGAATCTCGACGGTCTCGCGCCCTGGGCCAGCGACCCGCGCCGCACGCGCGGGCGCCGCGTGGCCGAGCCGGCCTCGCCGCCGCGCCACGAACACCAGCGCGACCGTGACCGCATCGTGCACAGCACGGCCTTCCGGCGCCTGGTCTACAAGACCCAGGTTTTCCTCAACCACGAAGGCGACCTCTTCCGCACGCGGCTGACGCATTCGCTGGAAGTGGCGCAGCTGGGCCGCTCGATGGCCCGCGCGCTGCGCTTCAACGAAGACCTGGTGGAAGCCATCGCGCTGGCCCACGACCTGGGCCACACACCTTTCGGCCACGCGGGGCAAGACGCCTTGCACGCCTGCATGCAGGCCCATGGCGGCTTCGAGCACAACCTGCAGAGCCTGCGCGTGGTGGACGCGCTGGAAGTGCGCTACCCCGGCTTCGACGGCCTGAACCTCTGCTTCGAAACGCGCGAGGGCATCCTCAAGCACTGCTCGCCGCGCAACGCGCAGCGCCTGGTGGCCGCCGAGCCCGGCGGGCCGGCGCAGCGTTTCATCGACGGCACGCGCCCCAGCCTGGAGGCGCAGTTGGTGAACCTGGCCGACGAGATGGCCTACAACGCGCACGACATCGACGACGGCGTGCGTTCGGGCCTGATCACGCTGCAGCAACTGGGCGAGGTGCCGCTCTTCGCGCAGTGGCGCGACGACGTGCTGGCAGAACACCCGCAACTGGCCGAACAAGGCGGCAGGCGCCTGCTGTTCGAAACCTTGCGGCGCTTGCTGTCGGCGCAGGTGGGGGACCTGATCGCCCACACCACCGCCCTGCTGACAGAGGCCCATCCCGCCGATGCCGACGCGGTGCGCCAGGGGCCGGCCCTGGTCGGCCTGAGCCCGGCGCTGCAGGCGCAGAACGCCGAACTGAAGCGTTTTCTTTTCCGCGCGCTCTACCGCCACCCGCAGGTGGTGGCCTCCACGGGGCTGGCGCGCACGGTGGTGGCCGAGCTTTTCGAGGCCTACCTGGCGCAGCCTGGCGAAATGCCGGCCGACTACTTGCAAGCCGACGATCAGCCGCGTGCCGTGGCCGACTACATCGCCGGCATGACCGACCGCTACGCGCTGCGCGAGCACCACCGCCTCACCGGGCGGCGGCTGTTCGACTGAGGCGCTGAGCGCCTGCGAGTTCGGCCGTGGCCCGCCTGCCGCGCCTGGAATGGCCGGGCCACACGCACTACCTGCTGCAGCGGGCGCATGGCGGGCTGCTCACGGCCCATGCCGCCGGGCAGGCCGGTGTTTTCGCCGACGAAGCCGACCGCAGCGCCTTTCTCGCCGCGCTGCGCGAGGCCGCGGTGGCCGAGCAGGTGCAGGTGCACGCCTACGCGCTGCTGCCCACCGAGTTGCAGTTGCTCGCCACACCCGGACCGGCAGGGGCCCTGGGCCGGCTGATGCAGGCCCTCGGGCGCCGCTACGTGAGCGCCTACAACCGCCGCCACGGGCACCGGGGCAGCTTGTGGGACAGCCGTTTCCGTTGCGCCGTGGTGGAGCCCGGCGCGCTGCGGCTGCAGGCGCTGCTGCTGGTGGATGGCCAGTCGGCGCTTCCGGGCTGGACCAGCGCCGCCGCGCGCACCGGCGGCCCGCGGGAGGGGCTGCTGGTCGACCCGCCGGAGTGGTGGGCGCTGGGCAACACGCCCTTCGATCGTGAAGCGCTGTACCGCCAGTACTTGATGCAGGGGCCGAGCCCGGCACTGGCCGACACCCTGCGCCAGGCCGCGCTGGGGGGCTGGGCGGCCGGTTCGGCGGCTTTTGCTGGCGAGGTGGCTGCCGCCACCGCACGCCCTGCCCGGCCCAGGGCCCGCGGCCGCCCCCGCAAGGCCGCAGACCCCGCCTGAGCAAGCTGGCACGCTGGCTGCATCCGCAGCGCTCGATCGCCCTGTTGCGCACCAAACTGATATGTCCCCAATTAAAACTGCAGCGACCTCGCCGGTCTCTTTACTGGGTCTGACCCCATTTAATAGCCGTTGCCGCGTTTGTTGCACTGCAGTACGCTCGCCGGCCGAAGGGTTTCCCCGCCCTCGCCGCTTGATCCGCCCCGTTTTGCACCCTTGATCCAGGAACGCGCCATGCCGACGCCCACCCCCCACGCCGACGCCTCCGCTGCCAGCGCCGCAGACATCGAGGGCCTCGCCCGCGACGGCCTGTACGACCCGCGCAACGAGCACGACGCCTGCGGTGTCGGCTTCGTCGCCCACATCAAGGGTGCCAAGGCGCACGCCATCGTGCAGCAGGGCCTGAAGATCCTTGAGAACCTCGACCACCGCGGCGCCGTGGGCGCCGACGAGTTGATGGGCGACGGCGCGGGCATCCTGATCCAGATTCCCGACGACTTCTACCGCGCCGAGATGGCGGCCCAGGGCGTGACGCTGCCGCCCCCGGGCGAGTACGGCGTCGGCATGATCTTCCTGCCCAAGGAACACGCTTCGCGGCTCGCCTGCGAGCAGGAACTGGAGCGCGCCGTGAAGGCCGAAGGCCAGGTGCTGCTGGGATGGCGTGACGTGCCGGTGGACCTGAGCATGCCAATGAGCCCGGCCGTGCGCGCGAAAGAGCCCGTTATCCGCCAGATCTTCATCGGCCGCGGCACCGATGTCATCGTGCCCGACGCGCTCGAACGCAAGCTCTACGTCATCCGCAAGACGGCCAGCGCCGCCATCCAGGCGCTGAAGCTCACGCACAGCCGCGAGTACTACGTGCCCAGCATGAGCTGCCGCACGGTCATCTACAAAGGCCTGCTGCTGGCCAACCAGGTGGGCGTGTACTTCAAGGACCTGGCCGACCCGCGTGCCGTCAGCGCGCTGGCCCTGGTGCACCAGCGTTTCAGCACCAACACCTTCCCCGAGTGGCCGCTGGCCCACCCCTACCGCATGGTGGCGCACAACGGCGAGATCAACACCGTCAAGGGCAACTTCAACTGGATGCGCGCCCGCGAGGGCGTGATGAAGAGCCCGGTGCTGGGCGACGACCTGAACAAGCTCTACCCCATCAGCTTCGAAGGCCAGAGCGACACGGCCACCTTCGACAACGCGCTGGAGCTGCTCACGATGAGCGGCTACCCGCTGGCCCACGCGGCGATGATGATGATCCCCGAAGCCTGGGAGAACCACGAGCTGATGGACGAGCGCCGCCGCGCCTTCTATGAATACCACGCCGCCATGCTCGAGCCCTGGGACGGCCCCGCGGCGATGGTGTTCACCGACGGCAAGCAGATCGGCGCCACGCTCGACCGGAACGGCCTGCGCCCCGCGCGCTACATCGTCACCGACGACGACCTCGTGGTGATGGCCTCAGAGAGCGGCGTGCTGCCGGTGCCACAGAGCAAGATCATCAAGAAGTGGCGCCTGCAGCCGGGCAAGATGTTCCTCATCGACCTGGAACAAGGCCGCATCGTCGACGACGAAGAACTGAAGAACCAGTTCGCCAACGCCCGCCCCTACCGGCAGTGGATCGACAACGTGCGCGTGCGCCTGGACGAAGTGGCCGGCGGCGCGGAGCCTGCAGCGGCCACCGAAACGCTGCTCGACCGCCAACAGGCCTTCGGCTACACGCAGGAAGACCTGAAGTTCCTCATGGCGCCCATGGCCGCCAACGGCGAGGAGGCCATCGGCAGCATGGGCAACGACAGCCCGCTGGCGGTGCTGAGCGACAAGAACAAGCCGCTCTTCAACTACTTCAAGCAGCTCTTCGCGCAGGTGACCAACCCGCCGATCGACCCCATCCGGGAAGCGATCGTGATGAGCCTGAACAGCTTCATCGGGCCGAAACCCAACCTGTTGGACATCAACGCGGTGAACCCGCCGATGCGCCTGGAGGTGACGCAGCCCATCCTGAACTTCGCCGACATGGCGCGGCTGCGCAGCATCGCCCAGCACACCGGCGGCAAGTTCAAGAGCTACGAGCTCGACATCACCTACCCGCTGGCCTGGGGCCGCGAGGGCGTGGAAGCCAAGCTGGCCAGCCTGTGCGCCGAGGCGGTGGATGCGCTCAAGGGCGGCCACAACATCCTCGTCATCACCGACCGGCGCATGAGCCGCACGCAGATCGCCATCCCGGCGCTGCTGGCACTGAGCGCCGTGCACCACCATTTGGTGCGCGAAGGCCGCCGCACCACCGCCGGCCTGGTGGTGGAGACCGGCAGCGCGCGCGAGGTGCACCACTTCGCGGTGCTGGCGGGTTACGGCGCCGAGGCCGTGCACCCCTACCTGGCGATGGAAACACTGGTGGAGCTGCAAGGCTCGCTGCCGGGTGAGATCGACGCCGACAAGGCCATCTACAACTACGTCAAGGCCATCGGCAAGGGCCTGTCGAAGATCATGTCCAAGATGGGCGTGTCGACCTACATGTCGTACTGCGGCGCGCAGCTCTTCGAAGCCATCGGCCTGGAGAAGACCTTCGTCGAGAAGTACTTCCGCGGCACGGCCACGCAGGTGGGTGGCATCGGCGTCTTCGAGGTGGCCGAAGAAGCGCTGCGCATGCACCGCGCCGCTTTCGGCAACGACCCGCTGCTGGCGAACATGCTGGAAACCGGCGGCGAGTACGCGTGGCGCGCCCGGGGCGAAGAGCACATGTGGACGCCCGACGCCATCGCCAAGCTGCAGCACAGCACGCGCGCCAACAAGTGGGACACCTACAAGGAATACGCGCAGATCGTCAACGACCAGAGCAAGCGCCACATGACGCTGCGCGGGCTGTTCGAGTTCAAGGTCGACCCGAGCAAGGCCATCTCTGTCGACGAGGTGGAATCGGCCGCTGACATCGTCAAGCGTTTCGCCACCGGCGCCATGTCGCTGGGCAGCATCTCCACCGAAGCGCACAGCACGCTGGCCATCGCGATGAACCGCATCGGCGGCAAGAGCAACACCGGCGAAGGTGGTGAAGACCCGGCGCGCTACCGCAGCGAGCTGAAGGGCATCAAGGTCACGGCCGGCACCAAGGTGTCTGACGTCATCGGCAAGAAGGTCATCGAAGCCGACTACGAGCTGCGCGAGGGCGACAGCCTGCGCAGCAAGATCAAGCAGGTGGCCTCGGGCCGTTTCGGCGTGACCACCGAATACCTGGTGAGTGCCGACCAGATCCAGATCAAGATGGCCCAGGGCGCCAAGCCCGGTGAAGGCGGCCAGCTGCCCGGGGGCAAGGTCTCCGACTACATCGGCTTCCTGCGCTACAGCGTACCGGGCGTGGGCCTCATCAGCCCGCCGCCGCACCACGACATCTACTCCATCGAAGACCTGGCGCAGCTGATCCACGACCTGAAGAACGCCAACCCGCGCGCCAGCATCAGCGTGAAACTGGTGTCGGAAGTGGGCGTGGGGACGATCGCCGCCGGCGTGGCCAAGTGCAAGGCCGACCACGTGGTGATCGCGGGCCACGATGGCGGCACGGGTGCCTCGCCGTGGTCATCGATCAAGCACTGCGGCACGCCCTGGGAACTGGGCCTGGCCGAGACGCAGCAGACCCTGGTGCTCAACCGCCTGCGCAGCCGCATCCGCGTGCAGGCCGACGGCCAGATGAAGACCGGCCGCGATGTCGTCATCGGTGCGCTGCTGGGCGCTGACGAGTTCGGCTTCGCCACCGCGCCGCTGGTGGTGGAGGGCTGCATCATGATGCGCAAGTGCCACCTCAACACCTGCCCGGTGGGCGTGGCCACACAAGACCCGGTGCTGCGCGCCAAGTTCGCGGGCAAGCCCGAGCACGTGGTGAACTACTTCTTCTTCGTCGCCGAAGAAGCGCGCCAGATCATGGCGCAGCTGGGCATCCGCAAGTTCGACGAGCTGATCGGCCGCGCCGACCTGCTGGACACCAAGAAGGGCATCGAACACTGGAAGGCGCGCGGCCTCGATTTCGGCCGCGTCTTCCACCAGCCGGCCGTGCCGGCCAGCGTGGCGCGCCACCACACCGAAGAACAAGACCACGGCCTGGGCAAGGCCCTGGACATGAAGCTGATCGAGCGCTGCCAGCCCGCCATCCAGAAGGGCGAGAAGGTGCACTTCATGGAAGACGCGCGCAACCTCAACCGCAGCGTCGGCGCCATGCTCTCGGGTGAGCTCATCAAGCACCGGCCTGAAGGCCTGCCCGACCACACCATCTTCATGCAGATGGAAGGCGTGGGCGGCCAGAGCTTCGGCGCCTTCCTCGCCAGCGGCATCACGCTCTACCTGATCGGCGATGCCAACGACTACACCGGCAAGGGCCTCTCCGGCGGTCGTGTCGTCGTGCGCCCGAGCATCGAGTTCCGCGGCGACGCCACCAAGAACATCATCATCGGCAACACCGCGCTCTACGGCGCCACCAGCGGCGAGGCCTTCTTCCGCGGCGTGGCGGGCGAACGCTTCGCGGTGCGCCTGAGTGGCGCTACCACGGTGGTGGAAGGCACGGGCGACCACGGTTGTGAATACATGACCGGTGGCACCGTCGTCGTGCTGGGCGCCACCGGCCGCAACTTCGCCGCCGGCATGAGCGGCGGCGTGGCCTATGTGTTCGATGAAGACGGACAGTTCGCGCGCCGCTGCAACACCAGCATGGTGGCGCTGGACAAGGTGCTGCCGCGCGAAGAGCAGACCACGCCCGCTGCGGGCCTGCACGCCGGCGATACCGACGAAGCCTTGCTGAAGAAGCTGATCGAAGACCACCACCGCTGGACGGGCAGCCTGCGTGCGCGCGAGCTGCTGGACCACTGGGCCGTCTCGCGCGCCAAGTTCGTGAAGGTTTTCCCCCACGAATACAAGCGCGTGCTGGCTGCGCGGGCCGCCGCGGCCACGGCCGCCAGCACCCTCGACGCCAAGTAAGCAGGCTGCGCCTTCAACCCCACCCTATCGAGCTGAGACACACCATGGGCAAGGTCACCGGATTTCTCGAGTACGAGCGCATCGAAGAAGGCTACGAGCCGCCGCCGGCGCGGCTGAAGACCTGGAAAGAGTTCGTCATCACGCTGAACGCAGACCAGGCCAAGGTGCAGGGCGCACGCTGCATGGACTGCGGAACGCCCTTCTGCAACAGCGGCTGCCCGGTCAACAACGTCATTCCCGACTTCAACGACCTCGTCTACCAGGGTGACTGGAAGAACGCCATCACGGTGCTGCACAGCACCAACAACTTCCCCGAGTTCACCGGCCGCGTCTGCCCGGCGCCCTGCGAAGCCGCCTGCACGCTCAACGTCAACGACGACGCGGTGGGCATCAAGAGCATCGAGCACGTCATCATCGACCGCGCCTGGGCCGAGGGCTGGGTGTTGCCCGAAGTGCCGGCTGTGAAGACGGGCAAGAAGGTGGCCATCGTCGGCAGCGGCCCTGCCGGCCTGGCCGCCGCACAGCAGCTGGCACGCGCCGGCCATGACGTGACGGTGTTCGAGAAGAACAGCCGCATCGGCGGCCTGCTGCGCTACGGCATCCCCGACTTCAAGATGGAGAAGACGCACATCGACCGCCGCATCGAACAGATGCAGGCCGAGGGCGTGGTCTTCCGTACCGGCGTGCTGGTGGGGTCTTTCCCGGCCGACAGCAAGGTCACCAACGACGCGAAAGAAACCGTCAGCGCCGATCAGTTGAAGGCCGAGTTCGACGCCGTGGTGCTGACCGGCGGCAGCGAAAACAGCCGCGACCTGCCCGTGCCCGGCCGTGAGCTGGACGGCGTGCACTTCGCGATGGAGTTCCTGCCGCAGCAGAACAAGGTGGTGGCCGGCGACAAGCTGAAGAAACAGCTGCGCGCCGACGGCAAGCACGTCATCGTGATCGGCGGCGGCGACACCGGCAGCGATTGCGTCGGCACCAGCAACCGCCACGGCGCGGCCAGCGTCACGCAGTTCGAGCTGATGCCCCAGCCGCCCGAAGAGGAAAACAAGCCGCTGACCTGGCCCTATTGGCCCACCAAGCTGCGCACCAGCAGCAGCCACGAAGAAGGCTGCGAGCGCGAGTTCGCCATCGCCACCAAAGAGATCATCGGCAGCAAGGGCAAGGTCACGGCCGTGAAGACCGTGCGCGTGCAGCTGGAAGGCGGCAAGTTCGTCGAGGTGCCCGGCACCGAGCAGGAGCACAAGGCCGACCTGGTGCTGCTGGCCATGGGTTTCACCTCGCCCGTGGGCACCGTGCTGGATGCCTTCGGCGTGCAGAAGGACAACCGCGGCAACGCCCGCGCCGGCACCGAAGACGGCACCGGCTACAAGACCAACGTCGACAAGGTCTTCGCCGCCGGCGACATGCGCCGCGGCCAGAGCCTGGTGGTGTGGGCCATCCGCGAAGGCCGCCAGGCCGCCCGCGAGGTCGACGCCTACCTGATGGGCCGCAGCAGCCTGCCGCGCTGAAGCCGAAACAGGCCCGCCGCGGCGGGCCTGGCGGCGGCCCTGCCGTCACGGTTTGTTGCACCGCCGCACATTTGACGCACACAGACCCTACAGCTCCAGCGATCCAGGGCCGATAACCGAGGCAGACTCGGGTTGGTCCGAGTGCTGAGGAGCTTGCGTGCGTCTGCCTTTCCCGAAATTCCTGCGCCGTGCCGCGTCGCGCGGCGGGCGTTCGCTGTCGGCGCGCGGCCGGGAAGCGGGCTTCACCCTCATCGAGCTGATGATCGCCGTGGCCATCGTCAGCATCCTGGCGGCCGTGGCCTACCCGCAGTACACCAGCTACGTCACACGCAGCCGCCTGGCCGAAGCCACGGGCACGCTGAGCGTGACACGCGTGCGCATGGAGCAGTACTTCCAGGACAACCGCAACTACGGCGCCTCCGGCTGCGGTGTCACCATGCCCACGGGCGACTACTTCACCTACACCTGCGCCTGGGGCAGCACCTCGAGCAACCAGTCTTTCGTCCTGACGGCCGCGGGCAAGGCCAGTGCCGGCATGGACGGTTATGCCTTCACCGTGAACCAAGACAACCTCCAGCGCACCACGGCCTTCACCGACGCGACCGTGCCCGTGAACTGCTGGTTGCGGCGTGCGGGAGACACATGCTGATGACCCTGCCCGCGCGCCGCCTCGGTGGGCAGCGGTCGGCCACCCGGGGGCTGACGCTCATCGAGCTGATGATCACGGTGGTGGTGCTGGCCATCGGGCTGGCCTTGGCCGCGCCGGCCTTCACCCAGCAGCTGGCGAACTACCGGCTGCGCACGGCGTCCGAGAGCATCATCAACGGGCTGAATTACGCCCGCGCGGAAGCCGTGCGGCGCAACTCACCGGTGAGCTTCACCCTCAGCGCAACCGGCTCGGGCTGGACGGTGGCGCAGGTCAGCCCGGCCACCACGTTGCAGTCGCGTGCGGCAGGCGAATCGGCGGGCATCACGGCCGCCTCCACGAACGAGAGTCGCGCTGTGACCTTCACCGCCACCGGCTTCGTCGATGGCAGCGGCACCCGCATGAGCCAGATCGATCTCTCCAGTTCGGCAGCCAACAGCGAAACGCGCCGCATCGACATCTACGGCGGCGGCCTCATCCGGGTCTGCGACCCGGCTGTCACGGCAGCCGGCGACCCGCGGAGATGCTGATGCGCAAGCCTTGCTGCTCTGTGGCCCGGCCAGCCCGCCTGCAAGGTCGGCGCGCCGGCGGTTTCACGATGATCGAAGTGCTGGTCGCCCTGCTCGTGTTTTCGCTCGGCGTGCTGGGCCTCGTGACCATACAGGCCACCGCCACACGCATGGCCGGCGATGCGCGCGACCGCGCCGTGGCCACCTTCCTGGCCGACCAGTTGCTCGCCCGCATGCTCATCGCCGACCCGGCCAGCGCGAGCACCTTCGAGCACCTGGCCACGGGCACCACGGCCTGCAACCCCAGCGGCACGGCGTCCACCAATGCCGTGGTCACGGGCTGGCTCACGGAAGTGGCACAACAACTGCCCCAGGCCCCGTCGACCCTGCAGCAGGTGGTGGTGGTGCCGCCGTCACCGCCGGAAATCTCTGCCCGCGTGATCGTCACCTTGTGCTGGCAAAACGGCAACGACCCGCCCCGCAGCCTGTCGGTCAGCAACCAGGTGCAATGGCAGCTATGAAGCACGCCACGCGCATGCCCCGCCCCCGCCACGCCAAGACCCGAGCCACCGGCTTCACGCTGGTGGAGCTGATGGTCGCGCTGACCATCGGCCTGGTGCTGGCACTCGCCATCAGCCTGTCGATGCTGACCATGGGGCGGCAGTTCCGGGTCGTCGGCTCCACCTCGGCGGCGCAAGTCAACGCCCAGCTGGCGCTGTCCTTGATCGACAGCGCCGGACGCACCGCGGGCGCCGGGCTCTTCAACAACGGCCAGCCGGTGTGCATGGGCTTCAACGCGGCCTACGGTGGCGCGGTCAAGTCAGACGGCGCGCCACTGCTGCCCGCCCGCATCACCGATGGCGGCAGCGGCTCGGCTTCTGACAGCCTGGTCTTTTCAGCCTCGAGCGCCGTCGGCCCGCTCTCGGGCATGCCGGTGATGGACGCCATGGCTTCATCGGCTGCCGACATCGTCGTCACCGACGGCGGCCTCATCGCGGCCAACGACCTGGCCATCGTCGGCGTGCCGGGCTCTGCTTCCGTGCCGTGCACCTTGTTTCAGGTGACATCGACGCCGAGTTCCGGCGTGTCTTGCGGCGGCAATGCGAACCAATGCAAGACGCTGCCCCGCGCCGCCGGGGGCAACTACAACCCGGCCGCAGGCACCTTCGCCAACGAGCCGCGCTACGGTTTTGCCGATGCCTCACCGGTCTTCGGCCCGGCCGTGGTGATGGGCTTGGGCACCACCTTCCGCCAGCAGGCTTTTGCGGTGATGTGCGAGACCCTGGTCGAGTACAACGCCTTCGTGGACAGCCCGGCCTGCAGCACCGGCCCGCTGAACTTCAGCGGCGGCGCCAATGCGCTGGTCACCGACATCGTGCTGCTGCAGGCGCAGTACGGCATCAGCGCCGACACCAGCAGCGACGTGGTCACGAACTGGGTCGATGCCAAGACGGTGGGCAGCATCGACTGGAGCAGCCCGAACTCGGCCCAGGTCGGCCGCATCAAGGCGCTGCGCATCGTCATCGTCTCGCGCTCGAAGGAACCTGCCGGTGAAGAGGTCACCCCGGCCAGCTGCACCAACGACGCCGGCGTGGTCAACGTCGGCCCCTGTTCCTTCAACGATGCCGAAGCCCCCGTGATCGACCTCAGCGCTACCAGCACGCCCAACGGCGCCAGCTGGCGGCGCTACCGCTACCGCGTTCAGCAGGCGGTGATCCCGCTGCGCAACGTGATCTGGAGCAACTGATGGCGCCTTGCCCTTCGGCCCGGCCCCCGCAACCGCGCCTTGCGCCGGCCTTCGGCCCGTCCATGCGCCGCCGCCCAGCTTCGCTGCAGCGTGCCCGCGGCATGGTGCTGCTGGTGGTGCTGGTGGTGCTGGCCCTGCTGCTGCTGGCCGGTGCCGGTGCGCTGCGTGCCGTGGATTCGGGCAACGTCATCGCCGGCAACTTCTCGTTCCAGCAGGCGGCCATGCAATCCGCAGACCGCGCGCTCACCGACGCGCTGAACACGGCAGCTGGCGCCGTGCTGGCCGGCGGCGGCAACAACGATGTGGCCAACCGCTACTTCAGCACCCGGCAAAGCACGCTGGATGCGCGCGGCTTCCCCACCAGCATCAACTGGGAGAACGTGGCCTGCGTCGACCCCGCGGGCACGGTGATCAGCAGTTGCGGCACCGACGATGGCAGCTACCGCATCCAGTACGTCATCGAACGCCTGTGCAACAGCAACCCCACGCTCACCGACATCACCGACATCCGTGCCAAGTGCGAACACGAGGCGAATGCGGGCGCGGTGTCGGCCTTCAACATCCAGCTGCGCTACCGCGTGATCATGCGCGTGCGCGGCCCCCGCGGCACCGAGCAATGGTTCGAAGCCATGATCTCCGGCCCGGCCTCGGGCTGATGCCCCCACCACGCCCCAGGAGCGCCCGATGAAGCCCTTCCTCCCGACTTTGGCCGCGGTGTTGTGCGCCGCCCGGCGCCCACTGCTGGCGGGGTTGCTGCTGGCCGGCAGCGGCCCGCTGCTGGCGCAGTCGCTGAACGACATCCCGATGGCGGTGAAGAACAACGTCCCGCCGAACTTCATGTTCATGATCGACAGCTCGGGCTCGATGACCAACGTCGTGCCTGCCTCACCCTACAACGCGAGCACCGACTACTCGGCCTCGGGTTGCACGGGCGGCAACGTGGTCGGCAGCAGCAGCGAGGTGTGGCTGCGCGTGAACAGCGGTGTGCCCAACATCCGCATCAGCGGCACCGATTACCGCCACTGGTCGGCCGTCAGCACCGGCAGCCGGCGCTGCTTCGCCCGCGACACCGTCTACTTTGCCAAGCTGGTCGCAGACAACTCGGGCCTGCCCAGTTCCTACCTGCCGGCCCAATACACCGGCAACTACCTGAACTGGTACTTCGGCATCAATGGCGACGCGACGATGTACCCGCAAAGCGGCTGGAGCCAGCGCAAGCGCTACGTCATCTCTGGCGTCAGCTACCAGGTGCAGACACGCTGGGACATCGCGAAGGCTTCGGCCACCGATGTGATCAACGGCCTGCCCGTGACGTCGCCGCCCTCGGTGCGCGTGGGCCTGTCGGCCTACAGCACCACCTCCGGCAACGGCGGCCGCCTCGTGCGGGGCATGGGCGACCTGACCGCCACCCACCGCTCGAACCTCACCTCCAGCATCAGCAGCCTGACGAACTCTGGCAACACGCCGCTGGCCGAGACGCTGGCCGACATCGGCCGCTACATGGCCACGGGCTACACCGGCAACGTCAGCGCTGGAGAAAACGTCTCCAACGTCAGCATCGACAACTTCCTGCGCCACAACGGCCGCACCGCCTGCCTGGGCGGCGCCACGTGCACGGGCAACGACGCCGTTCCTTCCAGCCCCAGCATCGGCACGACCTCGCGCCCCATCCAGTATTGGTGCCAGCGCTCTTATGCCTTCCTGATGACAGACGGCCGACCGCAGGGCGACCAGGAACTCAGCAACAACACCTACCTGCGCGACTACGACCGCGATTGCGTCGGTGGCCTGGGCAGCAACTGCGTGGGTGGTGCTACGGGGGCCGTGGCGAACTGGGACCGCAAGACCAGCCGCAGCTACGAGTCCAACGGCAGCGACTACCTCGACGACGTGGCCAAGGCGCTCTTCGATGTCGACCTGCGCCCGAACCTGCCCTCGCCCGACGCCACCGCGCGCCCCAAGCGCAACAACCTGAGCACCTACGTGATCGGCTTTGCCGACCTGCAGGTGCAGAACGACCCGCTGCTCATTTCCACGGCGCAGCAGGGCGGCGGCCTGTTCCTGAACGCCGCCGACGGCGATGCACTGACGCCAGCGTTCCGCCGCGTCGTCACCGATGCCTTCGCGAAAGACGCTTCGGCCGCCGCGGTGGCCGTGGCCAACGCCCAGATCACGCTGAACAACGTCGGCTACGCGTCCAGCTACCGCTCGGGCTCCTGGTACGGCGACCTCGTGGCGTATTCGCTCGACACCAGCACCGGTCTGCAGACGGGCAACGACATCTGGTCGCTGCGCAGCAACCTGTCCGCCCAGTCACCCAGCAGCCGCAAGATCGCCACCTTCAATGGCACGGCGGGGGTGGCCTTCACCTCGGCCCTGACCTACGCTGGCATGCCGTCCACGCTGAGCAGCGGCGTCATCAACTACCTGCGTGGTGACCGCACCGGTGAGGGCAGCACCTACCGCCAGCGGCAGGACGTGCTGGGCGACATCATCAACGCAGAGCCCGTGGTGGTGACCTACAGCGGCAACGTGCCCATCATCTTCCAGGGTGCCAACGACGGCATGCTGCACGTGGTGGACGGCCGCACCAGCGCCACGGCGACCACCCGCGGCCAGGAACTGTGGGCCTACGTGCCAAAGCTGCTGCACGAGAACCTGGCCGAGTTGAGCGACCCGGCCTACAGCCACCGCTACTACATCGATGGCACGCCGGCCGTGGCCGAAGTGACGGGTGTGGGCTTCTCGCGCCTGCTGGTCGGGGGCCTGGGCAAGGGCGGCCGCGGCTACTACGCGCTCGACATCTCCAGCTACGAAGCCGCCACCGAGGCCGATGTCGCGAGCAAGGTGAAGTGGGAATTCAGCCCCACCGGCATGGGCTACTCCTACGGCACACCGTTGATCGTGAAGGTGGGCTCCGACTGGCGGGTGGTGGTCGCCTCGGGCTACGACGCCTCGGTCACCGGCCGTGTCTGGGTTTTGAACCCGGCCGACGGCTCGGTGGTCAAGACCATCGACACCGGTGTGGGCAGTTCGGGCCTGGCCCACCTGGGCAAGCTGGCGAACGTGGCCGCCGATGTCGACACGTCCTACGTCTGGGGCGCCGACAACCTGGGCAACGTCTGGCGCTTCGACATCACCGGCAGCGGGTCGGCCTCGGCCGTGCGCATCGCCAGCCTGGTTGACGACGGCGGCTCGCTGGCGCAACCCGTGACCGCAGCGCCCGAAGTCAGCCAAGTGAGCGGGAGCACCACACGCTTCCTGATCCAGATCGGCACCGGGCGCTACCTGGCCGATGCCGACGTGCCGGGCACCGGCGCCAACACCGAAGCCACGCAGCGGCAGTCGGTCTACGGTCTGGTCGACGACGTGACGCTCAGCAGCTCTGCCGCCCTGATCAGCAACCTGCGTGGCACCAACGGCAGCAGCTGCCCCACGGGTGGTGGCAACGGCTCGCTGGTCTGCCAGGCCCTCAGCTACAACAGTGGCACGGGCACCTACCAGGCCACCACGCACGCCGTCAACCTCACCACCGGCCGCGGCTGGTACCTGGACTTGCCGACCGACAGCACGCCCAGCAGCAACAACATGATCAACGGCCGCATCGTGAGCAAGCCGGCCGTCACCAGCGCGGGCACGCTGGCGCTGACGGTCAACATCCCCACCAACGTGCAGTGCGACCCGGGCGGCCGTTCGTGGTTTCTGGCGCTGAACAGCGCCACGGGCGGCGCGGTGCTGCGCAACGTCGGCGGCAATACCTACTACGACGCCGGCTTCTTCCTGGGCTACGCACTGGCCAGCCGCCCCGTGATCGTCACCACCTCGGCCGGCAAGCGGGCGCTGATCCGCATGTCCGACAAGACCGTGCGGGCGCCCGAAGTGCCCGAGCCCGCATCGACGGCCGCGCAGTGGCGCCGCATCTACTGGCGCCCGGTGAACTGAAGCGCCACGGCGCAGGGCCGCAGAAGCCCTGCGCCGCTGACGGCCTTGCCAGACGGCCAGGCCGGGTGCCGACCCCGGATCGGGCACGGCCGGCGGCACTTCATGGCCCTGGCCCCGCAGCTCGTCACCCCGGCCCTCGGGGTAACCCTTGCTTACCGGGGCCGCATGCCACAATCTGCGCCATTCTTCTTGGCCACGACCGCCCTGGCACGCTCGGGCGCCGCTCCGCTTGACCACCACGCCCTTCATCGAGATCGACCGCGTCACCTTCGGCTACGACAGCAGCCGAACGATCCTCAAGGACATTTCCTTGAAGTTTCCGCGAGGCCAGGTCACCGCCATCCTCGGCGGCTCGGGCTGCGGCAAGACCACGCTGATGCGCCTGATCGGGGGCGTGCACCGCCCCGACAGCGGCCGTGTCATCTTCGACGGTGAGGTGATCGACACACGCGACCGCGCCCAGCTCTACCGCCTGCGCCGCCGCCTGGGCATGCTCTTCCAGTTCGGTGCGCTCTTCACCGACCTCAGCGTCTTCGACAACGTCGCCTTCCCGCTGCGCGAACACACGCAGCTGCCCGAGGCCATGATCCGCGACATCGTGCTGATGAAGCTCAACGCGGTGGGCCTGCGCGGCGCTGCCGCCCTGCGCATCAGCGAGGTCTCGGGCGGCATGGCGCGCCGCATCGCGCTGGCCCGCGCCATCGCACTCGACCCCGAACTCATCATGTACGACGAGCCCTTCGCGGGCCTCGACCTCATCAGCATGGGCGTGGCCGCCAAGCTCATCCGCACGCTCAACGACGTGACCGGCGCCACCAGCCTCGTCATCAGCCACGACGTGCCCGAGTGCATGGCCATCGCCGACCACGTGGTGCTGATGGCCACCGGCGGCCGCATCGTCGCGCAGGGCACGCCGAAAGAGCTGATGGACAGCCTGGACCCCGAGACCCGCCAGTTCGTGCGCGGTGAACCCGACGGCCCCGTCAAGTTCCACTACCCCGCGCCCGACATCGCGGCCGACTTCGGGGTGGCGCCATGACGGCCTTCCTGCAGCGCCTGGGCGCGCGCACGCTCGACCAGTTCCGCGGCTGGGGCCACGCAGCGTTCTTCTTCATGGACGTGCTGCGCGCGCTGCCGGCCTCGCTGCGGCGCTTCGGCCTGGTGGTGGCGCAGGTCTACGCCATCGGCAACCGCAGCCTCATCATCATCATGGCCTCGGGCCTGGCGGTGGGGTTCGTGCTGGCGCTGCAGATGTATTACGCGCTGGTCACCTACGGCGCGGCCGAGAGCCTGGGCCTCATCGTCAACCTGGCGCTGGTGCGTGAACTCGGGCCCGTGGTGACGGCGCTGCTGTTCGCGGGCCGCGCCGGCACCTCGCTGACGGCCGAGATCGGCCTGATGAAGGCCGGCGAACAAATCGCGGCGATGGAGCTGATGGCCATCGACCCCAAGGTGCGCGTGCTGGCGCCGCGTTTCATCGGTGGCATCGTCTCCATGCCCATCCTGGCCGTGTTGTTCTCGGCGGTGGGCATCCTCGGGGCCTACGTCGTGGCGGTGCTGCTGATCGGCGTGGACGCGGGCAACTTCTGGTCGATCATGCAGACGCGCGTGGACGTGTTCCGCGATGTCGGCAACGGCTTGGTGAAGGCCGCCGTCTTCGGCGTGATCTGCACGCTGGTGGCGCTGTACCAGGGGTTCGAGACCGAAGCCACGCCCGAAGGCGTGGCCTATGCCACCACCCGCACGGTGGT
Source organism: beta proteobacterium AAP65 (assembly GCA_001295865.1). Taxonomy (GTDB): domain Bacteria; phylum Pseudomonadota; class Gammaproteobacteria; order Burkholderiales; family Burkholderiaceae_C; genus Rubrivivax. The sequence continues at coordinate 287,714 of LJHW01000004.1, forward strand.
GATCGCGTCGCTGTGGGTGCTGGGCATGGACTTCGTGCTGACCGCACTGATGTTCTCCACCCCCTGACGGCGCAACAGGATTCAGGAGCTTTATCGAATGGGCAAAAGAAGCATCGAAACCCTCGTCGGGTTCTTCGTGCTGCTGGGCATGGCGGGGCTGGTGTTCCTGGCCCTGAAGGCCGCCAACCTGGGCAGCGTGGGCGGCGGCGACACCTACACGCTGAAGGCCAATTTCGACAACATCGGCGGCCTGAAGGTGCGCGCGCCGGTGCGCACCGCAGGCGTGACGGTGGGGCGTGTCACCGGCATCGTGCTCGACAGCAAGACCTACCAGGGTGTGGTGACGATGGAGATCGACCGCGTCTACCAGTTCCCGAAGGACTCGGCCGCGAAGATCCTCACCGCCGGCCTGCTGGGCGACCAGTACATCGGTCTGGACCCCGGCGGCGACGACGCCAACCTGGCGGCCGGCGAGCTGGTGCCACAAACGCAATCGGCCGTGGTGCTGGAAAACCTGATCGGCCAGTTCCTCAGCAGCAAGGCCGAGACACCGGCTTCCCCCTCGGCACCCGCGGCCCCGGCCGCGAGCCCGGAGCCGCTGAAGTGAAAGCGCTGCGCCTGGGTCTGCGCGCGGCCGCGGCCACGGCGGCCCTGGTGGTGCTGGCGGGCTGTGCCACGGTGCCGCCCAGCGCCGCCGGCCCCACGGCCGACCCGATGGAAAACTGGAACCGCCGCGTCTTCGCCTTCAACGACAAGGTCGACCGCGCGGTGCTCAAGCCGGTGGCCGAAACCTACCGCGATGTGGTGCCGGTCTTCGTGCGCACCAGCATCAACAACGTGCTGGGCAACTTCTACGACGTCTGGTCGACGGCCAACCACTTCCTGCAGGGCAAGTTCCGCACGGGTGCCGAGATGGGCATGCGCGTGCTGACCAACACCGTGTTCGGCGGCCTGGGTGTGATGGACCCGGCCACCGAGATGGGCCTGGTGCGTCGCTCGGAAGATTTCGGCCAGACCCTGGGCATGTGGGGCGTGCCCACCGGGCCCTACATCGTGCTGCCCTTCCTCGGCCCCTCGACGCTGCGTGACAGCGTCGGTTACTTCGCCGATCGCCAGACCTCGCCGTCGATACTGCCCTCGGCCACGGCCGACCAGTACGCCATCACGGCGCTGGAACTGCTGAACACCCGCACCAACCTGCTGCAGGCCGGCAACTTCGTCGACAGCGTGGCGCTGGACAAGTACAGCTTCCTGCGCGACGCCTACCTCTCGCGCCGCCGCGACGCGCTCTACGACGGCGCGCCGCCGATGGAGACCTTCGACGACGAGCCCGATTCGCCGGCGCCGCCGCCTGCCGCCGCTGCTGCTTCGGCAGCGGCCCCTGCCAAACCGGCTTCCGCCGCACGTTGAACCTCGGCGCACGGGCGGTGTCGAAGCCCTGGGTGCGCCGACAGCGCGGCCCGCACTAGAGAAGGAAAACCATGCTCCCGAACCTGCTGAACACCACCGCCCTCGCCGCCTTCGCGGGCGCCGTCACCGTGCTGGTGGCCCCGGCCCACGCCAGCCAGACGCCCGATGCGCTGGTGCGCCAGATTTCCACCGAAGTCATCGACGTCGCCAAGACCGACAAGGCCATCCAGGCCGGCGACATCGGCCGCATCACGGCGCTGGTCGACAGCAAGGTCATGCCCAGCGTGAACTTCGAGGTGGCCACACGCTCGGCCGTGGGCCCGCAGTGGCGCAGCGCCACGCCCGAGCAGCGTGCACGCCTGCAGACCGAGTTCAAGACCTTGCTGCTGCGCCTGTACGCCGGTGCGCTGACGCAGTTGAAGGACCAGACCGTCTCGATCACGCGCACCCTGCCCACGCCGGGCAGCACGCAGGTCATCGTGCAGAGCGAGGTCAAGGGCTCGGGCGAGCCCATCAAGCTCGACTACCGCCTCGACAAGCCGGCCAACGACCCCAACGCCGCGTGGAAGATCATCGATGTCAACGTCGGCGGCATCTGGCTGGTGCAGAACTACCGCTCGCAGTTCGCCACCGAGCTGGGCAAGGGTGGCATCGACGGCCTGATCAACACGCTGGCCGAGCGCAACAAGGCCGCGGCCAAGTAAGGCGCAGCACGATGCAACTGCCTGCCGACGCCACGCTGCAGAAGGTGGCCGAACTCGCCGCCGCGCTGCCTGCCGCCCTGGCCGGCGGCAGTGGCGAGTTCACGGTCGACGCCTCGGCCCTGACGGGCTACGACACCTCGACCATCGCGCTGTTGATGCAGGCCCGCCGAGCGGCACAGGCCGCCGGGCGCGGTTTTCGCGTCACCGGCGCGCCGCGGCAGCTGCAGCAGCTGGCCGCTCTTTATGGCGTGGAAGAACTGCTGGCCTTGTCGCCTTCGGCTTCGTCCTGAGCCGCGGTGCCGCTGAGCGCGGCATAACGCTTCTGGCGCAGGTTTTTCTTGATCTCCTGCAGCATGGGCCGCAGGCCCGCCGACCCCAGGCGCAGCGCCACGCCGGTGGTGAGGATGTCGACGATCAAGAGGTGCAGCAGCCGCGAGACCATCGGGCTGTAGCGGTCGGCGTCTTCGGGGTGGTCGGCAGCCAGCAGGATGTGGTTCGCGCCCACGCGGCACTCCAGCGCCAGCGGTGAACCGCTGGCCGTGATGGCGATGACGGTGGCGCCCTTGCGCCGCGCGATCTCGGCCACGTCCAGCAGGTCGCGGCTGCGGCCCGAGTTGCTGATGATCACGGCGCAGTCGCCCGGCTGCAGCATGGTGACGCTCATCACCTGCATGTGGCCGTCGCTCACGGCCGCGGCCATCACGCCCAGCCGGAAGAACTTGTGCTGCGCGTCCTGCGCCACGATGCCGCTGTTGCCCACGCCGTAGAACTCGATGCGCCGGCCCTGGCGGCAGGCCTCGGCCAGCGCCTCGATGGCACGCTCCACGCTCTGGCTGGCGGCGGCGTTGCGGTAGCGCAGCATCGCGGCCACGGCGTTGTCGATGACCTTCACGACGATGTCACCGGCCTTGTCGTCGTCGTCCACCGCGCGGTGCACAAACGGCACCCCTTCGTTGACGCTGCCGGCCAGCTTGAGCTTGAAGTCGGCCAGGCCGTCGTAGCCGATGCTGCGGCAGAAGCGCACCACGGTGGGCTTGCTGACGTGCGCACGTTCGGCCAGCTCCACCACGGGTAACGTGGCAAAACCGCGCGGGTCGGCCATCAGCAGTTTGGCCACCCGCTGCTCGGCCGGCGGCAGCGCCGGGATCGACGCGCGGATGCGGTCGAGCATGCCGGTGCTCATGCCTTCACCTTCGCCAGGGCGGCGTTCAAAGTTCTTCCGCCCAAGCGCCGCCGTCGCGCGCCACCAGCGCGCTGGCCGCCGCCGGGCCCCAGCTGCCGGCGCTGTAGGGGCGCGGGCCGGTGGGGTCGTCGGCCCAGGCCTTGAGGATGGGCTCCACCCAGCGCCAGGCCTGCTCTTGTTCGTCGCTGCGCACGAAGAGGTTCAGGCGGCCGGCGATGGCGTCGAGCAGCAGGCGTTCGTAGCCGCCCACCCGTTCGGTGAGGAAGGCTTTGTCGAAATCGAGGTCCAGCGACACGGGCGAGAGGATCTCGTGCCCGTTGTGCGAAGCGCCCCCGCCCTTGGCCGCCAGCAGGTGCAGCTCCAGCCCATCCTCGGGCTGCAGCTTGATCACGAGCTTGTTGGCGCGTCGTGTGCCCGGGAAGATGGGATGCGGCACTTCGCGAAAATTCACGACGATGTGCGCATCGCGCGCCGGCAGGCGCTTGCCGGTGCGCAGGTAGAAGGGCACGCCGGCCCAGCGCCAGTTCTGCACCTCGGTGCGCAGCGCGACGAAGGTTTCGCAGGCACTGCCGGCAGGTACCTTCTGCTCTTCGAGGTAGCCGATGGCGGGCTTGCCGTCCACCGTGCCGGCCTTGTACTGGCCACGCACCACGTCGCGCGCCACGCTTTCCGGTGTGAAGGGCTTGAGCGAGCGCAGCACCTTGAGCTTCTCGTCGCGGATGGCGTCGGCGTCGCTGGTGGAGGGCGGCTCCATCGCGATCATCGTCAGCAGCTGCAGCGCGTGGTTCTGCACCATGTCGCGCAGCGCGCCGGTGTGGTCGTAGAAGTCACCACGCGTGCCCACGCCGATGCTCTCGGCCATGGTGATCTGGATGTTGGCGATGCTCTCGCGGCGCCACAGCGGCTCGAAGAGTGCATTGCCGAAGCGCAGCGCCATCAGGTTCTGCACCGCGGGCTTGCCGAGGTAGTGGTCGATGCGCAGCGCCTGCTCTTCGCGGAAGCTGGCGCGCACCGCGCGGTTGATGGCTTGCGCGCTGGCGAGGTCGTGGCCGAGCGGTTTTTCCAGCACCAGGCGCACGTTCTCGCCGTTGATGCCGGCCGCACCGAGCTGCTGGCACACGGGCACGAAGAGGTGCGGGCTGGTGGCCAGGAAAACCACCACGGTGTCGGCACCGCGTGCGTCGATCCACTGCTTCAGCCCGGCGTAGTGCTCGGGCTGGGCCAGGTCCATGCGGCGGTAGTGCAACAGTTCGGCGAACTGGTTGAACTCGGCCTCGCTGGGCTGCTTGGCTTCGTCCACCGCGGTGAAACGTTCGCGGATGTAGGCGCGGTACTCGGCGTCGCTGCGCTCGTCACGCGCCACCGCCAGGATGCGGCCACCCGCCGGCAGCTTGCCGTGCCGCCAGGCCTGGAAGAGCGCCGGCATCAGCTTGCGCCAGGTGAGGTCGCCGGTGCCACCGAAGAGGACGAGGTCGAAGGACATGCGCGCCGGCCCCCGGCTGCAGGCCAGGGGACTTGTAATTAAGTTACAGGCTTGATGATGCCGCTGTTTCAGACAGGGGTCAACGCGGGGCGGCCCCGACGGTCGCCGCTGCAGCGGCCAGCGCCTGTTCCAGGTCGGCGATCAGATCGTCGACGTTCTCGATGCCCACCGACAGCCGCAGCAGATCGGCCGGGGCCGGCGTGCCGGCGCCTTCGACGCTGGCGCGGTGCTCGATCAGGCTCTCGGTGCCGCCGAGCGAGGTGGCGCGTTTCCACAACTGCGTCTGCGCCGCGACGGCGATGGCCGCGGCTTCACCGTGTTTCGCGCGTATCGACATCATCCCGCCGAAGCCGCCTTTCATCTGCCGTGCCGCGACGGCGTGGCCGGGAAAGTTCGGCAGGCCCGGGTAGAGCACCTCGGCCACGAGCGGGTGGCCGTTGAAGTGCTCGGCGATGCGCTGCGCCGCGGCGCAGGCCGCGCGCACGCGCAGGTGCAGCGTGCGCAGGCCGCGCAGCAGCAGCCAGGCTTCGAAACTGCCCAGCGTGCCGCCCACCTGCGCGCGCACCTTGCGCACACGCTGCCAGTGTTCGTTGTCGGCACGGGTGGTGAGGCAGCCGGCGATGAGATCGCTGTGGCCGTTGAGGTACTTGGTGGCGGAGTGCATCACGAGGTCGGCGCCCAGCGCCAGCGGCTGTGTGAGCAGCGGCGTGGCCACCGTGCTGTCCACCGCCACCAGCGCGCCGGCCTGGTGCGCCAATGCGGCGGTGGCGGCGATGTCGGTGACGGTCCACAGCGGGTTGGCCGGCGTCTCGATCCACACCAGCTTGGTCTGCCCCGGGCGCAGCGCGGCCTGCACCGTGGCCGGGTCGCTCATGTCGATCAGCTCGACCTGCAGGCCCCAGCCGGTGGCAAACGTCATTAGCCAGTTGCGCAGGCTCCAGTACATGACCTGGGGTGCGAGCACGTGGTCGCCGGGCTGCAGGGCCTGGAACACGGCCGTGGCCGCGGCCATGCCGCTGGCGAAGAGCAACGTCTGGTGGCCGCCTTCCAGCGTGTTGATGACGGCCTCGGCCTGGTCGTAGGCCGGGTTGTCGGCGCGCGCGTAGACACGGCCGCTGCGGTACTGGTTGTCCGGGTCGCGCAGGTAGGTGCTGCTGACGTGGATGGGCGGCGTGATGGCGCGCGTGGCTTCGTCGATCCAGCCCAGGGCCTGGGCGGCGATGCTGTCGGGGTGCAGGTTTTTGCTCATGGCCGGCATCGTAGCCGCCCACCCCCGCCACCGCGGGGCGCGGTCTATCGCTGGAAGGCGCCTGGTGTCCAGCTCGTGGCGGGCTGCAGCGCGCGCGTGCCCACGGGCCATTCGAACTCGGCCTGCGGGCGCAGGTCTTGCCCGTTGACCTTGCTGGGGTCGACGCCGCTGCCGCGCCACATTGCACCGGGCGGCAGCTCGAAACCGTTGGTCCAGATGTCCTGCAGCATGCCGCGTGTGACGTGGCGGTTGCCGGCGAACTCACCCTTGGCCGCGAGCCAGAACACACCCGGTCCCACGAGCAGGTTGTTGACGGCGTGCACCCGCGTGTCGGGGCCGATGCGGTCGTCGAAGACCCGCATGAACCAGGCCGGCAGCCAGCCGTAGTGCACGAAGGTGTTGTGGGCCACGTAGAGCTCGTTGCGGTCCCAGGCGCGGCCTTCGTTGCCGTAGCTCAGCAGCACCGGGTTCTGCCCGTCCACACCCTGGCCGATGACGTTGCCGATGACGGTGGCCAGCCCGCCGGCGGCCAGCTCGATCTCGTAAGACGCGCCGCCGCGCACGCCGTCGTGGATGAAGTTGTAGGCGATGTAAGCCTCGCGCGCCCGGCTCTTGATCAGGTGGCCCTCGAAGCCTTGCTGGAAGCGGCTGCCCGTGATGTGCAGCTTGGCGATGCGGCCCACGTTCAGCAGGTGGTGCAGCCCGCCTTCGACCTTGGGCGCCTGGCCGAAGACACTGTTCTCGATGCGCAGCTCGGCCTGCGGGTTGTTGGCGGCCAGCAGGCCGTACTCGTTGTCGAAGAGCTGCGTCTTGCGCAGCGTGAGCTTGCCGCCGTCGAGCAGCACGCCGGCGCCGGTGCCGTCACGCGCACGTGCGCCGCGAAACTCGATGCCTTCGATCAGCACTTCGCCGCCGCGCACCGTCCACAAGGCCTTGGCGTCGCCCGGCTCGCCACCGCCTTGCACCACCACCTTGCCCATGCCGCGCAGCGTGAGGCGGCGCTGCTCGAGCACCAGCGTGCCCTTGTACTCGCCGGGCATGAGCTCGACGGTGTCGCCATCGGCGGCGCGGGCCACGGCATCGGCCAGTGCGCTGGAGCCGCCCTCGGGGGTCACCACCCAATCCGCGGCCTGGGCGGCCAGGCCCAGCACCAGGCCGAGCAGGCCCAGCACGGCACCGCGTGCCCGCCCCCACCCCCAGCCGCCCGACCACTCCGTTGCGCCCGCCGCCCTCATCTCGCCGCCTGTTTCATTTCTGATCGGCGCGGAGTATGGCCCGGGCTCGGGCACGCACCCGCAGTGCTTCCCCCGAAGCACGGGGATGCCACCCAGCCTCAGAGCGCCAGTTCGATGCGCAGTTCTCGCCAGCGCAATTGCACCGACTTCGGGCCGATGTTTTCCACCACCACCCCCGGCGCGGCGGTTTCGCCCTCGCGCACCACCTGGCCGTTGACGATGACGAAGCGGCTGAGTGCGCTGTCCGACCACACCGAGCCGCCCAGCGACATCGAGGGCAGCTCGCGCCGCTGCTCGGCCGTCAGCTCCGACAAACGCAGCGCACGCGGCAGGCCCGGTGCGCTCGGGGCCCTCGGTGCGGCCACGGCGGGCGCTGCCGGCTTGTCGACCACCGCCGGCGCGGCGGTGACGGGCGGCGCCGGCGGGGCCGACACCACCAGCGGCAATGGCGCCACCTCGGCGGGCGGCGGTGCCACCGCGACGGCGGCTGCCGGCACCACCGCCGGCGCGGGCCCCGCACTGCCGCGCCAGGCCCACAGCGCCAGCAACAGCGCCGCCAAAGCCAGGGCGCCCAGCGGCAGCACCCAGCGCCAGGGCGGGCCGTCTTGCGCCGGCGGCAGGGCGGCCGTGGCACCGGGTTGTGCGTTCAGGCCGGGCACCTGGCCGCGTTCACGTTCGGCCTGCGAGCGGCGCAGGGCTTCGAGGATGTAGGACATCGCGGGGCTTCAGCTCTCGCCCGCGAGGCGGGCTTCTTGAACACCGGTGAGGCGGTTCAGGCGCATCACCGTCACCGGGCCGGCGCGGCCGTCGGGCGGCAGGCCCTGGGCGCGCTGGAACTGGCGCACACGTTCTGGCAACGGCGGCCCGGCCGCGATGCCAGCTTGTGCCAGGCCTTGCGCCAGCCAGGCCCGGGCAGCGGGGTCGGTGCCGCCGTCGGGGCTGTCAGCCCAACCCGGCGGCAGGCGCCACAAGGTCGAGAAGTCGCCCGACCACAAGCCGGCCAGCGTGGCCAGCGGCAAGTTCAGCGTCTGCCCGCCGGCCTGCAGCGTGGCCTGTGTGTCGCTCAGGCCCAGCAGCAGCGCGGTGCTGCTGCCGCCTTCGGGCCGGCGCAGCGTGATCCAGCCCGGCCGCCCCAGCTGCCGCACCACGGCCAGGCCCCCTGCGGCGCTGCGGAAGCAGGCCAGCCGCGCCTGCGCGGCCGCGGCACAGGGTTCACCTTCGCCAATGGCGACGTTCCAGCGCAGCGCCAGTTCGCGCCAGGCCGTGGCCGGCGGCACGGGGCTGGCGGGCCAGAAGCTGGCCAGGTCGGCAGCCCCCGGTGACGGCGCCAGAGCAGCCGCAGCCGCGGCGGATGCGGCCGGGCCGGGTTGCGAGGCCGCAGCCGGCGCCCCCGTCACCGCTGCCACCACGGGCGAGGGCACGGCCGGCGTGCGCAGCAGCCAGGCCAGCAGCACGATCAACACCACCGCCCCGCCACCCGCCAGGGCCGGCAGCTGCCAGCGTGCAGGCAGGGCCGGTGCGCGGCCGAACACTTCACGCGCCGCCTGCTGCACGGTGCGGCGCTCGGCCCGCGGCTGGCCTTGTGCGTAGGCGCCGAGCAGCGCGCGGTCGGCCAGCAGGTTGATGCGCCGCGGCACACCCCCGCTCAGCGCGTGGATGCGCGCCAGCGCCGCCGCGCTGAACGGCAGCGGCGCACTCGGGCCGGCCACCGAAAGCCGGTGCTGGATGTACTGCTGCGTTTCGGCCAGGCTCAGCGGGCCGAGGTGGTAACGCGCCACGATGCGCTGCGCGAGTTGTTCCAGATCGGGCCGCGCCACCATCTCGCGCAGCTCGGGCTGGCCGATGAGGATGATCTGCAGCAGCTTGCGCTCGGCCGTTTCCAGGTTGGTCAGCAGGCGCAGTTGTTCCAGCACCTCGGCACTCAGGCTCTGCGCTTCGTCGATGACCAGCACCGCCTGCTCGCCCTTCGCGTGGCCTTCGAGCAGGAAGGTGTTCAGCGCGTCGACGTGCGCCTTGACGCTGTCGGCCTGTGCCGGCAGCGGGATGCCGAACTCGCCGCACACCGTCTGCAGCAGCTCGGCCACGCTGAGCTTGGGGTTGAAGATGTAGGCCACGCGGCAGTGCGCGGGCACCTGCTCCAGGAAGCAGCGGCACACGGTCGTCTTGCCCGCGCCCACCTCGCCCGTGAGCAGCACGAAGCCGCCGCCCCCGCCCAGGCCATAGAGCAGGTGCGCCAGCGCCTCGCGGTGCTGTTCGCTCATGAACAGGAAACGCGGGTCGGGCGCGATCGAGAAAGGCTCTTTGCTGAGGCCGAAGAACGACGCGTACATGGGGCGCGAGGATAGCGGCCGGGGCGGGCGGCCCGGTTCAGGGTGCAGGACGCCGCCGGATCAGGTCTTCCAGATGCGCGGTGGCACCGCGGCCAGCCCCCAGGCCTGCTGCCGCCAGGCGGCGCGCACGGCCGTGAAGAGCTGCATCACGGGCTCCACCCGCGCGGCCAGCACGCGCAGCACCACCACGCCGGCCTGCGGCGCCGTGACGCCCGCGGTGGCGGCCAGCGGGTGGCCCGGCAGCAGCTCGCGCGCGGCTTCCACCAGCGCCGTGCGGCGCGCAGGCGCCAACGGTGCACCGGCTGCGAACCACAGCGTGGCCGCCACCGTGTGCCCGCCCCAGCCGACCGGGCCCTGCAGCAGGGTGCCGTCGTCGGCGGCGATGCGGCCACCTTCGATCCACTGGCCCGGCAGTTCCAGCTGCTGGCTGAACACGCCCCGCTCGAAGGGCTGGCCGGCCGCGGCCAGGCCCAGGGCCAGCACGTCCCAGCCCAGCATCTCGGCGCCGGGTGCGAGCTCGGCCGTCACGCGGTTGCTGGCCTGGCAGCCGCTGTAGGCGATGGTCTCCATCGGCAGCCATTCCAGACGTGCACCCTCGGCCAGCTGCAGCTGCGTGTGCTGCAGCGCTTGCGCGCCTTCGCTGCGGTAGAAGCGCGTGGCGCCGGGGGTCGTCAGCAGTGCATGGCTGCCGCTCCCGGCCTGCACCTGCACGTGCAGCTCGTCGCCGCCCACCACGCCGCCGGGCGGGTGCACCAGCACGTGGTGGCACACGCCCTCGCCCTCGGGGTAGAGCGGCTGCAGCACACGCAGCGGGCCGCTGTGGGCGTCGAAGGCCACGGTGCGTTCACCGCGGCGGTGGTAGCGCAGGCGCAGTTCACCGCGCCAGCCGGAAGCTGAAGTCATGCGCCGATGATGCCGCGGCTGCGCTGCGTCTCCGTCGGCCTCTTCTTCGGCCTCACTCGCCCTGGCTGCCGCGGTGCGCCCAGCCGGTGGTGCGCTTCTCCACCCAGCTGAAGAGCTCGTACATGGCCATGGCCATCGCGCCGATGGTCACCAGCCCCGCAAAGGCCAGCGGCATGCGCTGCTGGCTGCCGGCGGTCTGCATCAGGTAGCCGATGCCCGAATCACCCGCCGTCATCTCGGCCAGCACCGTGCCCACGAAGGCCAGCGTGATGGCGATCTTGAGCGAGCCGTAGAAATAGGGCATCGAGCGCGGCAGGCCCACCTTCACCAGCACGTCCCAGCGTTTGGCGCCCAGCACCCGCAGCACGTCTTCCAGCTCGGGCTCCAGCGTGGCCAGGCCGGTGGCGATGTTCACCGTGATGGGGAAGAAGCTGATGAGGAAGGCCGTGAGGATGCCGGGCCCCAGCCCGATGCCGAACCACACCACGAGGATGGGCACCACCGCGGCCTTGGGCACGGCGTTGAAGGCCACCATCAGCGGGTAGATGGCCGTGTAGGCCAGCCGGCTGCTGCCGATCAGAAAGCCCAGCAGCACACCCACCACGATGGCGATGGCAAAACCCAGCATCGTCACCCAGAAGGTCTTCCACGCGGCTTCCATCAGCGGGCCGGTGAACTCGACGAACTGCTGCGCGATCTGCACCGGGCTCGGGAAGATGTACTCGGGCACGCTGAAGCCCATCACCACCAGCTGCCACAGCAGCAGGCAGGCGGCCAGCAGGATCAGCGGCGACCAGCGTTCCGTGCGCTTGGAGATCTTCATTGCGGCACCGCCACGCCCGTTTTGCGCATCGCACCGATGTGCCCGCGCAGCTCGTGCACGATGTCGGTGAACTGCGGCGTGTAGGTCACTTCCAGATCACGCGGGCGCGGCAGCTCGATGTCGCGCTTGACGACGAATCGGCCCGGGCTGCGGCTCATGCAGTACACCGTGTCGGCCAGGAACACGCTCTCGCGCAGGTCGTGCGTGACGAGGATGACGTTGAACTTCTGCGCCGCGTGCAGGTCGCGCAAAGCGCACCACAGCTCTTCGCGCGTGAAGGCGTCGAGTGCGCCGAAAGGCTCGTCCAGCAGCAACATCTTGGGCTCGTGCACCAGCGCCCGGCAGATGCTGGCGCGCTGCTGCATGCCACCCGAGAGCTGCCAGGGGAACTTGTCTTCGTAGCCGCCCAGGCCCACGCTCTTGAGCAGTTCGCGCGCCTTGGCCTCGAACTCCTTCTTTTTTGCCTTGTACTGGCTGCGGTAGGGCTCCACGATCTCCAGCGGCAGCATCACGTTCTGCACCGTGGTGCGCCAGGGCAGCAGGCTCGGCGCCTGGAAAGCCATGCCGGTGATCTTGAGCGGGCCGGTCACTTCCTTGCCGTCGATGATGACGGTGCCGCGGCTGGGCCGGCGCAGGCCCGTGGCCAGCTTCATGAAGGTGCTCTTGCCGCAGCCGCTCGGCCCCACGATGGCGATGAACTCGCCCTCGTTGACCTTCAGCGTGATGTCCTCGACGGCGAACTGCTCCTTCGCGAGCAGCTCGTCGTTGTAGGCCAGCCAGACCTTGTCGAACTCGACGAACGAAGCCATGCCGGGCTACTTCTTCAGCGGGGGCAGGATGTTGAGTTCTGCCTTGGCCGGCAGGAAGGCGTCGGTCCACACCGCGGCCGGGTCCACGCGCGTCTTGGTGCCGAAGGCGTCGCTCACCTGGCTGGCCATCAGGGCCAGCCGGCCGGGCACCGCCACGCCGAAACCTTCGGCGCGCGCATCGGGGCTGGCCACCACGGCGTCGATGGCCAGGCGCAGGCGGCGCTTCTCCAGGTCGACGTTGATGATGCCGTCGCGCGCCTTCACATAGGCGATGGCCTCGTCGGGCTGGGCCATCACTTCCTTGGCGCCCTTGAGGAAAGCGCTGATGAAGGCCTTCAGCGCCGCCGGGTTCTCCTTGATGAGCTTGGGGCTGGCGATGATCACGTTGCCGTACAGCTTCACCCCGAACGCCGGGTAGGGCAGCACCACCACGTCTTCGGCCTTCACGCCGCGCGCTTCGAGGTTCAGCAGGCTGGTGAAGCTGAAGCCGGTGATGGCGTCGATATCGCCGCGCACGAGCATGGTTTCGCGCAGCGGCGGGTCCATGCTGGTCCAGGTGACGCCGCTGATCTTGTTGGCCTTGGCGAAGATGGGGAAGGCCTTGCGCCCGGCGTCGAAGCCCGGTGCGCCGAGCTTCTTGCCGTTCAGGTCAGCGGGGGTCTTGATGCCGCTCTTTTTCAGCGCCAGCACCGCGGCCGGCGTGTTGTTGTAGACCATCAGCACCGCCACGGGCTTGTTCGGTGCGTCGGGGTTGTTGGCGTGGAACTCCATCAGCGCCGCCATGTCGGCGAAACCGACGTCATACACGCCGCTGGCCACACGCGTGACGGTGCCGCCGCTGCCGTTGCCGGCGTCCAGCGTCACGTCCAGGCCCGCGGCCTTGTAGTAGCCCTTGGCCTGGCTGGCCAGGAAGAGCGCGGCCGGACCTTCGAAGCGCCAGTCGAGCTGGAACTTCAGCGCCGTCTGCGCGCAGACCAGCGTGGGCAGCGAAAGCAGCGTGGCCACCAGCGGGGCGGCCAGTTGCAGCCAGCCGCGGCGCTGCAACTTCGGCAGCTTCGTGTTCAGGGACGTGCGGACCATGGGAATCTTCTCCTGCAGCAGCCCAGGAAGCCGGGCCTTGCCACCCGGTCTGCAAGTTCCATGCGCAGCGCCATGCACCAGAAGGTGGCACGGCCGGCCAGAATGAGGCCCCCCGCGAACCCGGCAAGCACCGTCATGCACCACCCCCACCGCCGCCACTGCCTGGCCTTGATGGGCAGCCTGATGACCTGGGCCGCGCCACTGCCGCTGCGCGCCGCAGACTCGCTGCGCAGCCAGCCGCTGCAAGAAGAACTGGCAGCGCTGGAAGCCCGCAGCGGCGGCCGCCTGGGCGTGGCCGTGCTCGACACCGCCAGCGGCGCCAGCGCCGGCCACCGCGCCGACACGCGCTTCGGCCTGTGCTCCACCTTCAAGCTGCTGCTGGCCGCTGCCACGATCGAACGCATCGAGGCGGGCGCCTGGCCGGCGCAGCGGCGCATCGCCTACACGGCCGCCGACCTGGTGGTGCACTCGCCGGTCTTGCGCGAGCGCCTGGCTGAAGGCGGCCTCACGGCACTGCAGATGGCCCAAGCCACCCAGGAAACCAGCGACAACGCCGCCGCCAACCTGCTGATGCGCGAACTCTTCGGCGGCCCGGCCGGGCTGACCGCCTGGCTGCGCCGGCAGGGCGACACCCTGACGCGCATGGACCGCTGGGAGCCCGAGATGAACATCGTGGTGGCCGGCGACGAACGTGACACGAGCACGCCGGCGGCCATCGCTGCCACCAGCGCCCGCCTGCTGACAGGCCCGGTGCTCAGCCCGGCCGGGCGCGAACAACTCGCCGGCTGGATGGTGGCCACCCGGACGGGCGCGCGGCGCCTGCGTGCCGGCCTGCCCGCGGGCTGGAAGGCCGGCGACAAAACCGGCACGGCCATGCACCCGCAGATGCCCGACCGCTACAACGACGTGGCCATCGTCTGGCCCGGCGCCCAGCGCGCACCTTGGCTGCTGGCGGCCTACTTCGAGAGCCGCCACCGCGACAGCGGCCGCATGCGCCCGGAAGACGAAGCCGTGCTGGCCGATGTGGGCCGGCTGGTGGGCCGTTGGCAGCCCGCCGCCTGAACCGTTGTTGAGGCGCGGGCCTCAGTCCGCGCGCAGCAGGTCCAGCAGGGTGCGCGCCACCACGCGCGTGGCGCCTTGCAGGTCGCTCAGCAGCAGGTGCTCGTCGGCACGCTTGGCATTGCTCTCCAGGACGGTGCGCGGGCCGGCGCCGTAGATCACGGCCGGCACGCCGGCCGCCCCGTAAAGGCGCACGTCGGTGTACAGCGGCGTGCCCGACTCCGGGATCAGTTCACCGAACACCGCCTGCCCGTGGCGCTGGATGGCCGCCACCAGCGGCGCGTTGCCCGGCAGCGGCTGCAGCGGGTGGGCCAGCAGCAGGCGCTTGATCTCCAGGCGGATGCCGGGGCAGGCGGCCACGGCCTGCTCGATGAGCGCACGCACCTCGGCTTCCACCGCCGCCGGGTTTTCCTCGGGGATCATGCGGCGGTCGAGTTTCAGCGTCACCTGCCCGGGCACCACGTTGGTGTTGGTGCCGCCTTCGATGCGGCCGACGTTCAGGTAGGGGTGGGTGATGCCGGCCACTTTCGAGAGGCGCGTCTTCAGCACCGTGTTGTGCGCGTACAGCGCCGTCAACAGCTGGTTGGCGGCCTGCAGCGCGTCCACGCCAGTGTGCGGGTAGGCCGCGTGCGAGGCCAGGCCGTGCAGCGTCACCTGCAGTTGCAGGCAGCCGTTGTGCGCCGTCACCACCTGGTAGCTGAAGCCGGCAGCGATCAGCAGGTCGGGTTTCGTCAGGCCGTGGCGCAGCAGCCAGCCGGGGCCGAGTTCGCCGCCGAACTCTTCGTCGTAGGTGAAGTGCAGCTCCACCGCGCCTTGGAGTGGCACGCCCAGGGCCTGCAAGGCGCGCAAGGCGAAGGTGTAGGTGGCGAAGTCGCTCTTGCTCACGGCCGAGGCGCGGCCGTAGAGCTTGCCGTCAACCACTTCGCCGCTGTAGGGGCCGTGGGTCCAGCCCTCGCCAGGGGGCACCACGTCGCCGTGGGCGTTGAGCGCGACGGTCGGTCCGCCTTCGCTGAAGCGCTGGCGCACGATGAGGTTCGTCAGGCTCTGCAGGCCACAAGCCTGCACCTCGGCCGCCGGCACCGGGTGCACCTCGGCCGTGTAGCCCATGCCGGCCAGCAGCGCGGCGGTGCGCTCGGCGTGCGGCGCGTTGTTGCCCGGCGGGGTGTCGGTGGGCACCTGCACCAGTGTTTGCAGGAAACGCACCTCTTCGTCGAAGTGCTCGGCAATCCAGGTGTCAAGGGCTTGGTAAAGATCACTCATGCGGAGGCCAGGTCTTCAAGCAGGTTCTGGAAGGCCAGCGCGCACAGTTCGGCGTCGTCGGCGGTGATGGTTTCCAGCGGGTTGTGGCTGATGCCCGCGTTACCGCCGCGCAAAAAGAGCATGGCCTGCGGCATCAGCTCGTGCAGCTTCATCGCGTCGTGCCCGGCGCCGCTGGGCAGGCGGTAGACCGGCAGGCCCAGGCGGGCCACCGCGCGCTCCCAGCGCTGCTGCCAGGCGGGGTCACTCGGCGCGGCGTTGGCCGCGAGCGTGGGCACCACGCTGTGCGTGAGGCCGCGGCGTTCGCAAACGCGCTGCAGCTCGGCCAGCACGTCGGCACCCAAAGCGTCGCGCGCGGCGTTGGTGGTGGCGCGCAGGTCCAGGCTGAAGTGGCAGGCGCCGGGCACGACGTTGATGGAGCCGTTGGGCACGTTCAGCATGCCCACGGTGCCCACCACATCCGGCACCGACGCCGCCCGCTTCTCGACGAACAGCACCAGCTCCGCCACGGCGCAGGCAGCGTCGCGCCGGCGGTCCATGGGCGTGGTGCCGGCATGGCTCGCCACGCCCTGCACGGTGCACTGGTAACGCAGGCTGCCGTTGATGGAGGTGACGACACCCAGGGGCAGGTCCAGCTCGTTGAGCACCGGGCCCTGCTCGATGTGCACTTCGACGAAGCCCAGGTACTGCGCCGGGTCGCGCTGCAGGGCCGTGATGCTCTCCAGCGTGCCCGGCAGGCCCGCGGCCTGCATGGCCTGCTGCATCGTGATGCCCTCGGCATCGGCCTGCGCCAGCCAGGCCGGTACGAAGCTGCCGGTGAGCGCGCCGCTGCCGAGAAAGGTGGCCGGGTAGCGCTGGCCCTCTTCTTCCGAGAACGCCACCACTTCGATGCCGAAAGGCAGGCGGCGCCCCTGGGCATGCAGTTCACGCACCAGCGCCATCGGCACCAGGATGCCCAGGCGGCCGTCGTACTTGCCGCCGTTGCGCACGGTATCGAAATGGCTGCCGGTCAGCAAACGCCGCGCACCCGGCTGCTGGCCTTCGTACACGCCCACCACGTTGCCCACGGCGTCGATGTGCACGCGGTCGAAACCGGCTTCCTTCATCCACCACTGCAGCCGCTGGGCCACCGCGCGGTGGGCCTCGGTGAGGTAGGTCACGGTGAGCTGGCCCTGCTCCTTGAAGCCGGGGTCGCTGTGCGTGGCCAGCTCTTCGGCCCAGTCCCACAGGCGCTGGCCCAGCACCGGCACGTGCCCGAAACGGTCGTTGAGGCGGATCTCGGCGATGCGGTGGATGTGGCGCAGGCACTCCGCGAACTCGAAGTCGCGGTGGCCGGCCAGGCGGCGCTGGAAGGCCGCGATGATCTCGGCGCGCGTGAGGCCCAACCCGCGCGGGCCGCGCACCGCCAGGATGAAAGGCCAGCCGAACTTGGCCTTGTAGTCGGCATTCAGCTGCTGCAGACGCGCGAACTCTTCCGGACTGCAGGCCGTGAGGCCCGCCTTGCTCTGCTCGTTCGTGCTTTCGGCCGTCAGCTCACCGGCGATGGCGGCCTTGCCGGCCAGCTCGGGGTGGGCACAGATCAGCGCCAGCTGCTGCGCACGCGGCGCCTGCCGCACGGCCTGGGCCAGCGAGTGTTTCAGCGCCGCGAGCGTGGCAAAACCCGCGGCCGGGCGTTGCGCGTGCGCGGCCTCGGCCACCCAGGGCGAATGTTCGTAGGTGCCGGCCAGCAGCGCGACGAAATCGTCGCGACTCGCGGCGTTCAAGAGGTCCAGCGTCAACGGGGTGCTCATCTCGGCAGGCTCATTCCCAAACGAAGGCCGTGGCAGGGTCGAAAGGATGCGTGGCCTTCCAATGGCGCGCGATGTCGATGCGGCGCGCCACCCACACGTGTTCGTGGGCCTGCACGTGGTCGAGAAAACGCTGGAAGGCGCGCAAACGCCCGGGCCGGCCCAGCAGCCGGCAATGCAGGCCGATGCTCATCATCGCCGGGCCGCCCTGGCCGTCGGCCGGGTCGCGTGCGCCTTCGGCATAGAGCACATCGAAGCTGTCGCGCAGGTACTGGAAGAACTCGTCGCCGTGGCTGTAGCCCTGGGGCAGCGCGAAGCGCATGTCGTTGGCGTCCAGCGTGTAGGGCACCACCAGGTGTGGCGCCAGCGTGCCGTCGCTCTTGCGCACTTGCAGCCAGAAGGGCAGGTCGTCGGCGTAGCAATCGCTGTCGTACTCGAAACCGCCGGCCTCCACCACCAGGCGGCGCGTGTTGGGGCTGTCGCGGCCGGTGTACCAGCCGGTGCAGGGCTGGCCCGTCACGGCTTCCACCGCCGCGCGGCCGAGGCGCAGGTGCTCACGCTCGGTGGCCTCGTCGACGTTCTGGTAATGCACCCAGCGCCAGCCGTGGCAAGCGATCTCGTGGCCCAGCTCCACGAAGGCGGCGGCCACCTCGGGGCAGCGCTGCAGCGCCATGCCGACGCCGAAGACGGTCAGCGGCAGACCGCGGGCCTCGAACTCGCGCAGCAGCCGCCACACGCCCACGCGGCTGCCGTACTCGTAGATGCCTTCCATGCTGAGGTGGCGCGCCGGGAAGGCCGGCGGGTTGAACATCTCGCTCAAGAACTGCTCGCTGCCGGCATCGCCGTGCAGCACGCTGTTCTCGCCGCCCTCTTCATAGTTCAGCACGAACTGCAGGGCCACGCGGGCGCCACCGGGCCAGTGCGGGTGGGGCGGGCAGCGGCCGTACCCGCACAAGTCGCGCGGGTAGCGGCTCTCACCGCGCAGCTCGTGCGGGTAGCGTTCAGCGGGCAAGGGAGCGTTCATCGCAGGCTTGGCAGTGTTCTTGCGTGGTGGCCGAGAATAGCTCGCACACCCCGCACACGTTTTTCATCAGCAAGCCATGGGCCACCTCAGCACCCACGTTCTCGACACCGCCCACGGCTGCCCGGCCGCCGGCATGGCCGTCACCCTGCAGCGCGTCGAAGAAGCCGGGCCGGTGACGCTGAAGCAGCTCACGCTCAACACCGACGGCCGCGCCGACGGCCCGCTGCTGAAAGCCGAGGAGATGGCTGCCGGCCACTACCGCCTGCTCTTCGCCGTGGCGCCCTACTTCCGTGCACGCGGCGTGGTGTTGCCCGAGCCGCCGTTCATCGATGTGGTGCAGCTCGACTTCGGCATCGCCGATGCCGCCGGGCACTACCACGTGCCCTTGCTGTGCAGCCCCTGGAGCTACAGCACCTACCGCGGTTCCTGAGCCGAGCGGCCTGCCTGATGGACCTGAACTACCTGCTCGACTGGGCCAACCTGCTGCTGCGCTGGGCCCACGTCATCGTGGCCATCGCGTGGATCGGTTCTTCGTTCTACTTCGTCTTCCTCGACAACAGCCTCACGCCGCCCACCGACCCCAAGCTCAAAGAGCAAGGCGTGGGCGGCGAACTCTGGGCCGTGCACGGCGGGGGCTTCTACAACCCGCAGAAGTACCTGGTGGCGCCCAAGACGCTGCCCGAGCACCTGCACTGGTTCTTCTGGGAGAGCTATTCCACCTGGCTGACGGGCTTTGCGCTCTTCACGGTGATGTACCTCTTCAACGCCAGCACCTTCCTCATCGACGCGCGGGTGCACGCCTGGCCCGCCCCGTGGATGGCGGTGGCCGCGGCACTGGCCTTCCTGGTGCTGTTCTGGGTGTTCTACGACCGCATCTGCCGCTGGTTCGGCGAGAAGAATGGTGCTGTCGGGGGCGACCTGCGCGTGGGCGTGCTCGTGCTGCTCTACGTGGTGCTCGCCTCGTGGCTGGCCTGCCAGCTCTTCGCCGGCCGCGCCGCTTTCCTGCTGGTGGGCGCGATGCTGGCCACGGCAATGAGCGCCAACGTCTTCTTCTGGATCATTCCCGGCCAGCGCAAGGTGATTGCGCAGATGAAGGCCGGCCTGCCGGTGGAAGCCATCCACGGCCAGCGCGCCAAGCAGCGCAGCGTGCACAACACCTACTTCACGCTGCCGGTGCTGGTGGCCATGCTCAGCAATCACTACGGCTGGCTCTACCAGGGCGCGCACAACTGGGCGGTGCTCGTGCTGCTGATGCTGGCCGGCGCGCTCATCCGCCACAGCTTCGTGGTGCGGCACAAGGCCTTGGTGCTCGGCAAGCGCGTGCCTTGGGAGTACGCCGTCGGCGGCACCACGCTGCTGCTGGCGTTGGCAGTGTGGCTGGCGCCCAAGCCCGCTGCGCCTGTGGCGGCCAGCGCCGCGCCCGTGACGCTGGCCCAGGCCCACGCTGTGGTGCAGGCGCGCTGCGTGATGTGCCACAACGACCAGGTGCGGCAGAAAAACGTGGCGCTGCACACGCCCGAGTTGCTGCAGCAGCAGGCCCAGGCCGTTTACCAGCAGACCGTGGTGCTGAAGCTCATGCCGATGAACAACGCCACCGGCATCACCGACGAAGAACGCGCGCTGCTGGCGCGCTGGGTGCAGGCCGGCGCGAAGTAGACGCAGGCCGCAGAGTAGGCGCACCGCGGCGCCGGAAAACCGCAGCCCGTTAGCCTTGCGGCCCCGCACAGCTTTGCACGGAGCCCGCATGCCCACCGTCCACGTCCAGCTTTTCAAGGGCCGAACGGCCGACCAGAAACGCGCCGCCGCGGTGGCCATCACCGAAGCCGTGGTGAAGACCCTGGGCGGCAACGCCGACACCGTGGACGTGATCTTCCACGACATCGAACGGCACGACTGGGCCACCGGCGGCGTGCTCTGGAGCGACAAGGCGCCCGCGCCGCCCCAGTCGCCGAACGCGCCATGAGGCGCAGGCTGATCGCGCTGGCCGCGCTGCTGGGGGCCATCGGCGCCGAAGCCAAAACCGCCAATCCCGCCGGCCTGGACTGGGTGCGCATCGGCAGCGGCCCTGGCAGCTTCGAGATCGCCCGCACCGAAACCACGGTCGGCCAGTTCCGCCGCTTCGTGCAGGCCACGAACACGCGCACGCTGGCCGAAGAACGGGGCGGTGGCCAGGTCTACGAACTCGGCTGGACCGACCGCCCCGGCTGGACCTGGGCCCGGCCCTTCGGCCGGCCGGGTGTCGACAACGAGCCGGCCGTGCACCTCACCTTCGACGAAGCCCGCAACTTCTGCCGCTGGGCCGGCGGCGCGCTGCCCACCGACGCGCAATGGACCCGCGCCGCCTATCTGGAGCAGCGCAGCACCCCGCCCGCGCCCTTCAGCACCGGCCGCCGCTACCCGCTGCCCACCGGCGAAAGCGCCGAAGGCGCGCAGTGCCTGGACGACTGCGGCCGCGCCGCCCGCCAGCGCGGCCACCGCCAGGGCGCACGCCTGATGCGCGGCCACGGCCACGCGCTGGTGGCCAGCACGCCCGCAGGCGTGAACGGCCTCTTCGAGATGGGCGGCAACGCCTGGGAATGGGTGGACGACCCGGCCGGCGCGCCTGCGAACGCCGAGCGCCGCACCCGGGGCGGCTCGTGGTGGTACGGCACGGCGCAGATGCGCGAAGACCACGCGCAATTCAAGGCGCCCGACACCACGGTGGTCTACATCGGCTTCCGCTGCGCGCGCGGGGGTTGAACCTCAGGCGGCCGAGCCCGCCCTGCCGCAAAATGGACCGGAACCTGCACTGCGCCCCGGGCCTCCGTCCTGGGGCGTGACAACACCGCCCCAAGGAGACCTATGAACGGCCAGATGATGCAGCAGCCGCTGCTGATCTCTTCCCTGCTCGTGCACGCCGAACGCCACCATGGCGAACAGGAAGTTGTCACCCGCCGCGTCGAGGGTGACATCCACCGCGAGACCTACCGCGAGCTGGCCGCCCGCGCCCGCCGCATGGCCAAGGCCCTGGCCGCCTTGGGCGTGCGCCACAGCGACCGCGTGGCCACGCTGGCCTGGAACACCTACCGCCACATGGAGCTGTACTACGCCGTCAGCGGCAGCGGCGCCGTGCTGCACACGCTGAACCCGCGCCTGCACCCCGACCAGGTGGTCTACATCGCCGACCACGCCGAAGACCAGGTGCTGTTCTTCGACCTCACCTTCCTGCCCCTCGTGCAGGCCGTGGCCGCGCGCTGCAAGACCGTGAAGCACTGGGTGCTGATGAGCGACCGCGCGCACATGCCCACCGGCGACGCGGCGGCCAAGATCCCCGGCCTGCTGTGTTTTGAGGAGCTGATCGAAGGCCAGGACGACCGCTACGAGTGGCCCAGCTTCGACGAGAACCACGCCAGCTCGCTGTGCTACACCAGCGGCACCACCGGCAACCCCAAGGGCGTGCTCTACAGCCACCGCAGCACGGTGCTGCACACCTTCGCCATCAGCATGCCCGACGCCCTGAGCGTCAGCGCCAACGACAGCATCCTGCCCGTGGTGCCGATGTTCCACGTCAACGCCTGGGGCCTGCCGTACGCGGGCTGCATGAACGGCGCCAAGCTCGTGTTCCCCGGCGCCGGGCTGGACGGCAAGAGCCTGTACGAGTTGTTCGAGGCCGAGAAGGTCACCGTCTCGGCCGGCGTGCCCACCGTGTGGCAGGGACTGCTGGCTTACGTCGAGGCCAACGGCCTGAAGTTCAGCACCATGCGCCGCACCGTCATCGGCGGCTCGGCCTGCCCGCCGGCCATGCTGCGCAAGTTCGGCGACGACTACGACGTGCGCGTGCTGCACGCCTGGGGCATGACGGAAATGAGCCCGGTCGGCACGGTGGCCGCGTTCAAGCCGCGCCACATGGGGCTGAGCAAGGAAGAGCAGTACGGCGTGATGTCCAAGCAGGGCCGCGCGGTGTATGGCGTCGATCTGAAGATCGTCGGCGAAAACGGTGAAGAGCTGCCCTGGGGCACCGAGACCTCGGGCGACGTGCTCGTCAAGGGCCCGTGGATCGTCAGCCAGTACTTCAAGGGCGAAGGCGGCGACCCGCTGGTGGACGGCTGGTTCCCCACCGGCGACGTGGCCCGCATGGACGCCGACGGCTACATGCAGATCACCGACCGCAGCAAGGACGTCATCAAGAGCGGCGGCGAGTGGATCGGCAGCATCGACCTGGAAAACATCGCCATGGCCCACCCCGCCGTCGCCATGGCCGCCTGCATCGCCGCGGCGCACCCGAAGTGGGACGAACGCCCGCTGCTGGTGGTGATGAAAAAGCCGGGCGCCGAAGTCACGCGTGAGCAGCTCATCGGCTTCTTCGAAGGCAAGATCGCCAAGTGGTGGACGCCCGACGACGTGGTTTTCGTCGACGCCATTCCGCTCGGCGCCACCGGCAAGATGCAGAAGAACAAGCTGCGCGAGCTCTTCAAGGACCACGTGCTGCCCACGGCCTGAGGCCGCAGAGACCGCGCTGCCGCTGCAAGGCCGCGGCGTAGCATCGGCCGCCTCTGACCCTGGAGGTTCGCCGATGCGACTCACCCTCACCCTGCTGGCCACCGCCCTGGTGGCCGCAGCCGCAGCCACGCCCGCGCTGGCGGCCCCGCCCGTGGCCGAGATCAAGAACGTGCCCTCGGTGCACCACGGTGTCACCGTGCCCGACCCCTACCGCTGGATGGAAGAGGTCAAGAGCGCGCCGGCCCAGGCCTGGTTCCAGGGCCAGGGCGCGGAAGCCCGCTCGGTGCTCGACCGCATCGACGGCCGCGAGGCCATCGCCCAGCGCCTGGCCGAGCTGGCCGACGCACAGGGCGACGCCGTGCGCAGCGTGATGCGCCTGCCCGGCGAGCGCTACTACTACCTCAAGCGCAAGGTCGGCGAGAAGCAGTTCAAGCTGGTGATGCGCCAGGGCCTGCAGGGCGCCGAGAAGCTGCTGGTCGACCCCGAAGAGGCCACGCGCCGCGACGGCGTGCCGCATGCCATCAACTACTTCAAGCCCGCGTGGGACGGCCAACACGTGGCCTATGGCATGTCGGCCGGCGGCTCGGAAGACGCCTCGCTGTACGTGCTGCACATCGCCAGCGGCAAAACCGTGGGCTGGCCCGCGCCGCGTGTGTACGACGCCGGCGTGAACTGGCTGCCCGACAGCCGCGCCCTCACGTACACGCAGACGCGCCTGATGAAACCCGGCCAGCCCTTGGTGGAAACCTACATGGACGCGCAGGTGATGCTGCAGCGCCTGGGTGGCGCGCCGAAACCGGTGTTCGGCCCCACGGTCACGCGCGGCCTCGGCCTGGTGCGGCTGGACGTGGGCCAGCTCTACACCGTGCCCGGCAGCCCCTGGGTGGTGGCACGCACCACCGACACCACGGTGCCCGAAGGCAAGCTGTTCGCCGGCCGCCTGGCCGACCTGGGCACGCCCCAGATGCGCTGGCAAGCGCTGGGCAACGAAGCCGACAAGGTGATGGAGGTGGCGCTGCAGGGCGAGCACCTCTACGTGATGCTGCAGGCCGGCGCACCGCGCCGCCAAGTGGTGCGTGTGGACCTGCGCCAGCCGGTGCCGCTGCAGCAGGCGCCGGTGGTGGCGGCGCAGCCGAAAGAAGGCGCGCTGGAAGGTTTCGAGCTCACGCCCACGGCCGTCATCGCGCAGTGGCGCCGCGGCACCTCGGTGCTGCTGCGCCGTTATGCCCCCGGCGACATCAACGGCGTGGCACTGCCGCTGCCCGGCCCGGGCACGGCCTGGACGGCCGCCGCGCCGGCACAGGATAGCGAGACCCTGCTCTACGCCCACAGCAGCTGGACCGAGCCGCTACGCTGGCAGCGCCTGGATACCAGCGACAAGAACGCGCGCAACACCGAGGTCAGCTTCGGCCGGCGCAGCGCGCCGGCGAACCTGCCCGAGGTGGTGGTGACCGAGGTGCAGGTGCCCAGCCACGACGGCGTGCTGGTGCCCATGACCATCCTGCACAAAAAGGGCCTGCCGCTGGACGGCCGCAACCCCGTGCTGCTGGACGGCTACGCGAGCTATGGCTACTCCATCTCGGCCGGCTTCAATACCGACAACATGGTGTGGATCGAGCGCGGCGGCGTCATCGCCAAGATCAACCCGCGCGGCAGCGGCGTGCACGGCGACGAATGGCACCGCGCCGGCTTCAAGACCACCAAGCCCAACACCTGGAAAGACGGCATTGC
This sequence comes from beta proteobacterium AAP65, assembly GCA_001295865.1. GTDB lineage: Bacteria > Pseudomonadota > Gammaproteobacteria > Burkholderiales > Burkholderiaceae_C > Rubrivivax. Next base: position 312,260 of record LJHW01000004.1, read on the forward strand.
CGGCGCCAGGTACCTCATCGCCCAGGGCTACGGCTCGCCCAAGACCCTGGGCATCATGGGCACCAGCGCCGGCGGCATCTTCGTCGGCCGCGCCGTGACCGAGGCGCCCGAGCTGTTTGCGGCGGCCATCTTCAACGTCGGCATGATGGACACCATCCGCTCGGAAGACAGCGCCAACGGCGTCACCAACATCAGCGAGTTCGGCACCGTCAAGGACCCGGCCGAGTTCAAGGCACTGATGGCCATGAGCACCTATCACGCCGTGAAAGACGGCCAGGCCTACCCCGGCGTGATGCTGGTGCACGGCATGAACGACCCCCGCGTGGACGTGTGGCAAAGCGGCAAGACCGCCGCGCGACTGCAGGCCGCGCAGGCCGGCCTGCCGAACGCGGGCACGACGCTGCTGCGCCTGGACATGCAGGCCGGCCACGGCATGGGCAGCACGCACACGCAGCGCCAGGCGCTGGCGGCCGACATGCAGAGCTTTCTGCTCTGGCAGATGGGAAAGTTGGGCCTGAAAGACTGAGGCCGGACGTGCAAGGCCGGAAGGCCTTGCGCGCCTGCCGAAGGCCCGAACGCGACTTCACGCGTGAGGGCTGAGGCCGGACGTGCAAGGCCGGAAGGCCTTGCACGCCTGCCGAAGGACGAGCGGCGATTTCACGCCTCGAGGCATGAGCCTCGTCGCCTCAGCCGCCGATCTGGGCCAACGCCCGCTGCAGCCCGGCGGCGCTGGGCGTCTCGACGAAGACGCAGCGTTTGCCGGTGCGTTTGCAGTGGTCCTTCACGCGCCAGTAGGCGTTGTGGCTCACGCAGCCGGCCTGGCAGATGACGAGGTCGGCCGCGGCCAGCGTGGCGTCGAGCGCGCCAAGCTTGTCTTCTTCGCCACCGTCGTGGTGCAGGAAGCGACCACCGCTGGCCTCCACGAGGCGGCGGTAGACCGGCACGATGCCGGTGCGGCCGCCGACACAGAGCACGTTGCGCTGGTCCAGGGTCGGGGCCGTCGTCACAGCCAGCGGCAGGGGGGGCGCTGTGGACCCAGCCTCCGGAGCGGCCGGTACCGCGGGCCGCAGGGGCGGCGCCGGCTGCTGTGCGGCGGCCAGGGCGCGTTCCAGCACCTCGATGCGCGCGGCCTGGCGGGCCAGGCGCTGCGCGTCTGCGGCAGCGGCTTCGCTGCGTTCGGGACGCGGTGCTGCCAGCGCCGCCAGGCGGCCACGCAAAGCAGCGCTCTCGGCCTGCCATGCGGCACGTTCACGTTCGTGTTCAGCACCCAGTTGGACGCAGCGCTGCTGGGCGGCCGCCAGCGCGCGCCCGAGCACGGCGTTTTCATCGATCAAGGCCTCGAAGCGCGCCAGTTCCACACGCGCCGCCTGGCCGGCCTGGAACTGCAGCATCTGCACCTCGCCCAGCACCCGCTGCTGCAGCGTCTCGGTGCAACGCGGGTGGCTGAGCACTGCCCACAGCGCACCCGGCAACTCGCCGCTGGCCGTCTGCGCCTGCCACCAGGCGGCCAGCGCCTCGGCCGTGCCGGCATCGGCCGCCTGGCGCTGCGCGCCTGCATGTTGGCGCTCCAGCGCCTCTTGCAATGCTTCGGCCATGGGGCCGCGGCGGCGGCACTCGGCCACCAGGCCGGCGTGCAACTCGTGGCCGTGGGCGCGCGGCTCTGCACGCAGCACGCGCCGCGCCACCCGGCGCAAGGCCTCGTGCGGCAGGCCGATGCCCAGCACCATGTCCAGTGCACGCGGTGGCAGTTCCCAGAGGCGGCGGCGCCGGCCAGCCGGCGGCTCGGCGGTGTCAACCGCGGCACGGCGGCGCTGCACGCGCGCCACCGCACGGGCCAGGTTCTGGGGAAGTTCGGGGCGCAGCATGGGGGTGACCGGGCGAGGCTCAGCCGCGCGCTGCGGGCTGCACGTCGGCCGCTGTCCAAGGCAGGGCCTGCAGGCTGTGCGCCTGGAAGGTCTCGCAGGCGCAATCGCGACAGCGCCCGCAGCCGGTGGCCACGCGCAACTCGTCTTGCAGGTCTTCGAAGCTGGCACAGCCCTCGCGCACGGCGCGGGCGATGTCGCGGTCAGAGACGCGGTGGCAGATGCAGACAATCATGCACGCAACTGTAATGCGAATAGTTCGCATTAGCAAGACGCTTCTTGCCGGGCGAATACCGCCTGCCCGCTGGTCCGTGACGGGTGGGTTTACCCGATGTCGGCAAACATGACGCCAGCACGGCTCTGCCTGCCGCCTGCGTCCAAGACCGGCCAAAAAGGCCTTGCCCGACAGTCATTTGCAGCACAGCCTTGGCGCCGGGCTCGCTTTTTGCGGCACGGGTCGCAACCTGGGCGGTGCGCAAGCCGTGCAGGTTGCGGCGCAGCCACTTCGCCATGCCGCAATACCCCTTGAGGAGCCTGACCCATGAAACTTCGAGCACTTTGCGGCGCTGCCCTGCTCGCCACCGCCGCCTCGGTGAGTGCTGCCCCCATCTTCGGCGGCTTCGACCTGGCCACCTTCAACTTCGACATCACGAGCTACAACGTCGGTTCGAACGCGGCCGGTCTGGGCGGCAACGCCACGGCCAGCGGCACCAGCAACGGCATCGGCTGGAGCATCAGCCCCACCAACCTGTGGACGGGGCGCACAACCACCAACGGCACTTACGCGTTCCAGGGGCTGCCCGTCCTGACCGACAACCTCCACGCGTCGGCCAACTTCACCATCACCTTCGCGCAGACCATCGACAAGCTGGTGGTGGCCCTGGGCAACGATGCGGGTGCCGATTCCATCAACTTCGGCATCGCACCGACGGCCGTGCAAGGCCTCACGGTCACGGGCACCCAGATCAACCTCACCAACGCCCGAGGCGCCTTCGCGCTCTTCGAGAACATCAACTCCTTGACGGTGAGCCACACCAACACCAACGGGCTCGACGGCTTCGACCTGGCCTTCCACGCCATGACCGCACCCGTGCCCGAGCCGGGCTCGCTGGCCCTGGCAGGCCTGGCGCTGGCCGGCCTCGCGGCTTCGCGCCGCCGCCGCTCGCGTTGAAGCCGTGGGCCCGGCCGTCGCAGCGACGCCCGGGCTCAGGCACCGCAGGGCCACCCTGGCGCGCCCGGGTGGCCCTTGTCGTTTCAGGTGCTCAACTGCCCGAGCCCATCTGCGATTGCAGGTAGTTCTGCTCGCCCACCTTCTGCGCCAGCTCCAGCTGGGTCTCGAGAAAGTCGATGTGCTCTTCGGTGTCTTCCAGGATGCCTTGCAGCAGGTCGCGCGAGACATAGTCTCGCGCGGCTTCGGCCGCGGCAATACCGTCCTTGATGGTCGCCTGCGCGCCCAGCTCTGACTTCAGGTCACAGGCCAGCGCTTCCAGCAGCGTCTCGCCCACCATCAGCTTGCCCAGGTCTTGCAGGTTGGGCAGTGCGTCCAGCGTGAAGAGGCGCTCCATCAATGCATCGGCATGTTTCATTTCACCGATGGACTCTGAATACTCCTTCTTCGCCATGCGCTCGAAGCCCCAGTGCTGGAACATGCGGTAGTGCACGAAGTACTGGTTGATGGCCGTCAGCTCGTTCTTGAGCTGGGCTTGCAGGCAGTGGATGACCTGGGGGTCGCCTTTCATGGGGTTCTCCTGTGCGGGGTTCGGAACGCGTTCAGCGCGCCCAAGCATCATCGCTGAACTGGCCCTGCAGCCAGTCGACGAAGCCACTCACCTTGGTCGGCACCAGGCGCGGCGACGGGAAGACCGCGTGCATCTCCTGCGCCGGCAGCGCCCAGCCCGGCAGCAGCGCCTGCACCGCCCCTGTGGCCAGGCTTTCCTGCGCCACGTAGCGCGGCAGCACCGCCAGGCCCATGCCGGCGCGCGCGGCGGCCAGCAACGCGCTGAGGTTGTTGCTGCGCAAAGGGCCGCGCACCCGCACGGCCTGCGGCACACCGCCGGGGCCGGTGAAGTGCCAGAGATCGTCGCCCTGCACCGTGCTGTAGACGAGCGCGGCATGCAGCGCCAGCTCACCCGGCTGTGCGGGCGTGCCCCGTTCCTGCAGGTAGGCCGGCGCGCCCACCAGCACCCAGTGGTTCAGGCCGAGGTAACGCGCGCCCAGCGTGCTGTCGGCCAGGCGACCCATGCGGATGGCCAGGTCGATGCCCTGCTCCACCAGGTTGACGTAGCGGTCTTCGAAGCTGAGGTCGATCTGCAACTCGGGGTGCTGCTGCATGAAACGCAGCACCATGGGCGTGAGCACGCGCCGGCCGAAGGCCACGCTGGTGCTGATGCGCAGCGTGCCGCGCACCCGCTGCTGCATCAGCGCGGCCAGGTTGTCGGCGTCGTCGAGCTGGCGCGCGATGCTCTTGCACTGGTCGTAGTAGGCGGCGCCCACCTCGGTGGGTGTGACGCCGCGTGTGCTGCGGTGCAAGAGCCGGGCGCCCAGGCGGGCCTCCAGCGCGGCCACGTGTTTGGTGGCCGTGGGCTGGGTGATGCCGAGGTCGGCGCTGGCCTTGCTGAAGCTGCCGGTTTCCACCACGCGGATGAACAGGCGCAGGCCGGTGACGGTGTCCATTCGGGTCACTCTAGACCGGGGCCCTGCAAAAAAACATCGGGGTCCAACGCAGGGGGTGTCGATTCCCGGCCGGGCCGTGCATCAACATCACAGGGCTGGCGGTGTGCGCCGGCCTGTCCACCCCGACCGAGGAAGACCCATGGACTACATGCTGCTGTTCTACGAAACCCCCGCCGAGCAGGCACGCGCCGAGAACCCGGCCGAGGCCGAGGCCTACTGGGGCGCTTGGGGCGCCTACGTGGCCGCACTGGAAGGCAGCGGCCTGGTGCGCGGCGGCAACGGCCTGCAGCCGCCGCACACCGCCACCACCGTGCGTGTGGTGGGCGGCCAGCGTGTGGTGCAGGACGGCCCCTTCGCCGACGTGCGCGAGCACCTGGGCGGCTACTTCCTCATCGAGACCGACAGCCTCGACACCGCCCTGGCCTGGGCCGCACGCGCGCCCTGCGCCAGCGCCGGCAGCGTGGAGGTGCGACCGGTGATGCACATGCCGGCCGAAGGCGCGCCGGGCTGAGAGCGGCTGAGTCTTTTGCCCATGACCCCCGCCGCACAAGCGGCCCAGGCCGTGGCCCGCCAGAGCTACGGCCGCCTGGTGGCCTGGCTGGCCTGGCAGTGGCGCGACCTGGCCGCGGCCGAAGACGCGCTCGGCCAGGCCCTGGTGGCCGCGCTCACGCACTGGCCCGAGCGCGGCATCCCGGCGCAGCCCGAAGCCTGGCTGCTGAAGGCGGCGCAGCGTGAGCTGCTGCAGCAGCACCGCCGCCAGCGCCTGGCGCTCTCACCCGAGGTGCAGGCGCTGCTGGAGGCCGAACCCACGGCACCTGAGGTGCCCGCCCTGTCCGACCGCCGGCTGGAACTGCTGCTCGTCTGCGCCCACCCGGCGCTGGCGCCGGCGGTGCACGCACCGCTGATGCTGCAGGCCGTGCTGGGCCTGGAAGCGCGCAGCATTGCGCGCGCGCTGATGCTGCCGCCGGCCACGCTGGCGCAGCGCCTGGTGCGCGCCAAGGCCAAGATCCGCGATGCCGGCATCGGCTTCCAGATCCCCGGCCCCGAAGAGCTGCCGGCCCGCCTGGGCGCGGTGCTCGAAGGCCTCTACGGCGCCTACACCATCGGCAGCGATGTCGCCTCGCCCGCACCCGAAGCCGAACCCGGCCTGCGCGAAGAAGCGCTCTACCTCGCACGCCTGGTGGCGGCGCTGCAGCCCACCTCGGCCGAAGCCGCCGGCCTGCACGCGCTGCTGGCCCATGCCGAGGCGCGCCGGCCGGCGCTGTTCACGCCCGATGGCGAGTTCACGCCGCTGGCCCAGCAAGACCCGGCGCTGTGGCACGCCGGCCTGCTGGACGAGGCCGAGACCACCCTGCGCCGTGCCGCCGCGCTGCGCCAGCCCGGGCCGCTGCAGATCGAGGCAGCCATCCAGTCGGCCCATGCCGAACGCCGGCACGGCCGGCCCACGCCCTGGCCGCAGATCGCGCGGCTGTATGGCGCGCTGGTCACGCTGACGGGCAGCCTGGGCGCGCACATCGGCCACGCCGTGGCGCTGGCCGAAGCAGGCCAAGGCGCCGAGGGCCTGGCGCTGCTGGCGGCGCTGCCGGCCGAGCGGGTGCGTGAACACCAGCCCTACTGGGTGGCGCTGGCCCACCTGCAGCGCCGCGCCGGGCAAGCGGCAGAAGCGGCCCTGCAGCGGGCACTGGGCCTGACGGCCGATGAACGGGTGCGGCGCTTCCTGCGCCGCCAGGCGGCCGGTTAGGCCACCAGCTCCCAACCCGGCATGCCGGTCTGCCACATCACGAAGGCAAACACATCGGCGCGTTCGTCAAGCGCCTGCGACTTGGTGTCGCCGATGCCGTGGCCGGCGGCGTAGTCCAGCCGCACCAGCACGGGCTTGCCGCTGGCGCTGGCGGCCATCAGGCGCGCCGCGGTCTTGGTGGTGTTCCAGACCTCCACGCGCGGGTCGTTCACGCCGTGAGTGAACATCACGGCCGGGTACTTCACGCCGTCCTGGATCTGGTGGTAGGTGCTCATGGCCAGCAGCGCGCGGAAGCCGGGCTCCGTCTTGCGGCTGCCGAACTCGGGGATGTTGGGCACGCCGTTGGGCGTGGTTTCGGCGCGCACCATGTCCAGCGCGCCCACCGCCGGCACCACCGCCGCGAAGAGGTCGGGCCGCTCGCACATCGCCATGCCCACCAGGATGCCGCCCGCGCTGCCGCCCCAGATGGCCAGGCGCGAGGGCCGTGTCCACTTCTGCGCCACCAGGTACTCGGCGCAGGCGATGAAGTCGCGCCAGGTGTTGGGCTTGGTGGCTTTCTGGCCGGCCAGGTGCCAGTCTTTGCCGAACACCGCACTGCCGCGCGGGTTGGCCACCGCGAACACACCGCCGGCTTCCAGCCAGGCCAGGCGGCTGGGGCTGAAGAAGGGCTCTTCGGTGATGCCGTAGCTGGCGTAGCCATAGAGCAGCGTCGGGTTGGCGCCGTCCAGCGGCGTGTTGCGGCTGTGCAGGATGCTCAGCGGCACCAGCGCGCCGTCGTGGCTCTTGACCATCACCTCGGTGGCGGTGATGTGCGCGGGCGCGTCGAAAGGCCCGGCCGGCTGCAGCGTGGTGTTGGCCACGCTGCCGTCGGCCGCCACGCTGAAGATCTGGCGTGCGCGCGTCCAGCTCTGCAGGTCGATCACCACGCCGGGCAGCTCGGGCGCGGGGCTGCCGATATTGAACGAGCCCAGCACCGGCAGCTGCACCTCTTGCAGCGGCGCGCCCTCGGTGGGCGCCATCTTGAAGAGCTTCTTGACGTTGCCGTCGCGCACATCGAGGTACACCGCGTCGGCCGCTGCCACCAGGCGGCCCAGCACGCGCCCGCTCTCGGGCACCAGCGTCGCGGCCTGGGCGATGTCAAAACCTGGCAGCCGCCCGCCCACCAGCTTGTAGCGCGGCGCGCCGCGGTGCGTGGTGGCGAAGACGCGGTCGCCGATCACGGCCAGCGAGGTCACGCCATCGGCCTGCGCGAACAAACGCTGCCAGGCCGGGCGGCCGGCGCGCAGCGCCGCCTCGGTGCTGTGCCAGGCCGAGAACTCGGGCGAAACACCGTCCTGCACCTGCGCGATGGCGCGGCCGTCGGGCAGGATCTCGATGAAGGGGAACTCGGTGGCCGGGATGTCGATGGGGCTCTTGTCGCCGGCCCGCAGCAGCACACGGATGCTGCGTTCGGTACCGCCCACCGGCATCACGCAGGCCATGCTGCGCTGGTATTTTTCGGTGGCGGGTGCGCCCTTCTTCAGCGCCTGGATGCGGTGGAAGTAGACCTGCCGCCCGTCGCGCGACCAGCTGATGCCGCCCCAGAGCACACGCTCGATGATGGGCCCGATCTGGCGGCCCGTGGCCACCTCGAGCACGCGCAGGGCCGCGTCTTCGCTGCCGCCGGCCGACACGCCCAGCGCCACCACGCGCCCATCGGGCGAGGCCGAGAACCAGTTGATGGCGTGCGGCGTGCCGGTGGCCTTTTTCAGCGTCTCGGGGTCGAAGAGCACACGCTCGGTGCCGCTCACGCCCGCGCGCACGCACAGCTTGAACTGGTCTTCGGTGGCGCCGCGGCGCTGGTAGAAAAGCAGGTCACCAGCGCGGCGCTGCACCTCGCCCACACGCGCCGAGGCGCTGGCGTCGATGGCCTCCAGGCGGCGGCGCAGCGCGGCACGCCCGCCGATGCGCTGCAGCGTGGCCGTGGCGTGTTCGCTGTGGGCCTTCATCCAGCCGGCGACGTCGGCAGCCTTGGCGTCTTCGAAGTGGCGGTAGGGGTCGTTGACGGTGGTGCCGAAAAAGGTCTCGGGCACGTTGCGCACGGCGGCCACCGGCAGGCCGGGTGGCTGTGAAGACAAGGCCGCGGCGGCCGCCTGGGCCAACACGCTGCGCGGCAGCAGCAGCGCGGCCGGCAGCGCGGCGGCGGTGAACAGGGTGGCGCGGCGCAGGGCGTCTGGGCGGGGCATGGGGCGGGGCTCCAAAGGCATTGAAGCCCCCATGCTAGCGACGCCCGCGAAGCGCCCCTGCGCGGCACGGTGAGCCGGGTGAGCCGGGTGAGCTGTGTGAGGGGCGAGGCTGGGCGGCTGCTTGTGCCCACCGCACCGGCCACGGCCTGTCGCGCGTGTTCAGTCGCCGCCGCGCCAGCGCGCCACGTCGAAGGCGTTCAGCGTGCTCGCCTGCGCGTTCTCGCGGCGGCGCAGCCAGGTGGCCAGGTCGGCGATGTCGGCATCGCTCAGCACATGCGCAAAAGGCGGCATGCCGTAAGGCCGCGGGTGCGCGGCCGTCACCGGGCCGAAACCGCCCAGCGCGATGGCGCGCACCAGGTTGGCGGGCGGGTCCATGGTGACCAAACGGTTGCCGGCCAGCGGCGGCACCACCCGTTCACCGCTGGGCAGCACGCCGCCATCGCCAGTGGCGCCATGGCAATCGGCGCAGTGCTCGGCGTAAAGCTTCTCGCCGTGCGCCAGGCGCTCAGGCGCGGGGGGGTCAACGTGGCGCGGCGCCGGCTCGGCCACCACGGGCAGCGACTTCAGATACACCGCCATCGCGCGCAGGTCGGCCGCGGGCAGGTGCTGCGTACTCTGCGCCACCACCTCGGCCATCGGGCCCAGGGCTTGGCCACGCGGCGCACGGCCGTCGCGCAGCAAGGCCACGATCTCGCCCACGGGCCAATCGGCCACGCTGGCCTGGCTGGCGCGGTTCAGTGCTGGCGCGTACCAGTTGCGCGTGGGCAGCAGGCCGCCACCGAAGCCGGCGTCGGCCGTGGCGCCCAGGGCGTTGCGGCCGCCGTGGCAGGCCACGCAATGCGCCGGGCCGTTGACGAGGTAGGCACCGCGGTTCCACTCGGCGCTTTGCGCCGCGTCGTCTTGCCACGGGCCGGGGCGGAAAAACAGCACCCGCCAGGCGGCCAGCGCCAGCTGCGTGTTGTAGGGCCAGCGCAGCTCGTGCGGGCGCGCGGGCTGCGCCACGGCGGGCAGCGTGCGCAGCCAGGCGTAGAGCGCGTCGCTGTCGGCGCGCGGCATGCGCGTGGTCTCGGTGTAGGGGAAGGCCGGCACCAGGCGGCGGCCGTCGGCGCTGCGGCCGTGCTGCAGCGCACGCCAGAAGTCGTCGGTGCTCCAGCGGCCCAGGCCGGTGCTGGCATCGGGCGTCAGGTTGCCGGCGTAGACGGCGCCGAAGGGCGTGCGCAGCGCCGGGCCGCTCGCGTAGGGTGCGCCGCCGGGCGTGCTGTGGCAACCGGCGCAATTGCCCGCCAGCGCCAGCACGCGGCCGCGTTCGATGAGCGCGGGATCGTTCAGCGCCAGCGGCGCGGGGCTGGCTTGCAGCGCCGGTGCGGCATCCAGTGCCAGCACGGCCGCTGCCGCGGCCAGGCCCAGCAGCGGCAGCGCCACGGCGGCGCCCAGCCAAAGCTTCAGAGAGCGCTTCATGGCGCCACCGCGCTGCCGCACTTCATCGGCAAGGCCTCGCCCGCCGCTGGCGCGGCGGCCACGCGTGCGCCGGCCGGCACAGGTTGGCTGGCCAGCCAGGCGGTGACGGCGCCCAGGTCCTCGGGCGAGAGCTGCCGCGCGATGCTGGCCATGCAGTCGGGCGCGTGGGCGCGGCGCTGGCCGTTGCGCCAGGCGCCGAGCTGGCCGATGAGGTAATCACGCGGCAAACCCAGCAAACCCGGCGTGGCTGGCAGGCGGCCGGTGAGCGAGGCACCGTGGCAGCTGCTGCAGGCCGGCAGCTGGCGCGCGGCATCACCTTGCAAGGCGAGCTGCTGGCCGCGCGCCAGTGTGGCGGCATCGGCGCGCGCCGGCGGGGGCGCGGCGTAGGGCAGCTCCAACGCGGCGTAGTGCTGAGCGATCTCGCGCAGATAGGCGTCAGGCAGCGGCGCCACCAGCCCCACCATCGGGCCGTAAGCACGCCGGCCTTCGCGGAAGTTCAGCAGCTGGTTGTAGACATAACCCGCCGGCTTGCCGGCGATGCGCGGGTGGTAGCCATCGGGCGCGGCACGGCCCTGCGCGCCGTGGCAGGTGCTGCAAGCGGCCAGGCGCGCGGCCAAGGTGTCTTCGATCGTCGCCGGTGCGGCGAGCAAGGCGGCGGGCAACAGGGCCCCCACCGCGAACGTGGCCCCCAGCAGGGCCTTCCAGAGAGCGCTTTTCACGCCGTCATTCCACCACGGAATAGCTCATATCCGCTGGCTGCGCTTCTCGCGCCCAGCCCTGCGCCCCAGCATCCGCGCACCTCAAAAGGAGACACGACGATGGCAAAGATGAAGGCCGCGATGGCCGCCGTGCTGGTGATGGAAAAAGAAGGCATCACGCAGGCCTTCGGCGTGCCCGGTGCCGCGATCAACCCGCTCTACGCCGCGCTGCGCGAACGCCAGGGCATCGCCCACATCCTGGCCCGGCACGTGGAAGCCGCCAGCCACATGGCCGAGGGCTACACGCGCGCCAAGGCCGGCAACATCGGCGTGTGCATCGGCACCAGCGGCCCGGCGGGCACCGACATGATCACCGGCCTGTACAGCGCCGGCGCCGACAGCATCCCCATCCTGTGCATCACCGGCCAGGCGCCGCGCGCGCGGCTGTACAAGGAAGACTTCCAGGCCGTTGACATCGAGAGCATCGCCAAACCAGTGACGAAGATGGCCGTGACCGTGCGCGAGCCCGGCCAGGTGCCGCGCGCCTTCCAGCAGGCCTTCCACCTGATGCGCAGCGGCCGCCCGGGCCCGGTGCTGATCGACCTGCCGTTCGACGTGCAGATGGCCGAGATCGAGTTCGACATCGACACCTACGAGCCGCTGCCTGTCTACAAGCCCGCGGCCACGCGCAAGCAGATCGAGAAAGCGCTGGACATGCTGCAGGCCGCCGAGAAGCCGCTGATCGTGGCCGGCGGCGGCATCATCAACGCCGATGCTTCTGCGCTGCTGGTGGAGCTGGCCGAACTGACTGGCGTGCCCGTGATCCCCACGCTGATGGGCTGGGGCTGCATTCCCGACGACCACCCGCTGATGGCCGGCATGGTGGGCCTGCAGACCAGCCATCGGTATGGCAACGCCACCATGCTGGCGTCGGACTTCGTGCTCGGCATCGGCAACCGCTGGGCCAACCGCCACACCGGCAGCGTCGAGACCTACACCGCGGGCCGCAAGTTCGTGCACGTGGACATCGAGCCCACGCAGATCGGCCGCGTGTTCACGCCGGATTTCGGCATCGTCAGCGATGCGAAGCTGGCGCTGGAGCTCTTCGTGGAAGTGGCCCGCGAGCGCCAGGCCGCGGGCGCTTTGAAGGACCGTGCCGACTGGGCCTTCCGCTGCCAGGAGCGCAAGCGCCTGATGCACCGCAAGACGCACTTCGAGCAGGTGCCGGTGAAGCCGCAGCGGGTGTACGAGGAGATGAACCGCGCCTTCGGCCGCGACACCGTCTACGTCACCACCATCGGCCTGAGCCAGATCGCGGGCGCGCAGTTCCTGCACGTCTTCGAGCCGCGGCAGTGGATCAACTGCGGCCAGGCCGGCCCGCTGGGCTGGACGCTGCCGGCGGCCCTCGGCGTGGTGGCCAGCGACACCACCAAGACGGTGGTGGGCCTGTGCGGCGACTACGACTTCCAGTTCCTCATCGAAGAGCTGGCCGTGGGCGCGCAGTTCAAGCTGCCGCTGGTGGTGGTGCTGGTCAACAACAGCTACCTGGGCCTGATCCGCCAGAGCCAGCGCGGCTTCGACATGGATTTCTGCGTGCAGCTGGCCTACGACAACATCAACGTCGACGACGCCGCGCTCAAGGGCTACGGCATGGACCACGCCAAGGTGGTGGAAGGCATGGGCTGCAAGGCGTTGCGCGTGACCGACCCGGCCAAGATCGAAGGCGCGCTGCAGCAGGCCAAACTCATGGCCCATGATCTGCGCGTGCCGGTGGTGGTGGAGGTGATCCTGGAAAAGGTGACCAACATCGCCATGGGCACCGAGATCGACAAGATCAACGAATTCGAAGAGATCGACTGCCGGCATCCGCAAGGCCGTGAAGGCTTGCAGATGGCCGGCCTGCTGGAGTGAACCTGATGCCGCGTTTTGCCGCCAACCTGTCGATGCTGTTCACCGAGGTGCCGTTGCTGGAGCGCTTCGAGCGCGCAGCACGCGCCGGCTTCACGACGGTGGAGCTGCAGTTCCCGTACGAAGCCCCGGCCGAAGAACTGCGCAAGCGTCTGCAGGCCAACCGGCTGAAGATGGTGCTGCACAACCTGCCCGCGGGTGACTGGGCGGCCGGCGAGCGCGGCATCGCCTGCCACCCCGACCGCGTGGACGAGTTCCGCGCCGGCGTGGCCCGCGCCATCCACTACGCGCAGGCGCTGGAGGTGCCGCAGCTCAACTGCCTGGCCGGCAAGGCGCCGGCCGGCGTGCCCGAGGCTGTGCTGCGACTGACTTTCGTCGAGAACCTGCGTTTCGCGGCCGCGGCACTGAAGGAGGTGGGGCTGAAGCTGCTGATCGAGCCCATCAACACCTACGACATCCCCGGCTTCTGGCTGCACGGCACCGCGCAGGCGCTGGCGGTGCTGGACGAGGTGGGCGCGGACAACGCCTACCTGCAGTACGACGTCTACCACGCGCAGCGCTACGAGGGCGAGCTGGCCGCGACGATGGAAAAGCACCTGGGCCGCATCGGGCACATCCAGGTGGCTGACAACCCGGGGCGCCATGAGCCAGGCACGGGCGAGATCAACTTCGCCTTCCTCTTCGCGCACCTGCAGCGCATCGGCTACAAAGGCTGGGTCGGTTGCGAGTACAAGCCCGCCACCACCACCGAAGCCGGCCTGGGCTGGCTGGAAACAGCACGCCGGCAGTTGCGCAGCGCTCCCTGAAGGAAGAAGACATGAAGTTGGGATTCATCGGCCTGGGCATCATGGGCACGCCCATGGCCGGCCACCTGCGTGCCGCCGGGCACGAGCTTTACGTCACCACGCGCAGCAAGCTGCCACAGGCCTTGCTGGATGCCGGCGCGGTGGCCTGCGCCAGCGGCAAAGAGGTGGCCGAAGCGGCGGAAGTCATCTTCACCATGGTGCCCGACACGCCCGATGTCGAGGCTGTGCTCTTCGGCCCCAAGGGCGTGGCCGCCGGCCTGCAGCCCGGCAAGACCGTGGTGGACATGAGCAGCATCTCGCCCATCGCCACGAAAACCTTCGCCGAGAAGATCAAGGCACTGGGCTGCGAGTACGTGGACGCACCCGTCAGCGGCGGCGAGGTGGGCGCCAAGGCCGCCAGCCTCACCATCATGGTGGGCGCCAGCGAGGCCGCATTTGCGCAGGTGCTGCCGCTGCTGCAGCTGATGGGCAAGAACATCACCCACGTGGGCGGCAACGGCGACGGCCAGACCACCAAGGTGGCCAACCAGATCATCGTGGCGCTGAACATCGCGGCCGTGAGCGAGGCCCTGGTCTTCGCCAGCAAGGCCGGCGCCGACCCAGCCAAGGTGCGCCAGGCGCTGATGGGCGGCTTCGCCAGCAGCCGCATTCTGGAAGTGCACGGCGAACGCATGATCAAGCGAACCTTCAACCCCGGCTTCCGCATCGGCCTGCACCAGAAAGACCTGAACCTTGCACTGCAAGGCGCCAAGGCCCTGGGCGTGAGCCTGCCGCAGACCGCGGGTGCCGCGCAGCTGATGCAGGCCTGTGCCGCGCAGGGCTGGGGCGAGCTCGACCACAGCGCGCTGGTGAAGGCGCTGGAGCTGATGGCGGCGCATGCGGTGGCCGGCGAGCCCGGCACCTGAAAACACCGCGGGCCGCCGGCACCATCAGGTACCCGGCGGCCCGCGGCCAGCCAGCCCGGCGCGGCCGACGCTCAGGTGCTGACGCGGAACACCGCCACCAGCGAGGTCAGCTCGCCGGCCTGCTGGCGCAGGCTTTCGGCGGCGGCGGCACTTTCTTCCACCAAGGCCGCGTTCTGCTGCGTGCCCTGGTCCAGCGAGCCCACGGCCTGGTTCACCTGGCTGATGCCGCGCGACTGTTCGTTGGTGGCCGCGTCCATCTCGGCGATCAGGTCGGTCACGCGGCGCACCTGGGCGACGATCTCGTCCATGGTGCGGCCCGCATCGGCCACGAGTTCGGTGCCGGCCTGCACCCGCTCCACCGATTCACCGATCAGGCTCTTGATCTCGCGCGCCGCTTCAGCGCTGCGCTGCGCCAGGCTGCGCACCTCGCCGGCCACCACGGCAAAACCGCGGCCCTGCTCGCCGGCCCGCGCCGCCTCCACCGCAGCGTTCAGCGCCAGGATGTTGGTCTGGAAGGCAATGCCGTCGATGGTGCCGATGATGTCGGCGATGCGGCGACTGCTGCCGCTGATCTGGTCCATGGTCTGCACCACGCGGCCCACCACGGCGCCGCCGCGGTCGGCCACCTCCACCGCGGTGCCGGCCAGCTGGCTGGCCTGGCGCGCGGTTTCGGCGCTGCGCGCCACCGATTCGGTCATCTGCTGCAGCGAAGCCGCGGTTTGCTGCAGCGCAGCGGCCTGCTGCTCGGTGCGCTGCGAGAGGTCGGCGTTGCCGCCGGCGATCTCGGCCGAGGCGGTGCTGATGCTGTCGGCCGACTGGCGCACACGGCCGATCAAACCCACCAGCTGCGCCTGCATGTCGTTCATCGCGGCCAGCACCTGGCCGGTGGCGTCGCGGCCGGCCACAGCTGGCGGGCTGGAGAGGTCGCCCTGCGCGACGGTGCGCGCCATGCGCGCAGCCCGCTCCAGCGGTTGCACCAGGCGCTGCACCACCACCCAGGTGATGGCGCCCGCCAGCGCCAGCGCCAGCGCCGACGCCAGCGCGAGGATCAGGTTGTTGCGCTGGGCCTGGCCGTGGGCTTTCGCGTTTGCATCGGCCATGGCTGCGCGCTCGAAGCCGGCCAGCGTGTCGATGGCCTTGGCCGCTTGCGCGTAGGAGTTGTCGAGCGTGAACACGAAACTGGCGGCCGTGGCCACACCCGCGGCCTTGATGTCCAGGGTTTCGCGCGCCGTCGCGTCGTAAATCTTGAACTCCTTGGCCACGGCGGCCAGAGCGGCCTGCTGCTCTTCCGTGAGATCCGGCTGTGCCCGCACCTTCTCCAGCTGCTGCGTGTAGCCGTCCAGCAGGCCCAGGATGCGCTTGTCGAGCTCGGCGATGCGCTCGGGGCGCTGGCCGATGGCCTCCCACGACATGCTCTGCATCACCAGGCGCTGCAGCTCCTGCATGCCGCCGGCCAGGGCCTGCGTCTGTTCCAGACGCGGCACGTTGACGCTCTGCACCTGCTCGAAGCCGGCCAGCAGGCTGCGGGTGGAGGCCCAGGCGCTGACCGCCAGCAACACCAGGCACAGCAAGGCGAAGGCCGGCGCCAGCGCCACCTTCAGCGCCACCGGCGCGTCATCCAGGAATCTCATGGTCTGAACCTCTCAGGGACGGAAGAAGGTGCAGCGTGCGCGTCAGCGGTAGATGCCCACGCCGATCAGCGACTTGCCATCCGGGCCCTTGCGCACATAGCTCGACTTGCCCTCGACTTTCTTGGTCTGCGGGTGGGCCCAGTCGTAATCCACCCAGCCGGTGCCCGACTTGGCGGCAAGTTCCTGCATGGCCGGGAAAATGCCCTTGCCGTTGGCGTCCTTCATGTTGGCCATGTTGCGGCCCACGAGCTTGTCGTTGGCACCGTGCGAGAGAAACACGCCCTTCTCGTCGAAAACGAAGACGTAGAGGTCCTTCTTCACCCACTTGGCCTTGTCGCTGGTGAAGTCGGCATTGGCCTTCTCGGAACCCACGGCCTTGAGGTGCTCGAACGCGGCGTTGACCATGGCAATGGCCTCCTGCTTGGTGCCACGTTCTTCGGCCAGCGCGGGGGCGGCAAGAACGAGCAGGGCGGCGGGCAGGGCGAAGAGTTGGCGACGAAGCATCGAGGTCTCCAAAAATGGTTGAAAAGCTGTGGGACGTGCAGCGGCCGGGCCGCTCACAAGTCATGTCGGCAGGCTCGCGCAAGAACTTGAGCCGCCGCCGAGGCCTGCCCAGCCGCGGGCACTGGCCCGCTAGCATGTGCCGCATGCACGAAGCGACCACCCGCCTACAGGCCCTTTCAAGGGGCATCGGCAACCTGGCCACCGCGGCAGCGCTGCTAGCGCCCTTTCCCGGGCTCGGTGCCACGCCCACGGTTCCCGTCGAAGACGTGCCCTTCATCACCACGCCCGACCACGTCACCGTGGCCATGCTGGAACTGGCGGGCGTGGGCGCGCAAGACCATGTCATCGACCTCGGCTCGGGCGACGGCCGCATCGTGATCACCGCCGCGAAGCGTTTCGGAGCCAGCGGCCTGGGCGTGGAGATCGTGCCCGACCTGGTGGCGCAAAGCCGCGTGAACGCGCGCCGCGCCGGTGTGGCGGCGCGCACGCGTTTCGAGGTGCAAGACCTCTACGCCACCGACCTTTCAACGGCCAGCGTGGTGACGATGTACCTGCTGCCCGAAGTGAACCTGGCGCTGCGCCCACGCCTGCTGGCGCTGAAGCCCGGCACCCGCCTCGTCTCGCACGACTGGGCCCTGGGCGACTGGGCCCCCGACCGAACGCTCACCGTGGCCGTGCCCGAGAAGACCATAGGCCGCGAAAAACTCAGCCGCCTGCACCTGTGGACGGTGCCGGCCGCCGTGCAGGGCCTGTGGTGCGGCCCCGCCGGCGCCACGTTGCAGCTGCAGCAGCGTTACCAGGTCTTGAGCGCACTGCTCACGCAAGGCGGGCTGGCGCGCAGCTACAGCGGCCGCCTGCACGGCGCGGCGCTGGAACTGCTGGGCGAGGCCGGCGCCCGCTGGCAGGCCACCGTGGATGGTGAGGTGCTGCGCGGCGGTGACGCCACCGCCACCCTGCCCTGGCGCCGCGCCGGGGCTGCAGGCTGCGGCTGAAGGGCTGCGTCGGCCCGGGGCCGCAACCTGTGCCCAGGCCCTGGGTGCTGTTTCAGCCCATCTTCACCGCGGTGCCGCTGACGGCCACCATCATCATGCCGTTGCTCTCACCGAGCACCTCGTAGTCGAAGTCGATGCCGATCACGCCGTCGGCGCCCATCTCCTTGGCGCTTTCGATGAGGTCGGCCAGGGCCGCGTCGCGCGCGCCCGAGAGCGCGCGTTCGTAGCCGCCGGCGCGGCCGCCCACCACATCGCGCACCGACGAGAACATGTCGCGGAAGATGTTCGCGCCGATGATGGCCTCGCCATGCACCACACCCAGGTAACGCTGCACGCGCGGGCCGCTGCCATCGGCCGCCGGTGCAGGCAGCACGGTGGCGAGAAAAAATCCGGCGTCCTGCTTCGAGAACCAACCCATCGTCTGCTCCTTGTCGGCCCCCGTCGCGGAGCCCGTCGCGCGCATTCTGAAGGCCGCCGGCCGCGGCCCAGCCGGCCAACGGGCATCATCCGCCCACATGTCAGCCCCCGCCCCTGCCTCCCCGGCCCCGGCCACGCACTCCATCCGCGCCACGCTGCGCCACACGGCCTTCCGCGCGTTGATCGGCGGCGGCACGGTCTACTTCATCGGCAACGCCATGCAGGCCATGGCCGCGGCCTGGCTGATGGTGGAGGTCTCGGGCTCGGCCTTCCTGGCCGCGCTGGTGCAGACGGCCGTGTTCCTGCCGATGTTCCTGCTGGCCCTGCCCGCCGGCGTGCTGGCCGACACCACCGACCGCCGCCGCCTGATGCTGGGCGCCCTGGGCCTGCAGGCGGCGCTGGTGGCCTTGCTGGCGGTGTTGTTCATCGCGGGCGTGGCGGGCCCGGCCACGCTGCTGCTGCTGACCTTCCTGGCGGGCTGCTGCACGGCCATGCTCTCGCCTTCGTGGAACTCGGGCATCGTCGACGTGGTGCCGCGCGACGAACTGCCGCAGGCCATCACCGCCATCGGCATCTCGTACAACAGCGCGCGGGCACTCGGCCCGGCCATGGCCGGTGCGGTGTATGCCTGGGCCGGGCCGGGCTGGGTGTTTCTGCTGGCGGTGCTGGGCGTGCTGGCGCTGCTGGAAAGCGTGCGCCGCCACCCGCCGCGGCCCCACCCGCCCTCGCGCCTGCCGGCCGAGCGCCTGTGGGGCGGCATGCTGAGCGCGCTGCGTTTTGCGCGCCACAGCGACATCCTGCTCGCGCAGCTGGTACGCACCGGTGCCTACAGCGCGGCGGGCTCGGCGCTGTGGGCCTTGTTGCCCGTCATCGGCCAGCAGAAGCTGGGCCTGGGTGCCACCGGCTTCGGCCTGCTGATGGGCTGCCTGGGCACGGGCGCGGTGATGGCCGGTCTGGTGCTGGGCCGGCTGCGCGCACGCCTGGGGCTGGAGCGCCTGGTGCTGGGCGGCGCGGCGATCTTTGCCGTGGTGATGGCGGTGGCAGCGCTGAGCACCTGGCGGCCGCTGACCTACGCCGCGCTGCTGGCCGGGGGTGCCAGCTGGATGAGCGTGATGAGCACCTACAACACCGCCACGCAGACCAGCGTGCCGCCGTGGGTGCGTGCGCGGGCCGCGAGCCTGCACACGCTGTGCGCTTTGGGCGCCTTCGCCATCGGGTCGGCCTTCTGGGGCGCGCTGTCCGACATCGTGGGCCTTACGCCCGCGCTGCTGGTGGGCATGGCGGCCATGGCCGCGGGCCTGCTGCTGGCGAGGCCCTTCCCGCTGCGCATGGGCGAGCTGCCCGATGTGACGCAGGTCCCGCTGTCCACCGACCTTTTCGTCAAGCACCAGCCCGAGCCCGAAGCCGGCCCGGTGGCGGTGGAGATCGGCTACCGCATCAAGCCCGAGGCCACGGAAGCTTTCCTTGAAGACGTGAGCCTGCTGCGCGCGCCACGCCGGCGCGACGGCGCGACCTTCTGGCGCGTCTACCGCGATCTTTCAGACCCGGCACGTTTTGTCGAACGTTTCATCGTCACCAGCTGGGCCGACTACCTGCACCAGCGCGCGCGTGGCACGCTGGCCGACCAGCAGCTGGAAACCCGGCTGCGCGCCCATCTGGTCGAGGGCGCACAGCCGGAAGTGCAGCACTACATCGCCGAACGTTAAGGCTGCATCGCAGCCGCCTTGGCGAAACTCTCCTTCTCTTCCTCGCGCTCGTTGTAGGGGATGCCGTCGCGCATCCAGGCCGGGGCGGGCGCGCCCTTGAGGAAGTGGTCGAAGAACTGCTGCATGCGCACCGCGAAATCCTTCTGGTCGGCACGGCGGCGCAGGTTGTGCAGCTGGTTGTTGTAGTTGAAGAGGTAGGCCTCCTTGTCCAGCCGGCGCAGCGCCAGGAAGAGCTCGATGCCCTGGGTCCAGGGCACGGCGTCATCCGCGTCGTTGTGCAGGATGAGCAGCGGCGTCTTCACCTTGTCGACATGGAAGACGGGCGAGTTCTCGAGGTACAGCGGCAGCGCCCGGTTCATCGAAGGCCCGATGCGGCTTTGACCCTTTTCATACTGGAACTGCCGCGGCAGGCCCGAGCCCCAGCGGATGCCCGAATAGGCGCTGGTCATGTTGCCCACCGGCGCCCCGGCGCCGGCGGCCTTGAAGCGGTTCGTCTTCGTCACCATCCAGGCGATCTGGTAGCCGCCCCAGGAGTGGCCCTGGATGCCGATGTTCTTCTCGTCGATGCCGCCCTGCTTCACCAAGGCATCGATGGCCGGCAGCACGGCGTCCAGTGCGCTGCGGCCGGGCTGGCCGATGGTGTAGGCGATGTCCGGCGCCAGCACCACGTAGCCGTTGCTCGTGTACAGCGAGAGGTTGACGATGTTGCTCGGCGTGGGGTTCACGAAGTTGTGGACGTTCTGCGCGACCCGCTCGTAGATGTAGACCATCACCGGGTACTTCTTCTTCGGGTCGAAGTCGGCCGGTTTGTAGACCGCCGCCTGCAGCGCCACGCCCTTGGCGTTCTTGAAGTTCATCAGCTCGCCGCGGCCCCAGCGGAAGGCCTGCATCTGCGCGCCCACGGCGGTGACAGCCTGCGGGTTGGCCAGGCTGCTGTCGCTCAGGCGCAGCTCGGGGAAGGCGTCGAAACGCGAGGCGGTGGTGATCGCGACATCGGCCTCGCGCGCGCGGGCCACGAAACGCCAGGCCTGGTCGCCCCAGACCAGCTTCTGCGGCGCGGTCTTCGCGTCGAAGCCGGTACGCAGGAAGCCGCTGGCGCGCGTGGTCTCGCTCTCGCCGCGCAGCGTCAGGGGCTTGCTGGTGTCGATGCCACGCTCGTCGTCGTCTTCGTCCACCGGGTCGACCCGCTGCACCACCAGGCGCGTGCGCGTCTTGCGGCCTTCGCCCATCGTCAGGTTGCGCGGCGCGCGGCCGTCGACGAAGACCTGCCAGACGTCGTAGCGGTCGTACACCAGGGCCGAGCGGCTGTCGCTCGTCCAGCCCGCGGTGCCGTAGGCGGCGGCGGGGCCGGGGCTGTCGTGCAACTCGTTGTGCACGGGGCGCTTGATCGCGGCGCTCAGGGGCTTGAGGGCCCCCGTTTCGGTGTCGATGGCCGACCACTGGCGGTCTTGGTAGTGCAGCACCCAGCGGCCGTCGGGCGACCATTGCTCGGGGTTGATGCCGGCGTTGAAACCCAGGCGCTGCATCTTCAGCGCCAGCTTGCGTTCACCGCTGCGCGGGTTGAGCACGTAGACGTCGTGGTAGAGGCCGTCGTAGTCGACACGGCGGCGGTAGCCGCGGTCGTCCAGGCCCAGCGCGCGCTCGCCGTCGTCGCTGAGCGAGACCGTGCGCAGGCTGTCGTCGGCCAGCTGCACATAGGTGTTGCTGGCGAGGTCGAGCACACCGCGGTAGCTGCGGTTGCGCTCCACCACGGCGCGCACCCGCTGCATGGGCTGCACGACATCGTCGTTCCAGCGCCAGAGATCGGCCACGACGCGGTCTTCTTCGTGCGGCAGGCTGTCGGGCGCGCGCGGCGGCTTGGGCGGCGGCGCGGCGGGCACGTAGAGCTTCTTGCCATCGCGCGAGAAGGCGATGGCACCCTTGTCGCTGACCACCTGCCCGGCCGGGAAGCCGGGCGTGGCGGCCGTCACCTTCTCCAGTGCCGCGCTTGCGCCGCGCGGCCAGTGGTAGAGCTTGAAGGCCGGCACCTTGGCGGCGGCGTCGTCGCGGTCGCTGAGGAAGGCCAGCTGCGTCTGCGCGCGGTCCCAGGTGAGCTTGCTGTAGCGGCCCTTGCCCGCGAGCAGCGCCACGGGCGCGGCATCACTTTGCGGCGTGAGCACGTAGACGCCGTTGTTGGCCTCGTTGCGGCCAGCGACGGTGTAGACGAGCGTCTGACCGTCGCGCGCCCAGCTCATGTCCAGCACATCGGGGATACGGCGCTCGGTGCCACGCGCGAGATCACGCACGACGAGCTCGGTGCCGAATTCCTTGCGCGGTGCGCCGGGGGCGGCGGCGCCGGCAGCAGGGGCACGGGCGGCAGCAGGGGCAGCCGCAGGCGCAGAACCCGCCGCCGCCGGGCGCGCCGCTGCCGCGGGCTCGGCTTCCTTCAGGTAGGCCAGCCAGGCGCCGCCCTTCGAAGGCAGCGCCAGGCTCTTCACGCGCGGCACGCGCAGCGCCACGCCCCCGGCCTGCAGGTCGATGACCAGCAGCCCACCCTTGGGCATGTCGTCGGGCCGCGTGCGCGCCTTGCGGGCGGCCAGGGTCTCGGCCTGCGTGGGGTGGGTGCTGGCCACCAGGTAGCGGCTGTCGCTGCTGAACACCACGCGGATGGCGCGCGGCTGGGGCGGGGCGTCGGGGTTCTCGGTGTTGGGTGTGGTCACTGGCGGCGGCAGCATGCCGACGGCTTCGCGCCACTCCTTGCCGCTGCTGCGTTCGCGCAGCACGAGCTCACCATCGCCCAGCTGCGGCTGCACCGCGTAGGCCAGCCAGGCGCCGTCGTTCGAGAGCGTGGGCGTGGCGATGGTGCGCCAGGCGTCGGTGTCGGCGTAACTCAGCGCGCGGGGCGAGGTGGGCGTGTTCGGCGCTGCGTTCGGCGGCGTCTGCGCGGTCGTGGCAAAGGCTGCCGCAAGGGCGACACTGAGCAGCAACGCCTGCAAGGCGCGCTGGCCGGTGGAAGACAGGAGGGTCATGGGAGGGGGCGGACTTCGGTCCGGGTTGGGGCCATGGACGCACCGCTGCCAGCCGGCCCGGCTGGCGTGAGAAGGGCACCCGAAGGTGCCCTGGCTCGACAGCGCCAACTGCCAACTCTAGCCGTGCTGCGGCAGGCCCGCAGCTTGGCACCCCCGCGCGCTGGGATCAGCCCTGAGTGCGGGCGCGACGGCGCAGCGCACCAGCGGCGAGCAGGCCCAGACCCACCAGCGCCAGCGAGGCGGGCTCGGGCACGGCCTGGGCTTCGAAGGGGCTCAGGCTGCGAAAGATCGCGAAGCTGTTGTCGCTGGTGCTGGTGCGGCCCAGCGTGTCGTGCCACAGGAACTTGGCATCGCTGTCGACACCGCCGATCGTGCGCCAAGGCGACACGCCGTTGTTGGCCTCGGCCAAGGGCGCGGCCCAGCGGTTGGCAGCATTGGCGGCGTCGATCAGGCCGTCCAGGCCGGTCAAGGTGACGGGCTGTGCGGCGTTCTGCGACCAGGCGTTGAGGCTGGGCGCCACGACAAACTCCCACGAGGCCCGGTTGCTGACAATCTCTTGGTTGCCGAACTTGAAGTCGCCGATCCACATCTGCTCGGCACCGACGTCGCGCACCACCACGTAGGCGTACTCGCCCGCGCCGGCCTGGAAGTTCCAGGTCTCCGGGCGCGTCCAGGCGTTGCCAGGCCCCGGCAGGCTCACGTCGGTCAGTTCGTTGCGGCCGATGAAACGCAGCCCCGTCCCGTCGGCCTTGCCGACGTAGAGGCCGTAGTAGTTGTCGGCGGTCAGGGTGGCCGTGACGGGAACAGCCTGCGCCGCGGCGCTGGCAAACACGAGGGCAACAGCGCCAAGGCGCAAGGCGGTGCGGAAAGTAGCGGTCATGCAGAACTCCAGAGCGGCGGTTTTTGGGTGGTGCCACGCACCATGTATGAACTAGGGATTGCACATCCCGTGCCGTATCAAGTGGGCCGCCAACTTCGTCACACCGATTGCGCCAAGTGCGCGCCAGCCGGGCACCACCCGGGCGGCAGCCGGCAGCCCCACTGCCCGCACTGTCAAAGGGTCCGACAAAGGCCACCGTGCAGGCTTCACGCTTCGCAGGTGGGCAGCCGGCGCTTCGCCCTCCCCGCTTCACGCCAGCCGATGGTTCGCTCAGGCGCCCGGCACTGCAGTTCGTCGGCCAGCGCCCCGCCGGCCCCGGGCGGCGGCTACATTGCGCCGGCCTTGAGCGGAGGAAAGTACGTTGAGCGTCACGGACAGAAAACCAAGCGGCCTGCTGCGCCGCCTTTGGCTGCGTCACACCCGGCTGCGCTGGGTCTTGATCCTGGCACTGGCCGGCGCGGCCTATGCCGGTTGGCGCGTGCTGAACCCGCCGCCACCCCCGCCGCCGCCGCCCAGCGCGAAGGTGGAGAAGGCCGACATCACGCAGCTGGTGCAGGCCGCCGGCGTGCTGCAGGCCAAGACCAAGGTGGACGTGGGCGCACAGGTCAGCGGCCAGATCCAGACCCTGCACGTACAACTGGGCCAGCAGGTGAAGAAGGGCGAGCTGCTCGTCAGCCTCGACCCCGAACTCGCGCGCAACGACGTGGCGCGCGCCGAAGCCACGCTGCTGCAGCAGAAGGCGCTGCTCGAATCGCGCCAGGTCGACCTCGCCACCGCGCGCCGTGAACGCGACCGCCAGCGCCGCCTGCTGGCCGGCAACGCCACCGCGGCGCTGGAGGCCGAGCGTGCCGAGAGTGAACTCGCCAAGCTCGAAGCCGAGGTGCGCGGGCAAAGCGCGGTGATGAGCCGCCTGCAGGCCGACCTGGCGCAAGCCCAGGTGCGCCTGGGCTACACGCGCATCACCGCACCCATGGACGGCACCGTGGTCAGCCTGCCGGTGCAGGTGGGGCAGACGGTGATCGCGGTGCAGATCACGCCGGTGATGTTGACGCTGGCCGACCTGGACACCATCACCGTGCGCACCAAGGTGCCCGAGGCCGACATCCAGAGCGTGCAGGTGGGCCAGGTGGCGCGCTTCACCACGCTGGCCGGCGAAGGCCAGTTCTACGAAGGCAAGCTGCGTGTCATCCAGCCCGTGCCCGAACGTGTGGGCAATGCGGTCTTCTACAACGTGCTCTTCGAGGTGGACAACCGCGCGCGCAAGCTCTATTCCGACATGACGGTGCAGGTGGACGTGGAAACCGGCCGTGTGACAGACGTGCTGAGCATGCCCATGGTGGCCCTGGGCGAACGCGGCAAGGACGGCCGCTTCCGCGTGACGGTGCTCGACAAGGCCCAGAAACAGCAGGCCCGCTTCGTGCGCACCGGCCTGCAGGACGGCACGCGGGTGCAGGTGCTCGAGGGCCTGCAGCTCGGCGACACCGTGCTCACCGCGCCGCCTTCGGCCGAAGAGGCGGCCAAGGCCGATGCGGCAGCTTCGGCGGCCTCGGCCGGCCAGGGCGCGCAGTGAGCCGCGCGGTGACGGGCGCACAAGGCGACCAGGGCAGGCCCACATGGCGCTGATCGAGCTGCGCGGCGTCAGCCGCCGCTACACGCTGGGTGCGATCGAGGTGCGCGCGCTCGATGGCATTTCGCTGGCCATCGAAGCCGGCGAGTTCGTGGCCATCATGGGCCAGTCGGGCTCGGGCAAGAGCACGCTGATGAACGTGCTGGGTTGTCTGGACAACCCCAGCGAGGGCCAGTTTTTCATCGACGGCCAGGACGCCGGACAGTTCGGCCCCGACGAACTCGCCGCGCTGCGGCGCGAACGATTCGGCTTCATCTTCCAGCGTTACCACCTGCTGCCGCACCTGGACGCCCGCGGCAACGCGGCGCTGCCCGCGGTGTACGCCGGCGTGGGCAGCGGCGCGCGCGGCGCCCGCGCGCAGGCGCTGCTGGAGCGGCTGGGTCTGGGCGAACGCCTGCACCACAAACCCAATGAACTCTCGGGCGGGCAGCAGCAGCGCGTGTCCATCGCACGGGCGCTGATGAACGGCGGGCAGATCATCCTGGCCGACGAGCCCACAGGCGCGCTCGACACCGCCAGCGGCGCCGAGATGCTGCGCCTGTTGAAAGAGCTGAATGCCGCCGGCCACACCATCATCCTGGTGACGCACGACCCCACCGTGGCCGCGCACGCACGCCGCGTGATCGAGCTGCGCGACGGGCGTGTGGTGAAGGACGACGGCACGCCGGCGGGCCACACACCGCAGGCCTTGCCCCCGGCGCCTGAAGCGCCGCAGGTGCAGCAAGGCGGCTGGCTGCGCCGCTGGCAGGTGCAGTGGCGCGAGGCCGTGGCCACGGCCTGGCTGTCTTTGCAGGGCAACCGGCTGCGCACCTTTCTGTCGATGCTGGGTATCAGCATCGGCATCGCCTCGGTGGTGAGCATCGTGGCGCTGACCAGCGCGGCGCGCAGCACCTTCGAGGGCGAATTCCAGAGCGTGATGAGCGGCAAGATCTGGATCTGGCGCGGCAACAACCGCCTGCCGCCGGGCGCACAGCCGCCGTCCTTCCGCCTGGCCGAGATCGACGCCTTGCGCAGCCTGCCCGGGGTGGCCAGCGTGCAGGGGGAACGCCAGCTGCCGGTGCTGCTGCGCCACCGTTCCAGCGACGCCAACCTCAACGCCCGTGGCGCCGATGGCAACACGCTCTACGAACGAAAACTCAAGGTCGACAGCGGGCGTTTCTTCAACGCCTACGAACTCTCGGAGGGCGCGCAGGTGCTGGTGCTGGACGAACAGTCGCGCAAGGCGCTGTTCAAGGACAGCGAATCGCCCATCGGCAAGACCGTGCTGCTCAGCGGCTCGGGCGCCACTTCAGGCGGCCTGGGCGGTGGCGACGGCAGCAGCATCCTGCCCGGCACCACACCCGCCACGGCCGCCCTGCCCTTCACGGTGATCGGCACCGTCAAGGCCGACACGCAACTGGGCATCAACTTCGGCAACGGCATCGCCTTCGTGCCCGAGCGCACCTTCATCCAGCGGCTGGACTCGCGGCCCGCGGTCGACGCCTTCAGCGTGCAGATGGACTTCACGCAGCCGCCCGAAGAAGTGCTGCGCCACATCAAGCACCGGCTGGTGGCGCTGCGCGGCGCCGAGAACTTCTCCAGTTGGAGCGGCGACAGCGAGTTCCGCAAGATGCAGGACGTGACGGCCGGCTTTGCCGCGCTGTTCGCGGGCGTGGGCGCCATCGCGCTGCTGGTGGGCGGCGTGGGCGTGATGAACATCATGCTGGTCTCGGTGAGCGAACGCACGCGCGAGATCGGCATCCGCATGGCCGTGGGCGCGCGCCAGGGTGATGTGCGGCTGCAGTTCCTCATCGAAGCCGTGGTGCTGTGCTGCCTGGGCGGCCTGGTGGGCGTGGGCTTCAGCTGGTTGGGCGCGCAGGCGCTGAACGCGGCGCAGGACAAGCTGGCCGTGACCGTGAGCTGGTCGGCCCTGGGCGTGGCTTTTGCAGTGAGCAGCGCTGTGGGCCTGATCTTCGGCACCGTGCCGGCGCGCCGCGCCGCGGCGCTGAGCCCGGTGGACGCCCTCGCACGTGAATGAGCGCGGGCATGAATGCGTGCAAGCACAAGGACTTGATCTCGTGAAAGCTTCGACCCCATCCAGCCCTGTGCGCCCTGCATGCCCGGCGGGCCTGACGGCCGCCGCCGCGGCCTGCCTGGCCCTGCTGCTGGGCGGCTGCGCCTGGCGCGGCCCGGCCGCCGTGCCGGCCCCGGCCGAGCGCCCCACCCCCGAACGCTGGCAGGCCGACCCCGACAGCGGCGCGCCGGCCGACTGGGCGCTGCTGGCCGACCCCGAACTGCAAGCCCTGCTGCAGCGCGCCGAAGCCGCGAATCGCGACCTCGTGCAGGCCGCGCTGCGCATCGAACAAGCGCGTTTGCAGGCCGGGCTGGGGGAGCTGCGCCTCACGCCTTCGGCTGGCGTGAGCCTGGGCGCCAACCGCCCGCTCGACCCGCCCGCGCCGCTGCCCGCACGCACCACACGCAGCTATGGCGCCAGCGTCGGCGTGGGCTACGAACTCGACCTCTGGGGCCGCCTGGCCGCGCTGCGTACGGCCGATGCGGCGCAGCTGCGCGCCGCGCAGACCGACCTGCGCGCCGCGCGCCTGCTGCTGCGCCAGCGCGTGGCCGAAAGCTACTGGCAGCTGGCCGCCGCCCGCACGCAGGGTGCGCTCGCACAAGAGCAGCTGCTGCTCAACCGCGAGCTGCTGGCCGCCACACGGCTGCGGGTGCAGGAAGGCCAGCTGCTGCCCATCGAGCTCGACCGCGCCGCCGCCACGCTGCAGCAGGCCGAACAGCGCCTGGCCGACCTGCAGGCCGATGGCGCGCAGCAGCGCCTGCAGCTGGCCCTGCTGCTGGACGAAACCCCGCCCGGGCCGGCGCTGCAGCAGCCGCGCCTGCCGGCCGGTGCAGCCGACGGCCTGCCGCCGCCCTGGCGCGTGGGCGAAGGCCCGGCCGCCGTGCTGGAACGCCGCCCCGACGTGCAGCGCGCCCGCGCGCAGGTGGACGCCGCGCTGGCCCGCAGCCAGGCCGCCGAAGCGCAGCGTTACCCGGCCCTGAGCTTCAGCGCCAGCCTGGGCACGGGCGGCAGCGCCGCGCGCGACTGGCTGAGCAACCCCGTGGCCTCATTGGCCGGCAACCTGGTGGTGCCCTTGATCGACTGGCGCCGGCTCGACCTGCAGCGCGACGCCGCCCGCACCGAGCTGGAGCTGGCAGCGCTGGCGCTGCGCGAAACCGTCGCCCGCGCGCTGGTGGAGGTGGAATCGGCCCTCATCGACGGCGAACGCCTGCGCCAGCAGCTGGCGGCCAACGCCACGCGCCTGCGCGAGACGCAGGCCGCCGAACGTGTGGCCGCCCTGCGCCTGGAAGCGGGCGCCATCGCACGTGCCGATTTCCTGCAGGCCAAAAACGCGCGGCTGGAAGCCGAGCAGGGCCGGCTGCAGCTGCAGCTGCGCGCCTGGCTCAACCGCGGGCAGCTGGCGCGGGCCTTGGCACTGGGCTAGCAGTCTGGGTGGCAGACCGATGGCGCCTTCGCGGTCGTCAGCCTCGTGGAGCTGACTGAGCTTGCGCTTGCACCTGAGCTCGGTGATGACGAACTCGAGCGCGACAACGAGGCTCAGCGCCTGCGTGATGCAGTCAGCCGGCGCATCACCCATCTTCCAGGGCTGCGCCAGAGAAGCCTCGTGCTGGCGAGTCAGGCGCGAGACCACGGCCCGGACCGAGCGCTCGTCTTCGAGCGCCTGCAAAGTGCCCCTGGCGTGCACCACCTCGTAGTTCCTGGCGTTGAGCGGACGAGCCTCCCCAGGGCGTTGTCCCGGATGATGCGATGGATCTCTTCGGCGCGTTGTTCTACGAAATGGGCGGGCACGTGCATGGGATGGGGCCAGCCTCGACTGCAGCGTGAAGCGACGCTGCAGGTGAGCAGCATGGTCTCGTTGGTGTTGAACTGCCCCCCTCTGACCGGCCACTGGTTTGGCGGGACGCCGGGGGTAGATGCTTGCTCGGTCGCGTTGCTGGCAGGCGTGAGATGCCGAGCAGCAGCGCACGCACCACGCAGCCGCCCGGGCAGCGGGGCGCACCGATGTCGCATCCAAGGTTCAGTCCAGCAGCGCGGCCAGGCGCGCGAAATCGAGTGAGGTCACCGCCCTGTGCATCGCTGCGTGGTAGGCGGGGTTGCGCTCCAGCTGCGGTGCGCACACGGTGATGAGCTGGATACGACCACGGCGCTGGCCGTCCCACGGAAATGTGGGATCGAGCTTGACCACGCGCCGGGGTGGGCGCGCTGCTTCTGCCGCTGTCGGCAGGCGATGCCGTCCGGTGCCGAGGTGGTAGGGCTGTGCCAGGGCAGCGTCGCTCATGCCTCGGCGCGTCTCGCGCAGGTGCGCCAGCTCGTCGATCTGGGCCTGCCGCAGCGCACGCAGCTGCGCATGGTTGCGCGCCTCGACCGCCTTGCGCTGCCTCGCCACGTTGAGCAGCAGGTCGGCCGCCTTGGCATCGAGGGGGCGGATGCGTACAGCCTCGCGTTCGGCAGCAGCCAGGTCGTAGGGTTCGAGGGCACGTTCATGGCCGGCAGCCGATTCCGCGAGCCGGCGCGC
>LJHW01000040.1 GCA_001295865.1 beta proteobacterium AAP65
CCGGCAAGCTGCTCGACGAGATCGTGCCCAGCATCCGCAAGACCAGCGACCTCGTGCAAGAGATCGCTGCGGCCTCGCAGGAGCAAAGCCAGGCCGTCGGCCAGATCGGCGGCGCGATGAGCCAGCTGAACAAGGCCACGCAGCAGAACGCTGCGGCCTCCGAGGAGCTGGCCGCCACGTCCGAGGAGCTCACCGGCCAGGCCGGCCAGCTGCAGGAAGCGGTGGCCTTCTTCCGTTCCGCCCGCGAGACGGCGGCAGCGCCGCGCAGCCACGGCGAGATGACACGCTTCACGGAGCGCCGCGCACCGAATTCGCCTATGCGCAGCCCCTCGGCCACGAGTGCAGCCGCGTTCTCGGCGCCCGTTGCGGGCCGTGGGCAGGCCACCGGCACCCACGGCAACTTCCGTCCTTATTGAGGCGCCCGGTGCGCACTGCGAACATGCCCGCGATACCCCAACTGTCCGAGCCGGCCTTCCGCGGCTTCACGCGGCTGATGCACGAGACCGCCGGGCTGTCCTTCCCTGACACCAAGCTGCCGCTCATCAACTCAAGGCTGGCGCCGCGCCTGCAGCAGCTGGGGCTGGCACGCTTCGAGGACTACCTGGAGATGATCTCGCGGCCCAACGACGGCGGTGAGCTGCAGGTGGCGGTGGACCTGCTCACGACGAACGAGACCTACTTTTTCCGCGAGCCGGCGCACTACGAGCTGCTCGCCGAAGAGCTGACGCGCCGGCGGCTGCCTTCGGTGTCGGCCTGGAGCGCGGCCTCGTCCTTTGGCGACGAGGCCTACAGCACCGCCATGCTGCTGGCCGACCTGGCGACCCAGGGCCGCATCAGCCCCAGCTGGCAGGTGCTGGGCACCGACATCAGCGACCGCGTCCTGCGCAGCGCCGTGCAGGCGATCTACCCCGAGGACCGGCTGCGCCACGTGACGATGGAGCAGCGCCGCCGCCATTGCCTGGTCGGCGAGGGGGCCTCCGCAGGCCTCGTGCAGATGCACCCGCGCCTGAGCGAGCGGGTGCGCTTCGGGCAGCTGAACCTGTGCCGGCCGATCGAGGACATCGGGCCCTTCGACGTGATCTTCCTTCGCAACGTGCTCATCTACTTCGACACCGCGACCAAGCGTGAGGTGGTCGACCGCGTGCTCACCCAGCTGCGGCCGGGCGGGCTGTTCTTCATCGGCATCGCCGAGGGCCGGGTGGCCTGCAACACGCCCCTGACGCCGCTGGCGCCCGGGGCCTTCATCAAGGGCCAGGCCTGAGTTCCAGGCCGGCCGCACCAACGCTCCTGGCGCCCGCCAGCGCCGTCCGACAAGAAAGCCGCCATGCCGATCCAGGTCTATGCCGTCGATGACTCCGCCGTGGTGCGCCAGGCCATGCAGCACCTGCTGCAGGGCGACCCCGACATCACGCTGATCGGCACCGCGCCGAACCCGCTGATCGCAGCGCCGGCCCTGCGCAAGCACCGCCCCGACGTGCTGCTGCTGGACATCGAGATGCCGGGCATGGACGGCCTGACCTTCCTGCGCCAGATCATGGCCGAGTCGCCCATCCCCACCGTCATCTGCTCCACCCTCACCGAGCAGGGCGGCAAGGTGGCCCTGGAGGCGATGGCGGCCGGCGCCGTGGCGGTGGTGACCAAGCCGCGGCTGGGGCTGAAGCAGTTTCTCGAAGAATCGCGGCGCGAGCTGGTGCAGACACTGAAGGCAGCGGCGCGCAGCCGGCCGCGCGCAGGCCCCCTGCCGGCACCGGCCAAGCGTGCGCTGGCCGCGCCCCGGCCCGCTGCGGTGCCGGGCCTGCACACGCTGTCGGTCAACAAGCCGGTCGTGCTCGGCAGTTCAACGGGCGGCACGCAGGCCATCGAGGCCATGCTGCTGGCGCTGCCCGCCGATGCGCCCGGCATCGCGATCGTGCAGCACATGCCGGAGAAGTTCACGGCCATGTACGCCGAGCGCCTGGATGGCGTGTGCGCGATGCGGGTGCGCGAGGCGCGCCACGGCGACCGCATCGAGCGCGGCGTGGTGCTGATCGCCCCCGGCGGCCGGCACATGCAGATGCGCAAGGCCGGCGGGCAGTACTACGTCGACGTGGTCGACGGCCCGCCCGTCAACCGCCACCGCCCGTCGGTGGACGTGCTGTTCCGCTCGGCCGCGGAGTGCGCCGGCCGCGACGTGCTGGCCATCATGCTCACCGGCATGGGCGACGACGGCGCGCGCGGCATGAAGCTGGCACACGACCGCGGCGCCCGCACCATCGCGCAGGACGAAGCCACCTGCGTGGTCTTCGGCATGCCGAAAGAGGCCATCGCCTGTGGCGCCGTCGACTCGGTGCTGCCGCTGCCGCAGATCGCACCGGCGATCCTGGCCTTCGACGCACGCGGCTGAAGGCCGGTCGCGCGTCGAAGGCCGCCCTTTTTTTTGCAACGGCGCGGCGCGGAACACGTGATCGGCCGTTGGCTGGTCCGCGCGCTTTGTCTCCGCACTCGGCGGCCTCCACCCCGACCAGACCGCACTGCGGTCGGCCCGGCTTCAGGCGTTGCCGGCCACGCGCACCAGCGTGGCCACCACGCCCTGGCCGCCGGCCCCCGGCCCGTGCTGCAACTGCAGCCCGTGCAAGGCTGCCACGCGCTGCGCAATGGACACGCCCAGGCCGCTGCCGGTTTCGGCCTGGCCTTCCCGGCGGTGGAAACGTTCACCCAGGCGCGCCAAGGCTTCGGCATTCAAAGCCGGGCCGGCGTTGTCCACCGCCATTGCATCGCCGCTGAAACGCAGCGTCACGGCACTGCCCTCGGGGGCGTAGCGCACGGCGTTGTCGAGCAGGTTGCGCAGCAGCACGCCCAGCAGGGCCGCGTCGCCGTGCAAAGGAAAAGGCGGCGTGCCTTCGGGCGGCCAGTCCACCCCCAGCTCGATGCCACGGCGCTCGGCCAGCGGCAGCACGTCGCTGAGCGCCTGTTCCACCACCGCCGGCCAGGCCACGGGCTCGGCCCGCGTGAGGCTGTCGCTGGCGTCCACACGGCTGAGCAGCAGCATCTGCGAGACCAGGCGGTCGAGACGGTCGAGGCCCGCGCCGAGCTTGCCCTCGGCGTGGCGGCGCTCTGCCTCGCTGGCGGCGTGGCGCTGCACGTCCCACTGCGCGCGCAGCACGGCCAACGGTGTGCGCAGCTCGTGCGCGGCGTCGGCCGTGAAACGGCGCTCGCGCGCCAGCGTGGTTTCGATGCGCGTGAACAGGCCGTTCATCGCGCCCAGCAGCGGGCGCAGCTCGGTGGGCGCCTCTTCGGCCGGCACCGGGCGCAGATCGTCTGCGCCGCGGCGCTGCAGATCGTCGGCCAGCGCACGCACCGGTGCCAGCGCCTGGCGCACCGCCCAGGCCATGGCCGCCAGCAGCACCGGCAGCACCAGCAACCAGGGCAGCAGCTGGCTGCCGATGAGGTTCCACACGAGTTCGTCGCGCTCGTGCAGGCGCTGGCCGGCGGCCACCAGCCACTCACCTTCGGGCGCCTGCAGGTAGTAGGCGCGCCAGGGCTCGCCGTCCAGCGCCAGATCGACAAAACCCGCGGCCTGCGGCCGGTGCGGCAGCTGCACGCCTTCACGGTCGACCAGCAGCAGCTGGCCCTGGCGGTTCCACACCGCCAGCGCCAGGTCGTCCAGATCGGCCGCCCCGCCCGGGCGCGCCGGGGCCACCACGCGGCCGGCAGCGGGCAGGGCGGGCAGGCCGTCCAGCGTCACCTGCACCTGGCGCGCCAGGCGGATGATCTCGGTGTCGAAGAGTTCGTTGACCTCGCTGCGCGCACGGTCGGCCGAGGCCAGCAATGCCACCGCCCACACCAGCGGCGCGCACAGCAGCAGGTAGACGAGCAGCCGGCGCTGCAGGCTCACGCGGCGCCTTCCGGGCCCGCCGGCTCCACCGGCGCGCCCAGCGCGTAGCCGACCCCACGCACGGTGCGCACGATGCCGGGGTCGATCTTGCGGCGCAGGTGGTGCACGTGCACCTCCAGCGTGTTGCTCTCGGGCTCGCTGCCGCTCCAGTCGTACAGGCGTTCCTGCAGCTGGGTTTTCGAGAGCACGCGCTGCGGCTGCTTCAGCAGCGCTTCCAGCAAAGCCAGTTCGCGCCCGGTGAGCTCCACCGCCTGCCCGCGCCACTGCACCTGCTTGGTGGCGGGGTCGAAGCTGAGCGCGCCGTGCGTCCAGGCCGATTGCGCGCGGCCGGCGCTGCGGCGCAGCAGCGCGCGCAGGCGGGCGGCCAGCTCTTCGGTGGCGATGGGCTTGATGAGGTAATCGTCGGCGCCGCTGTCCAGGCCCGTCACGCGTTCATCCAAGCCGTCACGCGCGGTGAGCACCAGCACCGGCAGCGTGAGGCCGCGTGCGCGCCAGCGCTGCAGCCACACCAGGCCGTCGGTGCCGGGCAGGCCGAGATCGAGCACCACGGCGTCGTAGGGCGTGCTGCTGACGGCAGCGTCGGCACTGTGGCCTTCGCGGAACCAGTCGATGACGTGGCCGCGTTGGCGCAGGCCGGCGGCCAGGGCCTCGCCGAGGTCGGGGTCGTCTTCGAGTACCAGCAGGCGCATGGTGCTCATCCTAGCGGCCGGCGCCAGGGCGGCAGGCCTGCGTGAGGGCGTAGGGCATGCCGTGCAGGAAGAGCCCGTGTTCGCGCAGCGATTCACCGTGGTCGGAAACGTAGACCAGCGCCGTGTCGACGCGACTTCCCTGCGCCTTGCGCATCTGCAGCGCCTGCGCCACCACGTGGTCGGTGTAGCGCAGCCTGTTGAGGTAGGCGTTGCACACCTCCTGCACGCTGCGGCGGCAGGCTTTGCATGCGCTGGCGCAAACGCCACAGCAGCCCGATCGGCAAGACCGTCGGCACCAGGAGCTCCAGAGCAGGCTCAGCAGCAGCCCATGCCGGGCGGTCAGCGCCACCAGTCGGTGTGTGCTCAGGCTGGGCTGCCAGCGGCCTGAGGGAGCCGAACCGGCCGGCAGTCGATCACTCCTTGTAAGCGGCGTAGCCCTTGTACGAGGAGGCCCCCAGCTGCGCCAGCGCCCCAGCCATCAGCACCCATCCCACCGGGTTGGTGAGGCCGGCAGCGGCGACGCCCACCGTCAAGGCCGCCGAAGCGAAGTCGGCCGTGGCTGCCACCAGCTTGGCCTGTTTGTCGTCTTCGACCAGCCCAAAGGCCAAAGCCACCTTCTTCGTGAACATCGCACCGACGGTGGCGACCACCATGCCGGGCGAGGCATGGCTGCCGAGCTTCAGCAGCCCCAGTGTCTGGGTGAGGATCTGGCTCGACGCCGCAACGGCACGCACGGTCTTGCTGTTGGCGGACTTGCCCGCAAAGTCCGCCACGGCGGCGTACTTGTCTGCGAAACCGAGCGCGGCCCCGAGCTTGCCGTCGGACGCGGCCAGCGTGCCGTTGAGGATGTCGGTCAGCAGACCGGTGAGCTCGGCGTTCTGCGACACGGCCTTGGCTGCGGGCGTTCCCACGCTGTCCAGTGCTGCCCGCGTGTCGGCTGGCTTGAGTGTTGCGCCCATCGGTGTTCCTTCCACAGCCGGACCTCGGCGGGCCGCAGACTAGAAGCAGCCGGTCTGCTTGGCATCCCAAAGCCTGAGGGTTGCCAGCCCATCACGCACGACGGTTCACAAAGCCTGTCCATCCGCCCCGGCCCACCCGCTGCGCGTGGCCCAGGCCTCGGCCGCGAGGTAGACGAGGTCGACGGCCGGGTCTTTCACCTCCGGGTAGTCGTCAACATTCGCCAGCGCGGCGGCGAGGCGGCGCTTCAGCTCGCCATAGGCCTGCGCCGTGGCCGGGTGCGCGCGCAGGAAGTCGCGGCAGAGCAGGGCGTAACGCTGGTTCGGCGCCCCCAGCACACGCACGTGGATGTGCGCGCGGCGCTGGCCCGGCGGGTTCTTGAAGAGCAGCTTGCGCCAGGCAGCGGGGTCGGCCTTGGCACCCGGGGGCACGTGGTCGGCCGTGGCCGTGGTGTGGTGCACGAAGCCGGCCGTCTGCAGGCGCCGGCTCAGCAAGGCGCCGGCCTCGCCATCGAGCGTGGCCACGGCCACCTGCACGTCGAGCACGTCTTTCGCGCACAGGCCCGGCACGGCGGTCGAGCCGATGGGGTCCACGCGCAGCGCCAGCGGCCCCAGCGCTGCCTGCAACCGCTGGCACAGCGCCTCGAACTCACCGGCCCAAGCGGCGCGGTGCTCGACGATGAGCAGGCCTGCCATCTCAGAAGCTGGAACCGGGCTGCTGCAGGAAGGCCAGCTCTTCGGCGGTGGAAGCGCGGCCGAGGATGGCGTTGCGGTGCGGGTAGCGCCCGAAACGTTCGACGATGGCGCGGTGGCGCAGACCCGAGGCGTGGTTAGCCTCCAGCCCCGGCGCGCTGAACAGCGCTTCGGAGAGGGCATGGATGGCGCGCGACTCGCTGTGCATGTAGGGCATGTACAGGAAAGCGCGCTGCGCCACCGGCAAGGCCTGGTCGGCCCCGGCGGCCACCGCCTCCTGGGCCAGTGCCAGCGCCATGCCATCGGCCGCGAAGGCCAGCGGCGTGCCACGGTGGAGGTTGCGCGAGAACTGGTCGAGCACGATCACTTCGGCCAGGCGGCCTTCGGGCGTGCGCCGCCAGGGGTGCAGTTCCGCCGCCACCGCCGCCGCGTGCAGCGGCCCGAAGCGGGCGCGCACCAGGGCGTCGAAACCAGGGTCGGCCTTCCACCACTGGGCAGGCTGGATCTCTTCGAACCAGAAACGCAGCACGTCTTCGGGCATGGGATTCGCTCGCAACACCGACCGGGGTCGCGATCCTAACCAGGGCCCCGCGGCGCCTCGTGCGCGTGGGCGCTCGTCAGGCGGGGTGCGCCGCCATCTGCGCCAGCACGCGGTCCACCATCACGCCGCTCTGGCCCAGGTAGTTGTCGGGCTCGCACATCGCGGCCAGCTGCTCGCGGTTCACGTGCCGCATGATCTCGGCGTTCTCGCACAACAAGTCCAGCAGCGGGCGGCGCTGCTTCAGCGCATCTCGGCAGAGCTCGTACACCAGGTCGTGCGCGTACTCGCGGCCCAGGTGGTGGCCCAGGCCCATCATCACCGCTTCGCTCATCACCAGGCCGTGTGTCATGTCGATGTTGCGGCGCATGGCTTCGCGGTCCACCTCCAGGCCTTCCAGCACCGCGCGGCTGTGCTTCAGCGCGCCGGCCATCAGGCAGAAGGCCTCGGGCAGCACGATCCACTCGATCTCCCAGGGCCCGGTGCTGCGTTCGTGGTCGGCCACCATCGCGTCCATCAGTGCCGCGGCATGCTGGCGCACCACGCTGATGGCAGCGTGGATGTAGCAGCTGGCAATCGGGTTGCGCTTCTGCGGCATGGTGCTGCTGCTGCCGCGGCCGGGGTGGTAGGGCTCGAAGACCTCGGCCACCTCGGTCTGCATCATCAGCTTGACGTCGGTGCTCAGCTTGCCCAGCGTGCCGCCGATCAGCCCCAGCACCGCGCCCACCTCGGCGATGTTGTCGCGGATGGTGTGCCACGCGATCACCGGCTGCTGCAGCCCGAGTTCGGCGCACAGCGCGGCCTGCGTCTCCATCGCGCCCGTCTGCAGGCTGGCCAGCGTGCCGGCCGCGCCGGCGAACTCGCCGACCAGCACACGTTCACGCAGTTGCGTGATGCGTTCGCGGTGGCGCAGCACCGCGCTGAGCAGCCCGGCCATCTTGTAGCCGAAGGTCACGGGAATGGCCTGCTGCAGGTTGCTGCGGCCGATGACGGGCGTGAGCCGGTGTTCACGCGCGAGCTTGGCAAGCGCCTGCGCAATGGCCGCGAGTTCGTCGTCCACCAGCACCAGCGCCTCACGGATCTGCAGCACGGTAGCGGTGTCAGTGATGTCCTGCGTGGTGGCACCCCAGTGCACGTACTCACCCAGCTTGTCGCGGCACAGCTGGTTGACCTGGGTCACCACGCCCAGGATGGGGTAGCCGATGCGCTCGGTCTGCTGGCGCAGGCGCGCCATGTCGATCTGGTCGAGTTCGCAGTGGCTGACGATCTCGTCGGCCGCCTCTTGCGGGATCAGCCCCAACCGGCCTTGCACACGCGCCAACGCGCGCTCCACGTCCAGGTACTTGCGGGTGCGGTTCTCGTCGCTCCACACGGCGCGCATGGCGTCGCTGCTGAACAAGCCCTGGAAGATGCTGCTGTCGATGATGCTGGCGGCCATGGCGGGCTTTCTCAAGTCGGGTTCAAGGGGCCGCACGCGCCAGCAGGCGGCGCGCACGTTCGATGACGGGGCGGTCGACCATGCGGCCTGCCACTTGCACGGCGCCGGGCAAGCCCTGGGCGTCCGCAGCCTCCACGACAAGCTGCGCCCACGCCCGCTCTTCGGCGCTGGGTTGCAGGAGCGCGTGCACGGGCGCCACCTGGCGCGGGTGGATGCAGAGCTTGGCGGTGTAGCCCAGCGCGCGGGCGCGGTCGAAATCGGCGCGCAGCTGGGCTTCGTCGTCCAGCGCGGGCGTGACGCCTGCCACAGGCGCGGCTATGCCCGCAGCGCGCGACGCCAGCGCCAGCAGCGCCGCAGGCAGGTCCAGTCCCAGGCTGCCAGCCAGCGGGCCTTCCAGGCCGAGATCGAGCGCGTAGTCGAGCGTGCCGAACACCAGGCGCTGCACGCCCGGCGCAGCAGCCAGCCCCCCGGCAGCCAGAACGCCGCGGGCGCTTTCCACCAGCGGCAGCAGTGCGGCACGCGGCAGGGCTGCGTGCAGGCGCACCAGCACGCTGGTGTCTTCGGCCTTGGGCAGCATCAGCGCGGGCGCCGGCACGGCCTGCAGCAGCGCCAGGTCCAAGGCGAACTCGGGCGAGGCCGCGTCGTTCAGGCGCAGCACCCAGCGCGGGTCGCCGCTCTGCAGCGCCTGCGCCACCGCCGCGCGGGCCGCGGCCTTGGCGCTGGGCGCCACCGCGTCTTCCAGGTCCAGCACCACGGCATCGGCACCGCTGGCCAGGGCCTTGGCGAAACGCTCCGGCCGGTCGCCTGGCACAAAGAGATAGCTGCGCGGCAGCCGGGTCGGCGTGCTCATCGCAGGCGCTGGGGCTAGATCGCCCCGGCCGCGCGCAGGGCGGCCACACCGGCTGCGTCCACGCCCAGTTCGGCCAGCAGCGCTTCGGTGTGCTGGCCCACGGCGGGCACGGGGCCGAGTTGGGGGTCGCCGTCTTGCCAGCTGCCCGGGGGCAGCAGCGTGGGCACCGGGCCGGCGGGCGTGGCCACCTCGCGCCAGCGCTGCCGCGCGGCCAGTTGTTCGTGCTGCCACAGGCCGGCCATCTCGCGCAACTCGGCGCTGGCGATCTGCGCTGCGTCCAACCGCTGCTGCACCTGCTCGGCGGTGAGCGCGGCGAAGGCGTCGACGATCAGCGCCCGCAGTTCGCTGCGGTGGGCGCTGCGCTGGGCGTTGCCGGCGTAGCGCGCGTCTTGCGCCAAAGCCGGCTGCTGCAGCACCAAGCTGCAAAACTGCGCCCACTCGCGCTCGTTCTGCAAGCCCAGCATCACCTGCTTGCCATCGCCGCAAGGGAAGGGCCCGTAAGGGTAGATGGTGGCGTGGGCCGCCCCCGCGCGCGGGGGCGGGGCGGCGCCGTCGAAGGCGTAGTACAGCGGGTAGCCCATCCACTCGCCCATGGCCTCGAGCATGCTCAGGTCGATGCGGCGGCCGCGGCCGTCGCGCTGGCGCTGCAGCAGGGCGGCGAGGATGTTGCTGTAGGCGTACATGCCGGCGGCGATGTCGGCGATCGAGATGCCGGCCTTGCAGGGGTCTTCTGGCGTGCCGGTGGTGCTGACGAAGCCGCTCTCGGCCTGGATCAGCAGGTCGTAGGCCTTCTTGTCGCGGTAAGGGCCGGGGTGCTCGGCGTCGTCGCCGTAGCCCGAGATGTCGCAGACGATGAGGTCGGGCCGCTGCACCTGCAGCGCCGCGTGCGAAACCCCCATGCGCGCGGCCGCCCCGGGCGCGAGGTTCTGCACCACCACGTCGGCCTTCTCGACGA
This sequence comes from beta proteobacterium AAP65, assembly GCA_001295865.1. Lineage (GTDB taxonomy): Bacteria > Pseudomonadota > Gammaproteobacteria > Burkholderiales > Burkholderiaceae_C > Rubrivivax. Next base: position 9,994 of record LJHW01000040.1, read on the forward strand.
TCAAACGCAGCAGCAGCGCCAGCGCCGCGGGCTGCTTGAGGTCGAGCGTGAGGCTCTCCTTGCTGCGGTTGGTCCAGACGAAGTGCGAGGCCAGGCCGCGCACGCGGCGGTCGTAGCCGCGCGCGAAGTCGCCTGCGCCCGGGCGTTCGATCTTGATGACACGCGCGCCCAGGTCGGCGAGCTGGCGCGTGGCGAAGGGCGCGGCGATCGCGTGTTCCAGCGTCACCACGGTCAGGCCTTGCAGCGGCTGCATCGCTTCAGCCCCCGGCCGGCTTGAGGGTGGCCGTGGCGTCCATGGTCAGCCAGCCCGCGTGGTCTTGCGCCCAGAGGCGCACGGTGTCGCCTTCGCGCGCACCGTTGACACGCATCTCGGCGCCGTCGAAGGTGGGCCGCAGCGCGCGGAACTGGAAGCTCGCGACCTCGGCCTGCGGCAGTTCTCGGCGCAGCAGGTCCAGCAGCAGCGTGGCGATCAACGGACCGTGCACGATGAGGCCGGGGTAGCCCTCGACCTCGGTGACATAGCGGCGGTCGAAATGGATGCGGTGGCCGTTGAAGGTGAGCGCGCTGTAGCGGAAGAGCAGCACGTCGTCGGGCAGCAGGCTGCGCTGCCAGGGCGCAGCCGCCGGCGCGGCCTGGGGCGGCGCTTCCACGTCACCCGGGCGGCGCGCTTCGCGGTAGACGATGTCGTGGAACTCGGTCAGCGCGGGGCTGGTGCTGCCCTGCACGAAGACTTCGTGCTGCACCTTCACGAACACCAGCGCGCCGCTGCGGCCCTGCTTGGGCGTGACCTCGGCGATGGTGCTGCGCCGCGTGACAGCCTGCCCGATGCGCAGCGCCGTGTGGAAGCTGAACTGGCTGCCCGCCCACATGCGCCGCGGCAGCGGCACCGGCGGCAGGAAGCCGCCGCGCCGGGCGTGGCCATCGGGACCGATCTCGCTGGCGCGGTGCTGCGGCAGGAAGTACAGCCAGTGCCACAGCGGCGGCAGCGGGGTGCCGGGCGCCCAGGCCTGCGCCGGGTGGTCCAGCGTGGCCGTGAGCGCCGCGGCGGGCGTGGGGTGCAGGGTGTCGTGCAGCGTCTCGCTGCGGCCCACCCAGGCCTTCAGGTCGTCGAGCGTGGTGGTGTCCATGGCGTCTTTGTACCTGGGGGCAAGGGCAGGCCGGGCGCGGTGGCGGCTTCAGAAGTTGTGGCGCATGCCCAGCTCGTAACCCGTGGAACGCCCGCCGCCGGCCAGTCCTGCCGGCCCGCCAGGCACTTGGTAGGTGGAGGCACCGCGGTTGCTGATGCGCGAGTAGGTGCCGTAGAGCACGCTGCGCTTGGACAGCGTGTGCACATAGCCCAGACCCAGGTGCGTGGACCCGTTGGGGTCGACGCTGGTGCTGCCCACGCGGCCGTCGAGGTCGACACGGACCATCGAGAACTTCACCTCGCCCGTGCTCACGGGCACCGCGCCCGAGACCATCAAGTTGGTCTGCTTGCTCTGGTTCTGCTTGAACTGCCGCCACACTGCGTTGGCGCGCAGGAAGCCGAGGCTCCAGGTGCCGCCGACCGCGGTGTCGGTGAACTTGCCGCTGGTGGTGTTGGCGTTGTCAGTCTGCGCACGCGCCGCGCTGAAGCTCAGCGGCCCGACGGCATAAGCCAGGCGCGCGCCGACGAGCTTGTTGCCGCTGCCTTCACCGGCCGCCAGCATCAGCTGCCCCTCCCAGCCGCCCAGGCCCTTGGGCAGGTGGAACTGCAGGGTGTTGCTGGCCCGCACAGTGGTGTTGGCCGCGCTGCCGAATGCGCTGCGGATGGGGCCCAGCGGCGTGGCCGAGACGCTGTTGTTGCTGCCGGCCACTCCGACATGGCTGAAGACGTCGAAGCGCACCCAGTTCAGGTAGGTGGGAACATAGTCGCGCCCCATGCGCAGCTCGCCCAGGCGCTTGCTGCTGAGGCTGAGGGTGGAGCGGCGGTCCCAGAAGCCCGTGGCAGTGGGCGTGCCGGTGTCCAGTGCAATGCCGTGTTCCAGCCAGAAGCTGGCCGACAGGCCGCCGCCGAGCTCTTCGGTGCCGCGCACCACGAGGCGGCTGGTGCTGTTGCTGCCACTGACCAGGCTCTTCACCGAACCACGACCCTGGTTGCTGACGGAACGCGCAGCCGCATCGACAAGGCCGCTGAGTTGCACCGTGCTTTGTGCGGCTGCCGGCAGCACGCAGGCTGCAGCGGAAAGGCACAGCGCGGTGGTGGCGGCTTGCCTGAACGAAGTGTTCATGGGTGTCTCCAGGTGTTGTTGTGGTGGGGGGGTCTCAGGCGGTTCAGTCGGCCGACAGCTTGGCCTTCTGCACCACGCCGCGCCACTTGGTGAGCTCGCTCTTCACCAGCGTGGCCAGCTCGGCCGGGGTGCTGCTCTGGGCATCGGCACCATCGGCCTCGATGCGCTTGATGACCTCGGGGTCGGCCAACACCTTCACCAGCGCGGCGTTGACCTTGTCGACGATGGGCTTGGGCGTCTTGGCCGGCGCAAAGAGCGCGTACCACTGCGACACATCCACATCCACGCCCAGCTCTTTCAGCGTGGGCACGTCGGGCATCGAGGCCACACGCTTCGGGCCGGCCACGGCCAGCGCACGCAGCTTGCCGGTCTTGACCTGCGGCGCACCGGTGAAGAGGCTGGGGAACATCAGCTGCGCGTGCCCGGCGATGGTGTCGTTCACCGCCGGTGCCGAGCCCTTGTAGGGCACGTGCAGCATCACCGTGCCGGTAGCCAGCTTGAACAGCTCACCGGCGAAGTGCGGTGCGGTGCCGGCGCCGGCCGAGGCGTAGGTGTAGCGGTCGGGCTTGGCCTTGAGCTGGGCCACCAGTTCCTTCACGTCCTTGAAAGGCGCGGCAGCGGTGGCCACCATCAGCGTGGGCGAACTGCCCACCAGGCCGATGGGCTCGAAATCGGCCACCGGGTCGTAGCGCAGCTTCTGCAGCGCCGGGTTCATGGCGTGCGTGGCGATGTAGCCGAACATCAGCGTGTGACCGTCGGGCGTGGCGCGCGCCACGTACTCGCTGGCGATGCTGCCGTTGGCGCCTGCGCGGTTGTCGATGATCACCGTCTGCCCGAGCAGCGCGCCGAGCTTCTGTCCCACCACGCGGGCCATCGAATCGTTGCCGCCGCCGGCCGCCGTGGGCACGACGATGGTGATGGTCTTGCTCGGGAAGGGGGTCTGCGCCTGGGCCGGCGCGGCCACGGCCAGCGTGGCTGCCAGCAGAGGGGCGATGAGCGTCTTCATGGTCTTGTCTCCTTCGGGTGTTTTGGAATCGGAAAGCGCCATCCCCTGGGCGGGCCGAGACAGCACGTAGTCTGGAATCTGCAGCTCGCCCTGCAGGATCTTGCGCGCGGTGCGCACCAGCGCCGCGCCCTGGATGCGGGCGTCTTCGCCCCGGCCTTCGGTGTGCATGGCCACCTCGATCCGGCCCTGCGGGTGCAGCACCTGCACCGCGTAACGGCCCTCGCGAAGCTGTTCGGCACTGGCCACCGTGCCCGGCAGCGAAAAGGCCGCTGCCACGCCGATGGCGCCCGTCACGGCGTGCGAGGCATGGCAACGCCGCGGTGTGAAGTAGCGCGAGTTCACGGCCTCGGGCGTGTCGCCCGTGCTCACGATCACGGGCTTGGGGATGACGCTGTGGCTGACATCGCCCAGGCCCATCGCCGCGCCGGCCAGCCGGCGCAGCACTTCCAGACGTTCGAGCAGCGGCGCGTTGGCATCGAGTTCGGTGGGGCTTTCGCGGCCACTGAGCAGCTGGTCCAGATCACGCGCCAGGTCGCTGGCGCGCACGATCATCAGCGGCATGGCGGCGTCGATGCAGCTCAAACGCACGCCGTCGATCACGTCGGTGCGGCGGCCGGTGGGGAAGACCGAGCCCGTCACCGCGCCCCAGGCGTCGAGAAACTCCAGTTGCACCGGTGCTGCGGTGCCGGCCACGCCGTCGATGCGCGTGCTGCCGTCGTAGCGCACGCGGCCGCCGGGGGTCTGCACCGTCACGTCGATGCGCGAACGCGTGTTGACGTTGAAAACGCGCAACTTCGTTTGGCCCTCTTGCGCGGCCACGAGCCCCTGCTCGATGGCGAAAGGGCCCACGCCCGAAAGCATGTTGCCGCAGTTGGGGCGCGTGTCCACCGAGCGTGTGCCCACGCCCACCTGGGCGAAGAGGTAGTCCACATCGCAGCCCGGCTCGGCCGAGCGCGAGACGATGGCCACCTTGCTGGTGAGCGTGCTGCCGCCGCCCACCCCATCCACACCCAGCGGGTCAGACGCGCCGATGGCGCCCACCAGCACCTCGTTGCGCAAGTCTTCGTCGGCCGGCAGCCACTCGCGCAGGAAAAACGGGCCGCGCGAAGTGCCGGCACGCATCAGGACGCAAGGCAGGGTCATCGATGTCATGGCCGGCATGTTGTCGCGCCGGCTCATGCATGTGAATTGCATAGTTCGGAGACATTGATCGACAATGCACATCAATCTTCACCGCGGCTTACGGGGGTTTTCCATGGCCATCGCCTTCGACCTGAACGACCTGCAGGCCTTCCGCGCCGTGGCCGAGCTGGGCAACTTCCGCCGTGCCGCCGAGGCCGTGCACATCTCGCAGCCGGCCTTCAGCCGGCGCATCGAGAAGCTGGAAGAGGCCCTGGGCGTGCGCCTGCTCGACCGCACCACACGCCGTGTCAGCCTGACGGCCGTGGGCCGCGATTTCGCCCGCAAGGTGCAGACGCTGCTCGACGACCTCGACGGCACGCTGCTGGCCATGCAGGGCATCGCCGGCAACCGCATGGGCGAGGTCACGGTGGCCTGCGTGCCTTCGACCGTGTACTACTACGCCGCGCAGGTGGTGCAGCGTTTCCGCGACCGCTACCCCAAGATCCGCGTGAAGCTGCACGACGCCAGCGCCAACGAGGTGCTGGGCGTGGTGGTGCGCAGCGAGGCCGACTTCGGCCTGAACTTCATCGGCAGCCAGGAGCCCGACCTGCACTTCATGCCGCTGCGTGAAGACCGTTTTGTCGCCGCCTGCCGGCGCGACCATCCGCTGGCCCGCAAGCGCCGCGTGGCCTGGGCCGATCTCGCCGACCACGACTTCATCGCCGTCACGCAGAGTTCGGGCAACCGCCTGCTGCTCGACCAGGCCCTGGCCGGCGTGGCACGCCGCCCGGTGGCGGTGTGCGAGGCCCAGCACGTCACCACGCTGCTGGGCATGGTGGAAGCCGGCCTGGGCGTGGCCGCAGTGCCATCCATGGCCATGCCAGGGCGCGACCACCCGCTGCTGGTGAGCGTGCCGCTGGACGAACCCGTGGTCACGCGCCGCGTGGGTTTGATACGCCGCACCGGCCGCACGCTGGCACCGGCGGCGCAGCAGCTCTACGACTTCTTCGCCGAAATGGCGCAGAACAAGCGCGGCGCCCCAGCGCGCAAACCCTCCTGAGGCTGGGCGCAGGCCACCGCCGTTGACCGCCGCCCCAGCCCCTGCGAACATCTCACCCCACGGCGCAAGCAGGGCGCCGCCGGATCCGCGGAAAGGGCCGAGCCCACCTGTGTTGATGCCCACCGCATCCCCATCCCCTGTGCGGCCTGAAGGCGCGGATCGCAGGCTTCAACGCATGGAGGATCTTTCATGAGCAACCCTGCTCCCGGCACGCCCCGCGTGCTGCCCCCCAACCCGCACCCCGACCAGCTGCGCCGCCAGGCGCGCGAGCTCTTGCGCGCCTGGCAACAAGGCGAGCCCGAGGCCCTGGCGCGCGCTGCGCCCTACGCCTTGCCGGCGCCGCCGCGGCTGGTGCAGGCGCAGCTGGTGCTGGCACGCGAACACGGCTGCGCGAGCTGGGCGCAGCTGCTGGACGAAGTGGAACGCCGCCGCGCGCTGGCGCTTGACGAAGGCGCTTTCACCGAACGCGTGCTCGCCCTCGCGCTGGGCCGCGGTTACGCCGCGCCGCGGCCGACGCAGGCATTGGCATTGCTGCAATCGCGCCCGGGGCCACTGCCACCGGCATTGCGCCTGCTGCAGGGCGATGTCACGGGCATAGCCCCCCACGTCCCGCTGCCGCCCTGGGGTGCGCCACCGCTGGCGCTGGTGGCCTTTTCGTCCCTGGCGCGGGCGGGGCTGGAAGCGCCGTTGCTGGCCGCGCTCGATCAACTGCTGGCCGCCGGCGCCGACCCCAACACCGGGCTGCCCGACCCCGAATCCCAGGAGCGCCCGCTGCCCGCGCTGTACGGCGCCGTGGCACGCGCGCAAAGCGCGGCGATGGTGCAGCGCTTGCTGGCCGCCGGTGCCGAGCCCAACGACAACGAATCGATCTACCACGCGACGGAGCAGGACGACCGCCGCATCCTCGCCGCGGTGGTGGCCGCCGGTGCACGCTGGCGCGGCACGAACGCCCTTTTCCGCCAGCTGGATTTTGATTCCTTGCCCCACCTGCAGCAGGCGCTGGAGCTCGGTGCCGATGCGAACGAGCTCTCGCCCAATGGCGACACGCGCCCGCTGCACCACGCGGTGCAACGCGGCCGCAGCCTGGCGCATCTGCAGCTGCTGGTGCAGCACGGCGCTGACGTGGCCGCGCTGGACGGCCACGGCCACAGCCTGGCCTGGCATGCCGCACGCGCGGGCCGCACCGACGTGCTGGACTGGCTGGCGCCCTTGGGCCAGCGCCCACCCGACAGCCTGCACGAGCGTTTTCTGGCGGCTTGCGCCGCGGCCGATGCCAGCACCGCGCGAGCCTTGCTGGCCGAACGCCCCGGCCTCATCGGCGAGCTGCCGCCCTGGCAACGCACGCTGCTGCCCGAGCAGGCGCAGCGTGGCGCCAGGGCCTCGGTGCAGCTGATGCTCGAATTGGGATGGCCCGTGGACGTGCCCGGCCCCTGGCAAGCCAGCGCGCTGAACCAGGCCGCCTTCCGCGGTGATGCGGCGATGGTGGCGCTGCTGCTGCAACATGGCGCCCGCTGGCACGAGCGCAACGGCTACGGCGGCACGGCCCTGGGCAGCTGCCTGCACGCCGGCTGCCACGAGCCCGTGCCCGGCGGCGACTACGCCGAGGTGCTGCGCCTGCTGCTGGCCGATGGCGCGCCGCTGCCGGCGGACGAATTTTTGCTCACCGACGATATGCTCGCAGTGGTGGCCGAGCACAAAGCCTGACGCCGGCAGCCACAAGGTCATATCAAGGCGCTAAAACGAAAAATCCCCGCCGCAGCGGGGATTCCTGAACGCTGGCGGAGCCTCAGGCTTTGCGACGACGCATGGCGCCCAGGCCTGCCAGCGCGAGGCCGGCCAAGGCAAGCGTGCCGGGTACCGGCACAGAGCCGCCAGGCGCCACGCCGCAAGCCTCGGGGGTGCCGGTCTGGAGGCAGGCCGCCTCGTTGGACGTCAGCGCGCCATCGAAGAAGCGGATCTGGTCGACAAAACCGGCAGAGGCTTCGTTGGGCACCTGGGTGTCGTCGACGAAGAAACGCGCCAGCTGGCCAGAGGTGCTGAAGACAGCGTCATCGCCGCTGTCGACGCGGCTCAGGATGTTCACGCCATCGGCGTAGATGTTGAAAGCATCCGTGGCGCCGTCGCGCGTGATGATGATGTTGACCATGCCGCCGGGGCTGAAGATGCCCGCGCCCGTAGTGTCGGGGAAGAACTGGATGGCGGAGTTGAAGTTGTACAGGCCGCGGTCTGTTGTGCGGTTCTTGAAATCGAGGATGCGACGCCAGCTGGTGACGGCATCGAAGGAGAACTCCATCTCGATCGAATAGTCAGCCGCGTTGAAGAGGCCGTTGCTCAGCTGCAGGCCCGAGTTCGCGGGGAAGCTGAAGCCGTTGGCGCCGATGGTGCCGTTCGGGCCCCCAGCGCTGATGGCCACGAGGCTGGGGCCACCCAGCGCATCGGCCAGGGTGCCGTTGAGCTGGTAGTCGTGCACCAGCACGGCAGCGGCTTGCGCCCCACCAGCCAGGCTCAGGGCGCTCATGGCGGCGACAAGGAACTTGATCGTTGTTTTCATGAAGATGGTGAGGTGTGGTAAGGGTTTTCAGGCCAACGACGGACCAGGCACTTCGCCCGGGCCATGCGCCCTCACGAGGCAATCGGCGGGCCACACAGCAATAAGTGATGAAGATCAGTCACTTACAGCCTGAGGTCTTGACACACCACGGAACTGTGTAAGCCGCCCCGACAAACCCCAGCGCGGCGCTGGTTGCAGCGCTGCGCGGCGCACTCGAACATTGCGTGAAAGACCGCACAGCCGCGCCAAGACCACGCGTTATCAACGGCACAAACCAGCGCCACGACAATGCGCTGGCCGCTGGCCCTGACAGCAGGCCATCACCACCCCCTTCCAACGCTCCCGATCACCGCCATGCCTGTCTGGGCCAGCCTTTTGCCCGCCGCCGGCGCTGCCTTGCTGGCGGCGTCTTTCGCTCTGCCGCTGAGCGCCTGGCTCGCCACGCTGTGCGGCGTGGCCTTGATCGGCGCCGTCATCGCCGCCGTGCACCATGCCGAGGTGGTGGCTCACCGTGTCGGCGAGCCTTTCGGCACGCTGGTGCTGGCGGTGGCCATCACCGTCATTGAGGTGGCGCTCATCGTCTCGCTGATGCTGGCCGGCGGTGAAGACAAGGCCACGCTCCCGCGCGACACCATCTACTCGGCGGTGATGATCATCTGCACCGGCGTGGTGGGCATCTGCCTGCTGGCCGGCGGCCTGAGCCACCACGAACAGAGCTTCCGGCTCGAAGGCACGAACTCGGCGCTGTCGGCCCTGGTGGCACTGGCCGGGCTCTCGCTGGTGCTGCCCACCTTCACCACCAGCTCATCGGTGGGCACCTACACCTACTCGCAGCTGGCCTTCGTGGCGGTGTCGTCGCTGGCGCTGTGGGCGGTGTTCGTCTTCGTGCAGACGGTGCGCCACCGCGATTACTTCCTGCCGCAGAAGAACGCCAGCAACGAGGACGTGCACGCGCTGCCGCCCAGCAACGGCCAGGCCTGGGCCAGCTTCGCGCTGCTGATGGTGTCGCTGGTGGTGGTGGTGGGGCTCGCCAAGCAGCTCTCGCCGGTGATCGAGGCCGCGGTCAGCGCCGCTGGCGCGCCCAAGGGCGTGATCGGCATCGCCATCGCCCTGCTGGTGCTGCTGCCCGAGACCTGGGCCGCCGTGCGCGCCGCGCTTGCCGATCGCCTGCAGACCAGCATGAACCTGGCCCTGGGCTCGGCGCTGGCCAGCATCGGCCTGACCATCCCCGCGGTGGTGGTGACGGCCACGTTGCTGGACCTGCCGCTGGTGCTGGGCCTGCCGCCCAAGGAAGTGGTGCTGCTGGCGCTGACCTTCCTGGTAGGCGCCATCACGCTGGGCACGGGCCGCACGAACGTGATGCAGGGGGCCGTGCACCTGGTGCTGTTCGCGGCCTTCCTGTTCCTGTCGCTCGTGCCCTGAAGGGGCGCTGAAGTGGCGCTGCAAGGCGCTGCGGGCAGTTCGCCGGCAAACACCCGGTCTGTGCAAGGCTGCCAGCGGCGGGGCACACTGCGGTCGCTTGCATTGCACAGACATGCCCCCATTCACTGCCCTCCGCCAGAGCCGCCAACTGTGGGGCGGCCTGTTGCTGGGCGTGTTGCTGGCCCTGCTGCCCTTGCGCGGCTGGGCCGAGGCTGCGATGCACCTGGCGACCGCCGCACCCCTGGTGGAAGCAGGCGAGTGGGTGATGCCGCCCTGCCACGCCGCGATGGCAGCAGACGAGGTCGGCACGCCCGATGGGTCCACCAGCGGCTGCTCACTGTGCTCGCTGTGCCACGGCACCGCCCTCTGCCTGGCGGATGCGGGCATGGCGCACATCCGAGAGACCACCAGCGCCCCGGCGGCCGCGCCACAAGGCCACGGCCCGCCCGTGCTGCCACTGCCCGAACGCCCACCCCGGGCCTGACGACGCACCTCGGCCGCCGACGGTGGGGCAAAGCCCCGCGTCGGTGTGATCTGTTTTTGCCTTCGTCAGGAACCCGATGAATCTCTCCCTCCTCCGGTCGCCGGCGCGCCTCGGCCTGCCGGCGCTGCTGGCCGCCGCCACCCTGGCACTGCACGGCCCGGCCACAGCCCTGCCCATGGGCCCCTACGAGAGCTGGATGCTGATGGTGGACAGCACCCCGTCCACGCGCAGCCTGGCCGCGAACTACGCCTTGGCGCAGACCTGGGCCCCCGGCGCGGTTTTGCGCCGTTGGGACGAGCCCGTGGCCCACGGCGCCAGCCTGCTGCGTGAAAGCGCGGGCCTGAGCCTCACGCACCGCCTGCACCGCTGGAACCTGCCGCACGCGCAGGCCAACCTGTGGCTGCAAGGCGAGGCCGGGCAGCTGCGCCGCGCCGGCGGCCATGGCCAGGCCGCCGGCCTCGGCAGCTACGGCTCGGCAGCCTTCATGGCCGACTACGAGACCACGCGCGTCTACGTCGGCGGCAGCCTCAAGGCGCTGCGCAGCGAGGCCCGGTTGCGCCACGACGTGGCCCGCGTGCGCACGGGTTTTTCATTCTGGGAGGCCGAGTACGAGGGCATACAGCCCTGGCTGCTGATCGAGGCCGAGCGCACGCGCTACAGCGCCGGCTCGATGCAGGAAGGCACCTTGCTGACGCCCATGCTGCGCTTCATCCACCGCCGCTGGTTCGTCGAGATCGGCGTCAACCGCGATGGCGGCATGTTCAACCTGATGTTCAACCACTGACCCCGAACCCAACCCGAAGGAGATCCCCATGAAGAAGATCCTCACCGCGCTCGCCCTCGGCGCCGCCACGCTGGCCGCAGGGGCCCAGACCCCCGCGCCGGGCGCAGCCACCGCCGACGCCGGCACCGTCAAGTTCGCCGTCAACGGCATGGTCTGCGCGTTCTGCGCCCAGGGCATCGAAAAACGCCTGACCCAGATGAGCGAGACCGGGCCGCTGTACATCAACCTGGCCAAGAAGGTGGTGGCGGTGCAGCCCAAGCCGGGCATGAGCATCGACGTGGCCAAGGTCAAGGCCGAGATCGTGGAGGCCGGCTACGAGGTCACGTCCACGCAGGCGGTGCCGCAGACGGTGGCGGCCATCCGCGCCGAGATGAAGGCCAAGTGAAGCCGCCTTCAGGAGCGGCCCCTCGGGCCGCGCACGCGCCCGTCGGCGACGGGCGTGCCGAGCTGCGGCAGTCGGCGCTGTCGGCCTGGCTGTCGCTGCTGGCGAGCTCCGGTACGCTGGTGTGCTGCGCGCTCCCGGCACTGCTGGTGATGCTGGGCGCGGGCGCGGCGCTGTCGGGCCTGGTGGCGGCGGTGCCGCAGATCGTGTGGCTCAGCGAGCACAAGGGCTGGGTGTTCGGCACGGCCAGCGTGCTGATGTTGGCCGGCGGTGTGCTGCAGTGGCGCAACCGCACGGCACCTTGCCCGCTGGACCCGGGGCTGCGCGAGGCCTGCCTGCGCACCCGGCGCTGGTCGCTGGCGGTCTACGGGGTCTCGTTGCTGCTGCTGGCCATCGGCGCGGCCTTCGCGTTCGTGCTGCCTGCGCTGATGGGCAGCGGCGAGGGCTGAGCGCGATCGGCGTTGTCCCGCGCCGGCAATTGCGCACACCCGGCCCAGCTGGCAATGAGTCACAATCCGTCACTTCTTGTTACGAAGGCCCGGTCTCGCTGATCGGACCACCGCCGCAAGCATTTCTTCTGAGGGCAAACCTGTCGAAAGGCAGGGACGCAAAGCCACCGGCCTACAGCACGCAAGTGCCACGGCAGCGGGGTTGCCAGCCTGCCGGGCCTTGCCCGGCGGCCGAGACCGCGGGCCTGCCCCGCGCCCCGGCACGGCTGTTCAGGCGTCGCCCTCGCTCCCCTGGCCCTTTGCGAGCGCGCGCCCCATGACTGCTGTTGTTTCCCACCCCCTGCGTCTTTCCACCGCGCTCGCCGCGGCCCTGCTGCTGGCCGCCTGCGGCGGTGGCGACAGCACGCCCGTGGGCGAAAGCCCGGCCAGCAGCGCCGAAATGCGCCGCTTTGCGCTGTGGACGCCCGACGAAGAGGCCGCGCTGCAGACCGAACAGCGCCAGATCGACCCCGAGGCCGACGGCAGCGAGGTGCGCCTGATCGTGCGCCTGAACCCGGCCGCGGTCTTCACCAGCGAACGCGCGACGATGCTCGGCAATGGCACCACGGGTGAAGCGCCCACCGCCAGCGCGCTGCACGAAGCCCGCCTGGCCGCCAAGGCCAGTGCCGTGGCCAGCACCGCACAGGCCGTGATGTTGCGCTCGGTGCTGCAGGCCGCGCCCGGCGCGGCGGTGCGCCAGCAGTTCGCGCATGCGGTGGAAGGTTTTGTCATCACCGTGCCCTGGGCCCAGGCCCAGGCCGTGGCCGACGCGCTGGCACAAGACGTGGGCGTGGACGCGGTGGAGCCCGACCGCCTGTTCAGCACCGGCCAGACTGCCGGTGTGCGCACGCTCGACGCCCGCGCCTGGGGCGTGGACCGCATCGACCAGCGTGCCCGCACTTTCGACAACAGCTTCCGCCAGACGCTCAACGGCGCCGGCGTGAACGTCTACGTGATGGACACCGGCGTGAACCCGCACAACGAGTTCGGCAACCGCCTGGTGACCGGCTACAGCGCCATCAACGACGGCCGCGGCACGCGGGACTGCAACGGCCACGGCACCCACGTGGCCGGCAGCGCCGCCGGCGCCACGCTGGGCGTGGCCGCCGGCGCCCGTGTGGTGCCGGTGCGCGTGATGGACTGCCGCGGCAGTGGCAGTGGCAGCGCCATCCTGGCCGGCATCGACTGGGTGGCGGCGCGCGGCGTGAAGCCGGGCGTGGTCAACCTCAGCCTGGGTGGCAGCGCGTCTTCCACGCTGGATGCCGCCGTGCAGCGCCTGGTGACCACGGGCTACACCGTGGTGGCGGCCGCCGGCAACAGCAACGTCGACGCCTGCACACAATCACCGGCCCGCGCCGCCGGCCTCGTCACCGTGGCCGCCAGCGACCGCAACGACGCCAAGGCCAGCTTCTCGAACTGGGGCCGTTGCGTGGCGCTGTGGGCGCCCGGTGTGGGCATCGCCTCGGCCGGCCACGCCGCCACCAACGCGGTGGTGACGATGAACGGCACCTCCATGGCCGCACCGCACGCCGCCGGCGCCGCAGCGCTGCTGCTGCAGGCCAGCCCCGGCCTGGCGCCGGCCACGCTGCGCCAGCAGCTGCTGGCCCGCGCCACCGCCAACGCCGTGAGCGGCGCGCCCGCCAACACAGCGCGCGGCCTGCTCTACGCCGGCCTGGAAGGCGCCGTGGCGACCCCCGCGCCCACGCCCACGCCCACGCCGTCGCCGACGCCGACATCGGCCCCCGCCGTGCGCACCGTCACGCTGAGCAGCCTGACGACGGCCACGCAAGTGCCCGCCATCGGCCTGTGGAGCGCCTCGGTCACCGTCAAGGCCGTGGACCAGAGCAACCGGCCCGTGGCCGGCGCGCGCGTGGCCGCGCGTTACTCCAACAGCAGCAGCGAACTCGCCTGCACCACCAACACGCAAGGCCAGTGCGCACTGAACAGCGCGGCCGTGAACTGGGCGCAGACGCCGCTGCTGGGCCTGGCCATCACCGGCGTGCAGGGCACGCAGCTGGCCTACATCGGCGGCGGCGCGCGCAGCGCACAGGTGGTGCGCCCGGCGGCGCCCGTGGCACGCGTGACGGCGCTCACCGGCAGCATGGTGCGCAGCACGCCCACGGCGGCCGACTGGGTGCCGCAGTTCACCGTGGTGGTGAAGGACGAGCGCAACGCCAACGTGGGCGGCGCGCGCGTGCAGGCCGTGCTGCAGGTGCACGCCGGCGCCCGCGTGGTGGGCGTGCAGACCGTGCTTTGCGACACCAGCGCCGGCGGCCAGTGCGTGCTGAAGTGGACCGGCCCGCGCCTGAACGCCACGCACACCGGCGCCCGCGTGCAGGTGGTGAACGTGCAGCGCACCTTCCTCACCTACACCCCCGGCCCCCTGACCCAGGCGGCGGTGGGCCGCACGAACTGAACAGCCTGAGGCGGCAGCCCCGTCAGTGCGGGGCGTGACACACGGCGGCGGCGTTTGCGGCGTAGGCAGGGGTGGACACCCTTGCCTTGGAGACCGCCGCCATGCACCCCCGCCTGCACACCCCACTGCCTGCCACCCGGCGCGCCCCGACGCGCGCCGCCAAGTTCTTCCGCGCCCTGGCCCCGCTGGCCCTGGCGCTTTGCCTGCCCGCGGCCTGGGCCCAGGGCAACGCGGCGCTCGACAAGCGCCTGGACGAGGCCCTGTCCCTGCGCAAGGCCGGCCAGAGCACGCAGGCCCGCGCCATCCTCGATGAGCTGGTGGCCCAGGGCCACGCCAAGGCCATGGCCGAGCTGGCCGACGCCCTGCGCACCGGCACCGGCGCAGAAAAGGACCCGGCGCGCGCACTGCCGCTCTTCGAGAAGGCGGCCGACGCCGGCAACCTGTGGGCCGTGCGGATGGTCGGCTGGATGTACGAGAAGGGCGAGGGCGTGCCGGCCGATGCCACCAAGGCCCTGGCCGCCTACACCCGCGCCGCCGACAAGGGCGACAGCTGGTCGGCCGCGCAGATCGGCGACATGTACTTCTCGGGCAGCACCGCCACCCCCGCCAACCCGCCCGAAGCGATGCGCCGGTGGCAACGCGCGGCCAAGGGCGGCAGCGCCTTCGCGATGAACGCGCTGGGGCGCCACTACGCCACCGGGCTGGAGGGCGTGCCCAAGAACCCCGACGAAGCGCACTTCTGGAGCGTGCGCGCGATGGTGGCCGGCCACGAGGGCGCCAAACAGCGCCTGCTCGAAGCCAGTTACCGCTCGCCCACGGACGTGATGGCGGCCTTCAACCGCATCGTGCAGACCTCAGGCGGCCGGCTGCGCGTGGCCAATTACAAAGACGACGGCATCAACGGCGGCACCTTCTCGCTCTACCGCACCGCCGATGGCAGCGCGGGCGGCAACGTGGTGTGGATGATGGACTTCGGCGTCAAGCCATCGCCCGAGCTGCGCACGGTGATCGCAGCCAGGGTGCGCAAGGCCAACCAGGCCGACGAAAAGGAAGGCCGGGCCTGGCGCGAAATGATCCTGCGCGAGTTGAACCTGCCCATCCACCAGGTGGCGCCGCAGATCTTCGAATCCGACCTGCGCCCATGAGAAGGGCCCTCGCGACGGGCTGGCACGCCCGCCGGCTGCAGCTGGGCGCCCTCTGCATGGTGTGCTGCGTGGTGTGTTGCCTGCTCGCCCCGCTGGCGGCGCAGGCGCAATCCAAGCTCGGCTACTACCGGCGCGATGCCGACGAGGCCAACCGCCAGCGTATGGCCACGCAGTTCCGCAACGACGCGGCCCGGGCCGAGCAGCGCCTGAACGAGCTGCGCCAGCGCAATACCCATGCCAACAGCAACAGCGCGGGCAGCACCAGCAGCAGCACGCGCCAGGGCAGGGCGGCCGTGAGCCCGCTGTCGGGTTTCAGCGGCGGCGGTGGCGACAGCGGCCCGGCCGCCATCGAAAGCAGCGTCACCACCACCGTGCGTGTGCGCGAGACCGAAAGCGAGACTGCCGCGCGCATCCTGGCCGAGGCCCGCAGCGGCCGGCCAGAGGCGATGTGGAACGCCGGCCGCCTGCTCTACACCGGCGGCTACGGCGGCGTGGCGCGCAACGATGCGCAAGCGCTGGCCTGGTTCCGCAAAGCGGCCGAGGCCGGCCACCCCGGCGCCGCCACGGCGGTGGGCGAAGCCCTGCTCTTTGGCCACGGCGTGCCCGCGCAGCCGGCCGAGGCCTTGCGCTGGTTGCGCATGGGGGCCGAAGGCGGTGAGCCGCGCGCGCAGCTGCAGTGGGGCATGGCCCTGCTGAAGGGCGAGGGCGGCACCGCCACCGACACGGCCGCCGGCCGGCGCTGGCTGGATGCCGCCGTGCAGGGTGGCGAACGCCACGCGCAATGGCTCGCGGGCTCCGAGCGCCGCCAGGGCGGCCTGTGGCCGAAAGACGTTGCCGAAGCCCGCCGCCTGCTGGCGCTGGCCGCTGCGCAGCAGCAGGCCCAAGCCATGGCCGAACTGGCCGAGATGCACTTCGCGGGCGAAGGCGGCCTGCGCGACCTGGCCGAAGCCCGGCGCCTCTTCGCGGCAGCGGCCGGCCTGGAGGAGCCTGGCGCCATGACCAACGCGGCGCTGATGGCCTTCCGCGGCGAAGGCGGCCCGGCCGAGCCCGCGCAGGCCACCGCCTGGCTGCGCGCCGCGGCGGGGCGCCTGAACCACGCCGACGCGCAGTACGCGCTGGGTGCGCGGCTCTTCGAGGGTGCGGGCCTGCCACAGGACAAGGCCGAGGCCGCCACCTGGCTGGCACGCGCGGCGGCGCAGCAGCAGCGCGACGCGCTGGGCCTGTACGGCGCCATGCTCACCTGGGGCGAGGCCGTGCCGCAAGACACCGCGCGCGGCGTGGCGATGCTGCGGGCCGGCGCGCAGGCCGGGGCCGTGCTCGCGGCCGAGTACCTGGGCGACGTGCTCTTCAAAGAGCGCGGCCCCGTGCCGCAAGACCTGCCGGAGGCCGCACGCTGGAACCGCGTGGCCGCCGAGGCCGGGCGCTGGGGCGGCATGCTGCGCTACGGCCTGGCCCTCAAGCACGGCCTGGGCGTGCCGCAGAACCGGCGCGAGGGCTACCGCTGGCTGCGCGAAGCCGCCGACCGCGGCATGGCCGCGGCGCGTGAACACCTGGATCCGGCCGATGCGCGCTGAAGCACGTTGAGCCCGAGCCTGAAGCGCGGTTCAGGCCTGCATCAAGCCCGCATCAAGCCCAAAGGCGCGGCAGCCAGCTGGCCGCCCAATCGGTGGCGAAGGCCGAGATCAGCGCCAGGCCGCTCACCGTGAGCGCCGCGGTGCCCAGGCCCAGCAGCACGGCCAGCCCGTCGCGGAACACCAGCCCCAGGCCGATGAGCACCAGCGCCACCGCTGGCAGCACATTGCCGAAGGGGATGGGCAGGATCAGCACCGCGGCCATCAAGGCCACCACGGCCGACAGGACCGCGCCGCCCCCGCACGAGGCCAGGCGCTGCAGGCGCGCACGCGAAAAACGCGCCGCCAGGCCGTAGACGCTGGCCAGGGCGCCCAGCACCTTCTGCGCCCACTCGCGCGACATCTCGAACTCCGCCACGCGCCGCGGCAGCGTGGCGGCGAGCTCACCGCGCCAGATGGCCGCGGCCAATGCCAGCAGGCCGATGCCCAGCACCGTGCCCGTGCCCGGGATGGGCAGCACGCAGGGCACGGCCATCATCAACAACAGCGCGCCGTGCGCCGAACCGGCATTGGCCGAGCTGTCGTGCAGGTCGGCCAGCGTGGCCACGCTCACGCGTTCAGCGGGCAGTTCGGCAGCGGCGCTGCGCAGGCGGTGGGCAATGTGTTCGCTCATGCCGCGCATTGTCGGCACCCCGGCGCGGCGGCCGCAGGCGCAAGCCCCAGCAGGCGCAGGGCTGATGGTGGTGCGGCGCGGGCCGGGCCGCGCCGCGGGTGGCCGCTCAGGCCCGGGCCGTGCGGCGCAGGCGGAAGGCCACCAGCGCCACGCCCATCAGCATCAGGCCGTAGGTGCCGGGCTCGGGCACCACCGAGATGAACACGCCACCGGCGGCTTCGATCTGCGAGCGGAAGGGCGCCACGCCGGTCCACCAGGAGATGTCGCCGTAGACGCTGTTGTTCGTGGTGCCGCCGCTGAGCACGCCCATCAGCGTCCACACGCCGCCGTTGTCGAAGAGCAGCGGGCCGCCGCTGTCGCCACCGGCGGTGGTGGCTTCGAAGCTGGTGGCCAGCGACTGGCTGCCCAGCCAGCCCAGCGTGTTGCTGGTGCCCGTGGGGTTGTCGAAGTCGGTGGAGAAGATGTTGGACGTGTTGGCGATGTTCGCGCTGGTGTTCACCGCCGCGCCGTAGCGGTCGAGCACGTTGGTGCCGCCGCGCAGGATGCCGTCGGAGCCGGTGGCCCCGCCGCTGCCGACACCGCGCCCGCCGTAGCCGAGCGTGACGACGGTGACGCCCGTCAGCGCCGTGGTGGCATCGGTCAGCGCGAAGGGCGTGGCGATGTTGGCCGGCACCACGGCGTTCAGGCTCAGGATGGCGACGTCACCGCCGTTGAGCAGCGGCGAGTTGGGCGTGCCGCCACCCGGGTAGAGCACAGACTGGATGCTGGTGGTGAAGGTGGGCGCAAAACGGTCGGTGCCGAAACGCACGGTGCCGCCCACGCTGGGCGAGCAATGGCGGGCCGAGAGCACCGTGGTCGGCGCGATGAGCACGCCGGTGCAGCCGCTGATCGACACCACGCCCGAGAAAGCCGGGTTGGCGGCGAAGCTGGCCGCCCCCGACAGGCCGATGTCGTCGCGGATGACGATGCGCGGGAAGATGCCCTCTTCGGTGTAGCCGCTGGCCACCATCGCGTCATACGACGAGGTCGAGGCCTGGGCGGCGGGCAGGCACAGGGCCAGCGTCACCAGGGCGAGCAGGCGGCGGGTCGGCTTGGCGATCTTCAACATCTTCATCTCCCTGGGGTGGCGCAAAACGCAAAATCTAAGCGGCCAGGGGCCTGCCCAGGCCCCCGATTTCGCGTGCCACCCGGGAATCGGGGGGGGGGGGAGATGGGCG
>LJHW01000041.1 GCA_001295865.1 beta proteobacterium AAP65
GGCCGGAACTGGCCACGCTCGGCGGTGCGCTGCTCGGCGGGGCCGTGTTCGTGGCGGTGTTGCGCCGGCACGGGGGCGGCGGGCCCATGCCGGGTTTGGCGCGTGCGCTGGCACCTTATGCGGTGCTGGTGGCCCTGGTGCTGGTGACGCGCCTGGTGCCGCCGCTGGCGCAGGCGCTGGGCAGCCTTGTGCTGGAGTGGCGGCTCTTCGATCGTTACCAGGGGCGGGTGCAGCCCCTGATACACCCCGGCACGCTGCTGATGGCGGCACTGCTGCTCGGTGCGTTGCTGCAGCGCGTGCCGCTGCCCGCGGTGGGGGCGGCGCTGTGGCACGCCGCGCGCCAGCTGGTGCCGGTGACGGCCGCGCTGCTGGCCATGCTGGTGCTGTCGCGCCTGATGCTGCACGCCGGCCTGATCGCCACCCTGGAACAGGCGGCCGTGCAGACCGTCGGCGCGGCCTGGCCCTGGGTGGCGCCGGCCGTGGGTGCGCTGGGCAGTTTCGTGACCGGCTCGGCCACCGCCTCGAACGTGCTCTTCACCACCCTGCAGGCGCAGACCGCAGCCGCGCTGGCACTGCCGGTGCCTGTCATCGTGGCGGCCCAGGGTTTCGGCGCCGCCGTGGGCAACATCGTGTGCCCGCACAACATCGTGGCCGGTGCCGCCACCGTCAGCCTCGCCGGGCGCGAGGCCGAAGTTTTGCGGCGCACGCTGCTGCCTTGCCTGCTCTACCTGGTGTTGGGTGGTGCCGCTGTGGCGGCCTGGGTCGCCGTTGAACCCACGGCGCCCAGCGGCACCAGGCCGGACACGGTTGCGGCCGTGCCCGCCCTCCCGCCGCGCCCGGGGGCGCCCCAGGAGCGCTAGACCCGCTGCCCCAGCGCCCGCTGCAGCGGCCGGTGCAACGCCCACAGCAGCGCACCGCCGGCCAGGCCGATGGCCAGCATCAGCCCGAAGAAGCCTTCACGCGGCAGCTTCTCGTAGAAGGTGCCCAGCCAGCCGGCGCCGTAGTTGCCGAAGAAGTTCGCGAGGAACCACACGCCCATCAGCGTGGACACCAGGCGCAGCGGCGCCACCTTCGAGACGAAAGAAAGCCCTATGGGCGAGAGGTAGAGCTCGCCCAGCGTGAACACCGCGGTGGCCGCGGCCAGCCACAGCAGGCTCTGCTTCTGGCCCGGCGTGGCGCTCAGCTCGCCGGCGATCATCACCGCGAAGCCCAGCCCGCAGAGCACGCAGCCGATGGCCAGCTTGGCCAGGCTGCCGGGCTCGGTGCCGCGTGCGGCCTGTCGGGCCCACCAGACGTTCAGCAGCGGCACGAAGAAGAAGATCATGAAAGGGTTGAAGCTCTGGTACCAGCTCGACGGGATCGTGAAACCCGCGATGGTCGGCCACACCGTCTGTTGGTCGGCCCAGAGTTGCAGCGTGTTGCCCTGCTGTTCGTAGACGGCCCAGAACAGCGCCGTCACCGCGCAGGCGGCGCACAGCGCCATCACACGTGGGCGCTCGTCGCCGGGCAGGCCGCGCAGCCAGGCCACGGCGGCGGCCGCCACGCCCACGGCCAGCGCACCTTGCAGCCAGCCCGGCAGCGCCAGCAGGCCCAGCATCAGGCCCACGCAGGCCGGGATGGCCAGCACATAGGCCAGCACGCCGAGGCCGGGTTTGGTTGCCAGCACCGAAGGCGGGCGTGCGGCCTCGGGCGGCAGCTTGTCCATGTTCAGCACGTAGAACAGCAGCCCCAGCAGCATGCCCACGCCGGCGGCGCCGAAGCCGGCGTGCCAGCCCACCGTCTGACCCAGCGTGCCGCAGATCAACGGTGCGATGAAGGCGCCGACGTTCACGCCCAGGTAGTAGACGGAGTAGGCGCGGTCGCGCCGCGGGTCGCCCGGGGCGTAGAGCTCGCCCACCTGCGCGCAGAGGTTGGGCTTGAAGCAGCCGTTACCGGCGATCAGGAAGAGCAGGGCGACGAAAAACAGCGCCTCGCTGGCCATCAGGAAGTGGCCCAGCGCCATCAGCAGCCCGCCCACGATGACGGTGCGGCGCCGGCCCAGCACGCGGTCGGCCAGCAGCCCGCCGAAGAGCGGCGAGAGGTAGACGAAGCCGGTGTAGAGGCCATACACCAGCGAGGCCAGCGCCTGCGCCTGCATGGGCCCGTGGGCCGCGGTGAGCAGGCCGCGCAGCGGCTCGAAGCCCAATACCGCGGTGTCGGCATCGGGGCGCTTGAAGAGGTGGTCCACCATATACAGCACGAGCAGGGCGCGCATGCCGTAGTAGCTGGTGCGCTCCCACATCTCGGCCATGAAGAGCACGGCCAGTCCCTTGGGGTGGCCGAACCAGGTGCCGCCCGGCGGGGCGGGGGTCGCCGCTGCGGCGGGCGCTGGGGTCGTGTTCATCGCGGACGATTGTGGCCGCCTCCCCAGGCCCAAGGCGCGGGGTTCAGCCGGGGGATATCCAGCGCCCGCCGAGCGCGCGCAGCAGCACCACGCGGTTGGCCTGCTCGGTCTGCCGCAGCGTCACCAGGCCCTGCTGGGCGGTGGTGAGCTGGCGCTGCGCGTCGAGCAGTTCGATCTGGCTGGAAGCGCCCAGCCGGTAGCTCTGCTCGGCCAGCTGCAGGCTGCGCTCGGCCGCGGTCACCTGGGCCTGTTGCGCGGCCAGGCGTTCGGCCAGGCTGTCGCGCACGGCCAGGGCGTCGGCCACTTCGCGGAAGGCCGATTGCAGCGCGGCTTCGTAGTTGGCCAGCACCTCGCGCTGCGTGGCTTCGTTCACCGCCACCTGGGCGCGGCGCGCGCCAGCATCCAGCAGCGGGATGTCCAGGCTGGGCAGCAGGCTCCAGAAACCACTGCCGCTGCGGAACAGGCCGTCGAGCTCGGGGCTGCGCACACCGGCGCTGGCCGTCAGCGTCAGCCGCGGAAAACGCACGGCGCGGGCCGCGCCCACGTCGAAGGCTGCGGCCTGCAGTTGCTGCTCGGCCGCGCGCAGATCGGGGCGCTGCAGCAGCACCGTGGCCGGCAGGCCGGCGGGCAGTTCGGGCAGCGCGGTGGCCTGGGCGGCCTGGCCCAGCGGCAGCAGCGCTTCGGGCAAGGGCTGGCCGGCCAGCAGTTCCAGCGCCAGGCGGGCCTGGCGCACGGCTGCGGCGCTGCGCGCGGCCTCGCCCCGCGCGGCTTCAAAAGCCGTCTGCGCACGGGCGCGCTGCAGGCCCGAGGCGGCGCCCAGCCGGTACTGGCGCTCGTTGAGGTCCAGCGTCTTCTGCTGGCTCTCGCGCAGCGCTTCGGCCAGCTGCTGGCGCTGGCCCTCGGCCGAGAGCGTGAGCCAGGCATCGGCCACCTGCGCCACCAGGCTCAGGCGCGCGCTGCGCTGGGTTTCCTGCTGCGCGAGGTAACGCGCCAGCGCCGCGCCCTGCAGGCTGCCGACGCGGTTGAAGAGGTCGATCTCCCAGGCACTGATGCCCAGGCTGGCGGTGTAGGTGCTGCTGCGGGTGCCGTTGTCGCTGCCTTGTTCGTTGGCCGAGACGCCGGCGCGCAGGTCGGGGTAGCGGTTCGATTCGGTGATGCCCAGTTGCGCGCGCGAGCGCTCCACCGCGGCCACGCTGGCGCGCAGGCTGCGGTTGCCGGCCAGCGCCAGGGCCACCACGCGGCGCAGGCGTTCGTCGACGAAAAAGCCTTCCCATTCGCGGGCGGCTTCGGCCGCGGCTTCGGCGCTCAAAGGCGCTTCGGCCGGGGTGGCGTCTGTGCGGAAACTCTCGCGCAGCGGCGCGCCGGGCTGGCCGGCCGGGGGCACCAGGCTGGCGCAGCCGCCCAGCAGCAGCGTGGCCAGCGCGGCAGCGGCCAGCGGTGTGCGTGTCAGGCGCTTCATGCCGACACCTCCGGCTTCACGGCGGTGTTGGCAGCGTCTTCGGGCTGTGCACCCTTGCGCGAGAACAGCGATTTCACCCACAGGTAGAACAGCGGCACGAAGAAGATGCCCAGCACCGTGGCGCTGACCATGCCGCCCAGCACGCCGAAGCCGATGGCCTTCTGCGAGCCCGAGCCGGCACCGCTGGCCAGTGCCAGGGGCAGCACGCCCATGCCGAAGGCCAGCGAGGTCATCAGGATGGGGCGCAGGCGCTGCCGGCAGGCTTTGAGGGTGGCGTCGAAGAGCCCCATGCCCTGCAAACGCAGCGTTTCCGCGAACTCGACGATGAGGATGGCGTTCTTCGCACTCAGCCCCACCGTGGTGAGCAGGCCCACCTGGAAGAACACATCGTTGTTCTGCCCGCCCAGATGGCTGGCGACCAGTGCGCCCAGCACACCCAGCGGCACCACCAGCATCACGCTGAAAGGCACGCTCCAGCTCTCGTACAGCGCCGCGAGGCACAGGAAGATGAAGAGCACCGACACCGCGTACAGCAGCGGCGCCTGCGAGCCCGAGAGCCGTTCCTGGTAGCTGCGGCCGGCCCATTCGTAGCCTATGCCCGGGGGCATTTCTTTCAGCGCGGCTTCCATGGCGGCCATGGCCGCGCCCGAGCTCACGCCCGGCGGCACATCGGCCTGGATCTCGTAGGCCGGGCTGCCGTTGTAGCGCACCAGCTGGCGCGGCGCGGTGCTCCAGCTGCTGCTGGCGAAGGCTGCCATCGACACCATCTGCCCGTTGCTGCTGCGCACGTACCAGTGTTTCAGGTTTTCAGGCGATGCGCGGTAGGCCGCCTCGCCCTGCACCAGCACGCGCTTCACACGGCCGCGGTCGATGAAGTCGTTGACGTAGCTGCTGCCCAGTGCGATGGACAGCGTGTCGTTGATGACGTTGGGCTGCACGCCCAGCACGGCGGCTGCTCTGTCGTCGATGGTGATCTTGAGCTGCGGCGTCTCGGCCAGGCTCTGCGTGCGTGTGCGTGCCAGCTCGGGCCGCTGGTTGCCCAGGCTGATGAGCTGTTCACGCGCAGCGATCAGCTGCGTCTGCCCCAGGCCGCCCAGGTCTTGCAGGAAGAGCTGGATGCCGGCGCTGCCGCCCAGGCCGCGCACCGTGGGCGGGCGCACGACAAAGACCTGGGCGTCGCGCACACGCCGTCCGAGTTCGCGGCTGAAGCGCTCGGCCAGTGCGCCCGCGCTCTGGTTCTGGGCCGCGCGTTGCGACCAGTCGACCAGCCGGATGAAACCCTGGCCCGAGCCCTGGTCACCACCGGCACCACGCACCACGTTGTAGTACAGCACCTCGGGTTGTTCGGCGAGGTAGGCCTCCACCTGCGCGGCGACGCCCTCCATGCGCTCGGCCGTGGCGCCGGGGGCCATGCGCACCTGCAGTTGCAGGCCGCCCTGGTCTTCGTCGGGCAGGAAGGAGGTGGGCAGGTCCTTGTAGAGCCAGGCCGTGGCGCCCACCATCAGCAGGAAGACGATGAAGCTGCGCACGCTGCGGCGCCCCATCCAGCTGACGCCACGAACGTAACGTTCGGTGAAGCGATCGAAGCCGCGGTTGAAGCCGCCGAAGAACCAGTCGAGCTGCTTGCCGATGGGGCCGCCATGGCTGGCGTGTTCGCCGGGCTTCACGGGCTTGAGCAGCGTGGCACACAGGGCCGGCGAGAGTGTCATCGCCACCAGCACCGACAGCACCATCGCACTCACCACGGTGATGCTGAACTGGCGGTAGATCACGCCCGTGCTGCCGCCGAAGAAGGCCATGGGGATGAACACCGCGCTCAGCACGACGGCAATGCCGACCAGCGCGCCGCTGATCTCCTGCATGCTCTTCTTCGTGGCGTCGTAAGGGCTCAGGCCTTCTTCGCGCATCAGCCGTTCGACGTTTTCCACCACCACGATGGCATCGTCCACCAGCAGGCCGATGGCCAGCACCAGGCCGAACATCGTCAGCGTGTTGATCGAAAAGCCGGCCACGGCCAGGATGCCCATGGTGCCCAGCATCACCACCGGCACGGCGATGGCCGGCACCAGCGTGGCGCGCAGGTTCTGCATGAACAGGTACATGATCACCACGACCAGCACCATGGCCTCGATCAGTGTCTTGACCACGCCGTTGATCGACACGCGCACGAAGGGCGTGGTGTCGTAGGTGACGGTGGCCTTGTAGCCGGCCGGGAAGAAGGGCTCCAGTTCCTTCAGCTTGGCCTTGATGGCGTCGCCGGTGGTCAGCGCGTTGGCGCCGCTGGCCGGGAAGATGGCCATGCCTGCGGCGTTGCGGCCGCTGCTGCGCACGTTGGTGGTGTAGCTGTCGCGGCCCAGTTCCACGCGCGCCACGTCGCCCAGGCGCAGCGAAGAGCCATCGGGCTGCGCCCGCAGCACCACGTTGCGGAACTGCTCGGCGGTGTTGAGCTTGGACCGCGCGGTGATGATGGCCGACAGGCGCTGGCCCTCCGGCGCAGGCAGGGCGCCGATCTGGCCTGCCGAGACTTCGGTGTTCTGCTGCTGCAGCGCGGTGCGGATGTCGCCGGGCACGAGGTTGTAGCGTTGCAGCTTGGCCGGGTCGAGCCAGATGCGCATGGCGTAGCCAGAGCCGAAGACGTTGACGTCGCCCACGCCCTCGACGCGGCTGATGATGTCCACCAGCGTGCTGTTGAGGTAGTCGCCCAGGTCGCCCGAGGTGACGTTGGGGTCGTCGCTGGTCAGCATGGCGACCATCA
Source organism: beta proteobacterium AAP65 (assembly GCA_001295865.1). Lineage (GTDB taxonomy): Bacteria > Pseudomonadota > Gammaproteobacteria > Burkholderiales > Burkholderiaceae_C > Rubrivivax. Next base: position 6,598 of record LJHW01000041.1, read on the forward strand.
GGAACTCGGTGCTCGCCTTGGTGACGCGCACGCCCTGGGCCTGCACCGCCTGCGGCAGCCGGCTGATCACACTCTGCACCTTGTTCTGCACCTGCACCTGGGCCGTGTCGGGGTTGGTGCCGGCCTCGAAGGTGAGCTGCGTGCTGGCGTTGCCCGAGGCGCTGCTGGTGCTTTCGATGGACAGCAGGCCGTCGATGCCTTTCAGGCTCTGCTCGATGATCTGCGTCACCGAATCTTCGATGGTCTGCGCCGAAGCGCCGGGGTAGCCGGTATTGATGCTGACGCGGGTGGGCGCGATGTCGGGATAACGTTCCAGCGGCAGCGTGAGCGTGGCGGCGCCGCCGGCCAGCATGATGACGATGGCCAGCACCCACGCGAAGATGGGGCGGTCGATGAAGAATGAGGCCATGGCGGGGCTCCTGCCGGCGCTCAGCGCGGCGCCGAGGCGCTGCGGGCAGCGCTGCCCTTGCCGCTGCCTTTCCCGCCGGCGGGCTTGGAGCCCGCGGCCACGGGTGTCACCACCATGTCGGGGCGCGCACGCTGCAGGCCCTCGACGATGAGCTTGTCGCCCGCCTTCAGGCCGCTGCTCACCAGCCACTGGTTGCCCACGGCACGTTCCAGCGTGAGGCGGCGGCGCTCGACCTTGTTGCCTTCGCCCACCACCAGCGCGGTGGCATCGCCGGTGGCGGTGCGGCTCACGCCCTGCTGCGGCACCAGCAGCACGCCACGGTCCACACCGGCCACCAGGCGGGCCTGCACCACCATGCCCGGCAGCAGCGTGCCCTGCGGGTTGGGCACCACGGCACGCAGCGTCACGCTGCCGGTGGCGGGGTCGACCGTCACGCCGCTGAACTGCAACGTGGCGGGCTGCGGGTGCACGCTGCCGTCCTCCAGCACCAGCTGCGCCTGACGGCTGCCGGTCTGGCCCTGCAGCTGCTTGCGCAGCGAGAGCAGTTCGGCGCTGCTTTGCACGATGTCCACGTGCATGGGGTCGAGCTGCTGGATGGTGGTGAGCGCCTGGGTCTGGTTGGCCGTGACCAGTGCGCCTGGCGTGACGGTCGAGACCTCGATGCGGCCGCTGATCGGCGCCACGATGCGCGCCCGCTGCAGTTGCACCACCGCTGCGTCGAGCGCAGCCTTCGCCACGGCCACGTCGGCCTCGGCCTGCTTCACCGCGGCGGCGCTGTCGTCTGCGGCCTGGCGGCTGAGGGCGTCGGCCTTGAGCAGCTCGGCATCGCGTGCGGCCCTGACGCGCGCTGCGCCCAGCGTGGCTTCGGCACGTTGCAGCGCGGCGGCGGTGCGCGCACGTTCGGCTTCGAAGCTGGCCGCGTCGAGCTGGTACAGCGGCTGTCCAGCGGCCACGCGGCCGCCTTCGGTGAAGAGGCGCTTCTGCACCAGGCCGCCCACCTGCGGGCGGATCTCGGCACGCTGGCTGGCGCTCAGGCGGCCGGGCAGTTCCAGGCCCAGCGGCGCGTCTTGCGCGGCCACGGTGACCACGCCCACCTCGGGCGCAGCGCGCGCGGCGGGTGCGGCGGCCGGCTTGTCCTGGCAGGCGGTGAGCAGGCCGGCGCACAGCAGCACGGCGGCCGGGGCGAGGAAGGAGAGGGGGGTGGAAGCTGGTTTCTGCACCCCTTCATGGTGGCCGCACAATGTGGAGGGAAGTTGAAGAGCCCGTGGCCCCGAAGGCCACGCGGACGGCGCCCTGCAAGCGGGCGCCCAGTTCGTGTACACCCGCCCCGCGATGAAGCTGAACCTCGCCACCCGCCTGTTTGCCGCCGTGCTGAGCGCCGCGGTGGTGGTGGCCGTCGCCATGGGCGTGGGGGCCCATGTCAACCTCAACCGCGATTTCCTGGGTTACCTCAACGAGCAATCGGTGGGCCGGCTAGACCTCGCCGTGCCCAGCGTCACCGCCGGCTACCGCCAGCAGGGCAGCTGGGATTTCCTGCGCGAGCGGCCCGATCTCTGGTACCGGCTGCTGCGCCCCGCCCCTGACGACAACCGCGTGCCGCTCTCGGCCCGGCCCCCGGCATCGGCCACGCCGGCCGAGCTGACGGGCGCCTCGCGCCGCTTCACGCTGCTGGATGCCGAACGCCGCCGCATCGTCGGCTTCGCCAGCCCGGCCGAAAACGCCGTGGAGCGTGCGATCGTCGTCGACGGCGTCACGGTAGGCTGGCTGGTGCTGACCCCCTTCGAGTCGGTGAGCTATGGCGCCGAAAAGAGGTTTGCCGATGCCCAGGCCCGCACCGGCTGGGTGGTGGGCGGGGGCGCGGTGCTGCTGGCGGCCGCTGTGGCCTTGTGGGCCTCACGCCGGCTGTTGCGGCCGGTGCGCCAGGTGGCCGACGCCACGCACAGGCTGGCGGCGGGCGACCATGCCACGCGCGTGCCCCAGAACGACAAGGACGACGAGATCGGCCGCCTGGCGCGCGACTTCAACCAGCTCGCCCTGACCCTGCAGCGCAACGAAGCGATGCGGCGTGAATTCATGGCCGATGTTTCGCACGAACTGCGCACGCCGCTGGGGGTGCTGCACGGCGAACTGGAGGCGCTGGAAGACGGCGTGCGCCAGCTCGACGCCACGGCTCTGCGTTCGCTGAAGGCCGAGGTGGCCACGCTGCACAAGCTGGTGGACGATCTTTACGAGCTCTCGCTGGCCGACGTCGGTGCGCTGTCTTACCGCAAGAGTGCGCTCGACCTGCGCGAGATCATCGACGACACCGCAGGCGCCTTCGGCGAGCGCCTGCGCAGCAGCGGCCTGGCGCTGCAGCTGGAGTTGCCGCCGGGCCCGCTGCCGGCTTTCGGCGATGCGCGGCGTTTGCGCCAGCTCTTCGCCAACCTGCTGGAGAACAGCTGCCGCTACACCGATGCCGGTGGCGCGCTGCGCCTGAAGGCGCGGCGCGAAGGCCGACAGGTGTTGATCGACCTGCACGACAGCGCCCCGGGCGTGCACCCCGACCAGTTGCCGCGGCTGTTCGAGCGTTTCTTCCGGGTCGAAGCCTCGCGCAGCCGTGCCAGTGGCGGCGCGGGGTTGGGCTTGTCGATCTGCCAGCGCATCGTGCAGGCGCACGAAGGCCGCATCGACGCGCGCCCTTCGCCGCTGGGCGGGCTCTGGCTGCGTGTGGAGCTGCCGGCCCTTGGCTGATGCAGCAACACCGCCGCTGAGTCTCGACCCGGGCCCGGCGCGTGTGCTCGTCGTCGAAGACGAGCCCAAGCTCGCCGCGCTGTTGGCCGACTACCTGCGCGCCGCCGGCCACGAGGCCGAATGCGTGGCCGATGGCCTGCTGGCGTGGCAGGCCTGGACGGCGCGGCGCCACGAGCTCGTGTTGCTCGACCTCATGCTGCCCGGCCAGGATGGCCTGCAGCTGTGCCGGCAGCTGCGTGCGCAGAGTGCGGTGCCCATCGTGATGCTCACCGCGCGCGCCGACGAGGCCGACCGCCTGGCCGGCCTGGAGCTGGGCGCCGACGACTACATCGCCAAGAACCCCTTCAGCCCGCGCGAGGTGATGGCGCGCGTGAAAGCCGTGCTGCGGCGCAGCCGCGCCACCCAGGCCAACACGACCGGCACGGCCGCGCTGCGGCTCGACGAGATGGGCTTGCGTGCCTGGTGGCAGGGCGAGGCGCTGGAGCTGACGCCCATCGAGTTCCGCCTGCTGCAGACCTTGGCCACGCAGCCGGGCCGCGTTTATCCGCGGGCGCAGTTGCTGGAGTTGCTGCACGGTGATGCCCGTGCGGCCACCGAAAGGGCGGTGGACAGCCACGTGAAGAACCTGCGGCGCAAGCTGGAGCAGGCGGGTGCCGGCAGCGAACGCATCCGTTCGGTCTACGGCGTGGGCTACCACTACGAGGCCTGAACAGGGCCGGGGCAGCAGCGGCTGGCGCCGCCCCGCCCTGGGGGACTTCTTCAGCCGGCGCTGACGTGCTGCGCCTCTGGGGCGGACATCGTGGACAGCCCGTTGGCGTCTACCGGGTGGATGTCCTGCGCGAGGTCGCCCTTGGGCCCCTGCACCAGTTCATACCGGACGCGCCCGCCCTGCTTGAGCGTGCGGAACCCGTCGATCTGCACCGCCGAGAAATGCGCAAAAACGTCTGCGCCGCCCCCTTCAGGCTCGATGAAGCCAAAACCCTTGGCGTCGTTGAACCACTTGACCGTACCGTACGCCATATACCTTCCCCTCGCGGGCTGCCACGGGGAAATTCTGGCGCGGTGGCCGCCGAAGTGTCAAGTTTAGTTTTCACTTGCTATGTAACGACAGGCTGACACATTGGCCGTCGATGCCGAAGGGCTGCAGGCGGGACCTCGGCCGCGATCGACAGGCGCCGAAGGAAGGGCGGGATTTCCAGCGCAGCTCGGGCCTTGAATCGCGGCCGCTTCGTTCAATATGGGACAAGCTGGCAGGGGCGTCCGCACGCCCCCTGCTGCGCAGGACCAACTCGATAGAATGGCTCATGCCCGACGAAACGCCACCACCTGCACCACCCCCGAAGCCTCCCGCCCCAGCGCGGCGCGACGGCGGGCAGGGCGCCGTGGTGGCCGAACGCAAGGCTGCGCGCACGAAGCCGCCGCAGCTCTACCAGGTGGTGATGCTCAACGACGACTACACACCGATGGAGTTTGTCGTGATGGTGCTGCAACACTACTTTCAGCGTGATCCGGATTCGGCCACGTTGATCATGCTGAAGATTCACCACGAAGGGCGCGGCATCTGCGGCGTCTACACGAAAGACGTCGCCGCGACGAAAGTCGAACTGGTGCTCACCGCGGCTCGCCGCGAGGGGCACCCGCTGCAATGCATTATGGAGGCCGCATGATTGCGCAAGAACTGGAAGTCAGCCTGCACATGGCGTTCGTCGAGGCGCGCCAGCAGCGGCACGAATTCATCACGGTGGAACACCTGCTGATGGCGCTGCTCGACAACCCGAGCGCCGCCGAGGTGCTGCGCGCCTGCGCGGCCAACATCGACGATCTGCGCAAGAGCCTGGCCACCTTCATCAAGGAAAACACGCCCACCGTGGGCGGTACGGAAGAGGTGGACACGCAACCCACGCTGGGTTTCCAGCGTGTCATCCAGCGTGCCATCATGCACGTGCAGAGCACGGGCAGTGGCAAGAAGGAAGTCACAGGCGCGAATGTGCTGGTGGCCATCTTCGGTGAGAAGGACAGCCACGCCGTCTACTACCTGCACCAGCAGGGCGTGACGCGCCTGGACGTCGTGAACTTCATCGCCCACGGCATCAAGAAGAGCGACCCGCCCGAGCCCGCCAAGGGCAATGAGGGTCCGCAAGGCAACGAAGCCGAAAAGGAAGAGGGCGGCGGCGACGGCAAGGGCTCGCCGCTCGAGCAGTTCACGCAGAACCTGAACCAGCACGCGCTGCAGGGCAAGATCGACCCGCTGATCGGCCGCGAGCACGAGGTCGAGCGCGTGATCCAGGTGCTGTGCCGCCGCCGCAAGAACAACCCGCTGCTCGTGGGTGAAGCCGGCGTGGGGAAAACGGCGATTGCCGAAGGCCTGGCCTGGCGCATCACCGAGAAAGACGTGCCCGAAGTGCTGGCCGATGCCACTGTCTACAGCCTGGACATGGGTGCCTTGCTGGCCGGCACCAAGTACCGCGGCGACTTCGAGCAGCGCCTGAAGGGTGTGCTCAAGCAGCTGAAGGACCAGCCCAATGCCATCCTGTTCATCGACGAGATCCACACGCTGATCGGCGCTGGCGCAGCCTCGGGCGGCACGCTGGACGCAAGCAACCTGCTCAAGCCCGCGCTGAGCAGCGGCGCGATGAAGTGCATCGGCGCCACCACCTTCACCGAGTACCGCGGCATCTTCGAGAAGGACGCGGCGCTGTCGCGGCGCTTCCAGAAGGTGGACGTGGTCGAGCCCAGCGTTGAACAGACCGTCGAAATTTTGAAGGGCCTGAAGAGCCGCTTCGAAGAGCACCACAGCGTGAAGTACGCGGTGGGCGCGCTGCAGGCCGCCGCCGAGCTGTCGGCCAAGTTCATCAACGACCGCCACCTGCCCGACAAGGCCATCGACGTCATTGACGAAGCCGGTGCCGCGCAGCGCATCCTGCCGCCGAGCAAGCGCAAGAAGACCATCACGCGCAACGAGGTGGAAGAGATCGTCGCGAAGATCGCGCGCATCCCGCCGGCCAGCGTGAGCAGCGACGACCGCAGCAAGCTCAAGACGCTGGACCGCGACCTCAAGAGCGTGGTCTTCGGGCAAGACCCGGCCATCGACGCGCTGGCTGCCAGCATCAAGATGGCGCGCAGCGGCCTGGGCAAGGCCGACAAACCCATCGGCAGTTTCCTGTTCAGCGGCCCCACGGGCGTGGGCAAGACCGAGGTGGCCAAGCAGCTGGCTTACGTGCTGGGCATCGACCTCATCCGCTTCGACATGAGCGAGTACATGGAGCGCCATGCCGTGAGCCGCCTGATCGGCGCGCCCCCGGGCTACGTGGGTTTCGACCAGGGCGGTTTGCTGACCGAGGCCGTGACGAAGAAGCCGCATTCGGTGCTGCTGCTCGACGAGATCGAGAAGGCGCACCCGGATGTCTTCAACGTTCTGCTGCAGGTGATGGACCACGGTTCGCTCACCGACAACAACGGGCGCAAGGCCGACTTCCGCAACGTCATGATCATCATGACGACCAACGCGGGCGCCGAGACCATGAACAAGGCGACCATCGGCTTCACCAACAAGCGCGAGCAGGGTGACGAGATGGGCGACATCAAGCGCCTGTTCACGCCCGAGTTCCGCAACCGGCTGGACGCCATCGTCAACTTCCGCGCGCTGGACGAAGACATCATCCTGCGCGTGGTGGACAAGTTCCTGCTGCAACTGGAAAGCCAGCTCACCGAGAAGAAGGTCGAAGTGACCTTCAGCGACGCGCTGCGCAAGCACCTGGCGAAGAAGGGTTTCGACCCGCTGATGGGCGCCCGCCCGATGCAGCGCCTGATCCAGGACACCATCCGCCGCGCGCTGGCCGACGAACTGCTGTTCGGCCGCCTGGTCGACGGTGGCCGCCTGAGCGTCGACATCGACGACAAGGACGAGGTGCAGCTCGACATCCAGCCCGCGCGCAAGAGCGGCGACAAGCCGCGCGCCGAGGCCACGCCGGCCTGAGTGTGGTCAGCGCGCCCGGCGCGCTGGCGGCACCTCCACCGCCGGGTCTTGGCGGTAGAAGCGAGAGAGCATCCCGTACAGCGCGGGATGCTCTTTTTTCATGGGCTCGGCGTTCACGAAGAAGGCCTCGCTGGCCACCGCGAAAAACTCTTCTTCGCCGTGGGCGCCGTAGGGGTCGAGCGTGGTGGGCTCATCGGCTTCCACGCGCTGCACGAAGGCCTCAAACTCCGACCGCAGCGCGCCCAGCCACTCGGCTCGCGGCAGGTCGGGCGGCAGCAGCGGCACACCATCGGCCAGGCCGTCGGCCATGTCCAGCACATGCGCGAACTCGTGGATGACGACGTTGTAGGCGCCACCCGCTTCACCGCCCGCGCTCGGGACCACACCGGCCGCGCGCACATCGCGCCACGACAGCATGACCGGGCCGCCGTCCATGGCCTCGCCAGCCAGCGGTTCGTCGTAGGCGTGCACGATGCCGTCTTCATCGGCCACCTCGCGACGGGCCAGCACCTGGTCGGGGTGCACGACGATGCCGACGAAGCCGTCGTAGGCCGTAAGCCCCATCCGCAGCACCGGCAGCACCGCCTGCGCGGCGATGGACACGACCACCGCGTCGGTGAGCTTCAAGCCGCCGGCGGCGTGGAACTCCTTGCGGTCGAGGAAGAGGCTGCTCAGGCGCCGCAGTTCGGCGGCATCGCCGGCGTCGCGGCGCTGCAGGAAGGGGTAGCGCACCAGCGTGCGCTTCCACAAGTCGTCGGGGATCGCGCGGCGCTGCACCGCGGCGTCTTCACGCCGGCGCTGCCACCGGCGCCACAGTTGCGCGAGCAAGCCGCCCTCAGCGCCCGACAGGCGGCAGGCGTTCGAAGCCGCGGCGGCTCAGGCGCAGCACCTCGGCGCGCGGCGTGCCGCCGTCCAGGTCCCAGTCGCTGAGCACGTGGCGTTTGTAGCCCGGCGCCAGCGCACCGCTGCCCGGCCGGTGGGTGTGGCCGTGCACCATCTCTGCGGCGCCCAGCGCATGCATCCAGCGCACGGCCTCGGCAGCGTCCACGTCGGCGCTGGCGTCGCCATCCATCTGCCAGCGCGCCGCGCTGGCGCGGCGCATCTCGGCGGCCAGCGCCAGGCGTTCGGCCAGCGGTCGCGCCAGAAAGTCGAGCTGCCAGGCCGCGCCGCGAACCTGCTCGCGGAAGGCCTGGTACGGCTGGTCAGACAGGCACAGCGCATCACCGTGCGTCAGCAGCACCGGCTGGCCCCAGGCCTGCAGCACCGTCGGGTCGGGCAGGGCCATCAGGCCGGCTTCCTGCAGCAAGGCGGGGCCGACGAGGAAATCGCGGTTGCCCGCCATGAAGGCCACCAGGCGGTGGCTGGCGGCCTCGGCCAGCACATCGACGCAGGCGCGTTCGAAAGCGCCGTGCCGGGCATCGTCGCCCACCCACACCTCGAACAGATCACCGAGGATGAACACGGCGTCGGCCGTCGTGTGGCGCAGGTGCTGCGCCCAGGCTTCGAAGGTGGCGGGCATGGCCGCGCACAGGTGCAGGTCGGAGATGAAGTCGACCGCGCGCCACGCGGGTGGCGCCGCCAGCTCGTAGAAGGGCGGAAACGTGCTGTTCCGCGCCGCTTCGTCCATGGGCAGCAGGGGTCTCAGTCGACCGCGACAGCGCGCGTGATCACCACGTCTTCCAGCGGCACGTCGTCATGGAAGCCCTTGCGGCCGGTGCGCACCTTCTCGATGGCATCCACCACCTCGGTGCCCTCGACCACCCGGCCGAAGACGGCGTAGCCCCAGCCGCTGCTGTTCTCGGCCGTGAAGTCGAGGAAGCCGTTGTCAGTGGCGTTGATGAAGAACTGCGCGGTGGCCGAGTGCGGGTCGTTGGTGCGCGCCATGGCCAGCGTGTACTTCTTGTTCTTCAGGCCGTTGTTGGCTTCGTTGCGGATGGGCGCCTGCGTGCCCTTCTGCTTCATGCCGACCTCGAAGCCGCCGCCCTGCACCATGAAACCCTTGATGACGCGGTGGAAGACGGTGCCGTCGTAGTGGCCGGCCTTCACGTATTCGAGGAAGTTGGCCGTGGACAGCGGCGCCTTCTCGTCGTCGAGTTCGATGCGCAGGGTGCCGGCGCTGGTGTCCATCTGTACGAATTTGCTCATGTCATTTCTCCATGGTGGCTTTGCGGATGGTCACGGGCGTGACCGGCAGGTTCTGAAAAACGCCTTGTTCCCGGGTGGGTACGGCCTTGATCTTGTCGACGACGTCCATGCCCTCGACCACCTGGCCGAAGACGGCGTAGCCGCCACCGGCGGTGTCCAGGCGGGGGTTGTCGACGACGTTGATGAAAAACTGGGCCGTGGCCGAGTTGGGGTCGCTGGTGCGCGCCATGGCGATGCTGCCGCGCACGTTGGACAGGCCGTTGCCGGCTTCCAGCGGGATGGCCTTGCGCGTGGGCTTTTCGCTCAGGTCGCGTTTGTAGCCGCCGGTTTGCACCATGAAGCCATCGATGATGCGGTGGAAGATGACGCCGTCGTAGTGGCCGGCCTTCACGTACTGCACGAAGTTGGCCACCGACTTCGGGGCTTTTTCGGCGTCCAGCACCAGCACGATGTCACCTTCAGAGGTGGCCAGGCGCACCTTCTGGGCCTGGGCTTGGGCCGACAGGCCAGCAGCCAGCAGGCCGAGCACGAACAAACGCAGCAGCAGTTTCAAGGCAGTGTCTCCGCAGGAAGGGGCGTTTTGGATGGAGCCGGGGCGGGGCGCGAGTCTAGCGGGCCCCCGGAAGGGCTTCGGCGAGCAAGGCCCGCACCGCTTCCAGCCTGCGCAGCAGCGGCGCATCGAGCGGGCCGTCGGCGCTGGCAGCCTCGAAGGCCTGCACCGCCAGCATCAGGTGCACCTGGCCCAGGTTGATGCGTGCCGTGCGGTGGCCGGGGTCGTTGCGCAGCGCGGTTTCCAGCGCCTGGCGCGCCATCTCCAGGCTGCCGGCGCGGGCGTGCAGCAGCGCGATGTTGTTGTGCGGGTCGGGGAGCTCGGGGTAGTCCTGGGCCATGCGGTTGAAATGCGCCAGGGCCTCGCCGTCGCGCCTGAGGTCCATCAGCGCCACGCCCAGCACAAAACGCAGCTGTGCATCGCGCGGCTGCGCTGCCACGCCAGCTTCGGCGCGTTTCAGGGCCGCGGCAGGCTCGCCACGGGCCAGCAGTGCACGCACTTCGTCGAGTTCGTTCGCGTGCAAGGCGGGCGCCAGGCACAGGCTGATGACCAGCGCGGCCTGGCGCCAGGCGCAGCGCCAGGACGGGCGGGAGGTGGGCACGGAGATGGGCGCGGACAGCATCTGCAAGGGGTTCAGGGCGGGCACCAAGCCTCCGTCGGGGGTTGCGGTGGCAGGGCGGGGCGCCGGGCATGGCCGCTATACTGAAATGGATTCTATCGACCCGCCTCCACCGCGCTTCCACCTTGCTTCGGCCCGCTTTCCGCGGGCCGTGCCGCCTCTGGCGGGCTGGGGGTCGGGCGTACGGTACTGGGGCGCCGGTCGCTGCCTTCCCCAGCGCCATCACTGTCTTCACGCCGCTCCCTTGGCGCGGCCCGCTTTCTGCCCATGAGCCTGCACATCCACAACACCCTGACACGCCAGCTCGAAGCCTTCGAGCCGATCGAGCCCGGCCATGTGCGGATGTACGTCTGCGGCATCACGGTCTACGACCTTTGCCACCTGGGCCATGCGCGCATGATCCTGTCCTTCGACACGGTGTACCGCTGGCTGCTGGCCAGCGGCTGGCGCGTGAGCTACGTGCGGAACATCACCGACATCGAAGACAAGATCATCCGCCGCGCGCTGGAACGCGGCATCACCATCCGCCAGCTCACCGACGAGATCATCGCGGCCATGCACCGCGATTTTTCGGCGCTGGGCGCGCTGCCGCCCACGCACGAACCGCGGGCCACCGACTACGTGCCGCAGATGCTGTCGCTCATCGGCCAGCTGCAGGCGCGCGGCCTGGCCTACCAGGCCGAGGGCGGTGACGTGAACTACGCGGTGCGCCGCTTCCCTGGCTACGGCAAGCTCAGCGGCAAGAGCCTCGACGAGCTGCGCGCCGGCGAGCGTGTGGCGGTGCAGGACGGCAAGGAAGACCCGCTGGACTTCGTGCTGTGGAAACACGCCAAGCCCGACGAGCCGGCCGATGCCATCTGGGCCAGCCCCTGGGGTCCGGGCCGGCCGGGCTGGCACATCGAGTGCTCGGCCATGAGCTGCGCGCTGCTGGGCGAGCCCTTCGACATCCACGGCGGCGGCATGGACCTGCAGTTCCCGCACCACGAGAACGAAATCGCGCAAAGCGAAGGCGCACAGGGGCCCGAAGGCAGCGGCTTCGTGCGTACCTGGATGCACAACGGTTTTCTCAACGTCGACGACACCAAGATGTCGAAGTCGCTGGGCAACTTCTTCACCATCGCCGACGTGCTGAAGAGCTACGACGGCGAGACGCTGCGCTTTTTCATGCTGCGCACGCACTACCGCAGCCCCTTCAATTTCAGCGACCAGCTGCTCGATGAAACGCGCACGGCGCTCAAGCGCCTGTACACCGCGATGCAGGCCGCCGGCCCGCAGGCGGCGCTGGCCGCCATCGACTGGGCCGAGCCGCGTGCCGCCGCCTTCAAGGCCGCGATGGACGACGACTTCAACACGCCCGGCGCGCTGGCCGTGCTGTTCGAGCTCGCCGGCAGCGTGAACCGTGGTGTGCACGCCGACGCCGCGCTGCTGTTGGCCCTGGGCGGCGTGCTGGGTCTGCTGCAGCAGGCGCCGCAGGCCTACCTGCAGGGCGGCAGCGGGCTGGACGAAGCGGCCATTCTCGAGCGCATCGCCGCCCGCACCGCGGCCAAGCAGGCGCGCGACTTTGCGCTGGCCGACCGCATCCGCGCCGAGCTGCTGGCCCAGGGCATCGAGCTCAAGGACGGCCCGCAGGGCACAGCGTGGGTCAAGGCTTGAGCACCGCCCAGGTTCTTGCCGCGGCGCCGGCCTTGCCGGCCTACTGGGAGGAGGCGCGCAAGCACCTCGCCAAGCGCGACCGGGTGATGAAGAAGCTGATCCCGAAGTTTGGCGAGGCCTGCCTGCAAAGCCGCGGCGATGCCTTCACCACGCTGGCGCGCAGCATCGTGGGACAGCAGATCAGCGTGAAGGCCGCGCAGAGCGTGTGGGAGCGTTTTGCGCTCACCGTGGGCGGCGCTGCCACGCGCTTGCTGCCGGCCGAGGTGCTGGCCGTGGAAACGCCCCGCCTGCGCGAGGCCGGCCTCTCGGCGCGCAAGTGCGAGTACCTGCTCGACCTGGCCCGCCACTTCAGCGACGGCCAGGTGCACCCCGCGCAGTGGGAGGGCATGGACGACGAGGCCATCATCACCGAGCTGGTGGCCATCCGCGGCATCGGGCGCTGGACGGCCGAGATGTTCCTGATCTTCCACCTGCTGCGCCCGAACGTGCTGCCGCTGGACGACCTGGGTCTCATCAAGGGCATCAGCCTGAACTACTTCAGCGGCGAGCCCGTCTCGCGCGCCGAGGCGCGCGAGGTGGGGGAAGCCTGGGCGCCTTTCCGCTCGGTCGCCACTTGGTACATTTGGCGCAGCCTGGACCCCCTCCCCGTGGAGTACTGACTTGTCCAAACGACACTTTCTCGAGTTTGAGCAGCCCATCGCCGACCTGGAGTCGAAGATCGACGAGCTGCGCTACGTGCACAACGAATCGGCCGTCGACATCAGCGACGAGATCGAACGCCTGGCGGCCAAGAGCCAGCAGCTCACGCGCGACATCTACAGCCAGCTCACGCCCTGGCAGGTGACGCAGATCGCGCGCCACCCGCAGCGGCCCTACACGCTGGACTACGTCAACGAGATCTTCACCGACTTCCAGGAACTGCACGGCGACCGCCACTACGCCGACGACCTCAGCATCGTCGGCGGGCTGGCGCGCTTCAACGGCCAGGCCTGCATGGTGCTGGGCCACCAGAAGGGCCGCGACACGAAAGAGCGCACGCTGCGCAACTTCGGCATGAGCCGCCCCGAGGGCTACCGCAAGGCCTTGCGCTTGATGAAGCTGGCCGAGAAGTTCGGCATGCCGGTCTTCACCTTCGTCGACACGCCCGGTGCCTACCCCGGCATCGGCGCCGAAGAGCGCGGCCAGAGCGAGGCCATCGGCCGCAACATCTTCGAGATGGCGCAGCTGGAAGTGCCCATCATCAGCACCATCATCGGCGAAGGCGGCAGTGGCGGCGCGCTGGCCATCAGCGTGGCCGACCAGGTGCTGATGCTGCAGTTCAGCGTGTACTCGGTGATCTCGCCCGAGGGTTGCGCCTCCATCCTGTGGAAGACGGCCGAGCGCGCCTCCGAGGCCGCCGAGGCCCTGGGCATCACCGCGCACCGCCTGAAGGCGCTGGGCGTCATCGACAAGATCGTCAACGAGCCCGTGGGCGGTGCCCACCGCGACGTGCCCTGGATGGCCGCGCAGCTCAAGCGCGCGCTGGCCGACGCCTTGCGCCACAGCGCCGACCTGAAGCCCGCCGCCCTGCTGCAGCAGCGTTACGAGCGCCTGCGCAGCTACGGCCGCTACACCGACACCAAAGAACGTTGAACACCGGCGGGGGGCCAGGCGGGCCCGGGCGGCGTTTGGCGGTGGCCGTCAGTGGCGGCCGCGATTCCACCGCGCTGTTGCACGCCACGCTGCGCGCGGCGCTGCCACTGGGCCTGCAGGTGTGGGCGCTGCACGTGCACCACGGGCTGCAGGCCGAGGCCGACGCCTGGGAGCGGCAGGTGCGGCAGCAGGCGCGGCGCTGGGGCGCGGCTTTTCTCAGCCGGCGGCTGGCCGGCGCACCCGAGGCGGGTGACAGCATCGAAGCCTGGGCCCGCCGCGAGCGCCACCGGGCGCTGGCCGACATGGCGGCGCAGGCGCAGTGTTCGCTGCTGCTGCTGGGCCACCACCGGCGCGACCAGGCCGAGACCTTCCTGCTGCAGGCCCTGCGCGGCGGCGGCCCGGCCGGCCTGGCGGCCATGCCGGTGCTCGCCCAGCGCCGCCAGCTGGCCTGGGCGCGCCCGTGGCTGCAGCAGCCGCGAGAGGCCGTGCAGGCCTACGTGCAGCGCCACCGCCTGCGCCACGTGGAAGACCCGAGCAACGCCGATGAACGCTACGCACGCAACCGCCTGCGCCGCCAGGTGTGGCCGGTGCTCAACGCCGCCTTCGACGACACCGAAACCACGCTGGTGCAGGCGGCCCGCCACGCCGCGCATGCCGCGGCGCTGGCCGACGAGGTGGCCGCCATCGACCTGCCGCCGCTGTGCGAAGACGGCGCCCTGCTGCTGGCGCCCTGGGCCGCCTTGCCCCCGGCACGCCGGCGCAACGCCCTGCAGGCCTGGCTGACGGCCGCCTTGCCCGGCCGCTGGCCGCACACGCTGCTGGAGCGTCTGCTCGACGAACTGCCGGGCCGGCGCGGCGGCCAGTGGCCAGCGCCTGAGGCCGTGCTGCGCCTGTACCGCGGGCGCCTCAGCGCCGTGCTGGCGCCAGCAACGCCCGTGCAGGCGCCGGCGCTGGCGGCGCTGGATCTCTCCAGGCCGGGTTTTGTCGAACTGCCCGGTTGGGGCGGGCGTTTCGAGGTGCTGGACAGCACACACGACGGCGTGCCCCCGGCGCTGCTGCAGGCCGTGCGCGTGGCGCCGCGCGCCGGCGGTGAACGTTTCCACCTCGCCGAGCGTGGCCTGGCGCGTTCGTTGAAGAAGCAGTACCAGGCCGCCGGCGTGCCCGCCTGGGCGCGCCAGGGCCCGCTGCTCTGGCTGGCCGACGGGCGCCTGCTCTACGCCCCTGGCCTGGGCATCGACGCGACGCTGCTGGCCGCGCGTGGCGAGCCGCAGCGCGCCTTGCGCTGGTGCCCCGAGGCGCCAGGGCCGCGTCAGCGCGGCAGCTAAAATGCCGGGTTTTGTTGCGCGCGCAAGCCGCCTCTGAGGCGCAGCGGCAACCACACCGTCTCGACACTCCCGCCGCGGCCTGCGGCAATCAGCGATGGCATTGATCGTTCACAAGTACGGCGGCACCTCCATGGGGTCGACCGAACGCATCCGCAGCGTGGCGCAACGCGTGGCGAAATGGGTGCGCGCCGGCCACCAGCTCGTGGTGGTGCCCTCGGCCATGTCTGGCGAGACCAACCGCCTGCTCGGCCTGGCCAAGGAGCTGGTGCCCGATGCCGCCATTGCCGGCACCGCCGAGGCACGCCGCGAGCTCGACGCCCTGGCCGCCACGGGCGAGCAGGTCAGCGTGGGCCTGCTGGCGCTGGCGCTGCAGGGCCAGGGCGTGCCGGCGGTCAGCTACGGCGGCTGGCAGGTGCCCATCAAGACCGATTCGGCCTTCACCAAGGCGCGCATCGAAAGTATCGACGACACGCGCGTGCGCGCCGATCTGGCCGCGGGCAAGGTGGTCATCATCACCGGCTTCCAGGGCATCGATGGCGACGGCAACATCACCACGCTGGGCCGTGGCGGCAGCGACACCTCGGCCGTGGCCGTGGCCGCGGCGCTGAAGGCCGACGAGTGCCTGATCTACACCGATGTCGACGGTGTCTACACCACCGACCCGCGTGTGGTGCCCGAAGCGCGCCGCCTGTCCACGGTGAGCTTCGAAGAGATGCTCGAGATGGCCAGCCTGGGCAGCAAGGTGCTGCAGATCCGCAGCGTCGAGTTCGCCGGCAAGTACCGCGTGCCCACGCGCGTGCTCAGCAGCTTCACGCCCTGGGACATTCCGCTCGACGAAGAAGCCAAGTCGGGCACCCTGATCACCTTTGAGGAAGACGAGAAGATGGAACAAGCCGTCGTGGCCGGCATCGCGTTCAACCGCGACGAAGCAAAGATCAGCGTCATCGGCGTGCCCGACAAGCCGGGCATCGCGTACCAGATCCTGGGCCCGGTGGCCGATGCCAACATCGACATCGACGTCATCATCCAGAACCTCTCGCACGATGGCCGCACCGATTTCAGCTTCACGGTGCACCGCAACGACTACGCACGCACGATGGCCGTGCTGGAGAACACCGTGCTGCCGGCCACTGGCGCAGCGCGCGTGCTGGGCGACGCAAAGATCTGCAAGGTGAGCATCGTCGGCATCGGCATGCGCAGCCATGTGGGCGTGGCCAGCACGATGTTCCGCACGCTCTCGGAAGAGGGCATCAACATCCAGATGATCACCACCAGTGAGATCAAGACCAGCGTCGTCATCGACGAGAAGTACATGGAGCTCGCGGTGCGCGCGCTGCACAAGGCTTTTGATCTCGACCAGCCCACCGCCTGAGTGCAAAAGTTCGGCCTGTCTGCGAGGGACGGGCCGAAGTTCAGGCTAGAATGCGAATCCTTCGCTGGAGTCGTGACCGAGTGGCCGAAGGTGCTCCCCTGCTAAGGGAGTATGTGGGCAAAACCTGCATCGAGGGTTCGAATCCCTCCGACTCCGCCAAGCCCCCTGCAGCCGTCGTGTCGCACGCCGACATGACCCGCACCTGAAACCCCGCTCACGCGGGGTTTCTTGTTTTCAGGCCCCGTCAAAAGAGTTCGATGCGCGGGCCGTTCGCGGTGGCCAGCTGCAGATTGGGCTCGGCACTCGCGCGCGCGGGAGACTCCGCTTCGGTAGCAACCTTGCCGGGCTGCAACGCCAGGGCGTGAGCTACGCGCTGCGAGTGCATCACGTAGTTCGCGGTCCAGCGGCTGAGCAGTTCTTCCAGCAGCAACGGCGGTGGCGGGGCGCTGCCGTCGATGAGCCGGTAGACCTGCGCGAAGTGATCCGACAGGCTGCTGAGCGCGTCGTTGATCTGCTCCAGCAACTGCCGGTTGATGTCCTGGAACTGCATGTCGCCCAGGGTGTCGATGATGTCCAGCGTCACCACCTCCATGCCGGCGTTCATGTGGCCGGAGAGCTGGTCGAGGTAGGGTACGACGTCGCTCAGGGTGCTGCTCATCACCTGGATGTGCTGCGCGATCTCGCCCAGCTGCACGGCGGCACTGTGCTCGCCATGCGCGCTGGCCGCGGCCATTTCGGCGTCGATGGCGGCCGCGGCCGAGCCGATGCCGGTGGTGATCTGCCGCGCAGCTTCCGAGGTCTCCACCGACAGCCGCCGCACCTCGGCCGCCACCACCTTGAAGCCGGCCCCCTCCGGGCCCGCGCGGGCGGCTTCGATCGAGGCATTGATGGCCAGCAGGTTGGTGTGGCGCGCGATGTCGGCGATCAGATTGGCCAGCGGCATCAGCTGGCGCACCTGCTCGGCCACCGCGCCCACGCGCTCCAGGTTGCTGCGCTGCCGCTCCTCGGCGCTCAGCTGGTGCTCGGCCAGGGTGGCCACGGCGCGGCCATGTTCACCGGCGCGCGAGAGCGAGTCCGACGACAAGGCCTGCGAACGACGCACCGCCTCCACGATGCGCTCGCGCAGGTCGCGGGCGTTGCCGTGCACGCGGTTGAGCCGCTGCATCATGGACATCACCGCCGTCTCGCTGGTCTGGATGGTGGCGCCCACCTGCTGCTTCAGCACGCCGAAGGCCTGCTGCAGCGTGAGGATGTCGTGTGCTATCACCTGCGCGCCAGCGTGGCCGGGGCCTCCCAAGGCAGAGCCTGCGTCGCCAGGCCGCAGGCGAGCAGGACCGTGCCCAGCGCAACGGCCACCCAGATGACCAGGCCGTCGACGCCGGGTCTCGCCTTTGCAGGCATGGGCTGGTGAGCCACCGTGTTGGCGGCGGCGGTGTCGTCCAGAGGAGGGGTGTCGGGGCGGTCCATGGCGTCAGGCCCCGGGCAGAACCTGCCGGATCACCTTCACGAGATCGGCACCGCCCACGGGCTTGACGAGCCAGCCCGTAGCGCCGCTCTGCTTGGCCTCGTCGCGGCGGGCCTGCTGGCTTTCGGTGGTGAGCGCCAGGATGGGCGTGAAGCGCAGCAGCTTGCGCGCCTCCTTGATCAGGCCGATGCCGTCCATGCGCGGCATGTTGATGTCCGTGATGATCAGGTCGGGCCGCAGGCCGCCCTTGATCTTCGTCAGGGCCGCTTCGCCATCGGTGGCGGTCTCGACCTGGAAGCCGCTGATCTCCAGCGTGCCCTTCAGGCTCATCAACATGGTGGCCGAATCGTCGACCAGGAATACGGATTTCATCTCGGTGTCTCCGGGGGGCGGGGGCGGTGGCTGGGGGGCCGTGGCCCAGGTTTCAGGCTGGCGCGGCAGCCGGCGCCAGCGCCAGGCTCAGCCAGGGGTCGGCGGGCGGTGCGGCCAGTCGCGGGCGCAGCGCCAGCAGCACTTGCAGCACCGCGGCGTGCACGCTCTCGCAGCGCCCCAGGTGCACCGCCGGGCGGCGCTGCGCCGCCATCCAGACGGCCAAGCCTTCGGCCTCGTCCACGCTCACATGGCCTTCCAGCGCAGCGTGTTTCTTCAGGTAGCGGATGCCCATCACGCAAGCTCCTTCGGGTTCAGGATCATCAGCACGCTGCCGTCGCCCATCAGCGCCGTGCCGGCAAAGCCCACCAGGCCGGCCAGCACGCCTTCCAGGGGCTTCAGGATGATGTCGCTCGTGCCGTGGAAGTCGTCCACCAGCAGGCCGACGGTCTCGCCGCCCAGCCGCACCACGAGCACGGCGTGCTCGCCGTCAGTGTTCAGGCGTGGGGGCTGGCCGAGCTCGAGCAGTTCCGCCAGCGCCTGCAGCGGCACGACGCGGCCGCGCAGCACCACGGTCTGTGCGCGCTTGAAGCGGTGGATGTCCTCGGCCGGCACCCGCACGGTCTCGACGATCAGGTCCATGGGCACGCCGAAGCGGCGGCCCGCGCACTCGATCATCATCACGTTGGTCACCGCCATCGACAGCGGCAGCGTCAGCCGGATGCGCGTGCCCTGGCCGCGTTGCGAGCGCAGTTCCACGCTGCCGTTGATGCGTTCCACCGCCGAGCGCACCACGTCCATGCCGACGCCACGGCCCGACAGGTCGCTGATCGCGTCGGCGGTGCTGAAGCCCGGCAGGAAGACGAGTTGCACGGCCTCGTGCTCGGTCAAAGCCCCGGCGCGGTCGGCCGGGATGAGGCCACGTTCCACGGCCTTGGCGCGCACACGCTCGGTGTCGATGCCGGCGCCGTCGTCGCTGATGTCGATGATGACGCGGTCGCCTTCCTGGCAGGCCGTCACGCGCAGCGTGCCCATCGCCGGCTTGCCGGCGGCCAGGCGCGCGGCCGGTGCTTCGATGCCGTGGTCGAGGCTGTTGCGCAGGATGTGGATCAGCGGGTCGGCCAGGCTCTCGATGACGTTCTTGTCGGCCTCGGTGTCCTCGCCCTCGATGACGAGCTGCACCTCCTTGCCCAGCTTCTTGCTGATGTCGCGCACCAGGCGCACGAAGCGCTGGAAGACCGTGCCCACAGGCAGCATGCGCACCTGCATGATGGCGTGCTGCATGTCCTCGGCGATGCGGTTGATCACCGAGTACTGCGTCTTGATCTCGCGGGCCAGCTCGCGCTGCTGGAACACCTCCTCGGCGCGCAAGGCCAGGTAGGGCAGAGCGTTCTTGGCCACGACCATCTCGCCGATGAGATCCATCAGCCGGTCGATCTTGTCCTGCGAGACCTTCAGCACGCGCTGGCTGGCATGCGCTTCGTCGTTGCCGCCCCCCGGCGTTCCTGGGCGGCGGGCGTCGAAGGGCGTCAGGCCCGAGGGGGCGGTGCCCGGCGGCAGTGCCACCGGCGCCTCCACACGGCGGCCTTCGGCCCAGGCCAGCAGCGCCTGGGCGTTGGGCGCCGCGGCTTGCAAGGCCTGCTGCGCAGCAGCGTCGAGCGGGGGCTGCATCACACGGGCCAGGCGCAGCATGGCCTCGCGCACGGCGGCCACCGTGCCGGGGCCGATGGCGGGCCGCGCCAGCAGCGTGCACTGGTCCTGCCACAGGCGCTGCAGGCGCTGCTGCATCACGGCGGCGGCGCCGGTGCCATCGTCAACGTTCTCGGTGGTGCCGGCCGCGCCAGGCACCGCCCCCGTGCCTGCCGCGGCGGCCGGCGCGGCGGCGAAGGCATGCATCTCCACCTGCTCGGGCACGTAGCGGAAGTGTTCCTCCACGTAGGCCTGCGGGGCGTCGCTCACCACCAGCAGTTCCAGGTTGCAGGCGTAGCAGTCGAAGGCCTCCGCCGCCGGCCACGGGGCCTGGGCGCCCACGGCCAGGTGCTGCAGGCCGGGTGTCTGGCGCGCGAGGTGCCAGGGGTCCTCGCCTTTGAAGAAGCACTGCGGCTCGGGCCGGTAACGCAGCGCCACCACGCCGGGCCGCTGCCAGGCCGCTGGCACGGCGGCGCACCAGGCCGGCACGGGCACGGCTGCTGGCGCGGCAGGCGCCGGCGCTGATGCCGGGGCCGCGGGCGGATTGGCACCCGGGGTGGCCGCTGCAGGCGCAGCCGCCGCGGGGTTCAGATGTACGCGCAAGGCATCGGCCAGCGAACGCGAACGCGCGTCCGCGCTGTCGGGCAGGCGGCCGCTCTCGGCGATGGCGTCCACCAGCTCGGCGGTGTAGTCCATCGCGGCCAGCAGCGCGTCGGCGATGCCGGGGCTGTAGGGCAGGGTGCCGTTGCGCACGCGGTCGAGCACGTCTTCGCCGGCATGCACCACGCGCTCCAGGGCCTTGAACTCGAAGAGCCCGCAGTTGCCCTTGAGCGTGTGCACCTGGCGGAAGAGATCGTTGAGCATCTCCGTGTCGCCGGGCGTGCGCTCGACATCGAGCAGGCGCTTGCCGATCTGCTCCAGGCACTCGCGTGCCTCGACGATGAACTGGTCGAGAAGCTCGGAGGTGTTCATGCGCGGCTCCCGGCGTGGATGGTCTGTGCCGCTTTCCCGGCGGCGGCGGTGTCTCCCAGCAGCAGGGCCGCCGTCAGCACCAGTTCGGCGGGCTTGGCCGGCTTGACGAGGTAGGCATTCGCGCCGGCGTCCTGCGCCGCAGTGGCGTCTTGCGCGCCGGCCTCGGTGGAGACCATCAGCACCGGCACCTGCGGCACATTGCTGGCGCGGCGGAGTTCGCGCACGAAGGTGTAGCCGTCCATCTTGGGCATGTTGATGTCCACGACGTAGAGGTCGAAGGCCTCGCCCGCGGGCTGGCGCAGCACCTTCTCCAGCGCCTCCACGCCGTTGACCGCTTCGTCGATCTGCCAGCCGGCGTCGCCCAGCATCTTGCGGTGGTACATGCGCACGGTGGCGGCGTCGTCGATGACGAGAATGCGGGCGGCGCTCATGGCTGGGCTCCTGGAAGAGGCTTCTGGTAGACCATCGCGTCGGGGAAGCGGCGCACGGTGAAGAGCGATGTGATGCGGCTCATCGATTCGGAGTGGCCCAGGCAGATGAAACCGCCGGGCGACAGCGCGTCGTACATGGCCTCTGCGGCCACGCGGCGCGAGACGTCGTCGAAGTAGATGAGCAGGTTGCGGCAGAAGATCAGGTCGATGTCGCGGAACTTGCGCGTGTCGCTGGCCTCGTTCAGGTTGACGCGGCTGAAGTCCACCGCCGCGACGAGATCGCGCGAGATCTCGAAGTCGCCGTCGCTGCGCGGCCGGAAGTAGCGCTCCAGGTAGGGCTTGGGCAACTGGGCCACGCTGCGTGGCGAATACACGCCGCGCTGCGCGCGGGCCAGCACGCCGGTGTCGATGTCGCTGGACAGGATCTCGACCTCGTAGTCGTCGATCTTCGGCCAGCGCTCCAGCAGGTAGATCGCGATGGAGTAGGGCTCCTCGCCGGTCGACGAAGGGATGCTCCAGATGCGGATGCGGCCGCCCGGGCGCTTGCGCTTGACCACCTCGTTCAGCATGTCGTTGACCATGCAGTCGAACTGGTAGGCCTCGCGGAAGAAGTAGGTCTCGTTGACCGTCATCGCGTTGACCAGTTCCTGCAGTTCCTCGCCGCTCGATTCGAAGCGCAGGCCGATGAAGTAGCTGCGGAAGTCGTCGGCGCCGGTGGCCTCGATGCGGTCGATCAAGCGCTTGTCGACGAAGTAGCGTTTGCTGTCGTCGAAGTGGATGCCGGTCTTGCGGTAGAAGAATTCGCGGAACTTCTGGAAGTCGGCATCGGTGATGACGAGCTTGCGGGCGGCGGCGGTGGCTGCGCGCATGGTCACGAGCCCCGGATCCGCTGCGCCGCCATCTCGGCCGCGAAGCCGATGAAGGGGTCGTCAGGAAAGCGCTGGCGCGCCAGCGCCAGGGCCGGCAGGTCTTCGGGCACGCCCACCTCCGCCAGCACCTCGAGCGCGGCCGCCACCACGTTGACGGCGGCGTCCTGCTGCATCGCCTCCAGCAGCCACGGGCGCACCTGGCTGTGGCGCAGATCGCCCAGCAGGTTGACAGTGAAGATGCGGACGTCCACGTCGCGGTCCTTCAGCAGGGCCTTGATGCGGGGGCCCACGGCCGCCGGCATGCCGGCCAGCACCTCGATGGCGCCGTTTCGCAACTCGGCGTCTTCGCTGCGCAGCAGCGGCAGCAGCACGTTCACGGCTTCGTCGCCGGGCTGGGCCGACAGGCTCGTGAAGAGCGATTGCCGCACCGTGCTGTCGCGCTCGCAGAGCAACTGCTCGCCCAGCGCCCAGCCGGCTTCGCGGTGGCCCGCCAGGTCGCGCGCGGCCCAGCGGCGCTGCTCCTTGTCGCCCGTGCGCAGCTGCAGCAGCAGGCCGTCCAGGTCGCGGCCGTGCTCGCGCTCGACAACCTCGCGCAGCCCTTCGTTGGTGTGTGTCTTGCGCAGTCCCATGGCGCTCGCCTTTCGAAGTCAGTTCAGGGGCCGTGACGGCAGGATCCACTGGCACAGCTGCTGCGCCACGGCCTGGGAGGGCAGCACCGCCGTGGCGCCGCCGCGTTCGATCAGTTCGCCGGGCATGCCGAAGACGACCGCGGTCTCTTCCGATTCCGCGATGGTCCGGCCGCCGCGTTGGTGCAGCTTGTGCAGCGCGGTGGCGCCGTCGTTGCCCATGCCGGTGAGCTGCACGCCGACGATCTGCTCGGCCGGCATGAAGCGCATGGCGCTGTCCACGAGCAGGTCCACCGACGGATGCCACAGGTGCTCGGCCGCCTCGGGCCGCGGCATCGCCACCAGGCGGTTCAGGCGCTCGGCCACCACCATGTCCGAGCCGCCCTGGCCGATGTAGACCGTGCTCGCCTCCAGCGGCATGGGCGCATCGCACTCGCGCACCTGCACGGCGCACAACGCGTCCATGCGGCGCGCGAAGGCGCTGGTGAAGTTGCGCGGCATGTGCTGGGCCAGCAGCACCGGCCAGGGGAAGTCGCCGGGCAGTTGCGGCAGGATGTCCTCCAGCGTGCGCGGCCCGCCGGTGGAGACGCCGATGATCACCAGCCCTGCCGGCTTCAGGGCGTCGGCGCCGCGCAGCGCCGGGGCGCTGCTGCGTGCCGGCTCGGGGCGCGGAGGGCGGGCTGGGGCGGGGCGCGCCGCCACCGTCGCCGCCGCCCGCGGCGCGCTGGCCTGGGCCAGAGGGGCCGGCCTGGTCGTGCTGCGCGCCGTGCGCAGGCGGGGGCGGCTGCCGCTGGCCGCGCGCACCTTCTCCACCAAGGTGCCGGCGATCTCGTCCACCGTCAGCGAGATCGTGCCGCCCGGCTTGGCGATGAAGTCCACCGCGCCCAGCGCCAGCGCCTCGAAGGTGGCCCGGGCGCCCTGCTCGGTGAGCGAGGACACCATCACCACAGGGGTGGGCCGCGCCTGCATCATCAGGCTCAGCGCCGTGAGGCCGTCCATCTCGGGCATGTTGATGTCCAGCGTCACGACATCGGGCTCCCAGTCGGTCAGCTGCGCCAGGCCTTCGGCGCCGTTGCGGGCCACGGCTACGTCGAAGCCGGCTTCGCCGAGCACGCCAGTGAGCAGGCGCCGCATGAGCGCTGAATCATCGACAACGAGCACCTTGGCCATGGCACTGCGCCTCTGTTGCGGCCTCAGGCCGCCCGTGCCAGGGCGGGCCGCGGCGGGGCGACGGCTTCGTCGTCGGCGCTTGCCGCGGTCTCGTCGAGGCGGCGCATCGCGCGCATCTCGCGGGCGGCCAGCAACTGCTCGGGGTCGATCAGCATCACCAGGCGCTTGCCCTGCTGCAGCTTGGCCACCTGGGCGATGAGGCGGCCTTGCTCGTCGCTGAGTTCTGGGGCCGGCGCGATGTCGGTGCGTGCGATGCGCAGCACCTCGGCCACCGAATCGACGATGAAGCCAGTGCGCAGCCCGCCCAGCGTGTAGACCATGATGCGCTGGCCCTCGTGGCGCTCGATGGCCGGCATGCCCAGGCGCTTGCGCTGGTCGATCACCGGCAGCACCGTGCCGCGCAGGTTGATCACGCCTTCCACGAAGGCGGGCGTGCGCGGCACGCGCGTCAGCACCTCGGGCACGCGCACGATCTCCTGCACGCTCATGATGGGCACGCCGAACTCTTCGGCGCCCAGGCGGAAGATCACCACCTGGGTGTCGTCGTCGGTGCTGGCCGTGGCGTGGTTCGGGTGGCGGGCTGGGGCCATGTCGGCGTTCTCCTGCGTGAGTTCGATGTCCCCGGGCGCTTCGCGGCTGGCGGCGCCGACGGCGTCGCGCACGCCCGGCAGCCCCAGGAGCTGTTCGGTGGCAATGATGGAAACCAGCCGGCGCCCGCCATCCAGGCGGCAGATGGCCTCGAACTCCTGCATGTCGCCGCCGCGGGCCAGCGCACCGGGCAGGGCCTCGGTCTGGTGGCGCGGCACGCTCAGCACCTCTTTCACGGCATCGGTGACGAGGCCGACCTGCGCACCGCCCGGCAGCACCACCACCACGATGCGGTGGTGCTCGTTGGCCACCAGTGCAGGCAAACCGAAGAGGCTGCGCAGGCTCACCAGCGGCAGCAGGCGCTGGCGCAGCGAGATCAGCCCCAGCATGTGCGCGGGGGTGTTCGGCACCGCGGTGATGGCCTCGGGCAGCTGCACGATCTCCTGCACATCGGCGATGTTCAGCGCGTACTCCTGGCCCGCCACCGTGAAGCTCACCAAGCGCAGGTCGTCGCTGCCGGCGGTGGCCGCGTCGGCCGAGACGCTGTCGGCCGTGCTGCGCTCGCCGCTGGCGCTGCGCTGCCCATTGCGGGCCATGGCGGCGAACTGGTCGCCGACCAGGCGCTCGAAGTTCAGCACCATCATCAGCCGGCGCCGGCCGTCGGCGCTGGGGCGCTGGATCACGCCCGACAGGTACTCGGCCTGCACGATGCCCTGGATGTGTTCGGCCGGCTGCAGTTCGCCCGGCTCGATGTTCACCACGCTGGCCACGCGGTCGACCACGAAACCCAGTGGCTGTCCGAGGTTGATGACCAGGGCGCGGGTGGCTTCGTCGTGCGTGCGTTCCTCGGTGCCGAAGATGCGCCGCAGATTCACGATGGGCAGCACGCGGCCGCGCAGGTTGGCCAGGCCGTCCAGCGCCGAGGGCGCCAGCGGCAGGCGTGCCACCTCGGGCACGCGGATGATCTCCTGCACCGGCGCCATGGGCACGGCGAACATCTCGCCGGCCACGTCGAAGGTGACGAACTGGCGGTCGCTGACGGCAGCGTCGCCGCCGGCCAGGGCGTCGGCCCCGGAGGGCGGCGCTTGGGCGAGGGTGGCCTCCATGGCGGGCTTCCTCAGTTGCTCTGCAGTTCGTCGGCCAGCGAGGCGATCTCCTCGATCGCGGCGCTGAGCTCCTCGGTGCCCTGGGCCTGCTGCTTGGCGGCGGCGGCGGCTTGCTCGGAGGCCTTCTCGGCCTGCGTAGCCGCGGTGCTGACCTGGCTGACGGCCACCTTCACCTGCGCCAGTGCGGCCACGATCTCCTGCGAGGCGGCCACCGATTCGATGTTGCCGCGCTCGATCTCGGCCAGGTCGACCTCGATGATCTGCAGGTTGGTGGTGATGCTCTTGGCCTTCTCCACTTCCAGCAGCGCGCCGGCCATGATCTCGCCCAGATCGCGCCCCACCAGGCCGATCTGGTCCTGGATGCTCTTGACGAGGTCCTTGATGCGGTCGGCGTTCTCGGCCGAGTCGTGCGCGAGGTTGCGGATGTCGGTGGCCACCACCACGAAGCCCTTGCCGTACTCACCGGCGCGCGCCGCCTCGATGCTGCCGTTGACGGCCAGCATGTTGGTCTGGATGCTGACCTGCGTGATGGCGTCGACGATCTTGTCGATGCGCCGGCTCACCAGTTCCAGCTCCTTGATCTGCTGCGCGCTGGTGCGGGTGGACTCCACACCGCTGGCGATGCTGCCGACCAGGCTGTCGATGTGCGCCTTGTTCTCGCTCATCAGCGCCTTGATGGAGCTGGCCTTGTCGCGGGCGGCTGTCGAGCGTGTCTCGGCCATCTGCGCGCCTTTCTCGATCTGCGTGATCGCGGCGGCGCTTTCCGCCGTGGCCGAAGCCTGCGTCTGGGCGCCTTTGCGGATCTGGTCCAGCGCCACCATGATCTGGCCGGCCGAGCGGTTGATCTCCTGCACCGCGCCCGACAGCTCCTCGGCCGCCGAGGCCACTTCCTCGGCGCTCTTGGCGATGTCGGTGGAGTTCTTCAGCTCGTCGGCGATCTCGCTGAGGTTCTGCGAGGTTTGCTCGCACTCCTGCAGCGCGGCCGACTGCTCTTCCACCGTCTTGGCGGCCTCTTCGCTGGCCGAGCTCTGCTCGGTGGCAGCCGCGGCGATCTCCTCGGCGCCTTTCAGCGCCTGCTGCGCGGCCACCGAGCTCTGCTGCGCGGCCGCGGCGATTTCGGCCGAGCCGGCCACGATGTCGGCCGCATCGGCGCTGATGCGCTCCATCTGCTGGCGGATCACGCCGCTCTTCTCGACCTCGGCCTGGATGTTCTCTGCCGCGTCGTTGATGCCGGTGGCGATGCCCTTCACCTCGCCCTGGATCTGGCCCACCAGATCCTGGATCTGCTTGGCGCTTTTTTCGCTGGTTTCGGCCAGCGTGCGCACCTCGTCGGCCACGACGGCAAAGCCCTTGCCGTGGGCGCCGGCGCGGGCGGCCTCGATGGCGGCGTTCAGCGCCAGCAGGTTGGTCTGGTCGGCGATGCGCGCCACGGCCTTGACGATGTCGCCGATGTTGGCCGCCTGTCGCTCAAGCTCGGCCACCATCTTCACGCTCTCGGCCTGGCGCCGCGCGGCGACGCCGACGTTGGTGAGGGTGGACTGCACCTCCGCGTTGATGCGGACGGCCATGGCCTGCCCCGCCTCGGCCTTGCCCTTGGAGGTGACGGCCGCGCTCAGCTGGCGGGTGATGGCGCCGGCCACCTGGGTCAGCGCGGCCAGCGACTCCTGGGCGGCACCGGCGGCCTCTTCGGCCCCGCTGGCAATCTGATCGGCGGCGCGCTTGAGCTCTTCGGCTGCCGAGGCCGATTCGTTGATGCCGGCCGACAGCTGGCTGGAGGCGCTGGCCACCCGTTCGGCGGCCTGCTGCTGCTTGGCCAGCGTGCGGGCGCGCTTGCGGTTGGCCTCGGCGTCGCGCGTCATCGCTTTCGTCAGGCCCTTGGAGACCGCGGCAGGCTGTGGGGCTGCCGGGGCTTCGCGATGCTTCATCACCAGGGACATGGGGGTTCTCCGAGCCGAGCGTTGGGGGGCCAGGAGCAGCTCGGCGGGACCACTCCTGTCATGGGTTGCTGACCGCGCCGGCCATCGCCCTGATGGGAAGAAATGATCTGACAAAAATGATTTTTAGTGCAGTGATGCCGGCGACTATTTCGATACTTTTGCTACTTACTAGAAAAAAATGATGAAAAGTGTGCAGTGTACGCATCGCGAGGCGCACCAGATCGTGGGGGCGCTAGCCCCCCCGGCGTCTTCAGGCGGCGGTGTCGAGGGCCGCCGCCAGCGCCAGCACCGAAGCCGGGGCGCAGCCCTCGGCCTTGTTGTTGACGGTGATGAAGGCCGCACGCCCGGCCTGCAGCGTGGCGATCACCACCTTCACCAAGGTCTGGCGCGTGGGCAGGTCTTCGGCCTGGAAGCGGCTGAAGGGCGCCCAGGCATCGCGCGCCTCGGCGTAACGCTGGCCACGCTGCAGGTTCCAGCGGCACACCAGGTCGCCCGGCCAGGTGGCGCGCAACAGGGGCAGTTGCGCATCGGCGGCCGGCATGCGGTCGTGCAGGCCCAGCACGGGGCGCACGCCGTGGAACTTCAACGTGGCCGCCAGGGCTGGCGTCAGCAGCGCCGGATCGCGCAGTTCCAGCGCCTGCTGGGCGTCGGGCGGCAGCGCCGCTTCCACGGCGGCCCAGAGTGCGCCCAGGCGGCGCAGCAAGCTTGTTTCGTCATCGAGCCAGCGGCGCGGCAGCGGCGAGAGTTGCCACACCAGCACGCCCAGTTTGTCGGTCAGGCCCTCGGCCGCAGGCCGTGCGCACAACGCGACGGCTGCTTCGGCGTCCAGGAAGTGCGGGTTGTCGCGCAGCGCTGCGCCGGTGGCCGGGTCGCGCTCGGTGGCGTCGCTCAGCAGCGCCGGGGCCTTCACGACGAAGCGGAAGTGCGACGGCACCTGCGCGGCCAGCGCGCGGTAGGTGGCGGCCTCCAGCGGGCGGTAAAAGGCGCGGTCGAGGCTGACGGTGTTCAGCAGCGGGTGCTGGGCGTACGCGGCCAGGCCCTCGCGCGAGAGGCGCGCCTCGGGGTAGGCGCGGGCGAAGACCCAGCCCGCCCAGCCCGGGAAATGCCACGACGAGGTGCCCAGGTGCAGCCGCCCGCCCCAGCGCTGGTGCAGGCGCGCCGCCAAGGCCTGCACCTCAGCGCTGGTGGCCGCGGGCTGCACCCCGCCGCCTGTGGGCGGCAACTCGGCGTCGAAGAGCGCGGCTTGGGCCATGGGCGGGCATTCTGGCGCGCCGGTGCGGCCGCGGCCAGACCGGCACAATGAACCGAAAGCCGCCACTGCCGTGCGGCGACCAGGAGACGCCTCTTGCCTGCCCAGCCCCTCAGCGACATCGAGATCGCCCGCCAGGCCCGCCTGCGCCGCATCACCGACCTGGCCCAAGACCGCCTGGGCATCCCCGACGAACACCTGGTGCCCTACGGCCACCACAAGGCCAAGCTGGCGCTTCCCTACATCCGCAGCCTGGAAGGGCGGCCCGACGGCAAGCTCATCCTGGTGACGGCCATCAGCCCCACGCCGGCCGGCGAGGGCAAGACCACCACCACCGTGGGCCTGGGCGATGCGCTCAACCACATCGGCAAGAAGGCGCTGATCGCGCTGCGTGAACCCAGCCTCGGGCCCGTGTTCGGCCTGAAGGGCGGGGCCACGGGCGGCGGCCGCGCGCAGGTGGTGCCGATGGACGACATCAACCTGCACTTCACCGGCGACTTCCAGGCCATCGCGCTGGCGCACAACCTGCTGTCGGCCTGCCTGGACAACCACATCCACCACGGCAACGCGCTGGACATCGACCTGCGGCGCATCGTCTGGAAGCGGGTGGTCGACATGAACGACCGCGCGCTGCGCGACATCACCGTGGGCCTGGGCGGGCCGGGCAACGGCTTTCCGCGGCAAGACGGTTTCGACATCGTCGTGGCCAGCGAGGTGATGGCCATCCTGTGCCTGAGCACCAGCCTGGCCGACCTGAAAGCCCGCCTGGGCCGCATCGTCGTGGCCGAGACGCGCGGCCGCAAGCCCGTGACGGCGGCTGACCTCAAGGTGCACGGCGCCATGGCCGTGCTGCTGAAAGACGCGCTGGCGCCCAACCTCGTGCAGACGCTGGAGAACAACCCGGCGCTGCTGCACGGCGGGCCTTTTGCGAACATCGCCCACGGCTGCAACAGCGTGATGGCCACGCGCACCGCACTGAAGCTGGCCGACTACGTGGTGACGGAAGCAGGCTTCGGCGCCGACCTGGGTGCCGAGAAGTTCATCGACATCAAGTGCCGCAAGGCGGGCTTGGCGCCATCTGCTGCCGTGCTGGTGGCCACCATCCGCGCGCTGAAGTTCCACGGCGGCGTGGCCGTGCCCGACCTCGGCCGTGAGGACCTGGGCGCGTTGGAGCGCGGGCTGGCCAACATCCAGCGCCACCTGCACAACCTGCGCGATGTGTTTGGTTTGCCCTGCGTTGTTTCCATCAACCATTTCAGCGCCGACACCGAAGCCGAACATGCCTTGCTGCGCGACCGGCTGGGTGCTTTCGGCGTGCCCGTGCTCACCGCGCGCCACTGGGCCGAAGGCGGTGCCGGTGCGGCCGAGGTGGCGCGTGCCGTGGTGGCCGCGTGCGAGCAGCCCAGCACGCTGCGCTTCGCCTACGAAGACGCCGACCCGCTGTGGGAGAAGGTGCGCAAGCTCGCCACGCGCACCTACGGCGCCGCCGACATCAGCGCCAGCAGCGCCGTGCGCAAGCAGATCGCTGCGCTGCAAGAGGCCGGTTACGGCCACCTGCCCGTGTGCGTGGCCAAGACACAGGTCAGCTTCAGCACCGACCCCAGCCAGCGCGGCGCGCCCAGCGACCACGTGCTCGACATCCGCGAGGTGCGCCTGGCCGCGGGCGCCGAGTTCGTGGTGATGGTCTGCGGCGACATCATGACCATGCCCGGCCTGCCCAAGGTGCCGGCGGCCGAGCACATCGATCTCGACGACGCCGGCCAGATCATCGGCCTGTCCTGATCGTCTGCAGGCCCTGGCCATGGCCAACAACACCGCGCGCCTTTACCGCATCGAGTCGTTGATCCGCGCGCACGGGCATGTCAGCTTCCAGACGCTGCTGGAGGAACTGGAGGTCAGCCGCGCCACGCTCAAGCGCGACCTGGAGTACCTGCGCAGCCGCTTGGGGGCGCCCATCGAGTACGACCGCGATGTCAACGGCTACCGCTTTGGCACCAGCCCCTACGCCGGCCCCAAGCACGAACTGCCGGGCCTGTGGTTCGACGAAGCCGAGCTTTATTCATTGCTGATGGCGCAGCAGCTGCTGGCCGGGCTGGACAGCGACGGCCTGCTCAGCCGCCACCTGCAGCCGCTGCTGGACCGCATCCACGAGCTGCTGCAGAGCGGCTCGGCCGAAGGCGACGAGGCCGCCGCGCAGCGCCTGATGCAGCGCGTGAAGATCGTCAGCGCGCTGCGCCGCCCGGTGCCCAGCCGCTTCTTCGAGCGCGTGAGCACGGCGCTGCTGACGCGCCGGCGTCTGCACCTGCGCTACCTCGCGCGCACGCGGCGTGAACTCAGCGAACGCGAGGTCTCGCCGCAGCGCCTGGTGCACTACCGCCACACCTGGTACCTCGACGCCTGGTGCCACCGCAGCGAGGCGCTGCGCCGCTTTGCGCTGGACGCGGTGCAGGAAGCCACGGTGCTCGACACCCAGCCCGCGCGCGAGATCGCGCTCAAGCGTGTGCAGGCCGAGATGGATGCGGGCTACGGCATCTACGCCGGCGCAACGCCGCGCTGGGCGGTGCTGGTCTTCGACGTGCAGGCCGCGCAGTGGGCCAGCCGCGAAGAGTGGCACCCGCAGCAGGAAGGCCGCTGGCTGGACGACGGCCGTTTTGAGCTGCGCCTGCCTTACGTGGACGACACCGAGCTCGTGATGGACGTGCTGCGCCAGGGTGAACAGGTGCAGGTTCTGGCGCCGCCCGCGCTGGTGCGGGCGGTGCGCACCCGATTGGCGGCGGCCGCGGCACAGTACGGCAGCGGCCCCGCCTGACAGGGCTTCAGCGGCGGCGTGTCCGCGGCGTGATGCCGGTGGGCAGCTTCAGCGCGGCGTCGCCCTGCACCGTCACCGCGACGGGAGCGGTGGGCACGAGCTGGTCCGGGTGCCAGACCTTCAGCCGGGCAGCGCCGGCCGGCGCGTCGCTCAAGGTCGCCATGCCCCTGGCGTCGGTTTTCACGACCCACGGGCTGTCGGCCACGTAGATGTGGCCGCGCATGCGGCTGTGCAGGTGGCAGCCCAGCTCAATGGGGCCGGGCTGGGCCATCACCACCTCCTGGCTGCCGCCGGTGCGGCCGTCGGCAGCGCCGGCCAGGCGCAGCTCGAAGCCGACGCCCTGGGGCTCGGCGAGGGTTTCGGTGGCCGCCGGGCGGCCGCGCACGTGGTGATCGAAGGGGTCGATGTTGGTGAAGCGCAC
Source organism: beta proteobacterium AAP65 (assembly GCA_001295865.1). Classification (GTDB taxonomy): domain Bacteria; phylum Pseudomonadota; class Gammaproteobacteria; order Burkholderiales; family Burkholderiaceae_C; genus Rubrivivax. Next base: position 38,710 of record LJHW01000041.1, read on the forward strand.
GGTCGAGCCTGCCGGCACCACCAGCAGCGCCGGCTGGAAGCGCATGCGCTCCTGCTGCACGGTGGTGCGCACGGGCGCGGGCTTGCGGGTGCTGCCGCCGGCCGGGTTCTCCAGCGCCACCACGGCATCGGCCAGGGGCTGGCCGTCGGCGGCCAGCACCGTCACCTGCAGCGTGGCGGCGCTG
>LJHW01000042.1 GCA_001295865.1 beta proteobacterium AAP65
TCGGTCACCGGGCTTACGCCGCCTGCCTCCGCGGTCGGGGTTAGCTCGAACGTTAGGCGTCGCAAATGCCACCCGCCCCTTCTATCGCCACAATCGCTGAGTACTTTCGCTTCGGCTTGGAAACGGGTCTTCTCAAGCCCGAAGATGCAAAGGCCTGGGCGTTGTCCGTCGTAGAAGAAATGTCGGAGCCGCCTTACGAGATCATCGAGGTGTCGTGGAGCAAGGGAATCGCATCTATGCTCGAAGCCCTCAATGAGGTCAAAGGTGAGCGCGACAAGAAGCTGGCAGGTCGCTGGATGCTGGGCTTACTGAGACAGTCAATCCCGGAGTCAGATGACCAACTTCACTGGGTAGCTCGGAGGGGAATGCAGATCGCAAAACTTGCAGACCTTGGCGACGAAACCTACTATGAGTTCGACACAATCGACGATGAACTCTTTCTGGCCAAGAGCAATACCTACGGTACCGTCGAAGGGTGTAGACAGAACCTCCGGAGAGCACTTGAAGAATACCCGCTTGCCCCTACCGCGAGCGACGCCTAACCCCTCGCTCAAGCGGAGCACCAACGGCAGGCCACCAGGCCCGGGCCGGTGGTACGCGGTACATTTTCACCGGCCCGGGCCTGGCGTCCTGCCGTCGGCGCCCGCTTAGCTCGAACGTTAGGCGGCACTTGAACAAACATGGCGGTCAGCGAGAGGTCTGAATCCACGGCCGGCGCTCACGAGAAGCGCTTGGCCAAATGGCGCAATCTGGCGCCCGAGCAAACCCGCGTCCTCATCGACGGAGCACTCGACGTTCTTGTACCGACACTGGAGGCACAAGGTTTCGAACGAGTTGGCTTCGTCCGCTTGGACTCAATCCGCCCTACGTCAGGCCGCGAGATCGTGATGGAACGCGTCACAGGCGGTTGCGTCGACGAAGTAACTTTCAACTTTGACAAGTTCCGTAGGCCTAGGTTTCAGGTCCAATGCTCCCGCAGAGAGCTTTCAGAACCACACAGGTTTATCCGGTCGGCAAACCTCGTCCGTAAAAGCACCCAGTACTACCACTTCTGGGGCAAGCCTTGGTGGCTCCTAACACGACTTTGGCCAGACAGTGCAAGTCAGCGGACACTGAAACAAGTCAAGTCTCATCTCAGCCAAGTACGCCCCTTCTTGGAGTCAGCCGAACGCGGGCCGAACATAAGCAAGCCAGTCCATGTCAAGACTCCGCGCAGCGCCGCCTAACCCCTCGCTCAGCCCCCGACCCACTACGGCAGGCGTTGCAAGCCCGGTCCGT
>LJHW01000043.1 GCA_001295865.1 beta proteobacterium AAP65
CTCGACAGCGCCCGCCGGCAGTGCCAGCTCGGCGTCGGCGAGTACCGGACCGGGTTCGACAGCCGCCGCAGGCCCGGCTTCGCCCGGCAGATCAAAGTCGAGGTCGAGATCGGCCAGGGCCGAGTCGGGCGAGGCTTCCGCTTCTGCTTCGGCTTCGGACGCCCCCGCGAGCTCGGGTACAACCGGCGCGGCGGCAGGCGCCGCGGCCCCACCCGCCGTCGAAGCACCTGCGCGCAACTGCTCGAAGAGCTCGCTCATCGCATCGGCACGCGCCATCAGCGGGTCGACGTCAGCGGCCGACACATCGCCGCGCGCGACCAGGTGCTCGATGTCGGTTTCGAGCAGGTGCGCCACTTCACCCAGGCGCATCGCGCCGGCCAGGCGCGCGCCGCCCTTGAGCGTGTGCAACGTGCGCATGCAGGCCATGGGCGCGTCGGCGTCGCCGGGGCGCTCCAGCCAGTCGCGCAGGCGCGATTGCAGCTGCGGCAAGAGCTCTTCGGCCTCTTCCTCGAAGATGGGCAGCAGCTCTTCGTCGATGGCGTCTTCGATCTCGGCCGCGGCTTCTGGCGCAGCCTCGGCCACAGCTTCGGTTGCGACTTCGGGCGACGCAGGGGCGTCGAGCGCGAGGTCGACTTCGAGGTCGGCGGGCTCTTCCGCCGGGGCCTCGGGGGGCAGCTCGTCCAGCCCCTCGTCGAGGGCCGGCAAGGGCTCGTCCTCGGGCTCCAGCGGCTCGGTGGTTTCGGTGGGCAGCGGCAGGCGCTCGTGGGCGGCCAGGCGCTCCATCAGCGCCGGCGTCACCGGCCGCAGGAAGCCGGCGGCGAACTGGTGCAGCAGGCGGCGGATCTCGTCGGCCGCATCGCAGAACAACGCCGGTTCGCCCTCGCGGGCGCGCCCGGCCTCGTGCGAACGCATCAGCGCGTGTTCGAGCGCACGCGCCAGGGCCGACAGCTCGGCATACCCCACGGTGGCCGAACTGCCGGCCAGTGAATGGGCCAGGGCCACGCTGCTGTCGGGCACGGCGTGGCGCTCGCTCTCCAGCGACCACTCGGCCAGCTCGGTGACGAGCCGGCGCGAGAGTTCATCGGCCTCGTTGAGGTAGATGTTGAAGAGCGGGATGCTGATGCGCAGCGGGCCGATGACCTTGACCTGCTCGTCTTCGTCGGCCGTGGCGTCGTTGGCGGCTTCGGCGGGCGCAGGCGCGGCCGCAGCCTCGACCAGGTTCAGCGCCGGCGGCGAGCCGGCGGCGGCTGTCTCTGCATCCGCGTCCAAATCGGCGACGGGCGGCTCGGCAGGCGTCGGCTCTTCCGGGGCCGGCGCCTCGGCGAAAAGCGCGTCCATGTCGGCCAGATCGAGCTCGAGGGCCTCGCCCTCGGGCATGGCCTCGGGCGGGGCTTCGGGCTCGGTGGTCTCGCCACCGTCCAGCAGCAGTTCGGGCAGGGCCGGCGCCTCGGGCACGGCCAGGGCGGCCGGGGGCTCGGCGTCACCGAAAGCCGCCAGGTCGAGTTCAAAACTGGGCAACAGCGCGTCGGCGGCGTTGGGCAACGCAGCGGCTGCGGCCTCCGCGGTTTGCACCGCGCCGGCAGGCTCGCCAAGCTCCAGATCGGCCGCGCTGGGCAGATCGGGCACGCGCAGGTTCAGCGGCGACGGTGCGTCCAGCGGCAACTCGGCCGGCAGGTCGGACTCCGCAGCTTCCGCAGTCGCGGCGTCTGCATCAGCGGTTTCCAAGGGCTCGAGGGCGACAAGGTCGCCGAGCGCTTGCACATCGTCGAGATCACCCAGTTCGCTCAGGTCGCCAGCAGGCGACAGGGCTTCGGCGGGCGCGTCCGGCATCGGATCGGCCGGCACCGAAGGGGCCTCGTCCACGATCTCGGGCAGCGCCAGCGTCGGCGCAGCGGCTGCATCAACCGGCGCGGCGTCGGCGCTTTTCTCTTCCAGCGGCTCGAAGCTGAGCTCCAGCAACTCGCCCACCGAAGGCTCGGGCGGCGGCGGGCTGGGCGCGAGCGCCGCATCCAGGCCGCTGAGCTCGAAGACCCCTTCGGCCGCCGCCGGCACAGGCAGCGCGGCGGCCAGCGCCGGCGCCTGGACAGCAGAGCCCGCGGGGGCCTGCGGCAGCGGCAGTGCGATGCGTTCACCCTGCAGCCGCAAGGCCTCGGCCGCACGCGCCACGTCGGGGGCGTTGTGGCCGTGGTCTTCGTTCACGGCGATGGCTTCCACCCAGCCGGCCAGGTAGGCCAGCGCCTCGGTGGTGAAGTCGCGCAGCGCGGCGTCCATGCGCGGCGCCTGGGCCAGGCGGTCGTTGTAGAGCTGCTCGCAGGCCCAGCCGGCTTCGCCGAACTCTTTCAGCCCGACCATGCGCGAGCTGCCCTTGAGCGTGTGGAAGGCGCGGCGCACCGCCGTCAGGTCGTGCGCGCTCTCGGGCGCATCGGCCAGGCGTTCGAGGGCAGCGTGGGCGTCGCCGACGACCTCGCGCGCTTCCTCGATGAAGATGTCGCGCATCTCCTCGTCTTCTTCCAGGCCGGTGCCCCCGGCCGGTGCCGGCTTGGGCGGCGGCACGGGTGCCGACAGCGGCACGGGCGGCGCTGCCGGCGGGGCCAGGACGGCCACGGCTTCGGCCAGCTGCGCGCGCACGGCGGCCGCGGTTTCGGCGTCGCCGCCGGCCAGCAGCGTGGTGCGGGCGCCCGCGAGCAGGCGGGCCAGCTCGGGCTGTTCCGCCGCGTAGGCGAGCTGGGCCAGCGGCTCCAGACGGCTGGCGATGGCGCTGTCGGCCACGGTGGCGTCGGCGGCCAGGCTGGCCACCTCGCGCAGCTGGTCGAGCAGGGGCACCGCGGCCGGGGCTGGCGCGGGGGCGCGGGCGGGCGCCGGCGCTTCGGCGTCGTCGAAGGCGGCGAAGGCGGAGACACGTTCGCTCTGGCCCATCACGGCGCTGAGGCTGCCGGTCTCGGGGTCGAAGCGGAACAGGCTCTTGGCCAGCGCCGGCTGCACGCTGAGCATGTCGATGAGGAAACTCAGCGCGCCCAGGTTGTCGGCCAGGCGGTCGAAGGTGCCGGCTTGCACCGCACGCTGCGGGTCGACCTCGGTCTGGGCCAGCGCATCGACGTCGTCGCGCATGCGCAGCGCCGCGGCCGAGGCCTGGCTGAGCCCCAGCACCGAGAGCACCCCACGCATCGCCGACAGCTGCGCCGGCACCGGGATCAGCACCTGGCGCTGCGACGGGTCGCGGAAGTACTGGTCGATCTGCTTTTCGATCTCGGACAAGGAGCTGCGCAGTTCCTGCACCACGCTGCCCATGGTCTGGCGGTCGCTGACGCGGCGGTACAGCTCCTCCATCCACACGTCCAGCGGCTGCGGCTCGGCGCCCTGGCGCACGCCTTCCACACGGGCGGCCAGGTGCTGCACGCGGGCGGGCAGCTCGGGGTCGTCGAATTCGCCGTCTTCCAGCGTCGCGTCGAGGTAGAGGATGCCGGTGGCCACTTCCATGGCCAGCGCGGGCGCGGGCGGCTCGCCCGAATTGACGGTGGTGGCCACCGCCGTCTGCAGCGATTGCGAGAGTTCTTCGCCGTGGGGCAGCAGGCGCTGCAGCGATTCACCCACCAGCGCGAACTGCTCGGGCAGGGCCTGCATGCGGTGCATTTCGCCGCCGGCCACGGCCGACCACGAGTCTTTGGCCGCCGCCACACGCTTGCGCGCCAGCGCCACCAGGGCGGGGTCGAAGCGGCCCAGGCGCGTGGTTTCGTAGTCGGCGGCGGCTTGCGCATCCAGCTGCCACACCTGCCGCACCGCGCTCAGGCGCGGGGCCGCGTGGCCTTCCATCGGCGCCTTGGCGTGGCCGCAGAAAAACAGCAGGTCTTGCGCCAGACGGTCGGAGAGTTCGGTCTGGCCGCGCACCGAAGCGCGCAGCTGGGACAGCAGGCGCGAGGCCAGGCGCTTGACGTAGACATCGCCCACCAGCAGGCCGGCGGCCTGGGCCTGGAAAACCGCGGCTGCCAGCTGCCAGAAGGTGGCCAGCTGGGCGCCGCCCTCGCGGGCCAAGCGGGCACCGGCAGCGAGGTCGGCGCAGAGGTCGCTCAGGCGGTCGAGCGTGCCGCGGCTGTGGTCGCCCGGCGCCTGGCGCATCAGGGCCAGTGCCAGGGTCTCCATCTCGTCGCGGGCCTGGTCGTCGGCGTTGCGCGGTGTGGCGGTGGCGTCGAAGGGCAGTTCGCGCCATTGCCAATCGGCCTTCCACAGGTCGGCCGGGTGCACACGGTCGGCACCGGCGAGCTGCTGCACGGCGCGGTACTGCGGGAAGAGCATCACCGCCGACACCGGCTTGCCCGCGAGCTGGCGCGCCAGAAAATCGAGCACCGCGAAAGACACCTTCTCGACGGTGTCCACGGCCGCCGCGGTGACGAGCGCGGGCTTGGCCGCCATGCGCTGCACGGCGGCTTCGCTGCCGCGCAGCACGTCGGCCACGGCCGGCAGGCCCACGAGCTCGAGCGCGCCCACCCCCTGGTGCAGCTGCGAACGTGCGCTGCGCAACACCGAGGGGTCGACCGCATCGAGGTCGCCACCGCGCGCGGCCTCGGCTTCCTTCAGGTAACGGCGCAGCGACTTGTTGGCCGCTTCCAGCGAACGGCGCAACTCGCCGTTCACCCAGGCCAGGGCACTGAGGTCATCGCCCGGCTGCATCGGGGGGCTGGCGGCGTCGCTGTCCATCGTGGGGCCGGGCCTGGGTCAGGAAATCTTGAAGCGGGCGACGGAGGCTTTCAGTTCCTCGGCCGTGCGCGACAGCTCACGCACCATCTGCGCGGTGGAACGTGTGCCCTCGGAGGTCTGCTCGGTCACCGCGAAGATGTGCTGGATGTTGGCAGCCACCACGTTGGCCGACTCGGCTTCACGCAAGGCCTCTTGCGAGATGCGCTGGATCAGCTCGGACAGTTCGCGCGTGACGCGGTCGATGTCGCCCAGCGCAGCGCCGGCCGCGTCAGACAGACGCGCCCCTTCCACCACGCCCTGCGTGCTGCGCTCCATGGCGCCCACGGCATCCTGCGTGTCGGTCTGGATGGTGCGCACGATGGCGGCGATCTGCCGCGTCGCATCGCCCGAACGTTCGGCCAGGCGCTGCACTTCTTCGGCCACCACCGAGAAGCCGCGGCCCGCGTCACCGGCACTCGCCGCCTGGATGGCGGCGTTCAGCGCCAGCACGTTGGTCTGCTCGGTAATGTCGGAGATCAGCTCGGTGATTTCGCCGATCTCCTGCGAGCTCTCACCCAGGCGCTTGATGCGTTTGGAGGTGTCTTGAATCTGGTCGCGGATGGTGTTCATGCCGCCGATGGCGTTCTGCACCGCGCTCAGGCCGGATTCGGCAGCGCGCAGCGACTGGCGCGCCACCTGGGCCGTTTCCTGCGCCTGCGCCGACACGTCGTTGATGCGGCCGGCCATCTGCAGCACCGAATCGCCGGTGTTGCGGATCTCGCGCAGTTGCTCGGTCGAGGCCGCCAGCAGCTCGGTGGAGGTCTGCTCGACCTGCTGCGTGGTGTCGGTCACGCGACCCACCGTGTCCTGCACCTGGGCCACCAGGCTGCGCAGCTCTTCCACGGTGTAGTTCACCGAGTCGGCGATGGCGCCGGTGATGTCTTCCGTCACCGTGGCCTGCTGTGTCAGGTCGCCCTCGGCCACCGTCTGCAGTTCGTTCATCAACCGCAGAATGGCTGCCTGGTTGGCGTCGTTCACGCGCTTGGCTTCCTGCTCCTGGCGTTCGGCTTCCAGGCGCTGGTTGTCGGCGGCCTTGGAGCGGCTGGTCTGGTCGATGACGAACAGGCGCAGCAGCCCGAAACCGCCCGCGCCCAGCAGCGCCAGCGAGGCCAGCAGCGCCAGCAGGCGGGCACCGCCGAAGCCGGCCTGTTCGGCCAGCGCGCTCTGCAGGCCGTCCAGGCCCAGGCGCAAGGGCTCGGAGTCGGCCACGATGGCGTTCTGCGCCTCACGCGCCGCCACCAGGCCCTGCAGGTTGCCCAGAATGGCGCTGGCCTCGGTGCGGGTCTTTTCGTACTGCTCGAGCAGGCGCGTCAGCTGCTCCTTGACCTGCGGGTCGCGCGTGCCGGGCAGGCGCAGGTCGGCGTTGCCTTCGATGACACCCTGGGCGATCTCGCGGAAGGAGTTCAGGTCCTTGCCGAGCAGGAACACGGCCTCGGCGCTGACGCCTTCGGTGGTGAGGAACTCGTTGGCGCTCTTGCCGATGCGCTGGGTCAGCATCACCAGCTGGCCCACGGCCGACAGTTCGGACGCCGAGGCGCCCGCCTGCAGCTTCAGCGAGGACACCGTTTCCGCCGTCTCCAGCAGATCGGCACTCTGGCGGTTGATCGCGCGCAGCGCCTGGCTCACCTGCGTCAGCGTCTTCTGCTGCCCCAGCACGATGCCGGCGTTTTTCTCGGCCTTGTCGACCAGCGGCACCAGTTGGTCCAGCGACTCCTGCAGAGCGCCGGGCGCGCCGGCGATGTCGCCTTCACCGGTCTTGAGCCCGCGCACGTTGCGCGCCAGGATGGTGACGCTGTCCTGCACCTCGGGGAAGGCCGCGGCGTTGCCCACCAGCGCCTGCGACACCGACTTGGCCAGCCGCTGCGACTGCGTGGTGGCCTGACCGGCCGCACCCACCTGCCCGGCGCTGCGGTTGCTGGCGACCAGGGCCAGCAGGGCCGTCAGCAGCAGCAGCGCCAGGCCGCCCGCGAACAGGCTCCACATCGCCTTTTGCTGGCGCGCCAGCGGCCAGGTGCCCACCACCGGGAGGCCGCTGGTGAAACCATCGGCTTCGGTGCCCGGGTGGCGGCTCTCGGGGAAATCAGCCGCCATCTCGGAAGGCGCGGCCTCGCTGATGATGGACGAGTCTTCGTTGTCCAGCCGGCTGGGCGTGACGCCCAGCGTGCTCGGGCCCAGGCGCACGGTGGCTTCCATCGGGCTGACGGAGGGCGCATCGTCGAAGGGGGATGTGCCCGGCCCGGCGCTGTTCTGGGCGTCGGTCTTGCGGGCGTTGCCTTTGATCCTGTCAAGGAAGCTCATCTCGTCCTCGTGTCGCTGAAAGGCACACAAACGGCCGGGGCCGATGCTGCTGGGTGAAGGGGGCGTCGGCGGTCGGCGGGCGTCATGCCGAGATCGCCAGGAACTGGTCGTGGCGGGCCAGCGCAGCCAGGTCGATCTCTTGCCAGACACGGCCGGTCTCGTCGCGCCAGCGGCCGCCGGCGAACACCGGGCGCGGCGTCTCGTCGGCCGGCTCGGGCTGCAGTTGCTCGGCGCTGCGCAGGCCGGCCAGGCGGTCGACGAGCAGCGCGCAGCTGGCGCCGAAACGTGCGCTCAGCGCCAACAGCTGGGCCTGCTCGCGCACCGCCTCGCGGGCGATGGGCGCGCGCAAGCCCAGGAAGGCGGCGAAATCGACCACACCGTGCAGCCCGCCGCGCAAGTTGGCCACGCCCATGAACCAGGGCTGCGTGTGCGGCACCGGCAGCAGCGTGCCGACGGGGAAGATCTCGCCGGCCGTGGGCAGCGGGAAGAGCAGGCCCAGGCCGCCGCTTTCGACCGCCAGCCAGGACACCGAGCGCACCTCGGTGCGCGCTTGCTGCAGCCGCTCGGCCAGGCGGCTTTGCAGTTCACGCAGGGCTTCGCGCTTGGCCATCAGTCAGCGGCGCCTGTGGCAGTGACAGCGGTGGTGGCCGCGGGCATCAATCGAAGGCCTTGATCTTGGCGAACAGCTCGTCGCCATTGACCGGCTTGACGATGTAGTCGCGCGCGCCCTGGCGCATGCCCCAGACGCGGTCGGTTTCCTGGTTCTTGCTGGTGCACATGATCACCGGCACGTCGGCGAACTTCGGGTCGCGTGTGATGGCGCGGGTGAGCTGGAAGCCGTTCTGGCCCGGCATCACCACGTCCATCAGGATCAGGTCGGGTTTGTCTTCGGCCAGGCGGCGCAGGGCCTCTTCGCCGTTCTCGGCCGTGCGCACGGCAAAGCCGCGTTTGCTGAGCAGCTCGGAGAGGTGATGCAGCTCGGTCTTCGAGTCGTCGACGACAAGAATTTTCTGGATCGGCATCGGGGTGGATTCCTTGGGGGGGTCCGGGCAAAAGCCGTCTCAGGCGGGGTCAGGCCGCGCCACGGCGGTAGTCGTCCACGGCGCGCAGCAGTTGCTCTTTGGTGAAGGGCTTGGTGAGGTAGTCCTCCGAGCCCACCATGCGGCCGCGGGCCTTGTCGAACAGGCCGTCCTTGCTGGACAGCATGATCACCGGCACGTGCGTGAACTTGGGGTTGCGCTTGATGATGGCGCAGGTCTGGTAGCCGTCGAGCCGCGGCATGAGGATGTCGCAGAAGATCAGCTCGGGCAGGTGATCGTTGACCTTGGCCAGCGCGTCGAAACCGTCTTCGGCCAGCACCACCTCGTGCCCGCCCTGGCGCAAGAAGATCTCGGCGCTGCGCCGGATGGTGTTGCTGTCGTCGATGACGAGCACCTTGGCCCCGCCGGCCGCACCTGTGTCAGGCCCCAGAATCTCCAAGCGCTGTACTCCCCCAAAGGAACCGCAGGTCGCAGGCTGCCGTCAGCCCACGCGGCCAGATTCAGATCTGGACCATCTCGAAGTCTTCTTTGCGCGCGCCGCACTCGGGGCAGGTCCAGTTGATGGACACGTCGGGCCACGCGGTGCCGGGGGCGATGCCGTGCTCCGGATCGCCGTCGGCCTCACTGTAGATCCAGCCGCAGATCAGGCACATCCAGGTACGGGGTTCGCTCACGGTCAGACTGTCACCTCACTACAATGGACGCGGATTGTAGCCACGCATTTCCAGCGATTTCCGAGGAATTGTGAGGACCTACAACGCCTTGCTCAGACTTTGCTGGAGGTGTGGCCCCACCGGGCCCTGCCCCCCTCCCAACCGCGACACGCTCGCGCTCAGGCCGACCGCCCATGACCCCCGACACCACCCCGGACACGGCCCTCGAAGACCCCCACACCGAACCCCCGCCGCCGGCCTGCGTGATGTGCTTCAACGCCAGCGACCCCAGCGGCGCCGGCGGCATGGCCGGTGACGTGGCGACCATCGCCGCCATGGGCGCGCACGCGCTGCCGGTGGTGACCAGCATCGTGATGCGCGACACCGCCGACACTTTCGACCAGCACGAGATCGACGCCGACGCCGTGGCCGAGCAGGCGCGCACCATTCTCGAAGACGTGACGCTGGCGGGCTGGAAGGTGGGTTTCCTGGGCAACGCCGACAACGTCAGCGCGGTGGCCGAGGTGCTGAGCGACTACACCGAGATCCCGCTGGTGAGCTACCTGCCCAACCTGAGCTGGATGGAAGAAGACGCGCTGCAGCCCTACCTCGAAGCTTTCCGCGAGCTCATCCTGCCGGCCACCGAGGTGCTGGTGGGCAGCCACAAGACCCTGCAAGACTTTCTGCTGCCCGAGTGGGACAGCGAGCGCCCGCCTTCGGCGCGTGAACTGGCCGTGGCCGCGGGTGAACACGGCACGCGCTATGTGCTGGTCACCGGCATCATGCTGGTGCCCAAGGCCGCCGGGAAGATGGGCAAGAGCAGCAGCGCCACGCCGCCGCCCGAGCAGTACATCGACAACGTGCTGGCCAGCCCGCAAGGCGCCATCGCCGGGGAGAAGTTCGAGCGTTTCGACACCAGCTTCCTCGGCGCCGGCGATACCCTGGCCGCCGCGCTGGCCGCGCTGTTGGCGGCCGGCAGCGAACTGCAGCCCGCCGTGGCCGAAGCGCTGAGCTTCCTCGACCAGAGCCTGGACGCCGGCTTCCGCCCGGGCATGGGCCATGTCGTTCCCGACCGCTTCTTCTGGGCGCTGCCACCACCGGAAGAAGGCGAAGGCGGCGAAGGCGAGATGCCCGAGACCGAGCCCGAAGATCCGCAGACCAAAAACTCTCCCCGTCGAGTTCATTGAGCCCCCAAGCTCGCTAGCGCTCGCTGCCCCCCCGAGGGGGCCGCCCGCCGGCGGCCCGGCAGAGCCGGTTCCGCGGCGGGAAGCTTGATCAAATTGGATAACCATGGCTACGAACGAAGAACTCTTTGCCCGCGCGCAGCGCGTCATCCCCGGCGGCGTGAATTCGCCGGTGCGCGCCTTTCGCGCCGTCGGCGGCACGCCGCGTTTCATCCAGCGCGGCCAGGGCGCCTACATCTGGGACGCCGAAGGCCAGAAGTACGTTGACTACATCGGCAGCTGGGGCCCGATGATCCTGGGCCACGGCCACCCGGCGGTGGTGGACGCGGTGCAGAAGGCGCTGCTTGACGGTTTCAGCTTCGGCGCGCCCACCGAGCGCGAGATCGAACTCGCCGAAGCCATCATCGCCCTGGTGCCCGGCTGCGAGATGGTGCGCCTGGTCAGCAGCGGCACCGAAGCCGGCATGAGCGCGCTGCGCCTGGCGCGCGGCGCCACCGGCCGCGCGAAGTTCATCAAGTTCGAGGGCTGTTACCACGGCCATGCCGACCCGCTGCTGGTGAAGGCCGGCTCGGGCCTGGCGACCTTCGGTTTCCCCACCAGCGCCGGCGTGCCGGACGACGTGGTCAAGCACACGCTGGTGCTGCCCTACAACGACATCCCGGCGCTGGAAGCCGCCTTCGCCGAGCACGGCCGTGAGCTGGCCTGCGTGATGATCGAGCCCATCGCCGGCAACATGAACTTCGTGCGCGCCAGCCTCCCCTTCATGACGCGGCTGCGCGAGCTGTGCACGCAGCACGGCGCGATGCTGGTGTTCGACGAGGTGATGTCGGGCTTCCGCGTCGCCCTGGGCGGCGCACACAGCCTCTTCCAGCAGTGGATCCCGGGCTTCAAGGCCGATGTTTTCGTGTTCGGCAAGGTCATCGGCGGCGGCATGCCGCTGGCGGCCTTTGGCGCGAGCAAAGAAGTGATGAGCCAGCTCGCGCCGCTGGGCCCGGTCTACCAGGCCGGCACGCTGAGCGGCAACCCGGTGGCCACGGCCTGCGGCCTGGCCACGCTGAAAGAGATCACCAAGCCCGGTTTCTACGAGGCCCTGGGCGCCCGCACCACCGCGCTGGTGCAGGGCTTGGAAGCGGTGGCGAAGGACGTGGGCGTGCCCATGGTCGGCGACAGCCTGGGCGGCATGTTCGGCTTCTTCTTCGAGCCCACGCTGCCGCAGAACTACGCCACCGTGATGGCCACCGACAAGGAGCGCTTCAACCGCTTCTTCCACGGCATGCTGCAGCGGGGTGTCTACCTCGCGCCGGCGCTCTACGAGGCGGGTTTTGTCAGCGCCGCGCACACGCAGGCCGACATCGACCACACGCTGCAGGCCGCGCGTGAATCGCTGCTCGCGCTGAAGAACTGAGGCTTTGAACGCCCCGGCCGGCGCCGCGCTGGCCTGCCGCAACTGCGGGCAGGCGCTGCGCGTGCTGGCCCTGCAAGGCCACTACGGCCGCGCGCTGGAGATCGACCTCTGCGCGCCCTGCCACCTGCTGTGGTTCGACGCCATCGAAGGCGCGCAGCTCGCCGGCCCTTCGCTGCTGCAACTGGTGGGCGAGATGGCACAGGCGCAGAGCCTGCCGCACACGCCGCTCAAGCCCCAGCTCGGCTGCCTGCGCTGCGCCGGGCCGCTGAACACGGTCCACAACCCCAGCCGTTTCGGCGCTTCGCTGCAGCTCGAATGTGCGCAGCGGCACGGCGCCTGGCAGAGCTTCGGCCAGTTCCTGCAACAGAAGGGCCTGGTGCGGACCATGAGCTCGGCCGACCGCCACCGCGCGCTGCAGCGCGACGGCAGCCTGCACTGCGTGAACTGCGGCGGCAGCCTCGGGCAGGACGACAGGGTGTGTTCCTGGTGCACCTCAGTACCGGCGGTGGTGGACGTGGCCCGCCTGGCCCTGGCGCTCGACCCCGAAGGCGCCACGCGCCAGCATGCCGTGCACCGCCAGCGCGGCGAGGCCGGCGCCTTGTCTTGCGCGGCCTGCGGCGCGGCGCAGCCGGCCGATGGCGGCTGGGCCTGCACGAGCTGCGGTGCCACGCTCACGGCGCCCGGGCTGGCCGAGGCGCACCGGCAGGTCAGCGCACTCGGCCCGGCGCTGCGGGCCCACGCCGAACGCCCGGCGCCGCACGTGGTGGCCGAGCGCCTGGCGCGCCAGCAGCCCGCACTGCAGCGCCAGCGCGACCGCGCGCGCGAGATGCAGACCGAGGCCGACCAGGCCTCAGGCCGCGTGCCGCGCCAAGAGCGCGAGGGCTGGTTCGATATCGAGGTGATCGGCCTGGCGGTCGACCTGCTGCGCTGGGCGGCGCGGCTGTTCTCGCGGCTGTGGCATTAAGCGGCGGGCAGGCCGCGCTTCAGTTCCCAGCCGGCTTCAAGCCGGCGAAGACCGCAGCCCGTAGGCCTTGCCGCCCACGAACACGTACTCGGCGCGCAGGATGGGCTCGCCCTTCTCCTCGGCGAAGGTGAAGCCCAGCACCGCAACGCGGTCGCCGTTCTTGATCTCGGGCACGCCCCAGGTGTTCATGCGCGACAGCGGCGCCAGCTCCACCTGCCAGCGGCGGTCTTTGCGCGTGGGCAGCTGCGCCGCCTGCAGCAGCGCCGCGCCGTCGACCCGCGCGCTCTGTGCCGGCATTGCACGCGTGGCCAGGTCGGCGGGCAGTTTCAGCTCGGCCGGCAACTCCAGTTCCAGCTCGGTGTGCGGGTTGGCCCAGCGCACCTTGGCGGCCGTGCCTTCCAGGTAGATCGGGCGCTTCTGGTCGAAGCTGCTCCAGCCGTGGTGGGCCCAGGCCGGCAGTGCGCTGAGCGTGAGACCGGCCGTGCCGGCGGTGATGAAGTGGCGGCGTTGCATGCGGTGTCCTCCTGGATGCTTGGAGCCTGGGTTCAGGTGTAGGCGATGAAACGGCCGCAGATGATGGCCCCCAGCCACAACCCCAGCGACAGCGCGGTTTGCACCCGCGCAAAACCGTCGTTCAGCGCCAGGCTGCCGCGGGCATGAAAAAACGCAGCGTTCAGCCCGGCCAGCGACACCAGGCCCAGCTTCAGCAGGAAGGCGCGGTTGCCCAGCATCTCGTTGGGCTGCGCGGCAAACAGCAGCAGGCCGCTCAGCGCTACCAGGCCAAAACCCGCCACGGTCACAGGCAGCGCCAGCCGCGCCAACGCGCGAAGCGGCAGCTCCTGGCCTGCGCCCCAGACCCGCAGTTCCACCAGCACCAGGCTGCCCAGCAGCAGCGCGATGCCGACGGTGTGTACTGCCTCCAGCGCCGGGTAGGCCCAGGGGTGGGTGGCCAGGGCCGTGAAACCGTCAATGCGGGGGAAGTCCATCAGCAAGTGGGCAGGATGCGCTACCTAGAATGACCGGCATGCATCTTCACATCCTTGGCATCTGCGGCACCTTCATGGGGGGACTGGCGGCGCTGGCCCGCGAAGCCGGCCACCGCGTGACCGGCTGCGACGCCGGCGTCTACCCGCCCATGAGCGACCAGCTGCGCGCGCTCGGCATCGATCTCATCGAAGGCTTCGGCGCCGAGCAACTCGCGCTGGAGCCCGACGTGTTCGTCATCGGCAACGTGGTCTCGCGCGGCAACCCGCTGATGGAGGCGATTCTTGACGCCGGCGCGCGCTACACCAGCGGCCCGCAGTGGCTGGCCGAGAACGTGCTGCAGGGCCGGCATGTGCTGGCCGTGGCCGGCACGCACGGCAAAACGACGACCACCTCGATGCTGGCCTGGGTCCTCGAACACGCCGGCTTGCAGCCGGGTTTCCTGGTGGGCGGGGTGCCGCTGAACTTCGGGGTCTCCGCACGTCTCGGCTCGGGCAGCACCTTCGTCATCGAAGCCGACGAGTACGACACCGCGCTCTTCGACAAGCGCAGCAAGTTCGTGCACTACCGGCCGCGCACCGCCATCCTGAACAACCTGGAACACGACCACGCCGACATCTTCCCCGACCTGGCGGCCATCGAGACGCAGTTCCACCACCTCGTGCGCACCGTGCCGGCCAGCGGCCGGCTGGTGGTGAACGCGCGCGAAGAATCGCTGCAGCGTGTGCTGGCGCGCGGTTGCTGGAGCGAGGTGCAGCGGTTCGGCACCAAGCGCGAAGAGCCGGGCGGCCTGTGCGCGCGCGGCGAGCCGCAGAGCTTCGACGTGCTGCGCGGCAGCCTCAAGCTGGGCCGCGTGGAATGGGCGCTGCTGGGCGAGCACAACCAGATGAACGCGCTGGCCGCCATCGGCGCGGCCGAACACGTGGGCGTGGCGCCGGATGTCGCCTGCGCCGCGCTGGCCAGCTTCCATAACGTGCGCCGCCGGCTGGAACTGCGCGGCGAGGCCGCCGGTGTGAAGGTCTACGACGACTTCGCCCACCACCCCACGGCCATGCGCACCACGGTCGACGGCCTGCGCCGCAAGGTGGGCCACGGCGCGCGCATCCTGGCGGTGTTCGAGCCGCGCTCCAACACCATGAAGCTGGGCGCGATGAAGGCGCAGCTGCCCTGGGCGCTGGAAGAAGCCGACCTCAGCTTCTGCCTGCAAGGCAACTACGGCTGGAGCGCGGCCGAAGCGCTGGCGCCGCTGGGCGCGAACGCTGTGGTCAAGGACCAGCTCGATGGGCTGGTGGCGGCCATCGCACAGGCCGCGATGCCCGGCGACCACGTGCTGTGCATGAGCAACGGCGGCTTCGGCGGCATTCACGACCGGCTGTTGAAGGCGCTGGCCACCCGCTGACAGCGGGGGCCAGCGGGCGCGGCCTCAGCCGCGTTGCAGGGTGGCGCGCAGGGCCTCGGTGACGAGCGCCAGCGCATCTTCCAGGTGCGCGCGGTCTTCCACCGCCATGCCGGCCTTCTTGCCCAGCGCGCTGCGCAGCTGGCCCTGCAGGTCGACGGCTTGCAGACGCGCCAGGCTCACGGCGTCGGCCGGCGTGCCGGCGGCCGGGCGCGTCAGCACGGTCTGCAGGCGGCGCAGGTGTTCACGCTGCAGGCTGCGGCGCAGCGCGTCGGTGGGCTTGCCGGTCTTGAGCTCGCTCCACACGGCAGCCTGCAGCGTGCCGTACACCTCGTTGAGGCTGAGGGCGCTCTTGCGCTGCGCCGCGGGCAGGTACTGCGGCAGGTCGAGCAGGCGGCGGGCGGTGCCGGGGCTCATCAGGCGGTCCAGCGTCTGCGTGTGCAGGGCCAGCACGGCCTGCGGCACGCTCAACGGGCCGGTGCGCTGCCACTCGATGTAGTCCTGCTGCAGGCTCTGCAGGAACTCAGGCCTGAAGCTGAAGCTGTCGTTGCTGAAGAGCTCCTGCGTCAGGAAACGCAGCGCGGCGCGCTGCTGCACCGGGTCCACCGGGCGGAAGGCGGCACGGCCGCTGCCGGGCTGGTCGCGGTCGGTGTGCATGCCGCCCACGTACTTGGCGGCCATCACCGGCAGCGTGCCCACCTGGCGGAAACCGGCCAGCAGGCTGCGGCGTGCGCGTTCGGGGTCGTCGCCGGCTTGCGGCTGGCGCGCCTGGACACGCGTCCACAGTTCCTTGCTCAGTTGCAGGCGGCGCTGGGCGTAGGCCAGCGGGCTGTCGCCGAGGTCGCGCTGGTTCACCAGCGGGTCGATGCCGTCGGGGCCGACATCACCGTCGTCGCTGAAGGCCAGGCGTTTGTCGGTGCGGCTGCGCTCGGCGATGGCCTTCAGCTCCTCGGCCGACTTCACGGGCTTGTAGCCGTACTCGATGGCGTAGAGGTCGTAGGCGCCCAGCGTGACCATGTTCATCTCGGTCTTGGGCTCGCCCTGCAGCGGCAGGTTGAAGGCGTTGTAGTCCATCACCGAGCCGCTGATGCCCTCGCGCGTGACGAAGGCGGTGTCCTTCAGCTGATCCCGCGTGATGGTGGTGCTGGCCTTGAAGTTGTGGCGCAGACCCAAGGTGTGGCCGACCTCGTGGGTGATGACGTCCTTGATGTAGTTCTGCACGAAGCGCTCGGTCTCGGGCGTGTCGGGGTCGAGTTCACCGCGGGCTTCCATCAGGTCGAGCGCGAAGCCGAGTTCGTCACCCGCGTCCAGCGCGTAGGTGCAGTGCGCGTGGCCCTGGCCCAGCGCATCCAGCCCGGCTTTCCAGGCCGGCACTTCGCTGCTGCCCAGCGGGGTGGCCGTGCCGCTGGTGCCGTAGAGGTCGTCGCGCACGAGGCGGCGGCCACCGCGGCCGAAGACATCGCTCATGCGGATGTCGGCGTCGAAGATTTCGCCGGTGCGCGGGTCGCTGTGGCTGGGGCCCTGGGCAAAACCGACATCGGCGCCGAGGAACCAACGGATGGAGGCATGGCGTGCGTCCATCAGGTCGAAGCTGGCGTCGTCGGGCTGCTGCTTGGCGACCACGGCGTTCTTGAAGCCGATGCGCTCGAAGGCCTTGTTCCACTCCAGGATGCCCTCTTCCACGGCCTTGCGATAACGCGCCGGGATGTTGCGGTCCATCCAGAAGGTGATGGGCTGCACCGGCTCGCTCATCGCGGCGTTCGGGTCTTTTTTGTCGAGGCGCCAGCGCTTGATGTTGTGCACCTTGGCGTTGACGCGCACGTCGTCGGAGAGGTCGGTGTAGCTGTCGGTGAAGTAGCCCACGCGCGGGTCGGCGGCGCGCGGCGTCATGGGCTGCGCCGGCAGTTCACGCAGGTTGTAGACGAAGGTGACGAAGAGGCTGCGCGCATCGGGCGTGAACTGCGGCGGCAGCGTGGGCGCCGGCGCGGTGGCGCCGGGCGGCAGCATGGGCGGCGCCGGGATGCGCGGCACTGCGTAGTGCACCTTGGCCGAGAGTGTGGTCAGGCCGGCCTCGGTGCGCACGTTCTGGAAAAAGGAGTTGGCGCGGTCGGGCGCGTAAGGCAGGCGGAAGGCACGCTCCAGCGCGGTGCCGTAGCCGGCCAGGTCGGCCAGCAGCAGGCTGGCGTCGATCAGCACCGACTTGCGCTCGGGGTGCTCGGCGCTGGCCACGGGCCCGCTGGCGATCAGGCTCTCGCTGAAGCCCTGCACCACGGCGCGCGCGTTGGCGCCGTCGCGCTCGGCGCGGAAGCCGGTCTGCCGCGCCACCATCTGCATCTGGTTGCCGGTGCGGCGGAACTCGACCATCCAGCGCGGGCCCATCTGGCTGGCGTAGAGGCCGCGTTCACCCACCGATTCGGCGATGTTCACGCTGAAGAGCATGGGGCGGCCGAGCTGCTCTTTGCCGATCTCCAGCCAGAGTTTTTCGTTCTTGCGCCAGACGGGCACGAAGCCCTCGCTGCGCTGGGCGTCCTTGATGACTTCGGCAAAGGGACGCGGGGCCGTGGGGTCGGGGCGGGCGGCGCCCGGCGCGGCGGCAGCGCCGGGTGCGGCGCCCGGCGCGCGGGCCGCGGCGCTGGCCGGCGGCGTGGCCGTCTGCGCCACGGGCGCAGTGGCGGTGGGCACCGGGCCGGTGGCGCAGGCGCTCAGGCTGAGCACGGTCAACGCGGCCGAGGCCAGCAGGGTCAGGCGGGGGGTGGTGCGTGCAGAAGAGCTCATGGCCGGCCAGGGAGTGACTGATGAAGCGGCGCATTCTGGCCCTGCCCGCCGGGCGCCGGCCCCCGTATCTGCGCGGGGGCCGGCACCCGGTGTGCCGCGAGCGCCACGGCCCCTTGCCGTTCAAGCCGCGGCAAGGCCGTTTCGTCGCACCGCGTGCATCGCCGGGCCAACTTGCGCTAGCGTCCCGCGCTTCTTTTGGCACCACCCGGAACGCACCCCATGAGCCGCACGCCGACCCCCACACCCCGCCACCTCCGGATCGCGTCGCCCGCGGTCCTGGGGGCCATCACCGCGCTGCTGACCGGCTGCGCCACCACCAACACCGCGCCGCCCCCCACCGCCGCAGCGGCCCCGGCGGCCACCGCTGCAACAGCCGCAGCCGCAGCGGCGCCCCGCGCCCCGGGCGGCGCGCCTGCCGTTGCTGCGGCCCCAGGCACGCCGCAGGCCGGTGCCGCTGCCGGCCCGCGCCCGCCGGCGGCCGCACCGGGCTCGCCCCCGCCTTTTGCCGACGTGACCAAAGACGCCAAACGCAGCGACGGCTTCCTGCCGTTGTGGACCAAGGACGAGAAGACCTGGCTCGAAGTGCCGGCCGAGATGCTGGGCAAGCCCTTCTTCCTGGGCAGCTCGCTGGCCTCGGGCCTGGGCGAGCGCGGTTTCTGGCCCGGCATGATGGGCCGCCAGCACATGGTGGTGCTGCGCCGCCAGGGCAACATGCTGCAGCTGATCGCCCGCAACGACGGCGTGCGCGCCCCAGAAGGCACGCCGCTGGCCCGCGCCGTGGGCGAAAGTTATTCCGACAGCCTGCTGGCCGCCGTGCCCCTGGCGGCGGCGCCACACGCCGAGCGCAAGTCGCTGCTGGTCGATGCCTACGCGCTGCTGGGCGGTGACATCAACGGCATCCAGACCGCCATCGAAGCCAGCTACCGCCTGCCCTACGGCCTGGACCGCGCCAATTCGAACATCGAACGCGCCCGCGCCACACCCGAGGGCACGCACCTCACGGTGCGCTCGCACTACGCCGTGCCCAAGCTGCCGGCCCCGCCGGTGATGGCCCCGGGCGCACCGACCCCGCCGCCCGGCGCCATGCCCAACCCGCCGCGCAGCGTGCCCGATGGCCGCAGCTTCTTCCTCAGCACCACCTACACGCTGGCGCCGCTGCCGGCGCAGCCGGCGCGCACCCGTGCGGCCGACCAGCGCGTGGGCTACTTCACCACCGCCTACCTCGACTTCGGCGACGACACCACCGAAGGCCGCCGCGTGCACCACATCGAGCGCTGGCGCCTGGAGAAAAAGGACCCGGCCGCCGAGATCAGCGAGCCCAAGCAGCCCATCCGTGTGGTGATGGACCGCAACATCCCCGTGAAGTGGCGGCCGGCCATCCAGGCCGGCATCCTGGCCTGGAACCAGGCCTTCGAGAAGGCCGGTTTCCGCAACGCCATCGCCGTGGAACAGCAGGCCGACGACGCCGACTGGACCTCGCTGGAAGGCACGCGGATGCTGGCCGTGCGCTGGTTCGCCATCGACGGCCCCGGCGCCACCGCGGTGGGCCCGAGCCAGGCCGACCCGCGCACCGGCGAGATCCTGCGCGGCGCGGCCATCATCCCCGAGAACTGGGCGCGCCTGTCGCGCGCCCAGGTTGGCGACATCCAGCCGCGACTGAACGCTGGCGCCACCCCGCCCATGGGCGACTTTGCGCAGCGTTTGATGCAGTGCAACTACGCCAGCGAAGCCTTCGAGGAGATGCAGTTCGGCTTTGAACTGCTCAACGCGCGGGGCGACTTCACGCCCGGCAGCCCGGAAGCCGACCAGTACATCGCACAAAGCCTGACCGACGTGACCATGCACGAGGTCGGCCACGCCCTGGGTCTGCGCCACAACTTCAAGGCCAGCACCGGCATCAAGCCGGCGCAGCTGCGCGACAAGGCGTTCACGGCCGCCAACGGCGTGTCGAACTCGGTGATGGACTACAACGCGCTGAACCTGCCGCTGGAAGGCGAGCCGGTGGCCGAGTACCACATGCGCGGTCTGGGCGCTTACGACGTTTGGGCCATCGAGTACGGCTACCGCGAGTTCCCGCCCGAGCAGGAAAAGGCCGCGCTGGCGCGCCTGGCGGCCATGGCCGAGACCAACCCGGCGCTGGTGTACGCCACCGACGAAGACGTCATCGCCGCTGCGGACCCCATGGCCAACCAGCGCGACCTGGGCGACGACCCGCTGGCCTTCGCACGGCGCCAGATGAAGCTGGCGCGCGAGCTGTGGACGCGCACACAGAAGCGCGAGTTGGCGGCCGACGACGACCTCACCGTCTACCGCCGCAACCTGATGCGCGGCCTGAGCAGCTTCAACGCCTCGGTGCCCATCGCCGGCAAGTTCGTGGGTGGCCTCAACACCACGCGCACGCTGGCCGGCTCGGGCAAGGCGCTGATGACGCCAGTGCCAGCGCCGCAGCAGCGCGCCGCGCTTGATCTGATCCTGACCGAGGTGCTGGCCAGCGACAGCTTCCGCTTCGACCCGAAGTTCATGAGCCGCCTGGGCGTGGACCAGCTCGACCGCATCGCCCCGGGCCGCACGCAGTTCGGCACCGACTTCAGCCTGCCAAGCGCGGTGCTGGCACTGCAGCGTGGTGTGCTCGACAACCTGATGGGCGACAGCATCGCCCAGCGCCTGGCCGATGCCGAGAGCAAGGTGGCCGACACCAAGAGCCTGCTGAGCTACGCCGAGGTGCAGCAGCGCCTGAGCAACGCCGTCTGGGCCGAGTTGAAGGCGCCGGCCAAGGGTGGCGCGCGCGAGATCGACAGCCTGCGCCGCAACCTGCAGCGTGAGCACGTGCGCCGGCTGGCCGGTGGCCTGCTGCGACCCAGCGCGCCCGTGGCGGCCGACGTTCGCGCCGCCTACCGCCAGACCGCGCTGGGCCTGGAAGCACAGCTGAAGGCCGCCACGGGTGCCGGCGGCTGGACGCCAGCCGCTCGCGCGCACCTGGCCGACACGCTGGCCACCTTGAGCGAGGCCATCAAGGCCCCCATCAGCAAACAAGGCGTCTGATCCCGTCTGTCGTGCCCGCTGCCGCGGGCGCGACAGACCCGCGCAGGCATGCGTCGATAGACTCGGCGCATGCCTTTTTCTTTGCCTGTGCCGGTCGCCACGGTGCCCACGCACCTGCTCTACCTGCACGGCTTCCGCTCTTCGCCCAAGTCTTTCAAGGCGCAGCGCCTGGCCGCCTGGCTGGCCGCGCAACGGCCCGACATCCACTGGTGGTGCCCGCAGCTGCCGCCATCGCCGCGCGAGGCGATGGCACTGGTGATGGAAGGCACGGCCGGCTGGCCCGCGAGCACCTCCGCCGTGCTGGGCAGCTCGCTCGGCGGCTTCTACGCCACGGCGGTGGCACAGGCGCGTGGCTGGCCCTGGGTGGTGATGAACCCGGCCGTCGACCCGGCGCGCGACCTGGCCGCCTACATCGGCGAGCAGCGCGCCTTCCACACGCCCGAAGAAGCCTTCTACTTCCGCGCCGGGTACATCGACGAGCTGCGCGCGCTGGACGCCGGCCCGCTGCAACAGCCCGAACGCTGCTTCGCCATCATCGCCCAGGGCGACGAACTGCTCAGCTGGGAAGAGATGGCCGCGCGCTACGCCGGCGCGCAGCAGCATGTGATCGCAGGCAGCGACCACGCGCTCAGCGACTTCGACAGCCACCTGCCGGCCTTGCTGCACTTCCTGCAACTCGACTCCAACGCCCCAGCATCTACATCCGCATGAGACTGAAAGACAAGATCTGCATCGTTACTGGCGCCTCGCAAGGCATAGGCGCCGCCACCTGCGAACGTTTTGCCGCCGAAGGCGCCACCGTCATCGCCTGTGACCGCCGCGCCCCGGCCACGCCCGTGCCCGGCGCGACCGCCTTTTTCGAGGTGGACGTGACCGACCGCGCCGCCATCGACACGATGGTGGCCGCCGTGCTCGCGCAGCACGGCCGCATCGACGTGCTGGTGAACAACGCCGGCATCACCAAAGACGCGCGCCTGGTGAAGATGACGCTGGAGCAGTTCGATGCCGTGATCGACGTGAACCTGCGCGGGGTCTTCCACTGCGCGCAGGCGGTGGCGGCCTCGATGGTGGAGCGTGGCCGCGGCGTCATCCTCAACGCCAGCAGCGTGGTGGGCCTGTACGGCAACTACGGCCAGACCAACTACGCGGCGGCCAAGTTCGGCGTCATCGGCTTCACCAAGACCTGGAGCCGCGAGCTCGGCCCCAAGGGCGTGCGCGTCAACGCCGTGGCGCCGGGTTTCGTGGAGACGCCCATCCTCGCCACCGTGCCCGAGAAGGTGCTGCAGCAGATGAAGGAACAGGTGCCGCTGGGCCGGCTGGCACAGCCGGCCGAGATCGCCAGCGTCTACGCCTTCCTGGCGAGTGATGACGCCAGCTACATCAACGGGACCGTCATCGAAGTCTCGGGCGGGATGAGCGTCTGAAGCCTCGGCCGTCGCAGCAGCGACAATCCGGCCGATGTATGCACTGTTCGATGACGCCGGCAAATTCCACGCCGGCCGCGTGATGTCCGAGGCCGAGAGCTCGCTGCAGGTAGAGCTCGACTCGGGCAAGCGCGTGAAGGTGAAAAGCGCCAGCGTGATGCTGCGCTTCGAGAAGCCGGCGCCGGCCGCGCTGCTGGCCGCGGCCACCGCACAAGCCGCCGAGATCGACCTCGACCTGGCCTGGGAATTCGCGGCCGAGGGCGACTTCCACTTCGCCGACCTGGCGCGCGATTACTTCAGCGCCAGCGCAGGCCCTGATTTGCAGGCGGCCATGCTGCTGCGCCTGTACGAGGCCCCGCACTACTTCCGCCGTGCCGGCAAGGGGCAGTTCAAGAAGGCGCCGGAAGACATCGTCAAGGCCGCGCTGCTGGCCATCGAACGCAAGAAGCTCGTGGCCGCGCAGATCGAGGCCTGGGCCGCCGAGCTGGTGGCCGGCACTTGCCCGGCGCCGGTGCGCGAGCAGCTCTACCGCATCCTCTTCAAGCCCGACAAAAACGGCCCCGAGTACAAGGCCGTGGTGCAGGCGGCCAAGACGGCGCAACGCGCCCCGCTGGACCTGCTGACGGCCGCCGGCGCCATCGAAAGCCCCTACCAGTTCCACTGGCAGCGGTTTCTCTTCGACCAGTTCCCCAAGGGCACCAAGTTCCCCGCCGGTCTGGCGGCACCGGCCGCGCCGGCCGACCTGCCCCTGGCCGCCGTGCAGGCCTTCTCCATCGACGATTCGGCCACCACCGAGATCGACGACGCGCTCTCGGTGCAGGGCCTGGGCACGGGCACCGTGGTCTTCGGCGTGCACATCGCCGCGCCGGGCCTGGCCATCACGCCCGACTCGCCGCTGGACAAGGTGGCGCGCGAACGCCTGTCCACGGTCTACATGCCGGGCTGGAAGCTGACCATGCTGCCCGACGAGGTGGTGCAGGCCTACACGCTGGCCGAAGGCCGCGACTGCCCGGCGCTGAGCCTGTACGTCACGCTGGACGAGGCCACGCTGGAGGTGCGCAGCCACGAGAGCAAGGTGGAGCGTGTGCCCATCGCCGCCAACCTGCGGCACGACAAGCTGGATGCGGTGGTCACCGAAGCCAGCCTCACCGGCGCCGCGCCGGCCGACTACAGCTTCGCGCCCGAACTCGCCTTCGCCTTCCGCCTGGCGCAGGCGCTGAAGGCTCGGCGCGAGGTGGTGCGCGGCAAGCCGGAAACCTTCAACCGGCCCGACTACAACTTCCGGCTGGTGGGCAACACCGCCGAACCGCAGGGCCACGAGCAGGTGCAGATCAGCACCCGCCAGCGCGGCGCGCCGCTGGACCTGATCGTCGCCGAGGCCATGATCCTGGCCAACAGCACCTGGGGCGGCTGGCTGGCCGAGCACGGCGTGCCGGGGCTCTACCGCAGCCAGGCCAGCCTGGCACCGGGCGTGAAGGTGCGCATGGGTGTGAAGCCCGCGCCGCACGCCGGCATGGGCGTGGCGCAGTACGCCTGGAGCACCAGCCCTTTGCGGCGTTACGTCGACCTGGTGAACCAGTGGCAGATCATCAGCTGCGTGCGCCACGGCCGCACCGCGGCGCTGGCCGCGCCCTTCAAGCCCAAGGACGCGGCGCTGTTTTCCATCCTCTCGGGCTTCGACGCTGCCTACACCGCTTACAACGGGTTCCAGCAAGGCATCGAGCGCTACTGGACACTGCGCTATGTGGAACAGAACGCGCTCACCGAGATCGACGCCGCCGTGATGAAAGACGGCCTGGTGCGTGCCGACACGCTGCCGCTGGTCTTCCGCGTGCCGGGCACCGAGAGCCTGCCGCGCGGCAGCCGCGTGCGCGCCCGCGTGACGGGCATCGACCTGCTCACGCTGGAGCTGCACGCCAGCCTGGCCGCACGCCTGGACGAAGCCGCGCCGGCTGCGGCCGATGAAGAAGCGGCCGAGGACGAAGGCGAACCTGCCGGCGGCCTGCAGATCGCGCTGACGCTGGACGACGCCGACACGGCGCCCGCCGCCGCGGCCCCGGAAGGCCAAGCCGGCTGACGACGCAAGACGATGCGCTGGCGCGACCTGTCCACCCTGCAATGGGCGCTGCTCTTCTCGGGCGCGCTGCACGGCGCGGTGCTGACGGTGCGCTTCGTCGACCCCGAGGGCTTCAACCGCGTGTTCAGCGACACGCCGCTGGAAGTCATCCTCGTCAACGCACGCAGCAAGGAAGCGCCCACGCAGGCCCAGGCCATCGCGCAGGCGAATCTCGCCGGCGGCGGTGAGGCCGACAAGGGCCGCGCCACCAGCCCGCTGCCGAGTGCGGCCACCATGCAGCTGGGCGACGCGGCCGACGACGCGCGCCGCCGCATCGACCGCCTGCAGCACGAACAGCAACAGCTGCTGGCGCAGATCCGCCGCGAGGTGGCCGCGCTGCCGCCGCCCGACCCGCAGCGCGAAAACGGCACGCCGCAAGAGCGTGAGCAGGAAGACCGCCGCAAACAGTTGCTGCGCCTGCTGGCCGAGATCGAAAAGCGCGTGAACGACGAAAACGCGCGGCCGAAGAAGCGCTACATCAGCCCGGCCACGCGCGAAGAGGTCTATGCGATGTACTACGACGGCCTGCGCCGCCGCATCGAAGAACGCGGCACGCGCGACTTCCCTGAATTCAACGGCCGCAAGCTCTACGGCGAACTGACGATGAACGTGACGGTGGACGCCACAGGGCGTGTG
This sequence comes from beta proteobacterium AAP65, assembly GCA_001295865.1. GTDB lineage: Bacteria > Pseudomonadota > Gammaproteobacteria > Burkholderiales > Burkholderiaceae_C > Rubrivivax. The sequence continues at coordinate 24,649 of LJHW01000043.1, forward strand.
GTGGAGGCCGAGATCGTGCGGCCCTCCAAATCGCGCCGGCTCGACCAGCAGGCCCTGGCCATCGTGATGGCGGCCGCGCCCTTCGGCCCCTTCACCGCCGGCATGCGGGCGCAGGCCGACCAGATCGTCGTCACCTCGCGCTTCCGATTCACGCGTGACGACGGGCTCGAAACGACGCTGAGCACCGGCCAGTGAGCACCTTGCAGGACCGTTACGCCGTCGTCGGCAACCCTGTGGCGCACAGCCGCAGCCCGGCCATCCACGCGGCCTTCGCGCGGCAGACCGGGCAGGCGCTGGTCTATGAACGCGTCCTGGCGCCCTTGGACGGCTTTGCCGAGACCGTGCGGGCCTTTGCAGGCGTTCCCGTCGATCCGGCCGCCCCGGGCCGCGGCTGCAACGTCACCGTGCCCTTCAAGTTCGAGGCCTACCAGCTCGCCGGCCGCCGCACGCCGCGCGCCATGCTGGCCGGTGCTGCCAACACTTTGCGCTTCGACGGCGGGGCCAGCCCCGAAGGCTGGCTGGCCGACAACACCGACGGCATCGGCCTGCTGCGCGACATCGAAGTCAACGCCAGCCGCCCGCTGGCCGGCCGCCGCGTACTCTTGGTCGGCGCTGGGGGCGCCGGGGCCGGCGTGCTGGGCCCGCTGCTGGCGGCGCGCCCAGCGTCGCTGGTGCTGGTCAACCGCACGGCCCAGAAGGCGCAAGCGCTGGTGGCCAGCCACGCCGCCTGGGCCGAGGAACACGGCGCCGCGTTGAGCGCAGCGCCGCTGGCCACTCCGGGCGAGGCCTACGACCTCGTCATCAACGCCAGCGCCAGCAGCCTGCAGGGCGCGGCCTCGCCCGTGCCGGCGGCCACGCTGGGCCCGGGCGCGCTGGCCGTCGACCTGATGTACGGCGCCGCCGCCGCGCCCTTCCTCGCCTGGGCGCAGGCCCACGGCGCCAGCGCGCGCGACGGCCTGGGCATGCTGGTGGAACAGGCGGCCGAGGCCTTCGAGCTTTGGCGTGGTGTGCGCCCACTCACCGCGCCGGTGTTACAGGCCCTGCGCGCCGAGGTGGACGCGAAGGCTTCGTAACAGGCTGCGACACAAGCAGCCACAATCGGGCCCCCATGAAAGCCCGTCCTGCCTGGCAGCGCCACACGCTGCGCCTCATCGGCCTGGTGCTGCTCTGCGCCTTGAGCCTGCAGCTGGTGTTTGTGCTGCGCATCGTGCTGATGAACGTGGTGGACCCGCAGTCCACCCCCTTCCAGCGCAGCGAGGCCTGGCGGCTGCTCACCAACAAGGGCCAGATCGGCTGGAGCCAGAGCTGGGTGCCCTACGAACGGATCTCGCCCAACCTGAAGCGCGCCGTGATCGCCAGCGAAGACGCCGGCTTCACCGAACATGCCGGCATCGACTGGGAAGCCATCGAGAAGGCCTGGGAGAAGAACCAGAAGGCCGAGGCTCGGGTCGAGCGCCTCAAGGCACGCCAGCCCACACGCCAGGTGGTACCCAAGGTGGTGGGCGGCTCCACCATCACGCAGCAGCTGGCCAAGAACCTCTTCCTGAGCGGCGAGCGCACGGTGCTGCGCAAGGGCCAGGAGATGGTGCTGGCCCTGGCGCTGGACGCGCTGCTGCCCAAAGACCGGCTGCTGGAGATCTATTTGAACAACGTGGAGTGGGGCGAAGGCCTCTTCGGCGCCCAGGCGGCGGCGCGGCACTACTTCCGCGTGGATGCCTCGCAGCTCGGCGCGCTTCAGGCGGCACGCCTGGCGGTGATGCTGCCGGCGCCCAAACGCTTCGAGAAGAACCCCGGCTCGGGCTATGTGCTGGGGCGTTCTGCCACCATCGCGGCCCGCATGGGTGACGTCACCGTACCGTGAGCCCCCAGGCTCACTGGCGTTCGCCACCCCCCGAGGGGGCTCTTGCTGCGGCCCGGCCAAGCCGGTTCCGCGCAAGGACTTGATCGGCCCTTTTGTTTGCCCTCGCTGCTGTCATGAGCCACACCGAAGAGATCGCTGCCGCCGCCGCCCGCCTGGTGGTGGAAGAAGGCATGGAATACGTCGCCGCCAAGCGCAAGGCCGGCCGGGATTTCGGCGCCCGCGCCGAACTGCCGACGAACGAAGAGGTGGAAGACGCGGTGCGCGAGCACATCGAGATCTTCTGCGCCGACACGCAACCGGCCGAGCTGCGCGCGCTGCGCGAGGCCGCCCTGCCCTGGATGCAGCGCCTGGCGGAGTTCCGCCCGCACCTCTCGGGCGCAGTGTGGCGGGGCACGGCCACGCGCCTGTCCACCATCCACCTGGATCTTTACTGCGACGACCCCAAGGCCGCCGAGATCATGCTCATCAACGCCGGTGTCGACTACGACAGCGGCAGCATCGATCGCCCGGGTGGGCGGGGCGGCGAGCCGCTGCACGTGCTGAGCCTGAGCGCGCCCAACCGCGCCCTGGGCGAGCCGGTGACGCTGCACCTCATCCTGCACGACACCGACGACCAGCGCGGCGCCCTCAAACCCGACGCCCGCGGCCGCAACTGGCGCGGCGACCTGGCGGCCCTGCAGAAGCTGCTGGCCCGCGAAGACGCAGCCCTCGCGGGCGGGGAGGCAGCTTGAAGCGCCGCCACCTCGTGCTGGGTGCCGCCGGCGCCGCGGCGGCCGGTGCCGGCGTGGGCTGGAACCTGTGGCGCCAACCGCCGCCGGTGGAACTCGACGAGAACACCCTGGCTTTCTGGCAAGCCGCCTTCACCCAGCCCGAAGGCGGCGAGTTGGCCATGCGCTCGATGTTCGGCAGGCCGCTGGTGCTGAACTTTTGGGCCACCTGGTGCCCGCCCTGCGTGAAAGAGATGCCGGAGCTCGACCGCTTTGCGAAGGCCTTCGCCAGCCAGGGCGGGCGCGTGGTGGGCCTGGCGGTGGACAACCCGACGGCGGTGCGCCAGTTCCTGGCCAAGACGCCCGTCAGCTACGGCATCGGCCTGGCCGGCTTCGACGGCACCGAGCTCAGCCGCAAGCTCGGCAACAGCACCGGCGCCCTGCCTTTCACCGCGATGTTCGACCGCCAGGGCCGCATCGTGCAGCGCAAGCTGGGCGAAACCACGCACGACGAGCTGCTGGGCTGGGCGAAAACCCTCTGAGCACCGAGAACTCGCTCTTGCGGCGATTTGTGCCCATCGGGTCGCAAAAAGCGTAAAGTCCGGCCCGCGCCACCCTGGCCACCCCCCTAAGACATGAGCCTGCTCGTCCTCAACGGCCCCAACCTCAACCTGCTCGGTACGCGCGAGCCGGAGGTCTATGGCCGCACGACACTGCCCATGATCGAAGCAGAACTGCAGCAGATCGCTGCAGATGCCGGTGTGGCGCTGCAGTGTTTCCAGAGCAACCACGAGGGCGCGCTGATCGACCGCGTGCAGGCGGCGCGCCAGGACGGCACCCGCTTCATCCTCATCAACCCGGGCGGCCTCACCCACACCAGCGTCGCGCTGCGCGACGCGCTGGCCGGCGTGGCGCTGCCATTCATCGAAGTGCACATCAGCAACGTGCACGCGCGCGAGGCCTTCCGCCGCCATTCCTACCTGTCGGAGATCGCCGTGGGCGTGATCTGCGGGCTGGGCGTGGACGGCTACCGCCTGGCGCTGCGCCATGCGCTCGGCCGGCTACAGTCCGCCGCCTGAACCTTCACCCGAACCCGCCCACCGGCCGCAGAGCCGGGGCCTGACACCGAGGACCCTTCCATGGATCTGAGAAAACTGAAGACGCTGATCGACCTGGTCAGCGAGTCGAACATCTCTGAGCTGGAGATCACCGAAGCCGAAGGCAAGGTGCGCATCGTCAAGGCGGGCACCGCCGTGGCCGTGGCCGCGCCGATGTACGCACCGCCCGCGCCCGTGGCCGCCCCCGCAGCCGGCTCATCGCCTGCCGCGGCCGCTCCCGCCGCACCGCCCGCCGAAGCGGCCCCGGAAGGCAAGGTGATCAAGTCGCCGATGGTCGGTACCTTCTACCGTGCGGCCAGCCCGGGTGCCAAGGCCTTCGCCGAACTCGGCGACCAGGTGAAGGTGGGCCAGCCGGTCTGCATCATCGAAGCCATGAAGATCATGAACGAGATCGAGGCCGACTGCGAAGGCAAGGTGCTGCGCATCCTTTGCGAGAACGGGCAAGCGGTCGAATTCGGCCAGCCTTTGTTCATCGTGGAATGAACGGGAACTGACCCGTGTTCAAGAAGATCCTGATCGCCAACCGCGGCGAAATCGCCCTGCGCATCCAGCGCGCCTGCAAGGAAATGGGCATCAAGGCGGTGGTCGTCTACTCCGAGGCCGACCGCGAAGCCAAGTACGTGAAGCTGGCCGACGAGGCGGTGTGCATCGGCCCGGCGGCTTCGTCGCTGAGCTACCTCAACATGCCGGCCATCATCAGCACGGCCGAGGTCACCGACGCCGAGGCCATCCACCCCGGTTACGGCTTCCTGAGCGAAAACGCCAACTTCGCCGAACGGGTGGAGATGAGCGGCTTCACCTTCATCGGCCCCACGCCCGAGAGCATCCGGCTGATGGGCGACAAGGTCAGCGCCAAGCAGGCCATGATCAAGAGCGGCGTGCCTTGCGTGCCGGGCAGCGAAGGCGCCCTGCCGGAAGACCCGAAGGAGATCATCAAGATCGCGCGCAGCGTCGGCTACCCCGTGATCATCAAGGCCGCCGGCGGTGGCGGCGGGCGCGGCATGCGCGTGGTGCACACCGAGGCTGCGCTGATCCACGCCGTGCAGACCACGCGCGCCGAGGCCGGTGCTGCCTTCGGCAACCCGCAGGTCTACATGGAGAAGTTCCTGGAGCGGCCGCGTCACATCGAGATCCAGGTGATGGCCGACCAGCACAAGAACGCTGTCTGGCTGGGCGAGCGCGACTGCAGCATGCAGCGCCGTCACCAGAAGATCATCGAAGAGGCGCCGGCCCCGGGCATCCCGCGGCGTGTCATCGAGCGCATCGGCGACCGCTGCGCTGCTGCTTGCAAGAAGATCGGCTACCGCGGCGCCGGCACCTTCGAGTTCCTCTACGAAGACGGCGAGTTCTATTTCATCGAGATGAACACGCGCGTGCAGGTGGAGCACCCGGTGACGGAGATGGTCACGGGCATCGACATCGTGCAGATGCAGATCCGCGTGGCGGCCGGCGAGAAGCTGCCCTTCGCACAGCGCAACATCGAGATGCGCGGCCATGCCATCGAGTGCCGCATCAACGCCGAAGACCCCTACAAGTTCACCCCATCGCCGGGCCGCATCAGCCTGTGGCACCCGCCAGGCGGGCCGGGTGTGCGCGTGGATTCGCACATCTACACGAACTACTTCGTGCCGCCCAACTACGACAGCATGGTCGGCAAGATCATCTGCCACGGCGACACGCGCGACCAGGCCCTGGCCCGCATGCGCACGGCGCTGAGCGAGACGGTGGTCGAGGGCATCCAGACCAACATCCCGCTGCACCGCGAGCTGATGGCGGACGCCAAGTTCATCGAAGGTGGCACCAGCATCCACTATCTCGAAGGCTGGCTCGGCCAGCACACGAGGTAAGCGCGCGATGTTTGAACTGGTCTTGCGCGCCCCGGCGGACGTGGTGGAACCACTGTCCGACCTGCTGATGGACGAGCTGGAATCGCTGTCGGTCAGCGTCGAAGACGCCGATGCCGACACCGAGGCCGAGCGCGCGCTCTTCGGCGAGCCGGGCATGCCCGCGCCGGCGCCGGGCTGGGAGCGCAGCACGCTGAAGGCGCTGTTCGACAGCGAAGCCGCGGCCGAGCAGGCGGCCACGCTGGCGCTGGCGCACTTCGGCGAACAAGGCGCGCACGTGCAGGCCCTGCACCGCGTGGAAGAACAAGACTGGGTGCGCCTGACGCAGAGCCAGTTCGCGCCGGTGGAAATCACGCCCGAGTTCTGGGTGGTGCCCAGCTGGCACGAGGTGCCGCCGGGCGCCAAGCACGTGATGCGGCTCGACCCGGGCCTGGCCTTCGGCACCGGTACCCACCCCACCACGCACATGTGCCTGCGCTGGCTTGCGCGCAAGCCCGAGACCGCGGACCTGGGCCGCGTGCTCGATTACGGCTGCGGCAGCGGCATCCTCGCGCTCGGTGCGGCCTTGGTGGGTGCGGGCTTCATCGATGCCGTCGACATCGACCCCGCCGCCGTGCAGAGCACACGTGACAACGCCGAGCGCAACGGCGTACCCGCCACCACGCTCGCCGCCGGCCTGCCGGCGCAGGCCCAGGGCCTGTACGGCGTGGTGCTGGCCAACATCCTAGCCACGCCGCTGAAGCTGCTGGCCCCGCTGCTGGCCGGCCACGTGGCCCCGGGCGGCTGGCTGGTGCTGGCGGGCATCCTGGAGCGCCAGGCCGAGGAGATCACCGCCGCCTACGCCCCCTGGCTCGACGTGCAGGTGGCCGACCGGCAAGAAGGCTGGGTGCTGATGTGCGCCCGGCGCCCCGCCGCCTGACACGCTGAGAGGCCGCACGATGGCATCCGGCATGGCCACCCGCTGCACCGCGTGCGGCACGGTTTTCCGTGTCGTGCCCGACCAGCTGCGGGTGTCAGAAGGCTGGGTGCGCTGCGGCCGTTGCTCGGAGGTGTTCAACGCCGCCGAGGCCTTGCTCGACCTCGACACCGGGGCGCCCCGCGCACCACTGGACGACATGCCCCGTGCGATGGTGCGCAGCGGGAACACGCGCCCCCCACCGCCGGCCGGCCCGCCGCCAGCGCTGGCCGATTTCGGCCTGCCGATGCCACCACCGGCCAGCGCGCCCCGGGTGGCGCCGCCGCCCTTCGACGATGAAGCCCCCGTGGACGGTAGCGAACCCGCGCCTACCGTGGACGAGGCGGTCTCGCGGTTTGCGGCCGATGCCGCGATGGAAGCCGACCGTCGGCCTGGTGTGGCGGCGGCGCCAGAAAACCCGGCCGTGCCCGCCGAAGACATCACCGCCGACCCGCGCCCGATGGCCGGTGCCACGCCTTCTTTCGTGCGGCAGGCCGAACGCGCGGCGCGCTGGCGCCGCCCGCAGGTGCGCGCTGCGCTGGGCTTGGGCCTGGTGCTGGGCGGCGTGCTGCTGGCAGCGCAGGTGGCGCTGGCCTACCGCAGCCTGGTGGCCGCGCGTTTTCCGGCGCTGCGCCCGGTGCTGCAGGCGGCCTGCCAACCGCTGGGCTGCCAAGTGGGGCCGGCGCACCTCATCGAGAGCCTGGTGGTGGAAAGCAGCGGGCTGGTGCGCGTGGAGAAGTCGAGCATCTACAAGCTCAGCGTCGCGCTGCGCAACCGCGCCGAGCTCGATGTGGCACTGCCGGCGCTGGAACTCTCGCTCACCGACGGCCAGGGCCAGCTGGTGGCGCGGCGCGTGCTCACCGCCGCCGAGCTTGGCGTGAACCAGGCCACGCTCGGCGCCGGGCGCGAACTGGCCGTGCAGGCCACACTGCGCGCCGCCACCGCCCCGGTGGCCGGCTACACCATCGAACTCTTCTACCCCTGACGGCGCCGCGCGCGCCGTCTGCCGCTTTTTCTTTCACGCCCTCTGGAGCGCCCATGCCCGCCTTGATCTGCGGTTCCCTCGCCTTCGACACCATCACCACGTTCCCGGGGCGCTTTGCCGACCAGATCATGGCCGACCAGGTGCACATCCTGAACGTCAGCTTCCTGGTGCCCACACTGCGCCGCGAGTTCGGCGGTTGCGCCGGCAACATCGCCTACAACCTGCAGGCGCTGGGCGGCCAGCCGGTGATCCTGGGTGCCTTGGGCGTGGACGGCGGCGAGTACCTGGCGCGTGTGAAGGACTGGGGCGCCGACGTTTCGCTGATCCACCGCGACACGCACCTGCACACCGCGCAGTGCCACATCACCACCGACCGCGACAACAACCAGATCGCCGCTTTCCACCCCGGCGCCATGAGCCGCGCCCACGAAGTGGTGGTGCCGCCCAAGAGCGCGCGCACCGACCTGGCCATCGGCATCATCGCGCCCGACGGCCGTGACGCGATGTGGCAGCACGCGCACCAGCTGGCCGCGCAGCACATCCCCTTCATCTTCGACCCGGGCCAGCAGCTGCCGCAGTTCAACGGCGACGAGCACCGCGAGATCCTCGGCCTGGCCAGCTGGCTGGCCGTGAACGACTACGAAGCCCGCATGCTGCAAGAGCGCACGGGCGAAGACGCCGCCACCATCAGCCGCCGGCCCAACATGCAGGGCGTGGTGGTGACGCTGGGCGAAAACGGCTGCGAGCTGTGGATCAAGGGCGAGCGCACGCACGTGCCGCCGGTGGAAGCGCGCCGCGTGGTCGACCCCACGGGCTGCGGCGACGCCTTCCGCGCCGCGCTGCTCTACGGCCTGGAGCGCGGCTGGGCGCTGGAGCGTTGCGCCAAGCTGGGCAACCGCCTGGGTGCTTTGAAGATCGCCGAACGCGGCCCGCAGAACCACGCCATCGACCCGATGCTCATCGGCTCCGTCTGAGCGGCTACACCGCAAGAAAAAAGGGGCGCCGCGGCGCCCCTTCTGCATGGCCTTTCGGCCTGGATCACTGCACCATCTGCGCGAGCTCGCCGCTGGCGTAACGCCGTGCCACTTCGCTCATGGCCATGGGCTTGATCTTGCCGGCCTGGCCTTCGCAGCCGAATTCCATGTAGCGCTGCTTGCACACCTTGTAGGCGGCTTCACGCGCCGGCTTGAGCCATTCGCGCGCATCGAACTTGTCCGGGTTCTCGGCCAGGAACTTGCGCACCGCGCCCGTCATCGCCAGGCGGATGTCGGTGTCGATGTTGATCTTGCGCACGCCGTGCTTGATGGCTTCCTGGATCTCTTCCACCGGCACGCCGAAGGTCTCTTTCATCTTGCCGCCGTACTGGTTGATGATGGCCAGCAGCTCCTGCGGCACGCTGGACGAGCCGTGCATCACCAGGTGCGTGTTCGGGATGCGCTTGTGGATCTCTTTCACGCGGCCGATGGCCAGGATGTCGCCCGTGGGCTTGCGGCTGAACTTGTAGGCGCCGTGGCTGGTGCCGATGGCAATCGCCAGCGCGTCGAGCTGCGTGGCCTTCACGAAGACGGCGGCTTCTTCGGGGTCGGTCAGCATCTGGCTGTGGTCGAGCTTGCCTTCGGCGCCGATGCCGTCTTCTTCGCCGGCTTCGCCGGTTTCCAGGTTGCCCAGGCAGCCGAGTTCACCTTCCACCGTCACGCCCACGGCATGGGCCATGTCCACCACCTTGCGCGTGACCTCGACGTTGTAGTCGAAGCTGGCCGGCGTCTTGCCATCGGCCTGCAGGCTGCCGTCCATCATCACCGAGCCGAAGCCCAGGTCGATGGCGCCCTGGCAGATGGCGGGCGTCTGGCCGTGGTCTTGGTGCATCACGAGCGGGATGTGCGGGTAGGCCTCTACCGCGGCCTGGATCAGGTGCTTGATGAAGGCCTCGCCGGCGTACTTGCGGGCACCGGCGCTGGCCTGCAGGATGACGGGCGCGCCCACCTCGGCAGCGGCCGTCATCACGGCCTGCACCTGTTCGAGGTTGTTCACGTTGAAGGCCGGGATGCCATAGCCGTTTTCGGCGGCATGGTCGAGCAGCTGGCGCATCGAGACGAGAGGCATGGGAAAACTCCAGGAGTGATGAAGCGGGCACCGGCGCGGCAGCGCGCCACAGGCCACAGGCAAGCGGGGCAAAAGCACCGCTGTAACCGGCCTGAAACTGCGCCCGATTCTAGGCGGCCCCCCATCGCCGGCCCGCAGAGCGCCTGCGCGCCGCGGGCACGAACTGGCGGTTGAACGTGCCGCTTTTCGCGCTCAAGCCTGGCGCTCCGCACCCCGACACTGCGCACATGCCGGCCATGGGGCCAGCGCCACCGATGCAAGCCATGGCCCGCTACGACCTCGCACCCCTGACGCAATGGATCACCGCTGCCGCAGTGCAGCACGGCCAGGCCTTGCCGGCCCACCTGATGGCCCGCCTGGGCATCAGCCGGCGCCGCGCCAACCTGCTGCTGCACAAACTGGTGGCGGCGCAATGGCTGCTGAGCACGGGTACGCCGCGCAAGCCGCAGCACGCGCCCGGCGCCCTGCGGCAGGTGGTGCAGCGCTACCCGCTGGCCGGGCTGGAAGAAGACACGCCCTGGCGCCGCGATTTCGCGCCCTTCTTCGAGCTGCCGGCCCCCGTGCAGCGCATGGCGCGCCACGCCTTCACCGAGCTGCTGAACAACGCCTCCGAGCACAGCGGCGGCACGCAGGTCACGGTGTCGATGCGGCAGACGCCACTGCAGTTGCAGTTGCTGGTCAGCGACGACGGCTGCGGCGTCTTCGAGCGCATCGGCCAGAGCTTCGCCATCGACGACCCGCTGCTGGCCATGCTGGAGCTCAGCAAGGGCAAGCTGACCAGCGCGCCCAAGGGCCACTGCGGACACGGCCTGTTCTTCACCTCGCGCCTGGCCGACGTGTTCGACCTGCATGCCAACCACGCGGCTTTTCAGTGCCGCGCCTGGGAAAACCGCCCCTGGCGCGCAGGCAGGCCGGTGGCACGGCAAGGCACCAGCATCTACCTGGCCATCGCGCTGGACACGACACGCACGCTCGACGCCGTGCTGCGCGCCCACAGCGTGGACGCCGGCTACCGCTTCGACCGCACCGTGGTGCCGCTGCACCTCCTGGGTGGTGCTGAGCAGGCCCTGGTGAGCCGCGCCGATGCGCGCCGCGTGGCCGCGCGCCTGGGCGAGTTCCGCCGCGCCGACATCAACTTCGAGGGCATCCACGACATCGGCCATGGCTTTGCGGATGAGCTCTTTCGCGTTTTTCGGCGCGACAATCCGGGCCTGCAACTGGTGCCGGTGGGCATGAACCGCGAGGTGCAGGCCATGGTGGCCAGCGTCGGCCCGGTCATGGCGGCCGGTGCAACCCCGAACGCATGACCCTGACACGCCTGCCCGACCTCCGCCGAACCACACGCCTGAAAACTGCCGCGCAGCTGCTGCTGGCGCTGGCCACCGCACCCGCACTGGCCCAGGTGACGGTCAAGCCCGACGGCCAGTGGCGCTCGCTCACCACGGCCGGCCTCACCGTCAACAGCGGCAACACACGCGCCACGGCCCTCAACCTCAGCCTCGACGGTGTGCGCGCCACCGAGAGCAGCAAGTGGTCGGCCACCGGGCAGATGCTTTACACCGACAGCAACGGCCGGACCACCGGCAAACGCGCGCTGGTGAGCTCGCAGTACAACGGCGACATCGAACCCTGGCGGCGCAGCTTCGGCTTCGTGCAGGCCGCCGGCCTCACCGACCGCCCCGCCAACACGCGCGAGCGGCTCACGCTCACCAGCGGCATGGGCCTGCACCTGCTGAAGGCCCCGAACCAGTTCTGGGACGCCTGGGCCGGCCTGGCCGTGGCGCACGAACGTTATGTGCGCCCGGTGGACACCCAAGGCGACGGCACGCTGCGCAGCGAACTCACCGACCTCGGCCTCGTGCTGGCGCAAGAGGCCAACCTGCGTTTGAGCCCCAGCACCACCCTGCGCCAGAAACTCGTGCTGCTGCCCAGCCTGCGCGAAAGCGGCCTGGTGCGCACCGAGTTCGACGGCCAGGTCTCCGTGGCCATCAGCGAACGTGTGAGCCTGAGCACGGGCTTGAGCCTGCGCCACACCACACGCCCGGCCCCCGGGCTGCGCAACACCGACTTGACGTTGGTGACGGGACTGTCGCTGCGCTACGACTGACAGCAGGGCAAAGAAAAACGGGCCCGCAGGCCCGTTTTCGGTGGCCGGCCCGCAGGCCGGCGTTCAAGCTTTTCGGGCCGCTCAGGCCTTGCGGCGACGCGCCAGACCGGCCACGGCCAGGCCACCGGCCAGCATCATGGCCCAGGTGCCCGGCTCGGGCACCAGGCTGCCTTGCACGATGAACGGGAACTCCACGCCCAAGCCGTCACCGGCGTCCACCACGCCCGCGAAGGCGGCGTTGGCCAGGCTCTGCTGCGCGTTGCCGAAAGCACCGTCGGCGGTGGGCGGCTGCCACGGGCCCGAGGCCAGCGAGCCGGTGATGCCCCAACGCAGCCAGTAGCTGCCGGGGGCCAGATCGAAATCAGCCACGTTCACGTCGAGGCGGAAGATGGCGCGGTCGGTGTTGGTCAGCGTCGTGGACGTGACGCGGTAGCCCACCAGCCCGCCGTTGGTGGGCGTGCCCGAACCCGAGGCCACCACGGTGCCGCTGGTGACGTCACCGGAGACGATGCTCCAGTTCAGGCCCGTGAAGGTGTAGGTGCTGGCTGCGAACGACTGGTAGCTGAAGAAACTCAGGCTCTCCACCGTCCAGCCCGGGCCACCGACGGTGAAGTCGTCGGCCACCAGGTTGGGGATGTTGCCCTGGGCACCAGCGCCGAACAGCGTACCGCCCGCACGGATGACGGAGATGGGCGGCGTGCCGGCAACCGCGGCGCCGTTGTTGTACAGGTCGACCGCTTGCGCCGAACCGGCGGCAGCGATCAGGCCCAAGGCGATGATCTTCTTCATGGCTCACTCCTGGCTGTGTAGGGAAGGTGACTTCGACCCGGCACGGTGTCGCCGCGATGACGAGACCCGGTCTGGTGAAACCCGACGCTAGTCCTGCGCCGCCCGCCCCACAAGGCGGCCTACACCCGCGAACCCGGGGTCGCCGAGCCCGTCCCCCTAGTTTGACGCCTGCACCAGGGCCTCCAGGGAGCCCCTCTCGGTCACTTGACCTGGCAGACCTTCAGCATGTTGGTCCCGCCGGGGTAGCCCATGGGCTCGCCGCAGGTGATGGCGTAGGTATCGCCGGGCTTGAGCACGCCGCGCGCCACCAGCACCTGCTCGGCCTCGGCCAGGGCCTGGTCGCGGTCGTTGTGGGTGGGCATCAGGATGGGCTGCACGTTGCGGTACAGCGCCATGCGGCGCTCGGACTGCTGCTTGTGCGTGAGGCCGTAGATCGGCACCTGGATGTTGTGCCGGCTCATCCACAGCGCGGTGCTGCCGCTTTCGGTGAGCGCGATGATGGCCTTGCAGCCCAGGTGGTGCGCCGTGAACAGCGCGCCCATCGCGATGCTCTGGTCGATGCGCCCGAAGTGGCGCTGCATGAAGTCGTCCTTGAAGTTGACTTCTTCGGCGCGTTCGGCCTCCAGCGCGATGGCGGCCATCTGCTCCACCGTCTCCACCGGGAACTTGCCGGCGGCGGTTTCGGCGCTCAGCATCACGGCGTCGGTGCCATCCAGCACGGCGTTGGCGACGTCGCTGACCTCGGCACGTGTGGGCACGGGCGCGAGGATCATGCTTTCCATCATCTGCGTGGCGGTGATGACGACCTTGTCCATCTGCCGCGCCATGCGGATCATGCGTTTTTGCAGCGCCGGCACGGCCGCGTTGCCCACCTCCACCGCCAGGTCGCCGCGCGCCACCATGATGCCGTCGCTGGCCTTGAGGATGGCCTCCAGGTGCGGGATGGCCTCGCTGCGCTCGATCTTCGCGATCATCGCCGGCTTGTGGCGCGTGGCCTCGCCGGCCACGTTGGCGAGCTGGCGCGCCATCTCCATGTCGGTGGCGTTTTTCGGGAAGCTCACCGCCAGGTACTCGCACTGGAAGGCCATGGCGGTCTTGATGTCCTCCATGTCCTTGGCCGTGAGCGCCGGCGCCGTGAGGCCGCCACCAGCCTTGTTGATGCCTTTGTTGTTGCTGAGCTCGCCGCCCAGCACCACACGCGTGTGCACCTGCTCGCCGCGCACGGCTTCCACGGTCAGTTTGATGAGGCCGTCGTTCAGCAGCAGGGTGTCGCCGGGGCGCACGTCGCGCGGCAGTTCCTTGTAGTCCAGGCCCACGGCCGTGAGGTCACCCGGCTCGGTGCGCTGCGCATCCAGCACGAAGGCAGCGCCTGGCTCCAGCATCACCTTGCCGTCGACGAACTTGCCGACGCGGATCTTCGGGCCCTGCAGGTCGGCCATCAGCGCGATGGGTTTGCCGACCTTGGCAGCCACTTCGCGCACGAGGTTCGCGCGGTCGATGTGGTCTTGCGCCTTGCCGTGGCTGAAGTTCAGCCGCACCACGTCGACACCGGCGCGCAGCAGGCGTTCGAGCACGCCGGGGTCGCTGGAGGCAGGGCCGAGGGTGGCGACGATCTTGGTGGCGCGCATCATGAGGGGGCTGTCTCCGGCTTCAGGGGTCTCGGCTCATTATCGGCCGCGCCCTGGCCCGGCAGTTTCAGCGCGGTTTCAGCCCGCAGCGGCGTCGGCCACGGCCAGCGCCGTCATGTTGACGATGCGGCGCACCGTGGCGCTGGGCGTGAGGATGTGCACCGGCTTGGCCGCGCCCAGCAGGATGGGGCCCACCGTCACGCCCTGCCCGCCCGTCATCTTCAGCACGTTGAAGAGGATGTTGGCGGCGTCCAGGTTGGGCAGCACCAGCAGGTTGGCGCTGCCGCTGAGCGTGGTCTCGGGCAGGTAGCCGCGGCGCACGCTCTCGCTCAGCGCGGCGTCGCCCTGCATCTCGCCGTCGCTTTCCACGCCGGCCGGCGCGCGCTCGCGGAAAAGCGCGTGCGCCTGCCGCATGCGTTGCGCCGAAGGCCGGTTGGACGAGCCGAAGATCGAGTGCGAGAGGAATGCCACTTTCGGCGGCACGCCGAAACGTTGCACCTCGGCCGCGGCCATCAGCGCGATGTCGGCCAGTTCTTCGGCGCTGGGCGCTTCGTTGACGAAGGTGTCGGTGATGAAGAGCGTGCGGTCTTCCAGCATCAGCGCGTTCATCGCCGCCATCACGTGCGCGCCTTGCTTGCGGCCGATGACGTGCCGCACGTGCTCCAGGTGGCTGTCGTAGCGGCCCACCAGGCCGCAGACCATGGCATCGGCCTCGCCACGGCGCAGCATCAGCGCGCTGATCAGCGTGTTGCTGCGGCGCACGGCGGCCTTGGCCACCTCGGGCGTGACACCGTCGCGCGCCATCAGGCCGCGGTAGGTTTCCCAGTACTCGCGGAAACGCGGGTCGTTCTCGGGGTCGCAGATCTCGAAATCACGCCCGGCCTCCAGGCGCAGGCCGGCGCGCTCGATGCGCATCTTCACCACCTCGGGCCGGCCCACGAGGATGGGCTGCGCCAGGCCTTCTTCCTTCACCACCTGCAGCGCACGCAGCACACGCTCGTCTTCGCCTTCGGCGTACACCACGCGCGCCGGCCGGGCCTTGGCCGCCGCGAACACCGGGCGCATGAACATGCCGGTCTGGTAGACAAAACGCTCCAGCCCCTGGCGGTAAGCCTCCAGGTCGTGGATGGGCCGCGTGGCCACGCCGCTTTCGGCCGCCGCGCGCGCCACGGCGGGCGCGATGCGCAGGATCAAGCGCACATCGAACGGCGTGGGAATCAGGTACTCGGGCCCGAACTTCAGCTCCTTGCCCTGGTAGGCGGCGGCCACCTCGTCGCTGGCCTCGGCCTTGGCCAGCGCGGCGATCTCGCGCACGCAGGCGAGCTTCATCGCTTCGGTGATCTTGGTCGCGCCGCAATCGAGCGCACCGCGGAAGATGTAAGGGAAGCACAGAACGTTGTTGACCTGGTTGGCGTAGTCGCTGCGCCCCGTGGCGATGATGCAATCGGGCCGCGCGGCCTTGGCCAGCTCGGGCCGGATCTCGGGCTCGGGGTTGGCCAGCGCCAGGATGATGGGCTGGCGCGCCATGCTGATCACCATCTCCACGCTCAGCACGCCGGCGGCGCTGCAGCCGAGGAAGACGTCAGCGCCGTTCACCACATCGGCCAGCGAGCGCGCAGTTGTTCTCTGGCAATAACGCTGTTTGCTCTCGTCGAGCTTGCCCGCCTTGGCGTCTTCGCGCTCGCTCTGGATCACACCCTTGCTGTCGCAGACGAAGATGTTCTCGCGCCGCACGCCCAGGCCCACCATCACGTCCAGGCAGGCGATGGCCGCCGCGCCTGCGCCGCTGACGGCGAGCTTCACGTCGCCGATGGCCTTGCCCACCAGTTCCAGGCCGTTGAGCAGGGCCGCGCTGCTGATGATGGCGGTGCCGTGCTGGTCGTCGTGGAAGACGGGGATGTTCATGCGCTCGCGCAGCTTCTTCTCGATGTAGAAGCACTCGGGCGCCTTGATGTCTTCCAGGTTCACGCCGCCTAGCGTGGGCTCCAGCGCGGCGATGATCTCGATGAGCTTGTCGGGGTCGCGCTCGGCGAGTTCGATGTCGAACACGTCGATGCCGGCGAACTTCTTGAACAGGCAGCCCTTGCCTTCCATCACCGGCTTGCCGGCCAGCGGGCCGATGTCGCCCAGGCCCAGCACCGCGGTGCCGTTGGTGACCACGCCCACCAGGTTGCCGCGGCTGGTGTAGTCGTGCGCCAGCGCCGGGTTCTCCTGGATGGCCAGGCAGGCGTAGGCCACGCCGGGCGAGTAAGCCAGGCTCAGGTCGCGCTGGTTGGACAGCGGCTTGGTGGGCGTGACGGAGATCTTGCCGCGTGTGGGGGCGCGGTGGTATTCGAGCGCCGCGTCGCGCAGCAGGCTTTCGGCGTCTGAAAGCTTCTGGGCCATGTTTGTCTCCGTGGCGTTCGTTGGAATGCCACGGAGATTACTGCGGAAGCCCGCCGGGCTTGCCCGGCGACCCCGCGCGTTGAAGCGGTTTCAGTTTTGCGCAGCGCGGCGGGAAAGGATCTCGAAGGCCGGCAGCGTCTTGCCCTCCAGCACCTCCAGGAAAGCGCCGCCGCCGGTGCTGATGTAGCCCACGTCTCTCTCGATGCCGTACTTGGCAATCGCCGCCAGCGTGTCGCCGCCACCGGCGATGCTGAAGGCGCTGCTCTCGGCAATCGCCCGCGCCACCGCTTCGGTGCCGTGGCTGAAGGCCTCGAACTCGAACACGCCCACCGGGCCGTTCCAGACGATGGTGCCAGCGGCCTTGAGCTGCGCGGCCAACACGGCGGCGGTGTCGGGGCCGATGTCGAGGATCAGGTCGTCGGGGCCGACATCGGCCACGGCCTTGACAGTGGCCGGCGCGTCGGCCGCAAAACGCAGCGCCACCACCACGTCGGTGGGGATGGGCACCGCGGCGCCGCGCGCCTGCATGGCGTCGATGACGGCCTTGGCCTCGGCCACGAGGTCGGGCTCGGCCAGGCTCTTGCCGATGGGCAGGCCCATCGCCAGCAAGAAGGTGTTGGCGATGCCGCCGCCCACGATGAGGCCGTCCACCTTTTCGGCCAGCGCCTTCAGGATGGTGAGCTTGGTGCTGACCTTGCTGCCCGCCACGATGGCCAGCAGCGGCCGCTTCGGGTGCGCCAGCGCCTTCGTGATGGCGTCGATCTCGGCCGCCAGCAGCGGGCCGGCGCAGGCCACAGGCGCGAACTGCGCGATGCCGTAGGTGCTGGCCTCGGCGCGGTGCGCGGTGCCGAAGGCGTCGTGCACGAAGATGTCGCAAAGCGCGGCCATCTTCTTCGCGAGTTCTTCGTTGTTCTTCTTCTCGCCCTTGTTGAGGCGGCAGTTCTCCAGCATCACCACGTGGCCCGGTGCCACGGTCACGCCGTCCACCCAGTTCGAGACCAGCGGCACCGTGAAACCCAGCAGTTCACCCAGACGCTCGGCCACGGGTGCCAGGCTGTCTTCGGGCTTGAACTCGCCCTCGGTGGGGCGGCCGAGGTGGCTGGTGACCATCACGGCGGCGCCGGCGTCCAGCGCCATGCGGATGGCCGGCACGCTGGCACGGATGCGCGTGTCTTCGGTGATGCGGCCCGCATCGTCTTGCGGCACGTTGAGGTCGGCGCGGATGAACACGCGCTTGCCGGCCACTTGGCCCTGGGCGATGAGGTCGGCGAGTCGAAGGACGTTCATGGAGGTCTCCTGCAAAGTTGTCGGAATTCTAGGAAGCACGCCTACCAGCCCAGACCGAGGCGCAGCGGCAGCAGCACCGCCATGCCCACGAGGATGGTGCCGAGGATGCCGCGCCGCCACCAGAACCAGGACGCGCCCGCGGCCACGGCGAAGAGCCGCGCGTCTTGCCAGGTGCCGATGAGCTGGCCCTGGCTCATCACCACCTCGGGCACCACCACGGCGGCCATGGCGGCCAGCGGGGCGTAGCGCAGGCCCTGGCGCAACCAGTCGGGCAGCGGAATCTCGCGGCGGCTGAGGAAAAAGAAACCGCGCGTCACCACCGTGATGACGGTCAGGCCGATGACGGCGATGAGGGCCTCGAAGGTGTCCATGGCGCTCAGGTCTTGTCGTCCAGCGCGCCCTCGGGCGGCGGCGCGCGGCGCGGCGTGCCGTGGTCAATGAGCAGGCCCATGGCCACCGCTGCTGCGATGGCCACCACGATGTTCAGCTTGAAGGGCAGCGCGTAGGCCGCCACCGCCGCACAGGCCGCCACGCCGGCGGCCACACTGGTGGCGCGGTCGCTCACCAGCGACAGGCCCACACCCAGCAGCGCCAGCGTGCCGGCAAAGCCGAAACCCCAGTGCACGGGCACGGCATCGGCGAGAAAAATGCCGGTGATGGCCGGCACCTGCCAGGCGAACCAGTTGCAGGCCACACCGCCCCAGAAATAGGGCAGCTGTTCAGGCGCGGGCTGGGGTTCGGGGAAGCGCCGCATGAACATCACGTAGTTCAGGTCGGCGGTGAGGTAGGCCAGGCGCAGGCGCTGGCCCAGCGGGTAGTGGCCGAAGTAGGGCCGCCAGCCGGCGCTGAAGATGACGAAACGCAGGTTCACGCACAGCGCGGTGGCCCACACCACCCACAGCGGCGCGCCGCTGCTCATCAGGGGCAACACCGCCAGCTGCGCGCTGCCGGCAAACACCAGCAGCGACATCGCCACCATCGCCACCGTGGGCAGGCCGCTCTTGCCCATGGCCACCCCGGTGATGAGGCCCCAGGCGGCGATGCCTATGGCGGTGCCCAGCATCTCGCGGGCGCCGCGGGCGAACTCAGGGTGTTGCCAGTGCGGCGCGGGGGCGGAAGGGTTCACCCCCGCATTGTCGCCAGCCGCCGTCGCGGCCGGACCACGCAGGCCCGGCGGGCTTTACAGCTTGCGCACCGAGCCGCTGCCGGCCACCGAGCTCTTCACCTGCGCGTCGCCGCTGTAGCGCACGTCGCCGCTGCCCGCGATGCTGACGGTCAGCGCCTTCTGCGCGTTGACGGCCGCGTCGCCACTGCCGGCGATGGAGACGCTCACGTCGTCGGCGCGCATCTCGCTCAGGCGCACGTCGCCGCTGCCGGCGATGCTGATCTTCAAGGTGCCGGCCTTGCCGCGGCCCGAAACATCGCCGCTGCCCGAGATGCGCACGCCGAGCTCGTCGGTGGTCAGGCCGTCCAGCCGCGCGTCGCCCGAACCCGACAGCGAAACCTGCAGCGCCGGCGTCTGGAAACTCTCCACCCGCAGATCGCCCGAGCCCGCGAGACCCACGGCATTGAGCTTGGGCACCACCACCGTCACCAGCACCTTGGTGCGGGTCTGGATGCTCTGCCCACCCCACCAGCTGCCGCCGGCATTGCGTTTCCAGCGCACCTGCAGCGTGGGGCCGTTGCGGCCGCTCTCCACCACGGTTTCCAGCAGCGGCAGCAGGTTGTCATCGGCCTGCACCTGCACCGATTGCTGCGGCCCCTGGCGCACCACCAGGTCCATGGCGCCGTTGACGCTGATGGCCTCGAAGCTCTCCAGCGCGCGCATTTCCGTCAGCGCCGTGCCCGAGCCGCTTTGGGCCTGGGCCGAGATCGGCAGCAGCGCCGACACGACGGCCATCGCACCGACCAGCACAGTGGCCAGCGCAGCGCGGCGCGAGGGCGTGCCCAGCAGGGCGGAGGCGGGGATGAGGCGGTTCATGCAGGGCTCCTGAGGGGGGTGTGAGCCTGCAATGTGCCGGCGCCCAGCACGCGCGGCGAGCGCGGCGCGACGTGATGCGGCTTGCGGCGATGAACTGACGGCGGCAGGGGGTGTGCTGTCGACGGCGGGCACCAGGACCCGCAGTGCGCGGTGCCCTACTTCGCCTTGGCCGTCTTGGTCGACTTCGCGGCCGGCTCGGCTTCGGCCTCGTCTTCGGAAGCCTGCACCACCGGCGGCGGCGGCGGCATGGCCTCGATGTTGTTCTCGCGCATGTAGTCGTTCATCTCGCGCCAGCCGGCGAAGACAGCGGCCTTGTCGGCACGCTTGTTCGCTTCGTAGCAGTTCTCCACCGAACGCGCGGCATGGCGGCAACCGGCCCCGATGGCCTTGCCTTCGGCTTCACGCTTGGCGGCCTCCACGGCCGGGTTGGGGATGCCGAGCTGGTCGCAGCCGGCCAGCAGCAGCACAGCAGCCAGCGCAGCGGCAGAGAAGAGGCGGGGCGAACTTGACATGGCCCCCGGGATATCGGCCGCGGCGCAGCGCTTCTTGAACGCCCCGCAGGCCCAGGGGGTCTTCAGCCAGCGCTGCGAGGTTGGCGCAGCAGGAAGTCGCGCACGCTCATGCGACGGCCGCCGGGCGGCTGCACCTCCAGCCATTCCAGCGCGCCTGCGCCGCAGGCCAGCGCCAACCGGCTTTCGCCCAGCGGCAACCAGGTGCCAGGCGGCGTACCGGCGGGTGCCGCATCGTCCAGCACGCGGGCGCGCCAGAGCTTCAGCGGCTGGCCCTGCCATTCGACAGCCCCGCCAGGGAAGGGGTCGAAGGCGCGCAGCCGGCGCTCGAGCACCGCCGCCGGCTCGCGCCAATCGAGCTGGGCTTCGGCCTTCTCGATCTTCTTCGCGTAGGTGGCGCCTTCGGCCGGCTGCGGCACCGCCTGCAGCGCGCCTGCCCGCAGCTGCTGCAGGCCCTGCACCGTCAAGCGAGCGCCCAAGTCCGCGAGGCGGTCGTGCAAGGTGGTGGTGGTGTCATCCGCAGTGATGGGCAGGGCCTGCACCAGCAGCATGGCGCCGGTGTCCAGGCCCTCGTCCATCTGCATCAGCGTGATGCCGGTCTCGGCATCGCCCGCTTCGATGGCGCGCTGGATGGGCGCGGCACCGCGCCAGCGCGGCAGCAGCGAGCCGTGGATGTTCAGGCAGCCGTGGCGCGGCGTGGCCAGCACCCAGGCCGGCAGGATGAGGCCGTAGGCAGCCACCACCATCACGTCGAGCGCGGCCGCCTGCAGCGCCTGCTGCGCCGCAGCGGCGTCGCCGGGGTACTTGCCGTCCAGGCGCAGGCTGCGCGGCTGCGCCAAGGGCAGGCCGTGGGCCTCGGCCAGCTGCTTGACGGGCGAGGCCTGCAGCTTCAAGCCGCGGCCGGCGGGGCGGTCGGGCTGGGTCAGCACCAGCGGCACGGTGGCGCCGGCCTCCAGCAGCGCCTGCAGCGCCACGCGGGCGAACTCGGGCGTTCCGGCGTAGCCAACCCTCAGGCCTGCCAGCAGGCCTGCTGCCATCTTCTGGCCGGTCAGCGGGCCAGCGGTGTCAGCGGACACGCTGCTCTTCGCGCTGCTTCTTCAGCATCTTCGTGCGGATGCGGTCGCGCTTGAGGAAGCTGAGGTACTCGACGAAGACCTTGCCCATCAGGTGGTCCATCTCGTGCTGCACACACACGGCGGACAGGCCCTCGGCATCCATCTCGAACAGCTCGCCGTCGCGGTTGAGTGCCTGCACCTTCACCCGGGCGTGGCGCTCCACGCGGTCGTAGGTCTGCGGCACCGAGAGGCAACCTTCTTCGGCCACCGACATCTCTTCGCTCTGCCAGGTGAGCGTCGGGTTGATCAGCACCACGGGCCGGTTGTGCTCTTCGCTGGTGTCCATGACGATGACACGCTCGTGCACGTCCACCTGCGTGGCCGCCAGGCCCACGCCCTCGGCGTCGTACATGGTCTCGAACATGTCGTCGACGAGCTGGCGGATGCGGTCGTCCACCACCGCCACAGGCCGGGCCACGGTGTGCAGGCGGGGGTCGGGGTAACGCAGGATGTTCAGACGGGCCATGTCGAAGGGGGCAGGCTGGGGGTTGGGAAACAGCTCGCAACAGCTGTGGATGAGGCACAACGCAGGCCGCAAACCGGCTTTGCGACGGCTGTCACGGCGGGGCAGTTTGTTTACGGCATCAAGGGTTTAGGGGCAGAATCTGTGAAACCATATGAGCATTGTCGTGATACAGGAGCAGGCCCGTTGCGGTGCAACTTGCCGCGCAACTTGTCTCAACTCGCCGCCGGTTTCCGCGCCATCATCTGCCGGAGCCCCTAGACCCCGAGGCCGAGCCCGCATTTTCGCACCGGCCGCCGCCTGAGCACCTGCCCGGAGACCCCCAGCGCCATGAGCCACCGCATGAGCCGCCGCGAGCGCACCCGCGTGAGCCCCCTCCTCACCCGCCCCTGGCCGTTGGGCCTGCGCAATGCCGCGCTCCAGGGCCTGGCCTTGGTCACGCTGGCCGGCGCCGCCCTGCCGGCCCTGGCGCAGCCCAGCCGCCTGCCCATCACGCCCGAATGGCGCGGCACCGCGGAACGAGTGGCCCAGGCCGGTGTGCCCCTGGAAGACCTGGCCCCGAACGCCCCCGATTCGCACACCGTGCAACCCGGCGACACGCTCTGGGGCATCTCGGGCCTGTTTCTGAAGAGCGCCTGGCGTTGGCCCGAGCTGTGGGGCATGAACCTGCAGCAGATCCGCAACCCGCACCTCATCTACCCGGGCCAGGTGCTCGTGCTCGAGAGGATCGACGGCCGCGCCACGCTGCGTGTGGCCACGGGCGAGATGGGCCTGCCCACCAACACCGTGAAGCTCTCGCCCCGCGTGCGCAGCTCGGTGCTCGACAACGGCGCCATCGCAGCCATTCCGGTGCACCTGATCGGCCCTTTCCTGAACGAAGCCGTGGTCTTCGACGACAACGTGCTCGCCAGCGCGCCGCGTGTCGTTTCTGCGCAAGAAGGCCGCGTGATGATGGGCCGCGGCGACACCGCCTACGTGCGCGGTGATCTCGCCGGTGCGCGTGATTTCCGCCTCTTCCGCCAGCTCGTGCCGCTGACCGACCCCGTCACCCGCGAAGTGCTGGGCTTCGAGGGCCGCTACGTCGGCACCGCCGAGTTCGTGCGTGCGGGTGAAACGCAGCTGGCCAGTGCCGGCGGCAGTGGCGCGCTGGTGCCCGACACCTTCCGCATCACCAGCACGCGCATGGAAGTGGTGGTCGGCGATCGCCTGAGCCCGGTGCCGATGCAGGAACTCGTGGCCTACGTGCCGCGCGCGCCCGGCGCGCCGGTGGACGGCCGCATCGTCGGCATCTACGGTGACGGCCTGCGCGCCGGCCAGAACCAGATCGTCAGCATCAACAAGGGCAAGCGCGACGGCATGGAGCGCGGCCACGTGCTGGCGCTGTGGCGCGCGGGCAAGGCCACCACCGACACCACCGGGGCGCGCCGCGAAGCCCTGCAGCTGCCGGATGAAAAGCACGGCACGCTGTTCGTCTTCCGCACCTTCGAGCGTGTGTCCTACGCGCTCATCCTGGACGTGCAGGAACCGGTGCGGGCGGGCGACCGTTTCACCCAGCCTTGACCCGGCCGCGCTGAACGCGCCCCGCTGAACCGGCGCCGGCCCGCCGCACCCCAACGGCCATGGCCCCGCTGGACAGCGCCGATTTCGCAGCCTGGTTCAGGCTGCTCGAAACGCCGGGCCTGGGCCGCGAGAAGGCCCGCCGCCTGCTGGCCGCCCTGGGCGAACCCGCAGCGGTGCTGGCCAGCCCACCGGCCGTGCTGCGCGACGTGGTGGGCCCGAAGCTGGCCGAGGCCCTGCAGCAAGAGCCGCCTGACTTCGCAGCGCGCCTGCAGGCCGCACAAGCCTGGCTGGCAGGGGGCGGGCAACGGCACGTGCTCACCCTCGGCCACCCGGCCTGGCCACCACTGCTGCTGCAGGCTGCCGATGCCCCGCTGCTGCTGTACGCGGAAGGCGACCTGAGCGCCCTCAGCGCGCCGGCCGTGGCCGTGGTGGGCAGCCGCCAGCCCACGCCGCAAGGCCGCGACAACGCCGAGCACTTCGCGCACGAACTCGCCAGTGCCGGCTGGGTGGTGGTGTCGGGGCTGGCCCAGGGGGTGGATGCCGCGGCGCATGAAGGCGCGCTGGCGGCCGGCGGGCGCACCGTGGCGGTGGTCGGCACGGGCCTGGACCAGTGTTACCCGGCCCGCCACCGGGCGCTGGCAAGGCGCATCGCTGAGCAAGGGGCGCTGCTGAGCGAATACGCACCCGGCACCCCGCCGCTGGCCGAGCACTTCCCACAGCGCAACCGGCTGATCGCAGCGCTGGCACGTGGCACGCTGGTGGTGGAAGCGGCGCTGCGCAGCGGCTCGCTGATCACGGCGCGCCTGGCCAACGAAGCCGGGCGCGAGGTCTGGGCGATTCCGGGCTCCATCCACGCGCCGCAATCGCGCGGTTGCCATGCACTGATCAAACAAGGCGCGGCGCTGGTGGAAAGTGTGCAGGACATGCTCGATGAACTCGACCCCAGCGCCACGCCACAGCCGGCCGCCACCGCTGCCCCGGCCCAGGCTGACCTGCCCTGGCAGCCCACCGAGACGGCAGCGCCGACTGCGCCCACCGACCCGCTGCTGGCCGCCCTGGGCGACGACCCGGTGGCCCTGGACACCCTGCTCGCACGCACCGGCGAGTCCACGGCCACGCTCAACGCACGCCTGCTCGAGCTGGAACTGACTGGCCACGTGGCCCGCCTGCCGGGCGGGCTGTTCCAGCGCCGCCATCGCGGCTGAAACGCTGCGAAAAAAGGGGCGGCACCGTGCCGCCGAAACAGGGGGCGGCCGCGGTCGTGACGGGGCCTTGGCAGCGCAGGGCCCTCGGGTATAGTGGGTCGATGTTCGAAGTACTGGTCTATCTCTACGAGAACTACTGGCGCCCTGACGCCTGCCCTGAGCCCAAGCAGCTCTCGCGCAAACTCTCGGCCGTGGGCTTCGAGCCCGAAGAAATCCAGGACGCCCTGCGTTGGCTGGATGGCCTGGCGAGCAGCGCCGAATCCGTCACCGGCCAGCCGGTGCCCGGCAGCATGCGCATCTACACCGACGCCGAGCGCGAGGTGCTGGACGAAACCGCGGTCGGCTTCATTGCTTTCCTCGAATCGGCCGGCGTGTTGGCCGCACCGCTGCGCGAGATGGTGATCGACCGCGCCGTGGCTGCCGGCGGCGGCCCCATGGCACTGGAAGACCTCAAGATCATCGTGCTGATGGTCTTCTGGAGCCTGGGCGAAGAGCCCGATGCGCTGGTGCTCGACGAACTCTTCGTCGACCCCGACGACCGCATCATTCACTGAAGACCAGCCGCAAACGGCGGCAGGTCCTCAGTTCAAGAGCCGAGAGGCGTCGACGTCCAGCTTCGCCAGCGCGCTGCGCGTGGCGCGCACGGTCAGCGCTTCGTCCTGCGCAGGCAGCATCAGGCCGGCCTGCAGGTAGCTCGCCAGGCGGTGCTGCTGGAACAGCACACAGCGGCCCTGGGGCGTGACGAAGAGGCTCAGCTGCTTGCGCAGGCCGTGCCAAGCCAGCTGCACGGCTTCGCTGTGGCCGCCGCGGTCGAGCATGTACCAGCTGCCGACCTGCAGCTCACGCGCCCAGGCCACCATCGCGGGCGTGGGCATGCTGCCGCCGTCGAGCACCACTTCGAGCTCGCTGTTCTGGTGGCCCGAAAGGTCCAGCACCATCGATTCGTCGATGTCGACATCGGCGGCCTCGGGCAGCAGCTCTTCCAGCGTCTCCAGGCGCTCCATCAGCTCGCGCAGGCGGTCGTCGGGGATGACCGCGGCCTTGGCCGTGAAGGCCGCCGCCAGGGAGTTGTTGAGCTGCTGGATGTGCTCGTCTTGTTTGCCCGCATCCATGCCGGCCGAGGCCATGCCTTCGCGCAGGCTCTTCAGCAGCAGCGGCAGACGCCGGATGACCTCGGCGCGCTCTTCGCGCGTGACCTTGGCGCTGGCGCTCCAGATGAGGTCGGCCGCAGCGCGTTTCATCTGCTTGGTCTGCACACCCTGGGCGCCATAGCGCACGCCGGTGGTGGCCAGCACATCGGCCCAGACATGGAAGAGGAACTGGCGCACACCTTCCTGCACCGGCACCTCGTTGAGCATCTTGCGCAGCTCGATGGTGTACTGGATGGCCATGGTCTCGCGCTGCTCGACCTGCTGCGCCAGCGACACGCCGCGTTTGGTGGCCTCGTTCTCGTTCCTGAAGTAGTGCTCCAGGAACTTCTCGAACTCGGTGAGCACGGTCTGGAAGACACGCCGGCCGGTGTCGGGGTAGGCCTCGACCACCTGCACGATGCGCTTGATCTCCTTCTCCAGCGCTTCGTTGGGCTTGCCGGCCATGCTGCCGGCGGTGGCGCTGTCGAAGCCCATCACGCAGGCGCCCATGCGGTCGATCAGGCGGCGCGCGGGATGGTCGATGGTGGCGAAGAAGTCGGGCTCGGTCACGGCCACGCGCAGCACCGGCATCTGCAGGCGCGCGAACCACACGCGCACCGCGGCCGGGATGCGGTCTTCGGTGAGGATGCTCTGGAACAGCAGCGCCACGATCTCGATGGTGGCGCGCTCTTCCGGGCTGGCCGCGGCCTTCTTCAGCACCTGCTTGCGCTGGTGCATCTCTTCCAGCATCACCGGCGCGGTGACCATCGCCTCGCCGCCCTGCAGCGTGGTGCTCAGGCGCTGGCGGATGCCCTGCTGCGCGGTCTCGATGGCGCGCGCCAGACCGGGCGACATGGCGTGGGCCGGTGCTTCGCCCCCGGCGGCCAGGCCGGCCGAACGCGTGGAGTGCGCAAATTCGGGCACATGGCGCCCGATCAGCCGGTTCAGGCGGCCCAGCACGGCTTCGGCGTGTTCGCGGTTGCGCGCCAGCGGCGCGCCGCGCGTCATCATGCGTGTTTCTTCGCCCACGCTACCGCGGCCGCTGGCCGGCCCGCCGTAGGCGCCACCGCCGCTTCCGCCACCGCCATAGCCGCCGGCGCTCGAGCCGTAACCCGTGGCGCCGCCCAGGTTGCGGCCAGGGTCGTGGCGTGAATCGGAAAAGCCCGTGCCCGCCTGCCAGCCCATGGGCGCGTTGGGGTGGGTGCGCGAGCGGCGGATGAAGGGCCGCAGGTCCACCTCGGGCAGCACGCGGTGGTCGACCAGCCAGCGGTTGGTCTCGTGGTAGGCCTCTTCGACCAGCAGCGCGAACTCGTCGTGCAGCACCGGCTGCAGCTCGCGCCAGCCTTCCAGCGTCTGGCCGGCGGCGCGCCAGGCGTCGAAGACGATGCGCGCCAGCACGTGCGCGCGCAGCATGTCTTGCGGGTCGAGCTCGCCGCGGTTTTCGAGGTGGGCGATGCGCGAGCGCAGATCGGCAAACTCCCACGAGGCCTTGTCCATGATGGCCAGGGCCAGGCGCGAGGTGACGATCTCCAGCTCGATGGTGTCGTCGCTTACCAGCGACAGCGCGGCGTCACGCCCGGTGCTGGGCAGCGGGAAGTCGATGCTGCGCGCGCCCGCGCCGCCGGGCGTCAAGGCGTGCCGCAGACCCACCACGATGCCGCGGTGCCAGGCCTGCGCACCGCTGTTCAGCGCCTGGAAAAGATCGCGCCGGCGGGCGAAGACCGTGTGTTCGCTGGGCTTGTCGAGCAGGTTGCGGGCCGTGTCGATGGCCGTCTGCACGAGCGACACCAGGCCCTTGACGAGCTCTTCCGTGTAGAGCCTGCGCGCCTGGCCAGCAAGTGAATCGGGCGAGGCGCCTGTGGCCATGTCAGCAGGGTGGAAGAAGCCGTGTGAGAAGCCTCACACTCTACACGACCGCCCCTGCATTCGGGTCGTTCGGATCGTGCTCCTTGCCTGTCGCTTTGATGAGGTCTTCGCGCTTGACGCCGAGCCACATCGCCAGGCCCGCCGCCACGAAGATCGACGAGTAGATGCCGAACAGGATGCCGATGGTCAAAGCCACGGCAAAGTAGTGCAGCGTGGCACCGCCGAAGATGAGCATGCTCAGCACCATCATCTGCGTGCTGCCGTGAGTAATGACCGTGCGGCTGATCGTGCTGGTGATGGCGTTGTCGATGGCCTGCGGCGGCGTGAACTTGCGGTACTTGCGGAAGACCTCGCGGATGCGGTCGAAGATGACGACCGACTCGTTCACCGAGTAGCCCAGCACGGCCAATATCGCCGCCAGCACCGAGAGCGAAAACTCCCACTGGAAGAAGGCGAAGAAGCCCATGATGATGATCACATCGTGCAGGTTGGCGATGATGCCCGCCACCGCGAACTTCCACTCGAAGCGCACTGCCAAGTAGGCCATGATGCCCAGGATGGTGAAGCCCAGCGCCCAGGCGCCGTTCTCGTAGAGCTCTTCACCCACCGAGGCGCTCACCGCCTCGCTGCGCTTGCGCACCAGCGGCTCTTTGCCATCGGCCTGCACGCAGCTCGGGCGGCTGACCTGCTCGCCTTCGGGCGTGGTGTATTCCTGCCGGCCCACCTTGCCCTGCTCGGCCACGCACAGCGCCTCGAACACCTTGTCGGCGGTGTCGGTCTGCTTTTCGCCGTCACGCAGCGGCACGCGGATCAGCACGTCGCGCGAGGTGCCGAAGGTCTGCACCTGCACGTCGCCGTAGCCCAGTTTCTCCACCGTGGCGCGGGTGCGGTTGATGTCGGCCGTCTGGCTGTACTGCACCTCCACCAGCGTGCCGCCCACGAACTCGATGGACAGGTGCAAGCCCCGCGTGGCCAGGAAGTACACGGCCAGCGCGAAGGTGATGAAGGAGATGACGTTCAGCACCAGCACGTGGCGCATGAACGGGATGTCTTTGCGGATGCGGAAAAATTCCATGGCTCTTTGCTCCCGTTCAGGCCTCGGAGGCCTCGGCGTCGGTCTTGGTCATGGCGTTGTTGCCCTTGCCCCCATCGGGGCGCCACACCTGCCCGATGGACACCGACTTCAGACGCTTCTGGCGGCCGTACCAGAAGTTCACCAGGCCGCGCGAGAACACCACGGCCGAGAACATGCTGGTGAGGATGCCCAGGCAGTGCACCACGGCGAAACCGCGCACCGGCCCCGAGCCGAAGGCCAGCAGCGCGATGCCCGCGATCAGCGTGGTGACGTTGCTGTCGAGGATGGTGCCCCAGGCCATTTCATAGCCGCGGTGGATGGCGATCTGCGGCGGTGCACCGTTGCGCAGCTCTTCGCGCACACGCTCGTTGATGAGCACGTTGGCGTCGATGGCCATGCCCAGGGTCAGCGCGATGGCGGCCATGCCCGGCAGCGTGAGCGTGGCCTGCAGCATGCTCAGCACCGCCACCAGGCACAGCAGGTTGAAGGCCAGCGCGATGGTGCTGAACACGCCGAAGAGCAGGTAGTAGGCGCACATGAAAACAGCGATAGCCACGAAGCCGTAGAGCACGCTGTTGAAGCCCTTCTCGATGTTCTCTTTGCCCAGGCTCGGGCCGATGGTGCCTTCTTCGATGATCTCCATCGGCGCGGCCAGCGCGCCGGCGCGCGTGAGCAGCGCGAGGTCGGCGGTTTCCTGCGGCGTGAAGTTGCCGGTGATCTGGAAATCGGCACCGAACTCGCCCTGGATGTTGGCTACCGAAAGCGCTTCGCCCTTGCCCTTTTCGTACAACACGATGGCCATGGGCTTGCCCAGGTTCTCGCGCGTGACGTTGCGCATGCTGCGGCCGGCCACGTCGTCGAGCTTCACGCTCACGGCGGGGCGCTGGTCCTGGTCGAGCGTGGCCGAGGCCTGCTTGAGCTGCTCGCCGGTGGCGATGACGTCGCGCTTCAGGCCGACGGTGCCGCCGCCGCGGGTGGGCACCACCTCGGCGGCGGTGGCCGTGTCGCTGTCCACCAGGCGGAACTGCAGCGTGGCCGTGCGGCCGAGGATGTCTTTGGCACGCGCCGGGTCTTGCACGCCGGGCAGCTGCACCACCACGCGGTCGGCGCCCTGGCGCTGGATGACGGGTTCGGCCACGCCCAGCTCGTTGACACGCTTGTGCAGCGTCTCCACGTTCTGCGCCACGGCCTGGTTCTGGATGTCGATGACGGCCTGCGGCGACAGGCGGCCCAGGATGCGCACGGTGTCGCCCTGGTCTTCACGCGTCCAGGTCATCGAAGGCATGCGTTCGAACAGCAGATCGCGCGCCTTGGCGGCTTCGGCCGCATCGGGCAGCGTCACGGTCAGGCCGTTGGTTTCACGCGCGATGCCGGTGAAACGCACACGCTTTTCGCGCAGCGCGGTGCGGGCGTCGCTGGCGTAGGTTTCCACGGCCTGCTTGAGCGCGCCGCGCATGTCCACCTGCATGAGGAAGTGCACGCCACCGCGCAGGTCCAGGCCCAGGTACATGGGCATGGCGCGCACGCCGGCCATCCACTCGGGCGTGCGCGACACCAAGTTCAGCGCCACGATGTAGCGGGGGTCGGCCGGGTCGGTGTTCAGCGCCTTGAGCAGCGCGTCGCGGGCCTTGATCTGGTTGTCGATGTCGGCAAAGCGGGCCCGCACCGAGCCGTTGTCGAAGCGCACGTAGTCGGGCGTGACCTGGGCCGCCTTCAGCGTCTCTTCGACGCGGGCCACCATGTCGATGTCCACCTTCACGGTGGACTTGGCGCCGCTGATCTGCACCGCGGGCGCCTCGCCGTAGAAGTTCGGCAGCGTGTACAGCAGGCCGATCAGCAGCACGACGCCGAGGATGGCGTACTTCCACAGGGGGTAGCGGTTCATCGAGACATCCTTGGGCAGGCCCCCGCACTTGGTGGCACCACCGGAAAAACAAAAGGGCCGGCAGATGCGCGGCCCCGCAAGTGGGTGGCCGCGCGAACGCGCAGCCCCACCTGCCGTTTACTTGAAGGTGCCCTTGGGCAGCACCTGCACCACGGCACCGCGCTGCACCTGCAGTTCAACGCCGCCGGCCACTTCCACGTGGAGGTAGTTGTCACCCAGCTTGGCCACCTTGCCCAGCAGGCCGCCGGCGATGACCACTTCATCCCCCTTGGCCAGCGCCTCGATCATGGCCTTGTGCTCTTTCTGCTTCTTCATCTGCGGGCGGATCATGATGAAGTACAGCACCACGAACATCAGCACGAGCGGCAGCAGGCTCATGAGGGTGTCGGTGCCACCCGGGGCGGCAGCGGGGGCGGTTTGGGCGAAGGCTTGGGAGATGAACACGGTTCGTTTTCCGTTCGAGGAAGAGGCTGGCGGGCGGCTCCGGGCGGGAGCCCACCCGAGACACGGTGGTGGCCCGGGTGCGCCGGCAGGGCTTGGCAGGCCCTGAGGCCAGCGCTGCCCGGTTGACAATCAAACCCCGCATTGTAAGGAGGTGGCTTTGGCCCAGGGATACCCCCAGCCCCGCAAGCGCCGCCGGCTGCACATGGCGTTGCGCCTGCTGGCCGTGGCGCTGCTGATGGCGGCGTGTGCCGGCGGCTGGCTGGCGTGGCGCGCGCAACTGGCGCCGGCCGACATCTGGGCGCTGGCGCAAGAACGTAGCGTGATGGACGCGGTGCGCTACGCCGAGCGCCGCCTCCAGGGGCACCCGAAGCTGGAAATCGTGGCCCTGCCGCTGCTGGGGCTGCTGCGGGGCCAGCACGAACGCGAAGTGCCGGCGGCGCTGGCCGATCTCGGCAAGGGCCAGCGCCTGGGCGCCCAAGTGCCCGTGCGCCACGACGGCAAGGGCCGGCCGGTGCCGGCGGCGCAGGCACTGCAAGGCCGCAACACGGTGCTGGCCACGCGGGTGCTGCGCAGCAGTGAGGAGATCGTGTCTGCGGTGGCGCGCGCCCAGGCCGGCGAGGTGCTGGAAATCGCGCCAGGCCGCTACCGCATCGCCACCAAGATCAAGACCGGCCAGCCCGGTGAACCCGGGCGCCCCATCACATTGCGCGCGGCACAGGCTGGCAGTGTGATCCTGGAGGTGGTGGCCGTGGAAGCCATGGTCATCGGGCACCCCTACTGGGTCGTCGAGAACCTCGACTGGCAGGGCCGCTGCTCGCGCGACGACGACTGCGAACACGCCTTGCACGTCGTGGGCCCGGCACGCGGCACGGTGGTGGTGAACAACCGCATGAGCGACTTCAACGCCCACATCAAGGTCAATGCCGAAAACGGCCGTTTCCCTGACGACGGCCTGGTGCAGTTCAACACGCTCGACAACACACGTGCGCGGCAGACCGTCAACCCCGTGACGCCCTTCGATCTTGTTGCCGCCAGCGGCTGGCAGTTCATGGACAACCGGGTGGAGCACTTCATCCGCGCCGATGTGCGTAAGCCCAGCTACGGTGTTTTCATGAAGGGCGCGAGCGAGGGCGGGCGCATCGAGCGCAATGTGGTGGTGTGCACGCGCAGCGGCATTTCACAACCTGGGCAGCGCGTCGGCATCTCGCTGGGCGGGGGCGGTACGGGCGCGCCCTACTGCCGCGACGGCCGCTGTGACTTCGAACACCGCGGCGGCGTGGTCGCCAACAACGTGGTGGCGCACTGCAACGACGCCGGCGTCGACATCTCCAAGGCCGTGGAGAGCCTGGTGCTGCACAACACCCTCGTCAACACCCAGGGCGTGAACCTGCGCAACCCGCCGGCCGATGCCGAGGTGCTGCGCAACGTGATGGACAGCGGCATACACCCGCGCCGAGGCACACGGGCGGTGCAGGCCGACAACCTCTTCGGGCCCACGCCCGCGCTGTTCACGGGGGCCGATGCCCTGCAGCTCAGCTGGCGCCAGCTGCCCGAAGCCCTGCACCTGCGCCACGAGCGCGCACCTGACGATTTCTGCGGCCGGCCGCGCCCCAGCGCCAGCCCGCCCGGTGCCGTCGTTGGCGCCGCCCGCTGCTAAAGCGCTAGACCAGCACCTCAGCCACCGCCGGATGCCCCAGAAACGCCTGCGGGCTGCTGCTGGCGCCATAAGCGCCGCTCTGGAACACCACCACCAGTTCACCCACCTCGGCGCGCGGCAGCAGCACCTTGTCGGCCAGCAGGTCCAGCGGCGTGCACAGCGGGCCGACGACCGACACCTGTTCTTCTTCACGCCCGGCGTGCAGCGTGCCCAGCGCCACGGGGTAGTTGCGCCGCAGCACCTGGCCGAAGTTGCCGCTGGCGGCCAGGTGGTGGTGCAGGCCCCCATCGGTGACCAGGAACACCTGCCCCTGCGAAACCTTGCGGTCGGTGATGCGCGCCACGTAGACCCCGGCTTCACCCACCAGGTAGCGGCCCAGTTCCAGCACGATGTGCGCCTGCGGCATCTCGGCCGGCAAGCGCTCGCAGAAGGCTGCGAGTTGCGCGGCGATGGGTGCCAGATCCAGCCGCTGGTCGCCAGGAAAGTAGGGGATGCCGAAACCGCCGCCCAGGTTCAGCACCCGCACGGGCGCCGGGGCCACGGCCGCCAGCCGCAAGGCCAGTTCGAAGCTGCGCGCCTGTGCCTCGCACAGGCTCTCGGCGCGCAGGTTCTGCGAGCCGGCAAAGATCTGCAGGCCCTCGAAGGCCAGACCATGGGCGGCCAGCCGGCCCATCTCGGCCAGCACCGCCGGCGCGGCCTCGGCGTCGACGCCGAAGGGCTTGGCGCCGCCGCCCATCTTCATGCCCGAGCCTTTCAGCTCGAAGTCGGGGTTCACACGCAGCGCCACACGCGCCGGCAGGCCCAAGGCCTGCGCAGCAGCAGCCAGCACCGGCAGTTCACGCGGTGATTCCACGTTCACCAGCACCCCGGCGGCCACGGCCTGGCGCAGTTCTGCATCGCGCTTGCCGGGGCCGGCAAAGCTGATCTCGGCGGCAGGCGCGCCGCTGTCCAGCGCCACCTTCATCTCGCCGGCCGAAGCCACGTCGATGCCGTCGACCAAACCCGCCAAGCACTGCACCACGGCCGGCATGGGGTTGGCCTTCATGGCGTAGTGCAGCTTCACCGCGGCGGGCAGCGCCGCGCGCAGTTCGGCCACGCGCGCGTGCAGCGCGCTGCGGCTGTAGGCATAAAACGGGGTCTGGCCGACACGCGCCGCCAGCCGGCCGAGCGGCACCCCGCCCAGCAGCAGCTCGCCCTGCTCACGCAAGCCGGCGTGGGCCGGCAGCGCAGCAGGCGGCAGCGCGGCCATCTGCGGGCTCAGGCCTGCGCGCTGCGCACGCCGCGGCCAATGCCCTGGTAATCGAGGCCCAGGCTGTGCATCAGCTCGGGTTCGTACAGGTTGCGGCCGTCGAGCACCAGCGGCTGCTTCAGCGTGGCCTTGATGCGCTCGAAATCAGGTGTGCGGAACTCGCGCCATTCAGTGACGATGAGCAATGCATCGGCGCCTTCCAGCGCGGCCTCGGCCGAGCCCACCGTGCTGAACCCGGCCACGCCCTCCAGCACACGCTGCGCTTCGGGCATGGCCACGGGGTCGTAGGCCTGCACACGCGCGCCGCGGCGGGTGAGCTCGTCCACGATCACGCGGCTGGGGGCCTCACGCATGTCGTCGGTATTGGGCTTGAAGGCCAGGCCCCACATCGCGAAGGTGCGGCCTTTGAGGTCTTCACCGAAGCGCTTGACCACCCGCTCCACCAGCACCAGCTTCTGGATGTCGTTGGCTTCTTCCACAGCATCGAGCACGCGCAGCGTGACGCCGTTGTCGCGGCCGGTGCGGATCAGCGCCTTCACGTCCTTCGGGAAACACGAGCCGCCGTAGCCCGTGCCCGGGTAGAGGAAGTGCGTGCCGATGCGCGGGTCGCTGCCGATGCCCTTGCGCACGAGTTCGATGTCGGCGCCCACCACGTCGGCCAGGCGCGCCAGTTCGTTCATGAAGCTGATGCGCGTGGCCAGCATCGCGTTGGCGGCGTACTTGGTGAACTCGGCGCTGCGCACGTCCATCACCACCAGGCGGTCGCTGTTGCGCATGAAGGGCGAGTAGACGGCGCGCATCAGCAGCGTGGCGCGGTCGTCGTCGCTGCCCACCACGATGCGGTCGGGCTTCATGAAGTCGTCGATGGCGGCGCCTTCCTTCAGGAACTCGGGGTTGCTCACCACCGCGTAGTTCATGGGCGTGCCGCGCGCGGCCAGTTGCTCGGCGATGGCGGCGCGCACCTTGTCGGCCGTGCCCACGGGCACCGTGCTCTTGTCGACGACCACCTTGTAGTCGGTCATGTGCTGGCCGATGGTGCGGGCCACGGCCAGCACGTACTGCAGGTCGGCCGAGCCGTCTTCGTCGGGCGGCGTGCCCACGCCGATGAACTGCAGCGTGCCGTGCGCCACGGCGGCCGCAGCGTCGGTGGTGAACTGCAGGCGGCCGGCGGCGGCGTTGCGTTCGATCAGCTTGTCCAGGCCCGGCTCGTGGATGGGCACCTCGCCGCGCTTGAGCATGTCGATCTTGCGCGGGTCGACATCGACGCACAGCACATGGTTGCCCATCTCGGCCAGGCAGGCCCCGGTGACCAGGCCCACATAGCCGGCGCCGAAAACGGTGATCTTCATTCTTGTTTCCCGTGGTTCACGTGTTGGAGCCGCCCGGCGCCTGCACTGCAGCGGCCAAGCTTCGCCTGTCGATTTTGCCGTTGGGGTTGCGCGGCAAAGGGCCGGGCAGCACGTCTATGCGTACAGGCACCATGTAAGCCGGCACTTGTTGGCGACAAATTGCCAGCAGGGCGGCCGTGTCTACCCCTGCAGCGGCATCAGGCGCCGTGACGACCGCCTGCACCGCCTGCCCCAGCGTGGCGTGCTCCACCCCAAAAACCGCGCACTCGGCCACCAGGCCGCTGGCGTGCAGCACCTCCTCCACCTCGGTGGGGCTGACGCGGTAGCCCGAGGTCTTGATCATCTCGTCGCGCCGGCCCACGAAGTACAGGTAGCCGTCGGCGTCCCGGCGCACCGTGTCGCCCGAGAACACGGCCAGTTCCGGCAGCACCAGCCCCGGCAAGCGCAGCCCGGGCGGCAAAGGGCGGAAGCGCTCGGCCGTCTTCTGCGCGTCGCCCCAGTAACCCTGGGCCACCAGCGGGCCGCGGTGCACCAGTTCACCGGGTTCATCGACCGCACACTCGCTGCCGTCTTCGCGCAGCACCAGGATCTCGGCGTTGGGGATGGCGCGGCCGATGGAATCGGGCCGGCGGTCTATTTCTTCAGGCGGCAGGTAGGTGGAGCGGAAGGCCTCGGTCAGCCCGTACATCAGGAAGGGCTGCGCCTGCGGCCAACGTGCGCGCAATGCCAGCAGCGTGGCCCGCGGCATGCGCCCGCCCGTGGTGGCGAAGTAGCGCAGGCTGCGGCCGGCCTCAGACGGCCGCGCCTGCAGCAGCTGCATGTAGAGCGGCGGCACCGCGGTGAGGCCGGTGACCTGGTGCTCGTCCAGCGCGCGCAGCAAATCGCCCGGCAGCAGGTAGTTGTGCAGCACCACGCGCGCGCCAGCAGCAAAGGCCGTGGTCAGCTGGCTGAAGCCGGCGTCGAAGCTCAGCGGCAGCGCGGCCAGCAGCGTGTCTTGCGGGCCGTTGCCCAGGTAGCTGGCCACGCTCTCGGCGCCGGCCACCAGGTTGCGGTGCGAGAGCACCACGCCCTTGGGGCGGCCGGTGCTGCCAGAGGTGTAGAAGATGGCGGCAATCTCGTCATCGCGCCGTGCCGCCCAGGGCAAGGCTGGCGGCTCGGTGGCCAGCCAGCGCTGCCAGGGGCCGCCCGGCTCATCCACCGCCACCACGGCCGGCGCTGGGCCGGGCTGCTGCCCTGCCAGCAGCGCCGCGCGCTGCTGCGTGGTGAGCACCAGGCTCACGCCCGCGTCGGCCAGCACGTGGGCCACCTGCGCGGGCTTGAGCTGCGGGTTCAGAGGCACGAACACACAGCCGGCCGCCGCCGCCGCCCAGGCGCCCAGCACCACCTCGGCCCGCTGCTCGACCCACAGCGCCACACGCGCACCGGGCGCCAGGCCGGCGCTGGCCCGCAGGGCGGCCGCCAGGTGCTGCACCTGCGTTGCCAGCTGACCGTAGCTGAAGGTGCCAGCCCCATGCACCAGCGCAGGGGCGGCCGGCTGGCGTGCGGCGGTGCGGAGCAGCAGGTCGTGCAGCAGCAAGTTCAAGCCTGTGGAAAGCTGTGGACGGGGCACCGCCGTTGGGGCGAGCGTGGAAGAGTTTGCAGATCGGCCGCGGCCGGCGTGCGGGCCGCCTGCGGCACCGTGGGCGGCCGGCGGCTGACGCCGACAATAACCTTCAAACGTCGGGGCGTGCCAACCCGTGCCTGACGAGCTTAAGCCGACACCGAGGAAGCCCGTGGATCTGGAGCGTGAAGTAATTTCGATACTCGAAGAAGCCATGGGCCTGCCCGCCGGCCGCGGCGGACTGCGCCGCGACACCGCGCTGCTGGGCGGGCACCCCGATTTCACGTCGATGTCGGTGGTGGCGGTGTTCACCGGGCTGGAAGCCCGCCTGGGCCTGCTGCTCGACGAAGACCTGGGTGCCGCCGAGTTCGCCAGCGTCGGCAGCCTGGTCGACGCGGTGGCCGCGGCGCAGGCGCGCTGAGCGCCCGCACGGCCGGCGCTGCACCATGGCGGCTGCCCAAGCGTCGATGACGCCCTTCATGCTGCGCGAAGGCGTGCAGCAGGGCCACCGCTTTTGCATCCACCACGCACCGGCGGGCGAGGCCCGCGCCGTTGTGTTGCACGCCCATGCGCTGGCGCACGAGATGCACTTCGCGCGGCCCACCAGCGCCCGCGCGGCGCGTGCGCTGGCGGCCGCGGGGTTTGCGGTGCTGCAGATCGACATGTTTGGCTGCGGCGACAGCAGCGGCGAGTTCGAAGACGCCAGCTTCGAGGCCTGGCAGCAAGACCTGCGTGCGGGCGCGGCTTGGCTGCAGGCGCAGCACCCGGGCCGGCCGCTGTGGTTGTGGGCGGAGCGGGCGGCAGTGTTGTGGGCCCTGCCCGCCTTCAACCTGGCCACCCCAGCGCCGCGGCACTTGCTGTGGCACCCCTTGGGCCGCGGTGACGACGCCCTGCGGCAGCTGCTGCGCACCGAGTTGCCGGCGGCCATGGACCGCGGCCTGAGCGCCGCCGAATTGCGCCGCCAAGCCGAGAACGCCTGGGCGCAAGGCCAGGCCTTTGCGCTGGGGGGCTTTCAGGTGCCCGCCCAGTTGGCAGCCGACCTGCGTGCCAGCAAGGTTGTGGCAGCGCTGGCAAGCACCGAGCCCGGCCACATCCATATCGACATCGGCACCGCGCCTGCGCATGAACCGGCCACCCGCGGGCCCCTGCGGGTGCCCGGCGCGCTGCCCTGGTTGGGCCAGGGTGTGAACGAGGCCTTGCCGGCCTGCACCCTGGAAGCCCTGGCCGCTGCATGAACACACACGCCCACGCGGCCTGGCAGGAAACGGCCTTGAGCTTCGACGTGGCCGGCGACACCTGCGTGGCCGTGCTCTGCCAACCCGAGGCCCGGCCAGCGCATGCCTGCGGCTTGCTGCTGCTGGTGGGCGGGCCGCAGTACCGGGCCGGTGCGCACCGCCATTACGTGCAGCTGGCGCGCGAGGTGGCCAGCGCCGGCCATGCCGTGCTGCGCTTTGACGTGCGCGGCATGGGCGACAGCACCGGCCAGGCGGCCGGCTTCGAGGCGCAAGACGCCGATATCGAAGCGGCGCTGCAGGCCCTGCAGCAGCACTGCCCCGCCGTGCAGCGCGTGGTGCTGTTTGGCCTGTGCGATGGCGCATCGGCCGCGGCGCTGTACGCCGCCCGCCAGAACGACGCCCGCCTGCACGCCCTGCTGCTATTGAACCCCTGGGTGCGCGACGAGCAGACGCTGGCGCAAACGCAGCTGAAGCACCGCTACCTGGCCCGGCTGGGCCAGGCCGACACCTGGCAGCGGCTGTTCACAGGGCGCCTGGGCTGGGCTGCGCTGCGGGGCTGGTGGCAGGCTTGGCGCAGCGCACGCCGGCCGGCCAACCCGCCAACGACAACAGCCGACTACCGCCGCACCATGCAGGCCGGCGTGGCCCGCGTGCCGGCCTGGGCGCTGCTGTCGGCCCAAGACAGCACCGCGCAAGAGTTCGCATGGGCGGCCGGGCAGCAAACCGAGTGGCGCAGCCTGGTGCAGCGTGGCCAATTGCAGTGCCTGCCCCTGCCCGAAGCTGACCACACCCTTGGCAGCGCACTGGCGCGGCAACAAGCGGCCGCCCATGTGCTGCAACTGCTGCAGCAGGCGGCAGGCCCCGCGCCAGTATGAGCGGAGGCACGAGCGGCGGCATGAGCAGTGCCTTGCAATGGCACCCCGGCCCTGGCCCCTGGCCAGCCGCAGCCCAGGCCGTGCTGGCGCAATCCACCAGCCTGGGCCTGTATGGCCGGCCCGCCTGGCTGCAGCACCTGGCGGGCAGCGTTCACTTCGAGCCCGGTGAACAGGCCGGCTTGCTCAGCCTGGCGGGGCCCCAAGGCCAGCCCCAGCTGGTGTGGCCGGTGCTGCGCCGGCCACAAGGCGGCGCGCTGTGCTGCCTGGCCAATTACTACAGCCCCTTGGCCGGGCCCGTGGCAGCGGCCGAGCTGCCCGCCGAAGGCTGGGCTGCGTTTTTCAGTGCCCTGCGCCGGCCCGGGCCCTGGCGCGCCTGCACGCTGGAGATCGGCCCCCTGCCCGGGCACCCTGCGCAGCCCAGCAGCCCTGCCGGCCAAATCTGCCAGGCCCTGCAGGCAGCGGGCTACCGCGTGCAGCCGCAAGAGGCCTTTGGCAACTGGCACCTGCCCAACCCACCGCCCTGGGCGCACTACTGGGCGCAACGCCCCTCACGCCTGCAGCACACGGTGGCGCGCAAGGGCCGGCAGTTCCAGGCGGCCGGTGGGCGACTGGAGGTCATCAGCACCCCGGCAGATGCCGAACGCGGGCTGCAGGC
The DNA here is from genome assembly GCA_001295865.1 of beta proteobacterium AAP65. Classification (GTDB taxonomy): domain Bacteria; phylum Pseudomonadota; class Gammaproteobacteria; order Burkholderiales; family Burkholderiaceae_C; genus Rubrivivax. The sequence continues at coordinate 64,271 of LJHW01000043.1, forward strand.
CTTCCAGCGCGTGTACGACGAAAGCTGGAAACAGCGCGAGCCGCATCCGCATTTCATCCCCGGCCTGGTGCGCCTGGCTGCTGAGGCCGGCTGGCTGCGCCTGGGCATCGCCTGGCTGCGTGATGAACCTGTGGCGGCACAGCTGTGGCTGCATGCCGACGGCAAGACCGACATCCACAAGCTCGCCTACCGCCAGGCCCACGCCAAGCTGGGCGCGGGCACCCTGCTCACCGCGCACCTGATGCAGCACGCCCTGGAGCTGGACCGCGCGAAAGAGGTGGACTACCTGACTGGTGATGACGCCTACAAAGCCGAGTGGATGAGCCAGCGGCGGGTGCGGTGGCGCCTGCACGGCGCCGACCCGCGCAGCCTGCAAGGCGCCTGGGCCATCACGCGGCAGAGCGTGGGCCAACAAGCCCGCGCCTGGGTGGCGCGCCTGGCCACGCTGGCGCCGGTGCGCAGGCCGTGAACAGGGTGCGCGGCCGTGTGCCTGTGCTACGTGGCGAGCGGCCGCCGGGCCGTGACATAGAGGGACTCGAAGTCGTCACGCCGGGGCGGGAATTCAGGGTAGGCGGCGAGCAAATCGGCCTCTTGCACGTGCCGCACCTCGGTGAAGCCGGCGTGTTCCAGCGCCCACTTCAGCATGCCGAAGTCCATCAGGTTCTTGTGCTGCCCGGCCTGGTGAAAGTAATAGTTCAGCCGGTGCTGCACCGGAAACCCCGGCAAAGCAGCACGTGGCCAGTGGCGCTTGAGCCCGTGGTCAATCGCGGCGCAGCCGTCTTCCAGGTAAGCGCGGCAGAGTTTTTCCATGTCGGGGCAGCTGAGCGTGATGCGGCCCCCTGGTTGCAGCAGGCGGAAACAGTCGAAGAAAAGATCGATGACCTGCGGGTCGTATTCCAGGTGCTCAATGACATGCTGGGAGACGATGTCGGTGAAGTGCCCCGAAGGCAGCGGCAGTGGCAGCGTGGCCAGATCGAGGTTGAACTGCGAACCGGCAATGTCGCAGTTCAACCAACCCCGCACCGCTCGCGCACCCGCGCCCAGTTGCAAACGGGCCGGCAGCGGCTGCGGCAGCGGCTGCCAGCGCATGCGGGCAACGAGACGCCGCAAGTCGAAAAAGACACCACTGATGGTTCTGGGATCACAGCGGAGGCGCTGCATGGTTCGGACGACGAGACTTTTCATGTGCTGCTGGCGACCAAAGGCTGGATCACTGTAGCGGGTCTACGAAAACAGAGGAGAAGCGCATGCCCAGGGAGCGAGTAAATCGGGGTGCAGGTCCGGCAGCTTTCGCCTTTTTTGCCCGTGAAGCAGAACCGACAACCGCATGAACACCGCCATGAAGCCCAACACCAACTCGCCTGCCACCGATACGCCCGGCCTGGCATTGCCGCTGGGTCAATCGCTCTACCTCGACCTCGTGCGCTTTCTGATGGCCTTGGAAGTGATGATCGGCCACGCCACGTTTCATGGTTACACCGGCAGAGGGTTTCTCTGGCAACTCGACCCATTTCGCCATCTGCAAACGGCGGTTGTTGGCTTTTTCGTGCTTTCGGGTTTCGTCATCGCGTTTGCCGTGAAGACACGCGAAACCGGGCCGCGGAGTTACGCGGTGGCCCGCGTCAGCCGCATGCATTCGGTCATCGTGCCGGCTCTGCTTTTGACCTGGGCAGCCGACACGCTGGGGCAAGCCATCAACCCAGGTTTCTACAAGACCTGGGATTTTCCGACGCCGATACCCGATGGCCAGGCACTGCGCTACCTGCTGAGCTTCTTTTACGTCAACAACACCGGCTGGCTGCCGGGCATGAACCCGGGCAGCAATGGCCCGTTCTGGACCATGACGTACGAGGTTTTCTATTACGCGATGTTCGGCGTTGCAGTTTTTGCGCGGGGTGTCGCTCGCATCGCAGGCTTGGCGCTGCTGGGCTTGGCGGGCGGCCTCGGCATCCTGCTGTATCTGCCGATCTGGCTGCTCGGCGCCGCGGCCTACCACCTGCAATGCGGCCGGCGCTTGCGCCTGCGCACCGCGGCGGCCACGTTCTGGCTCAGCCTGCTGGGCACCGGCGCGCTGAGCACGTTGGGCCCGACCATCAAGCCCCTGTTTCCTGGCGCTGCAATGTTGCTCTATTACGCCCTGGGTGTGCTGGTGGCCTTGAACCTCTGGAGCGCTGCCACCGTGGCGCCCAGCCTCACGCGCGTGCTTCAGCCCGCACAAGGACTGATACGCTGGTTGGGCATGTTGACCTTCGCCCTGTACCTTGGGCACCGGCCCTTGTTGAACCTGTTCGCGGTGGTGCCGGTGGCAGCGCCGGGGGCGTGGTTGCAGACTCTCTGGGTGCTGGGTGGAACGTTTGTGGTCTGCATTGGCTTAGCGTACGCAGGTGAGAGTTTCCGCCCGGTCATCAAGCGCGGACTCACTTCGTACTTCGCGATCTTTGGACGGCAGATCTCGCCCAAGGAAAGGCGGTAAGCCCCAATGACTGCACATGCATCTGAGGTAGCACCGCACACCTGTAGCGTGAATTGACCCAATCTTCGATTGCCGACCGGATCAGCTAGAAGGCGTCTGAGTCGGCCCAAGAGTGCAACAGCCTACCCAATTCTTCAAGCCACTCAGGCCAGAGAACAGGCGAGCTCAGCTTTGGGCCATCATCGACCATCCATGATGTGACCAAGGCCAACAGCCTCCAGCAGGGCCACTAAACAAGATCCGCGCGCACCATGATGCAGTCCGTCTCAATCAAACGAGGGAAGTGGCCTGCGTTGTTCGGCACGAAAGCAGAAAGAACGAAACCAGCTTGCTCGTAGACACGCAACGCGTCGCGAAAGTCAACCGAATCGGCGTAGAGCTTGGCCACTGCCATCTCGCTTTGCAATCCGATGAACTCTTTGACAACAGGCGCGCCGGCCTGAACGATTCGAACATCGAATCCCTGCGTATCCAGCTTCAGGAAGGGCCGCTTGAACTGATGCTCGGCTTGCAAACGTCGTAGCGCGGTTTGCAGCGTTTCGATCTTCACCGGCACTTGCCGGCTGACCTTGTTCAGATCCTGAAACTGTGCGGCCTCGTCGTGCTTGGGTGCACTCAAGGAGCTGAACTGCGAAGCTGCCATGATGTTGAAGACCTGCTGGCCATCAGCCTCGCCCAGAGCGCCCTCAATAACCACCCACTTTGGGTCTGCTTCAGCCTTTCGACGCAGTTCTGCTGCGGCCTCAGGGATAGGCTCAAAGGAAATGATCAGCCCCTTGTACCCAGCCTTGCGGCGCAGCATTTCAGCGTATTGCCCCACATTCGCGCCGACATCAAAAACACAGTCAACTTCAAAATGCTTGAGCAACTGTGCCAACTGGGTGTACTCCCAGGCTGCGTAGAGCTTGCGACGGTCCAACACCATCAGATTTGAAATCGCCCCCCAGTAATAGTTGGCAAGCCACTTCAGTCGCTTGAGGTTCATCGTTACTCCAGTAAGTATTCAATGGCTGTCGTGCGCCGCAGTGCCACGGTAAGCCCGCTCAGTGCTTTCTGCGATGCGATCCCAGGTCAAGGCATCGGCGCGCTGGCGGGCCAGCCCACCGCGCTCGACCAGTTCTCCAATATCCAGACCCTCGAGTCGGCGAGCCAGATCAACGGCATCCTTGAAGAACACCGCGCACTTCTCATCAACAAGGTCAAAAACACGGGCCTGCTCCGGCACCAAGACTGCCTTGCCCATGGTCATGGCGAGCACCGCAGAACCTGAGGTCAGGGTGCGCTCGAAGGGCAGCACCAACGCATGCGCCAACGAAAGCAGCGCTCCCACGTCGCTGTCCGGCACAAAGTCGAGCAGCAGGCGGATGCGCGGATCTGCCTTTGCGGCGGCCCGGATTTCTTCGCCCAGATCCTCAGGCGCAGGCCGCCCGGCAATCACCAAACGCAATCCAGGCGCAACGGCAAGCCCGAAGGCCTCCAGCAAGGTGCTGACACCTTTGTAGCGCCGGACCGCGCCAAAAAACATCAAGACTGTTTCGGCTTCTGAAATGCCCAGCTGTGCACGAAGCTGTTCAACTCGAACCGAACTGACGGGGTAACAACCATCGTAATTCCCATGCGGCACAACGTAGGCACGTGCCCGCAAACGGCCTTGGGTGGCCTCCTCCACACGCGAAAGCGCACTTTGGCTGTGGAACAGAAGTGCCGAGGCCGATTCGCCCAAGGCGCGGCGCGCTTGCAACTCCCGCTCGGGGTGTGCGGCCTCGTGGCCCACGAGGTTGTGCACGGTCCAGACCACCCGCACACCCCGGGCCCTCAGCAAGCACACATCCAACCGCAGCAGGGCGCGCCTCAAACTGCGCAACAACGGCCGTTCTGACCAGCAGGTGTGCTCTATCAGCTGGTTCACCCAATGCAGGTGCAGCACATCCACCTTGCGCACCGCTGCGGGCAGCCGGTTCAAAGCAAACAAGCCCCTTGGCATGGGCGCGAAGCTCACCCGCCAACCACGCCGCCGCAGGGCTGCGGCCAGCAGCGACTGGTAGGGGTTCTCCTTCTGCCAGTCAGGCATGAAACAAACGCTGGGCTCTGAACTCATGCGCCGCCCCATTCCTCGGTCAAAAAGCTACGAAACCGGGTCACGGGCGCACTTCCTGGCTTTCGCGGTGCGCCACACCCGACTGAAAGATCTGCCCCCGCACAAACTGCAGCCGCTCTTCCGCACGGATGCGTTCGCGGTCAGCCGCAGCAGCCGTCAAGCCCAGCCAGTGGCTGTGGCACCAGGCCCGCACCGCCTGTACGCGCAGCCAACGCTCCACGCCGAAGATGAAGGCGTCGTCCGGGTTGCGCCGGTGGTCGTGCAGGTAGGCCGAACGGCCAAAGCGGAAGTAACGCTGCAGCACCCAGCTGCGCGCCAGCTGCGCGGGGCGGATCTGGTGGCGCACCACCGCTTCGGGTTCAAACCAGGCACGGTGGCCGGCCCGTTCCAGCCGGTTCAACAACTCGGTTTCTGAACCCATGGCGTATTTGGCGCTGCCATCGGGCCCCACGCGGGTGTTGAACACATCGCCTGCCGGCAGTGCACGCGCCCGCACGGCCATGTTGGGGCCCCAGATGGCCCCGGCCGCCACCGGCCCGCGCGCGTGCGCGGGCGTGGCTGCGTACAACATGCCCAGGTTCGTGGTGTGCTGCAGCCAGGCGGGCGGCTGCTCCGGCCAATCGGGCACGATGGCGCCGCCAAAAAGGTCGAAGCCCGGCTGTGCATCGGCTGCGGCGGCCAGCAGGCACAACCACTGGGGCGCAGGCAGCACATCGTCGTCGGTGAAAACCACAAGGCCCTCGTTCACGCCCTGCAAGCCGGTGTTCAGCGCATGGTTCTTGCCCTGCCGCGCCTCGTGCAGCACGGTCAGCGGCAAGCTGCCGGCCTGCTGCAGGGCGCGCAGGCGCTCGGGCGTGCCGTCGGTGCTGCGGTTGTCCACCACGCGCAGTTGCCAGCCGCCGGGCGGGGCTTGCAGAGCCCCGAAGGCTTCCAGCGTGCGCTGCAGCACCGCGCCCCCGTTGTGGGTGGCGAACAGCACGGTCACGGCGGGGGCGGCGTTCATGGCTTCACTGCAGCGCGCGCCACAGGGCGCGGGCCAGGGGTAACGGCAAACCGGCGATCATCGCCTTGAGGCGCAGCTTCGGCGTCGCGCCGGGCCCCAGCTCTTGTGCAATGCACCGCACCGCGGCGAAATCTTGGCGGTCGAAGGCCGAGCCCAGGGCGGCTTGCAGGCGTGCGCGCATGCTCTGCCGCACCTCGGCAGCGCCTTGCTGCGCGGCGCGGTGGTGCTGCAGGCCGTGGGCCAAGATGCGCGCTTCGCCCCGGCTCATGTGCAGGTTGTCGGCCGAATCGTTGCTTTCGTGCTTGCGCACGCGCGCCAGCACACGGCGGCTCAGCGCCACACGGCCGGCACTGGCCAGGCGCAAGGTGAACTCCCAGTCTTCGGCGCCCACGCCCCGGAAGGCGGGGTCGTAGCCACCGTGCGCCTGCACAAACCGCCGGTGCACCAGCAAGCCACAGGTGAACAGCGGCTGGTAGCGCACAGAGCGCAGGTACAGATCAGGGATGTCCAGGGCCAGGTCTCCGTCGAAGCGCGCGCCTGCCGTGAAATCAAAAGGCGCCCGCGCCAGCTTGTCAGGGTCTGCCCCCCGGCTGCTGAAGGTGACGAAATTGCAGTAGATGGCGTCCAGCGCCGGGTGCTGCGCCGCGTAGGCCGCCATGGCCTCGGCATGCCCGGGTTCCAGCAAATCGTCAGAGTCGAGCAAAGCCACCCACTCGGTGCAGGCCAGCGCCATGCCGGTGTTGCGTGCCACCTGCACGCCGGCGTTGGGCTGGCGGTGCACACGCACCTGCGGGTAGGCCTGCGCCAGCCAATCGGCCGTGCCATCGGCAGAGCCATCGTCAACAACGATCACTTCCGCAAAAGGCGCTGTCTGCGCCAGCGCGCTGTCGAGCGTGGCGCCCAGCAAGCCACGGCGGTTGTAGGCCGGTATCACCAGCGTGATGGGAACAGGTTCAGGTCGCATCGTTTTCAAGCTGCCGGCAGGCCCAGGCGCTGTGCCAACCAAGGCAGGCGCCGCACCGCCACTTCCATCTCGCGGCGCAGGGGGTGCTTCAGCCCCCAGATGGCGGCCACCCACACCAGCGGAACCAACACCACCATGGCCAGCAGCTGCACAAGCGCCGGCCAGTTGCCGCCCAGGCCCAGCAAGGCCAGGGCCGCCGCACCGCAGGCTGCCAGCACCGCCAGGCTGTGGGTCTGGGCCTTCAGCAAGCCGCGCAAGCCCAGGCCGAGGTAACGGCGCTGCATCCAGGCATTGACGGGGTACATCACCACCCCAGACACCACCAGTGCCCACACAAACGAGCCCAGCGTGCCGTCGTACAGCAAGGCGATGGCCGCGCCCTTCACGGCCAGGCTGATCAGCGAAGGCACCGTGGCCAGGTAAGGCCGCCCGATGGCCATGTAGGCCGTGCCCAGAAAGCCGAACGGCGCCCCCAGTGCAAACCACAGACACACACCCTGCACCGCAGGCGCCGCAGCCACCCAGTTGGCGCCGTAAAGCACGCGGATGATGGGCTCGGCGAAGAGCGCCGTCACCAGGTAGGCGGGCCACATCAGGCCCGTGAGGTAGGCCACCGAGCGCGCCATGTGCGCCGCCAGCTCCTGCCCCTGGTGGTGGGCCCGCGAAAGAAAGGGCAGCACCGCATACGAGATGGTGGGCCCGATCACCTGGCTCAAGATGTTGGTGGTGCCTATGGCGCGGCTCATCAGGCCCACGTCGTGCGCGCCGCTGAGCCGGCCCAGCACCACATCGGGCACCGCGTTGTTCAAGGCCACCAGGCTGTTGCCCAGCGTGGCCCCGGCGCCAAAGTGGCACACCTTGCGCCAGCCCTTGAGGCGCGGCCACCAGGGCACCAGCGCCGGGCGGAAAGGGATGTAGGCCAGCGCCGTGACGATGATGTTGATGAGGTTGGCCCAGGCCATGGACATGTAGCTGAAGCCCATGTAAGCCAAGGTGATGGCGCTCACCGAGTACGCCAGCGTGCCCACCACGCGCACATAGGCCTGCTCTTTGGCGCGGTACTCGCGCGTGAGCAGGCTGTGTGTGATGGAACCGAAGGGGATGAACACAAAGCCCAGCGCCAGCACCTGCATCACATCGCGTATGCCCGGCTCGCGGTAGAACTCGGCAGCCGGCCAGCTGCACAAAAACACCACGAGCGCAATGCTCCATGACGACAGCAGCAGCACGCCGAAGGCCGAGGCCACGCTCTCGCGCGTGAGTTCTTTTTCCTGCTGCAGGTAGCTGGCCACGCCAAAGTCGCGGAACAGGTGCGCCACAGCCACCATCACCGAGGTGATGGAGAAGATGCCCACCTCGGCGGGCTCGAGCATGCGCGCCAGCACGATGGTGACCACAAACAACACGGCGGTGGAGCCGTTGGTCGAAAGAAAGGTCAGCGCCAGCGATTGGCGGATGGTGCTCACGCCGCCCCCTGGCGCTTGCCGCGCAACCCTGCAATGAACTGCGCCGCCAGGGCCTCGGTGGACTGGGCTTCGCGCGCACGGCCGAGGTGGGCCACAAACGCCGCGTAGTCGTTGTCGCTCTCCAAGGGGCCGCAGAGGTGCTCCACCAGTTCAGCAGGGTTGTCGAAGGTCAGGCCCACCGGCCCCACGCGGGCTTGCAGTTCCTGGATTTGCGGCGCTTTGCGCGCCAGCAGGGGCACGCCCAGGTTGATGGCGTCGTAGACGATGCCGCTGGCCGCGTTGGCGTAGTAGGCGTCGTCGTGCCAGGCGAAGACGTAGTCCATGCCGGCCAGGCCCTGCACGAACTCGGGCCGCGGAAAGCCGTGCGCGGCACGCGTGCTCAACAAGCCCTGGTCGAGATGGCGGCAGCTGGGGTGCAGGTAGCTGAAGGCATGGAACTCAAAACGCCCCGGTTGGCGGGCATGCACCGCGGCCACCACGTCCAGGTAGGCCGGAAAGCCCTTGGCCGCGGTGGCGTTGCCCGCAAAGGCAATGCGCACCGGCTCGCTGCGGCGGCGCGCGGGGTTGGGCGTTCGCGCTTCTTCCGCCAGCAGCGGGTGCCCCACCACCATCAAGGCGGGCCGCAGCCAGGCATGGCCCTGCGCCAGCGCCGCGGCAATGCGCTCTTCGTACACCATGACACGCCCGCCACGGGCCACAAAACGGCGCAGGCTGGCGTGGAAATCGAGCATGCGGCGCAGCGGGTTGCGTGAGCGCCAGCCGGCCACCTCGTTGGCATTGCCATGAAGCACGGCCACGGCCTTGCCGGCCCAACCCTGCCAGGCGGCGGTGCTCAGGCTGGTGGCCGAGGCCGAGGCCATCAGCACCAGATCGGCACCAGCCAGCGCCTGCCTCGGCGCACCTGCAAAGCGGCGCCATGCGGCGCGCAAATCGCGCGGGAGTGTGTCGGCATCGAGCGCAGGCTCGAAGTTCAAGTGCTGCTGGCAGGCCGCCACGTCGGCCGCGCCAATCTTGCGCAACTCGCTCACGTGCCGTTCACCGGCCACCAGGGTGATGGCTGCCGCGGGGAAGGCCTGGCGCACCACGCGCAACGCACCCAAATTGGCCGGGCAATGGGCCGTGCCATTCCACGTGGGCTCGATCAGGGTGATCTTCATGGCTCAAGGCTGCTGTTCATCAGCACCGCAACCCGGTGCCAAGCCGTCAATGGGGGGCCAGTTCGGCAATCACCGAGCGCGCCGCACGGGCGTAAGCCCCGCTCTCAAAGCGCAGGCTGCCGATGAAGTGCAGGAAACGCGTCTGTGGCGTGGTGACATCGGGTGTCGCGTAGGCCGGGAAGGGCAGCACAAAAGCACCGGGCAGATTGGCCGCGAGAAAGTTGCTTGCCACCTGCTCGGTACCCCACTCGCCCCACCGTTCGTTCAGGCGCGCACGCATCGCCAGAGAGAACTCGCGCATGTGCTCCAGCATCATGCCGTTGCGCGGGAAACCGGTAAAACCGGCACAGCCTCGCACATAGAAGCGGCCGGGTTCGGTGGCGTTCACCAGTTCCCGTTCGGCCCAGGCCTGGATGTGCCGATCGGCCACGCGAGAAAGGTACTCGGCAGCAGTGGCACTGGCTTGCTGGCAAGTGACGATGTGCTGCCCCGGCTCTTCACCGATCACGAAAGCTCGTTCTTCTGCTGCGGCTCGGGCCACTTCGTCCAGAGACCGCAGCGCCACGGTGTCGGCGTCAAGCTGCACCACATAGTCGTCTCGGCTGATGTGGGCGATGGCGGCCAAACGCTCCCAGCAGCCGCCCACCGGGAAGGCTGCATCGCGGAAAGACTCGGCCTTGTGCGTTTCCACAAATGGCACGGAACGCCGGATGGTCTCGACATCGCTGCCGCTCATCTTGGGGTCGCAGACCACCACCACGCGCCGGGCAGGTACCGAGCGGTACAGGCTGCGCAGCGCCAGCAGATAGGGCGCCACATCACGCGGCTGCACCATGGACAACAAAGTGAGGGGAGCAGCGCCGCGCTGCAGCGGCGGCAGCCGGTGCACGCCCGAGACCACCCGCTCAAAGCGATATCGCTGCCAGTCCCTGTTTGCCCTCCCCCAGAGTCTTGCCGTCAGTTCTTTTGCCATTAGCTCGTGATGTTTCTAGGCGTCCAACCCCAGCGCGGGTCGGTGGCGAAGCCGTTCAACCAGGCCGGCAGGTCCACCAGATCGCGCTGCACGGTGGCCCACGCTTGCTGGGCCCCCGGCAGGTTTCTTTCCACCGCCACCACCAGGGCCGCCCAGAGGTAGCTCGGGTAGTAGGCGCCGGCGCTGCCGTTGGCCCCGGTGTCGACATAGCTGGTCTTGATGGGGCCGTCGTACACATACCAGCGCCCGGCCACGGCCGAGGGCTGGTTGGTGTATTGCCAAGCCGTCTGCTCGCCCCAGGTCGGCAGCGAATCGATGGTGGTTGAACTGCGCCCCAGCGAAGTTTGGTAGGCAATGTAGCGCCAGCCCCCGTTGGGTTGCTCGTTGATCCAGCGCACAGGCTGCATAGCTGCCCAATCCGCCACACTCTTCAACAAGGCCTGCTGCTCGCCCTGCAGCAGCCGCACCTCGGCGGCGCGGTGCAACTCGCCGATGAGGAAGTGGTACTGCCACATCGAAGTCTGGAAACCAGTGTTGCCGGCACCGTCGACGAGGCCGCGGTCGGGCAAAAAATCCCACATCGTGTTGAGCAAGGCCTTGGGGTCGGTGACCCACCGGTTGAACAGCACGGCGTTGTTGTGGAGGGCCGTCTGCCCCGGCGCGCGCCAGCCGTGGTTGCTGGGCGAAAGGAAGGTGGCGTGCACCAGGCTGCGCAGGCACCAGGCGCGGCCGCGCATCTGGTACCAGTAGCCGTGGGTGCCCGACGTCCAGGTGAAGTTGTTGTTGGCGCCGCTCCAGGTGCCGTTCCAGACGGCAATCTTCTGCGCCACTTCGATGAACACCGGGGCAGGCCGCGCCAAGAAGGCCACGAAGCCAGCGCCAGGGTGGTGAGCCACCTCCCAGGTGGCGCGTGAGAGCGCATCGCTCAGGCGCGGCCAGGGCGGCGGACTGCCTTGCTGGTCGCGCTGGCCGATGTCGGCGAAGTTGTGCACTTCACCCGTCTGGCTGTTCCGGTAGTTGACGTTGTAGCTCAGGATCGCCAAGGCCGAGGCTTCGCTGGCCCGTGCGGCACGGAAGTCGCCCGACTGCACGAGGCGCGCGTCCCACTGTGTCAGCGGGCCGATGCTGGGTGAATCGCCGGCCGCGCCCATGTCGACAGCGCGGTGGCGCCCCGTGCTCCAGGGGCGGTAGGCGTCGTTGGCATACGCAGCCATCGAGAAGGTGGACTCGCGCACGCACTTGAAGAGCAAGGGATGGGCCTGCCAGTCGGTGTGCACCTGCATGGCGCGCAAGGTGGTTTCGCTGCCGAGCCAGCGTGCGGCGTACCAGGCGCGGTGGCGGGTATGCACCCCTTCAGGCGTACCCACACCACCGACGCCGCTGCTGACCTCGACACCGTTCACGCTGAGGCGCGAATTCGTGTAGGTGGCGTTGGTGGGCCACACCACGGCCGTCGGGTTGATCTTGCAGTTTTCAACCACCACTTCCACGAAGGTCTGGCCGCCGGCGTACAGGTGCACGTCCAGCACCGCTTCCAGGGTGGGGTGCCCGCTCACGGGCACGCGGTAGCGAGCGCAGATCACCTGCGCATTGGCCCACCAGATGCGCTCAGGGCTGGAGAAGTTGCTCATGCGCCCGGTGCCACACTCACCCAGGTCCACATCGAAAGAGCTCAGCTTGGTGGCCAGGTTGGCGGCCGTCAGCGCCGCACGGGGCGTGCCCGGCTGCAAGGTCACGTTCACGGCCTTTTCGCCCACCCCCGCTGCCGTGGCCGTGTAGGTGCCGGCCACCACCACCAGGGCGGCCGAGCCATCGTCCCACTGGTTCAGCACGCTGTAGGCAAAGGTCGGGTCGTCGTCCATCACCAGGCCTGCTGTCGCGGGCAGCTGGCCGCGAACGGGTATCAGCGTGGCGCTGTAGACAAAGCTGCCCGCGGCCGGGGCTTCGAACTTCAGGGCCGTCATGCGCTGGCTCACCACCGGCGGGGCGGCGGGCGGCGCGGCAGCGGCAGGCCGCGAGGTGGCTTCTGCTTCGCCCCCACCGCCACCACCACACCCGGTAGCGAAGGCCGGCGTGGCGGCCAGGGCCAGCTTGGAAACGAAGCGGCGGCGTGAAGCAGAGTGCTGGGTCATGGCAGGTGGCGGGCTCGGTAGATAGGGGATCAGAGAGGCATCGGGGGCAAGCCCAGGGCACAGAGTGCAGATGCTCTCTTCTGATCGGCTCGGATTCGCAGAACCTGACCCGAATCTGTAACAAGCTGCAGTTCCGCGCCATCCCCTAACAAGGGAGAAATGAGCGCAAAGCTCACCTCAGAGCCGGAAACTCGAACGTGCCAGCGCGTAGGCCCGGGCCGTGCGTTGCGCGCACTGCTCAGGCGCGAAGAGCTCGAGCAAGCGCTGGTGCAAGGCAGGCGCCGGGGCTTGCCCAGGCCCTGCCGCACCCAAAGCCTGGGCCACGGCATCGGCCAACGATGCGGCAGAGCCGGGCTGGAACAGCGCGCCCGAGCCCAGCATGGCCGTCACCTCCACCGCGGCACCGTGCGCCGGCCCCACAAACTGGCAGCCTGCGGCCAGCCCTTCCAGCATCACCAGGCCCAAAGGTTCGGGCTCGAGCGAGGCAGAAACCAGCACGTCCATCGCCGGCAGCAGCGCCGCCACGTCATTGCGGTGGCCAGTGAACACCACGCGCCCGGCGGCCTCCAGCGCGCGCGCCTGGGCGCGCAGTGCTGCGGGGTAGGCCGTGTCGCCCAGCGCCGGCGCGGCGCCGATCACGAAAAAAACGATGTCGGGCCGCTGCGCAGCCAGCTTTTCGGCGGCTTCCAGAAAGAGGCTTTGCCCCTTCCAGGGCACCAGCATGCCCACCAAGGCCACCATGCGCTGGCCCGCCGCCAAACCGAATTCACGCTCGACGGCAGCGCGGGCCTGCGCTCGCGGCACGGGGGCAGGCAGTTCGAAACCGTCGTAGATCTGGCGGACCTTGGCGGCATGCACACCATCGGCCAGCAGGCCGCCGGCCAGCCAACGCGAAACAGGCAAGAAACAGGCAGGGCCGCTCAACAAGCGGCGCAGCATCAGGCTGTCTGGGTAGGGCCCGCGAAGGTGCTGAACGTAGGGCACCCCCAGCCACTGGGCCACCAGCATCGCTTCGCGGTTGCTGTTGGGCTCGTTGTTGCCGTGCACGATGTCAGGGGCCAAGCGCCATGCCCGCCAGTACAAGCGCAACAGGTAGGGCGCGCGGTTGAGCAGGTCATCCATGCGGCCCAGGCCAAAACCTGCCGCACGTGCCAGCGGCGCGGGCAGCACCTGCCGGGCACGGGCGGCACCCTGGCGGAAGTTGAAGCGGCGGTTGTTCAAAACCCGGTGGCTGTGCGCCGCAGGCAGCTTGGAAATGCCCGGCCAGGGCGCATTCGAGATCACGTCGTACGACCAATCGGCCGGGTTGGCGTGCCGCATGAGTGTGGTGGCCGCCACCACGGCCCCGCCAAAGCCCGCGCCGTTCTCCACCAACAGCACACGGGCCGGCCTGCGCACCAAAGAGGTCTGGGCATCGGGCTGCTTGCCGGCCAGGTTTCTTGCCAGGCGAAGCGCGGTGCGCACCGTGCTGCCCGGCCAAGGGGTGAACCGTGGCAGCAGAAAAGGCGAGCAGCCCGACTCGGCAGCGCCACCTCCGGTGACGACCGCGGCCTTGTAGCCCGTGGCTTGCACCATGGCCAAGTGGCGCTGCCCGAAGTCGGTGCCGGGGCGGCCGTTCGGGTAGGCAAAAAGATCCACCGGTGCACCCACGATGCCGGCCAGCACCTCACGGCATTGGGCAATCTCCTGGCGTGCGGTGGCATCGTCTACCGCGGCCAGGATGGGGTGGTTGACCGTGTGGGCGCCGATGCCGAAGCCCGCGGCATGCAATTGGCGCACGTGCTCGGCGCCGAAAGTGTGCAATGGCAGGCGCCCGCCACTGCCTTGTGCTTCAAGCGCCAGGATGGCGGCGTCACGTTCGGCCAGGGGCTGGTACTTCAGTTCTTCCTGCAACAGCCTGGCCAGGGCCAGGCGCGTTTGCGGCTCGCTGAGATCACGGAAAGCCATCAGCTCGGCCGGCAGTTGCGCGCCCCTTGAAGGCAAGGCCGCAACGGCAGCATCGATACGTTCGTGCCACATGCCGGCCGCATCCAGCTGACCGGTTGTCACAAAGAAAGTGGCGTGCATGTTGCGGCTGCGCAGCGCGTCGGACACATGCGCACACCACTCGGGGTAACCGTCGTCGAAGGTCAGCGCCACAGCGCGGGCCGGCAAGCGGCCACGTTGCAGGGCCTCAACAGCGTCTGCCAGTGGCAGCACGTGCATGGTCTCTGCCAGCACATCGAGGATGTCCACGAAGGCGGACATCGGCAGTTCACCCAAAGGCACATCTGGCGCGTCGACCGGCACCTTGTGGAACTGCAGCGTGGTGAGGCGCCCCGCCGGCCCGCCGCGCGAAAAGGCGCTCAAGAGACCGCGCAACAGGGGCCGGCGCAAACGCTCAAGCATGGAGGCGCCCGGCAAAAACTTCGTCCCAGCGCTGCAGCATGGCCGCCTTCGCGTACTGCTGCTGCACCAATTGGTGGCCTTGCTCGGCCCAGCGCGGCCACTCGGCGCGCCGCTGCACGGCGTCCAGCAGCGCGGCTGTGAACTCGGCGTCGTCAGGCCGCGGCATGCGGGCTGCCCCGGCAGGCAGCATGTGCGGCACATCACCCACGCAGGTGCTGAGTGCCGGCACCCCCATCGCCATGGCCTCCAGCAAGGCGATGGGCTGCTGCTCGGTATCTGAAGACATGACGAAGAGGTCGAGTTGCTGGATCACCTCCAAAGGGCGCGCAACAAACCCAAGGAAGCGCACCGCTGTTTCGACGCCCAAGGCCTGAGCCAAGGCCTGCAGACGGGGCAGTTCGGGGCCGTCGCCCGCAATCCAGAGCTCGGCGGGCTGCTGGGCCAGCAGTGCGGCAAAGGCGCGCAGCAGACGGGCCAGGTTCTTTTCGCCGCGCAGGCCGGCCACCGTGCCCAAACGCAGCGGCCCGGGCCGCAGGGGGCGGACGGGCAGTGTTTCAGCCACTTCAACGCCATTCGGGATGTAGGCCAGCCGCTGGGCGGGCACCCACCAGGCGCGCCCCGCCGCCTGTAGGGTGCGCGAGGGCACGACCAGGCTGGCACCCGAAACGCGAAAGAACACCCTGCGTGCCCACAGGCGCCGTGGCAGCTGGCCTTGTGCTTCGTCTGGGCCGAAACCGTCTTCGACGTGCACATGGGGTGCCAGGCGCGGCACGTTAGCCACCATCCACTCGATGGCACCCCAGTTGTAGGAGAACACCCGCGTTGGCCGGTTCTGCAGCAGCAGCTGGCGAAACCGCTGTCGGTTGTTCAGGCCACGCCCTCGCTCTACCGGGATAGGCAGCGCCTGCCAGGGAACTTCAGGCGCCAGCCGATCTGCGGCCTGGAAGTTGCCGTCCATGGCCACGATGAGATGGCGGTAGCGGCTGCCCCAAGCGTTGGCCAGCGAAACAAAGCGCGATTGCGCGCCCCCCAGAGAAAAGGTGGAGAAGGCGTGCAGCAGCAGCGGCCCGTCGCTCATTGGGGCGCCAGCCGCCGCGAGGGTTGTGCTGCCGAGGGGATGGGGGCCCTCTGGCCGTCAAGCTCGCGCTTGAGCAGCAGGTACAAGACGGCAGAAAGACTGATCATGATGTAGGCCATCTCGAAATAGGCAGCGCTGATCGACGCCCCGCCCACGAGGTAGGCCACCATGCCGGCGTTGATCATGCGAGCGAGGTCCTGCGCCCACTGCGCACCTGGGCCCAGCTCCCGGCACAGTTTTCGGATGCGCGCAGCCATCACGAAAGGAACAGACGCCAGGGCGAGAAACAGAAACAGCCCCACGAAGCCCATGTCACTGATGACTTCGAAGTAGATGCTGTGCGCAGCAGCCGCGTAATGACCGGGGGGCGTATCGACAAAGCCCAGGAAGCCTTGCGCATAGCGGTACTTTTCGAACACGGCCGGGTTCTGCACCGAACGGATGCCGCCTCCGAAAACCGGGTGCTCCAGCGCAATGGCGCTGGCGCGCTTCCAGGCGATGACGCGGCCCATGAACGAGCTGTCCTGATCCGCAGTCTGGATGGTGTCCATGCGCTGCGTCCAGCTGTCAGGCGCGACGGCCAGCACCACCAGCCCCAGCGCCGCAATACCCAGCAAACCCTGAAGCTTGCGCCGGCTGGTCATGACGAAGTAGAGCGCCAGCGCGATCAAGCTGAGCAAGCCGCCACGCGATTGCGTGGCAATGACGGACAGCAAGTTGACCAGCAAGGCCCCCAAGGCCGCCAGGCGGATGAGCTTGTGCTTGCTGTACCAGACCAGGTACAGCAGAAACGGCAGCCCCATGGCCACCAGAACGGCGAAGTGGTTGCGGTCGCCCAATTTCTCGTTGCCTTGCGACAGGTGGCCGCCGCCGCTGGCGATGAACTTCAGGCCCTCCACCAGCCCGTGAAACCCCGCAGACAGCGCCAACATCAGCACCATGGCGTGCACCCTGAAGCGGCTGGTGACCATCATGGGCATCAGCATGGAGTACAGCAGGGTTTTCTGGAGATCGATGGTGATCTCCCAGTTCCGGTTGATACCCGCATAGGCCAGGCTCGCGCAGGCAATGGCATGCACGCCGAAGCAGACCATCAAGACATTGACGCCATCTGGCCGCAGCGGCTTCATCTCCGGGTCGCGGCGGGCGAGCAGCAGTGCCAGGGCCAGCAAGGCAAACACCAGCACGTACTGGAAGCCACGCATGTACCCGTAGGCGAAGGTGTGCACTGCAATCAGGCCCGACCACCCCCAAAGCAAATAGGCCGCGAACGCATTGCGCATGCTCAAGGGTATGAGCAGGGCCATCATGCCCAGCAGCAGCAGGTCACGCATCGCGGGGCCCCTGGGAATTCTTGCGCTGCGCTTCTCTCGGGCCCGCGCGCTTGCGCGATTGGGCTTCGGCCTTGGCGAGCTCGCGGTCTTCGACGTACGAGAGGATCCCGAGGCTGCGCGCCTGGCCGCCGGGCTGCTTGCGAGTCAGGCACCAGATGAGCCAGAGCATCAACAGCAGGTCGGTCAGCAAGAGCAGCGCAACGATCATGGCGCAGCTCCTACCGCCAAGCCACTGAGCTGCTGGAAGAGCCGCTTTTGGGCCGCACTGGTTGCTGCCCAGGAGAACGCCTCGGCATAAGAGCGGGTGGCGCGGCGGTCGGCCGCGCGCGCCTGCAGGCCGCGCCAGCCTGCGCTCAGCCCATGCCCGCTGCGCGCCTCCATCAACACCCCTGCCTCCGGCGCCGCCACCACCTCCGGCGTGCCCCAGATGTTCGTGGCCACCACCGGCGTGCCGCAAGCCATGCTCTCCAGCAACACGTTGGCCCAACCTTCACGGCTGCTGCACAGCACCAGCGCATCGGCTGCGCTGTACCACCAGCGCAGCTCGGTGTTGGGCACCTGCCCGGCAAACTGCACGCGCTCGGCAACACCCAGGCGGGCCGCCAGCGCACGCAAGGCGGCATCTTCAGGGCCGGCACCGACGATGGCCAGGCGCACATCGGGCAGGTGCACCAGCGCCTCGATGGCAATGTGGTGGCCCTTGCGTTCGATCAGGTGCCCCACCGACAGCAGCCAGGGCCCGTCACTCCAGCCCAGCTTCGCCCGCGCTTCGGCCTGCGGCTCGGGGCGAAAGCGCTCCAGGTCCACGCCGTTGCGCATCACGTGCAGCTTGGCGGGGTCGGCGCCCAGTTCGGCCAGGCGGTCCATCAGCGCCTTGCACACGCCGATGCTGGCCGCAGCCTGCTCGGCCGTGCGCAGGATGCGCTGGCGCGGGCGGGCGTGTTCGGGGATGAGGTTGAGGTCGGTGCCGCGCGCTGTCACGACAAAGGGCTTGCCCAGGCGCCGTGCGATCTCGGCCGCGGCCACGCCGTCGGGGTAGTAGTAGTGGGCATCGATCAGGTCGAAGTCGAAACCCTCTTGGATGATCTTCTGCACCGCCGGCCAAGCCGCGCGCACCAGGCTGCCCGGCGCCATTTCCATGGCCAGCTTGGGCAGCAGCAGGTAGCGCGGGTAGACCACGGGCACGCCGTGCCGCACTTCGGCCGCCGGCGTGGCCGCGAACTGGCCGTATTCGCCGAAGCGCTTGCCCTTGAACGGGAACCAGGGCACCGGGGCCACCACGCGCGTCTCCACCTCGCCGGTCTTCAGCAGTTCGCGCAGGCGGGTCTCGACAAAGATGCCGTGCGACGGCCGCACGCTGCTGGGGAACAGCGTGCTGAACAGCAGGGTGCGGATGGGGCGGGCCATGGCGGGTGTTGGCTGCGTCAACGTGCGCGCGCGGCGGCCAGGCGGGTGCCCAGCGCCACGGCGCGTTCGGCGTTGGCACGCCAGGTCAGGCCCAGGCGGCCGATGGTGGCGCGGGCTTCCACGGCCAAGCGTTGGCGCAGCGGGGTGTCTTGGCACACACGCGCCAGCGCGGCCTGCAGCGCGCCCGGCGTGCCGTCGGTGAACAGCAGCGCGTTCTGGTCGTGCTGCAAGATTTCGCGGATGTTCGGCGTGTCAGGCGCCACCACGGCCTTGCCCATCACCAGGTACTCCATCAGCTTCAATGGCGAGGCGTACGCGGTCACGGCGGGCTGAAGCGCCACGTCGAAGGCGGCCACGTAGGCAGGCACCTGGTCGCGGTGCACCACGCCCGTGAAACGCACGCGCTCGGCCAGGCCCAGGCGCTGCGCCTGGGCTTCGAGTTCGGCGCGCACCGGGCCGTCACCCACCACCAGCAGTTGGGTGTTGGCGGGGGCGTCGCTCTGCGCCATCCAGTCAATCACGCGGTCCACGCCGTGCCAGTCACGCACAAAACCCGTGAAGCCCAGCACCAGGCGCCCGCTCAGGCCGAGCTGCTGCTTGGCCTGCTCGGGGCTGGGCGCGGTGTCGAAGTGCGCTTCGTTGATGCCGTTGGGCACCACCACGATGCGCTCGGCCGGCACGCCCCGCGCAGTCACGTGCCCGGCCAGCACCTGCGTGACGGGCAGCACCGCACTCGCGCGGCGCCACACGTGGCCTTCGGCCCAGCGCGCCAGACGCACCAGCGAGAGGCCGCCGCTGTGCTTCAAACGCTCTTCGAACAGCGGCGCGTTCACTTCCAGCAGAAGGGGTTTTTTCAGGCGTTTGGCGGCCATTACACCGGCCAACAGAAAGAGGTTGTAGCGCTCGTAGATGATGTCGGGCTGAAACTGCCGCGCCGCGCGCATCAGCTTGCCGTAGGCCACCAGCGAGTAGCCGAACTCCAGCAGTTCGTACAAGGCCTGCGGCAGCGCACGCTTGAGCGTGTCGACAAAACCCGAGGCACTGCCCATCGCTCCCGGCTGCGCGCCGGCCGGCGCCTCGCCGCCGCCAGGCGCCACCACCATCACCTCGTGCCCGGCTTCGCGCAGCGCGGCGATCATCTCGTCGATGTGCACGGCCTGCCCGTCGCGCGAGGCGGTGCGGTGGTGGTAGAGCACACGCATGCCGCGGCCCCCGCTCACGCCGCAACCGCCTGCGGCGCGGCGCGGTGGCTGCGTTGCAGGTTGCGCAAGAAGGCCTCGAACATCACCAGGCTCCAGATGGCGACGCTGTGGTCGCGCTGGCCACCTTCGTTCTCTTGCACGATGCGGCGCAGCTCGGCGCCGTCGAACATGCCGCTGTCGGCCAGTGTGGCGCCGGTGAGCGCGTTGCGCACGGTCTCGCGCAGCGGGCCGCGGAACCAGCGCTGCAGCGGCACGCTGAAGCCCTGCTTGGGGCGGTAAAGCACGTCGTGCGGCAGGTGCGGCTCCATGGCCTTCTTCAACAGCCACTTGCCTTGCCCGCCCTGCAGCTTCAGGCTGGACGGCAGCGTGGCCAGCCATTCCAGCAACTGGTGGTCCATCAGCGGCTCGCGCACTTCCAGCGAGTGCGCCATCGAAGCGCGGTCGACCTTGGTGTTGATGTCGTCCACCAGGTAGGTCTTCATGTCGAGGTACTGCACGAAGGCCAGCGGGTCGTCGGTGTGGGCGTTCTTGGCGTGGCGGCGGAAGACTTCCAGCGCCTCGTAGCCGCCCAGGTCGCGCTTCAACTCGGCGCTGAAGAGGCGCTGCCGCGCCGCGGCCGGCATCAACGACATGCTGCCGAAGTAGGCCGCAGCGGTGTCGCGCGCCAGGGCCTCGAAGGTGGTCTTGGCGCGGAACATGCGCGGCGCCCAGTCGGCCTTGGGGTACACCTGCCCTAACGGGCCGAACAGGCCGCGGCGCAGGCCCAGCGGCAGCGCTGAGCGCAGGCGCTCTTCCGCCACGTGCATGCGGTGGCGGCGGTAGCCGCCCAGCGCTTCATCGCCCCCATCGCCCGAGAGCGCCACCGTCACGTGCTGGCGCGCGAGCTGGCACACGCGGTAGGTGGGGATGGCCGAGCTGTCGGCGTAGGGCTCGTCGTACAGGTGGGCCAGGGTGTCGATGAGGCCGTAGTCGTCGGAGGCCACCACCTGCGTGCGGTGGTCGGTGGCGTAACGCTCGGCCACGCGGGCAGCGAAGGCCGATTCGTCGTAACCCGGCTCGTCGAAGCCGATGGAGCAGGTCTTCACCGCGCTGCTGCTCAGGCCGGCCATGGTGGCCACCACGGCGCTGCTGTCCACGCCGCCCGACAAGAACGCGCCCAGCGGCACTTCGGCAATCATGCGCAGGCGCACCGATTCACGCAGGCGCTGCACCAGCTCTTGCTGCGCATCTTCAGCGCTGATGGTGCTGCCCAGCGTGAAGCGCAGGTCCCAGTAGGCCTGGGGTTCGCCCACGCGCTGGCCGCTGGGGATGACGAGCGTGTGCGCTGCCGGCAGCTTGCGCGCCTGGCGGTAGATGGTGCGCGGCTCGGGCACGTAGCCGAGCGCGAAATACTCTTCCACGGCCAGCGGGTCGATCTCGGTAGCCAGGCCA
The DNA here is from genome assembly GCA_001295865.1 of beta proteobacterium AAP65. GTDB lineage: Bacteria > Pseudomonadota > Gammaproteobacteria > Burkholderiales > Burkholderiaceae_C > Rubrivivax. The sequence goes on from LJHW01000043.1 coordinate 85,377, forward strand.
CCGTGTGCCACCAGCGACTTCAACTCCGAGCCGAAGAGCAACCAGCCGTCAGGCAGCACCGCGTAGTACATGGGCTTGACGCCCAGCCGGTCGCGCGCCAGGAAGAAGCGGCGTTGGTTGCGGTCCCACAGCGCGAAGGCGAACATGCCGCGAAAACGCTCCACGCAGCGCTCGCCCCAGCTCTCCCAGGCGTGCACGATGACCTCGGTGTCGCTGCGCGTGCGGAACACATGGCCCAGGGCCTGGAGCTCGGGGATCAGTTCCTGGTAGTTGTAGATCTCGCCGTTGAACACGACGACGACCGAGCCGTCTTCGTTGAACAAGGGCTGCTGGCCGGTGGCCACGTCAATGACCGACAGGCGCCGGTGGCCCAGGCCCACGCCCGGCTCCACGTGCACACTGCCTTCGTCGGGGCCGCGGTGGCTTTGCGAGGCGTTCATGCGCCGCAGCACGTCGGTGTCGGGCAGGCGCCCGCCGCGGGTGTCGAAAAGTCCGGTGATGCCACACATGGTGTTTACAGCCTCCAGACCTGAAGACCGAGCTCGCGCAGGGCTGCCGCATCGAAGGCGGCCTTGACGTCGACGAACACGCCGCCAGCGCGCAGCTTGCTGGCCAGCATGGGCAACGGCAGTTGCTGGAAGCTGCGGTGCGCCACGGCCACCACCAGCGCATCGGCGGCGGGCAGGCTGTCCCAATCCGTCAGCGTGATGCCGTACTCGTGCAAGGCTTCGTCGGCCGCGGCGTGCGGCTCGTGCACGTGCACCTGCACGCCGTAGCTCTGCAGTTCGCGCACGATGTCGGCCACCTTGCTGTTGCGCAGGTCGGCGCAGTCTTCCTTGAAAGTCAGGCCGAGCACGTTGACGTGCGCGCCTTTGACGGCGCTGCCCGCCGCAATCATCTGCTTGATGGTCTGCTCGGCCACGAACTTGGCCATGCCGTCGTTGATGCGGCGGCCGGCCAGGATGACCTGCGGGTGGTAGCCCAGCATCTCGGCCTTGTGCGTGAGGTAGTAGGGGTCCACGCCGATGCAGTGGCCGCCCACCAGCCCGGGCTTGAAGCGCAGGAAGTTCCACTTCGTGCCCGCGGCAGCCAGCACCTCGGCGGTGTCCAGGCCCATGCGGTGGAAGAGGATGGCCAGCTCGTTCATCAACGCGATGTTGAGGTCGCGCTGGGTGTTCTCGATGACCTTGGCCGCCTCTGCGGTGCGGATGCTGCTGGCGCGGTGCACACCGGGCAGCACGATGCGTTCGTACAGCGCAGCCACGCGGTTCAGGGTCTGCGGCGTATCACCGGCCACGATCTTGAGGATGCGCGTGAGCGTGTGTTCGCGGTCACCCGGGTTGATGCGCTCGGGGCTGTAGCCGACGAAAAAGTCTTCTTTCCACTTCAGGCCCGATTCGCGCTCGAGCACGGGCACGCACACCTCTTCGGTGGCGCCGGGGTAGACGGTGCTTTCGTACACCACCGTCGCGCCGCGCTTCATGTGGCGGCCCACGCTGGTGCTGGCGCCCACCAAGGGCCCGAAATCGGGGATGTGGGCCTCGTCCACCGGCGTGGGCACGGCCACGATGACGAGGTCGGCCTCGGCCAGGCGGCGCGGGTCGTCGGTGTACTCGGCGTGCTGCGCGGCACGCAGTTCGTCGTCGCTCAACTCGCGTGAGGGGTCGGTGCCGGCCTGGCAAGCCTGCACCTTGGCGCTGGCAATGTCGAAGCCGATGGTGCGCATCTGCTTGCCGAACTCCACCACCAGCGGCAGGCCGACATAGCCCAGGCCGATGACGGCCAGCACAGGACCCGCTGGCGCCACGGCACTCATTGCGCCGCCCCCTGCTGGCGCGTGGCTTCCAGGGCCTGCAGCAGCGTGGGCAGGCTGGCTTCGGCATAGGCCTTCAGGCGGGCATCGGCGGCGGCGCGCGCTTCGGGCGTTTCGTCGGGCACGGGGGTGCTGAGGAAGATCACGGCGCCATCATCGCCCCGGCCCTGCAGCCGGTTCAAGGCCAGTTGCAGGCGTGCACGCACATCGCTGGTGAGCAGCTGGCCCTGGATGGCGTAGACCTGCCACACGCGCAGGCGTTGGCCGGTTGCGCCCTGGGCGCGTTCGCGCACATCGCCCACACGCCAGGGCACGGTTTGCGAACCCAGGGTGAGCGTGGTGCTGCTTCTGGCCACCAGCATCCAGCGCGATTCGGTCGTCGGCTCCACCATCAGGTTCACCGAGCTCACGAGCTTGCGGTCGTAACCCTGGGCACGGTAGTAGCCGAGCCACAGGTCCACCCGGTCAGCGCCTTGCGCATAACCGGTGTTCGTCACCTGCCGCGCCCCGGCAAAAGCCGGTTCCCAGGTGCCGGCGGGCGCCCCACCCTGCCAGCCGCCCGGCAGGTTGGCCGGCAGCACCACCTGGGGCTCGGGCGCCGCGGCGTCGCGGGTGTTGAGGTAGGTGGCCGCTACGGGCGCGGCCGCAGCCACCGCGGCGAACAGGCCTGCGGCCAGCCACACGCGGCCGGCAGGTGCCGGTACGGCCTCGGCGCCTTGCGGGGCGGCCGGCAGCGGCGCGTCGGGCTCGCTCCAGCGCGCGCCCAGCACGAACATGATGCCGATGACGATGCCGAAGAACACCCAGCCGTAGATCAGGTGGTCGGCACCGGCGGCCAGCTCGTTGCCCGACAGGTGGCCCAGCATCACGATGAGGTAGGCGCGGAACCAGTTGGCCAGGATGGGCACCAGCAGCGACAGCACGATGAAGGCCACGCGCCGTTTCGTGCTCTGGTAGTTGAGGTACGCGAACAGCGTGCCCACCATGAACGAGGCGATGAGGTAACGCACGCCGCTACAGGCTTCCACCACGCTCCAGCTGCCGGTGGGGATGACGAAGTTCAGGCCCTCGCGGTAGACCGGGATGCCGGTCAGGCGCAGCGCGGCGATGGTGAAGTCGGCCGTCCACTCCATCATCATCGGCACCATGAACTCGCCCAGCGGCACGGCGAAGAACAGGAAGAGCAGCGGGAAGGTCAGCTCGCGCGCCACGGCCCAGCCGAAGACGGCCGGCACCGACAGCACCAGCAGCGCCACCAGCGCGAACTGCGTGCCGGCGTTCACGCCGATCAGCGCACCCAGCAACCACACGAAGCCCAAAGCCGCGGCCGGCAACAGCACCCACAGCGCGGGCCGCACGGGCAGGCGTTGCAGCGCCTCTTGCCGGCGCCAGATGAGCCACAGCACGATGGGCGGCACCAGGAAGGCGTGCGTGAAGGTCTCGGAACGCGACCAGATCTCCACCATGGCCTGCGCGGTGTCGCGGAAGAGCAGCAGCAGGCCGGCGAGCAGCAGCGCACCAGGCAGCAGGCGCTGCAGGGCACCGGCGGGAAGCGAAGGAATGTTCATGCGGCTTCGCGCACGGGCGCGCGGGCGGTGGGGGCTGTGGGGGCGTTCAGGGCAGACAACAAGGCGTCGTCCAGCGCGGCCAGGCGGGCGTCCCAGGCGTAGGCCTGCAGCACACGGCGGCGCGCGTTCAGGCCGATGCGGCGGGCGCTGTCGGCATCGGCCAGCAGGGTGTTCAGGGCATGCAGGTAATCGGCCGTGTCGTGGGCGGCCAGCAGGTGTTCGCCCGGCGTGGCGTCGATAGCTTCCACGCACACCTGAGCGGCCACCACGGGCTGCTGCATGGCCATGGCCTCGAGAATCTTGTTCTGGATGCCGCGGGCCAGGCGCAAAGGCGCCACCACCGCCGCGGCATGCTGCAGGTAGGGCCGCACATCGGCCACGGTGCCGGTGACGTTCACGTGTTCGCCGGCCAGCGCGCGCACGGCCGGCGTGGGGCTGCGGCCGACGATGTGAAAGCGCGCCGCCGGCCAGCGCTGGCGCAGGGTGGGCAGCATCTCCTGCGCGAACCACTGCACGGCGTCGATGTTGGGCCAGTAGTCCATCGCGCCGGTGAAGACGATGGGCAGTTCATCGGCGTTGAAGGGCGAAGGCCGCGCGGCATCGGGCGCGAAGTAGTCGCAGTCCACGCCGTTGCCCATGGCCGCGACGAGGCCTGCGCTCTCAGGGGCCAGGCCGCGGAAAAGATCGGCTTCTTTTTCGGTGCACAGGAACACACGCTGCGACAGCGCGGCCACTTGGCGCTCGTAGCGCAGCAGCTCCAGGCCCTCACGGCGGTACAGCCACGACATCGGCCAGCGGTGGGCATCGGCATAACCCGTCCACTTGGCCGAGTCGACATCCACCAGGTCCATCAGCATGGGGGCGCTCAGCCCTTCAGCGTATTGGCCCATGGACGAAGAGAACACCACCACGGCATCGATGTGCTCGGTCTGGCGCAACTGCTGCACCCAGGCGGCCAACGCAGCGTCGCGGTAGTACTGCAGGGTGAGGGGCTTGCCGGTGGCCAGGCCGCCCAGGCTCATCAGGCGCGCGCGCTTGGGATGCAGGCGGCTCGTGTGCAGCCCGGCGCACAGGCCGCGCACGGTGTCGACATGCACCTCGTCTTCGGGATCGTCGACGAAGGTGCCCAGGAAAACACGGTGTTTCGCCGCCAGGTGCTTGAGCAGGTGGTAGCTGCGCACCTTGTCGCCCTTGTTGGGCGGGTAAGGCAGGCGGTGCACGAGGAAGAGTACGTTGGCCATGGCGCGGTGGACAGCAGCGCTCAACCCAGGCTGCGCACCACGAAGGGCCCGAGCCAGTTCGCCAAGCCCAGCGGCATGCGCCGCCACGTCTCGATCATCAGCTTGTACTTCTTGTTCGCCGGGTTGTTCTGCGGCACGGCATCGCGCTTGTACAGGCGGTACTCGTAATGCAGCGGCGTGGGCTCGAAGCCCCAGTTCTTCTTGAAGCTGTAGGGGCCGGTGCCGACCTTGCTGCGGCCGTAGTCGAAGGTCTTGAGGCCACGCGCACAAGAGCGGCGCATCAGCTCCCAGTACTTGAAGTCGTTGGCGGCCAGGTCACGCGCGGCCCATTCGTCGCCCGCGTAGTAGGGCAGCACCTCGTCGCGGAAATAGAAGCTCAGCACGCTGCTGAGCAGCTGCCCATCGGGGCCGGTGACGGTGAGCACCTCACAGTCTTCGCCGAAGTGGCGGCGCAGCGCCTCGAAGTAGCGGCGGCTCTGCGCGGGCGTGCCGTGGCGGTGCACGTTGTCGGCGTAGAGCTGGAAGAAGCGGTCGACGCCGGGGTCGATCTCGCTCTTCAGCCCGTTCTTGATGCCCTTGCGTACCATCGCGCGCTGTTTGCGCGGGATGGCCAGCATGTTGGCCTCTTCTTCCGCCAGGATCTCCTTGCGGAAGGTGACGTAGAGCTCCTGCCGCGGCCAGCCTTCGTGCTGGCGCTGCAGCTGGCGCAGCTCCAGGTGGTCGACGCCCAGCTGCTGCGCTAGGCGCTGGGCCTCGGCTTCCAGCGCGGTGGCGGTGGCTTCGTCTTCGGCCGCCACGCCGCCATACACCGCGAAGGGCAGGCTGGTGAGCGAGTTGCCGAACAGCAAGCTCTTCATCCGCGCCAGCGGCAGCACGCCGGTGACTCGGCCGCCTTCGTGGGCGAAGAGGTAGTGCGTGTCGTGGCGGAACACTTCGCGCATCACCTGCTGCCAGGCGCTGCGGTGGAAGAAGGTGGCCTGCGGGCAGGCCATGACAAAGGCGTCCCACAGCGCGGCGCCGCGGGCGTCCTGTGGGGCCAGGCGCTCGATGGTGGGCACGGGCCGGCTCAGCTGCGGGCCGCGGGGCCAGCGAGGAAGATGTGGTCCATGCGGCCCCAGCGGAAGTCTTGCAGCAGCTGGCGCAGCTTGGCCTCGTTGCGATCGAGGTTCACGTAATGGCGGAAGCGCGTCTTGGCGTCGATGCCAGGGATGCGCGGCTGGCCAGGGTCGATCTCCCAGGGGTGGAAGTAGAAGATCGCGGCTTCGCGGTCTTGCTGGTTCACGCGGCGCAGCATCCAGCGCGACAGCGCATAAGGCATCAGCCGGAACCAGCCGCCGCCCGTGGAGGGCAGGTTGCGCTGGCCCATGCGCACGGTGGTGATGGGCACTTCCATCAGGCCGGCGCCCACGCGGTAGGCGAAGCGCGGCGAATCGGGCATGCCGTAGTGGTCGTGCTGGATGGGGTAGATGCTGCTGCTGTAGGTGTAGCCGGCGCGGGCCAGCTCGTCGAAGGCCCAGAGGTTGCCGGTGCCAATGCTGAAGCTGGGCGCGCGGTAGCCCAGCACGGGGCGGCCGGCCAGGTCTTCCAGCAGCTGCTTGGAACGTGTGATGTCTTCGCGGAAGGCTTTGGCATCCAGGTCGCTGGCGCGTTCATGGCCGTAGCCGTGGCTGGCGAGTTCATGGCCGCCCTCGACGATGCGCCGCACCAGCTGCGGGTAACGCTCGGCCACCCAGCCCAGGGTGAAGAAGGTGGCCTGCACCTGGCGCTCGGCCAGCATGGCGAGGATGCGGTCGACGTTGCGCTCGACGCGGCACTCGCGTGCGTCCCACTCATCGCGGCGGATGTAGGGGGCGAGCGCAGAGACCTGGAAGTAGTCTTCCACGTCGATGGTCAGGGCGTTGGTGATGGCAGGTGCGAGCATGGCAACGCACATTGTGGCCGCCCCCGAGCGCCACTCGGGTGGTCATATGCCACGCCCAGGCAGGCTCAGGCGCCTGGGGTGTCGGGTTTCTTGACGGCCTCGACCAGCTTGGTGAGCATGGCCAGCGTCTGCACGTTGATGCGCTCCAGGCGCAGCAGGCTGCGCTCCAGGCGCTGGAGCTGGTCTCCACGCTGATCGGCCGTTAGCGCGGCGATCTGCTGCGACATGCTGTCGAGCTCCTGCGCCCCCATCTGCACGGCGCCGAGGTCGACATCCAGCAGTGCGCCGGCCATGCCGCCGGGCATGCTGGGGTCGGCGGCCGTCGCCACGGCGCGGCGTGCCGCGGCACGGCCGGCGGGCACGGCGTTTTCCTGATCGAGCTCACGCACCACCTCGGCCACATCGGCCACGGTGATGAGCGTGCGGCCGCCCAGGAAGCCGGCCAGCAGCAGGCGGTCGCACACCGCGTTGATGCGGCGCGGGATACCGCCCGTGGCCTTGTGGATGCCGTCGAACACACCGGGCTCGAAGCTGGGCTTGCCCTTGGCGCCGGCGCACTTCAGCCGGTGTTCGATGTAGCCGCGCGTTTCTTCGGCGTCCAGCGGCCCGATGTGGCAGGTGGCCGCCACGCGCTGGCGGAACTGCTCCATCTCGGGCTGCTGCAAGATCTCGCGGAACTCGGGCTGGCCCACCAGGAAGCTCTGCAACAGGGCCTGGTTGCCGAACTGGAAGTTGCTGAGCATGCGCAGCTCTTCCACCGCGCGCGGCGTGAGGTTCTGCGCTTCGTCGACGATGAGCAGGCAGCGCTTGCCCTTGCTCGTCTGGCTGATGAGGAAGGCTTCCAGCGTGATCAGCAGCTCGCTCTTGGGCACGTCTTTCACGCGGAAGCCGAAGGCGGCGCCAACCATGCGCAGCGTATCTTCAGCGCCGAGTTGCGTGGTGACGAGATGGCCGGTGACGACGTTGCTGCCGTTCAGCCCCTCGATGAGGCTGCGCAGCACCATGGTCTTGCCGGCACCGATTTCGCCGGTGATGACGATGAAGCCTTCGTTGCGCGAGACGCCGTACTCGAGATAAGCCTTCGCGCGGCGGTGCTGCTTGCTCGCGAAGTAGAAGCTCGGGTCGGGGTTGAGCTGGAAGGGTTTGGCGCTGAGGCCGTAGAAGGCTTCGTACATGGCTCAGTACCGCATGGTGAGCGTGGCGGTGGCAGCAGACTCGCGGTAGGCGTTGAGCACGCTGTTGAAAACGCTGTAGCGCGCCGTGAGTTGCAGGGTGGTCCACCGGCCGAGGCGGTCGGTGAAGGTCACGTTCAGAGACTTGAGGTCGGTGCCAGGCCTGGCGTCCTGCGCCTTGGTGCGGTTGCGCGAGCCCTGCACGCCGAGCGAGGTGTCGCGCCCCAGCCGATGCGAAAGCGACGCCGTGTAGCCCCGTTGCTTGACGGGCTCTTCACCCGCACCCAGCAGATCGATGCGGCTCGTGCGGGCAGCGTAGGCCTGCAAGGACATCACCATGCGCAGGCCGTTGTATGCCCAGGACAGGTCATGGCGCCGCTGAACGCTGGTGCCGTTGACGACAAAACCGCCGCCCACGGTGGCGTTGGGGTCCAGGCCCTGCTGGGCCAGCCGGGTGCGCACCAGTTGCTCACGCAGCGCCAGATCCGGCTCTTCCGAAGCCGCTTGGGCGAAGAACTGTTCGTACAAGGTCTGCGCGCCGTCCAGACCGGTCGGGTTGCCGGTGCGCAGCAAGTCTTCGGTGGTGCTCAGGCGGAAAGAAGCACGGGCAAAGCGGTGGTCGAAGCTGGCGCGGGATGAACGCCCGAAAACGCGCTGGTCGACGCTGATTTGGGCTTGGGTGCGTGGCCCGGGGCGCCAGCGCAGATCGCCGCCCGTGGTGCTGCGGCTGCCGCGGCCAACGTTGAGGCCTTCTTGAGACTCGGTGCCGGCACGGAGCTGCAACTCCAGTTCAATGTCGGGGCGCAAGACGAGGCTGACGCTGGCGCGCTCCGTGACCGTGTCGCCGCTGGCGCGGAAGTCGGAACTGGAACGCTCGGCCTGAACCACCCATCCGGCCAGGGTGTTGCCGGCAGAGCGCAGGGACAGGCTGGTCTGCTGGCTGATGCTGTCACCCACCAGCGAGCGCCGCTGGTTCGTGGCGCTGCCCGTCCAGCGCAGGTCGTATTCGGCCACATCGGCCAAGGGCCCGCGCAGCACTGGCGCGATGCTCAACGAACCGACTTCGGCGGTGTTTTCTGGCTGCAGCGTGCTGCCAGGCACGTATTGCGTACCGAAGGCAGAAATCGACCGCCGGCCGTAGCTGGCCCGCCCCGATACCGTGAGCCGGTTGGGAACCAGGGTGCTCAACAGAGAGGCACTCAGCTGGTGGTTGACTTCACTGCCGAACTCGTTGCTGTGCTTCTCCAGCCCCAAGCTGTACTCGAGGTTGCCACTGAGCAAGCCGCTCGCTTTGCTGAGCCGCAGCCCTGGACGCAACAGCACCAGATCGTCGTTGCGCGCGCCGGTGGCATCGACGACGCGGCTGTGCCCCAGTTGAAGGTCCAGGCTGGGGGTGACACGCAAGGCGGTGGATGTTTGGGCCGCCACCGGGCCGCAGCAGACCGTGGCGAGACCAGCCACCGCCACGAGCCACCTGAAACGTGGGCGTTCGCTCGCCTGCCGGGGCGGCTGCGCCTGTGAACACGGCGTCTTCACTTCGCGGGTTCGCCCGGTACCGCAGCGTCTGCCTGGGGCGCTGACGGCTGTGCAGAAGCGCCATAGCCGTAGCCATAACCGTAGCCATAACCGTAGCCATAGCCGTAGCCGAACTCGCCCCCTTCACGGGCGCGGTTCAACAACATCATCTTCAAGGGGCACTCTTCGATGGCGGCCAGTGCTTGGTCAACCGTCCGCTGCAAGGTGCGCTCGGCATGCACCACCACCACCACCTGGCCCATGTGGGTGGCCAGCACGCGTGATTCGGTGGTCAAGAGCAGCGGGGGCGAATCGAAGATGATGATGCGGTCGGGGTAGCGCGTGGCCATGTCGTCGAGCAACTGCGACATGGCATCGCTGGCCAGCAGCTCGGTGGCGCGCGGGTGCGGAGAGCCACTGGGCAGCAGCGTCAGCTTGTCGACGTTGGTGCGCAGCAGCACGTTGCTCATCTCGGCCTTGCCTTCGAGCAGGTCCAGCAGGCCGGCCTGGGGTTGCAGGCCCAGCATGCGCAGGATGGACGGCCGCGCCACGTCGGCATCGACCAGCATCACCGTGTGGTCGAGCTCGGCGGCGATGCTGAGCGCGAGGTTGACCGAGGTGAAGCTCTTGCCCTCACCCGGCAAGGCACTCGTGACCATGATGAGGTTGCCATGCCGAACGGTGGCCGCCCCTTTGCCCATCGCGTTGGTGATCAGCGGGCGCTTGATGACGCGGTACTGGTCGGCCATGTGGGTGCGAACGGAGCCGGGTGTCACAAAACCGGCGGCGGAGAGCTGTTGCAAGTTCAGCTCGACCTTGCGCGAACTGATCAAGGGCTCAGCCGCGGGCGCGGACCACCGCTCCGAACTCTCTGCAGGGGGTGACGCTTCACCAACGGGTTGCGCCGGCGTCTGCGCAGCGGCAGGAGAAGGGGCCTCCGGTTCAGGGATTTCTATGCCCGCTTGCCGCAGTTGCTCCAACCGCTGAGCGGCGAGTTCGATCAGGCTCGTCATGCGCTGCGCCTCTTCAACGGTTCACAAGGGTCATGGTGATCAGGGCAGCGCAGAAGACACCTACCAACCCCCCAGAGCCAAAAACGAAACCCATGAGCTGCCTGCGCTGCTGCTGACGCTCTTCGTCAGAAACCAACCTTGTCACAACGCCCAATAGTGGCAAGCCCGTCTTGATCCGCAACTCCTCCCCAGAAACAAAAGTGGGGCGCAACTGGCTCGCCACAAACGCGATACCGGCACCAACGCCCAGGGCGGCCAGCAACACCCCGGCGAGCAGCGCCACGCGGTTCGGAGAAACCGGCTTCGGCGACACACGCGGCGGGTCGATGAGGCGAAACTCCGCCATGCCCGAAGCCACGTCGAGGTCACCGGACATGACGGCAGACTGCCGACGCGCCACCAGGTCTTCGTAGCCACGCTTGGTGATCTGGTAATCCCGATTCAACTGCGCAGCCTCCGCTTCGATCTGTGGCGCCGTCTTCAGCGATTCCCGCACATTGGCCATGCGGCTCGCGTACTCGCCCACCCGCGCCTGCAGGGTGGCCACTTGCACCTCAGCCGAAGCCAGCATGCGGCGCAGCTCTTGCAACACAGGCGAATCGTTGGGCTGCCCTGGGGCGCCCGGCTGCCCCTGGTACCGCTTGCGAAGCTCTTCCACCTCGCGCTTGCGTTGCTGTTCCAGATCTGCCAACAACCGGCGGGTGCTGAGCACATCTGGGTGCCGCTCGGTATAGCGCTGCAAGAGCCCGTCGAGGCTGCGCTTCATGCCATCGATGCGAGAGTCGAGTTCCGGCGTGGCCAACAAGCCGGTGCTGGGCCCGCTCTCCGGGGCAGGCAGGGGAGTCCCGAAGCTCTTTTGTTCGCGCTCGAGTTGCTGCCGCGCTGCATCACGAGCACGCTCGGCTTCACGCAACTGCAACCGGGCGGCCTCCAGCTGCGCCGCCACCTCGCCCATGCGGTCTGCTGAACTTTTGCCATCCAGGTTCTGGCGCTCGATGTTGCGCAGCCGAAATTCTTTCAGCCGGGCCTCGGCCTCCTCCAACTTGGCTTCGAAGCTCTTGATCTGCTCCGTGAGGAAGGTCTTGGCCGAGTCGGTGTCTTTGCGGCTGGCGCCCAGGCCCGACTCCACAAAGATGGACACCAAGCCTTGCACGACGCGCTTGGCGCGCTCGGGCTCCATGTCGCTGTAGCTAATGAAATACAAGTTGTTGGCGCCTGCCGTGCGGATGGAGATCGCTTTGGTCAGATCGTCGATCAGCTTGTCGCGCCCCCGCTCGGCATCCGCCTTGAGATCGAGGTCGGCCATGCGCACGAGTTTTTCGAGGTTCGGACGGCTGATCAGCGTCCGGCTCAGCATGCTGATCTGCTGATCGATGTTGGGCTGGACGGCCAAGCCCGACATCAAGGGCTTCAAGATCGAATCTGTGTCGACGAAGATGCGTGCCGAGGCTTGGAACTGGTTGGGGATGTTCCAGACCACGACAGCGCCGATGGCCGCGGCAACCCAGGCCGCACCCAGCCCTATCCAGCGGAACTTCCACATCCCGCGCAGGATCGTGGTGACCTGAAGAAGTAGCTCTTGCATCGCTGGGCTGCTGGGGTTCAGAAAAGAGGGAGAAAGACCCGCCGCCGGCCGGTCGCACCAATTGGTGTGGCGCGCTCAGACCGAGACGGTCAGAACAGGCTTTGCGGGATGATCAGGATGTCCCCGGGCCGCATCTCGACATTGGCTGTGATGTCGCCACGCCGGATCAGATCCTTCAGGCGAACGGCGTACTGCTTGTTCCCATCCGACGTGCGCAAGATGGTGGCGCGGTTGCCATCGGCGAAGTCCGTCAAGCCCCCCACCGCGATCATCACGTCCAACAGACTCATTTTCTGCTTGTAGGGCAGGAACTGCGGCTTGGCTGCTTCGCCCACCACGCGGATCTGCTCGCTGTAGGGCCCGATGAAACCGGTGACGATGACCGTCACGACAGGGTCGCGCACGAATGTCGAGAGCTTCTTCTCGATGTCGCGCGCCAGTTCCGAAGAGGTTTTGCCTTGCGCCACGAGTTCGTCGACCAGCGGCGCGGAGACCTTGCCGTCCGGGCGAACGGGCACCGACAAGGAAAGGTCCGGGTTGCGCCAGACAACGATGTTGAGGTTATCGCCCGGGCCAATCACGTAGCTGTAGTCGGCGCCTGCGGCGCTCACCGGCGCAGGGGGGAGTTGACCCTGGGAGAGACTGGCACAACCAGACAACAGCACTGTCGACCCGAAGACCATCCACAGCAACAGTGCAGGGACACGCCGGTTGGTGACAAACATCGGGTTCTTCCTCAAATTTGTGTTGATTGCAGGGCTGCGGAGTAAGGGCCAAACGCCTGTCGCGGCAGAAACCTTCGCACCTCGATGCTTTCCAGCGGGCGCGCAAGACGCATTCACATCAGCGCCAGCTCGCGATGATGTCATGGTCCCAGACTCTGCAATGTCACGCCTGGCTACGCGCACAGCAACAAGACAGATAGTTCACGCAGACCGAACGACTGCGGGCGAAGCCGCGCCCAGAGGTCGCGAACCATGAGCGGACATTCAATCGCAAAGGCAGAACCGGCAGCAAAGAAGGCACCGGCCTTTAGCCGCCCGACGAGTTTGTCGGATCGCTTTACACCCCAGATCGCCCCACGAGGCCGCCCAGCATCCCGGCGCCCAACTCAAGTATCATATTCACTATAAACATGGATAAACATCCATTTACATCATTTATTGGTTTCATATGCAGGGCTTTAAGCACCAAATGCCGGGGTGCGCAAAGCTGGCACGCTGGATGCTTAAGAGAAGCCCAGCAACCCGCTACCCGGGTTCAGTCCCCTCAAACACCGGTTACTGGAGAAGCATATGAACACCACCCTGAAAGTCGCCGCCGCAGCAGCAGCCCTGATCGCTACCGCTGGCGCGCAAGCGTCCATCCTCTTCGTCGACAACTTCGACGCGCCGACGACCGCACTGACGATCGCCGACACGACCACCGGTAACGGCGCTGAATGGCAAGCCGCCCCAGGCACGCTGCTCGCCGCCCCGAACATTGCCACGTCGCGTCGCATTGGCGCTGAGTTGATGTCGAACCCGTTTGGCAATGGCTCCTTCCACACCACGGTTGGTGGCAGCCCGATCGGCGTTCTGTCCGCCCAGGGCACCACTGGCACGACCGGCAAGGCTCTGGTCGAGTGGATCATCCCGGCGGTTTCGCTGCCGACGCTCGTGGGCAACAGCTACTTCTTCTCCATCCTGGCCTCGACCACCGGCATTTCCGGTGCCACCAACGTCAACTTCATCTTTGACGGCGCGGGCACCAACGACTTCACCCTGTCGAGCAGCTTCCCCTCAAGCTTCAACCTGTCGGGTACGCCCGTCAACTTCGGCCTCGACATGACGCAAGCGGGCTACTTGCTCGCCGGCGGCACGCTGACGCTCGAATTCAACCTGACCGAAGCTGCATCGTTCACCATCGACCAGTTCGCGATCCAGGTTCCGGAGCCCTCGTCGCTGGCCCTGGCTGGTCTGGCTCTGCTGGGCGCTGGCTTCGCCGCCAGCCGTCGCAAGACGAAGTAATTCGTCGAGCCCCGGTTGCGGCCCCTGCCGCGACTACCCCGCCAAGACGCCCCGCACATGCGGGGCGTTTTTCATTGGATCTTCGGAAAGACGGCCGCACCCCAGCGGCTGTGTACACAGCACGCGCCGCTAGCAGCAGGGAACTCACCAAACGAAGACCCTGCGTGCCGAAATACCGGCCTGCACCCTCAACACCCCCCGTTTCGGGACGGGCGCGCGCATGGCACGAAGGTAAATTAGTCGCTGCACAGGGCCGCACGGGTCCTCAACCCAGCCTTGGGTCGTGGCAGCTCAACGGCGGACTCGCGGTGAGCCCGCCGCCACCCCGCCCAGCTGCCGTCGTGTCGCTTTCTGCTTCCATGATCCGCATCTTCAACCACTACGTCCACTGGTCTTCTCTCCGCGGCCTGCTCTTCGATGTCGGGCTGGTGCTGCTGGTGGCTGCAGCCGCCGTCATCGTCCAGATGGGCAGCGTGAACCAGGCGGTACCCGTCGCAGGCGGTCACGTAGCGGCTTTCGCCGTCTGCTTGCTGGTGCTGAACAGCGTCTCTGGCTTGTACGAACAGGCGCCGGTCACCTCTTTCGGCCGCTCTGCCGCCCGGGCCGTGGTGTTGCTGGCCATTGCCCTGCCGCTGGCCTACTTCATCTTCGGTAGCCTTCCGGCGCAGGCCCTGAACCGCGAGTCTGTCCAGTGGGCCATGATGGCCGGCGCCACCGCCCTCATCGTGCGCCGCGCCTACCTGGCGCACACCGCAGCGAAGCCGAACTCGGCCAACCGCATCCTGATCTTCGGCGCTGGCCAGGCCGCACAAGACGTGGCCAGCACGCTGATGCAGACCGACCCCAACGCCTACATCGTCGGGCATGTGTCTGGCCCCAACGAGCGCGACCCGGTCGTGCCCGCGAACAAGCTGCTGCCGCTGAACGGCAGCCTCACGGCGCTGGTGCACGCCCACCAGGTGGATGAGATCGTCGTGGCGCTCACCGAACGCCGCGCGGGCAGCATGCCTCTGCGCCAGCTGCTCGACTGCAAGGTCTCGGGCATCAAGGTCTACGACCTGAACACCCACTTCGAGAAGACGCTGGGCCAGATCAGAACCGACTACCTGAACGCCAGCTGGCTGATCTTCGGCGACGGCTTCAACCAGGGCGCCTGGCGCACCAGCGTCAAACGTGTGTTCGACATCTTCTGCGCGATGCTGCTGCTGGTGGTTTCGGCCCCGGTGATGCTGGCCACGGCCGTGATCATCAAGCTGGAAAGCCGCGGCCCGGCCTTCTACCGCCAAGAGCGCGTGGGTCTGAACGGGCGCAGCTTCAGCATCACCAAATTCCGCAGCATGCGCACCGATGCCGAGAAGGACGGCAAGCCCCAGTGGGCCGCCGCAAACGACTCGCGCGTGACCCGCGTCGGGGCGGTGATCCGCAAGCTGCGCATCGACGAGCTGCCCCAACTGTTCAACGTGCTGAGCGGCGACATGAGCCTCGTGGGGCCCCGCCCCGAGCGCCCCTACTTCGTGGAGCAGCTGACGCAGGAACTGCCGTTTTACGCGCTGCGCCACAGCGTCAAGCCGGGCGTCACCGGCTGGGCCCAGGTGCGCTATGCCTATGGCGCAACCGTCGAAGACTCGCTGCAGAAGCTGCAGTTCGACCTCTACTACGTCAAGAACCACACCCTTTTCCTCGACCTCGTGGTGCTGATGGAAACGGTAGGCGTCGTGCTGACCGGCAAGGGCGCGCGCTGAAACCCGGCCTGCCTGCAGCGTGCGCCCCAGCACTGACGCCAGTGCCCGGCCCCACGGCTGCTTGCGAGGCATGAAGCCGTGAGCTGGGAAGTGGAAAACATCACCTCGCTGGCCAGCTATGGCCTGGCCGCGCTGGCGTATTTGGCACTGGCCGTCTACCTCGCGTGGCGGCAGCGGCTGCCCACCGAAACGCTGCACGGCGGCCGCGTGCTCTGGGCGGCGGTGGCCGTCAGTGCGCTGTGGGCCACCGCCTCGGCGGCCGCGGCCGAGTGGCCACGCAGTTCGGCCCTGGCGATGGCCGTCACCGCGCTGGATACGGCCCGCTATGCCGCCTGGCTCGCTTTCTTGTGGCTGCAGACAGGCGCTGCCGGGCAACGCTCAGCCATGCTGGCACGGTGGGCCGCGGCCGGCGTGGCGGCCAGTGCCCTGGGCGCTGCGATCGCCTGGTGGAGCCCCGCCACCCGCGGCTGGGCCTCGCTCGCAGCCCTGCTGCAACTGGGCGCGCCTTTGATCGGCCTGGTGCTGGTGGAGCAGCTATTCCGCAACCTCGGCGAAGCCTCGCGCTGGAACGCCAAGCCGGTATGCCTGGGCCTGCTCTGTGTCTTCGGCTTCGATCTCGTGCTGCACGCCGAGGCCCTGCTCTTCCTGAAGTACGACCCCGATGCCTTGCAGGTGCGGGGCATCGTGCATGCGGCTGCAGTGCCCTTCCTGTTCGTGGCGGCGCAGCGGGGCCGGCAGTGGCTGCGCCGCTTGCAGGTGTCGCGCACCGCGGCCTTCTACTCGGCCACGCTGGTGTTGGCTGGCGCCTACCTGCTGTTCATGGCGGCGGTGGGCTACTACGTGCGCTACTTTGGCGGCAGCTGGGGCCGCGCGCTGCAGATGGCGCTGCTGGCGGTGGCTTTGGTGCTGCTGCTGATGATGGCCTTCTCAAGCCAGCTGCGTTCTTGGCTGAAGGTCAAGCTCAGCAAACACTTTTACCGCTACCGCTTCGACTACCGCGAAGAATGGCTGCGATTCACGGCCTTGCTGTCCACCAACCGCAGCCCGCCCGAAACCTGCGAGCTCATCGTGCAAGGGCTGGCCCGCATGGTGGAATGCCCAGCCGGCAGCCTGTGGGCCCGCGGCCCGGATGGTGACTTCATGCAGGCGGCCGCCTGGCAGACCGAGCGTGTGAGCGCGGTCGAGCCTGCGCGCGGCGCGCTGTGCAGCTTTCTCGCCAGCAACGGGTGGGTCATCGACCTCGACCAGTTCCGCGACTCACCGAAACACTACGACGGTCTGGCCTTGCCCACCTGGCTGCTGGCCACACCCAAGGCCTGGCTGGTGGTGCCTTTGCTGGCGGGCGACGAATTGATGGGTTTTGTGGTGCTCAAGCGGCCCCTGGCAGAAACCAAACTGAACTGGGAAGTGCTGGACCTGCTCAAGACCGCGGGCCGTCAGGCGGCGGGCCACCTGGCCCAAATGCAGGCCACCGAGGCGCTGCTGGAGGCGCGGAAATTCGAGGCCTTCAACCGCATGTCGGCCTTCGTCGTGCACGACCTCAAGAACATCGTCGCGCAGCTGTCCTTGATGATGAAGAATGCGGAAAGGCTGCACGCCAACCCAGAGTTCCAGCAGGACATGTTGTTGACCGTGCAGAGCTCGCTTGAGAAGATGAAACGGCTCATGCTGCAGCTGCGCGAGGGGGCCACGCCCCCCGGCGGTGGCCGCGGGGTGGAGCTGGCGCCCTTGCTGGCGCGCCTGCAGGCCCTGGCAGCCGCGCAGGGCCGGGCGGTAGAACTGGCATGTACCCCGCGCCTGGCCACGCGGGGCCATGAAGAAAGGCTGGAGCGGGTGCTCGGGCATCTGGTGCAGAACGCGCTGGACGCCACACCGGCGCATGGCAGGGTCTGGCTCGATGCCCGCCGGCACCACGGTCAGATTGAAGTAGAAGTAGGAGACACCGGCTGCGGCATGAGCGAAGACTTCATCCGCAACCGGCTTTTTCGCCCTTTCAGCACCACCAAACACAACGGCATGGGCATAGGCACGCACGAGGCGCAGCAGTACATCCGCGAACTCGGCGGGACGCTCACCGTCAACAGCGCGGTCGGTGAAGGCACGGTCATGACCGTGTCGCTGCCGCTCTTCGACACCGGCCAAGCCTCTGATCTGATGCCCCTGGAAAAGACATGAGTGACGCCTCGGCCTCCATGCTGCTGATCGTTGAAGACGATTTGGCCCTGCAGAAGCAGATCAAGTGGTCGCTCGACAGCTACGAGTCGGTGACGGCCGCCGACCGCGAGAGTGCGCTGCTGCAGTTCCGCCGCCACCAGCCCGCGGTGGTCACGATGGACCTGGGGCTGCCCCCCGACGCGGACAGCATGACGGAGGGCTTCAAGCTCCTGGAGCAGATGCTCGAGCTCGACGCCAACGTGAAGGTCATCGTGCTGACCGGCCAGAACGACAAGGCCAACGCACTGAAGGCCGTGAACCTGGGCGCCTTCGACTTCCTCGCGAAGCCGTTTGAGCCGGAGGTGCTGAACCTCATCGTTGAACGCGCCATGCGCATGGCCGAATTGCAGAGCGAAAACCGCCGTCTGCAGGCCGCGGCTGCCACCAGCCCGCTCGAAGGCCTGATCACGCGTGACCCGGAAATGCTGCGCGTGGCCCGCACCATCGAGCGTGTGGCCAGCAGCAACGCCACGGTGCTGTTGCTGGGCGAAAGCGGCACGGGCAAGGAAGTGCTCTCGCAAGGGCTGCACAACGCCAGCAAGCGCAGCGGCCGCTTCGTGGCCATCAACTGCGCGGCCATCCCCGAGAACCTGCTGGAAAGCGAGCTCTTCGGCTACGAGCGTGGCGCCTTCACTGGCGCGAACAAGACCACACCCGGCAAGATCGAGACGGCCCACAACGGCACGCTGTTTCTCGATGAGATCGGCGATCTGCCGCACTCGCTGCAGGCCAAGCTGCTGCGCTTTCTGCAGCAACGCACGGTGGAGCGCCTGGGCGGCCGCAGCGAGATTCCGGTGGACGTGCGCGTGGTGTGCGCCACGCACCAGAACCTGAAGGGCCTGATCGCCGAGAACCGTTTCCGCGAAGACCTGTATTACCGGCTGGCGGAGATTGTGGTCACGATCCCGGCGCTGCGCGCACGCACGGGCGACGCGGTGCTGCTGGCGCACGCTTTCCTGAGGCGTTTCTCGCAAGAGCAGAAGCGCCCGGGCCTCAGCCTGAGCCCCGATGCCGTGCGCGCCATCGAACACCACGGCTGGCCGGGCAATGTGCGCGAACTGCTGAACGCCGTGAAGCGCGCAAGCATCATGACCGATGGTGAGCGCGTCAGCTGCGACGACCTCGGCCTGCCGCCCGGCCCTGAAGAAGATAAGCCGGAAGGCACCGCCTCTGACCTGGACTTGCGCACCGTGCGCGACGCCGCCGAGCGCCAAGCCGTGCTGGGCGCTTTGGCGCGCAGCAACGGCAACATCGTCAAGGCTTCCGAATTGCTGGGCGTGAGCCGCCCGACCCTCTATGACCTGATGCGCCGCTTGTCGATCAAGTGATCGTGCGCGGCCCCTGAATCGGACACCACCATGCCACTCCGCGGATCCTTCAGCGACAACGCCCGTTCAAAGATTCACGCCCGGTTTGCGCTCTGGCCCCTGGCGATTGCTGCCGCGCTCATGCTGGCAGCCTGCGGAGCGAAGAGCCCGGAAGAGCTGATCACCGCCGGCAAGGCTGATCTTGCCAAGGGCGATGCCAGGGCCGCGGTGGTGCAGTTCAAGTCGGCGCTGCAGGCCGGCCAGGAAAGCGGCGAAACACGCCTGCTGCTCGGCGAAGCCCTGCTGGCCGCTGGCGACGCGCCCGGCGCAGTGCTGGAGCTCACACGCGCATTGGATGCCCAGCAGCCGGCCGACCGCGTCGCACCGCTGCTGGCGCGTGCCCTGCTCCTGACGGGTGACTACAAGAAGCTCACAGGCAACTTGGGCTCTTTGACACTGAAAGATCCGGCAGCGCAGGCTTCGTTGCAGGCCTCACTGGCGACGGCCTGGGGAGCCCTGGGCAACAAGGAGCGGACAGTCCAGGCCATCGCCGCCTCCCTGGTCGCTCAACCAGACTACGCGCCGGCGCGTCTTTTGAGTGCGCGGGTCTCAGCGGGCCAGGGCCGCTTCGATGAGGCACTCAAAACCATCGAAGAGGTGAGTGAGAAGAATCCGAAACTGCCCGACGCCTGGCACCTGAAGGGGGAAATTCTGCTCGTCGCGCGCAACGACAAACCGGCTGCGCTGGCCGCCTTCCAGAAGGCGCTGGAGATCGACCCGCGCTCGGTGGCAGCGCACTTGTCGATGATTGGCGTTCACCTGCGTGAACGTGACATCCCGGCGATGAAGGCCCAGTTCGCCAAGCTGAAGGAAGTGCAAGGCTCCCACCCGGCAACACAACTGGTGGAGACGCAGATTGCGTTCGTCGAAGGGGATCTGAAGAAGGCCCGCGAACTCGTGCAACAGCTGCTGCGTCGGGCACCGGATCATTTGACCGTGCTGCAGCTGGCTGGCGCCATCGAAGGGCAGGCGGGCTCGCTGGTGCTGGCGGAATCGCATTTTTCGAAAGCGCTCGCGCTCAACCCAGGCCTGACACTGGCACGTCAAGGTCTGGCCCAGGTGCAGCTGCGCCTGAACCAGCCTCTGAAGGCCTTGGAAGCCTTGCAACCCGCACTCGCCGGTGCGCCGAACGCCAAGCTGCTGGCTTTGGCCGGTGAAGCCTACCTGCGGCTCAACGACGCCGCGCAAGCCGAGGCCTACTTCTCACGCGCCGCTTCGCTGGCCCCGGACAACACCCAGCTCCAGACCGCACTGGCGCTGTCGATGCTCAGCCGCGGCGAAACAGTCGCAGCGTTCCAAGATCTGGAAAAAATCGCCGGGGCAAGCCAAGACGGTTACGCAGACCGCGCCCTGTTTGCAGCGCGGCTCAAGCGCAAGGAGTACGACGCTGCGCTGCGCGCGCTGGACGGCATGGCGAAGAAAGGGGTCGCCGAGGCGACGCTGCAAGACCTGCGGGGACGTGTTTACCTCACCAAGAAGGACATGCCCGCGGCCCGAGCCGCCTTTGAGGCCGTTCTGAAGGCCGACCCCAGCAGTTTTGCAGCCACGTCCAATCTGGCCGCCATCGACCTCGTCGAAAAACGCCCGGCTGATGCTCTCAAGCGGCTGGAAGCTGCGATCGAAACCGACCCCCGTAACCATGTGGCTCGCATGGCGCTGGCCGAACTGCGGCTGCAAAACGGCGAAAGCATCGAAGGGGTTCGCAAGCTGCTTGCCGACGCCATCCAACTGGCGCCGGGCGAAGTTGCGCCGCGCCTGCAACTCATCGAGTTGCTTTCGCGTAAGCAGCAGCTCAAGGACGCCCTCGCGGTGGCGCAGGAAGCCGCGGCGGCGCTGCCCAACGAGCCGCTGATCCTGGATGCGCTTGGACGGGTCCAGATGGAGACCGGCAGTGTCGAGCAGGCCATCACGACCTTCCGGCAGATTGCCGGTGCCAGCCAAGGCTCTGCCTTGCCCTACGTGCGTCTGGCTGATGTGTACCGCACCGTTGGCAAACGCGAGGCCGCCGAGAGTTCGTTGCGCAGGGCACTGGAGATCGAGCCGAACCTCGCTGAGGCCCAGTCGGCCCTGGTCGATCTGATGCTGGGAGCCAAGCGCCACAAGGAAGTGCTGGACATGGCGCGCATGCTCCAGCAGCGACGGCCCCAGGCCATCGAGGGTTACGCCATCGAGGCACTCGTGCATGCACGGGAGAAACAGATGGATGCGGCGCTGGCCACCTACCGGAAAGCCATGGCCATTCCCAACGGCCCGCCTGAAGCCGTTCGCATGCTCTATACCGCGCTCGTGAACGAGGGCCGCAATGCGGAGGCAGACAAGCTTGCGCAAGACTGGTTGAAGCGCAAGCCTGAGGACATGGCGCTGGAGTTCCAGGTCGCCAGCGTGGCGCTGACACGCGGCAATTTCGAGGAAGCCGAGACCCGCTTGAGGCGCGTGGTCGACGCGCGCCCCACCAACCCCCTGGGCTTGAACAACCTCGCCTGGGTCTTGGTGGAGCGCGGCAAGCCCGGCGCTGTCGAATACGCGAAACGAGCCGTTGAACTCTTGCCTACCAACCCCGCCATGGTCGACACGCTGGCGCTGGCGCTGGCCGCAGACAAACAATACGACGCAGCCTTGGCCACGCAGAAGAAGGCCATCGAGCTGGCGCCCAACAGCCGCGGGCTCAAGCTGAACCTGGCCCGCATCGCGCTGCAGGCGGGTGACAAGGCCCTCGCCAAGAGCGAGTTGCAAGCCCTGGACAAGCTGGGCACTACTTTCCCGCAGCACGCCGAAGTCAAGCGTCTGCTGAGTTCTCTCTGAGGTTCCTGCCCATGCACCCCGTCCGCCGACCCAGCCCTGCTCGCCTGCTGCCTGCCGCCTTGGGTGCAGCGATCTTTCTGGCGGCCTGCAGCGGGCCTTCCGACACGGCTTCGGTCGCCTCTGCGAACGTGGCCTTTGAAAAGAAGGACTACGCCGCCGCCACCATCCAGTTGAAGAACGCGCTGCAGGCCAACCCGCAGTCGCAAGAGGCGCGGCTGCTGCTGGGCTTGACGCTGCTGGCCACCGGCGACGCCGCTGGTGCGGCCGTGGAGCTGACCAAAGCGCAGGAACTGCAGGCGCCCGACATCAAGGTGGTGCCAGCCCTGGCGCGGGCCTTGTTGCAGTCCGGAGAGCTGCCGCGGCTCTTGGCGCAGTTCTCGAAGACCGAACTGTCGGATCCGGTGGCGAATGCCGATCTCAAGACCACCGTGGCCACGGCGTTCGCAACACAGGGTGATCTGGTCAAGGCCAAGGCCGTTGCGGATGAAGCGCGCGCAGCGCAGCCGGATTTTGTGCCCGCCATCGTCGTGCAGGCGCGTCTGCTCGCCGCCGACAACCAGCTCGAACCCGCGCTGGCCTTGCTCGAAGAAGGTCTGCAGCGCGAGCCAGGGAACGAGCGTGCCGGGCTGATGAAGGCGGAGATGCTGCTCTACGGCAAGAACGACGCCGAAGGTGCAAGCGCGGCCTTCCGCAAGGTGCTCGCGGCCGAACCGAAATCGGTAGCGGCACGCGCTGGCGTCATCAACATCCTGCTCATGCAGCAGAAGGCGGACGCCGCAAAGACCGAATTTGCGGAGCTGAAGAAGACCGCACCGAACCACCCCGAGACGATCTACTTCGAAGCGCAGTTCGCCTTCAATGACAAGGACTACAAGAAGGCCCGCGAGCTTACCGAGCAGGTGCTCAAGGGCTTCCCGAACAACGTTCGCGTGCTGGAGCTGGCAGGCGCCGCCGAGTTCCGCCAGCGCAACTACCTGCCGGCAGAAGCGCTGCTCAGCAAAGCGCTGAAGCTGGCTCCGCAACAGCGCTTGTCGCGCCTGCTGCTCGCGCAGACCTACCTGCGCACCGGCGAGCCACAGAAGACCATCGAGTTGCTCAAGCCCGTGCTGGATGCCGGCCTGGCCGACGGCACGGCCTTGTCACTCGCAGGTGAGGCCTACCTGCAGATCGGTGACGCCAAGGCCTCCGAGCAGGCTTTCCAGGCCGCGCTCAAGGCCGCGCCCAATGACACACGCGTGCGCACCTCCGCCGCCATGGCGCAGATGGCCCGCGGCAACAACAGCAGCGCCATCGTCGAACTGGAGGCCGTGGCCGCCGGCGACAGCGGCCCGCGCGCCGACTTGGCACTGATCAGCGCCCGCTTGCGCCAGAACGACGTGGCCGGTGCGCTCAAGGCCATCGACGGCCTGGAGAAGAAGCTGCCCGACCAGGCCTTGCCGCACCAGCTGCGGGGCCGTGTGCTGACGCTGAAGAACGACCTGGCAGGGGCCGCGAAGAGCTTCGAGACCGCCATCGCGAAAGAGCCGACCTACTTCCCGCCCGTGGCCAGCCTGGCCGCGCTGGACCTGGCTGGCAACAAGCCCGAAAAGGCGCGCGAGCGTTTCGCCGCCTTCATCCAGGCCCAGCCCAAAAGTTGGCAGGCCCACATGGCCATGGCCGAGCTGGAAGCGCGCGTGGGCGCGCCAGCGGCCACCGTGACCTCAGCCCTGCGCGCAGCGGTGAAGGCCAACGGCGGCGAGCCCCGACCACACATCGCACTGGTGAACAACCTCATCGGGCAGGGTGACGGCAAGACGGCCCTGCTCGCCGCGCAAGACGCCACCGCCGCCCTGCCGAACAACACCGAGGTGATGGACGCCCTGGGGCGTGCCGAACTGGCCGCGGGCGATACGCAGCGCGCCTTGACCACCTTCAAGAAGCTGGCCAGCCTGCAGCCGCGCAACGCCATGCCCGAGATGCGCCTGGCCGAAGTGCACATGGCGGCCAAGGACAGCGAATCGGCAGCCCGCGCGCTGCGCCGCGCCGCCGAGCTCGCGCCGGGCAACCCGGCTGTGCCCCGCGCGCAAGCGCGCCTGGCCATGCTGGACGGCCGCCCCGAAGACGCCCTGAAGGTGGCGCGCGATCTGCAGAAGCGCTTTCCGCAAGACCCCCTGGGTCTCACGCTGGAAGGCGAAGTGGAGGCCAGCCGCAAGAACTGGGATGCTGCAGCCACAGCCTACCGCGGCGTTCTCAAGCTCACGCGCAGCTCGGAAGTCACGGCCAAGCTGCACACGGTGCTGGTCTCGGGCAACAAAGCAGCAGAGGCCGAAAGGCTGGCGGCGGAATGGCTCAAGGCCAACCCCAAGGACACCAGCTTCAACTACTTCTTGGGCGACGCGGCGCTGGCCCAGAACGACCTGCCGCGCGCCGAGGCCCGCTACCGTGCGGTGCTGGAGGTGCAGGCCGACAACCCGCTGGCGCTCAACAACGTGGCCTGGCTGATGGTGAAACAAGGCAAGCCCGGAGCGCTGCCCCTGGCGCAGAAAGCCAACCAGCTGCTGCCCGACCGTGCGCCCTTGCTGGACACGCTGGCTTATGCCCTGGAGGCAGACAACAAGATCAGCGAGGCCATCGAAACGCAGAAGCGCGCCATCGCCCTGGCGCCGAAAGACGCGAACATGACGCTGCGTCTGGCCAAGCTGTACATCAAGGCTGGCGACAAGACACGCGCCCGCGCCGAGCTCGACAGCCTGGAGCGCTTGGGCGACAAGTTCAGCGGGCAGGCCGAAGTCGGCACGCTGCTGAAGACCTTGTGACAGCTGACAGGCGCTGGCCCCTGCAGCGGCGCATGTCGCTGCGAATGCTGGGCGCCACCGCTCTGGCCGCGGCTGGGTTCGGCGCTGCTGCGCAAACGCCTGTCGCAGGCACGTCGGGCGACTTGCGGGCTCTCGTGGCACGCAGCAAGGGCGCTGTGCTGCCGGTAGGAACCTACAGCCCGACGGACAGCCCGCGCTTCGGCTTCCGCGGCTCGGGTTTTGTGGTGGCTGCGGACGGCGGCACGGCCAGCCGGCTGTTGGCCACCAACTTCCACGTGCTGCCCGATGGCGTGGCAGATTCATCGTCGATCCGCATGGCCGTGTGGGTGGGCGCCACCGAGTCGCCGCCCTGGCGGTTGGCGCGTGTGGTGGCTACCGATCGCTTTCGTGACCTGGCCCTGTTGGAGGTGGAGGGCGCTCCTTTGGCGGGCCTGTCGCTGGCTGCCGATGACAACGTGCAGGAAGGCCAGGCCATCGCGCTGATGGGCTTTCCGGTGGGGTCGGTGCTGGGCTATTCGGTCGTCACGCACCGGGGTATCGTCAGCAGCATCACCGCCGCGGCTCTGCCTGCCGCCAACGCGCGGCAGCTGGATCCGCGGGCCTTGAGCCGCCTGCGTGACGGCAACTTCAAGCTCTTGCAACTCGACGCCACGGCCTACCCAGGCAACAGCGGCGGGCCGGTCTTCGATGTCGAGTCGGGCCTGGTGGTGGGCGTGCTGAGCTCAGGGTTGGTGAAGGCAGGGCGCGAGAGTGCGCTCAGCAGCCCGACGGGCATCACCTACGCCGTGCCGGTGGCGCCGTTGCGCGCCTTGGTGGGGCAGCGCTGAGGCGGCCTGCTGCAGCTCAAACCTTGTAGTAGCCGCGGTACCAATCGACGAAGTGGCCCACGCCAGTGGCGATGTCGGTCGCCGGCGTGAAGCCCACCCAGTCGTTCAGTGCGTCCACGTCGGCATAGGTGGCCGGCACATCACCGTCCTGCAGCGGCAGCAGGTTCTTCTGCGCCTGGCGACCGGTGGCTTTCTCGATGCAGCCGATGTAGTCAAGCAGTTGCACAGGGCTGTGGTTGCCGATGTTGAACACGCGGTAGGGTGCGTTGCTGGTGCCGGGGTCGGGCTGGTCAGAAACGAAGTCGGGGTTGGCTGCGGCGGGGCGGTCAAGCACGCGGACGACGCCTTCGACGATGTCGTCGACAAAGGTGAAGTCGCGCTTCATCTGCCCGTGGTTGAACACGTCGATGGGCCGGCCTTCGAGGATGGCCTTCGTGAAGAGGAACAGCGCCATGTCCGGCCGGCCCCAGGGGCCGTACACCGTGAAGAAGCGCAGCCCCGTGGTGGGCAGGCCAAAGAGGTGGCTGTAGGTGTGCGCCATCAGCTCGTTGGCCTTCTTGGTGGCCGCGTACATGCTGACGGGATGGTCGACGCTGTCGTGTTCGGAGAACGGCATCTTCGTGTTGCCGCCATAGACGCTGCTGCTCGACGCGTACACGAGGTGCTGCACCTGGGTATGGCGGCAGCCTTCCAGCACGTTCATGAACCCGACGATGTTGCTGTCGATGTAGGCGTGGGGGTTCTTCAGCGAATAGCGCACGCCTGCCTGTGCGGCGAGGTGGATTACGCGGTCAAAACGCTCTGCAGCGAACAGCGCTTCCATTCCCGGACGGTCGGCCACGTCCATCTGCACGAAACGGAAGCCAGGGTGGGGCGTCAAGCGGGCGAGACGCGCTTGCTTCAGGGTGACGTCGTAGTAGTCGTTGAGGTTGTCCAGGCCGACGACCTGATCACCGCGCGCCAGCAAACGCAGCGCTGTGGACATGCCAATGAAACCGGCGGCGCCGGTGAGCAGGATCTTCATAGGGGTCAGGGCTGTTGCGCGCAGCCGCGGATTGTGCGGCGCCGCGGGCTCTCAACCCTTCAAAGCAGCGTGACAGCCTGCTCAAAAGCCAGGCGCGGACCACGCGGGTGGTTGCCCGTCGGGTCGCCGTAACCCAGGTTGACCAGGAAGTTCGCGCGCCACCGGCCGTCGGGGAAGAACTCGGCGTTCAGCTTCGCCGCATCAAAGCCGCTCATCGGGGCGCAGTCCAGGCCCAGCAGCCGGGCTGCAATCATCAGGTAGGCGCCCTGCAGGCTGCTGTTGCGTTCGGCCGTCGCCGCGGCCAAGGCGGGGTTGGCCTCGAACATCGGCTTCGCGTCGTAGGCCGGAAACTGCTGCGGCAGGTGTTCGTAGAACAGGTTGTCGATGGCGACGATGGCCACCACCGGCGCTGCCATCGTCTTGTCGACGTTGCCGGGTGACAGTGCGGGTTTCAGGCGCTGCTTGGCCGCCTCGCTGCGCAGGAACACATAGCGCGCGGGCTGGCAGTTCATGGAGGTTGGCCCCCACTTCAGCAAGTCATAGAGTGCTGCGAGCGTCTCATCGCCGACAGCCTGCGCGGTGAAACGGTTGATACTGCGGGCCTCGCGGAAGGCGAGGTTGAGGGCGTGCTCGTTGGCGGATGTCATGCGGCGATGCTAATCGTGACCATGGTGCCAGCGAAGCCAGC
The DNA here is from genome assembly GCA_001295865.1 of beta proteobacterium AAP65. GTDB lineage: Bacteria > Pseudomonadota > Gammaproteobacteria > Burkholderiales > Burkholderiaceae_C > Rubrivivax. The sequence continues at coordinate 112,673 of LJHW01000043.1, forward strand.
GCCAGAAAAGACGAAGCCCGCACAGGGCGGGCTTCGGTGTTTGGTTGCGGGGGCAAGATTTGAACTTGCGACCTTTGGGTTATGAGCCCAACGAGCTACCAGGCTGCTCCACCCCGCGCCAGTTGTTGCGTGTGCTTATTCGGCCTTGTCGCCGGTCGCTTCTTCGGCGGCGGGCTCGGGGCGGTCCAGCAGTTCGACGAAGGCCATGGGCGCGTTGTCGCCGACGCGGAAGCCCATCTTCAGGATGCGCGTGTAGCCGCCCGGACGGGTGGCATAGCGCGGGCCGAGTTCGTTGAAGATCTTGGCCACGACATCACGGTCGCGGGTGCGGTCGAAAGCCAGGCGGCGGTTGGCCAGGCTAGGCGTCTTGCCCAGGGTGATCAGCGGCTCGACGACGGCGCGCAGTTCCTTGGCCTTGGGCACGGTGGTCTTGATGGCCTCGTGCTTGATCAGCGAGTTGGCCATGTTCCTCAGCATCGCCAGGCGGTGCGAGGTGGTGCGGTTCAGTTTGCGGGGGCCGTTACGGTGGCGCATGGTGCTTTCCTATCTTTATTGAACCCCGGCCGTATCAGGTACCGGGGGTTGCACATGACGGGCGTTGATTAACGCTTGTCGAGGCCCTGCGGGGGCCAGTTTTCCAGGCGTGCGCCCAGCGTGAGACCACGCGAAGCCAGCACTTCCTTGATTTCGTTCAGGCTCTTGCGGCCCAGGTTCGGCGTCTTCAGCAGCTCGGTTTCCGTGCGCTGGATCAGGTCGCCGATGTAGTAGATGTTCTCGGCCTTCAGGCAGTTGGCCGAACGCACCGTCAGTTCGAGCTCGTCCACCGGACGCAGCAGGATGGGGTCGAAAGGCGTCGGACGCGACACCGCCAGCACCATGCTGTCGATCGGGTTCACGTCGATCTGGCCGAAGAAAGCCAGCTGCTCAACCAGGATGCGCGCGCTCTGGCGGATCGCTTCCTCGGGCGCGATGGCACCGTTGGTCTCGATCTCCATCACGAGCTTGTCGAGGTCGGTGCGCTGCTCGACGCGGGCGTTCTCGACGGCGTAGCTCACGCGACGCACCGGCGAGAAGCTGGCATCCAGCACGATGCGGCCGATGCTCTTGGTCGGCTCGTCGCCATAGCGGCGCAGGTTGCCGGGCACGTAGCCACGGCCCTTTTCGACCTTGATCTGCATGTCGAGCTTGCCGCCGGCCGACAGGTGGGCGATGACGTGCTCAGGATTGATGATTTCCACGTCGTGCGGCGTCTGGATGTCGCCAGCGGTGACGGGGCCTTCACCTTCCTTGCGCAGCACCAGGGTCACTTCGTCGCGGTTGTGCAGACGGAAGACCACGCCCTTGAGGTTCAGCATGATGTGAACGACATCTTCCTGAACGCCGTCGATCGCCGAGTACTCGTGGAGCACACCTGCGATGGTCACTTCGGTCGGGGCATAACCCACCATCGACGACAACAGCACACGGCGCAGCGCGTTGCCGAGGGTGTGGCCGTAACCGCGCTCGAAGGGCTCGAGAGTGGCTTTGGCGCGATGGCCGCCGAGCGGCTCGACCTGGATGGCCTTGGGCTTCAGAAGGGTGGTTTGCATGAAGTTCTTTAGTTCCTGTCAATACCCTCGGCTCGTTACACCGATAAGGCTGTAGGACCGCGCCGGGTCTGTTGTGGCCGCTTCGTGCCCGGCGCACGAAGCACAACCGGAGATGGGCCGCCGGGGGCGCTGTCAAGCGCCGGCAGCCCGCTCCCCCACCTGATCAGCGCGAATACAGTTCGACGATCAGGGCTTCCTTGATCTCGGCGCCGTACTGGTCGCGATCGGGCACCTTCTTGAAGGTGCCTTCCATCTTCGTGCCGTCGACCTGCACCCAGTCGGCCAGGCCGATGGATTGGGCCAGCTTGAGGGCCTCGGTCACACGCAGCTGCGTCTTGCTCTTCTCGCGCAGGGCGATCACGTCACCGGCCTTGACCTGGAAGGACGGGATGTTCACGACCTGGCCATTGACCGTCAGCGCCTTGTGCGACACCAGCTGGCGCGCTTCGGCGCGCGTGCTGCCAAAACCCATGCGGTAGACGACGTTGTCCAGGCGGCTTTCGAGCAGGGCCAGCAGGTTGGCACCGGTGTTGCCCTTGCGGCGCTCGGCCTCGGCGAAGTAGCGGCGGAACTGGCGCTCGAGCACGCCGTACATGCGCTTGACCTTCTGCTTCTCACGCAGCTGCAGACCGAAGTCGGAGGTGCGGCTGCCGCTGGTGCGGCCGTGCTGGCCGGGCTTGCTGTCGAACTTGGCCTTGTCGCTGATGGAGCGGCGGGCGCTCTTCAGGAACAAATCGGTGCCTTCGCGGCGGGAAAGTTTGGCCTTGGGGCCGAGGTAACGTGCCACTTGCGTGTCCTTCTGGTGTCTGTCTGACGCGGCAGCAGCCTGATAAGGGGCTGCCCGCGCGAGTCTGGCGCCGGTGAAACTGGCTGCGCAGACGGTGGGCTTGTGTGACGGGCTTGGGGCCCTTCAACGAAACCGCCGGCGGGCACAAGTGCTCACCGGCGCGGGAAACTCTCGATTGTAGCGCAGGCCGTGCGAAGCCTGCCAGACGCAAGCCCGGCAACAGCCAGGCCTCAACTCAGATGCGACGGCGCTTCTGCGGACGGCAACCGTTGTGCGGCACCGGCGTCACGTCGCTGATCGAGTTGATGCGGATGCCCAGCGAAGCCAGGGCACGCACGCTGCTCTCACGGCCGGGGCCGGGGCCCTTGATGCGGACGTCGAGGTTCTTGATGCCTTGCTCCTGGGCGGCACGGCCACAGGTCTCGGCAGCCACCTGGGCGGCGAAGGGCGTGCTCTTACGCGAACCCTTGAAGCCCTGACCACCGCTGGAAGCCCAGGCCAACGAACCGCCTTGGCGGTCGGTGATGGTGATGATGGTGTTGTTGAACGACGCGTGCACGTGCGCAATACCGTCGGCGACGTTCTTGCGGACTTTCTTGCTCACGCGCCGGGCGGCGGTGTTGACGGGTGCCTTGGCCATGTCTTGATTCTCTCAGTGTTCCGGGCAGCTTACTTCTTCAGCGCAGCAGCGCCCTTGCGCGGACCCTTGCGGGTGCGGGCATTGGTGCGCGTGCGCTGGCCGCGCACGGGCAAGCCGCGGCGGTGACGGAAGCCACGGTAGCAGCCCAGATCCATCAAGCGCTTGATGCTGATGGACAGTTCGCGACGCAGGTCGCCTTCGATAGTCATGCGGCCGATCTCTTCACGGATCTTTTCCAGATCGGTGTCAGAGAGGTCCTTGATCTTCTTCGAGTAAGGGATGCCCACCGTGTCGCAGATCTTCTGCGCCGTGGTGCGACCGATACCGTAGATCGAGGTCAGGCCGATTTCCGCATGCTTGTGCGGAGGGACGTTGATACCGGCAATGCGTGCCATGTTGCTTCCTCTGGATCAGCCTTGACGCTGCTTGTGACGCGGGTCGGTGCAGATCACGCGCACCACACCCTTGCGGCGGATGATTTTGCAATTGCGGCACATCTTCTTGACGGAAGCGGCGACCTTCATGATCTTCTCCTTGACCCGAATTCGGGGGCTCTTACTTGGCGCGGAATACGATCCGCGCGCGACTCAAATCGTAGGGCGTGAGTTCCACGGTCACTTTGTCACCGGGCAGGATGCGGATGTAGTGCATGCGCATCTTGCCGGAGATGTGACCGAGCACCACGTGTCCGTTTTCCAACTTCACACGGAAGGTGGCGTTGGGGAGATTCTCGAGAATCTCACCCTGCATCTGAATAACGTCGTCTTTGGCCATCTCGTCAGCTTGCCTTGAAGTTGGCCTTCTTCAGCAGACTTTCGTACTGCTGGCTCATCACATAGCTCTGGACCTGCGCCCAGAAATCCATCGTGACGACGACGATGATCAACAGCGACGTACCACCGAAGTAGAACGGCACGCTGTACTTCAAGACCAGGAACTCTGGCAGCAGGCAGACGGCTGTGATGTACACAGCGCCGGCCAGCGTCAGGCGGCCCAGGATGCGATCGATGTACTTGGCGGTCTGGTCACCCGGGCGAATACCAGGGATGAACGCGCCGCTCTTCTTCAGGTTGTCAGCAGTCTCACGGCTGTTGAACACGAGTGCCGTGTAGAAGAAACAGAAGAACACGATCATCGCGGCGTACAGCATCACGTAGATCGGCTGCCCCGGCGACAACGCGGTCGACAGATCCTTCAACCAGCGCAGGCCTTCACCAGTGGCAAACCAGCCCACCACCGTCGCCGGCAACAGGATGATCGACGACGCGAAGATCGGCGGGATCACGCCCGACATGTTCAGCTTCAGCGGCAGGTGCGACGACTGGCCACCGTAGACCTTGTTGCCGACCTGGCGCTTGGCGTAGTTCACCAAGATCTTGCGTTGGCCGCGCTCCACGAACACCACTGCGTAGGTCACGCCGATCACCAGGGCAATGATGATCAGGCAGGCAATGATGCTCATCGCACCGGTGCGCACCAACTCGAACAGACCGCCGATCGCTGAGGGAAGACCAGCGACAATGCCCGCAAAAATCAGGATCGAGATGCCGTTGCCCAGACCACGCTCGGTAATCTGCTCACCGAGCCACATCAGGAACATCGTGCCCGCCACCAAGCTGACCACTGCAGTCATGCGGAAGCCAAAACCCGGCGCCAGCACCAGACCCGGCGAGCCCTCCAACGCCAGGGCAATACCCAGACTCTGGAAGATAGCCAGACCCAGCGTGCCGTAACGCGTGTACTGCGTGATCTTGCGCTTGCCCGCTTCGCCTTCTTTCTTGATGGCCTCCAGCGAGGGCACCACGTAGGTCATCAGCTGCATGATGATGCTGGCGCTGATGTAGGGCATGATGCCCAAAGCGAAAACGGTGAAGCGCGACAACGCCCCGCCACTGAACATGTTGAACAAGTTCAGGATGCCGCCAGACTGGCTCTTGAAGAGCTGCTGCAGCGCGACGGGGTCGATGCCCGGCACCGGGATGTGCGCCCCGATGCGATAGACCACCAGCGCGAGCAACAAGAAGACGATCCGCCTGCGCAGATCGCCGAACTTGCCGCTCTTGGCCAGCTGGTTCGCGTTGGTTGCCACTCGCTTGGATTCCTGAATCAGGCTGCGGCTTGCGCAGTCTTCTTGGCCAGCTTCTTGGGCGGCGTCACAGCGGCAACGCTCTCCACCGTGCCACCGGCAGCTTCGATGGCCGCCTTGGCACCAGCGGTAGCGCCGATGCCCTTGAGGGCCACCTTGCGCGTCAGCTCGCCAGACTTGATCACCTTGACGGTCTTGATCAGCTCACGCACCATGCCGGCGGCCTTCAGCGTCAGCAGATCCACCTCGTCGGCACCCAGCTTTTCCAGGTCGGCCAGCGTGACTTCACCGTTGTACTTCAGCTGCGCAGACTTGAAACCGCGCTTCGGCAGGCGACGCTGCAGCGGCATCTGGCCGCCTTCGAAGCCGACCTTGTGATAACCACCGGCGCGCGAGCTCTGGCCCTTGTGACCACGGCCGGCAGTCTTGCCCAGGCCGGATCCGATGCCACGGCCGACGCGGCGGCGCGCCTTCTTGCTGCCCTCTGCGGGCTTGATCGTGTTGATTTGCATCACAGCACCAGAACCAGGTAAGCGACCTTGTTGATCATGCCGCGCACAGCGGGCGTGTCTTCGAGGGTGCGCGTGCTGTTGACCTTACGCAGGCCCAGACCACGCACGGTATCGCGGTGCGACTGGCGCGTGCCAGCCACGCTCTTGACGAGCTTGACCGTGAGGGTCTTCTTTTCAGTCGAGTCGGACATGAGGTTCTCCTCGTTCAGTTGAAGAGGTCTTCAACCGACTTGCCGCGCTTGGCCGCCACTTCGGCGGGCGTCGTCGAACGCTTCAGAGCGTCCAGCGTTGCGCGGACCATGTTGTACGGGTTGCTCGAGCCCAGGCTCTTGGCGACGATGTCGGTGACACCCATCACTTCGAACACCGCGCGCATCGGGCCGCCGGCGATGATGCCGGTACCAGGGGCTGCCGGCGCCATCAGCACCTTGGCAGCACCGTGCTCACCGCGCACGTTGTGCTGGATCGAACCGTTGCGCAGGCTGACCTTGGTCATGTTGCGGCGAGCCGATTCCATGGCCTTCTGCACCGCGACCGGCACTTCCTTGGCCTTGCCCTTGCCCATGCCGATGCGGCCGTCGCCGTCGCCCACCACCGTCAGCGCAGCGAAGCTGAGCGTACGACCGCCCTTCACCACCTTGGTGACGCGGTTGACCGCGATCATCTTTTCTTTGAGCCCGTCGTCGTTCGCTTCGGTCTGCGCGCGGGGAGTGAACTTTGCCATTTCGGTATTCCTGTGCTGCGCGGCTTAGAACTGCAGACCGGCTTCGCGAGCCGCGTCTGCCAGCGCCTTGACGCGGCCGTGATAGGCGAAACCCGAGCGGTCGAAAGCGACCTTCTCGATGCCGGCGGCCTTGGCCTTCTCGGCGATGCGCTTGCCCACCAGCGTGGCGGCCGACACATTGCCGCCGTTGCCGCCGATTTGCTCGCGGACTTCCTTTTCGGCCGTCGACGCGCTGGCCAGCACCTGAGCGCCATCGCCGGAGACGATGCTCGCGTAGATGTGCAGGTTGGAGCGGTGCACTGCCAGACGCACAGCCCCCTGCAGCGCGATGCGCGCACGGGTCTGGCGCGAACGGCGCAGGCGTTGTTCCTTTTTGGTCATGCTCATGGCTGCGCTCCTTACTTCTTCTTCGTCTCTTTCAACACCACGCGTTCGCCCACGTAGCGGATGCCCTTGCCCTTGTAAGGCTCAGGAGGACGGAAGGCACGCACCTCGGCGGCCAGCTGACCCACCACCTGGCGGTCTGCGCCGGTGATGACGATTTCGGTCTGCGTCGGCGTGGTGACCTTGATGCCCTCGGGCATGTCTTTCACCACAGGGTGCGAAAAACCGATCTGCAGATTGAGCTTTTGACCGGCGGCCTGGGCACGGAAGCCCACGCCCACCAGGCTGAGCTTCTTCTCGAAGCCCTTGCTGACGCCACCGACCATGTTGGCCACCAGCGCGCGCATCGTGCCGCTCATCGCGTCGGCTGCAGCGCTGTCGTTGGCAGGCGTGAAGGTCAGCACACCAGCGTTGTTCTGCACCGTAACCAGGGGGTTGGCGGCGCGCACCAACGTGCCGTTGCTGCCCTTGACGGTGATCTTCTCTGCCGTGATGGCCACATCCACGCCTTGCGGGACGGCCACGGGCATCTTTCCTACGCGGGACATTGTTCTGCTCCCCTTAAGCGACGTAGCAAAGCACTTCGCCACCGACACCGGTCTGGCGCGCCTTGCGGTCGGTCATCACACCCTTGGGCGTGGTGACGATGGCCACACCGAGACCGTTCATGACTTGCGGAATCGCGTCACGGCCCTTGTAGATGCGCAGGCCAGGCCGGCTGACGCGCTCGATGCGCTCGATGACCGGCTTGCCGGCGTAGTACTTCAGCGCGATTTCGAGTTCGGGCTTGCCGGTCTCGTCGTGCACTGCGTAGCCGTCGATGTAACCCTCGTCCTTCAGCACTTGCGCGATTGCGACCTTCAACTTGGAAGACGGCATCTTGACGGCCGACTTGTCGACAGCCTGCGCATTGCGAATGCGGGTCAGCATGTCGGCGATGGGATCACTCATGCTCATGAAATTGCTCCTGATCTTCTCGCCGGATTACCAGCTGGCCTTGACCACGCCGGGAATGTCACCCTTGAAGGCGAGCTCACGGATCTTGTTGCGCGCCAGGCCGAACATGCGGAACGTGCCACGGGCGCGGCCGGTCAACGCGCAACGATTGCGCAGGCGCGTCGGGTTGGCATTGCGGGGCAGCTGCTGCAGTTGCAGACGCGCGGCGTAGCGCTCTTCATCGCTGAGCTTGGCGTCGTTGGACGTGCTCTTCAGCTCAGCGTACTTCTTCGCGTACTTGGCAACCAGCTTTTCGCGCTTTTCTTCGCGCTGCTTGACGGAAAGTTTGGCCATGTTGGTTGCCTTCAGTTCTTGAACGGGAACTTGAACGCCGCGAGCAGCGCCTTGCACTCGTCGTCGGTCTTTGCACTGGTCGTGATGCTGATGTTCATGCCACGGATCGCGTCGATCTTGTCGTACTCGATCTCGGGGAAGATGATCTGTTCCTTCACGCCAATGTTGTAGTTGCCGCGACCATCGAAGCTGCGGCCGCTGATACCCCGGAAGTCACGCACGCGCGGCAGGGCCACGGTAACGAAACGGTCCAGGAATTCGTACATGCGCACACCGCGCAGCGTGACCATGGCACCGATGGCCTGGCCTTCGCGGATCTTGAAGCCGGCGATCGGCTTCTTGCTCTTGGTGACCACGGGCTTCTGGCCGGCGATCTTGGTCAGGTCGCCGACGGCGCTGTCCATGACCTTCTTGTCGCTCACAGCCTCGCTCACACCCATGTTCAGCGTGATCTTCTGCAGGCGCGGGACCTGCATGATGGAGGTGTACCCGAACTTGGCGATCAGCTCAGGGACGATCTTCTCGCGATAGATGCCCTGCAGACGCGCTTGCGCAACTGCACCTTGGTTCGCGGGGCCCGGCTGGGCCGTCGATGCTTGTTTCTTTGCCATGACGTTCTTTCCGTTCAGGCCTTGATCTCGTCGCCCGAAGACTTGAAGACGCGAACCTTCTTGCCATCGGCCTGCAGCTTGATGCCCACGCGATCAGCCTTGCCGGTGGCGGCATTGAAGATGGCGACGTTCGACTGGTGGATGGGCATGGTCTTGTCGACCACACCACCCGTCGTGCCCTTCAGAGGGTTCGGCTTGACGTGCTTCTTGGCAACGTTCACGCCTTCAACGACGATGTGGTCGGCATCGACGCGCTGCGTCACGGTGCCGCGCTTGCCCTTGTCGCGGCCGGTGGTCACGATGACCTGGTCGCCTTTGCGAATCTTGTTCATGGTCGGGTCCTAACGAAGCGGCGCTTACAGCACTTCAGGGGCCAGCGAGACGATCTTCATGAAGCGCTCGCCACGGAGCTCACGCGTCACCGGCCCGAAGATGCGGGTGCCGATCGGCTCAAGCTTGGCGTTCAGCAGCACAGCGGCGTTGCCATCGAAGCGGATCAGCGAACCGTCTTGACGGCGCACACCCTTGGCGGTGCGAACGACCACGGCGCTGTAGACCTCGCCCTTCTTGACACGGCCACGCGGCGCAGCTTCTTTGATGCTGACCTTGATGACGTCGCCGATACCGGCGTAACGACGCTTGGAACCACCCAGCACCTTGATGCACTGGACAGACTTAGCGCCCGTGTTGTCGGCCACGTCGAGCCGCGATTGCATTTGGATCATTGTGTCTCCCCAACTTGCCCCGTCGCAGCGAAGCTGCATCGGTCAGTCTTGGGCCCTTGGATGGGTTGAACTGCTTCGCACCAGAGTCGCCCGCCAGGGGCAGCTGCACAGCGCGAGCAGCGAAGCATTCGAGTATGGCACAGCTTATTTGCCGCAGTCAAGCGGCTGCTGCGCAGTTTTTCAGGCGAGCAAGGCCTTGGCTTGCGAGAGCATGGTGGCCGCGTCACTCACCTCGAACTTGCCAGGGGCTTCGACATTGAGCGACTTCACTTCGCCGTTTACCACGAGCATGGAGTAGCGGTTCGAGCGCAGGCCCATGCCACGCGCGGTGAGGTCGAGCGTCAAACCGGTGGCCTTGGTGAACTCGGCACTGCCGTCGGCCATCATGCGCACCTTGCCAGCGGTCTTCTGATCGCGGCCCCAGGCACCCATGACGAATGCGTCGTTGACCGACACGCACCAAATCTCATCAACACCCGCCGCCTTCAACGCGTCGGCGTGCTCGACATAACCAGGCACATGCTTGGCCGAACAGGTTGGCGTGTAGGCACCGGGCAGCGCGAAGATGGCGATCTTCTTGCCGGCGGTGATCTGGGCCACGTCAAAGCTGTTGGGGCCCAGGGAGCAACCGTTGCCCTCGACCTCGATGAATTCGTTCAGCGTGCCCGCGGGCAGCTGGTCTCCGACCTTCAGCATGTGTGTTCTCCTGGCGGGATAAAGCAAACGACCGGACCTGGCATCACCAGCATCCGGCCGCTCGGCAAAAAGGCAGCCGAAGCCGCCTCACGGTGTGTCAGACCAGCTTGGCCTTTTCAAGCAGCTTGGTCACGACCCACGACTTGGTCTTGCTGATCGGACGGCCTTCGGCGATCTCGACCAGGTCACCCATCTTGTATTCGCCCTTTTCGTCGTGCGCGTGGTACTTGCGCGACTTGGCGACGATCTTGCCGTAGAGCTCGTGCGCGGTGCGGCGCTCGACCAGCACCGTGACGGTCTTGGCGCGCTTGTCGCTGACGATGCGGCCAACCAGCGTGCGGGTGTTCTTCACCGGCGCGGCAGCGGTTTGTGCTTCGCTCATTTCGCAGCCCTCTTCTTTTCCGCGATGATGGTCTTCACGCGAGCGATTTCACGCTTCGTGTTGCCCAGTTGCGTGTGGTTGGTCAGCTGCTGGGTCGCCTTCTGCATGCGCAGGCCGAAATGGGCCTTCAGCAGGTCAGAGACTTCCTTTTCCAGCGCCGCCACGTCTTTGGCACGCAGTTCAGATGTCTTGCTCATGGTTGCTCCTGGTCAGGTACCGACCTGGCGGGCCACGAAAGTGCAACGCAGCGGCAGCTTGGCCGAAGCCAGCTGGAACGCCTCACGTGCCAATTGCTCGGGCACGCCGTTGATTTCGTAAAGCACCTTGCCCGGCTGGATCTCGGCCACGTAGTACTCGGGGTTGCCCTTGCCGTTACCCATGCGCACTTCGGCCGGCTTCTGCGAAATCGGCTTGTCGGGGAAGATGCGGATGAAGATGCGGCCACCGCGCTTGATGTGGCGGCTGATGGCACGGCGGGCGGCTTCGATCTGGCGGGCCGTGATGCGGCCGCGCTCGGTGGCCTTGAGGCCGAAGTCGCCGAACGACACAGCGGCGCCACGGGTGGCGACGCCGGTGTTGCGGCCCTTGTGTTCCTTGCGGAACTTGCGACGTGCGGGTTGCAGCATCGTTATTCTCCTTTGGTCTCGCCAGCGGCCGGCGTGGCCGGCGCAGCGCGGCGGACGCGCTTGACGGCCGGGCCCTTGGGGCCGTCGGCGGCGGGTGATGCCGGCGCGGCGGCCGTCGTCACTTCGCCACGGGGCGCGGGCGCACGGTCACCACCAGGACGGCCACGGCCACCCGGGGCACCCGGACGGTCGCCAGGGCGCGGACCACGGCGGTCACGGCGCTCGTTGTCACCTTCGGTCTTCGCCAGCTGCGGCGCTTCGCCGTTGGCCAGGCGATCACCGCGGTACACCCACACCTTCACGCCGATGACGCCGTAGGTCGTCTTGGCTTCGCTGAAGCCGTAGTCGATGTCGGCCTTCAGGGTGTGGAGGGGCACGCGACCTTCGCGGTACCACTCGCAACGCGCGATTTCGATGCCGTTCAGGCGGCCCGAGCTCATGATCTTGATGCCCAGGGCACCCAGACGCATGGCGTTCTGCATCGCGCGCTTCATGGCGCGGCGGAACATGATGCGCTTTTCGAGCTGCTGCGTGATGCTGTCGGCGATCAGCTGTGCATCGACTTCCGGCTTGCGGATTTCTTCGATGTTCACGGCCACCGGCACGCCCAGGCGGCGGCCCAGTTCGGCCTTCAGGTTCTCGATGTCCTCGCCCTTCTTGCCGATCACCACGCCCGGACGTGCCGAGAAGATGGTGATACGGGCGTTCTTGGCGGGGCGCTCGATCAGGATGCGCGACACAGCCGCGCTCTTGAGCTTGGCCTTGAGGTACTCACGCACCTTCAGGTCTTCGGCCAGCATCGTGGCGAAGTTGCCCTTGGTCGCGAACCAGCGGCTCTGCCAGGCGCGTGTGACGGCGAGGCGGAAGCCGGTCGGATGGATTTTTTGTCCCATGTTCTTTCCAGTGCCTCAGTTGCCGACCGTCACATAGATGTGACAGGTGCCCTTGCTGATGCGTGCACCGCGGCCCTTGGCGCGAGCCGAGAAGCGCTTGAGCACGGCACCCTGCTCGACGTAGATCGACTTGATCTTCAGTTCGTCGATGTCAGCGCCGTCGTTGTGCTCAGCGTTGGCCACAGCCGAATCGACGACCTTCTTGATGATGCCGGCGGCCTTCTTCTGCGTGAAGCTGAGGATGTTGACGGCCTGGGCCACGGTCTTGCCGCGGATCATGTCGGCCACCAGACGACCCTTGTCGGACGACAGGCGCACACCACGGGCGATAGCTTTGGTTTCCATAGCGTCGGCTCCTTAGCGCTTGGCTTTCTTGTCCGCGGGGTGACCCTTGAACAAGCGCGTGAGTGCAAATTCGCCGAGCTTGTGGCCGACCATCTGGTCGGTCACGTATACGGGCACGTGCTGCTTGCCGTTGTGCACGGCCACCGTCAAGCCGATGAACTCGGGCAGGATGGTGCTGCGGCGTGACCAGGTCTTGATCGGCTTCTTGTCCTTGATGGCGGCGGCCTTCTCGACCTTGGCCAGCAAGTGGTGGTCCACGAAGGGACCCTTCTTGAGTGAACGGGTCATGTTCTACGACCTCACTTCTTGCGACGCGAGACGATCATCGTCTGCGTGCGCTTGTTGTTGCGAGTGCGGTAGCCCTTGGTGAGGGTGTTCCACGGCGACACCTGCGGCTGACCTTCACCCGTCTTGCCTTCGCCACCGCCGTGCGGGTGGTCGACCGGGTTCATCGCGGTACCACGCACGGTCGGGCGGATGCCCTTCCAGCGGATGGCGCCTGCCTTGCCGTACTGGCGCAGGCTGTGCTCTTCGTTCGACACTTCGCCGATGGTGGCGCGGCAGTCGATGTGGATCTTGCGAACCTCACCCGAACGCAGACGCAGCTGGGCGTAGATGCCTTCGCGGGCCATCAGCGTGACGCTGGTACCCGCCGAACGCGCGATCTGAGCACCCTTGCCCGGCAGCATTTCCACGCAGTGGATGATGGAACCCACAGGAATGTTGCGGATGGGCAGCGTGTTGCCGGCCTTGATCGGCGCCTCGGGGCCACTGAACAGCGTGGCGCCCGCATCAACACCACGCGGGGCGATGATGTAGCGGCGCTCGCCGTCGGCGTAGCACAGCAGCGCGATGTGGGCGGTGCGGTTCGGGTCGTATTCGATACGTTCGACCTTCGCCGGGATGCCGTCCTTGTTGCGCACGAAGTCGACCACACGGTAGTGGTGCTTGTGACCACCGCCCTTGTGGCGCATCGTGATGTGGCCGTTGTTGTTGCGGCCGGACTTCTGCTTCTGCGGCTCGAGCAGCGAAGCTTCCGGGGCACCCTTGTGCAGGTGCTTGTGCACCACCTTCACCACGGCGCGACGGCCGGGCGATGTGGGCTTGACCTTGATGACAGCCATGATTACGCGGCCTCCCCGGAGAAGTTGAGCTCCTGGCCCGGCTTCAGCGACACGAACGCCTTCTTGACGTGGTCGCGGCGACCGATGGTGCGGCCGAAGCGCTTGACCTTGCCCTTTTGCACAGCCGTGGAGACCGAAGCCACCTCGACCTTGAACATCAGCTCGACCGCAGCCTTGATTTCAGGCTTGGTGGCATCGCGCAGGACCTTGAACAACACCTGGTTGTTCTTTTCACCGATGCGCGTGGCCTTTTCCGAGATGATGGGCGCCACCAGCACTTGGCTCAGGCGGCCTTCATCGAACTTGCGCTCGACAGGAGTCGGATTGACACGGCTCATGCGAACATCTCCTTGAGCTGCTCGATCGCGCCCTTGGTCACCAGCACCTTCTTGTAGAAGACGAGGCTCAGCGGATCGGCGTAACGGGGCTCGACCACCAGCACGTTCGACAGGTTGCGCGAAGCCAGCGCGATGTTGTCGTCGATCTGGTCGGCAATCACGAGCACCGAGTTCTTGGTGTCGGTGCCCAGGCCCATGGCCTTGAACTTGGCGGCCAGCAGCTTGGTCTTGGGGGCGTCGATGCTGATGCTGTCGACCACCGCCAGACGGCCGTCACGGGCCAGCTGCGACAGGATGGACGCCATGCCGGCGCGGTACATCTTCTTGTTGACCTTCTGCGAGAAGTTCTCGTCAGGGCGGTTCGGGAAGATGCGACCACCGCCACGCCACAGCGGCGAGCTGGTCATACCGGCACGAGCGCGGCCGGTGCCCTTCTGGCGGAACGGCTTCTTGGTGGAGTGCTTGACTTCACCGCGGTCGAGCTGGGCACGGGTGCCTTGGCGGGCGTTGGCCTGGAAGGCCACGACCACCTGGTGCACCAGGGCTTCGTTGTAGTCACGGGCGAAGACCGTGTCGGGCGCGTCCACCTTCGAGGTGGCCTGGCCTTGTTCATTCAGGAGCTCGAGCTGCATCACTGGGCCCCTTTCTTCACGCGCACCTTGATGGCGGGGCGCACGACCACGTGGCCGTTCTTGTGGCCCGGCACGGCGCCGCGCACGAGCAGCAGCGAACGTGCCTCGTCCACACGCACGATGTCCAGGTTCTGGGTGGTGACGGTCTCGTCGCCCATGTGACCGGTCATCTTCTTGCCCGGGAACACGCGGCCCGGGTCCTGCGCCATCGAGATCGAGCCCGGCACGTTGTGCGAACGGCTGTTACCGTGAGACGCGCGCTGCGAGCTGAAGTTGTGACGCTTGATCGCGCCCTGGAAGCCCTTGCCCAGCGAGGTGCCCTGCACGTCGACCTTCTGGCCGGCGGCAAACACGCTCACGGGAACAACAGCGCCGGCCTTGTACTGGCCAGCGACTTCAGCGGTGACGCGGAATTCTTTGAGGACCTCACCGGCTTCGACGCCGGCCTTGGCCAGATGCCCGGCTTCGGGCTTGGTGACACGGCTGGCCTTGCGGGCTCCGAACGCAACTTGCAGTGCGTTGTAGCCGTCGGTCGCAGCGGTCTTGACTTGCGTGACGCGGTTGTTGGACACGTCGAGCACCGTCACGGGGATGGTGTCGCCATCGTCCGTGAAGATGCGCGTCATGCCCACCTTGCGGCCCAGCAAGCCGAGCTGTTCGCTCATGCTCATGGTTTTCTCCAGCGCCCGACGATGCGAGCGCCTTGTTCACGATCCCGGGATCGATTGCCCGGGGCGGGTAATGCCGTCTCTCTGCCGAAGCAAAGAGCGGAAAAGCCCGCGAGTATAGCCGATGCGGGACGTCCCGCAACGGCCGCCTCACGGGCGGCTGCTTTTACTGCAGCTTGATTTCGACGTCCACACCGGCCGGCAGGTCGAGCTTCATCAGCGCGTCCACGGTCTTGTCGGTGGGGTCGACGATGTCCATCAGGCGCTGGTGCGTGCGGATCTCGAACTGGTCACGGCTCGTCTTGTTGACGTGCGGCGAACGCAGGATGTCGAAACGCTGCATGCGCGTCGGCAGGGGCACGGGGCCCTTGACGATGGCGCCCGTGCGCTTGGCGGTGTCCACGATTTCCAAAGCCGACTGGTCGATCAGCTTGTAGTCGAAGGCCTTCAGGCGGATGCGGATCTTTTGCTTGGCAGACATGGCAGATCCTTATTCGATGATCTTGGCCACGACGCCGGCGCCGACGGTGCGGCCGCCTTCACGGATGGCGA
>LJHW01000044.1 GCA_001295865.1 beta proteobacterium AAP65
GCCCGGCCCCGGCGCCCACCCGCCCGCCCAGAGCCCGGCCCCGTGCCGGGCTTTTTTTCGTCTGCAGCGGCACGCGACCTGCAGCGTGACACGCAGGAAAGTCCTTAGAAACGACTTTCAGTCACCCTTCCAAGTCCTTCATTCAGAACAACTTTCTCCCTTCGTTGACTTCCACTTCGGCGCCTAAGTGCTTGATTTGATTGATTTTTTGGGGCGCGTCGCATTGACCCGGCCCCCAGCGCTCAGTTAAAGTGGGAGTTCGTGGTGTTTAGTGGGGGAAAGTGGCTGTCATGGTGTTCCGCGGGGGGCCAGTACTGACGTTGGACGGAAAGGGGCGCATCACCGTGCCCAGCCGTTGGCGTGACGTGCTCATGGCCACCGTGCAGGGCCAGATGGTCGTGGCCAAGAACCCCGACGGCTGCCTCTCGCTGTACCCGCTGCCCGTGTGGGAGAGCTTCGAGAACAGCGTGCTCTCCCTCGCCACCGAAAACGACGCCTGGCGTCGCTTCTTCATCGGCAGCGCCACCGAGGTCGAACTCGACGGCGCCGCGCGCGTGCTGATCCCGCCCGAGCTGCGGGAGTGGGCCGGCCTGGTGGAGAAGGTGAAGTTCATGGGCGTGGGCTCGCATTTTGAGCTCTGGGACAGCGCCCGCCACGAGGCCCGTGAGGCCGAGGCCCTGGCCCAAGGCCGGCCCGAAGCGCTGCGCAACCTGGTCATCCGGTGAACACGGCCCCTGCATGGCGCCACACCACCGTGCTGCTGAACGAGGCCGTCCAGGCCCTGGTGACGCAGCCCGATGGCATCTACGTGGACGGCACCTTCGGCCGCGGCGGGCACAGCCGCGCCGTGCTGGCGCTGCTGGGCCCGGCCGGGCGGCTGCTGGCCTTCGACAAAGACCCCGAGGCCATCGCCGCGGCGCAAGAGATCACCGACCCGCGCTTCGCCATCTGCCACGCCAGCTTCGACAGCATGGCCGAGGAGCTGGCGGCGCGCGGCATCACCCAGGTGGCGGGCGTGCTGCTCGACCTGGGCATCAGCTCGCCGCAGATCGACAACGGCGAGCGCGGTTTCAGCTTTCGGTTTGACGCTCCGCTGGACATGCGCATGGACACCACGCGCGGCGAGACGGCGGCTGAATTCCTGGCACGTGCCGACGTGCGTGAAATCACGGAGGTGATACGTGACTATGGCGAAGAACGGTTTGCTGCTCAGATTGCAAAGGCGCTTGTCGCTCGCCGCGAAAGCGGCCATCCCGTCTTGCGCACCGGCGAGCTTTCCGCGCTCGTGGCTCGCACCGTCAAGACCCGCGAGCAAGGCCAGGACCCTGCAACGCGCACGTTTCAAGCTCTACGGATTCACGTCAACGCCGAGCTTGAGGCGCTGCAACAAGGGCTGAAGGCGGCGCTGGGCTTGCTCGCGCCGGCCGGACGCCTGGTGGTCATCAGCTTCCATTCGCTGGAAGACCGCATCGCCAAGACCTTCATCGCCAGCGAAAGCCGCGAGGTGGTGGACCGCCGCGCGCCTTTTGCGCCGGCCAAGGCCATGCGTCTGAACGCGCTGGCGCGGGTGAAGCCCAGCGCCGAAGAGATCAGCGCCAACCCGCGCGCACGCTCGGCCGTGATGCGCGTGGCCGAGCGCACGCTGGCGGCCTGACGGCCAGGCACGCAACATGGGCCTGAAGCTCAACCTGCTGCTCGTCGCGGCCCTGATCGCCAGCTGCCTGGTGCTGGTGAAGACCAGCTACGAGTCGCGACAGCTGTTTGCGCAGCTGGACGCCGCGCGCACCCAGCAGCGCCTGCTCGATGCCGAATTCAAACGCCTGGACGCCGAAGCCCAGGCCCAGGGCACGCACCTGCGCGTGGAGCGCACCGCGCGCGAAAAGCTGCAGATGCGCACGGCCACGCCGGGTGTGACCGCTTATGTGGTGGACCCGCTGGCCACGGCCGGCCCGGCCGCCAGCGCATCCGCCGCACCCGCTGCACCTGCTGCACCCACCGCAGGCGAGGGGGCCAGCCGGTGAACACCCCCAACACCGTGCGCAGCGTCAACTACGCCACCAGCCCGCTGCTGGCGAGCAAGACGCCGCCCTGGCGTTCGCGTTTTGTCGTGCTGCTGGTGGGCCTGGCCTTCCTGGTGCTGCTGGGCCGCGCCGTGCACCTGCAGATCATCGCGACCGATTTCTACCAGCAGGAAGGCGAGAAGCGCTTCGTGCACAAGCAGCCGCTGCCGGCCAGCCGGGGGCGCATCCTCGACCGCAACGGCCTCGTGCTGGCCACCAGCGTGGCGCTGCCTTCGGTGCAGGTCGACCTCAAGACCTTCAGCAAGGACACCGCGCAGCGCAAGGCCCTCGCGCAGAAGCTGGGCATGAGCGCGGCCGAGCTCAACGACCGTGTCGACGGCCTGGGCAGCGGTGCCGTGGTGCTGCGCCGCCACTTGGAAGAAGCCGCCTGGCAGGACATCAAGGCGCTGGGCATCCGCGGCGTGCAGGAAGTGCGCGAGTACAAACGCCGTTACCCCGAGGGCGAGGCCGCCGCGCACGTGGTCGGCTTCACCAACATCGACGGCAAGGGGCAGGAAGGCATCGAGCTCGGCTTCCAGCGCCAGCTGCTGGGCCAGCCCGGCCAGCGCCAGGTGGTGCGCGACCGCCTGGGCCGCGTGGTGGAAGACATCGGCGACCAGGCCAACCCGGTGCACGGGCAGGACATCACCTTGTCCATCGACAGCAAGGTGCAGTTCTTCGCCTACCAGCGTGTGCGCGACGCCGTCTTCGAGCACAAGGCCAAGGCCGGCAGCGTGGTGGTGCTGGATGCGCAGACCGGCGAGGTGCTGGCGCTGGCCAACTACCCGAGCTACGACCCCGCCAACCGCAAGAACCTCAGCGGCGCGCAGCTGCGCAACCGCGCGCTGACCGACATCTTCGAGCCCGGCTCGACGATGAAGCCGTTTGTGGCTGCGCTGGCGCTGGAAACCGGGCGCGTCACGCCGGGCACGCCCATCAACACCGCGCCGGGCCGCATCACCATCACCGGCAGCACCATCAACGACGCCCACCCGCACGGCGTGCTGACGGTGGCCGAGGTCATCCAGAAGAGCAGCAACGTCGGCACCGTGAAGCTGGCGCTGGCCATGCCCGCGCGCGAGCTCTGGGAGCTGTACACCGCCATCGGCCTGGGCCAGAAGCCGCGCATCGATTTCCCCGGCGCGGTGACGGGCCGGCTGCGCCCCTACAAGACCTGGCGGCCCATCGAACACGCGACGATGAGCTACGGCTACGGCCTCTCGGCCAGCCTCTTCCAGCTGGCGCGGGCCTACACGGTGTTTGCGCGCGATGGCGAGCTCATCCCGGTGACCATCCAGCGCACCGACACGCCCATCGGCGGCCAGCGTGTGATGAGCGCCAAGACCGCGCGGCAGGTGCGCGAGATGCTGCTGCTGGCCACCAGCGCCGGCGGCACGGGCACCAAGGCGCAGGCCATCGGCTACTCGGTGGGCGGCAAGAGCGGCACCGCGCGCAAGCAAGAGGGCAAGGGCTACGGCAACAAGTACCGCTCGTGGTTCGTGGGCCTGGCGCCTGTGAGCAACCCGCGCATCGTGGTGGCCGTGATGGTCGACGAGCCGGGCAAGGGCGTCTATTACGGTGGCGAAGTGGCCGCGCCGGTGTTCAGCCAGGTGGTGCAGCAGACGCTGCGCATGATGAACGTGGCGCCCGACATCGACGTGAAGGCGCAGATCAGCGCCCCCCCCGTGCCCAGCGAAACGGAGAGCTTCTGATGCTCACCCCGCTGAGCACCCCGCAAGACGCCGCCACCTGGCTGGCTGCGCGCGTGGCGCTGCAGGGCGGCGCGCGCCTGCGTTGCGACAGCCGTGCCGTGCAGCCCGGTGACGCTTTCATCGCCTGGCCCGGCCAGGCCACCGACGGCCGCCATTTCGTGGCGCAGGCCTTGGCCGCCGGCGCTGCGGCCTGCCTGGTGGAAGCCGAGGGCGTGGCGGCCTTCGGCTTCAGCGACGCACGCATCGCCACGCTGCCCGGCCTGAAGGCCGCCACGGGTGAGATCGCCGACCTGTGCATGGCCCAGCCCAGCGCCGTGCTCGACGTGGTGGCCACCACCGGCACCAACGGCAAGACCAGCACCGCGTGGTGGACGGCGCAGGCGCTCACACGGCTGGGGCGGCGCTGCGGCGTCATCGGCACGCTGGGGGTGGGCGAGCCCGAGAAGGTGTCATCGACCGGCCTGACCACGCCCGACCCGGTGACGCTGCACCAGGCCTTCCGCGGTTTTGTCGACCTGGGTTTTTCGGCCTGCGCGCTGGAGGCTTCCAGCATCGGCCTGGTGGAGCAGCGCCTGAACGCCGCACGCATCGACGTGGCGCTGTTCACCAACCTCACGCAAGACCACCTCGATTACCACGGCAGCATGGCCGCCTACGGCGAAGCCAAGCGCCGCCTGTTCAGCTGGCCGGGCTTGCGCGCGGCGGTGATCAACATCGACGACGCCTGGGGCGCGCAGCTCGCCGCTGAACTGCAGCAGGCCGGTACGCTGGACGTGTGGACCGTCTCGCTGCAAAGCCCGGCGCGCCTGCAGGCCCAGGGCCTGCACTACGAAACGGCAGGCCTGGCCTTCACGCTGGCCGAAGGTCCTGCGCGTGCCGATGTGCACACGCAGCTGGTGGGCGAGTTCAACGCCAGCAACCTGCTGGTGGTGCTGGGCGGCCTGCGCGCCCTCGGCGTGGCCTTGGAAGAAGCGGCCGCCGTGGCGCCGCAGCTCACGCCCGTGCCCGGCCGCCTGCAGCGCGTGCCGGCCGTGGGCGGGGTGGATGTCGAAGTGGTGGTCGACTACGCCCACACGCCCGACGCGCTGGCCCAGGTGCTGCGTGCGCTGCGCCCGCTGGCCACCGCGCGCGGTGGCCGGCTGTGGTGCGTGTTCGGTTGTGGGGGCAACCGCGACGCCACCAAGCGCCCGCTGATGGGCCGCATCGCCGCCGCTGCGGCCGACCGCGTGATCGTCACCAGCGACAACCCGCGTTTCGAAGATCCGCAGGCCATCGTCGAGCAGGTGCTGGCCGGCGTGGCCGGCGCCGCCCACGTCGGCGCGCTGGTGGACCGCCGCGCCGCCGTGGCCCAGGCCGTGGCCCAAGCCGGCCCGCACGATGTGGTGCTGCTGGCCGGCAAGGGTCACGAGGACTACCAGATCGTGGGCGCCGAGCACCTGCCGTATTCCGACCTGGCAGAAGCCGAAGCCGCGCTGCGCGCCCGCGCCGCGGCGGAGGTGGCCGCATGAACGCGCCGCAGCTGATGAGCCTGGCCCAGGCCCACGCGCTGCTGCCCGGCAGCACGCTGGTGGGCGAGGGCGCCACGCCGCTGCAACGTGTGCACACCGACACACGGAGCACGCAGCCGGGTGACCTGTTCGTGGCGCTGCGCGGTGAACGTTTCGACGGGCATGCCCACCTGGCCGCAGCGCGTGAGGCTGGCGCTTCCGCAGCCATCGCCGAGCACGGCCTGGCCGAAGCCGGCCTGCCCGGCCTGCTGGTGCCCGACACCCTGGCCGCGCTGCAGCAGCTGGCGCGCGGCTGGCGCGCCGCCCACACGCTGCCGCTGCAGGCGGTGACGGGCAGTAACGGCAAGACCACCGTCACGCAGATGGTGGCGGCGATGCTGCGTGCGGCGCACGGTGATGCCGCGCTGGCCACCGCCGGCAACCTGAACAACCACATCGGCGTGCCCTTGACGCTGCTGCGCCTGCGGCACAGCCACCGCGCCGCGGTGGTGGAACTGGGCATGAACCATCCCGGCGAGATCGCGCTGCTGGCCGGCATCGCCCAGCCCACCGTGGCGCTGGTGAACAACGCGCAGCGTGAACACCAGGAGTTCATGGCCACGGTGGAAGCCGTGGCGCGCGAGAACGGCAGCGTGATCGACACGCTGCCCGCGGACGGCACCGTGGTGATCCCTGCCGACGACACCTACACGCCGCTGTGGCGGGAGATGGCCGGCGCACGCCGCGTGTTGACTTTCGGTCAACAAGCCGCAGGCGACCCCGCGCAGCACGTGTGGGCGCGCGCCACCTGGCAAGCCGAGGGCGGCGCGCAGGCCGATGCCCCGCACTGGCAGCTGCAACTGCACACGCCGCGCGGCGGCATCGACACCACGCTGGCCCTGGCCGGCCGCCACAACGTGCTGAACGCTGCGGCCGCCGCGGCCTGTGCCATCGCCGCCGGCCTGCCCCTGCTGGCCGTGGGCCAGGGGCTGGCGGGTTTTGC
The DNA here is from genome assembly GCA_001295865.1 of beta proteobacterium AAP65. Lineage (GTDB taxonomy): Bacteria > Pseudomonadota > Gammaproteobacteria > Burkholderiales > Burkholderiaceae_C > Rubrivivax. The sequence goes on from LJHW01000044.1 coordinate 6,263, forward strand.
CGCCGTCAACGGCCGCTCGCAGCTGCTGCGCCTGCAGCTGGACGGCCAGGCCGTGACGCTGGTCAACGACAGCTACAACGCCAACCCCGATTCGGTGCTGGCCGCCATCCGCGTGCTGGCCGAACTGCCGGGCCCGCGCTGGCTGGTGCTGGGCGACATGGGCGAGGTGGGCGATGAAGGCCCGCGTTTCCACGCCGAGGTGGGTGCGGCCGCGCGCGCCGCCGGCATCGAGTTTTTCTGGGCGGCCGGTGCGGCTTGTGCGCATGCCGGCGCTCATCGTCATTTCGGCAGCGCGGCCGAGTTGCTGAGCGCGCTGCCCTCATCGCGCCCGGCAGCGGCCTCGGTGTTGGTCAAGGGTTCACGGTTCATGAAGATGGAGCAGGTGGTGCAGGCGCTGCAGCAGATCTCGGCAACGCCGAGGCAGGAGAAGCAGGCATGCTGATGAGCCTGAGCCAGTGGCTGATGCAGGCCTTCCCGGAGCACCTGGGCTTCCTGCGGGTCTTCCAGTACATCACCTTCCGCGCGGTGCTGGCGGCGATGACCTCGCTGCTCATCGGCCTGGCCTTCGGGCCCTGGGTGATCCGCAAGCTGACCGAGATGAAGATCGGCCAGCCCATCCGCGAGTACGGCGTGCAGGCCCACCTGGGCAAACGCGGCACGCCCACCATGGGCGGCGTGCTGGTGCTCATCGGCATCGGCGTCAGCACGCTGCTGTGGTTCGACTGGAGCAACCGCTTCGTGTGGGTGGTGATGTTGGTCACCTTCGGCTTCGGCGCCATCGGCTGGGTGGACGATTACCGCAAGGTCGTCAACAAAGACCCGGAAGGCATGCGCAGCCGCGAGAAATTCTTCTGGCAGAGCCTGATCGGGCTCATCGCCGCGCTGTACCTCGCCTTCAGCGTGAGCGAAACCAACGCGCTGCGCACCGTGCAGCTCTTCTTCGACTGGGTGGCCAGCGGCTTCAGTGCCACGCTGCCGCCCAAGGCCGACCTGCTGGTGCCCTTCTTCAAGACGGTGAGCTACCCGCTGGGCGTGTTCGGCTTCATCTTCCTGAGCTGGTTTGTCATCGTCGGCTGCAGCAACGCGGTGAACTTCACCGACGGGCTGGACGGCCTGGCCATCATGCCGGTGGTGATGGTGGGCAGCGCCCTGGGGGTGTTCGCCTACGTGGTGGGCAACGTCAACTTCAGCCGCTACCTGCTCTTCCCCTACATCCCGGGTGCTGGCGAACTCTTGATCTTCTGCGCTGCGATGGCCGGCGCGGGCCTGGCCTTCCTGTGGTTCAACACCAGCCCGGCGCAGGTGTTCATGGGCGACGTGGGTGCGCTCTCGCTGGGCGGGGCTTTGGGCACCATCGCCGTCATCACGCGCCAGGAGATCGTGCTCGGCATCATGGGCGGCATCTTCGTGGCCGAAGCGCTCAGCGTGATGATCCAGGTGAGCTGGTTCAAGTACACGAAAAAGCGCTACGGCGAGGGCCGGCGCATCTTCCTGATGGCGCCGCTGCACCACCACTTCGAAAAAAAGGGCTGGGCCGAAACACAGGTGGTGGTGCGTTTCTGGATCATCACCATGCTGCTGTGCCTGGTGGGCCTGGCCAGCCTGAAACTGCGGTGACCGGGCGGCCATGTTCTTCCTGAAAGACCTCCCCGTCCTCGTGCTGGGCCTGGGCGACAGCGGCCTGGCCATGGCGCGCTGGTGCGCGCGCTGCGGCGCGAACGTGACGGTGTGGGATTCGCGCGAGCAGACCGCGGGCGATGCCGCGCTGGCCAGCGATGGGCCGGCCGTGCAGCGCCTGCGCGGCGAGCTGCTGCCTGCGTTACTGAGCGGCGTGCACCTCGTGCTGAAGAGCCCGGGCCTGGCGCCCGGCGATGCGCGTGTGGCGCCTTTGATCGACGAAGCGCGCGCCATCGGCATCGCGGTGCTGGGCGAACTCGATCTCTTCGCGCGTGCGCTCGCCGACCTGAAGGCCGCCTGGGGCTATGCGCCCAAGCTGCTGGCCATCACCGGCACCAACGGCAAGACCACCACCACCGCCATGACCGCGCTGCTGGTGGCGCGCGCCGGCCGGCGTGTGGCCATGGCCGGCAACATCGGCCCGACGCTGCTGGGCACGTTGAGCGAGCAGCTCGTCGAACTCCCCGAGGCGCCTGTTGAGGTGGTCGAAGCCGAAGAGGTCGTCGCAGCCGAACCCGTCGAAGCCGCAGAGGCCACCGCCGTTGCGGCTGAGCCTGAGGCCGACTCGCTGCCCGAAACAGCGCCCGAGACCCCGGCCGCCGCACTGCCCGACGACGACGTGCCCGTGGCCGAGGTGCTGCCCCAACTGCTGCCATCCACCCCGCCCGAACCCGAACCCGGCCCGGCCGACGCGCTGCCGCAGGTGTGGGTGGTGGAGCTCAGCAGCTTCCAGCTCGAAGGCGGCGGCACCGGCGTGCGCGGCTTCGAGCCCGCAGCCGCCACGGTGTTGAACCTCACGCAAGACCACCTGGATTGGCACGGCAGCATGGCCGCCTACAGCGCCGCCAAGGCGCGCGTGTTCGGCCAGCAGGCGGTGATGGTGATCAACCGCGACGATCCGCTGGTCGAGGCCCTGGTGCCGCAGCCGGTGGTGCCGGCCAAGGGCAAGGGCAAGCTCGCGCCGAAACCGAAGCCGGTGCTCCGCGATGTCTGCCGCTTCGGGCTGGATGCCCCGCAGCGCCCGGGCGATTTCGGACTCGTCGAAGAAAACGGCATGGCCTGGCTGGTGCGCGCGCTGCCGTCTGAAGAAGGCCTCAAGCGCAAGAAGGGCGAGCTCGAAGAGATCCACCTGCAGCGCCTGATGCCGGCCGATGCGCTGCGCGTGCGCGGCCGCCACAACGCCGCCAACGCGCTGGCCGCGCTGGCGCTGGCCACGGCCATCGGCTGCCCGCTGGCGCCCATGCTGCACGGCCTGCGTGAATACACCGGCGAGCCGCACCGCGTGGAGTTCATCGCGCGCGTGCCGGTGGACGGCGACCAGGGCAGCGGTGAGGTCGAAGCCTTCGACGACAGCAAGGGCACCAACGTCGGCGCCACCGTGGCTGCGCTCAACGGCCTGGGTGCCGACAAGGCGCCGGGCCAGTTGGTCGTCATCCTCGGCGGCGATGGCAAGGGCCAAGACTTCACGCCGCTGCGGGCACCGCTGGCGCAGCACGCACGCGCCGTGGCCACGCTGGGCCGCGACGCCGCTGCCATCGAAGAAGCGCTGCTGGGCCACCTCGGCCCCGTGCCGCTGCAGCGGCATGAGACGCTGGAAGCCGCCGTGGCCTGGTGCTTCGAGCGGGCCCAGCCGGGTGACGCCGTGCTGCTGAGCCCGGCCTGCGCCAGCCTGGACATGTTCCGCAACTACGCGCACCGCGCCGAGGTCTTCGTGGCCGCGGTGCAGGCGCTGGCGGCCGAGCGCGGGGCTTTGCTGTGAACACGATGACGGCCACCTTCGCCGCCGTCAAAGGCTGGTTCGCCCCGCGCGGCGACGGCACAGGCGCGCTGCCCGTGCGCGACAGCATCCACGTCGGCGGCGACCGCCCGGTGCGCCTGATGGCCTTCGACCAGACCCTGGTGGCGGTGGTCTTCGCGCTCATCGCTCTGGGCGTGGTGATGGTCTATTCGGCCAGCGTGGCGCTGCCTGACAACCCCAAGTTCGCCAACTACACGCAGACCTTCTTCCTGCGCCGGCACGTGGTGTCGCTGTGCATCGCGTGTTTCGCCGCGCTGGTGGTGGTGCAGGTGCCGATGAGCGTTTGGGAGAAGCAGGCGCCCGTCATCTTCCTCATCGCGCTGATCCTGCTCGTCATCGTGCTGGTGCCCTTCATCGGCAAGGTGGTGAACTTCTCGCGCCGCTGGATCCCGCTGGGCTTCATGAACTTCCAGCCGAGTGAACTCGCCAAGCTGGCGATTGCGCTCTACGCCGCCAACTACATGGTGCGGCGCATGGACGCGCGCGAGAACTTCTTCCGCGCCGTCACGCCCATGGTGGTGGCCGTGGCCTTCGTCGGTGTGCTGCTGATGCGCCAGCCCGACATGGGCGCTTTCATCGTCATCGCCACCATCGCGCTGGGCATCCTCTTCCTGGGCGGCGTCAACGCGCGCATGTTCTTCCTGATGGCGGCGGTGATCATCGCCACCGTCTCGCTCTACCTCTACTTCGACGACCTGCGGCGCGAGCGCATCCTGGCCTACCTGGACCCCTGGAACCCGCTGTACGCGCAGGGCAAGGGCTACCAGCTGACGCACAGCCTGATTGCCATGGGCCGCGGCGAGATCTTCGGTCAGGGCCTGGGGGCGAGCGTCGAGAAGTTGCACTACCTGCCCGAGGCGCACACCGATTTCCTGCTCGCCGTCATCGGCGAAGAGCTGGGTTTTGTCGGTGTGGCCACGGTCATCCTGATGTTCTTCTGGATGACGCGGCGCATCTTCCACATCGGCCGCCAGGCCATCGCGCTGGACCGCGTGTTCGCCGGCCTGATGTGCCAGGGCATCGGCATCTGGATGGGTTTCCAGGCCTTCATCAACATGGGCGTGAACCTGGGCGTGCTCCCGACCAAGGGCCTCACATTGCCGCTGATGAGCTACGGCGGCAGTGCCATCCTGATGAACATGGTGGCGCTGGCGATGGTGCTGCGCGTGGACATCGAGAACCGTGCGCTGATGCGGGGTGGCCGCGCATGAGCCACCTCGTCGTCATGGCCGCGGGTACCGGCGGGCACATCATCCCCGGGCTGGCGATTGCGCGCGAGATGCAAAGCCGCGGCTGGACGGTCAGCTGGCTGGGCACCTCGCACGGCATGGAGAACAAGCTCGTCCCGCCGTCGGGTTTGGCGATGGACACCATCACCTTCAGCGGCCTGCGCGGCAAGGGCCTGCTGCACACCGCCACGGGCGGGCTGCGGCTGCTCAAGGCCTTCTTCGACTGCTTCGGCATCCTGCGCCGCCGCGGTGCGAACGCGGTGCTGGGCATGGGCGGTTATGTGTGTTTCCCGGGCGGGCTGATGGCCAGCCTGCTGAACAAGCCGCTGGTACTGGTGAACGCCGACGCCTCGCTGCTGCTCAGCAACCGCAGCCTGCTGCCCGTGGCCGACCGTGTGGCCTTCGGCTTCAGCGGACCGGCGGTGCAGGGCGTGAAAAACGCGGTGGTGACGGGCAACGCCGTGCGCGCCGAGATCGAAGCCCTGCCCGCACCCGCCGCGCGCTGGGCCGGCCGCAACGGCCCGCTGCGCCTGCTGGTGGTGGGCGGCAGCCTGGGCGCGCAGGTGCTCAACCGCACGCTGCCCGCAGCGCTGGCGCTGCTGCCGGCCGAGCAGCGGCCGCAGGTGGTGCACCAGACCGGTACGGCGCAAGAGGCCGAAGTGCGCGCCGCCTACGCGCAGCACGGCGTGCCCGCCGAGGTGCGTCCCTTCATCGACGACATGCCGGCGCAACTGGCCGTCTGCGATGTGATGGTGTGCCGCGCCGGCGCGGTGACCGTGAGCGAGCTTTGCGCGGCCGGCGTGCCGGCAGTGCTGGTGCCGCTGATCGCCAGCACCACCGCCCATCAACGCGACAACGCCACGTGGATGGCTGGGCAGGGCGCGGCCGTGCACCTGCCGCAAGCCGAGCTGAGCCCGCAGGTACTGGCCGACACGTTGCGCGGCCTCTCGCGCGAAGGCCTGCTGGCCATGGCCGAGAAGGCCCGGTCCCTCGCCCAGCCGCGCGCCGCTGCGCGCGTGGCCGACGAGATCGAAGCGCTGGTGAAGAAGCCGGGAGCGCGCGCATGAAGCACGCGTTGAAGCACATCCACTTCGTCGGCATCGGCGGCGCCGGCATGAGCGCCATCGCCGAAGTGCTGCACCAGCAGGGCTACCGCGTCAGCGGCTCCGACCAAGCCGAGAGCAGCGTCACTCGCCGCCTGGCGGCGATGGGCGTGCAGGTGCACATCGGCCACGCCGCGGCGCACATCGCCGGCGCGCAGGCCGTCGTCACCAGCACGGCCGTGAAGGCCGACAACCCCGAGGTGCTGGCCGCGCGTGCCGCCCGCGTGCCCGTGGTGCCGCGCGCCGTGCTGCTGGCCGAGCTGATGCGCCTCAAGCAGGGCATCGCCATCGCCGGCACGCACGGCAAGACCACCACCACCTCGCTCACCGCCAGCGTGCTGGCCGAAGGCGGGCTGGACCCCAGCTTCGTCATCGGCGGGCAGCTGCTGGCGGCGGGCGCCAACTCGAAACTCGGCACGGGCGAGTTCATCGTCGTCGAGGCCGACGAAAGCGACGCCAGCTTCCTCTTCCTGAACCCCGTGATCAGCGTCGTCACCAACATCGACGCCGACCACATGGAGACCTACGGCCACAGCCTGGAGCGGTTGCACACGGCCTTTGTCGACTTCCTGCACCGCCTGCCCTTCTACGGCCGCGCCGTGCTGTGCAGCGACGATGCCGGCGTGCGCAACATCCTGCCGCGCCTGCAGCGCCCGGTGCTCACCTATGGCACCGAGGAAGGCGCGGAGCTGCGGGCCGTGAACGTACAAGCGCTGGCCGGCGGCCAGATGGCCTTCACCGCGCAACAGGCCGGCCATGCCGACCTGGCCGTGACGTTGAACCTCGCCGGCCTGCACAACGTGCGCAACGCGTTGGCGGCCATTGCCGTGGCGCGTGAACTGGAAGTGGCTGACGCGCCCATTGCCGCTGCACTGGCCCAGTTCGCCGGCGTGGGCCGCCGTTTCCAGCGCCATGGCGAGCTGCCCACCGCCGACGGTGGCCGCGCGCTGCTGATCGACGACTACGGGCACCACCCGGTGGAGATGGCCGCGGTGCTGGCCGCCGCACGCGGCGCCTTCCCGGGTCGCCGCCTGGTGCTGGCCTTCCAGCCGCACCGCCACACCCGCACGCGCGACTGTTTTGCTGATTTCGCCACCGTGCTGCAGGGCTTCGACGCCGTGCTGCTGACCGACATCTACGCCGCTGGCGAAGCGCCCATCCCCGGCATCAGCAGCCAGTCGCTGGCTGCGTCGGTGCCGCGTGCGCAGAGCATCGGCGACATCACCGCACTGCCGGCCGCGCTGCGCGCCGCGCTGCGCGGCGGCGACGTGCTCATCACCATGGGCGCCGGCTCCATCGGCGGCCTGCCGCGACAACTGATGCAAGAGGGGGCCGCAGCATGAAGGCCGAGATCCAATCCCTGGGCAAGGTCGCAGTCCTGATGGGCGGCCGCAGCGCCGAACGCGAGGTCTCGCTGATGTCGGGCGGCGGCGTGCTGGCCGCGCTGTGCAGTCAAGGTGTCGACGCCCACGCCTTCGACCCCGCCGAGCGCGAGCTGAGCGAACTCAAGCGCGAAGGTTTCCAGCGGGTGTTCATCGCGCTGCACGGCCGCCACGGCGAAGACGGCACGGTGCAAGGCGCGCTGGAGCTGCTGGGCATCCCCTACACCGGCAGCGGCGTGATGGCCAGCGCCATCGCCATGGACAAGGTGATGACCAAGCGCGTGTGGGTGGCCGAGGGCCTGCCCACGCCGCGCTGGCAATGGCTGGCGCCCGAGCGCCAGGCGCGCGAAGACGTGATGGCCGTGCCCGATGCCATCGGCCTGCCGCTGATCGTGAAGCCGCCGCGTGAAGGCAGCAGCATCGGCATCAGCAAGGTCAGCGGCTACAGCCAGATGCAGGACGCCGTGAGCCTGGCCGCCCAGTACGACCCCGACGTGCTCTGCGAAGAGTTCATCGAGGGCATCGAGCTCACCTGCCCGGTGCTGGGCGAGGGCCCGAGCGCCCGCGCGCTGCCGGTCATCGCCATCGAGGCGCCGGAAGGCAAGTACGACTTCCAGAACAAGTACTACACCGACGTGGTGCAGTACCGCGTGCCCAGCGGCCTGGCGCCCGAAGAAGAGGCCGAAGTGCAGCGCCTCACGCTGGCCGCCTACCGCACCCTGGGCTGCCGCGGCTGGGGCCGCGCCGACCTGATGCTGCGCGCGCGCGACCGCAAGCCTTTCCTGCTGGAGATGAACACCAGCCCGGGCATGACCGGCCACTCGCTGGTGCCGATGTCGGCGCGCGCCGCGGGCATCAGCTACGAACAGCTCTGCGTGCAGCTGCTGCAGGCGGCCGCGCTGGACACGCCGGCCAAGCCCGCCCAGGCCTGACGCCAGAAACCATGCCGCGCAGCGCCACCCTCCGTCACCCCACCGCCGCCGCCCCGCTGGCGCTGCCGGTGGACGTGCGCCTGATGAACGGGCTGGCCAGCGTCATCTTCGTGTTGGCCGCGTTGGGCGCGGTGGCCGCGGGCGTGCTGTGGCTGGTGCGCAGCCCGTTTTTCCCCATCCGCGCCATCCAGCTCGATGGCGACCTGCAGCGCAACAGCGTGCCCACCATCCGCGCCAACGCCGCGCCGCAGCTGGCCGGCAACTTCTTCAGCGCCGACCTGCAGGCCGGGCGCGAGGCTTTCGAAGCCGTGCCCTGGGTGCGCCGCGCGGTGGTGCGGCGTGTCTGGCCCGACGTGCTGGCCGTGAACCTGGAAGAACACCGCGCCGCGGCGCTGTGGGAAGGGCAGGGCGGCGAAGAAGGCAGTGGTGCCGAGCGCTTGGTCAACAGCCACGGCGAGGTCTTCGAGGCCAACGTCGGCGATGTGGAAGACGACAGCCTGCCCGTGCTGGCCGGCCCCGAAGGCAGCGCCGCGGCCATGCTGGCGCTGCTGCGCCGCGTGCAGCCCACGCTGGCGCGGCTGGAGATGAACGTGGTGCGCGTGCAGCTCAGCGGCCGCGGCAGCTGGCGCATGGAGCTCGACAGCGGCGCCGCGCTGGAACTGGGCCGCGGCAGCGAAGAAGAACTCGTGGCGCGCAGCGAACGTTTCGTGCGCACCTACACGCAAGTGGCCGCGCGCTGGCAGCAGCCGCTGGAATACGCCGACCTGCGCCACGCCGACGGTTATGCCGTGCGCTTGCGCGGCGTCAGCACCACCCCGCCCAAAGGCTCATCGCCTCCTGGCGCGGTTAAGAACAACTAGAGGACAGCACATGGCCAAGGAATTCAAGGACATGGTGTTCGCCCTGGACATCGGCACCGCCAAGGTGATGGTCGTCGCAGCCGAGGTGCTGCCCGGCGGCGAGCTGCGCGTGGCCGGCCTGGGCGTGGCACCCACGCACGGCCTGAAGCGCGGCGTGGTCGTCAACATCGACGCCACCGTGCAGAGCATCCAGCAGGCGCTGAAAGAGGCCGAGATGATGGCCGCCTGCAAGATCACCAGCGTCTACACCGGCATCACCGGCAGCCACATCCGCGGGCAGAACAGCACCGGCATGGTGATCGTGCGCGACAACCGCGAGGTCACGCCCACCGACGTGGCGCGTGTGGTCGAGACCGCCAAGGCCATCAGCATCCCGAACGACCAGCGCCTGCTGCTGGTGGAGCCGCAAGAGTTCGTGATCGACGGGCACGAGGTCAAAGAGCCCATCGGCATGAGCGGCAGCCGGCTCGAGGTGAAGGTGCACATCGTCACCGGCGCTCAAAGTGCCGCCGAGAACATCCTGAAGTGCGTGCGCCGCTGCGGCCTGGAGGTGGAGCGCCTGGTGCTGAACCCCAGCGCCAGCGCTGCAGCCGTGCTGACCGACGACGAAAAATCTTTAGGCGTGGCCGTGGTCGACATCGGCGCCGGCACCACCGACGTGCAGATCTACACCGACGGCAGCGTGCGCCACACGGCCGTCATCCCCATCGCCGGCGACCTCATCACCAGCGACATCGCGATGGCGCTGCGCACGCCGACGAAAGACGCGGAAGAGATCAAGGTCGAGCACGGTGCAGCCAAGCAGCTGCTGGCCGACCCCGGCGACCAGATCGAGGTGCCGGGCCTGGGCGACCGTGCCCCGCGGCTGCTCTCACGCCAGGCGCTGGCTGGCGTGATCGAGCCGCGCGTGGAAGAGATCTTCAGCCTGGTGCACCAGGTCATCCGCGAAAGCGGCTACGAAGAACTGCTCAGCAGCGGCATCGTCATCACCGGCGGCAGCGCCGTGATGCCGGGCATGGTGGAGCTGGGCGAAGACATCTTCCTGAAGCCCGTGCGCAAGGGCCTGCCGCAGTACCACGGCGCGCTCTTCGACATGGTGGCCAACCCGCGCAGCGCCACCGTGATGGGCTTGTTGGAAGAAGCCCGCGTGGCACGCGCACGCGGCTTCAAGGCGGCGGCACAGGCCGGCTCGGTGAAGAACCTGGTCGGCCGCGCCAAAGATTGGTTTCTCGGGAATTTCTAGGAGGGGTGCATGCATGACACGGCATAGATCGGCGAACCCACAGCACCTCGTTTTCGCAACGCAACGGCAACTGCAACTCACTCAAAGCTAGGAGGCTCACATGCCCATCGAAATGATCGACGAATTCGACGAAGGCACGCAGATCAAGGTGATCGGTGTCGGTGGCGGCGGCGGCAACGCTGTCGAACACATGATCGCGCAGGGCGTGCAGGGCGTGGAGTTCATCTGCGCCAACACCGACGCCCAAGCGCTGCACCGCAGCGCCGCCGGCACGCTGGTGCAACTGGGCAAAACCGGCCTGGGCGCCGGCAGCAAGCCCGAGGCGGGCCGCGTGGCGGCCGAAGAGGCGGTGGAAAGCATCCGCCAGGCCATCGAAGGCAGCCACATGCTCTTCATCACCGCCGGCATGGGCGGCGGCACCGGCACCGGTGCGGCCCCCGTGATCGCGCGCGTGGCCAAGGAGATGGGCATCCTGACCGTGGGCGTGGTCACCAAGCCTTTCGACTTCGAAGGCAAGCGCCGCGGTAAGCAGGCCGAAGACGGGGTTTCCGAACTGGAAGCCAACGTCGACAGCCTGATCGTGGTGCTGAACGAGAAGCTGCTGGAGGTGATGGGCGACGACATCACGCAGGAGCAGGCCTTCGCGCACGCCAACGACGTGCTGAAGAACGCCGTGGGCGGCATCAGCGACATCATCCACATGGATGCGCAGGTCAACGTCGACTTCGAAGACGTCAAGACCGTGATGAGCGAGCCCGGCAAGGCCATGATGGGCACCGCCGTGGCCAGCGGCCCCGACCGCGCCAAGAAGGCCGCCGAGGCCGCGATGGCCTGCCCGCTGCTGGAAGGCATCGACCTGCGCGGCGCGCGCGGCGTGCTGGTGCTGATTGCCGCGAGCAAGAGCACCTTCAAGCTGGCCGAGAGCCGCAACGCGATGAACGCCATCAAGTGCTACGCGGCCGATGACGCGCACGTGATCTTCGGCGCCGCCTACGACGAAAGCCTGGGCGACCAGCTGCGCGTGACCGTCATCGCCACGGGCCTCTCCAGCGCCCGCAAGGCCGCCGTGCAGCCGCCGCTGACGGTGGTGCAGCAGCCGCAGCTGGCGCCGGCCCAGCCCGTGCTGCGCACCGGCACCGACAACCTGCCCATCCTGAACCACGTGGCCCAGCCCGGCCCGTCGGTGCAGATGCAGGCGCCTTCGGCGACCAGCTACGACACGATGAACACGCCCAGCGTGTGGCGCAGCGCGCGCAGCCAGGCCGCGGCCAAGGTGGACGCGCTGGCCAGCAATGGCATGGACGAGATCGAGATCCCGGCTTTCCTGCGCAAGCAGGCCGACTGAGCTGGAGGCCGGCCGCGCGCGGCCGGTAACGCTCTGGCACGCATCGGTCTGTGCAGGCCGATGCGGTGCCTCGCCGGGCTGCTAAGCTGCCCGGCACCAGGCCTTGCAGAGCCTGCACAGAGAGGCATTTCCAGCATGCAAGCAGGGCACAGGCGCTTCCACGGGATTCTGGGCAGGGTGACACCTCGCGTGAGGCTGGCCTGGCTGGCCCTTGCCTGGTGGGCCGCGCTGCCACAAGCGCAGGCCCAGTTGCCGGCGGCCGAGCCGCTGCGCATCGGCGTCATCTTCCCGCTCACCGGCGGTTCGTCGGACATGGGCAACAGCGCGCGCATCGGCGCGCAGGTTGCGGCCGACGAGTTCAACGAGATCGGCGGTTTTCTGGGCCGGCGCATCGAGCTGATCGTCCGCGACGACAAGGCCGACCCCGACACCGGCGTGCAAGCGGCGCAAGACCTGGTGCTGAAGGACAAGGTCACGGCGACGGTGGGCTTCTGCAACACCGGCGTGGCGGCCAAGGCGCTGGACATCTTCCAGGCCAACCGCCACGTGCTCATCGTGCCCTGCGCCACCGGCACGGTGATCACCGCGAAGTACGCACCGGCCGACAGCTACATCTTCCGCACCGCGGCGCGCGACGCGCTGCAGACGCGCTTTCTCGCGGCCGAGCTGGCCCGACGCAAGCTCACGCAGCCGGCCCTCATCGTCGACCGCTCGGGTTATGGCGACGCCGGCCTGGCCGACCTGCTGCAGGCGCTGGCCGAGGTGAAGATCCGCCCGGCCATCGTCGTGCGTTTTGCCGTGGGCACGAAGTCGCTGCAGGACGAACTGCGCCAGGCGCGCGCGGCCGGTGCCGATTCGATCATCGGCTGGACGGTGGGCCCCGAGTCGGGCGTGCTCGCGGCCGCGCGTGCACAGCTGAACTGGTCGGTGCCGCAGTTCGGCCCCTGGGGCTTGTCGCACCGTTCGGCCTTCGAGGCCTCGAACGGCGCCGTCGAGGGCACGATGAGCGTGCAGACCTTGCTGCCCAACAACTTCCTCGAACGCAACAACGCCTTCCGGCTGCGCTACCGCAAGCTCTCGAAAGAGACGCTCATCGGCTCGATGATGTCGGCCGCGCAGAGCTATGACGCGATGCAGCTGCTCTTCCGTGCCCTGTTCGAGGCCAAGGGCGACCTCAGCGGCCCGGCGCTCAAACGAGCGCTGGAGAACCTGCCGCGGCGTTACCCCGGTGTGGTGACAACCTACGACAAGCCCTTCTCGGCCAACGACCACGACGCCATCTCGGCCAACATGCTGTGGCTGGGCACCTGGCGCAATGGCGAGCGCGCCTATTTCTACCCCGAGGATGCCAAACGCGCGAGCATCCTGCGCTACAAGGACTGAAGCCCTGGTTGAGCGCCGGCGCATCTTCGTCCTCGGGGCCACCGGCACCATCGGCCAGGCCACGGTGCGGGCGCTGCTGCAGCGCGGGCACGAGGTGGTGTGTTTCGTGCGTCCGCGCGCCGGTGCAGGCGCCGCGCTGAGCGCGGCGCAGTGGGCGAAACGCCTTTCGGGCGCCGAGCTGCGCGTGGGGGAGGTGCAAGACGCCGCTTCGCTGCGCCAGCACGGGTTTCGAGGCGAGGCTTTCGACGTGTTGCTGTCCTGCCTGGCCTCGCGCACGGGCGTGCCGGCCGATGCCTGGGCCGTCGACCACCGCGCCCATGTGCAGGCGCTGGCTGCTGCGCGCGAGGCCGGCGTCACGCAGGTGGTGCAGCTTTCGGCCTTGTGCGTGCAGAAGCCGCGCCTGGCTTTCCAGCAGGCCAAGCTGGCCTACGAGCGCGAATTGATGGCCTCGGGCCTGCGCTGGTCCATCGTGCGGCCCACGGCCTTCTTCAAGTCGCTCTCGGGACAGGTGGCGCGGCTGCAGCAGGGCAAGCCCTTCCTCGTGTTCGGCGACGGGCAGCTGACAGCCTGCAAGCCCATCGGCGATGAAGACCTGGCGGCCTACCTCTGCGACTGCCTGCACGACCCGGCCAGGGCCGACCGCGTGTTGCCCATCGGCGGCCCGGGCCCGGCACAGACGCCGCGTGAACAGGGCGAAGCCTTGTTCAGGCTGATGGGCCGGCCGCCCCGGTTCAAGCAGGTGCCGCCGGGTTTGCTGTTGGGTATCGCCACCGGCCTGGGCTGGGCCGGCCGCGTGTGGCCGGCCGCGGCCGCGAAAGCCGAACTGGCGCGCATCGGTCACTACTACGCCACCGAATCGATGCTGGTGTGGGACGCCACGCGCGGCGCTTATGACGCCGAGGCCACGCCGTCCACCGGCACGCAGACGCTCATCGACTACCAGGCCCGGCTGCTGTCAGGCCAGGCGGTGCTGGAACGCGGCGATCACGCCGTGTTCTGAGGCTGTGGCGCGGTTTTGCGTTCGGCGCGCAAGGGCAGCACCAGCAGCTGCGGCAGCGAGCGCGTCCAGCTGCTGTCGAGGGCCTGCACGCCGAAACCCAGGGCCGCATGGTCGGCACCCTCCACACGGCGCAGGGTGCCGGCGAGGCGGTCCCACACGCTCAGCACGGTGCCGAAGTTCAGGTTGTAGAGGGCCGGTTCTTCGGCGTGGTGCACGCGGTGCAGGTCGGGGGTCACCATCCAAGGCGACAACCAACGCTCGGCCCGCGCAGGCAGACGGGCGTTGGCGTGGCAGAAGAGGTTGTGGAGGATGAAGACCGCCTCGGCGGCAAGAACAGCCCACAGATTCACCCCCAGGCTGGCAACCAGCGCAGCCGTCACGCAGGCATAGAGCAAGGCCTCCGCGGGGTGGAACCGCACCCCCACCGTGACGTCGAACGCCACGTCGCTGTGGTGCACGCGGTGGATGCGCCACAACCAAGCCCAGCGGTGCATGGCGGCATGACTCGCCCAGCGGGCGGCGTCCAGGGCCACGAACAGCAGCACGGCCTGCAACCAGAGCGGCGAGCCCACCGCTTGCAGACCCTGCCAGGGGGTGGCGCTGAGGCACCAGGCGGTGACTATCCCGGCCACCGGCACGATGGCGTAGCCGCTGACGTGGGTGCACACCCACAGGCCGAAGTTGGTGGCCCAGCGGCCGCCGAGTTGCGGCGAGGCGGCCTGCCAGGGGCGCAGGTGCTCCCAGGCCGCCACGGCCAGGAAGCCCACGAGCATCAGGGCGAGGAAAAAGACCCCGGGGCTGGGGCCGTTCTCGCCCACGGGCTCACTTGCGCTTGTTGCGCGCCACGACGACGCCGATGACGCCGGCCAGGGCGATCAGAGCCCAGGTGCCGGGTTCGGGCACGGGGTTGGGCGCCACTGCACCTGCAAAGGCGGACGAAGCGGCCAGGCTCAGCGTCAACAGGCTCAGGTGTCGGATGGTCTTCATGGCAAGTTCCAAGGTCGGTTGTTCTGCGCCGGATTGTCCATGCGCGCACCGGCGCGCCAGCCCCTCGGTCCGGGTGTCCTGGCCAAGTCCATGCGTCCGAATCGCATCCAAACGTGAAATCCTGCAAGCGGGCCGGCGAGCGCGCTCCTGGGTACGATGCGCGGCCGACGGTTTTTCTGGAGCCTTGCATGCCTTTCGCTGCGCGCTGTTTCTGCCATGGCCTGCCCCAGCTCTTGTTGCTGGCTGGTGCTTTCGTTTCCGGCCCCGCCCTGGCCCAGCAGAAACTCAACTTCACCACCAACTGGTACGCCCAAGCCGAACACGGCGGCTTCTACCAGGCGCTGGCCACGGGGCTGTACAAGAAGGAGGGCCTGGACGTCACGCTGAAGATGGGCGGCCCGCAGGTCAACATCATGCAGCTGCTGGCGGCCGGCCAGACCGATTGCGTCATGGGCTACGACATGCAGACGCTCGCGGCGTGGCAGCAGGGCGTGGCCGCGGTGACGGTGGCCGCCACCTTCCAGAAAGACCCGCTGGTGCTCATCGGCCACCCCGAGAACTTCCAGCGCCTGGAAGACCTCAAGGGCAAGACCATCCTCATCTCGCCGGCCGGTTTCACGGTGCAATGGCCCTGGCTGAAAGAGAAGTACGGGCTGGAAGACCGCCAGCGCCGGCCTTACAACTTCAGCATCCAGCCCTTCATCGCCGACAAGAACGTGGTGCAGCAGGGCTACCTGAGCAGCGAACCCTACGCCATCGAGAAGGAGGCGAAGTTCAAGCCCAAGGCCGTCCTGCTCAGCGACCACGGCTGGCCGCCCTACAGCCAGACCATCGTCTGCATGGAAAAGACCGTGAAAGAGCGCCCGCAGGCCGTGGCCGCCTTCGTGAAGGCCACGATGCTGGGCTACAAGAGCTACCTGCAGGGCGACCCGAAGCCGGGCAATGCGCTCATCAAACGCGACAACCCCACGATGACCGACGACCGCCTGGCCGTGGGCATCCGCCTGCTCAACGAGAGCGGCATGGTCTTCGGCGGCGACGCGGGCACGCAGGGCGCCGGCATCGTCACGGCGGCGCGCATGCAGAAGACCTTCGACCTCATGGTGCAGCTCAAGCAGGTCGACCCGAAGAAGGTGGACCTGCCGCGCACGTACACGACGCAGTTCGTCAAGGACCTGAAGGTGCTGCCCTGACCGCAGCCGGCGTGAACCCGCCCGTTGCAGTGGCAGCTCCCGCCGTCGAGGTGCTGGGCGCGAGCAAGACCTACGCCAGCGGCACCCAGGCGCTGCTGCCGGTGCAATTGCACGTGGCGCCGGGCGAGTTCCTCACGCTGCTGGGCCCCAGCGGCTGCGGCAAAAGCACGCTGCTGAAGATGGTGGCCGGTTTGCTCGCTCCCAGCGGTGGCGCAGTGCGGCGCTGGGGCCAGCCCGTGCTGCCAGGCGAGGCAGCCGGGCCCGAACTGGGTTTCGTGTTCCAGGAGCCCACGCTGATGCCCTGGGCCCGCGTGGCCGACAACGTGCGCTTGCCGCTCGATCTGGCCGGCTTGCCGCGCGGCGAGGCCGATGAGCGCGTGCAGGCCGCGCTGGCGCTGGTGGGCCTGCAGGGCTTCGAGAAGAGCCTGCCGCGTGAGCTGAGCGGCGGCATGAAGATGCGGGCCTCGCTGGCGCGCTGCCTGGTGACCCAGCCACGCCTGCTGTTGATGGACGAGCCTTTCGGAGCGCTTGACGAGATCACCCGCTACCGGCTCGACAGCGACCTGCTGCAGCTGTGGCAGCAGCAGGGGCTGACGGTGATCTTCGTCACCCATTCCATCCACGAGGCCGTGTTCCTGAGCCAGCGTGTGCTGGTGATGGCCGCGCGGCCCGGGCGCGTGGTGGAAGACGTGTGCATCGACGAGCCCTACCCGCGCAGCGCCGAGTTCCGCGTCAGCACCACCTTCGCCGAACACGCCGCGCGCCTGCAGCGTGGTCTGCTGGGTGCCAGCGCCGCATGAACGAGGGCCTGCACAAGCTCGTGTGGCCGCTGGCCGTGGCGGTGCTGCTGCTGGCCTCGTGGCAAGGCGCGGTGGTGGCCTTCGAGGTGCCGGTGTTCCTGCTGCCTTCGCCGCTGCGTGTGGCACAGGCCATGGTGGAAGACGCCGGGCTGCTGTTCGCCGCGCTGCTGAACACACTGTGGATCACCGTGCTGGCCTTCGTGCTGGCCGTGGTGCTGGGCACCTTGATCGCCTTCGCCTTCGTGCAAAGCCGCGCCATCGAGACCGCGTTCTTTCCCTACGCGGTGCTCCTGCAGGTGACACCCATCGTCGCCATCGCACCGCTGATCATCATCTGGGTCAAAGACCCGACCGCGTCGCTCGTGGTGTGCGCGGCGCTGGTGGCGCTCTTCCCCATCATCAGCAACACCACGCTGGGGCTGCGCAGTGTCGACCCCGGGCTGCTGGCCTATTTCCGCCTGCAAGGCGCCACACGCTGGCAGACGCTGCGGCGGCTGCGCATCCCTTCGGCGCTGCCCTATTTCTTTGGCGGCTTGCGCATCAGCAGCGGGCTGGCGCTCATCGGCGCTGTGGTCGCCGAGTTCGTGGCTGGCACGGGCGGCACGGGCACGGGCCTGGCCTTCCAGATCCTGCACGCGGGTTACCAGCTCAACATCCCGCGCATGTTCGCGGCGCTGGCCTTGATCGCCGTGGCGGGTGTGCTGCTGTTTGCCTTGATGGCCGGCCTGTCGCGCTGGGCGCTGGCCGGCTGGCACGAGAGCGAGGCGGCCGACGCCGCGCCGGGCTGAACCCCGCGGCTGCAGGCCTCAGGCGGTCTTCAGCCCCAGCATCGCTCGGCCCACCGACTCGGCCACCTCGATGCCATCCACCCCGGCGGACATGATGCCGCCGGCGTAGCCCGCACCTTCGCCCGCCGGGTACAGGCCGCGCGTGTTCAGACTTTGGTGGTCGCGCCCGCGCGTGATGCGCAGCGGTGAGCTGGTGCGCGTCTCCACGCCCGTGAGCACGGCGTCGGGCATCGAGAAGCCCTTGATCTGCCGCTCGAAGGCGGGCAGGGCTTCGCGGATGGCGTCCAGCACGTACACGGGCAGGCTGGGCTGCCTCGGGTCGGCCAGGTCGGTGAGGTGCACACCGGGTTTGTAGCTGGGCTGCACGTTGCCGAAAACCGTGCTCTTCTGGCGCTTGATGAAGTCGCCCACCAGCTGCCCCGGCGCGAGGTAGTTGCCGTTGCCGAGCTCGAAAGCGCGGCTCTCCCAGAAACGCTGGAAGGCCACGCCGTCCAGGGGGTTCACCGGGCCTTCGGTCTTGCCGTCCTGCCGGTAGTCCTGCGGGTTGATGCCCACCACGATGCCGGCGTTGGCATTGCGCTCGTTGCGGCTGTACTGGCTCATGCCGTTGGTGACGACGCGGTTCGGTTCCGAGGTGGCGGCCACCACCGTGCCACCCGGGCACATGCAGAAGCTGTAGACGCTGCGGCCGTTGCTCGCGTGGTGCACCAGCTTGTAGTCGGCCGCGCCGAGGATGGGGTTGCCGGCGTTGGGCCCGAAACGCGCGCGGTCGATCACGCCTTGCGGGTGCTCGACGCGGAAGCCCACCGAAAAGGGTTTGGCCTCGAGGTAGACGCCGCGCTGGTGCAGCATCGCGAAGGTGTCGCGCGCGCTGTGGCCCAGGGCCAGCACCACGTGTTCGGCTTCGATCTGCTCGCCACTCGCCAGGGTGAGGCCCCGCACCTGGCCGGCCTCGATGTGCAGGTCGGTCACGTGTTGCTGGAAGCGGATCTCGCCACCCAGCGCCTCGATGTCGGCGCGCAGCTTTTCCACCATGCCCACCAGCCGGAAAGTGCCGATGTGCGGCTTGGCCACGAAGAGGATTTCTTCCGGCGCACCCGCCTTCACGAACTCGGTCAGTACCTTGCGCGTGAGGTGGCGCGGGTCGGAGATCTGGCTCCAGAGCTTGCCGTCGCTGAAGGTGCCGGCCCCGCCTTCGCCGAACTGCACGTTCGACTCGGGGTTCAGCACGCTCTTGCGCCACAGGCCCCAGGTGTCCTTCGTGCGTTCACGCACTTCCTTGCCGCGCTCCAGCACCAGCGGGCGCAGACCCATCTGGGCCAGGATCAGCGCCGCAAAGATGCCGCAGGGGCCGAAGCCGATGACCACGGGGCGCGGCCGGCCGCGGGCTGCGAAGTCCGCCGGTGCGTGCCCCACGAACTTGTAGCCGGTGTCGGGCGTCACACGCACGTGCGGGTCGCCCGTAAACCGTGCGAGCACGGCCGCCTCACCCTCGACCTCGCAGTCGATGGTGTAGCTCAGCACGATGGCGGTCTTCTTGCGCGCGTCCCAGGCGCGCTTGAAGACCGTGAAGGCCTTCAGCGCGGCATCGGCGATGCCCAGGCGTGCAAGGACAGCCGCGCGCAATGCGGCCTCCGCATGGTCGAGCGGCAGTCGAAGTTCAGTGATGCGCAGCATGGGTGACTTGGCAGCCCACCCGGCCCGTCGTCGTCAACGCCGACGGGCGTTCAGCCCCCACCCGGCCGCCGCAGCGGCGCGGGTGCAGCGGGCTTCAGCCACCCTTCTTGGGGCGCTTGCCGGGGTTCTTCTTGCTGCGCGTGTGCGAACCGCGCTCGAGGCTGTTCTTCTGGCCGCGGTGCACCGTCACGGTCACGCCAGCGGGGGCGGGGGGGCGGGGCGTGGCGCGCTTGTCGGCTTCGGTACGGATCTTCTGGGCCATGATCGGCTTTCAAGGAAATTGGGGTCGAACCCGCGATTAGGCCACAGCTTCGCCCCAGCCCGCCAGCCACGGGTGCGCAACGCGCATCGAAATGCACCGCCGGGCCCAGGGTCGAGCCCCGCAGCACGGGGCCGACGGCCATCGCCGACAATCGGGCGATGATCCAGCAGCGCACCATCCAAGCCCTCACACGCGCCGTCGGTGTGGGCGTGCACAGCGGCCAGAAGGTCGAACTCACCCTGCGCCCGGCCGCGCCCGACACCGGCATCGTCTTCCGCCGTGTCGATCTGCCCGAGCCGGTAGACATCCCGGTCGACGCTTTCGCTGTCAGCGACACGCGCATGGCCAGCACCATCAGCCCCGGCGGCAACCCCGACGCGCCCAAGGTCCAGACCATCGAACACCTGATGTCGGCCTGCGCCGGCCTGGGGCTGGACAACCTCATCATCGACATCACCGCCGAAGAGGTGCCCATCCTCGACGGCAGCGCGGCCAGCTTCGTGTTCCTGCTGCAGAGCGCGGGCATCCAGTTGCAGAACGCGCCCAAGCGTTTTCTGAAGGTGAAGAAGCCCGTGGAGATCCGCGAGGGCGAAGGCCGCAGCCTGAAGTGGGCGCGCCTGGAGCCTTTCCATGGTTACAAGCTCAGCTTCGAGATCGAGTTCAACCACCCGGCGGTGGACGCCACCGGCCGGCGCGTGGAGTTCGATTTTTCCGGCGGCCAGTACAAGCGCGACATCGCGCGCGCGCGCACCTTCGGCTTCACGAAAGACGTGGAACTGATGCGCTCGCGCGGCCTGGGCCTGGGCGGCAACATGGACAACGTGATCGTCATCGACGATGTCAAGGTGCTTAATGCCGAGGGCCTGCGCTACGACGACGAGTTCGTGAAGCACAAGATCCTCGATGCCATCGGCGACCTGCACATCGCCGGCAAGCCGCTGCTGGCCAGCTACGTGGCCTACAAAAGCGGCCACGCGCTGAACAACCAGCTGCTGCGCAAGCTGTTGGCCGACCCCAGCGCCTACGAAGTGGTCAGCTTCGAGCGCGAGGCCGATGCCCCGCGCGGCTTTGCCGAACTGGCACCGGCCTGGTAAGGCGCCGCCATGCTCGTCTTCCGCCTCGTGTTCGGCCTGCTGCTGGTGTGCGGGCTGCTGTGTTTTGCGATGTACATCGGCACCGGGCAGGCGGTGTGGCGCCGCCGCGGCATCGTCATCGTGAAGTGGACCGTGCTGGCCGCGTTCGGCTTCTTTGCCGTTCTGATTCTCGAGCGGCTGGCGCTGGTGCTCTGAACCCAGCGCCGTGCTGCCGCTGGGGGGCTCAGCGCCCGCTGGCTTGCGCCGCGCTGCGGCGTTCACCCACCTTGATCTTCAGACTCAGCGCTTCGGCGCCACGTTGCACCTGCAGGATGGCCTCCTGCTCGGGCGGCAGCGCGGCCACGGCGGCGAAGAGGTCGCCCACGTTGCGCACGGCACGTTCGCCCACCTGCACCACCACGTCGCCCGGGCGCAGGCCGCCCTGGGCGGCCGGGCCGTTCTGCAGCACGCCGGTGATCAGCACACCCTGGCGCACGGGCAGGTTGAGGCTCTCGGCCAACTCGGCGCTCAAGTCGCGCGGCTCCACGCCTATCCAGCCGCGACGCACCTTGCCGTCGCGCAACAGCTGCTCCATCACCTGGCGCGCTGTGTCCACCGGCACGGCAAAACCGATGCCCAGGCTGCCGCCGCTGCGGCTGAAGATGGCGGTGTTGATGCCCACCAGCGCGCCGCTGGCATCCACCAGCGCACCACCGGAATTGCCCGGGTTGATGGCCGCGTCGGTCTGGATGAAGTTCTGGAAGCGCGAGCTGCTGGCGTCGCTGCGGTCGAGCGCACTGACGATGCCGGCCGTGACGGTCTGCCCGACGTTGAAGGGGTTGCCGATGGCCAGCACGGCATCGCCCACCTGCAGGGCGCGCACGTCGCCGAGCGCCATCACCGGCAGTTCAGCCAGTTCTATCTTCAGCACGGCGATGTCGGTTTCGGGGTCGCTGCCGACCAGGCGGGCGCGGGTCTGGCGGCCGTCGGCCAGCTGCACCTCGATCTCGTTGGCGTCTTCCACCACGTGGTGGTTGGTCAGCAGGTAGCCCTCGGGAGAGACGATGACACCCGAGCCCAGGCCCACCTGCGGCGTGACCGGGCCATCACCGAAGAAAAAGCGGAAGCGGGGGTCGGCGTGCGGGTTGTTGCGCGCCATCTTGGTGGCGCTGATGCTCACCACCGCCGGCGCCGCCAGGCGCGCGGCCGTCGCGTAGCCGCTGCTGCTGGCGGCCGGGCCGGCCGGCCGCGCCACCTGGAAGAGCGTCGGGCTGGGCAGCATCGCCCCGGCCACACCACCGGCGCCGCCGGGCAGCCAGTCGGGTTTGAGCGTCAGCAGCACGAACAGCGCCGCCACCGCCACCGTCACGGCCTGCGAAAAGACGAGCCAGGTTCTGCGCCACATCGAAGGAGGTTTCTCACGCGTGCCCGACAATGCGCACCATGGCAGATCGGGTTGAAATCGATGACTACCTGCAGCAGCTGCTGCAGCCACAAGCCTTCAAGGATTATGGGCCGAACGGTCTGCAGGTCGAGGGTTCGCCCGAGGTGCGCCGCATCGTCTCCGGGGTCACCGCCAGCCTGGCTTTCATCGACGCGGCCATCGCCGACGGGGCCGACACGCTGATCGTGCACCACGGCCTGTTCTGGCGCGGGCAGGACGGCCGGCTCACGGGATGGCTGGGTGCGCGCGTGCGGCGCCTGATGACGGCCGGCGTCAACCTTTTCGCCTACCACCTGCCGCTGGACGCACACGCCGAGCTCGGCAACAACGCGCAGCTCGGGCTGCAACTGGGGCTGCAGGCCGACGGCCGCTTTGGCGAGCAAGCGCTGGGCTTCCTCGGCCCAGCGCCGGCAGCGCTGTCCACCCTGCCCGCCTTGGTGCAGGCCGCGCAGGGCGCTCTGGGACGCGAGCCGGTGGTGGTGCCGGGTGATGGCCGCACGCTGCGGCGCGTGGCGTGGTGCACGGGGGGCGCGCAGGGCTACTTCGAAGGCGCCATCGAGGCCGGGGCTGACGCCTTCATCACCGGCGAAATCTCCGAGCCCCAGGCCCACCTGGCGCGCGAGACGGGCGTGGCCTTCATCGCCTGCGGCCACCACGCCACCGAACGCTACGGCGCCCCGGCCGTGGCGGCGCAGGTGGCGGCGCATTTCGGCGTGCCGCACCGCTACATCGAGATCGACAACCCGGCATGAGGACGCGCAACTGCGCCTGCGCGCAGGTGCGCGCTGCATGCCGGGCCCGAGCTCTGGGAGGTCCGGCATGAGACCGCTGCTCGTGACGATGGGCGACGCGGCCGGCATCGGGCCGGAGATCATCGCCAGCGCCTTCCGCCAGGGTGCACTGGCCGATGCCGTGGTGCTGGGTTGCCCCGAGGTGCTGCGCCGCGCGGGCAGCCCGATGATGGCGCTGATCGAGACCCTGTCCGACCTCTCCGCCGTGCCGTCCGGCTGTCTGCCCGTGCTTCGCCCGCCGGGTCTGCCTGCGGGCTTGGCCACGCTACAGGTCGGCCAGATTGACGCGCGCAACGGCGCTGCGGCGGCGCTTTGCATCGAACACGCCGTGGCGCTGTTGCAGGCGGGCGTCGGCGGCGCGCTGGTGACTGCGCCCATCCACAAAGAGGCCTTGGCCGCCGCCGGCGTGCCCCATCCGGGCCACACCGAGATGCTGCAGGCCCTGGCCGCGACACCCGGCCAGCCGCTGCCGCCAGTGCGCATGATGCTGGCCAATCAGGAGTTGCGCGTGGTGCTGGTCACCATCCACCTCTCGCTGCGCCGCGCGCTGGACGCCGTCACCTTCGACGCCGTGCTCGACACCCTGCGCATCGCTCACCGCAGCGCGGCCGCCTGGGGCCAGGCGCGGCCGCGCATCGCGGTGGCCGGGCTGAACCCGCATGCCGGCGAAGGTGGGCTGTTTGGAGACGAAGAGCTCACCGTCATCGGCCCCGCGGTGCAGGCGGCCGTGGCCGAGGGCATCAACGCCAGCGGCCCCTATGCGCCCGACACCGTGTTCATGCGCGCGCGCCGCGGCGAGTTCGATCTCGTGGTGGCGATGACGCACGACCACGGGCTGATCCCGGTGAAGTACCTCGGTGTGGAGCAGGGCGTCAATGTCACGCTGGGCCTGCCTTTCGTTCGCACCAGCCCCGACCACGGCACCGCCTTCGACATCGCCGGCCAGGGCCGGGCCGATGCCAGCAGCCTGCGGGCGGCGGTGCAGATGGCGCGCCGGCTGGCCGCGGCCGCGTGATCAGCCTGTGATCAACGCGTGGCCGGTGCGGCGCCGCTGAGCGCCGAGAGCTGGCGGCGCGCGCGCGCCGTGGCGCGCTCGATCAGGTAGGCGCTCTCGAAGGCCTTGAGCCGGCCCGTTTCACACAGGCGCGTGAGCATGCGTTGGGTGAGCGAAATGGTCTTCCGGTGGCGCCCGCCGTGGCTGAAGATGTAGAAGCTCTTGGCCGGGCTCACGTGCGACAGGCGCACCTTCTTCCAGTCGCCGTCCAGGTGCATCTGGTAGGCGAAGCCGATCTCCAGGTGGTTCACCAGGGCTGCACCCTGCGGGGTGTCTTCGGCATCGGCCGCCGGCAGGCCGGGTGCCAGCGGGCGGTTGTCGGGCGGGGTGTCGGGCTCGGCGCTGAGGTCGATGTCGATCTGGCCCGACCAATCCACCGCCGCTTCGCTGACCAGGCCCACGCTTTGCGCTTCTTCGCTGCTCAGCTGCTGCGGCATCTCCTCGGTGAGCACGGGCAGGTTGACGCTGGTCGAAAGCTCGTCGCGCGAGGGAGGCGGGCGCTTCAGCGCACGGTCGACCTCGTGCGCCATCAGGTTGATGTCGAGCTGGCTGGTCGGCGCGTGTTTCAGCGCGTTGGCGTGCGCCGGCATCAGCTGGCCGAAGAAGTCGCGCCGCGCTTCCTCGGGCCAGCCGATGAGGTTCATGCCTTCGGTCAGGTCCTGCATCAGCTTGGGGAGCTGGGTCAGGAAGGCCTTGCGCAAGGCGGGCGTGGCCTTGGGCTGCACGCTGAGGAAAAGATCGCGCGCCACCGCGCGCAGGCGCTGTGCCAGCGCGCCATCGGTGCCGCCTTGCTCGGCGGCACGCAGCAGCACCTGGCTCCAGACCTTGCTGATGAAATCGCGCAGGAAGGGCGGCGCCTGCACGTCTTTCAGCTCGCCCTGCAGGCGTTGCGCGTACAGCTGGCGCAGGCGCTGCTGTTCTTCCTTTTCGGTCAGCAGCGCGGCCGCCGCCTGGTCGGGGCTGGCCTGGCGTGCCAGCTCGGCGGTGAAGGCCTCCAGCTCGGCCAGCTTCTGCTCGTAGACCTCGATCTGCTCGAAATCGCCATCCACCACCTCATGGATCAGCGCCTTGACCTTGGCCAGGAACTGCCTGGCCCCTTCGTCGCCGAAGTCTTCGAAGGCAGCGCCCAGCGAGGCGATGCGGTTGATGAAGCGCCGCACCGGGTGCTTGCGCGACGAGAAGAAACTCGGGTCGCCCAGCGCGGCGCGCAACACCGGCAACTGCAGCCGCGCGATCTGCCGTGCCATCTGCGGCGGCACCTTGGGGTCGGCCAGGATCTGGTCGAACAGGAAGCCGATGACATCGATCACCATGTGATCGAGCGCGCCCTTGGAGGCCCCGCGCAATTCGTCGCGGTGCGCGCGGATCAGGTTGGCCGGCTGCGGCACCATGCCGCCGTCGCCCGCCATGTCGCCGTAGTCGCTGGCGTAGGCGCCGCTGGCCTGCGGGCCTTCGACGTAGGCCAGCCGCCGGATCAGCGTCATCATGCCCGGGTCGACGTGGCCGAACATGGCGCCGCGCGGCGCCGGCATGCCGGTGCCGGTGCCGCGGCCCGGGTAGGCGCCAGGGCGGGTGGAGCTGCCAAAACCGCCCGTGCGCTGGCCGCTGTCAGGCCGGCTGCCCAGGCCGCTGGGGCGGCTGGTGTCGGCCTCGGCGCCGGGGTCGGTGCCGGCGAAGCCGCCACCGCCGAGCGCCCCTCGCGGCGCGCGGTTGCGCACGCTGAGGCCGACAGGTTGCACGCCGGCACGGCGCAAATCGGTCAGGATGTCGGCATAGCAGGCGCGCAGCAGGCCGCCGAGCGAGCGGCTGATTTCGGTGGTGAGTACCTTGCGGACGTCGGCGCGGTCGGAAACGGTCTCGATGCCGCGCAGCATGGCGTGGCCCACCAGGTCGGGCTTGAGCGGGTTGCGGTCGCGTTCACCGCCAGCGTCGCCGATCATGGCGCTGACGAAGCCGTCGAGCTCACGCAGTTCCCATTCGCAGGCGGCCGAGATGTCCATGCCGAAGCGTTCGGCGGAGATCTGCGCCTCGACTTCCTTGTCTTCGACGAGGCTCAGCGAGGCCCAGTCGGTCTGGCCCGACAGCGATGGGCTGCGCGCGCCGGGGCGGGCGCGGGCATCCAGGCTGCCTTCGCGCGTGCTGCCCGCGCCGCCCACGGGGCCGAGTTCACGCAGCACCCGTTCATCGAGCGCGTCGTTGAAGGCCAGTGCGAACATGGCCGATTTGCGGTTGAGCTCGAACTGCGCGCCCAGCAGGCCATCACGTTGGTAGGCGTTGCTGGCCGCCAGCGCGGCCAGGCCCAGGCTCTCGATCGTGCGTTCGGCAGCCTCGCGCGCCGCCAGTTTCAGGCGCTGCACGGCCGCCTCCAGCGGCGCAGGCAAGCGGTGAATGGGGTTGGGCATCATGGGAGGTTGACTGTGTCCGCGGGCTGCCCGCAGAGCAGCCGGCAAGTATGCGGCATCGATACCGGCGCCGCGGGCCGTGAGCTTGCCGACTGCGGGGGCCTGTCGTCATGGCGTCACCGATGGTTGCCACTCGCTACATCTTTCGGCAGCCGCGGCGATTTCTGAATGGCCGCGATGCGCGCTCGGCCTTCTGGGCGCGTCAGCCCGGCGAAGGCCGGTCCGCTAGAATGGATGGTTGATCTGAACCCTGCAGCTGCACCGAGGAACTTCATGAGCGACGCCACCGTCGAAAACACCGTGGGCCCGACCGTCGACAAGGGTCGCCGGACCTGGATCGCCATCACCTGCGGGGCGGGTGCCGTCGGCGGTGCCGCCGTGGCCGTGCCCTTCGTCAGCACCTTCGCCCCGTCTGAGCGCGCACGCGCCGCTGGCGCGCCGGTCCAGGTTGACATCAGCGCCTTGCAGCCCGGCGAGAAACTCACGGTCGAGTGGCGCGGCAAGCCGGTGTGGATCATCCGCCGCACGCCCGAACAGCTGGCCACGCTGGCCAAGGTGGAAAGCGAACTCGCCGACCCCAAGAGCGACCGCAAGGCCTACCCGACGCCTGACTACGCGAAGAACCAGCACCGCTCGATCAAGCCCGAGTTTTTTGTCGGTGTCGGCATCTGCTCGCACCTGGGCTGCTCGCCCTCTGACAAATTCCAGCCCGGCGCCCAGCCCTCGCTGCCCGATAACTGGGCGGGCGGCTTCCTGTGCCCCTGCCACGGCTCCACTTTTGATCTGGCCGGCCGTGTGTTCAAGAACAAGCCTGCGCCCGACAACTTGGAGGTACCGCCGCACATGTACCTGTCGGACACCACGCTGTTGATCGGCGAAGACAAGAAGGCCTGAGCGGCCCGCGCACCCCGCAGTAACCCCTGAAGACCGAGGTCAAGATGGCTGAATTCAAGGAAGCGCCGGCTGGTTCGTCGCCGCTGACACAGACAACGGTGTGGCTGGAGAACCGTTTTCCGACGGCTTTTGCTGGCTACAAGCAGCACCTGTCCGAGTACTACGCACCGAAGAACTTCAACTTCTGGTACTTCTTCGGCAGCCTGTCGCTGCTGGTGCTGGTGATCCAGATCGTGACGGGCATCTTCCTCGTCATGCACTACAAGCCCGACGCGGCGAAGGCCTTCGAATCGGTCGAGTACATCATGCGTGATGTGCCCTGGGGCTGGCTGGTGCGTTACATGCACAGCACGGGCGCCAGTGCGTTTTTCGTCTGCGTCTACCTGCACATGTTCCGCGGGCTGATCTACGGCAGCTACAAGAAGCCACGTGAACTGGTCTGGATCTTCGGCTGCGCCATCTTCCTGTGCCTGATGGCCGAGGCCTTCATGGGCTACCTGCTGCCCTGGGGCCAGATGTCGTACTGGGGCGCGCAGGTGATCATCAACCTGTTCGCAGCCATCCCCTTCGTCGGTGAAGACCTCTCGCTGCTGATCCGCGGCGACTTCGTCGTCGGCGACGCCACGCTGAACCGCTTCTTCGCTTTCCACGTGATCGCGGTGCCGCTGGTGCTGCTCGGCCTGGTGGTGGCCCACCTGCTCGCGCTGCACGACGTGGGTTCAAACAACCCTGATGGCGTGGAGATCAAGGCCAAGAAAGATCCGAAGACCGGCATCCCGCTCGACGGCATTCCTTTCCACCCGTACTACACCGTGCACGACATCATGGGCGTGTCGGTGTTCCTGATGCTCTTCACGGCGGTGATCTTCTTCGCCCCGGAGATGGGCGGCTACTTCCTCGAGTACAACAACTTCATACCGGCCGACCCGCTGAAGACGCCGGCGCATATCGCCCCGGTCTGGTACTTCACGCCCTACTACTCGATGCTGCGTGCGGTGACCGATGACATGGTCAACGTGCTGGCCGCGCTGACGGCCCTGGCCGGCGTGCTGGCCTTCCTGAAGGGTGGCTTCACGGGCATCTGGAAGTGGGTGCCGCTGGGTGCGGCCATCGTCGGTGCCATCCTGCTCAAGACCTTCGACGCCAAGTTCTGGGGTGTGGTCGTGATGGGTGTGGCCGTGCTGATCATGTTCCCGCTGCCCTGGCTGGACCGCAGCCCGGTGCGCAGCATCCGCTACCGGCCGAGCTGGAACAAGTGGCTCTACGCCGTGTTCGTCATCAACTTCTTCGTGCTGGGCTACCTGGGCATCAAGCCGCCGTCTGAGATCGGTACCCTGGTGTCGCAGGCCGGTACGCTGTTCTATTTCGGCTTCTTCCTGCTCATGCCCTGGTGGAGCCGCATCGGCGAGTTCAAGGCGGTGCCCGACCGCGTGACCTTCCAGCCCCACTGACCGCGCGGCTTCAAGAAGAACATCCATGATGAAGAATCTCATCCAAACGCTGCTGCGGGCTCTGACGGCTTCGCTCGTGCTGATCGGTGCGGCCCAGGCGGCCGGTGATGGCATCGCCTGGGACAAGTTCCCGTCCAAGCGTGTCAACGACATGGCGGCCCTCCAGAACGGCGCCAAGCTGTTCAGCAACTACTGCTTGAATTGCCACGCCGCCGGCTTCATGCGCTACAACCGGCTGCGCGACATCGGCCTGACCGAAGAGCAGATCAAGGACAACCTGATCTTCACCGGCGCCAAGGTCGGTGAGGTTATGCATGTGGCACTGCAGCCCAAGGACGCCAAAGAGTGGTTTGGCGGCGTGCCGCCAGACCTGACGCTGATCGCGCGTTCGCGCTCGGCTGCGGGTAAGGGCACGGGTGCCGACTACATCTACACCTATCTGCGCACGTATTACCGCGACGAGACCAAGGCCACGGGCTGGAATAACGCCGCATTCCCGGGCGTGGGCATGCCGCACGTGCTGTGGGAGCTGCAGGGCCAGCAGCGTGCGGTGTACGCCGACGAAAAAGACCCGCACGACGCTACCAAAACCGTGCAGGTGCTGAAGGGTTTTGAGCCCATCACGGCTGGCACCATGAACACGGCCGACTACAACAACGCCGTGGCTGACTTGGTGGCTTATCTGCAGTGGATGGGCGAGCCGGTGCAGAGCAGCCGCGTGCGCCTGGGCGTTTGGGTGCTGATCTTCCTGGCGGGCTTCACCGTCATCGCGTGGCGTCTGAACGCTGCGTACTGGAAGGACATCAAGTAGCGCGATCCGCCAGGCCCGGCCGTCTCGGCGGGGCCTGCAGCGCAGTGGGGGCAAAATGCACCCACTGCGTTTTTGTTTTTTGAAGACATAACGAAAGGCCCCACGCCATGATGGTGCTGTATTCCGGAACGACCTGCCCTTATTCGCACCGCTGCCGCTTCGTGCTGTTCGAGAAGGGCATGGACTTCGAGATCCGCGACGTGGACATCTTCGCCAAGCCCGAAGACATCGCGCTGATGAACCCGTACAACGAGGTGCCCATCCTGGTGGAGCGTGACCTCATCCTGTACGAGAGCCACATCATCAACGAGTACATCGACGAGCGCTTCCCGCACCCGCAGCTGATGCCCGGCGACCCGGTGGCGCGTGCACGTGTGCGCCTGTTCCTCTTCAACTTCGAGAAGGAACTGTTCAGCAACGTCAACCTGCTCGAAGGCCGTGGCGTCAAGGCCACCGAGAAACAGCTCGAGAAGGCCCGCGAACAGATCCGCGACCGCCTCACGCAACTGGCGCCCATCTTCCTGAAGAACAAGTACATGCTGGGTGACGACTTCAGCATGCTCGACGTGGCGATCGCGCCGCTGCTGTGGCGCCTGGACTACTACGGCATCGACCTCAGCAAGAACGCGGTGCCGCTGCTGAAGTACGCCGAGCGCATCTTCTCGCGCCCGGCCTACATCGAGGCACTGACGCCTTCCGAGAAGGTGATGCGCAAGTGATGCGCGGCTGAGAACTGCCGACATGGCCGACACGCCTGACAACCAGGGCACCTCGACCCGCCCCTATCTGCTGCGCGCGCTGCACGACTGGTGCACCGACAACGGCTTCACGCCCTACCTCGCGGTCTTCGTCGGGCCGGGTGTGCAGGTGCCGATGGAGTACGTGAAGAACAACGAGATCGTGCTAAACGTCGGTTTCGAGGCCACCTCGAGCTTGCAACTGGGCAACGAGTTCATCGAGTTCAAGGCGAGGTTCGGCGGTGTCTCCCGCGAGATCCGTGTGCCTGTCGACCACGTCGTGGCCATCTATGCCCGTGAAAACGGTCAGGGCATGGCCTTTCCGGTGCCGACCGACGCAGCGGCGCGCACCGGCGAGTCTGCCGCCGAGCCCGCTGCGCCACGTGGCCTGCGGCTCGCGAGCAGTGACAGCGACGAAGACACGGCCCCCGCGGCCAGCGGTGACGGGCCGGCACCCGAGGCTCCCCCTGAGCCCCCCGGCCCGGCGCCCGGCGGCCGCCCGGCACTCAAGCGCGTCAAGTAGCAGGCCCGCAGGGCCAGAGGCCTGCGCAGCCAGCGGCACAGCCTAAAATTCTCGAACGCCGGCTTAGCTCAGTTGGTAGAGCACCCGCCTTGTAAGCGGAAGGTCTTCGGTTCGATTCCGAAAGCCGGCACCAACCCCAGCGGCCCGTCTGGCGGGCTTCATGTCTGGCGTGGCAAGACTTTGACTTTCACGGCCAGGCCGTGCCCGTTCTGGCGCAGCAGCGCCTCCACAGCCGGCAGCAGCTGGCGCAGCTTGGCCGCCGCTGCGGCGTTGGCCACCAGCAGCACCCAGCCTTCGTCATCAAGAGGGCCGGCCCGCACCACGCCACGCAGGCCAGCGGGCAGAACTTCGCCGGCCAGCGCCAGCAGCGCCTGGCTGGCGTGCACGCGCTGCAGCAGCCCGCTCAAGGTTTCGTTGCTGCCCAAGGCAGAAGCCAGGGCCAGGGCTGAGGTGGAGCCGGGTTGAGCCATCGTCAGCCGAGTCTATCGGCCCACCTGGCCTCGGCAAGCCTGACCGGGCCCGGCACTCGCTGGGCGCTGGAAGGCGGGTGATAAACTGCCTCGCTTTGCTCGAAGCGCCCGAATCGTGGGCGAGTCTGCCGCCCAACGGTACGCAGAGGCGCCCCCCCGAACCCTGCGCTTGCAAGCGGCCCGCGTGGCCCCAGATAGCCCTGCCGCAGCCTTCACACCGCCTCGTCCGTGCGCCCTTTCGACAGGGCCACGCGGCGCCGGCCACCGCAACACGAGAACCCGACGCCGCATGTTTCCCAAGATCCTGACCCAGATTTTCGGCAGCCGGAACGAGCGCCTCCTGAAGACCTACCGGCGCCTCGTGGACAAGGTCAACGCGATGGAGCCTCAGTACGAGAAGCTCAGCGACGCCGAGCTGCAGGCCAAGACCGGCGAGTTCCGCCAGCGGGTGGCTGCCGGCGCCTCACTTGACGACATCCTGCCCGAGGCTTTTGCGGTGGTGCGCGAAGGCGGCAAGCGTGCGCTGAAGATGCGCCATTTCGACGTGCAGCTCATTGGCGGCATGACGCTGCACCAGGGCAAGATCGCCGAGATGCGCACCGGCGAAGGCAAGACGCTGATGGCCACGCTGCCGGTCTATCTGAACGCGCTGGCCGGCAAGGGCGTGCACGTGGTGACGGTGAACGACTACCTCGCCCGCCGTGACGCCGAGTGGATGGGCCGCCTGTACACCTTCCTCGGCCTGACCGTGGGCGTGAACGTGCCCGGCATGGGCCGCGAAGAGAAGCAGGCCGCCTACGCGGCCGACGTCACCTACGGCACCAACAACGAATTCGGCTTCGACTACCTGCGCGACAACATGGTGCTGGAGGTGCGAGACCGCGTCGCGCGCGGCCTGAACTACGCCATCGTAGACGAGGTCGACTCCATCCTGATCGACGAAGCCCGCACGCCGCTGATCATCAGCGGCCAGGCCGAAGACCACACCGAGATGTACGTTCAGATCAACGCCATTGTTCCGGCGTTGAAGAAGCAGATCGGCGAGGCCGACGTGCGCACTGGCGAAGGCGTCATCGAAGCCGGCGATTTCACGGTCGACGAAAAGACGCACCAGGTCTTCCTGACGGAGTCGGGCCACGAAAAGGCCGAGCAGTTGCTGCTGCAGGCCGGCCTGCTGGCCGAAGGCGCCAGCCTCTACGACCCGGCCAACATCGCGTTGATGCACCACGTGTACGCGGCGCTGCGGGCCAACCACCTCTACAACCGCGACCAGCACTACGTGGTGCAAAACGGCGAGGTGGTGATCGTCGACGAGTTCACCGGCCGCCTGATGACGGGCAGGCGCTGGAGCGACGGCCTGCACCAGGCCGTGGAAGCCAAGGAAGGCGTGCAGATCCAGAGCGAGAACCAGACGCTGGCCTCGGTCACCTTCCAGAACTACTTCCGCATGTACGGCAAGCTCGGCGGCATGACGGGCACGGCCGACACCGAGGCCTACGAATTCCAGGAAATTTACGGTCTGGAGACGGTGGTGATCCCACCGAACCGGCCCACCATCCGCAAGGACGACAACGACCTCATCTACAAGACGGCCAAGGAAAAGTACGACGCCGTCACCAAGGACATCCGCGATTGCCACGAACGTGGCCAGCCTGTCCTGGTGGGCACCACCAGCATCGAGAACAGCGAGCTCATCAGCGAGCTGCTGACCAAGGCCAAGCTGCCCCACCAGGTGCTGAACGCCAAGCAGCACGCCAAGGAAGCCGAGATCGTGGCCCAGGCCGGTCGACCTGGCGTGATCACCATCGCCACCAACATGGCAGGCCGCGGCACCGACATCGTGCTGGGCGGCAACGTCGAGAAGCAGATCCAGTTCCTCGAAGAAGACGCCAGCCTGTCGTCCGAAGAAAAGGCCGTGCGGGCGCAAAAACTCAAGGACGAGTGGCAAGCCCTTCACGACCAGGTCAAAGCTGCCGGCGGCCTGCGCATCGTGGCCACCGAACGCCACGAAAGCCGGCGCATCGACAACCAGCTGCGCGGCCGCTCCGGCCGCCAGGGCGATCCGGGCGCCAGCCGTTTCTACCTGAGCCTGGACGACCCACTGATGCGCATCTTCGCGGGTGACCGCGTGCGCGCCATCATGGACCGCCTGAAGATGCCCGAGGGCGAAGCCATCGAGGCCGGCATCGTCAACCGCAGCATCGAGAGCGCCCAGCGCAAGGTCGAAGCGCGCAACTTCGACGTGCGCAAGCAGCTGCTGGAGTACGACGACGTCAGCAACGACCAGCGCAAGGTCATCTACCAGCAGCGCAACGAGATCCTGGAGGCGCAGAACCTCGATGCGCAGATCGCCAACCTGCGCAAGAGCGCAATGACCGAGGTGGTGCACGCGCACGTGCCGCCGCAGTCGCTGGAAGAGCAGTGGGACCTCGATGGCCTGGAGCGTGTGCTGCGCGACGAATGGCAGCTCGACCTGGCGCTGAAGGCCGAGGTCGAGAAGAGCGATTCCACCACCGACGAAGATATCGTCGAGCGCGTGGTGGCCGCCGCCGATGCGCACTTCCAGGCCAAGGTCGACATCGTCGGTGCCGAGCAGTTCACGCCCTTCATGCGCATGGTGCTGCTGCAGAACATCGACAGCCACTGGCGCGAGCACCTCGCCGCGCTCGACTACCTGCGCCAGGGCATCCACCTGCGCGGATACGCCCAGAAGAACCCCAAGCAGGAGTACAAGCGCGAGGCCTTCGAGCTGTTCAGCCAGTTGCTCGACGTGGTGAAGATGGAAGTCACGCGCATCCTCATGACCGTGCGCATCCAGAGCCAGGATCAGGTGGCCGAGGCGGCCCAGGTCATCGAGGCCCAGGCCAGCCAGTTGGCCAACGTGACTTACACCCACCCCAACGAAGACGGCAGCGTTTCGCAGGAAACCGACCCGGCCACCTTGGCGCAGGAAGTGCCCAAGGTGGGGCGCAACGACCCCTGCCCCTGCGGCAGCGGCAAGAAGTACAAGGCCTGTCACGGCCGCCTGGCCTGACCGCCGGCCTGGGCCCGCGGCCCTGCTGCTGATGCACCAACGGGGCCCCAAGGGGCCCCGTCCACTTCCAGGGTTAACCACCCCCCGCAGCTGCGGGTTGTGACGCCTGGGGGCGCTGCCTATCGTCATCCATTGCCTGTCCCTTTCTGGAGGTGTGACGTGACGATTCGACGAACCGCAGCCGGCTTGGCGCTGTGTGCCCTGGCGCTTGGAGCCCAGGCCAACACCGTGCTCTCCGAAAGTTTTGACAACGTGGCTGCTCTGCCCGCTTCGGGTTGGGCGCAGGTCAACTTGAGCGCCGCACCGGTCGGTCAGCCGTGGTTTCAAGGCAATGCCGGCATTTTCCCGGCTGCTTCGGGCGCGCCCAGCGCGTACGTCGCTGCCAACTTCCTGAGCACAAGCAGCGCAGCCGGCGCCGTCAGCAATTGGCTGATGACCCCGGAGATTTCTCTCGACAGCAGCAGCGTGCTGAGTTTCCTGATCCGTACAGCGGGTGACGGCTTCCTCGACAAGGTCGAAGTGCGTCTGAGCACCAGCGGCGCCAGCACCAACGTCGCCGACTTCTCGTCGGTGATCGGCAGCTTCCAGGCCTCGACCGATACCGGTTGGGTCGGCCTCAGCTACACGCTCGGCAGCGTAGCCCTGCCCACGACGGGCCGTCTGGCCTTCCACTACATCGTCGACAGCGTTGCGACGGCCGGCAACTACGTCGGCATCGATGATGTCGCCGTCACCTCCGCCATCCCGGAACCCGGGACCTGGCTCTTGATGGGTATGGGCGTGGCAGGTCTCCTGTTGCGTCGTCGTGTCACTGTTTGAAGGACCTCAAGACATGAAGCTTTCGTTCGTACGGTCGATCGGGGTCGCAGCCGCGGCCCTGGCCCTGGCGGGTGCTGCCCAGGCCCAGCATGTGGAAGTGCGTTCCGATGGGGCGGCCAAGGCCCGCGCCACCATGGAGGCCTCGATGAAGGCCGCCGCGCGTGGGCAGAAGGTCGGCATGCTCACCGGCAAGCTGAACCCGCAGCCGCAGAAGCTGCCGGGCGGCGCTGTTGCGCAGGAACTTGACGCCACGACCATGGTGTATTCCGTGGCCCGCATCAATGCTGACGGCGTGGTGGAGATGGTCTGCGTGAACGGCTCAGAAGCCGCTGCCCAGGCACTGAAGGCCCCGGCCTTCGCCAAGCGCGTGAGCCAACTGTCCAAGGAGCAGACCCATGTCAGCAAGTAAGCGCTTCAGCCTCCAGGCGCTGGTCGGCGCGGCCGCTCTGGCCGGCGGTTTGGTCGCGGCGGGCCAGGCCCAGGCCGCCGCCACGATCATCATCAACAACATCAACGCACCGGGCGTCGGTTTCAACGACCCGACGCCGGCGGCCCCCGTGGGCGGCAATACCGGAACCACCATCGGTGAACAGCGCCTGATCGCCTTCACCTATGCGGCCAACATCTGGGGCAGCACGCTCACCAGCACGCAGCCCATCATCATCAACGCGCAGTTCACCGCGCAGACCTGCACCGCCACAAGTGGCGTGCTGGGCAGCGCAGGCGCGACGCAGATCTTCCGCAACTTCGCCAACGCGCCGAAGACCGACACCTGGTACAGCTATGCCCTGGCCAACCGCATTGCGGGCACCTACCTGGGCACGGCCAACGCGCCGCAGATCAACTCCAACTTCAACGCCAACCTCGGCACCCCGGGTTGTCTGGAGGCTTCGGGCTGGTACTACGGCCTCGACAGCAACCAGGGCACGTTGATCGACTTCGTGGCCGTGTTGCAGCACGAGATGGGTCACGGTCTGGGTTTCCAGACCTTCACCAACGGCAGCACCGGTGCGCAGAACGGTGGCTTCCCGGCGATCTGGGACCACTTCCTGTTCGGCACCACGGCAGGCAAGCTGTGGAAGGACATGACCAACGCCGAGCGCGCGGCTTCTGCCATCAGCGTCAACGGTCTGGTGTGGACCGGCGCCAACGTCACGGCAGCGATCCCCAGCGTGCTGCGCATGGGCCAGGCCGCCATCGTCGTGGGCGGCGCCGGCGCGGGCAGCGCAGCGGGTACCTACATCGCTGGTGATTCATCGCTCGGCCCGGCCATCCTCGGACCGTCCATCAGCGGCCAGATCATGCCGGTGGTGGAACAAGGCGCCGGCACCGGCGCAGGCTGCCTCCCGTTCAGCGATGCCAACACGCGTGCCGTCAACGGCAACATCGCACTGATCGACCGGGGTGTCTGCGGCTTTGCCATCAAGGCCAAGAACGCGCAGAACGCCGGCGCCATCGGGGTGATCATCGTCAACAACGCGGCGGGCGTTCTGGCCCCGGGCGGTTCCGATGCCACGGTCACCATCCCGGTGCTGGGCATCACGCAGGCCGATGGCGTGATCATCAAGTCGGCGCTGAACACCCGTTCGCGGGCCCGTTCGGGCGTGACCGGCAGCTTCACGGTTTTCGGCACGCAGTACACCGGTGCCGACCCGCTGGGCCGGGCGTTGATGTACGCCCCGAACCCCTTCCAGGGCGGTTCGTCGGTGTCGCACTTCGACGTGACGATGTTCCGCAATCAGCTGATGGAGCCGGCGATCAACCCCGACCTGACGCAATCGGTGCTGCCGCCCATCGACCTGACCTACCGCCTGTTCCAGGACATCGGTTGGGAAGTGGGCCCCAACCCGCCGGCGCCGACGCGCGGCGCCCGCTGATCACCACAGCGCATGCCAGCAGCCCCGGCCGCCAGCCGGGGCCACCCGAGAACCCCGCCCCGGCGGGGTTTTTTCATGGGCTCGGCCCAGGTGTCTGCGCCAGGGGCCCTCACTACAATCTGCGGCCCTTAGCCCCTGCACCCCGCTGCGAGACGCCATGCCCGTGAACCTGTCGGCCCCAGATCCCCTCAGCCTGCTGCCCGTGCCCGGGGTGCAGATCGGTGTGACCATGGCCGGTGTGCGCAAGGCCAACCGCCGCGACCTGGTCGTGTTCGCGCTCGCCGAGGGCAGTCTGGTCGCCGGCGTCTTCACGAACAACCGCTTCTGCGCCGCCCCGGTGCAGCTGTGCCGCGAGCACCTGGCCGCTTCGCCGGCCGTGCGGGCGCTGGTGGTGAATACCGGCAATGCCAACGCCGGCACGGGGGCCGACGGCCTCGTCCGCGCGCGCCGCACCTGCGCGACGCTGGCCGGCCTGATGGGCCTGCAGCCTGCGCAAGTGCTCCCTTTTTCCACCGGCGTGATCATGGAAACGCTGCCGGTGGAGCGCATCGAGGCCGGACTGCCCGCCGCCCTGGCCGCGCTGCAGCCGGCCGCCTGGGGCGAAGCCGCACTGGGCATCATGACGACCGACACCCTGCCCAAGGCCGCCTCGCGCCAGGTGCAGTTGGGCGGCCGCACCGTCACGCTCACCGGCATCAGCAAGGGCGCCGGCATGATCCGCCCGAACATGGCCACGATGCTGGGCTTCCTGGCCACCGACGCGGTGATCGATGCCGCGGCGCTGCAGGCGCTGGCCCGCCTTGCGGCCGACGCCAGCTTCAACCGCATCACCATCGACGGCGACACCTCCACGAACGACAGCTTCGTGCTGATGGCCACGCAGCAGGCCGGCCATGCGTGCATCACCTCCCTGGATTCGGCGGATGGGCAGGCGCTGGCTGCGGCCGTGGTCTCGCTCTCGCAAGAATTGGCCCAGGCCATCGTGCGCGACGGCGAAGGCGCCACCAAGTTCATCACCGTGCAGGTGGAAGGCGGGCGCGACGAGGCCGAATGCAAGCTGGCTGCCTACGCCATCGCGCACAGCCCGCTCGTGAAGACCGCTTTTTTCGCCAGCGACCCCAACCTCGGCCGCATCCTGGCCGCCGTGGGTTACGCCGGCATCGGCGATCTCGACCAGGGCCTGATCGACCTGCATCTCGACGAGGTGCACGTCGTCACCCAGGGCGGCCGCCACCCCGCCTACCGCGAAGAAGACGGCCAGCGCGTGATGAAACAGGCCGAGATCACCGTGCGGGTGCACCTGCACCGCGGCCCGGCCGCGGCCACGGTGTGGACCTGCGACCTGTCTCACGACTACGTGAGCATCAACGCCGACTACCGTTCATGACGTCCCCCCGCCCCGGCGGCGGTGGCGTGAAGGGGCGCCCCTGCCGTTGATCCCGAAGCTGCCGGAAGGCGATCTGCTGCGTGACGCCACCTACCGGCGCCTGTGGCTGTCCATCGTCACCAGCTCTTTCGGCAACCAGGTGATGATGTTGGCGCTGCCGCTCACCGCGGCCGTGCTGCTGCAGGCCACGCCCACGCAGATGGGGCTGCTGACGGCCATCGAGCTCATCCCCTTCCTGCTGTTTTCGCTGCCCAGTGGCGTGTGGCTGGACCGGGTGCGCAAGCTGCCGGTTTACGTGGCCGGTGAAAGCGCCATCGCCGTGGCCGCGGCCAGCGTGCCGCTGGCCTGGTGGCTGGGCTGGCTGAGCATGGGCTGGCTCTACGTGGTGGGTTTCATGCTCGGCGCGGTGCACACGGTGGCCGGCACGGCGGCGCAGGTGGTGCTGACGCAAGTGGTGGCGCGCGACCGCCTGGTCGAAGCGCACGCCAAAAACGCGCTGGCCACCTCGGGGGCCGAGGTGGTGGGGCCGGGCATTGCGGGCGCCTTGATCCGCATCTTCGGGGCGCCGCTGGCGCTGCTGGTGAACGCCGTGCTCTTGCTGGGCTCGGCCTTGATCCTGCGCGGCATCGCCATCGACGAGCGCCGCGCGGTGCGCCCGCCGGGCCATTTCTGGCGCGACCTGGGGGTGGGCCTGCGGTTTGTCACCGGCACGCGGCTGCTGCTGACGCTGGGTGTGCTGATGGCCGTCTGGCAGATGTGCCACTACGCGGCGGTGACGGTGCAGATCCTCTTCGCCACGCGCACGCTGGGCTTGAGCGAACACGCCGTGGGCCTGTGCTACATGGGCATGGGCGTGGGCACCATCACGGGCAGCGTGCTGGGCCGACGCGTGAGCGACCGCATCGGCCCCGGCCCCTGCCTGGTGGTGGGCTACTCCATCTGCGGCCTGGGCTGGCTGCTGCTGGCGGTGGCCCCGGCCAACGCCTGGGGCGTGGCGGCCTTCGCGCTGATGTTGATGAGCTTCACCACCGGCGCTGTCTTCATCTTCATCAACTTCCTCGCGCTGCGCCAAGCGGTGACACCCGAGCCGTTGCTGGGCCGCATGACGAGCACCATGCGCTGGATCACGCTGCTGGCCGCCGCGCCCGGCGCGCTGTTGGGCGGCTGGCTGGGCGACCATTTCGGGCTGCGCGCAGCGCTGGCCTTTGCCGGTGGTGTCTCGATGCTGCTGGTGGTGGTGGCCTGGCGCATGCCACTCATCCGCGGGCTGAAAGCCTTGCCCGAGCAGGAGCGTGAATCGGAATGGCTGGGGCTGGAGGCCGAGGTGCGCCGGCCGGATTGATCGCGGCTGTGGCGGCGCGCTTCAGCGGCCCGGGCGCTGCGGTTCGACGGGCGGGTGCCGGTCGACCGCGTCGGTGATCAGACCGTCCACGCCCAGCGCTTGCAGGCGCTGCACGTCGGCTTCGTCGTTCACCGTGTAACAGAGTGCGCGCAGCCCGGCGGCGTGCAGCGAGGTGCACAAGGCGCCATCCATCAGCCGATGCTGGGTGATCACGGCCACGCAGCCCAGCGCCCGGGCGCGCGCCACCGGGTCGGGGGGCAGGGCGTCGAGCAGCAGCGCGCGGGGCAGGGCGGGGGCAGCGGCTTGTGCGGCCTGCAACGCGGCTTCTGAAAACGAGCTCAGCAGCGGTGGCACGGCAGCGCCTGCCCACAAGCGGGCGCAGGCGGTGGCCACGGCGGCGCCCGTGGCGGCCTCGGTGCCCGGGGTGGGCTTGATCTCGACGTTCAGGCAGCAGCCCTCGGCCTGCACCCAGGCGGCCACCTCGTTCAGCCTGGGCAAGGGTTCGCCCGTGTAGGCCGGGCTGTGCCAGGCGCCGGCGTCCAGCTGCGCGAGTTCGTCCCAGAGCCGTTCGCCCGCTAGGTCGTGGCCATTGGTGGTGCGCTGCAAGGTGGCATCGTGCAGCAGGAAGGGCACACCATCGGCGCTGAGTTTCACGTCGCACTCGAAGGCGCGGTAGCCGTGGGCCGCGCCCAGCCGGAAGGCGGCCAGCGTGTTCTCAGGCGCGTGTTTGCCGGCGCCGCGGTGGGCCAGCCAGTAGGGGTAGGGCCAAGGGCTCATGGCGGCATTCTGGCGCGCGCAGCGCCACGCTTGCGGCCGGCTGGCGTGGGTTTGCGGCAGCGCGGCGGCCAGCGCAGGCCGGTTTTGGGAGAATCCGAGGGTCTGCCCCAGGGCACCAGTCGCCTGCCCCAGGCGCCCTGCCTGCCGCGCGCCCTCTCGAAAGCCCCATGAACGCTCCGCTGCCCCTGACCGCGCCCCTGCACGCACCCCTGGCGGGCTTGCCTGCGGACAGCGCCGAACCCACGGCGGCTCACGCGCGCCTGCGCGAGATTCCCTACAACTACACCTCGTTCTCCGACCGCGAGATCGTGCTGCGCCTCTTGGGAACACGCGCCTGGGAGATCCTGAACCTGCTGCGGCAAGAGCGCCGCACGGGCCGCAGCGCGCGCATGCTCTACGAGGTGCTGGGCGACATCTGGGTGGTGCAGCGCAACCCCTACCTCGAAGACGACCTGCTCGACAACCCCAAGCGCCGCGCGATGCTGATCGAGGCGCTGAACCACCGCCTCAGCGAAGTGGCCAAGCGCCGCGATGCCGTGGCCGGCAGCGGGGATGGCGACCCGCAACGCGACGCGCTGGTGGGCGAACTGCTCGCTGCCGCCCGCGGCGCGGTCGAAGCTTTTGCTGCGCACTTCCGCGCCGTGTGGGACCTGCGCAAGGCCACGCGCCGCGCACTCGGCCGCGCCACGGCCAAGGACAACATCAAGTTCGACGGCCTCTCCCGCGTCAGCCACGTCACCGACGCCACCGACTGGCGCGTGGAGTACCCCTTCGTCGTGCTGACGCCCGACACCGAGGCCGAGATGGCCGCGTTGGTGAAGGGCTGCATCGAACTGGGCCTGACCATCATCCCGCGCGGCGGCGGCACCGGCTACAACGGCGGCGCCGTGCCGCTGACCTGGAAGAGCGCGGTCATCAACACCGAGAAGCTCGAAGCCCTGGGCGCTGTGGAGATGAAGCTGCTGCCGGGCCTGAACGAGCCCGTGGCCACCATCACCAGTGAAGCTGGCGTCGTCACGCAGCGCGTGGCCGATGCGGCCGAGAAGGCCGGCTTCGTGTTCGCGGTGGACCCCACCAGCGCCGAGGCCAGCTGCATTGGCGGCAACATCGCCATGAACGCCGGCGGCAAGAAGGCCGTGCTCTGGGGCACGGCGCTGGACAACCTGGCCAGCTGGCGCATGGTGACGCCGCAGGCGCAGTGGCTGGAAGTCACGCGCCTGGACCACAACCTCGGCAAGATCCACGACGCCGAGGTGGCCAGCTTCGAGCTGAAGTACTTCGACGCCAGTGGGCAGGTGCTGCAGCGCACCGAGCGGCTGGACATTCCCGGCCGTGTCTTCCGCAAGGAGGGCCTGGGCAAGGACGTCACCGACAAGTTCCTCGCCGGCCTGCCGGGCATCCAGAAGGAAGGCTGCGACGGCCTCATCACCAGCGCACGCTGGGTGCTGCACCGCATGCCGGCGCACACGCGCACCGTGTGCCTGGAGTTCTTCGGCAACCCGAAGGACGCGGTGCCGAGCATCGTGGAGATCAAGGACTACCTCTTCGGCCTGAAGGACCAGGGCGTGCTGCTCGCGGGCCTGGAGCACCTGGACGACCGGTATCTCAAGGCCGTGGGCTACGCCACGAAGAGCAAACGCGCGCTGCAAGGCAGCGGGCTGCCGAAGATGGTGCTGATCGGCGACATCGTCGGCGACGACGACAACGCCGTGGCGCGCGCGGCCAGCGAGGTGGTGCGCATCGCCAACTCGCGCGGTGGCGAGGGCTTCACGGCCGTCAGCGCCGACGCGCGCAAGAAGTTCTGGCTCGACCGCAAGCGCACGGCCGCCATCGCCAAGCACACCAACGCCTTCAAGATCAACGAAGACGTGGTGATCCCGCTGCCGCGCATGGGCGAATACACCGAGGGCGTGGAGCGCATCAACGTCGAGCTCAGCCTGCGCAACAAGCTGGAGCTGGTGGGTGCGCTGCAGGCCCTCTTCCAGCGAGGCGCGCTTCCGCTGGGAAGAAGCGACGACGCCGGTGAGATCCCCGGCGCCGAGCTGCTGGAAGACCGCGTGCAGCAGGCGCTGGTGCTGCTGGACGAGGTGCACGCGCTGTGGCAGCACTGGCTCGACCAGCTGGACGTGGTGCAGGGCGAGGGCAGCGGCGCCGAGGGCCAGACCTGCTTCCAGATGCTGCAGGACTGGCGCTGGCGCGCGAGCTGGAAGACGCAGGTCTTGAA
Organism: beta proteobacterium AAP65; assembly: GCA_001295865.1. Lineage (GTDB taxonomy): Bacteria > Pseudomonadota > Gammaproteobacteria > Burkholderiales > Burkholderiaceae_C > Rubrivivax. The sequence goes on from LJHW01000044.1 coordinate 49,032, forward strand.
GCCGTTGCAGGCCTTGTTCGCGGGCGACGCCTTCAAGCCGCTGCTCGACGAGTGCCGCCGCATCCACCAGGAAGTGCTGCGCGGCCGCGTGTGGATCGCGCTGCACATGCACGCCGGCGACGGCAACGTGCACACCAACATTCCCGTCAACAGCGACAACTACGCCATGCTGCAGACGGCCCACGAGGCCGTGGCGCGCGTGATGGCGCTGGCGCGGCGCCTGGGCGGCGTGATCAGCGGCGAGCATGGCATCGGCATCACCAAGCTCGAGTTCCTGAGCGATGCAGAGCTGGCGCCCTTCGCCGACTACAAGCAGCGGGTGGACCCCGAGGGCCGCTTCAACCGCGGCAAGCTGCTGCGCCTGCCTGGCGGCGAAGTCGACATCGCCGGTGGCGCACCGCGCCGCGCCGACCTGAGCGCGGCCTACACGCCCAGCTTCGGTCTGATGGGGCACGAGTCGCTGATCATGCAGCAGAGCGACATCGGCGCCATCAGCGAGAGCATCAAGGACTGCCTGCGCTGCGGCAAGTGCAAGCCGGTTTGCGCGACCCACGTGCCGCGCGCCAACCTGCTGTACAGCCCGCGCAACAAGATCCTCGCGACTTCGCTGCTGATCGAGGCGTTTCTCTACGAAGAGCAGACGCGCCGCGGCGTCAGCGTCAAACACTGGGAAGACTTCGAAGACGTCTCCGACCACTGCACGGTGTGCCACAAGTGCGAGAGCCCGTGCCCGGTGAAGATCGACTTCGGCGACGTCACCATGGCCATGCGCAACCTGCTGCGCAAGATGGGCAAGCAGAGCTTCCGGCCCGGCAAGGCCGCGGCCATGACCTTCCTGAACGCGACCAACCCGCAGACCATCAAGTTCATGCGCAGCGCGATGGTGGACGTGGGTTTCAAGGCCCAGCGGTTCATGAACGGCCTGCTCAAGCCGCTGGCGCGGCAGCAGACGGCGGCGCCGCCGGCCACGCTGGGCCGCGCGCCGATCAAGGAACAGGTCATCCACTTCATCAACAAGAAGATGCCCGGCGGCCTGCCCAAGCGCAGCGCGCGCGCCTTGCTCGACATCGAGGACAAGGACTACGTGCCCATCATCCGCAACCCGGCCGCCACCACGGCCGAGACGGAGGCCGTGTTCTATTTCCCGGGCTGCGGCAGCGAGCGCCTGTTCAGCCAGGTGGGCCTGGCCACGCAGGCCATGCTGTGGCACGCCGGCGTGCAGACGGTGCTGCCGCCAGGCTACCTGTGCTGCGGCTACCCGCAACGCGGCGCCGGCCAGGCCGACAAGGCCGAGAAGCTGATCACCGACAACCGCGTGCTTTTCCACCGCGTGGCCAACACGCTGAACTACCTCGACATCAAGACCGTGGTGGTGAGCTGCGGCACTTGCTACGACCAGCTGCAGGGCTACAAGTTTGAAGAGATCTTCCCGGGCTGCCGCATCGTCGACATCCACGAGTACCTGCTGGAAAAGGGCATCACGCTGAATGCCGACCAGCAGGCCGGCTACCTCTACCACGACCCCTGCCACAGCCCCATGAAGCAGCAGGAGCCGATGAAAACGGTGAAGGCGCTGGTGGGCCCGAACGTGCTGAAGAACGAGCGCTGCTGCGGCGAAAGCGGCACGCTGGGCGTGACACGGCCGGACATCAGCACGCAGGTGCGTTTCCGCAAGGAAGAAGAGCTGAAGAAGGGCGAGACCGCGCTGCGCGAGATGATGGCCGCCACGCCGGGGCTGAGCAGCGCGGCGCAGGCCAACGTGAAGATCCTCACCAGCTGCCCGAGCTGCCTGCAGGGCCTGAAGCGTTACGAAGACGACATGAACAGTGGTCTGCTCGAAGCCGACTACATCGTCGTCGAGATGGCCCGCCTGATGCTGGGGGAAGACTGGCTACAGGCCTACGTCGCCAAGGCCAATGCCGGTGGCATCGAACGCGTGCTGGTCTAATCGAAGCATGAGCAGCAGCAGTCCCCAGCCCACGCACCTGACCCTGCACCAGACCTCGCGGGTGCTGGAAGTCGGCTTCGACGACGGCCAGACCTTCCGCCTGCCCTTCGAGCTGCTGCGCGTGTACTCGCCCTCCGCCGAAGTGCAGGGCCACGGCCCGGGCCAGGAAGTGCTGCAGACGGGCAAACGCGAGGTGAGCATCGTCGACCTCAGCACCGTGGGCCACTACGCCGTGAAGCCGGTGTTCAGCGACGGCCACGACAGCGGCCTCTTCAGCTGGGCCTACCTCTACCAGCTGGGTGCCGAACAAGACCAACGCTGGGCCGACTACGAAGCGCGGCTGCAGGCCGCCGGCGTCGACCGCGACGCCCCCATGCCCGGCAAGGCCGGCGGCAGCGCCTGCAGCAGCCACTGAACCGCGAGACCTTCACCATGGCGCAAACCCACTTCGGCTACCAGAGCGTCGACGAGAGCGAGAAGGCCCGCCATGTGCGCGGCGTCTTCGATTCGGTCGCCTCGAAGTACGACCTGATGAACGACGTGCTGTCGATGGGCCTGCACCGCGCCTGGAAGGCCTACACGGTGGCCGTGGCCGCCGTGCGCCCTGGCATGCAGGTGCTGGACATCGCCGGCGGCACTGGCGACCTGGCGCGCGCCTTCGCCAAGGCCGCGGGGCCGACCGGCCGCGTGGTGCTGACCGACATCAACGAGGCCATGCTTCGCGTGGGCCGCGACCGCCTGCTCGACGAAGGCCTGGTGCTGCCCACCGCGGCCTGCGACGCCGAGCACCTGCCCTTCGCGAATGAGAGTTTTGACCTTGTCAGCGTGGCTTTCGGTCTGCGCAACATGACGCACAAAGACCGCGCGCTGTCCGAGATGTGCCGTGTGCTCAAGCCCGGTGGCCGCTTGCTGGTGCTTGAATTCAGCAAGCCCATGGCCGCGCTGCAGAAACCCTACGACTGGTACTCGTTCAGCTTCATGCCGCTGATGGGCAAGCTGGTGGCCAAAGACGAGCAGAGCTACCGGTATCTGGCCGAAAGCATCCGCATGCACCCCGACCAGGCCACGCTCAAGGGCCTGATGAAGGACGCGGGTTTCGGCCACGTCGACGTGCACAACCTGGCCGGCGGCATCGTCGCGCTGCATGCGGGCATCAAGTGCTGAACCGGCTGCGGCGCCTGGAGAATGCGGTGCGTTGGCCACGGGCCCGGGTGGCGCGGCGTGAAGCGCGCGCGCGGCAGTTGCAGATCGAAGAACTCCTGCAGGTGGCGCGGCTGAGTTTCCTGCGCCTGCAACTGGCCTGGGACACCGCCGATCTCGGCGCCCTGGGCGAACTGGCGACCCGCCAGTTGCTGGATGAGCTGCGCGACCAGCTGGCGCAGCGCGGGCCCGAGCCCAACCGCACCGAGGTGCTGCAGTTGCAGGCCCGCCTGCTCTCGCTGGACGACTTGCACGAAGCCATGCTCGCGAGCGTCGAGTTCACGGGCCTCATCCGCGAGCAGCAGAGCCACGAGGCCGCGCCCTTCCGCGAGCTGTGGATGCTGGCCAGCGTGAAAGCCGCGGGGCCGGGCTGGAAGCTCGCCCGCGTGCAGTCCTTGTCGTGACCCGGACCGGTGCACGCCGCGCCCCGGGTGGCTGGGCAAGTGCACGGAAAACCGAGCGTTTGCAGGCCTTTCCGGCGTGTGACCACCACGTGAACTTGTGCCGTTCAGGGGCCCCGTACAGGGGGTCTCCAGGTGCCTTTTTGGGCCAAGGTCAGCGGTTACACTGGCCCGCTTTTCGAGGGGCCCCGAGGGTCGCTCGATGCCGGGCAGGCTGCCTGTGCACGCCTTCCGCCGACATGGCGGGTGGCGTCCGGAACACCCAAGGACAGATCGCATGAGGCTGAAGATGTTCAAGACCCCCACGCTGGCCCAACGCAGCACCCGCGTGCTCGCGCTCACTCTGTTGGCCAGCGCTGCCGTGCTGGTGGCGGGCTGCGGCGAAAAGAAGGACAAGGCTGCCAGCCAGACAGCGGCCAAGGTGAATAAGGACGAGATCACCGTCCACCAGATCAACTTCGTGCTGCAGCAGCAGCGTGGCCTCAAGCCCGAGCAGGCCGATGTCGCCAGCCGCCAGATCCTGGAGCGTCTGGTCGACCAGCAGCTCACGCTGCAAAAGGGCGAAGACGCGAAGATCGACCGCGACCCGCGTGTGGTGCAGCAGCTCGAGGCGGCGCGCCGCGAGATCCTCTCGCGTGCCTACCTCGAGAAGGTCGGCGAGGCCGCACCCAAGCCCACGCCCGAAGAGATCAAGAAGTACTACGACGAGAAGCCGGCGCTCTTCCGCGAACGCCGCATCTACAGCATCCAGGAAATCGCCATCGAGGCGCGTCCGGACCAGGTCAACGAACTGCGCGAGCAGCTCGCGGCGTCCAAGAACGTCAACGAGTTCGTCGAGTTCCTGAAGGCCAAGGAATTCCGCTTCAACGGCAACCAGGCCGTGCGTGCGGCCGAGCAGCTGCCGCTGAACAGCCTGGACGCCTTCGCGCGCATGAAGGACGGGCAGGCCATCCTCGCGCCCAGCGCCAACGGCGTGCAAGTGATCGTGCTCGCCGGTTCGCGCAACCAGCCGGTGAGTGAAGACCAGGCCCGGCCGGCCATCGAGGCCTACCTGCTCAACGACCGCAAGCGCAAGCTGGTGGAAGACGAGCTGAAGGCGCTGCGGGCTGCGGCGAAGATCGAATACGTGGGCAAGTTCGCTGAAGCGGCGGCCTCGGCCCCAGCAGGTGCGGTGCCGGCGGCTTCTGCGGCCAGCGCGGGTCTGTCGGCCACCGACATCACCAAGGGCATGGGCCTGAAGTGATGAAACACGTGCTGATGAAGTTGCTGGCCGCTGCGGCCCTGGCGGCTGGGCTCTTGCTGGGGGTGGTGCCCGCAGCCCTGGCGCAGACCACCGCAAGCCCGGCCGCCGCGCCTGCGGCCGAGTACCGCGTCGGCCCCGGGGATGTGTTGCGTGTGGTGGTCTACCAGAACCCCGACCTCGCCCTGGAAACGCGCGTCACCGATGCGGGCCTGGTGAGCTACCCCTTGCTGGGCAGCTTGCGTGTGGCCGGTCTCACGATCAACGATCTGGAGCGGCTCATCGCCGACGGTCTGCGCAACGGCAACTTCGTGCGCCAGCCGCAGGTGACGGTGTCGCTGCTGCAGGTGCGTGCGCACCAGGTCAGCGTGCTGGGCCAGGTGAACCGGCCGGGCCGCTACCCACTGGAAACGGCCGACATGCGCCTGACGGAAGTGCTGGCCAGCGCGGGCGGTGTGGCGCCCGCGGGCTCCGACATCGTTGTCGTGAGCGGCCAGCGCGGGGGGCAGGCCTTCCGCGCCGAAATCGACCTGCCGACGCTCTTCGCCACGGCCGGCAGCGAGAAAGATCTCGTGCTGCTCAATGGCGACACCGTCTGGGTCGACCGTCAGCCCATCCTCTACATCTATGGCGAGGTCCAGCGCCCCGGCCCGATGCGCCTGGAGCGCGAGATGACGCTGCTGCAGGCGCTGGCCACTGGTGGTGGCCTCACGCTGCGCGGCACTGAAAAAGGCGTGCGCGTGCACCGCAAGTCTGCCGACGGCAGCGTGACGGTGCTCACGCCCGCCATGACCGACAAGCTGCGCGAGGGCGATGTCGTCTTCGTCCGCGAGAGCCTGTTCTGATCCCCCACGGAGTGCTTGCATGACCTTCGGTCAGTTCCTTGCCATCCTGCGCGCGCGCTGGGTGGTTGCCGTGGCGGTGCTGGCTGTCACGGTGCTCGGCACCCTGGCGGTGAACCTGCTGATGCCCAAACAGTACAAAGCCACGGCCAGTGTCGTGGCCGACTTCAAGCCCGATCCGCTGTCGGCGGTGATGCTGGGCGGCATGCAGTCGCCCGCATTCATGGCCACGCAGGTCGACATCATCAAGAGCGACCGCGTCGCCCAGCGTGTGGTGCGCAACCTCAAGCTCAACGAGAACCCGCAGATCCGCCAGCAATGGCAGGACGAGACCGGCGGCCAGGGCAGCATCGAGAGCTGGCTGGGAACGGTTTTCCAGCGCCAGATGGAAGTGCTGCCCTCGCGCGAAAGCAGCGTCATCGAGATCAGCTACCTGGCGCCCGACCCGCGCTTCGCAGCCGCGCTGGCCAACGCCTTCGTGTCGGCCTACACCGACACCGCCATCGACCTGCGTGTCGACCCGGCACGCCGCTACTCCAGCTTCTTCGAGGGCCGTGCCAAAGATGCGCGTGAGGCGCTCGAAGCTGCGCAGTCGCGGCTGAGCTCCTTTCAGCGCGAGAAGGGCATCGTCGCCAGCGACGAGCGTCTGGATGTCGAGAACGCGCGTCTGAACGAGCTGTCGAGCCAGTTCACCGCCGTGCAGGCCATCTCTGCCGAATCGGGCAGCCGCCAGGCCCAGGCCCAGTCGGGCCAGGGTGACCGCATGGCCGAAGTGCTGAACAACGCGCTGGTCGGCGGCCTGAAGGCCGAGCTGTCGCGCAGCGAGGCCCGCCTGAAGGAACTGAACACGCGCCTGGGTGACAACCACCCGGCCGTGCAGGAATCGCGCGCGAACATCGCCGAACTGCGCCAGCGGCTGGAAGCCGAGACCCGCAAGGTCACCAGCAGCGTGGGGGTGGGCAACACCATCAACCGCCAACGCGAAGGCGAGATCCGCCGCTCGCTGGATGCCCAGCGTGCCAAGGTGCTGCAGCTCAAGCAGGTGCGTGATGAAGGCATGGTGTTGATGCGCGAAGTCGACAACGCCCAGCGCACATACGACGCCATCCTGCAGCGCCTGACCCAGACCAGCCTGGAAGGGCAGGCCACGCAGAGCAACATCAACCCGCTGTCGCAAGCCGATGTGCCGCTGTACCCGGCTTCGCCCCGCGTGGTGCTCAACACCGCCATCGCCACCTTTGCCGGGCTGCTGCTCGCCGTGGGTGTGGCCCTGGTGCTCGAGCTGCTCGACCGCCGCCTGCGCACCGTCGACGACGTCGCCACCGCGCTCGACCTGCCTGTGATCGGCGTGATGCCCGAACCTGGCGCCAAGCTCGGCCTGCGCCGCCTGCAGGCCACATTGACGCAAGAGCGCCTGCTGGCGCCGCTGCCCTCTCCCGGAAAGTCTGCGTGATGGCCAAGTTCCGCGATAACGCTCCTGTCGACGCCGTGCTGGACGGGCCGCTGCCCGGCGACGGCCCCGCACCCGAACTCGCCGCCGACCCGGCCAACGAACGCTCCATCGGCGACATCCTTGCCGAGCTGCGGCAGCTCAGTGCCGAGCAGGTGGAAAAGGTGCTGCAGCTGCAGCGCAAGGATGGCGTGCGTTTCGGCGAAGCGGCCGTGGCCCTGGGCCTGGCCAGCAAGGACGACGTGCTGTTTGCGCTGGCGCAGCAGTTCCACTATCCCTACGCCTCTGAAGAAAAGCGCACCGTCAGCTCCGAGCTGGTGACGCTGAACGAGCCGTTTTCTCCGCGCGCCGAGTACTTCCGTGCCTTGCGCACGCAGCTGATGATGCGGGTGCTGGGCGACACCGACCAGCACCGCGGCCAGGCCCTGGCCGTCATCAGCCCCGACAGCGGCGATGGCAAGACCTACTGCGCCGCCAACCTGGCGGTGTCGCTGGCGCAGCTGGGCGGGCGCACGCTGGTGGTGGACGCGGACATGCGTTCACCGCGGCTGCACGAGGTCTTCAGCCTGCCCAACCGGGCGGGCTTGTCCAGCATCCTGTCGGGCCGTGCCGACAAGCAGGTGATCCAGCAGGTGGCTGCGGTGCCCAGCCTCTTTGTGCTGCCGGTGGGCACGACGCCGCCCAACCCGCTCGAGCTGCTGGAGCGCCCGGCCTTCGGCCTGCTGATGCGCGAGCTGGCGGCCAAGTTCGATTACGTCATCGTCGACACCCCGGCTGCGGCCCTCGGCTCCGATGCGAGCGTGGTGGCGGCGCGCTGCGGCGCCGCCGTTGTGGTCGGCCGCCGCCATGCGAGCCGTCTCGCCAGCCTGCAAGAGCTGGTGGGCAGCCTCGCGGGCAGCCCGGCCAAGGTGGCCGGTGTGGTGATCAACGAGCACTGAAGATACGGCTGTGCCCATGCTGTTGAACCGCGGTCAGTCTTTCGCCTTGCCACCAGCGTCCAGCTGGCCGGTGCTGTTGATCGGTGCGGCGCTGCTGCTGCTGCTGGTGCCCAGCTACTTGATGCTGGCCGACCGCGTGTGGGTCACCGACGAGCAGGGCCACGGGCCGATCATCCTGGGTGTGACGTTGTGGCTGGCCTGGCAGCGGCGTCAGGCCCTGATCGACCTGCCCGATGCGCCGGCCTGGTTCGCCGGCGGCGTGACTTTGCTGGTGGGCCTGCTGCTGTACGTGGTGGGTCGCTCTCAGGGCGTGGACACCATCGAAATCGGGGCGCACATCCCGCTCCTGGCCTCGGCGCTGCTGCTCACGCGCGGCTGGGCCGGGCTGCGCTGGGGCCTGTTTTTCCTGTTCTTCCTGCTCTTCATGGTGCCGTTGCCGGGCCTGATCGTGCAGGCCATGACCACGCCGCTGAAGATCGTCGTGAGCTACGCCGCCGAGTGGCTGCTGCACCTGGGTGACTACCCGGTGGCGCGCACCGGCGTCATCCTCTACGTCGGCCAGTACCAGCTGCTGGTGGCCGATGCCTGCGCCGGCCTGAACTCGATGTTCACGCTCGAGGCGCTGGGCCTGCTCTACATGAACCTGATGGGCTACAAGTCGGTGGCGCGCAACACCGCGCTGGCCATCCTGGTGATCCCCATCGCCTTCATCGCCAACGTCATCCGCGTGATCATTCTCGTGCTCGTGACCTACTACCTGGGCGATGAGGCCGGGCAGGGCTTCGTGCACGGCTTCGCAGGCATGGTGCTGTTCGCGGTGGCGCTGACGCTGATGCTGGCCACCGACAAGGTGCTCGGCCGCTGGTTCAAGGAAGCGCCTGCCGCCCCGGCGGCGCCTGCCCCAGGGGGTGCTGCATGAAGCGACGTGCCGTGTTGTTTGCCGGCGCGGCGGTGGCTGCCTCGGCCACCGCGGTGGCGCTGAAGCCGCGCCGCCGCGCGTCCAAGGATTTCGCGCCCATCCAGCTCGAACAGCAGGTGCCGGCCGGCTTCGGCCCCTGGACCATCGACAAGAGCCTGGTGCCCGTGCTGCCCGATCCTTCGCTGCAAGCCGCGCTCGACCAGATCTATGGCCAGGTGCTGGCGCGCACCTACATCAACCGCAGCAATGGCCAGCGTGTGATGCTGTCCATCGCCTATGGCGAAGACCAGGGCACCGATGCCACCGCCGCGCACCGCCCGGAGTTCTGCTACACGGCGCAAGGCTTCTCGGTGGCCTCGATGGGCACCGCGGTGCTGGGCCTGGACGGGCGCAACCTCACCGTGCGCCGCCTGGTGGGCCAGCTGCAAGCGCGCCGCGAGCCCATCACCTACTGGGTGACGCTGAACGACCGCGCCGTGCTGCCGGGTTTTTCGCGCAAGGTCGAGCAGATCCGCTTGGGCCTGCTGGGTCAGATTCCCGACGGCATGCTGGTGCGGGTCTCGAGTCTCACAGCCGAGCCGTCTGCGGCCTTCAGCCTGCAGGAAGGTTTCCTCAACGATCTGCTTGCCGCGATGCCGCCGGAGCTGCAGAGCCGCTACTTCGGCTCGCGCACGGCCTGACCGTCTGCGGCCCGCTGTCCGCGGTTCCGCAGCCTCCTCGCCGCCGTCGCTTGATCGCCATGCCCGCCACCGACACCACAGACCCACTGCGCCTGCTGGTGGCAGCGCCCATGCTTTATCACCCCCGTTGCGGCAACGGGGGGGGGGTGTTGTGCTTCGAACTGCTCCGTCGCCTCGCAGCGGAAGCCGAAGTGCATTTCGTCGCCTTTGGCGGCGGGCCGGGTGAGGACGATGCCGAGGCCTTGACGGCATTGCGCGCAGTTGCCCGCCAGGTGCACGTGGTGCCGCGACCCCGGCCGTGGCTGGGCGGGCCTGCATCGATGTTGTTGCAGCTGGCCAGCGGCACGCCGCGTGAAGTGCGGGACCTGCGCAGCGAGACCATGCGTCGTCGGCTGTCAGAAGTGGCGGCAGTTGCAGAGGTCGACTGTGTGCTGCTGCAGTTCCCCCACATGGCGCAGTACGCCGATGGTTTCCCAGGCCTGCCAGTGGTCGTGGATGTACAGGACGCATGCATCGTCTCCCGCTACCGCGAGTGGCGCAGCAGCCAGACCTCGGGCCAGAGCCCGTGGCGTCGGTGGCAGCGGCTGCACAGCTGGTGGGCTTGGAGCCGACGTGAACTGCGCGACTACGCACGGGCACAGCGCCTCATGGCCCTGAGCGAAACAGACCTGGGTGTGCTGCGCGCTTTCCTGCCCCAGGTGCCTGCCTTCCTGAGCCCCGTGGCTTGGGACACGGTCCCCGCTCTGGCGGCAGCGCCACGCCCAGGGGGCCCTGTGTTGCTCATGGGCAATTTCGCCCATGCCCCCAACGCCGATGGCCTGCGCTGGTTGCTCGCGGAGGTCTGGCCGCGCGTGCGCGCCCAGTGCCCGCAGGCCCGGTTGCAACTCGCCGGCAGGCACTTGCCCGCCGGTCTGGCGGACGACCCGGCCATCGGTTTGGAGGTGCTGGGTTTTGTCGACGACGTGCAGCCACTGCTTGCCCGTGCGGCCTTGTCGCTGGTGCCTTACCGGTTCGGTGGCGGCATCAAGATCAAGGCGCTGGAGGCCATGGCCCAGGGTTGTCCGGTGGTCGCCACCCGCGTGGGCAGCGAGGGCCTGGGCGGTGTCGACGGCGTGCATCTGCGCGTGGCCGACGAGCCCGACGACTTCGCTGCGGCGGTGGTCGGACTGTTGCAGGCACCTGCGCTTGGCGAGCAACTTGCGCTGCAGGCCTTGGCGCTGGTGTCTGAGCGCTTTTCCTGGGCCCGCAAGGTCGAGCAGCTGAAGGTGGAACTGCGAGGCCTGTTGCGCGAGCGCGCGGCCCTGGGTGCCCTGCCTCGCGCCAGGCAGGCGGCATGACAGCCCTGGTTTCGGCCGACCCGCCGCTGCGTCTGACGCTGGCCAGTGCGCACGACCGTACCGGAGGGGCGGCCGTCGCTGCCTCGCGCCTGCGCGACGGCTTGCGCAGCCTCGGCCACGACGCGCGGCTGTTCGTGCAGACGCAGAGCCAGCCGCACCCGGCCACGGTGGGCCCCCAAGGCGCGGCGCAGCGCAGCTTCAGCCGGCTCCGCAGCGGGTTGGACAGCCTGCCTGTGCGCCGCGCAGGGGGCTCGCCCGACAAGTTCTCTGCCAGCTGGCTGCCGCGCCGCTGGCCGTCCCTGGCCGACGCGGGCCCTGCCGATCTGGTGCACCTGCACTGGACCAACGCAGGGTTCCTGAGCGTGCGCGATATCGGCGCGCTGCGCACGCCGGTGGTCTGGACGCTGCATGACATGTGGGCGTTCACCGGCGGTTGCCAGTACGACGAGAGTTGCGGGCGCCACGCCCAGGGCTGCGGCGATTGCCCGCAGCTCAAGCGCCGCGGGCCGCAGGATCTTTCGGCAAGTCGCCTGCGGGCCAAACGCAGCCTCTGGGCCGATCTGGCGCTGACGCTGGTCGCACCCAGCCGCTGGATGGCTGCCGAAGCACGCCGCAGTGCGCTGTTCGCGCAACGCCGCATCGAGGTGTTGGCCAACGGCGTGGACTTGCAGCGTTACAAGCCCTTGGACCGCCGTTTTGCTCGCCACGCGCTTGGCCTGCCCTCCGAACGCAGGCTGGTGCTCTTCGGAGCCCTCAACCCAGGCAGCGACCAGCGCAAGGGCTACGACCTGCTGCAGCAGTCGCTGGGCATGCTGGCGGCACAGCCGGGCGGCGCCGACAAATTCGCGCTGGTGGTGTTCGGTTCGAACCCACCGCGCCAGGAGTGCTTGCACGGGTTGCCCACCTTCCACTTCGGTCACCTGCACGACGATGTGGCGCTGGCGCTGCTCTACGCGGCTTGCGATGTTTTCGTGGCGCCCAGCCGCCAGGAGAACCTGCCCAACACCGTCGCCGAAGCGCTGGCCTGTGGCGTGCCCTGCGTGGCCTTCGACATCGGTGGCATGCCCGACCTGATCACCCACCAACGGCACGGCTGGCTGGCGCGGCCCTTCGACACGGGCGATCTGGCTGCGGGCATCATCTGGTGCCTTTCTGAAGAAGACCGGCGGTGGCACGGCCTGTGCGCGCAGGCTCGACAGTTCGCCGAAGACCATCTCGAACTCGGACGCCAGGCGCAGCGTCATGCCGAGCTCTACCGCCAATTGCTGCATGTTCCGGGGAGCCCCGCATGACCGAAACCCTCATCGTGCTGGCCACCGCATTCGCCGGCTTTCTGCTGGTCGACCCGTTCTTCGGTGGTGCGCTGACCAAAGCCACCATCGCCAAATGGCCCTTGCTGGCCCTGGTTTTCGGCAGTCTTGTGTTCCACATCGTGGGCCGTGCGCTCACCGACCCGGCGCGCCTGCGCCGCGCCGCTGGCGAGGTGCTGCGCACCTGGTGGCCGATCGTGGTGCTGGCCAGCTGGGTGACTTTGGGCAGTCTCTTCGCGCGTTTCGCCGAGGGCATCCGCGAGAGTTTCCTGGGCCTGGGGCTCGGCATGTTCTGCCTGCCGCTGATGGCCGTGGCCGTGCGTTCGAGCCGCCAGCCACAGGCCTTCCTGCAGGGCCTGGCGGCGGTCTACGTTGCGACTGTGCTCGGCATGCTGGTGGTGTTGCTGTCTGACCTGCACGTTTTCCACGAAGAGATCTTCGTGGCGGTCCCCTTGGGAGCCTACTTTCTGGCCGCTCGGCCCGTGAGGCTGTGGCGTTTCGGTTTGGGTGTCTCGCTCATCGCGGCCTGCCTCTTTTCGTTCAAGAACACCACCTTCCTCATCGTGCTGGCCGTGCTGGCTGTTTGCGGTGTGGTCTGGTCGCAGCGCCTGCTGCGCCGGCGCAACCGCATGGGGGTCGTGGCCGCGGTGTACTTCCTGCTGCCCGTGCTCATGGTGGGGGCGGCCGCGCTCTTCTGGCTGTGGTGGACGAACCGGACTGGCCTGCCCTCTGGCAACGTCGAGTACCGCACCGAGATGTACGGCATCGCCTGGCGGCGCTTCCTGGAGTCGCCACTGTGGGGCACCGGCTTCATCGAATCCTCGGTGACCTATTTCGAGCTGTTCCGCGTGGCCACGCGCGTCCAGACCTTGCCCACGCACAGCGACATCCTCGACATGCTGGCCCATGGCGGTCTCCTCGCCATCGTGCTGTGGTTGCTCACGGTTTGGCAGCTGGTGCGCATCGGGGCCGCCACCATCGTGCAGCTGGCGAGCGCTCCTTTCGGAGAGTCGAACAGGGGCTGGCGCTGGATGTTCCTGCTGGTCCTGGTGCAGCTGGGGGCCTTGATCACCTACGCCGTCAACCCGCCGCTGATCAACCCGGCACATGCGTACTGGGTGTGGGGTTCAGCCGGCGTGCTGTGGGCCTTGCACCGCCAGCTGACCGATCCGCTGGCGCCGCCGGTGGCCTGGGTCCACCAGGTGCCGAGCCGCCTGCAGCTCTCGGCCTGGGCGCTGCTCGGCTTGGGCCTGGGCCGGTTGCTGGCGCCGCTGCTGAACCCGCTGCGCGCCGCTTGGCGTGGCCTGGGCCCGCGCCTGTCGGGCGTGGTGCGCCGCCGCAAGGTGGTGCCATGAGCGGCTTGCCGAGCATCAGCCTGGTGACGTGCTCGTTCCAGCAGGGACGCTTTCTCCCAGCAACGATGCGTTCGGTACTCGAGCAGGGCTACGCGACGCTGGAGTACATCGTGGTCGACGGCGGTTCGCGCGACGGTTCTGTCGATGCCATCCGCGCCCGGGCCGAGCAGTTGGCCTGGTGGGTCAGCGAGCCCGATGGTGGCCAAACCGATGCGCTGATCAAGGGATTTGCTCGCAGCACTGGCGAGATCCAAGGCTGGCTGTGTTCCGACGATCTGCTGCTGCCGGGCGCGCTCGACACCGTGGGCCGCTTTTTTGCGGCTCACCCCGAGGTCGACTGGGTGTACGGCGACGCGCTGTGGATCGATGCGGAAGGCCGTGCCCTGCGCGCCAAGAAGGAAATGCCCTGGAGCCGCACCGTCTTCCTCTTCGACCACAACTACCTGGCCCAGCCTTCGGTGTTCTGGCGCCGCAGTCTTTACGAGCGTGTGGGTGGCTTGCAGCGCGAATGGAACCTGGCGATGGACGCCGATCTGTGGCTGCGCTTTGCGCGGGTGTCGCGGCCCGGGCACCTGGCGCAGTACCTGAGCTGCATGCGCTACTACCCCGAGCAGAAAACACGCGCGCTCAAACCTGCCGGTCGCAAGGAAGACGAGGCGCTGCGCCGCCGTGAAGCGCCGCGTCTGGCGGCATTGCCGCGCCTGCCACTGCGCACGGCTGCTCGCGGGCTGCGCGTGGCGATGAAGGCCCTGAGCGGTGGCTACACCGCCGGTGTGCCACGCGAAAGTCTGCCCTGGCTGTCAGGGCTGGAGACCCGAGCATGACGCGGACGAGCCGGGCGCTGTGAAGATCCTGGTGTCGGCTTTCGCATGCTCGCCGCTGTGGGGGTCCGAACCCTCGGTGGGCTGGAATTGGGCTTGGGAACTGGCGCATGGTCACGAGGTGACGGTGCTGACACACGAGCACTTCCGCAGCCACATCGAGGCGCACATGCAAGCCCTGCCGGCAGCTACCCCGCAAACCGATCGGCTGTGTTTCGTCTACTTGAGCTGTCGGCCCGCGCGCGGCGAGTTTCACGAACAGCTGCTCAACTCGCAGGCTTACTACCTGCGCTGGCAGCGGGCAGCGCGACAACGTGTGCTTCAACTGCTGGCAGCCCAGGGCCAGGCGCTGGTGCACCACGTCACCTGGGGCAATTTCCGCTGGCCCGTGCCGCTGCACGGCTTGCCTGTGCCGCTGGTGGTGGGGCCGCTCGGCGGCGGCGAGCGCGCGCCGCATGCCCTCTACCGCGACATGCCATGGAAGCTGAGGCTCAAGGAAGTGTTGCGCGATCTGATCATCGCCAGCGGCCGTTACGACCCCTTTGTCGCGCGGGGTCTCGCCGGTGCCCGCTGGGTCTTTTGCCGCACCCCGCAGACCCTGCAGGCCTTGCCGCCGGCGGCGCGCAGCCGTGCCTGCATCGTGCACGACATCGGCGCGCCACCGCCTGCCCCTGCCGGCACGGTGTTGCCGGTGGCGGCCCGCCCGGACGGGCCGCTGCGTTGCCTGTTCGTGGGCCGGCTGCTGGCCTGGAAGGGGGCGCACTTCGCCTTGCGCGCCGTGCAACTGCTGCGCAGCCGTGGCGTGCCGGTGCAGTTGACCCTCGTGGGCCGTGGCGAGGCCGAGGCGGCGCTGCGCGATCTGGCCGCCCGCCTGCAATTGGGTGATGCCGTGCAGTGGATGCAAGACCTGCCGCGCGAAGCGGTGCTGCGCCTGTATGGCGAGCACGATCTTTTTCTCTTCCCGAGCTTGCACGATTCAGGGGGCACGGTGGTGCTGGAGAGCCTGTCGCGGGGCTGCCCGGTGGTGTGTCTCGACCTGGGCGGGCCACCGCACTTCGTGGACGAGAGCTGTGGTCGCGTCGTGCCTGCCGCCGATGGCGCTGCCGCGGCTGTGCCCGTGCGTCTGGCCGACGCCCTGCAAGGCCTGGCCGCCGACCCCGCGCTGCGGCTGCGCCTGCGCCAGGGTGCGCTCGCGCAGGCGCAGCGTCACAGCTGGCCGCTGCGGGTGCGGCAGGCCTACGCGCCGGTGCTGCAGGCCTTGGCTGCCGAGCAAGGCATCGCGGCATGAGCAGGCGGCGGCTCGCCTGGCTTGGCTTGCTGCTGGCGGCCGCGTTGCCAGCATTCGCGGCCACTTGGGTGGTGGAGGGGGCATCGCCTCAGGCCAGCGACCGCCAGGCGGGCAATGTCGAGGCACCGCTGAAGACCCTGGGCGAAGCGATGCGCCGCCTGCGTCCTGGCGACGAGGTCGTGGTCGGCCCCGGGATCTACCGCGAACTGGTGGTGGTGCCGCGCCTGCCTGCTGGGGGGCCGATGACGACCGTGCGTGCGCGCGAGGCCGGGCGCGCGGTGCTGCGGGGCTCCGAGGTCGTTGAAGGCTGGCGGGCTCTGGGCGGCGGGCGTTTCTCTGTCGCCTGGGCCGGGCGTCCCGAACCTGCGCAGGTCTACATCGGCGGTCGGCCCTTGCGCCAAGTGGCAGGCACGGTCTTCGGCGGTTACCCGCTCCGTGCCGGCCACGAGTTGGAGCCGGCGCACCGCAGCGAAGGCGGCATCTGGCTGGGCCGTGTGCCGGGCGGTCTGTCTGCCATGCGCGCTGGCGACTTCTTCTTCGACGTCGACACGCAGAGCCTTCACCTGCGCCTGCCCGAGGGCGCAGCGCCGGGGCCCACGCCGGCCGGCACCGTGGAAGTGAGTGTGCGCCCGTATGTGTTCCTGGCCGAAGCGGTGAACCGGCTGCGCATCGAAGGACTGGTCTTTGAACACGCCAACACCTCCAGCCTCGCACGCCAAGGCGCGGTCAAGGTCTTCGGCAACGAGAACGTGCTCACAGGTGTGGTGATCCGCCGCATGGATTCGGTGGGCCTGCAGCTCTTCGGTACGGGCAGCCAGCTGCTCGACTCGGTGATCGAGGACAACGGCCAACTGGGCTTGAACGCCCGCGGCAGGCAGCTCACCATCGCCCGCAACGCCGTGCTCAACAACAACCTGCGGGGGTTCAACAAGTGGTGGGAGGCCGGTGGTATCAAGATCATTGGCGACCAGGGCCTGCACGACTCGACTTTTGCCGACAACGTGGTGGCCTTCAACCGCGGAGATGGTCTCTGGATCGATTGGGACAATTCACGCATCCGCATCAGCGGCAACACCGCAGCCTTCAACACCGGTTTCGGCATCCACTACGAAGCATCCACCACCGGCTGGATCGATGGCAACGCCTCGTACGGCAACGGCCAGCGCGGCATCTATGTCTTCGAGAGTTCGGACACGCGTGTCGAGGGCAATGTGGTGCTGGCCAACGGGCTGGAAGGCATCGTGGTGGCCGATGGTGAACGTTCGGCGCAGCGCCCGCAGATGAAGCCGCGCAACAACCGCGTCATCGGTAACGTGGTGGGCTGGAACAAGGACATCGAGCTGATGCTGGCGCTGCCCGAGATGAACAACCACAGCGAGGGCAATGTGTTCATCGCCCAGCGTGCGCCGGGCCTGGTGCAGGGCTGGACCAGCCTGACCAACCGCCCGGCCCGTGGCCTGGCGCCCTGGCGTCAGCGCAGCGGCTTCGATCTGCAATCGCGCGAGCTCGTGGCGCCCCTGCCTGCAGCGTTGGCGGCTGCGCTGCGCGAGCAGCAGTTGTTGCGCCCGCAGGCCCTGCGTGAGCTGCTGCAGGCCGCGCTGCCCACGCTGAGCCTGCCGGCCCCCACTGCACCGGCCGCGCTGCCGGCTCCGCCCGCCCAGCCGCGCTGATGCGCACCGTCGCCCGCAACTTCATCCTCGTCACCGCCAGCCGTCTCATCGAAGGCGGGGTGCGTTTCCTCACGGTGCCGATCGTGCTGGGTTACTTCGGCCGTGAAGACTTCGGGCTGATGGCACTGGCCTATTCGCTGCACGTCTTTCTCACGCTGGCCGATTTCAGCATCAGCGCCAACGTCGTGCGCCGTTTCAGCGACCACCTCGTCGCTGGCGACAACGGTGCGGTGCAGCGCCTGGCGCGTGTGGCCACTTCGGTCTATGTCGGCATCGGCTTGCTGAACCTGGCGGCGGTGCTCGTGGTGGGTGTGTTTGCCGAGCATTGGTTCAAGCTGGCGCCGGCGCAGGCACAGGCCTTTTTCTGGATGATGCTGAGCCTGGGTGTCTCCAGCCTGTTCACCTGGGCTGGCATGGCCTACCGGCAGGTGTTGCACGCCGCGCAGCAGGTGGGGCTGGACGAGACCTACAACCTGCTGGCCACCGTGGGCACGCTGCTGGTGCTGGGCGCCACGCTGTGGTGGCGGCTGGACCTCGTCACCTACTTTGCGCTGGTGCTGCTGCCGCCCATGCTGCCGCTGTGGCTGCGTGCGCGCCGCGCCTGCCAGCTGGTGCCGGGGCTGGGCTTCGGGCTGTCAGCCGACTGGCCCTTGTTCCGGCCGCTGCTGGCCGGCACGCTGTGGCTGCTGCTGATGACGCTGGCCGACCTGGCGGCCAACCACTTCCGCCCCATCCTGCTGGCCCGCGCCGAGGGGCTGGAGACGGTGACCGACTTCCGTGTCATGCAGCAGGTGGCCGGCTTTGCAACGCTGATCCTCACGGGCGCCATGAACGTGGCCTATCCGGCCGTGGCAAGGTTGGACGCTGCGGCCGACCACACGCGGCTGCGCCTGGTGCTGCAGCAGGGCAGCCGTGTGCTGCTGGCCGGGCACGTGGCCGTGCTGGTGCCCATGGCCTTCGGCAGTGCGCTGCTGCTGGAGCTGTACGTGGGCGCCGCTTACCGCGCGCTGGCCCTGCCGCTGGCGCTGTGGCTGCTGAGCCTGCTGGCGCTGCACTACTCGATCGTCATGTCTTTCGCGATGTCGCGCGGGCAGATGCGCCTGCTGGCGCTGGGCGCCTGCACCAACGCGGTGGTGTCGCTGGCACTGGCCTACGGGCTGGCGCCGCGATGGGGATTGCAGGCCATGGTGGCCTCGTATGCGGCCTACGTGTTGTTGCAGATGCTGTTGATGTACCTGCTCGCCCTGCCGGCTGCTGGCGGTGGATCGGGCCGCACGCTGGCGCTGCAGGTCATGACACGGCCGCTGGGGCTGGCGTTGTTGCTGGGCCTGCCGATCGGCGCGGGGCTGCACGGGGCGGGCCAGCCGCTGTGGCTGGGTGCACCGTTGTTTCTGGCGGCCTTCGCCGCCGCGATGTGGGGCCCGGGGGGCCTGCGGGCTGATTTCCTCGCCTTGCGCGGGCGTGTCACCTGAGGGCCAGGCGTCTGCGCTGGCTGTGGCAGCCCAGCCACCGAAAGCGGCGGCGCGCAGCGTCTTGCCAGCGCGCGTGGAGTGGTGCGTGTGTCAGCCTCAGGGCTGGCCGGGCGTGCGCAGGAAGGCCGGCAGTTCGCTGTGCTCCAGCAGCCGGCGCGCCTGCAGCGCGCTGCGCAGCGTTTCGGGCATGGCCACGCGTTCGGCCGCCGAAGCCAGGTCTTGCTGCGTGGCGTTGCGCCAGTCCTGCAAGCTCTCGTAGGCCGGCGCGGTGGCGCTCGGGAAACCCATGGCCATGCGCGGGCCGAGTTGCTCGCTCTTGAACACGTTGCCGTCGGACACCGAGCCGTAACGCAGGCCCGGCAGCACCAGCTGCACCCAGTTGCGCTGGTCGTCGTTCCAGGCCACGGCATTGCCCAACACGCGATTGTTCAGGGGCGACAGTTCGGGGTCGGTGGGCGAGCGTGTGCCGTCCACCACCGCAATACCTTCCATCGTGTTGCCGAAGACCGCGTTGCCCTGCACCGTGCTGCCCGAAGACTCCATCAGGTAGATGCCACGCAGACCGTTGCCGTAGACGGTGTTGCCGCGGATGGTGCCCGTGCGGCTGGCTTCGTAGTGGATGCCGAAGCCGGTGTTGTAGGCCGCGGTGTTGGCCTCGATGAGGTTGCCGCTGTTTTTCCAGTCGATCCAGATGCCGTCGCCGTCGCTGAAGGTGACGGTGTTCTGCCGGATCACGGCGTCATGTAGACCGCCAGGGCCGATGAATTTCATGCCGCCGGCTTCCCACCATTTGTTGAAGCCGCGTGCGTTGGCCTGGCTGATGCGGTTGCCCGCCACCGTCATGCGCAGCCCGCGGCCGAGCAGGCCGAGCTGGCCGCAGCGCAGCAACTCGCTGTCGAGCAGCGCGTTGTCGTTGCCCAGCAGCTGCACGCAAGCCGCGTCCATGTCGCGCACAGCGAGATTGCGCAGCGTGTTGCCGTCGCCCGCCACTTTCACGGCCCCCTGGCGGTAGGCCGTGCTGGTGTTGGCATGCATGAAGTCCAGCCCCTCGACCGTGAGGCGCACCGCGGCTTCGGCCTGCAGCACATGGCGCTGCACGCTGACCTCGAGCAGCTGGCCCGCGTCCAGCGGCTGGGCGCTTCTCACCAGCAGGCGTGCGTTGGCAGCGTCGTGGGTGAAGCTGCCGGGCACCAATTGCGCCACGCCGCCGGCTGTACGGCCGGGCCAGATGCCCCCCTCGCTGGCATGCACGCCCGCCAGGTCGGGCGGTGGCGTGGTCGGGTAGCCGCCGAACACCGTGCCGCCAATCTGCTGCAACGCCTGCCCGGCGAGGTAGACCTGCTGAGGCTCTTCTCGCGTCCAGGGCACGGCGTAGACGCCCGGGCTCACCAGGGCCCAGCCGCTGACCTCGATCGAGCCCTTGACGGTGACCGTGCGCGCCGTGGCCGCACGCAGGCGTGTGGGCGCCGTGGCGCCGGTGAGCGTGGGCACCACCAGGGCCTCGCGGTAGGTGCCGGCGGCGATGACGATGTCGTCACCTGGCTGCAGGCGGGCCAGGGCTGCGCCTATGCTGCGGTAGGGCTGGGCGGCAGTGCCGGCGCCCGTGTCGCTCGCGTTGGTGTGGCTGGGGTCGACGGTGACGCGGCGCAAGTAAGGCGGGTCGACGGGGTCTGGCGCTACCGGTGCCGGCGCAGGGGCAGGGGCAGGCAGAGGCGCCAGCGGCGCGGGTGTGCCGGCGATGCCGTTGCGCTCCTGGCTGGTGTCGGCACCGCCGCCACCACCGCCGCAGGCGGCAAGCGCCCAGACGGCGGTACAGCACAGGGTCAGGGAACGGCGGCGCTGGGCGGTCGGGAGCATCATCGTGGGGGAAGTTCGAGGCCCGGGGCGGCAGCCTCGGGCCAGGCTCAGGGGGGGCGCAGCGGGTGGGCGCCGGCTTTGGCGTCTCCCCGTGCTCGAAGCATTCCCCGGATCTTCGGCTGCTGCGCCCGGCGCCTGAAGGGCGAGTTGTAAGCGCGGCCCCCTTGCTGTTACAGCTTGCCCGACGGGGTCATCGCCTCTGCGTAGATCGCCCGCAGCTGCTGCAGGTTGGCCGGGCCCGTGAGCTCGGCTTCGTAGTGGCGGCGGGCCTGGTCGCCCATGCGCTGCATCTCGGCGGGGTGGGCCTCGGCCCAGGCGAGCTTGGCGGCCAGGTCGGCGGCATCGCCGGGGCGGAAGAGCAGGCCCGTGACGCCGTCTTCCACCAACGTGGCCATGGCGCCCAGGCGGCTGGCGATGACCGGCAGGCCGTTGGCAAAGGCCTCCACCAGCGTGCGCGGGAAGTTCTCGTACCAGATGCTGGGCAGCACCAGCGCGCGCCGCCGCGCCATCTGCGCGTAAACCGAGGCTGGTGGCAGCGGCCCCAGCAGCTGCACACCGGGCGCGCCTTCGAGCAGGCCGGCGTCGGGGCCGCTGCCGGCCGCATGCAAGGCCGTGCCGGGTGGTGCCAGCGCCAGCGCCTGCGCCAAGACCTCCAGGCCCTTCTCCAGCGAAAAGCGGCCGACGAACAGGAAGCCCTCGCGCGACTGCGGCGCGGGCGCCGGCAGGTCGATGAAGTTCGGCTTGATGCGGATGCGCTCCGCCGGAAGGCCGCCTTCGATGAACTTGTCGCGGCAAAACGCGTTGAGCGCGATGTAGAGCGTGACCTGCCGCTGCCAGGTGCCCAGGCCGCGGTGCAGCTGCAGCATGCCGGCCACGGCGGCGCTCTGCACGGCCGATCCGCGGTAGCAGCCGTGCTGCACCGCGCGCCAGGGCACGCGGCCGACGCAGTCTTCGCAGATGCGGCCTTCGCGCAGCAGCAGGGCCTGCGGGCAGAGCAGGCGGAAGTTGTGCAGCGTCTGCACCACCGGCAGCCCGGCGCGTGCCGCGGCCCAGTAGACCGAGGGCGAGACCAGCGGAAAGCTGTTGTGCACGTGCACGACACCGGGCCGGTGCTGGCTGATGAGCGCCTGCAGGTCGCGCCCGGTGCGCGGCGACCACAGCGTGTCGCGGGCCAGCGCCAGGCGCGAGAGGCCCGCCACCTCGTCGTTGTGGCGGCTGTAGAGCGTGACCTCGTGGCCGTGCTCGCGCAGCAGCGTGGCTTCCGCCTCCACCACGGCGTCTTCGCCGCCCCGCTGCTGGTAGGCGTTGTGCACCAGCAGCACACGCGCTGGCGGCGTGGCCGCGTGTGCCTTCATGCCCGCGAGCCGAGCAACTGGCGCAGCGCCCCCCACACGAAGAGCGTGTTCGTGACGAGGTAGCGGCGCCACAGCCGGCGCGGCTCGCTGGCCAGGCGGTGGAGCCACTCCAGGCCGTGTTCGCGCATCCAGGCCGGCGCGCGCGCCACGGTGCCGGCGTGGAAATCGAAAGCGGCACCCACGCCCAGCATCACCGCCTGCACACGCCCGCGGTGCGCCGCCATCCACAGCTCTTGTTTCGGGCAGCCCAGGCTCACCCACACGGTGCCGGCGCCGCTGGCGTTGATGGCGCGCACGTGCGCTTCGTCTTCCTCGGGCGTGAGCGGCCGGAAGGGTGGCGAGATCGCGCCGGCGATGCGCAGGCCCGGGTGCCGCTGCGGCAGCAGCGTCTGCAGGGCCTGCAAGGTGGCCTCGGTGCTGCCGTAGAGAAACACGGCCTCGCCGCGCGCCGCGGCTTCGTGCAGGTAGTCGGCCATGAGGTCGGGGCCGCTCACACGCGCCTGGCCTGCTGCGCCCAGCTTGCGCAGCATCCAGGCCACCGGGGCGCCGTCGGGGGTGGCCAGGTCGGCCTGTGCGATGGCGGCGTGGAAGGCCGGGTCGCGGCGCGAGGTCACCACCGAATGCACGTTGCAGATGCAGACCACGCGGCTTTCTCGCCGCGCGGCCCAGGCCGCGATGCGCGCACGCGCAGCCCCCGCGCCGACCACGTCGATGGGCGCGCCCAGCACCTGCCGCCGCTGCCGGCCTTCTGCTTCCAGCGCCACTTGTCCAGTCATGGCCAGGATCGGGGCGGGCCTTCAGCCGGCCGGGTTCTGCGCCGCGAACTCGGCGTAGGCCACGCGCAGGCCGTCTTCCAGCTGCGTGCGTGCCTGCCAGCCGGCGGCCTTCATCAGGCCCACGTCCATCAGCTTGCGCGGCGTGCCATCAGGCTTGCTGGTGTCGTAGACGATGCCGCCTTGGTAACCCACGACCTTTGCCACCAGCGCCGCGAGTTCTGCGATGGTCACGTCTTCACCGACGCCGATGTTCACCAGCGGCGGCTCGAAGCGGCCTGTGACGCTCTCGTCGCTGCCCAGCAGCGCGGTGTAGCGCTCGTCGGGGAGCTGCATCAGGTAGACGCAGGCATCGGCCATGTCGTCACTGAAGAGGAACTCGCGCCGCGGCGTGCCCGTGCCCCACACCGTGACCTGCGGCGCGCCGCTGGCCTTGGCCTCGTGGAACTTGCGCAGCAGCGCCGGGATGACGTGGCTGTTGGTCGGGTGGTAGTTGTCGCCCGGCCCGTACAGGTTCGTCGGCATGGCCGCCAGGTACTTCGTGCCGTACTGGCGGTTGTAGCTCCAGCACATCTCCACGCCGGCGATCTTGGCCAGCGCGTAGGGCCGGTTCGTGGGCTCCAGCGGGCCGGTGAGCAGATCGCGCTCGCGCATGGGCTGCGGCGCCAGCTTCGGGTAGATGCAGCTGCTGCCCAGGAAGAGCAGGCGCTGCACACCGCTGAGGTAGGCGCTGTGGATCACGTTCGTCTGGATGGCCAGGTTCTCGCGGATGAACTGCGCCGGGTAGCTGTTGTTGGCGACGATGCCGCCGACCTTGGCAGCCGCCAGGAACACGTACTCGGGCTGTTCCTTCGCGAAGAACGCGCGCGTGGCGGCCTCGTCGGTGAGGTCGAGCTCGGCGTGCGTGCGCAGGTTCAGGCCGGTGTGGCCCGCGGCCTGCAGACGGCGCACGATGGCGCTGCCGACCAGGCCGCGGTGGCCGGCCACGTAGATGCGTGCGTCTTGCTGCATCACCGCGCTCACTCGTGGTGGTCGTAGGCCTGGAAGCCGGCCAGCTTCACGAGGCTGTCGCGTTTGGCGCTGGTGTAGTCGGCCTCCACCATCTCCTTCACCAACTCGGGCAGCGTGGTCTTGGGCACCCAGCCGAGCTTGACTTTGGCCTTGGTGGGGTCGCCCAGCAGCGTTTCCACCTCGGTGGGGCGGTAGTAGCGCGGGTCCACACGCACGATCACCTCGCCCGGCTTGCACTTGGCGCGGTTGCCGTCCACCTTCACCACGGTGGCGATCTCCTGGTCGCCCTCGCCGCTGAAGGCCAGCGTGATGCCCAACTCGGCGGCGGCGAACTCGACGAACTGGCGCACGCTGTACTGCACGCCGGTGGCGATGACGAAGTCCTCCGCCACCTCTTGCTGCAGCATGAGCCACTGCATCTCGACGTAGTCGCGCGCATGGCCCCAGTCGCGCAGGGCGCTCATGTTGCCCAGGTACAGGCAGTCTTGCAGGCCGAGCGCGATGCGCGCGATGGCGCGCGTGATCTTGCGCGTGACGAAGGTCTCGCCGCGCAACGGGCTCTCGTGGTTGAAGAGCACGCCGTTGCAGGCGTACATGCCGTAGGCCTCGCGGTAGTTCACCGTGATCCAGTAGGCGTACATCTTCGCCACCGCGTAGGGGCTGCGGGGGTAGAAGGGCGTGGTCTCCTTCTGCGGGATCTCCTGCACCAGGCCGTAGAGCTCAGAGGTGCTGGCCTGGTAGAAGCGGGTTTTTTTCTGCAGTCCCAGGATGCGGATGGCCTCCAGCAGGCGCAGCGTACCGATGCCGTCGGCATCGGCCGTGTACTCGGGCTGCTCGAAGCTGACGGCCACGTGGCTCATCGCGCCGAGGTTGTAGATCTCGTCGGGCTGCACCTCCTGCACGATGCGGATGAGGTTGGTGCTGTCGGTGAGATCACCGTAGTGCAGCTTGAAGCGGGCGTTGTCGACGTGCGGATCCTGGTACAGGTGGTCGACGCGGTCGGTGTTGAAGAGGGAGGAGCGGCGCTTGATGCCATGCACCTCGTAGCCCTTGGAGAGCAGCAGTTCGGCGAGGTAGGCGCCGTCTTGGCCGGTCACGCCGGTGATGAGTGCGGTCTTGGTCATACTCAGGTGCAGGGTGGGAAGCCGGGAGGGGCCAGAAAGGGACGCGGGAAGATATCACCGCCAGAGCCGCCCGCATCGCGCGTTCGCAGGGGTTGCACGGGCGTTTGTCCGATTGGGGTTACATTAGTCCCGTAGATTTGAGCAAGACAGTTTTTTGAGACAGTGTTCGGTGTGCCCTGAACTGCCTTCACAGGCGATGCAGGTTTCGGCGGATTTCTTGATCGGTGATTCTTCTTGGCCGCATCTGCACTGCGTCAGCATGTGCTGCGCAGCAACCGTGAAAGGAAATTCAGCATGACTACGCAAACCGGCATCGTGAAGTGGTTCGACGACGGCAAGGGCTTTGGCTTCATCACCCCCGACGGTGGTGGCAAGGACCTCTTCGCCCACTTCAGCGAAATCCAGAGCACTGGCGGCTTCCGCAGCCTGGCCGAAGGCCAGAAGGTGGAATTCGAGGTGAAGCAAGGCCAGAAGGGCCCCCAGGCCGCTGGCATCAAGTCGATCTGATCGACCGGGCCTCGGCCAAATGAAGAACCGCAGCCTCGGCTGCGGTTTTTTCGTTTCTGGGTGCTGCTTTCCGCGTGTTCAGCGCAGCGGGGGCAGGTCGGCCTGGGCCAACAGCGGCGCGGCCGCGTCCTTGGCCGCCAACAGCGCGGCAGCCACCCCGGGCGGTAGCGGCCACTGCACGCCAATGGCCGGATCGTCGAAGCGGATGCTGCGCTCGCAGTCCTTGGCGTAGACGTCGGTGGTCTTGTAGAGGAAGTGCGTGTCGTCTTCCAACGAGACAAAGCCGTGCGCAAAGCCCTCGGGCACCCAGAGCTGGCGCTTGTTCTCTGCGTTCAGCAGCACGCCGGTCCAGCGGCCGAAGTGGGGCGAGCCTGCGCGGATGTCCACCGCCACGTCGAAGGCCGCGCCCTTGACCACGCGCACCAGCTTGCCTTGCGCATGCGGCGGCAGTTGGTAGTGCAGGCCGCGCAGCACACCAGCGCGGCTGCAGGAGTGGTTGTCCTGCACGAAGGCGCGCGGCGCCGGCAGGCCCAGGGCCGCCAGCGCGGCTTGAAAACGCGGTTCGTTGAAGCTCTCGCTGAACCAGCCGCGTTCGTCGACAAAAACGGCCGGCTCGACGATCACGACACCGGGCAGATCGGTGGGGATGAGTTTCATCGTCAGAACACCTTCTCGCGCAGCACGCGCATCAGGTACTGGCCATAGCTGTTCTTCAGCATGGGCGCAGCCAGCGCTTCGAGCTGTGCGGCATCGATCCAGCCGCTGCGGTAGGCGATCTCTTCCGGGCAGGCCACCTTCAGGCCCTGGCGCTTCTCCAGTGTGGCGATGAACTGCCCGGCTTCCATCAGGCTGTCGTGCGTGCCGGTGTCCAGCCAGGCGTAGCCGCGGCCCATGATCTCCACGTCGAGCTGGCCCTGCTGCAGGTAGCGCTCGTTGACCGTGGTGATCTCCAGCTCACCGCGGGCGCTGGGCTGGATGGAGGCGGCGATGTCGCAGACCTGTTCGTCGTAGAAGTACAAGCCCGTGACGGCGTAGCTGCTTTTCGGCGCCTTGGGTTTTTCTTCGATGCTGATGGCGCGCTTGTGGGCATCGAACTCGACCACGCCATAGCGCTCCGGGTCGTGCACGTGGTACGCAAAAACGGTGGCGCCTTCGGTGCGCGCGTGGGCGCGCGCCAGCAGCGGCGCGAAGTCGTGGCCGTAGAAGATGTTGTCGCCCAGCACCAGCGCGCTGGGGGCGCCGGCCAGGAACTCGCGGCCCAGGATGAAGGCCTGCGCCAGGCCGTCGGGGCTGGGCTGCACGCAATAGCTCAGCTGCATGCCCCAGCGGCTGCCGTCGCCCAGCAGGGCCTGGAAACGCGGTGTGTCTTGCGGCGTGCTGATGATCAGCACCTCGCGCATGCCGGCCAGCATCAGCGTGCTCAGCGGGTAGTACACCATCGGCTTGTCGTACACCGGCAGCAGTTGTTTGCTGATGGCCAGCGTGGCCGGGTGCAGGCGCGTGCCGGAGCCGCCGGCCAGGATGATGCCTTTGCGTTCCATGAAGTCTCCTCAAAGGGGCCGATCGCGAGGCCGGCCTTGGGCTCAGCGGCCCGTGATCTCCGCGAGCAAACGATCTACGCCCGCCTGCCAGTGCGGCAGGCGCAGGCCGAAGGCCGCCTGCAGCCGTGCGGTGGACAGGCGCGAGTTCAGCGGGCGCTGTGCCGGCGTCGGGTACTCGCTGGTGGGGATGGCGTGCACGGCTTCGGGCAGTGCCTTGAGCGCCTGACCGTGCGCGTGTGCCCACGCGATGACGTGCCGCGCATAACCGTGCCAGCTGGTCTCGCCACCGGACACGCAGTGGTAGGTGCCGGCCAGCGCGGGCTGGGTCTGCAGGCGCTGCAAGGCCAGCGCCGTGACATCGGCCAGCAGGTCGGCCCCGGTGGGTGCGCCGATCTGGTCGCTGATGACCTTCAGGCTCTCGCGCTCGGCTGCCAGTCGCAGCATCGTGCGGGCGAAGTTGCCGCCGCGCGCGGCATACACCCAGCTCGTGCGCAGGATGAGGTGCGTGCAGCCGCTCTGGCGCACGAGCGCCTCGCCTTCCAGCTTGGTGCGGCCGTAGACGCTGAGCGGCGCGGTGGGTGCGTCTTCGTCGCGCGGCTGCGTGCCGCTGCCATCGAAGACGTAGTCGGTGCTGTAGTGCACCAGCGTTGCACCCAGTGCCGCGGCTTCTTCGGCCACCACGCCGGGCGCGGTGGCGTTGAGCGCGCGGGCGAACTCGGGCTCGCTCTCGGCCTTGTCCACCGCGGTGTGCGCCGCGGCATTGACGATGATCTGCGGCCGTACGCGGCGCACCAGCGCGCGCAGGCTTTCGGGTTGCGAAAAGTCGGCCTTCAGGTCGCCGGCGCTGTCGAAATCGCAGGCCACCACCTCGCCCAGCGGCGCCAGGGAACGCTGCAGTTCCCAACCGACCTGGCCGTTTTTGCCCAGCAGCAGGAGGGTGGTGCTCATCGCGCGCTGTAGTTCTGCGAGAGCCAATCGCGGTAGCCGCCGCTCTGCACATTGGCCACCCAGTCGGCGTTTTCGAGGTACCAGCGCACGGTCTTGCGGATGCCGGTGGTGAAGGTCTCGGCCGGGCGCCAGCCCAGTTCACGTTCGATCTTGCGTGCGTCGATGGCGTAGCGACGGTCGTGGCCGGGACGGTCTTTCACGTAGGTGATCAGGCGTGCGTAGGGGCCGGCCGGGTCGGGGCGGAGTTCGTCGAGCAGGCCGCAGACGATGTTCACGATGTCGATGTTGGCCTGCTCGTTCCAGCCGCCGATGTTGTAGACCTCGCCCACGCGGCCACCGGCCAGCACGGCGCGGATGGCGCTGCAGTGGTCGCCCACGTAGAGCCAGTCGCGGATCTGCCGGCCGTCGCCGTACACCGGCAGCGGCTTGCCGGCCAGCGCGTTGACGATCATCAGCGGGATCAGCTTCTCCGGGAAGTGGTAGGGCCCGTAGTTGTTGCTGCAGTTGGTGGTGAGCACCGGCAGGCCGTAGGTGTGGTGCCAGGCGCGCACCAGGTGGTCGCTGGCGGCCTTGCTGGCGCTGTAGGGGCTGTTGGGCTCGTAAGGGTGGGTCTCGGTGAAGGCGGGTGCGCCGGGCGCCAGGCTGCCGTAGACCTCGTCGGTGCTGACGTGGTGGAAGCGGAACGATGCCTTTTCATCGCCCTGCAGCGTATTCCAGTGCGCGCGTGCGGCCTCCAGCAGCGTGAAGGTGCCGTCGACGTTGGTCTTCATGAAGGCGCCGGGGCCGTGGATGCTGCGGTCGACGTGGCTCTCGGCCGCGAAGTGCACCAGGGCGCGTGGGCGGTGCTCGGCCAGCAGGCGGTCCACCAGCGCGCGGTCGGTGATGTCGCCATGCACGAACACGTGGCGTGCATCGCCTTGCAGCGAGGCCAGGTTCTGCAGGTTGCCGGCGTAGGTCAGGGCGTCGAGGTTGACCAAGCGCTCATCGTTCTGGGCCAGCCAGTTCAGCACGAAGTTGCTGCCGATGAAGCCTGCACCGCCGGTGACGAGCAGGGTCACTTCGCGACCCGTCCGTACGTGTCCTCAAAGCGCACGATGTCGTCCTCGCCGAGGTAACTGCCGCTCTGCACCTCGATGATCTCCAGCGGCACCTTGCCCGGGTTGGCCAGGCGGTGGGTCTGGCCCAGCGGGATGTAGGTGCTCTGGTTCTCGGTGAGCATGATCACCTTGTCGCCGTTGGTCACCTCGGCAGTGCCGCTGACCACGATCCAGTGCTCGGCGCGGTGGTGGTGCATCTGCAGGCTCAAGGAAGCGCCGGGCTTGACCATGATGCGCTTGACCTGGTGGCGCGGGCCGTGGTCGATGCTGTCGTACCAGCCCCAGGGGCGGTGCACCTTGCGATGCAGCACCTGCTCGCCGCGCTGCTCACGGCCGAGCTGGTTGACGATGTTTTTCACGTCCTGGCTTTTCTCGCGGCTGGCCACGAGCACGGCGTCGGGGGTCTCCACCACCACGACGTCGTCCAGGCCCACCACGCTCACCAAACGGCTGGTGGCGTGCACCAGCGTGTTGCGGCTGTCGCTGACCATCGCATCGCCCACGTGCGCATTGCCAGCAGCGTCTTTGGGCGTCACTTGCCACACCGCTTCCCAGGCGCCGAGGTCGTTCCAGCCAGCGTCCAGCGCCTGCATGCGGATGTCCAGCACGCCCGGGCACTTCTCCATCACTGCGTAGTCCACCGATTCACTGGGCACGGCCAGGAACTCGGCCTTGCCCGGGCGCACGAACTTGGCGTCGGTGCTGCGCACGGCCCAGGCCGCGCGGCAGGCGCTGGCGATGTCGGGGCGGAACTTGTCCAGCGCCGCCATCCACACCGAAGCCTTCAGCACGAACATGCCGGCGTTCCAGAAGTAGGCGCCGCTGGCGACGTACTTTTCGGCGGTGGCGAGGTCGGGCTTCTCGACGAACTGCGCCACTTTCGCGCCGTCGGCGCGGATGTAGCCATAGCCCGTCTCGGGCCGGTCGGGCGTGATGCCCAGCACCGTGATGGCACCTTCGGCCGCCATCGCCACCGCGTTGCGCAGCGCGGCGGTGTAGGCCGCACCGTCGGTGACGGTCTGGTCGGCCGAGGCCACCACCAGCACCGGGTCGAGGCCGCTTTCCAGCGCCTGCAGCGCGGCCAGCGTCACCGCCGGGGCGGTGTTGCGGCCGGCGGGCTCCAGCAGCACGGCGCCGGGTTCGCTCTTCAGTTCACGCAGTTGGTCGAGCACCAGGAAACGGTGTTCCTCGTTGCCCACGATCACCGGCGATGACACCGTCAGCGTGTCATTCGCCAGCCCGTCCAGCCGCGCCACGGCCTGCTGGAAGAGGCTGGTGTTGCCCGAGAGCACGAGGAACTGTTTCGGGAACCCGGCGCGCGACAGCGGCCACAGCCGTGTGCCCGAGCCACCGGCCATCACCACGGGTTGAACGGCGATCTTGTTCATGCTTCAAATCCTTGCGGGTTCATCGATTGCCAGCGCCAGCTGTCGGCGCACATGCGGTCCAGGTCGTGCCGGGCCTGCCAGCCCAGCAGTTCACGCGCGAGCGTGGGGTCGGCGTAGCAGGCGGCCACATCGCCGGGGCGGCGCGGCACCACCTGGTGCGCGAGTTCGCGGCCGCAGGCCCGGGCATAGGCCTGCAGCACCTCCAGCACGCTGTAGCCGCGCCCGGTGCCCAGGTTCACCGTGAAGCTGCCGGGCGACTCCAGCAGGCAGCGCAGCGCGGCCACGTGGCCTGCGGCGAGGTCGTCGACGTGGATGTAGTCGCGCACCCCGGTGCCATCGATCGTGGGGTAGTCGTTGCCGAAGACCTGCAGGAAGGGGCGTCGGCCCACGGCCACCTGTGCCACGTAGGGCATCAGGTTGTTGGGGATGCCGCGTGGGTCTTCGCCGATGCGGCCGCTTTCGTGCGCGCCGACGGGGTTGAAGTAGCGCAGGCAGCCGGTTTGCCAGGCCGGGTTGGCGGCGCCCAGGTCGCGCAGGATGGTCTCGCCGATCAGCTTGGTCTGGCCGTAGGGGTTGGTGGCCGACAGCGGAAAGTTCTCGGTGATGGGCAGCGAGACCGGGTCGCCGTAGACCGTGGCGCTGCTGCTGAACACCAGGCGGTGCACACCGTGCTGCTGCATCACGCGACACACGTTGAGCAGCCCGCCGATGTTGTTGGCGTAGTAGGCCAGCGGCTTCTGCGTCGATTCGCCCACGGCCTTGAAGGCCGCGAAGTGCACGGTGGCGTCGATGCGGTGGCGCTGGAAGACGGCTTCCAGCGCGGCGGCGTCACAAACGTCGGCGCGTTCGAAGACCGGGCGTGTGCCCGAGAGCGTTTCGAGGCGCTTCAGCACTTCGGGCGAGCTGTTCGAGAAGTCGTCGACGCCAACAACGTCGAAACCCGCGGCCAGCAAGGCCAGCCAGGTGTGCGAGGCGATGTAGCCGGTGGCGCCCGTCAGCAGAACGGTGGGTTTCATTGCAGCAGCAGTTGGGCCGAGCAGCCAAAGCTGCTCGAGTCGAGGTTGTTCACGAGTTCACCGACGCCGCGGCGCTTCTCCTGGCCATAGTCGCAGCCGAGTTGCACATTGCGCATGGGCGCCCAGCGCACGCCGAGGTTCAGGTAGTTGATGTCGTCCTGCCCGCGGGCGGTCAGCGGCAGGAAGGGGTTCTCGGTGGTGCGCACGAGGTCGCGGCTGTGCCGCATCACCGAGGCTGTGAGCGAGATCTTGCCGGTGGCGGCGTAGTCGGCCTGGACGCGCCAGGTGCGGTTGCTGCGGCTGTAGTCGGCCGTGGCCGGGAGGAAAAATACCGCGGTGGCGTAGGAGTCCTGGCCGGTGTCGCGCGTGAAGCTGGTCTGCACAAACAGCTTGCCGGTGGGCTGCCAAGACCACGAGGCGTTGCCCGTGACCCCCGAAAAATCGCGTCGTTCGTTGAGGTCGTAGCGGGTCCTGCCGCTGCTGACGCGCAGGTCGAAGGCGCTGGCGCCCGTGGGGCGGTAGGCTGCGGTCAGCTGCAGGTCATCGCGACGGAAGCGGTCGGCCTGAAAGCCGTCTGCCGTCTCGCGGAACTTCGGGTAGCGCCCCTGGGATGCACCGAGCGCCAGGCCCACGGAGGCGATGCTGCTCGGCCGCCACTGGAAACCCAGCGTCGCCGCGTCCTGCGTGAAGTTGCGCGACTGCACATCGCGCCTGTCCAGCGAGTTTTTCACCTCGGTGCGTCCGCCCGTGAGTTCGAAGCTCCAGGCTGTCACCACGCCCACCGAAACCCGGGTGTTCACGGCCTGCACCGTTTCCAGGTTCTTGTCGCCGAGAAAGCCGATCTCGAAAGGGTTGAAGCGCTGCAGGCTGCGTGATGCATTGGCCGAGATCGAGCCCGAGATGCGCTCGGCCGTCGACCAGTCCAGCCCGGCTCGGCCGCTGTAGCCGCGGTTGTTGAAGACCTTGTTCTTGTCGTAGCGGGTGTCGCGCAGCGCCACGTTGCCATAAGCGCGTTGGCGGCCGAATTGCTGGTCGAAGCCGGCGAGCAAGGAGGTGGCCGACACCGTGTCGGCCACCTCAAAGCCTGGGGGTGGTGCCTGGCCGATGGCCAGTTCAAGCACGTTGTCCTGCTTGCTGAAACTCTGCGAACCGCCGATGAACCAGGGGCTGTTCTGCGCCAAGGCGCTGGCACTCCACAGCGGCAACACCAGGGCCAGGGTGGTCAGGGTGGGCGCGGTCAACGGCTGGGGGCGTCGGCGGGTCATCGGGGTTGGCGCTCCTGGCCCAGAGGCCGTGGGGGTCGGACGGCCGGCCCGCGTGCCGGGGCACGCAGCGGCACGGGCCGTCAGTAGGCGTTACGGTCGAAAAACACCAGCTTGATGGTGCGCGCAATGATCTGCAGATCGAGCCCGAGCGACCAGTTGCGCAGGTACGCCAGATCGTATTCCACGCGCGCCTGCATCTTGTCGATGGTGTCGGTCTCGCCGCGGTGGCCGTGGATTTGTGCCCAGCCCGTGATGCCGGGCTTGACCTTGTGGCGCACCATGTAGGCCTTGATGAGCTGCCGGTACTGCTCGTTGTGGGCGACCGCGTGCGGCCGAGGGCCGACGATGCTCATGCGGCCCTGCAGCACGTTGATGAATTGCGGCAGTTCGTCCAGCGAACTGCGCCGCAGGAAGGCGCCGAAAGGCGTGATGCGCGGGTCGTCCTTGGTCGCCTGCGGCACCACGGCGCCGTCGTCCTGCGTGCGCATGCTGCGGAATTTGTAGACGATGATCTCTTCGCCATCCAGGCCGTTGCGGCGCTGGCGGAAGATCACCGGCCCCGGCGAACTGAGCTTCACGCCCGCAGCGATGAGCGCCAGCAGCGGTGCGATCAGCACCAGGATCAAGCCGGCCAGCACCACGTCAGACACCCGCTTGACCAGCCGGTTGGTGCCGGTAAAGGGTGTCTCGAGCAGGCCGACCACGGGCACGCCGTTCATGTCCTGCAGGCGGCCCTGGATGATGCTGATGCCGAAGACATCGGGTACGAAGAAGACACTGGCCGTGGTGCCCTGCACCTGCTCCATCAAGTCCAGGATGCGCGGCTGGCTGCCCAGCGGCAGCGTGATGTAGACCTCGTGCACGCCGTACTCGCGGATGTACGGCGCCAGCTGTTTCAGCGTGCCCAGGCGCAGGCCGGCGGCCTCGGGGTCCACACGGTCGTCGGCGCGGTCGTCGAAGTAGCCCAGGAAGGCCAGGCCGATGTCACCCCGGGCCTGGAAGGCGTGCGACACCTTCACGCCCAAGGCACCGGCGCCTACCACCACGGCGGTGCGCCGGTTCTCGGGTTGCGCGGCGGCGCGGCGCAGCAGCTTGCGGCCGGTGAAGAAGGCCACCCACTGCAGGGCGGGCGTGATCACGCCCCACCAGAGCAGCACCTCGGGTTCGAACAGACCCAGGCTGCGCGTGGCGTAGCCACACAAGGCGAGGATGAAGAGCAGGCTGATCCAAGACGTGCTGATGTCGACCGCGAAGTTCAGCGGCCGGTCCCAGAAGCGGTTGCGGCCCGGGAAGGTGAGGGCGAAAACCAGCAGGCACAGCGTGAGGTCCGAGCGCCCGATGGGGATCTCGAACCAGGCCGAGACGAGCAGGAAGACCACCACGGTGATCGTCGGCTCGAGGAAGGCCGCGACCAGCGATGTCACCGACTGCGGCGCGCTGTAGAAGGTTCTCTTGTAGCCTCGTTCTTCGAACATCGGGGGGCAAGCAGGGAGGCCGGGGGCCGGGTGGCGCCGGGCCCGGGCGGGCCAGACTGGGGCCCTGGAAGAAGGCAAGGGCCCCGGCGCCGCAACCGCGGAACGCCATCCGTCAATCGTTGGATTCTGGCCCAAAGCCCCGGAGCCACCCGGCCAGTGCCATGGCCCGGGCCGCCCTGTGAACAGGGGGGCCTGCCTACAATCGCGCAATGCTTCACAGTCTGCAAGCGCTGCTCGCGCCCGCCCTCGTCGAACGGCTCACGCTGGTCTTCAACCACGTGCTCAGCGCCGAGAGCGTGGCCACCGACAAGCTCCGGCCGCACGCCGGCCGCACCCTGAGCCTGACGCTGGAAAACTGGCCCAGCCTGCTGCCGGCGGCGCCGGCGCTGGCCTGGCGTGTCACGCCGGCAGGCTTGCTGGAGTGGTGCGGCCTGGAAGGTGCACCGCAGGCCGATCTGCATGTCAGGCTGGACGCCGCCAACCCGGCGCTGTTGCTGGCGCGCACCGTGGGCGGCACGCCGCCGCCGGTGCAGATCGAAGGCGATGCGCAGCTCGCGGGCGACGTGAACTGGTTGTTGCAGAACTTGCGTTGGGATGTGGCCGCCGACCTCGAACGCCTCTTCGGCGCCGGGCCGGCCCAGACCCTGCAGCAGGCCGGCACCAGCCTGGCGGCCGCCCTGCGCACGGGGCTGAAGAGCGTGGCCGAGCTCGGTCAGCGCCTGCGCTCGCGCGGCCCTTGACGCCAAGGCACCTGCACCGATGAAGCAGTTCGGTCGCCTGGTGACCATCGTGGTCACCGTCCTGCGTTTCGGGCTCGACGAGGTCGCACTCTCGGTCTTCCGCCAGCGCTGGGTGCGCGCGCTGGTGCGCATCGTCACCATCGGCCGCCGGCTCGACGCCCCCCGCGGCGAGCGCCTGCGCCAGGGCCTGGAGCGCCTGGGCCCCATCTTCGTGAAGTTCGGCCAGGTGCTCTCCACCCGGCGCGACCTGATCCCGCTGGACGTGGCCGACCAGCTGGCACGCCTGCAGGACCGCGTGCCGCCTTTCCCGGCGGCGGCCTCGCGCGCGCTGGTGGAAAAGGCCTTCAACCGCCGCATCGACGAGGTCTTCGCCAGCTTCGAAGTGGAGCCCGTGGCCAGCGCCTCCATCGCCCAGGTGCACTTCGCGGTGCTGAAGGACGGCCGCGAGGTGGCCGTGAAGGTGCTGCGCCCGGGCATGCTCAAGGTCATCGACCAGGACATGTCGCTGCTGCACCTGCTGGCGCGCTGGGTCGAGCGGCTCTCGCACGATGCGCGGCGCCTGAAGCTGCGCGAGGTGGTGGCCGAGTTCGACGGCCACCTGCACGACGAGCTCGACCTCGTTCGCGAAGCTGCCAACGCCAGCCAGCTGCGTACGAACATGAAGGGCCTGAACCTCGTGCTGGTGCCCGAGATGGTGTGGGAGCTGTGCACCGCCAGCGTCATCGTGATGGAGCGCATGAAGGGCGTGCCCATCAGCCAGATCGAGCGCATCCGCGCCGCCGGCGTCGACATCCCCAAGCTCGCGCGCGACGGTGTCACGATCTTCTTCACCCAGGTCTTCCGCGACGGCTTTTTCCACGCCGACATGCACCCGGGCAACATCCAGGTGAGCCTGGATCCGGCCAGCTTCGGCCGCTACATCGCGTTGGATTTCGGCATCGTCGGCACGCTCACCGACACCGACAAGGAATACCTGGCCTACAACTTCATCGCCTTCTTCCGGCGCGACTACAAGAGAGTTGCCGAGCTGCACATCGAAAGCGGCTGGGTCCCGCGCGAGACGCGGGTGGATGCGCTGGAAGCTGCCATCCGCACCGTCTGCGAGCCCATGTTCGACCGCCCGCTGCGCGAGATCTCGCTCGGCCAGGTGCTGCTGCGGCTGTTCCAGACCTCGCGCCGCTTCAACGTGCAGATCCAGCCGCAGCTGGTGCTGCTGCAGAAGACGCTGCTGAACATCGAAGGCCTGGGCCGCGACCTCGACCCCGACCTCGACCTGTGGACGACGGCCAAGCCTTTCCTGGAGCGCTGGATGAACGAGCAGGTGGGATGGCGCGGCCTGCTGCGCCGGCTGGAGCGCGAGGTACCGGGCTACACCAAGCTGCTGCCGCAGCTGCCACGCCTGGTGCACCAGGCCCTGCAGCACGCCGCCGACCCCAGCGAAAACGCCACGCTGGCCGCGCTGCTGGCCGAGCAGCGCCGCACCAACCGCCTCTTGCAGACGGTGTTGTGGGCCGGCGCTGGTTTTGTCGCCGGTGCGCTGGTGGTGCGCTTGTTCACGCTCTGGCACGGCTGAGCCCGCGCGCCGGGGCCCGGCCTGCTGGTTCGAGGCCGCCCGACTACAATTCGCCCCTTTTGAATCAACGGCTTAGCCATGCCCATCTACGCCTACCGCTGCAACAGCTGCGGCCACGCGCAAGACGTGCTGCAGAAGATGTCGGACCCGGTGCTCACCGCGTGCCCGGCCTGCGGCGCTGCCACCTACGCCAAGCAAGTGACGGCCGCGGGCTTCCAGCTCAAGGGCTCGGGCTGGTACGTCACCGATTTCCGCGGCGGCAACAGCGGTGCGCCCAAACCCGAGGCCAAGACCGAGGGCGCACCGGGCACCAGCGCGCCAGCCGTGGCCACGCCTGCGCCGGCTGCTGCCAGCACCGAGAGCAAGCCTGCGGCGGCCCCTGCCGCACCTGCGCCAGCCCCCAGCAGCGGTTCGGCCGCCTGATGCCGCACGGCTGCCCTGCGCCGCACCGCACCGCCCCTGCCTGCAGACCCACGCCTTGAAGAAATACCTCGTTGCCGGCTTGCTGGTCTGGCTGCCGCTGGCGGTCACGATCTGGCTGCTGTCCTGGCTGCTGGGCTCGCTGGACGGCCTGTTCGCCGCCGTGCTCTCGGCCAGCCAGGCGCTGTTGCCGGAATCGGCCCATGCCAGCCTCGAGCGTCTGCGCCACGTGCCTGGCCTGGGCGTGGTGGCGGTGCTCGGCGCGCTGCTGCTCACGGGCGTGTTCGCCGCCAACATCGTGGGCCAGTGGTGGCTGCGCCAGTACGACCGGCTGATGGGCAAGATCCCCATCGTCAAGAGCATCTACAACTCGGTCAAGCAGGTCTCCGACACGCTGTTCAGCAGCAACGGCAATGCCTTCCGCGAAGCAGTGCTGGTGCAGTACCCGCGCCAGGGTTCGTGGACCATCGCCTTCGTCACCGGCAAGCCGGGTGGCGAGGTGGCCGAACGCCTGCCGGGCGATTACGTCAGCGTCTACGTGCCGACCACGCCCAACCCGACCTCGGGCTTCTTTTTGATGATGCCGCGCTCCGATGTGCTGGAGCTGAAGATGAGTGTGGACGAGGCGCTGAAGTACGTCATCTCGATGGGCGTCGTGGGCCCGGGCGCCGAGCCCTTGCCTGCCGCGGCGGCCGCCCGAAATTGACCGGGCTGGCACGGCCCGGCAGCCGGCCAGCCCTGACGGGCCGCACCGCATCGCGGTGCCGCCGCCCGCACCAGCGCCAGCACCAACGCCTGCGACACCCCGAACACCCCAAGATCCTTTGAAATTTCCCGAATCTGGAGCGACAGCATGAGAACCACTTA
This sequence comes from beta proteobacterium AAP65, assembly GCA_001295865.1. GTDB lineage: Bacteria > Pseudomonadota > Gammaproteobacteria > Burkholderiales > Burkholderiaceae_C > Rubrivivax. The sequence continues at coordinate 86,860 of LJHW01000044.1, forward strand.
CTGCGGCCTCGTCAGCGAAACGCTGATGGACCAAACCGTCACGCTGATGGGCTGGGCCCACCGCCGCCGTGACCACGGCGGCGTCATCTTCATCGACCTGCGCGACCGCGAAGGCCTGGTGCAGATCGTCTGCGACCCCGACCGCGCCGACATGTTCAAGACCGCCGAAGGGGTGCGCAACGAGTTCTGCCTGAAGGTGGTGGGCAAGGTACGTGCGCGCCCGACCGGCACCGAGAACGCAGCGCTCACCAGCGGCAAGATCGAGGTGCTCTGCCACGAGCTGGAAGTGCTCAACCCCAGCGTCACGCCGCCGTTCCCGCTGGACGACGACAACCTCAGCGAGACCGTGCGCCTGACGCACCGCGTGCTCGACCTGCGCCGCCCGCAGATGCAGAAGAACCTGATGCTGCGCTACCGCGTGGCCATCGAGGTGCGCAAGTTCCTCGACGAGCAGGGTTTCATCGACATCGAGACGCCGATGCTCACGAAGAGCACGCCCGAAGGCGCGCGTGACTACCTCGTGCCCAGCCGCGTGCACGACGGCATGTTCTTCGCGCTGCCGCAGAGCCCGCAGCTCTTCAAGCAACTGCTGATGGTGGCCGGCTTCGACCGCTACTACCAGATCACCAAGTGCTTCCGCGACGAAGACCTGCGCGCCGACCGCCAGCCCGAGTTCACGCAAATCGATATCGAGACCAGTTTCCTCAACGAAGAAGAGATCCGCGCCATCACCGAGGCCATGATCCGCACGGTCTTCCGCAAGACCATGGGCCTGGAGCTGCCCGTGTACGCGCAGATGACCTACGGCGAGGCGATGTTCAAGTACGGCAGCGACAAGCCCGACCTGCGCGTGAAGCTGGAGTTCACCGAACTCACCGAGGTGATGAAGACGGTGGACTTCAAGGTCTTCAGCGGCCCGGCCACCACGCCGGGCGGCCGCGTGGTCGCGCTGCGCGTGCCGGGCGGCGGCGAGATGAGCCGCGGCGAGATCGACGCCTACACCGAGTTCGTGAAGATCTACGGCGCCAAGGGCCTGGCCTGGATCAAGGTCAACGACGCCGGCAAGGGCCGCGAGGGCCTGCAGAGCCCCATCGTCAAGAACCTGCACGACGCGGCCATCGCCGAGGTCATCGCGCGCACCGGCGCCTGCAACGGCGATCTCATTTTCTTCGGAGCCGACAAGGCCAAGGTCGTCAACGACGCCATCGGCGCGCTGCGCCTGAAGGTGGGCCACAGCGAGTTCGGCCGCAACCACGGCCTCTTCGAAGACACCTGGAAGCCGCTGTGGGTGGTGGACTTCCCGATGTTCGAGTACGACGACGACAGCAAGCGCTGGAATGCCGTGCACCACCCCTTCACGGCACCGAAGGACGGCCACGACGAGCTGATGAAGACCGACCCCGGCGCCTGCATCGCCAAGGCCTACGACATGGTGCTCAACGGCTGGGAGATCGGCGGCGGCAGCGTGCGCATCCACCGCGCCGACGTGCAGGCCCGCGTGTTCGAGGCGCTGAACATCACGCCCGAAGAGCAGAAGATCAAGTTCGGTTTCCTGCTCGACGCGCTGCAGTACGGCGCGCCGCCGCATGGCGGTCTGGCCTTCGGCCTGGACCGCATCGCCACGCTGATGACGGGTGCCGAGAGCATCCGCGACGTGATCGCCTTCCCGAAGACGCAGCGCGCGCAGTGCCTGCTGACCGGGGCGCCGAGCTTCGTGGACGAAGCGCAGCTGCGCGAGTTGCACATCCGCCTGCGCAACCCGACGCCGGCGGCCTGAGCGGTGGGGGGATCGCCCCTGCTGCAGAATGAAAGGGCGCTTTGTGGCGCCCTTTTTTGTGCCCGTTTTGTGCTCTTTTTGCGCCCTCAGTCCCTCCCAGGTGCTCCCGTGAACCAGCCCCGTCCTCCCAAGATCCCGCGTTCGGTGTTGGTGCTCATCCACAGCCCGGCGCTGGAGGTGCTGCTGATCGAGCGCGCCGACCGCCCTGGCTACTGGCAGAGCGTCACCGGCAGCCTGGACGCCGAAGACGAAGCGCTCGACGCCACCGCGCGCCGCGAGGTGCTGGAGGAGACCGGCATCGACGTCGATGCGGTGGGCGGTGTGCTCACCGACTGGCGGCAGGAAAACGTCTACGAGATCTTCCACACCTGGCGCCACCGCTACGCGCCGGGCGTCACGCACAACACCGAGCATGTGTTCAGCCTGTGCGTGCCGCGCAGCACGCCGGTGGTGCTGGCGCCGCGTGAGCACCTGGCGCATGCCTGGCTGCCGTGGGACGTAGCGGCCGCGCGCTGTTTTTCGCCCAGCAACGCCGAAGCCCTGCGCCAGCTGCCCCAGCGTGCGGGGGGCGGCGCCGCATGAAACTCAAGCCGCTGCAATCGACGCTGCTGCCCGCGGCCGGCCCCCCAGATGGCAGCACGCTGCGCGTGGCCACCTACAACATCCACAAGGGTGTGCGCGGCCTGGGCCCGCGCAAGCGGCTGGAGATCCACAACCTCGGCCAGGCCATGGAAGCCTTCGACGCCGACCTGATCTTCCTGCAGGAGGTGCGCGCCTTCCACACGCGCGAGGCGCGGCGCTTCGACCGCACGCACTTCGGGTGGCCCGAAGAAGGGCAGGCCGAGTTCCTGGCGCCCGAGGGCTACGAGGCGGCCTACCGCAGCAATGCCATCACGCGCCACGGTGAACACGGCAATGCGCTGCTCTCGCGCTGGCCGATGGGCGACGTGGGCCACCACGACGTCAGCGACCACCGCTTCGAGCAGCGCGGCCTGCTGCATGTGCCCGTGGCCTGGGCCGGCGGCACCGTGCATGCGGTGGTGGTGCACTTCGGCCTGGTGCACCGCAGCCGCGTGCGCCAGGTGCAGCGCTTGGCGCGTTTCATCGAAGCCGAGGTGCCGGCGGGCGAGATGCTGGTGGTGGCCGGTGATTTCAACGACTGGGGCGAGCGGCTCGACGGCCCCATGGCCGAGCTGGGCCTGGCGCGCGCCAGCGTCCCGGGTGCGCGGCGCAGCGACAGCCTGACCTTCCCCTCGCTGGCGCCGGTGTTCGGGCTCGACCGCTTCTACGTGCGCGGCCTGGCCTGCCGCGCGATGCGGGTGCCGCGCGGCAGCAACTGGGCGCGCATGTCCGACCACCTGCCCTTGGTGGCCGAGCTCGTGGCTGAACTGGCGGTGCCTGGCTGATGGCCGGCCTGGACCTCGGCCACCTGCGCAGCTGGACGGTGGTGCCGGCGCCGCGCTTCGGTGGTGGCAACCAGGTCGAACTGCTGCAGGGCGGTGACGCGCTCTTCCCGCGCATGCGCGAGGCCATTGCCGCGGCGCGGCGCGAGGTCTGGCTGGCCACCTACATCTTCCACGACGACCCCGCGGCCACCTCGATGGCGGTGGCCTTGAAAGAAGCCGCCGGCCGTGGCGTGGCCGTGCACGTGGTGGTGGACGGCTTCGGCAGCATCAAGACCATGGAAGGCGTGCGGGCGCTCTTTGCCGACAGCGGCGTGAAGCTGGAGGTCTTCCGCCCGCTGGACCGCTGGTACAGCTGGCTGCAGCCCGGCCAGCTGCGCCGCCTGCACCAGAAGCTGTGCGTCTGCGACGACAGCACGGCCTTCGTCGGTGGCATCAACCTCATCGACGATCGCCATGACATGAACCACGGCTGGACCGACACGCCGCGGCTCGACTACGCCGTGCAGGTGCAGGGCCCGCTGGTGGCGCAGGTGCACGCCACCACCCGCGCGATGTGGGCCCGTGCCCACCTCTGGCGCGACTGGCGCGACGAGGTGCGTGCACTGGCCCGCGGCGGCCGGCCCGTGAAGGACGCCGTGAAACTGGTGCGGCAGCTGCGCGCGCGCAGCCCCGAAGGCCAGGCCGCGGCAGCGCAGGCGGCGCGCGACGCCTCGCCCATGCGCGCGGCCTTCCTCGTGCGCGACAACCTGCGCCAGCGCCGCATCATCGAGCGCAGCTATGTCGAGGCCATCCGCCGCTCGCAGCACCGCGTGGAGCTGGCCGTGCCCTACTTCTACCCGGGGCGGGCCTTCCGCCGTGCGCTGCGCCACGCGGCGCGGCGCGGCGTGCAGGTGCGGCTGCTGCTGCAGGGCAAGGTCGACTACCGCATCGCCGCGCTGGCCGCGCGCGCGCTCTACGACGAACTGCGTGCCAATGGTGTGCGCATCTTCGAGTACACACCGGCCTTTCTGCATGCCAAGGTGGCGGTGGTCGACGACGACTGGGCCACCGTGGGCAGCAGCAACATCGACCCGCTGAGCCTGCTGCTGAACCTGGAAGCCAACGTGGTGGTGCGCGACGCCGGGTTCGCCGCCAGCCTGCGCGCCAGCCTGGAGCAGGCGTTTTCGCTGTCGCTCGAAGTGAGTGGCGTGCCCGAACGCACCGGCTGGCGCCGCTGGCTGCACCGCGGCGCGGTGGCCTGGGCGGCCAACCTCTACCTGCGCGTGGCAGGCATCACCGGGCGTTACTGAGGGCTGCGGCACCCGGCTCGGGTGCTCGACAAGCGCCGCGCCGCGGCCCATGCTGGGGCACACGCACAACACCTCAGGAGGGTGACCCGATGCAGCGCTTCCACCATTTTGCAGCCGCGGGCCTGCTGGCCTGGGCCGCCGCGGCCCAGGCCCAGACCCCGGCCTACACCATCATCGATCTCGGCGTGGTGGGCAGCAGCACCGCCTCGCAGGCCTTCGGCATGTCGACCGACGGCCGCTCTGTCGTGGGCCGCTCGCTGGGCAACCCCACCAGCGCCACGCTGTGGACGGCCGGCGGCGGCCTGCAGGCGCTGCCCAACCTCGCCGGCCGCAGCTTCGCGGTGGCCAACGACGTCAACAACGCCGGGCTGGCCGTGGGCAGCAGCACCACCACGTCTTTCGGCGCCGGCGCCTTGCCGGTGGTGTGGAACAACGGCGCCATCAGCGCGCTCACCATGCCCAGTGGTTACACCGTGGGCCAGGCCAACGGCGTGAATGCCGCCGGCGTGGTGGTGGGCGCGGTGGGCTCGGGCGTGGGCCAGCGCGGCGCGATCTACAGCAGCAGCGGCATCGGCAGCGTCATCAGCGCCACCACGGCCAACGGCAGCTTCATGACGGTGGCCTTCGGCATCAACGATGCCGGCCTCGTGGTGGGCACGGGCATCGACCCGGCCAACGCCGCCGTCAACGTGGGCATGGTCTACGACAGCGTCACGGGCGTGATGAGCACCGTGGGCGCGCTGCCGGCGGCCAACGGTGCCTTGAACTTCGGCGTGGGCAACGGCGGCCACGTGGTGGGCAGCAGCATGTTCAACCAGGGCTCGGGCCAGCCTTTCGTGTGGACGGCTTCGGGCGGCATGACGGCCATCCCGCTGCCGGCCGGCACCAGCCAGGCCAGCGCGCGCGGCGTCAACAGCGCGGGTTGGGTGGTGGGCACGGCCAGCGGCGCCTTTGCGGTGCCTTTCCTCTATGCCGACGGCAGCACCTACACGCTGCAGAGCCTGCTGCCCGCGAACTCGGGCTGGGACATCAGCACCAACACCAGCAGCTCGGCGCTGGCCATCGCCGACGACGGCAGCATCGCCGGCACCGCGGTCTACAACGGCCAGGTGCGCGCCTACCTGATGACGCCCGTGCCCGAGCCCGCCAGCGCGCTGCTGATGCTGGCCGGGCTGCTGGCCGGCGCGGTGTGGCGCGGCCGGTTACGCTCGGCGCATGCCCGAACCTGAAGCACCGGCTCGCCCTGGCCGCAGGGCACCGCGCCCCCGCCCCGCGCGCCGTGGGCGCGAGCAGGCCATCGATCTTGCCTTGCAAGGCGGCGGCTCGCACGGCGCCTTCACCTGGGGCGTGCTCGACCGCCTGCTGGAAGACGAGGGCCTCGCCGTCGACGGCGTCTCGGGCACCAGCGCCGGTGCCTTGAACGCCGCGGTGATGGCCACTGGCTGGGCCGAGGGCGGGCGTGCCGGCGCGCGTGCCGCGCTGGCGGCCTTCTGGCACGACGTGGCCACGCCGGCCGGCAGTGCCTGCTTCGGCCGCACCGCCGCCGCGCCGCCGGGGCTGGCGGCCTACAACCTCGACGCGAACCCGTTCTACGTGCTCAGCCAGCAGTGGCTGAAGCTCTTCAGCCCCTACCAGTTCAACCCCTTCAACCTGCCCGGCAGCGACCCGCTGCGCGACATCGTGCAGCGCCACGTGCGGCCGGCGGCGCTGCGCGAGGGGCCGCTGTCGGTGTTTGTCACCGCCACCTCGGTGCGCACCGGGCAGCCGCGCGTGTTCGACCGGCAGGCGCTAGGCAGCGAGATCGGCATCGATGCGCTGCTGGCCAGCGCCTGCCTGCCGCAGCTCTTCCGCGCGGTGCACATCGAAGGCGAGCCGTATTGGGATGGCGGCTACAGCGGCAACCCCGCCCTCTGGCCGCTGATCTACGAAACGCCCACGCTCGACGTGCTGCTGGTGAAGATCAACCCGCTGGTGCGTGACGGCCTGCCCGACACCCCGGCCGAGATTGCCGACCGCGTCAACGAGATCACCTTCAACGCCGGGCTGGTGGGCGAGCTGCGTGCCATCGGCTTCGTGCAGCGCCTGGTGGAAGAAGGGCGGCTGGAGCCCGGCCGCTACAAGCACCTGCGCCTGCACATGGTGGCCGATGACGAAGGCCTGGCGCCGCTGCACCCTTCCAGCAAGCTCAACACCGAGCGCAGCTTTCTGGAGGCGCTGCACAGCCTGGGCCGCGCCGCCGCCGAGCGCTGGCTTTCAGCGCACCGCGACGCGGTGGGCCGGCACTCGACGCTGGACCTCGGCACCTTCCTCGCCCCGCGCCGTGGCTGAAGATCTCATCGTGCAGCGGCCCGAGGGCCTGTACTGCCCCGCCGGCGATTTCCACATCGACCCCTGGCGCCCGGTGGCGCGGGCCGTCATCACCCACGCCCATGCCGACCACGCACGCCGCGGCCATGGCGCCTATCTGGCCACGGCCATCAGCGAAGGTGTGCTGCGTTCGCGCTTGGGGCAGATCACGCTGCAGGGCCTGGCGTATGGCGAGGTGGTGCACGTCAACGGTGTGCGTGTTTCCCTGCACCCGGCCGGCCATGTGCTGGGCTCGGCTCAGGTGCGCGTGGAACACGCGGGCCAGGTGTGGGTGGCTTCGGGCGACTACTTCACGAGTGGCCACACCCACGACACCAACACCACCTGCACACCCTTCGAGCCGGTGCGCTGCCACTGCTTCATCACCGAGAGCACCTTCGGCCTGCCCATCTACCGCTGGCGCCCGCAGGCCGAACTGATGGCCGAGATCAACGCCTGGTGGGCCGCCAACGCCGCCGCCGGCCGCGCCAGCCTGCTGCTCGGCTACAGCTTCGGCAAGGCACAGCGCCTGCTGGCCGGGGTGGATGCCACCCTCGGGCCCCTCATCGTGCACGGCGCGGTGGAGCCGCTGAACGAGGCCTACCGTGCTGCCGGCGTGGCGCTGCCGCCCACGCTGCGGCTGGAAGCGGTGCAGGACAAGACGCTCCTGCAGCGCGCGCTGGTGGTGGCGCCGCCGGCCGTGCTGGGCAGCGCCTGGGCGCGCAAGCTGGGCGAACAGAGCGATGCTTTTGCCAGCGGCTGGATGCAGCTGCGCGGCGCACGCCGCCGCCAGGGCGTGGACCGGGGCTTCGTGCTCTCAGACCACGCCGACTGGCCGGGCCTGCAACAGGCCATTGCGGCCACCGGCGCCAGCCGTGTGATCGTCACGCACGGCTACGAGGCGGTGATGGTGCGCTGGCTGCAGCAGCAGGGCTTGGAAGCGGGCAGCTTCCGCACCGAGTTCGGCGCCGACGATGGCGAGGCGCTGGCGGCGCCTGTCGCCGCCAGCGAAGCGGCAGATCAGTCGTTCGCGGGTTGACCCACGAGCTGCACGTCTAGGCGCGGTTCTTTCACCTTCGCATCGGTGCGGCTCTCGACGAAGATGCGCTTGGGGTCGACGCCGCGGTCGGTGAGGTACTTGCGCAGGGCCTGCAGTCGCGCCGGCGTCAGGTCGCGTTCACCGGCGTGGCCGGTGCCGTCGATGTTCCACGGGCCCACGGGGATCAGCAGCGCCACCTCCACCTGCAGGCCGAGTGCGTTGACGATGAGGTCGGTGAGCTGGGCCTTGGCGCTGTCGGTGAGCTGGTCGCCTTTGAAGAGGCCCTTGGCTGGCAGCGAAACCGTGCGCGACTTGTCCTTCTGCTCCACCAGCTGAGACGGCGGCGGCTTCACCACCGGTTGGTCGCCGGGGGCGGCACGCACCGCGGTGGCGGCCACCGTGGCCAGCGTGGCGCCCAGCAGCAGGGCCAGCGTCAGGCGCAGCGCCGGCTGGGGCCTGGCCAGAGGCTGGGTACGCGGAACAGCGGGCTGTCTCATGGGGCTCCCTTCGAGAACGTCGATGCATTGTGCCTGTGCGGGGCGGGCGCCGCCGGGTGTGCATGATGCCGACATGCGCCGTTTTGCCGAGCTTTACCAGGCCCTGGATGCCAGCACCGCCACACAAGACAAGGTGGGGGCCCTGCGCGGCTATTTCCAGAGTGCCCCGCCGGCCGACGCCGCCTGGGCCGTGTACTTCCTGGCCGGCGGCAAACCGCGCCAGGTGGTGCCGACCGCGCTGCTGCGTGAGCTGGCCTGCCAGCAGGCCGGCGTTGACGACTGGCTCTTCGAGGCCTGCTACCAGGCCGTGGGCGATCTGGCCGAGACCATCGCCCACATCCTGCCGCCCGGCCCCGCTGACACGGCCGCTGAAGACCTGGGTCTTGCCGTCTGGGTGGAAGACCGCCTGCTGCCGCTGCGCGGCGTGGCGCCGGCCGAGCAGGGCGCGCGCCTGGCCGCGGCCTGGCAGCAGCTGGACGCGGCCGGGCGTTTTTTGCTCGTCAAGCTGATCGGCGGCGGTTTTCGTGTGGGCGTGAGCAAGCTGCTGGTGCAGCGCGCGCTGGGCGAACACGCCGGGCTCGACGCCAAACTGATGGCGCAGCGCCTGGTGGGCTGGACCGAAGCCCGCCGCACGCCGAGTGCCGAGCGTTACCTCGCGCTGCTGGCGCCGGCCGGCACGCAGGCCGCGCCCGATGGCCAGCCCTACCCCTTTTTCCTGGCGCACGCGCTGCAGGCCGAGCGGGCCGACTTCGAAGGCCAACTCGGGCCACCGAGCGGCTGGCTGGTGGAGTGGAAGTACGACGGCATTCGCGCCCAGGTGGTCAAACGCGCGGGGCAGGTGTGGATCTGGTCGCGCGGCGAAGAGCTGGTCACCGAACGTTTCCCCGAGGTGGTGGCCGCCGCCGCGGCCTGGCCCGACGGCACGGTGCTCGACGGCGAGTTGCTGGTGTGGCCGGCCGGGGCCGCGCAGCCGGCCTCCTTCGCGCAGCTGCAGCCGCGCATCACGCGCAAGACCTTGCCCAAGAAGCTGCTGGCCGACGCCCCCGTGGTGCTGCTGGCCTACGACCTGCTGGAAGCCGAGGGGCAAGACCAGCGTGAACGCCCCCAGCACGAACGCCGCGCCGCGCTGCTGGCGCTGGCCGCCGCGCTGCCGGCCGAGGCGCCGCTGCGCGTGTCGCCCGAAGTCACGGCCGAGAGCTGGCCCGCGCTGGCGTTGCTGCGTGAAGGCGCGCGTGAACGCGGTTTCGAAGGGTTCATGCTCAAGCAGCGAAACGGCGCCTACGGCAGCGGGCGCACCAAGAGCGACGGCACCTGGTGGAAGTGGAAGCTGGCGCCGCTGGCGGTGGACGCCGTGCTCGTCTACGCCCAGGCCGGCCACGGCCGCCGTGCCAGTGTCTACACCGACTACACCTTCGCGGTGTGGAGCCGGGCGCCGGCCGATGCCGACGAAGCCCGCGCCGTGATCGAGGCCATCGCCCGCAAGGAGCCGGCGCCGCCGCGCGACAGCCCGGCGCTGCAGCTGCTGCCATTTGCCAAGGCTTACTCGGGCCTGAGCGATGCCGAGTTCGCGGCCGTGGACCGCGTCATCCGCGCCACCACGCTGGAGAAATTCGGCCCCGTGCGCAGCGTGGTGCCCAGCCTGGTCTTCGAGATCGGCTTCGAGGGCCTGCAGCGCAGCCCGCGCCACAAGAGCGGCGTGGCCGTGCGTTTCCCGCGCATGCTGCGCCTGCGGCCCGACAAGCCGCTGCACGAGGCCGACACCCTGGCCACGCTGCTGGCCCTCAACCCGGCCGCCTGAGCGCGTACATTGGATTGGCGCGGGGGCAGGGTGCCGCCGCGAGCCAGGGAGACCACCAAGATGAAGACGATGATGAAGCGCAGCGCCGCCTTGCTGGCCGCGCTGCTGCTGGCCGCCAGCGCCCACGCGCAGATCAGCGACACCCAGGCCGAGGCGCTGATGCGCCTGTCGGGCCAGTGGGCGCAGCTGGAATCGCTGGCCGACCAGATGCGCAGCGGCCTGCTCGAAGGCCTGGGCAAGGACGCCAACCCGCCCTCCGAGGCCCTGCAGGCCAAGGTGAAGGCGGCCGCGGCGCAGGCCTTCACGGTGGACCGGGCGCGCCAGCTGGCGCAGCGCAGCGTGGCCGAGAACACCCGCACCGAGCACCTGGCCGAATTGATGCGCTGGTACGAGAGCCCGGTGGCGCGCCGCATCACCCAGGCCGAGGTTGACGATACCGCCCGTGCCGAAAGCGACATGAAAGCGCGCACCCAGCGCGGCATGGCGATGGTGCAGGCGGCTTCGCCACGGCGCCAGCAGGCGCTGGTGCGCCTGGTGGAGGTGACCCGCGCGCCGCGCGCCGGGGCCGATCTCATCATCAACATGGGCGTGCAGCTGCCGCTGGCGCTGGCCCGCCTGGTGCCGCCCAAGCAGCCCATCGTGGAGGCCCAGCTGCGCGCCGCGGCGGAAGACCAGCGCGCCCAGCTCACCCAGGCCTTCGAGGTCATCACGCTGGCGGGTTTTGCCATCGCCTACGAAGGCCTGCCCGATGAGGCGCTGGAGGCCTATGCCAAGTTCCTGGCCACCTCGGCCGGCGAGCACTTCAACGATGTCGGCGTGGCGGCGCTGGAGGCGGCCATCCTGGGCTCGGTGGCGGCGCTGACGCCCTGAGACTGGAGCCCCGGGGGCCCCGCCACCAAGGCCGGAACTGAGGGCGTTCTGGCCCGCTGATCGGGGTCAAGGCGGGCGCGGTGCTGCCTAGCATCGCAAGCACGCCCATAAAAAGGAGCCTCATGGACTCCAGCCTTGCCCCGACCCCCGCCGCCGCCGCGCCGGCGCTGACGCTCTACGTGCCCGACCCGCAGGACGCGCTGCTGCAGGCCGCGCGCAGCGGTGCGCTGCCGCTGCCCGAGCTGCTGCAGCAGGCCAACGCCCTGCAGGCCGCCGGCAAGGCCGAGGCCGCCGCGGCGCTGTACGACGCCTGGCTGGTGAACGGCCAGAACGCCCTGCGCCACGTGGCCGCCTTCAACTGGGGAGCCGTGCTCTCGCAGCTGGGCCGCAGCGCGCAGGCCGAGGCCGCCTACCGCATGGCGCTGCAGGCCCTGCCCGGTTTTGCGCCGGCGCACCTGAACCTGGGCCACCTGTGCGAACGCCGCGGCGCCGTGGAAGAAGCCCTGGCGAACTGGCGCGCCGTGTTCGATGCCACGCCCGCGCCGCCGCAGGAACACCTGCTGCACGCGCTGAACAACAGCGCGCGCCTGCTCGAAGTGCAGCGCCGTTACCCCGAGGCCGAGGCGCTGATGCGCCGCAGCCTGGAGATCAAGGCCGAGCAGAACGACGTCATCCAGCACTACGTGCACATCCGGCAGAAGCAGTGCGCCTGGCCGCACTACCAGCCGGTGGGCGAGGTCACGCCCAACCAGCTGCTGATGGGCACCTCGCTGTTGGCCACCATGGGCCTTTCTGACGACCCGGCGCTGCAGCTGCTCAGCAGCGTGCGTTTCGTGCACGAGAAGGTGCCCAAGCCGCCCGCGGTGCCGCTGCACAAACAGATGCCGCCGCGCAGCGGCAGGATCAAGATCGGCTACCTCAGCGGCGACCTGCACATGCACGCCGTGGGCCTGTTGACACCCGAACTCTTCGAGCTGCACGACCGCAGCCGTTTCGAGGTGCACGCCTTCTGCTGGACGCCCGATTCGGCGCAGCCGGTGTTCCAGCGCCAGCGCCAACGCATCCTGAAGGCCATGGACCACGTGGTGCGCCTGGGCGGCGTGGACGATGCCAGCGCGGCACGTTTGATCGCGCAGGCCGGCATCGACGTGCTGGTGGACCTGCAGGGCCTGACCGCGGGCGCACGCCCGGCCATCCTGGGCCACCGCGCCGCCCCCGTGCAGGTGAGCTACCTCGGCCTGCCCGGCACCAGCGCGCTACCGGGTGTGGACTGGATGCTGGCCGACCGTTTCGTGATGCCGCCCGAGCTGCTGCCCTACTGCACCGAAAAACCCATCTACCTGCCGCACTGCTACCAGGTCAGCGATCGCCAGCGTGAAGTGGCGCCCATGCCCACACGCGCAAAGTACGGGTTGCCAGAAGACGTGTTCGTCTTCGCCAGCTTCAACAACAACCACAAGTTCACGCCCGAGATGTTCGGCGCCTGGATGCGCATCCTGGCGCAGGTGCCGAACAGCATCCTGTGGCTGCTGGCCGACAACGAGACCGCGCGCAACAACATGCAGGTTGCCGCCGTGGCCGCCGGCCTGGCGCCCGAGCGCCTGCATTTCGCGCCGCGTGTGGCGCCGGCGGAATACCTCGCGCGTTTCCAGCTCATCGACCTGATGCTGGACACCTTCCCCTTCAACGCCGGCACCACGGCGAGCGACGCGTTGTGGATGGGCACGCCCATGGTCACACGGTCGGGCCGCACCTACATCAGCCGCATGGCGGGCAGCCTGCTGAATGCCATCGGCCTGCCCGACCTGATCACCGACAACCTCGCCGACTACGAGCGGCTTGCCGTCACGCTGGGCCGCAACCCGGCACGTGTGAAGTCCATCCGCCGCTACCTCAACGAACACGGCCGCAGCAGCCCGCTCTTCGACCTGCCGCAGATCGTGCGCGACATCGAGACCGCGTTCGAGCGCCTGGCCCTGGCCGCGCGCGCCGCCTGATGCCCATGCACACGCCAGCCTGAGCAGCGATGGACGAACACAGCGCAGCCCTGGGCGGTGGTGGTGCACCACCGCCGGCAGCGGGCTCGGGGCTCGACCTCGAGAACGATGCGCTGGCGCACGCGCTGTCGTGGCTGACCCGCCACCACGGGCGTGAACGCACGCCCGAATCGCTGCTGGCGCAGATGCCGGTGTCTGGCCGCCTGGGGCCCGACGAAGCCGTGCGCGCGCTGCGCGAGGCCGGCTACAGCGCCGGCGTCATCCAGCGCCCGGTGGCCGAACTGCACGAGCTGCTGCTGCCCGCGGTGCTGCTGCTGCAGGGCGGCGACGCCTGCGTGGTGGTGGCACGCCACCCCGATGGTGTTTACGACATCGTCATGCCCGGCCGCCAGCACCATGCCTGCACGGCCACGCTGGAAGAACTGCAATCCGAGTACACCGGCTTTGCGCTCGTGTGCACCCCGGTGCCGCAAAGCGCCAGCGCGCAGGGCACCGGCCAGGTGCCGCTGCTGGCGGCCCAGGGCAGCCACTGGCTCTGGGGCACGCTGCGGCGCTTCGTGCCCTACTACCGCGGCGCGCTCATCGCCGCCATGCTCAGCAACGTGCTGATGCTGGTGACGGGCCTGGCCACCAGCGTCATCTACGACAAGGTGATTCCGCACCAGGCCTATGTCACGCTGTGGGCCATTGCCGCCGGCTGCGGCCTGGCGCTGGCCTTCGACATGATGGCCCGGCAGCTGCGCGCCTACCTCATCGACATGGCCGGCCGCAAGACCGACCTCATCATCGGCAGCCTGCTGTTCCGCCAGACGCTGGCGCTGCGCATGGAGAACAGGCCCGCTTCGGCCGGGGCCTACGCACACATCATCGCGCAGGTGGAAATGATGCGCGACTTCTTCGCCTCGGCCACGCTGAGCGCGGTGTCGGACCTGCCCTTCATCCTGATCTTCGTGGCCATGGTGTTTGTCATCGGCGGGCCGCTGGGCTGGGTGCTGGTGATCGCCATTCCCATCCTCGTCATCGTCTCCATCGTCATCCAGAGCTCGCTGCGCCGCGCGATGAACACCAACATGCAGCAGCAGGCCGACCTGCACGGCGTGGTGGTGGAAGCCGTGGACGGCATGGAAGACCTCAAGGCCGCTGGCGCGCAAGGCCGCTTTCTTCGACGTTACGAAGAAGCCACCGCCGCCGCGGCGGCCGCGGCGCTGAAATCGCGCAGCATCACCAGCTGGACGATGAACCTCTCGGGCATCGCGCAGCAGCTCGTCACGATGGTGATGCTGGTCTGGGGCGTGTATCTCATCGAGGCCCGGGTCATCACCGGCGGCGCGCTCTTCGGCGCGGTGATGCTGGCCTCGCGTGCGGTGGCGCCGCTGGCCAGCGTGACCAGCCTGGCCACGCGTTACCAGGGCGCGCGCGCGGCGATGAATTCGCTGAACCACGTGATGCGCCAGCCTGTGGACCGCGAGCCCGGCAAGACCTACGTGCCGCGGCGTGAACTCAGCGGCCGCCTCGGCCTGCACGAGGTGGGCTTCGCCTACCCCGTGCCGGCCAGCGTGGCCGGTGCCGTGGCCGGCGGTGAAGGCCCGAAGGTGCTCAAGGGCGTGACGCTGAAGTTCGAGCCGGGCGAGCGTGTGGCCATCCTCGGCCGCATCGGCAGCGGCAAGAGCACGGTGCTGCGCCTGCTGGCGGGGCTGTACCAGCCCACCGAAGGTTATGTGGATGTTGACGGCATCGACCTGCGCCAGATCGACCCGGCGGATTACCGCGCCCGCGTCGGCTTCGTCTCGCAAGACCCGCGGCTTTTCCACGGCACGCTGCGCGACAACGTGCTGCTCGACCGCGCCAGCGCCGACCCCGGCCGCCTGGCCGATGTGGCGCGCCTCACGGGGCTGGACCGCCTGATCCAGAGCCACCCGCAGGGCTGGGAACTGCCCGTGGGCGAAGCCGGCGCGCTGCTCTCGGGCGGCCAGCGCCAGCTGGTGGCGCTGGCGCGCTGCCTGGTGACACAACCCAAGATCCTGCTGATGGACGAACCCACCAGCAGCATGGACGCGCAGAGCGAAGCGCTCTTCCTGCGCCAGCTGAAAGACGCCTGCGGCGACTGCACGCTGCTGGTGGTGACGCACCGCCCGGCGCTACTCGAGCTGGTGGACCGTGTGCTCGTCATCGACGCCGGCCGCCTGGTGATGGACGGCCCCAAGGCCCAGGTGCTGGCGGCGCTGAGCGGCCAGCGCCCGGCCGCGGCACCGCAGGTGGCCGGTGGCGCGCCGAGCAACCTGCACCTGCACCCGACGGCACGGCCCGTCGAGCGCGAAGCGTCGGTGTAAGGGGCCCACGCGGTGTCTCTTTTCTCGGATCGCAAGCGCACGCCCGAGCTGCATCGCGGCGACGCGCCCTACATCGGCGCGGTGCAGGCCGCGCACATGCTCGACCCCGCGCCCGCGGCGATGTGGGCCGTCTACCTGCTGCTGGCCGCCATCGGCCTGGCCATCGCCTGGGCGGGTTTTGCGCAGGTGGACATCGTGGCCAAGGCCAACGGGCGGGTGGTGCCCGATGGCCGTGAGCAGGTGATCGCCAGCCTGGAAGGCGGCATCCTGCGTGAGTTGCTGGTGCGTGAAGGGCAAGAAGTGACCGAAGGCCAGGCGCTGGCGATGCTGGACCCGACGCGTTTCGAATCGCAGCAGGCCGAAGGCACGGCCAAGAAGCTCGCGCTGCAGGGCACGCTGTCGCGCCTGCAGGCCGAGGCCAATGGCAAGCCGCTCGTGTTTGCCGAAGACATCCCCGAGGCCGTGCAGGCCGCCGAGAGCGAAAGCTACGAGGCGCGCCAGCGCGCGCTGAACGAGGCCGTGGAGACGACCAACCGCAGCGCCGCGCTGCTGCAGCGTGAGCTGGGCATGGCACAGGCGATGTCGGCGCGCGGCCTGATGAGCGAGGTGGAGGTGATGCGCGTGCGCCGCCAGCTCAACGATCTGCAGCTGCAGACACAGGAGCGCATCAACCGTTTCCGCCAGGACGCTGCGGCCGAGATGGTGCGTGTGCGCAACGAGCTCACCTTGCTGGACGAGCAGATGGTGGTGCGCGACGACGCGCTGCGCCGCACAACCCTGGTGAGCCCGGTGCGCGGTGTGGTGAAGACCATCCGCAGCAACACGCTGGGCGGCGTGGTGCAGGCCGGCGCGCCGGTGATGGAGATCCTGCCGCTGGGCCCGCGTGTGCTGGTGGAGGCGCGCGTGAAGCCGGCCGACATCGGCTTCGTGCGCACCGGGCAGGCGGTGAAGGTCAAGCTCAGCGCCTACGACTTCACCGTCTACGGCGCGCTGGAAGGCACGGTGGTCTCGATCAGCCCCGACGCCATGGGCGACCCCGACAAGGCCACGCTGCCCGAAGGTACCTGGTACCGCGCGATGGTGCGTGCCGAGCCCAACGGCTTGCAGAAGGCCGGCAAGCCGCTGAGCGTGCTGCCCGGCATGACCGGCTCGGTGGAGATCCGCACCGGCCAGCGCAGCGTGCTGAACTACATGCTGCGGCCGATGATCAAGTCGCAGGAAGCTTTCCGGGAGCGCTGAAGCCCCGCTGGTCAGCCCTCACGTTCGACATCGCGTTCGGGCTCAGCCTTGCAGCGAAAAGCGCACCGGGAATTCGACCCAGCTTTCTTCGGCCTGCGCACCGCGGCGCGCGGGGACGAAGCGGCAGGCCTGGGCCTGCGCCAGCGCGGCTTGGTCGAAGAGGCGCCATCCGCTGGGCTGCTGCAGCTTCACTTCCGCGGCGCGGCCGTCGGTGCCCACGCGCACGAGCAGGCGCACCTCGCCTTCGATGCCGCGTTCGCGCAGCACGGCCGGGTGTGGCGCGGGCGGGCAGTCGTCGCGGCGGGCCTGGGCTTGCACCAGCGCCGGCGCCGGGGGCGCCGCGGTGTTTGAACTTGTGGCCAGGGGCTTGGGGGTCAGGGCGGCAGTCACTGCGGACGCGGTTGCCACCTCGTTTGCTGGTGCCGGCAGGGTCTCAGGTGCCGTTGGCGCCACCGGCGCCGTGGGCGCTGCGGCGCTGGCCTTGAGCGGCGGCTGATCGTCCAGTGCATGCGGGGGCGGCTGAGGCGACAGAACCGGGGGCACGATGCTCTGCGGTGGTGTTGCCGATGAATCGGGCGCGGCGGCCTCACGCCGCGGCGCTGGCGCATGCGGGGCCGGGGCCAAGGGCTGCAGCAGTGCCACCCGCAGCACGGCCGGGCCGGCGGCAGGCGCCGCGGCCGCGCTGCGCTGGGGTGCCGCCTGCCAGGCCAGCAGCAGGCCCAGCAGGTGCAGGCCCAGCACGCCGGCCGCGGTGACGGGCTGGCGCTTCACGCCAGGCTCACCCCGGCCGCCGCCACGGCGGGCCGGCGGCGCAGCAGCACGGCAGGGCGGCCGTCGTCGTCCTGCACGGTGTGCAGGCCCACGCCGTAGAGCTGCTCCAGCGCTGGCACGGCGGCGGCGTTGCTGGGCAGGTCGGCCACGATCTCGCCGGCCCGCACCAGCCACAGGCGCTGGAAGGCGGCCAGCGCGAGGTTGATGTCGTGCAGCACCGCCACCAGCGCGTGGCCGCGTTCGTGGCAATAGCCCAGCAGCGCTTCGGTCAGCGCCAGCTGCAGGCCGGGGTCCAGCGCGGCCAGCGGTTCGTCCACCAGCAGCCAGCCGGGCGGGCTGTCCCAGAGCTGCGCGAACACACGCGCCAGCATCACCCGCGCCTGCTCGCCGCCCGAGAGCGTGTCGAAGCGACGACCCAGCAGGTGCGCGGCCTCGGCGCGCTGCAGCGCGGCGGCGGTGATGGTGGCCTGCTGTGCATCGGCCCCGCGTGCGATGCGGCCCAGCGCCACCACCAGCTCCACCGGCATGCCGAAAGCCACGCCGTGCTGCTGCGGCAGCACCGCGCGGCGCTGCGCCAGCGTGGCCAGCGGCCAGGCGTGCAGAGGTTTTCCCTCCAGCAGCACCTGGCCCTCACGCGCCGGCAGCTCGCCGGCCATCAGCTTCAGCAGCGTGCTCTTGCCGGCGCCGCTGGGGCCCAGCAGCGCCAGGGTTTCGCCGGCACGCACGCTGCGGGTGTAGGGGCCGAAGCAGCGCTGGCCCGGCAGGCGCACGGCGGCCTGTTGCAGCGTCAGCACGGTGGGATGAGAGCTCATGCATGGCCTCCCTGCTGGCGGGCCACGCCGCGCAGCAACAACAGGAATACAGGCGCGCCGATCAGCGCGGTGAGGATGCCCACCGGCACCTCGGCTGGCATGGCCACGGTGCGCGCGGCGGTGTCGGCCAGCAGCAGCAGCAGGGCGCCCGCGCCCATCGACAGCGGCAGCACCGCGCGCTGGTCGGCCCCGGCGGCGGCGCGCACCAGGTGCGGCGCCATCAGACCGATGAAGCCGATGAGCCCGCACCAGGCCACGGCCAGCGCCGAGAGCAGCGCCACCACGGTGATGAGCCGTGTGCGCAGGTGCTGCACGTCCACGCCCACATGCCCGGCCACGGCCTCGCCCAGCGCCAGCGCGTTGAGCGCCGCGGCGATGCGCCGCGCCTGCCAGGCGCCCAGCGCCACGGCCGCCGTGATCACGCCCACCACCGGCCACGAACCACCGGCCAGCGAGCCCAGCGACCAGAAGCTCAGGCTGCGCAGCTGTTCGTCGTTGGCGATGTAGGTGCACAAACCGACGATGGCCATGGCCAGCGCGTTGAGCGCCAGCCCCGTGAGCAGCAGCCCGGCGATGGAGCCCGGCGTGAGCCAGCGCGCCACACGCTCCAGCGTGAAACACACCGCCAGCGCGCCCACAAAAGCCGAGGCCGGCAGCACCCAGAGGCGCCAGGCCGGCGGCACCTGCAGCGCTGCTGCAGCGAACACGGTCAGCACCAGCGCCGCCGCGCACACCGCGCCGCTGGTGACGCCCAGCAGCCCGGGGTCGGCCAGCGGGTTGCGGAACAGGCCTTGGGCCAGGGCGCCGGCCAGGCCCAACGCCGCGCCCACGGCGGCGGCCAGCAGCGCGCGTGGCAGGCGCAGTTCCCACAGCACGTGGGCGGCGCCGGTTTTGTCGGGCTGCAGCAGCGCGGCCCAGTCGGCCCAGCCCACACGCACCGCGCCCACGCTGCAGGCCAGCAGCAGCGCGGCCAGCAGCGCCAGGCCCAGGCCCAGCGCCAGCCGGCGTGCGCGCTGCGGTGCGCGGCGTTCTGCTGCCGCCGCGGCGCTGGATGGGACGCCCGGCGGTGTGCTGGCAGGCCCAGGCAAGACCGCAGCCATCTTCAGCCCCGCGCCGGGCCGTGCAGCGCTTCGGCCAGCTGCACCACGGCCTGCGGCAGGCGCGGGCCGAAGCCCAGCAGGAACATCGCTTCCAGCGCCACCACGCGCCGCGCGCGGCCCGCGGGCGTGGCGGCCAGGCCCGGTGCGGCGAGCAGGCCGTCGATGCCGCCCGCGGCGGCCAGACCCTGCTCGGTGCCGAGGATGAGGTCGGGCGCGGCGGCGATGGCGGCCTCGGGTGTCAGCGGCTTGAAGCCGGCCACCTCGCCCAGCGCGTTGGTGGCGCCCGCGTAGCGGATCATCGCGTCGGCCGCGGTGTCGCGCCCGGCGATGCGCACCTGGTTCATCGCGTGCGACAGCAAGAAGAGCACACGCGGCGGGCGCCGGGCCGCGGCGGGCGCCTGCAGCCCCTGCACCCGCGCCATCGCAGCCTGCCATTCACGCTGCAGCCGTGCGGCCAGGGCCTCGCCCGCGGCCTCGCGGCCCAGCAGCGTGCCCAGGCGCTGCGTGCGCGCCCACACCTGTTCGGCGCGGTGCGCGGCGTCCAGCGTGACCAGCGGCACACCGGCACCCTGCAGCTGCCGCAGCACGGCGGGCGGGCCGGCTTCGCCGCTGGCGATGATGAGCGTGGGCTTCAGCGACAGCACACCTTCGGCCGAGAGTGAACGCGCGTAGCCCACGCTGGGCAGCTGCTGGGCCGCGGCGGGGTAGAGCGAGGTGGTGTCCACGCCCACCAGATCGGCCTGCGCGCCCAGCGCGTAGACGGTTTCTGTCAGCGCGCCGCCCACGGCCACCACGCGGCGCGCTGGCGCCTGCGCCAGCGCCAGCGCCGGCCGGTGCAGCGCGCCGGCGGCGCCCAGCAGCGGAGTCAACAAGCAGCGGCGGCGGCTCAGCATGCCGCGCACTCCCCAGCCTGCGGCGCCCAGGCCGCCGCGCCGGCGCCCAGCGGGTCGACAAGGCTGTCCACCAGGCAGCGCCAGGCGCGCAACTCGGGCCGCCCGGGTTTGCGCTCACCGAAAAACATCGCGATGGTTTCACCCTGCGCGTCGAAAAGCTCCAGCGCGCTCACCAGCCCGTCGGCGGTGGGCTTGCGCACGGCCCAGGCCTGCACGATGTGGTCTTCGCGCAGGTGCAGGTTGAAACCGGGGTCGAGCACGTTGAGCCAGGGGCCCATCACCTCCACGCGTTTCACGGCGCCGGTGTGGATCTGGATCATCCCCGGGTTGCCCACGAACACCATGAGGGGCAGCGCCTCGCGGGCCGCGGTCTGCAGCACGTCGCGCGCGGCGCTGGCCTCCACACGCTGCGCGTAGGCCGGGTCGGCCAGGCGCAGCGCCTGGGTGCGGCTCACGCCGTGGCGGCGCAGCAGGCCGAAGAAGTCGTGCGTGTCGCGCAGCCCGGCCCAGCCTTCGCGGAAGGCGGTGGTGTCGATGAGCGCATCGGGGGTTTCTGCCGCTGGTGCCAAGGCGGGCAGCACCTGCAGGCCGGGCTGCTGCAGCTCGCAGCGGTGCGTGATCACCAGCGCCGCCCAAACGCCCCACTGCGTGCCCGGCCGCACGAAAACCTTGTGCACGGCCTGGCCCTGCGCGTCGAAAAACTGCAGGCTTTGCTGCAGCCCGCGGCCGTTGTCTTCGGCCACGGCAAACCCGTGCGCCCAGCGGCTGTAGAACACACGCAGGTCGATGTCCGGGCCGAGCACCAGGCCCATCTCGCGGCCGGCCGGGCCGCTGGCGCTGGCGCCGCTGTAGACGCCGGTTTTTTCGTGCACGCACGAGGCGTTGCGCGTCAGCGCCATCAGCGGGCCGGCGCCTTCCAGCGCGCCCAGCAGCGTGGGCCAGGGGCCGCGCAGGCGCTGCACCTGCAGGCCCTGCACGGGGGCGCCTGGCGCGTATTCGCCGATGTGCGCGGCCAGCAACTCTGCCTCGCTCACGCCGAGCTGCGCGGCGATGTCGCGGTGGCGCGTGGCGCCAGCAGCGCGGGCGGCGGTGTAGCCGGCGCGCAGGTCGGCCGTCGGCAGCGGGGCGGCGGCGGGGGCCAGGGGTTCGAGCGTGGTCGTCATGGCAGGACCTTTCAGAAGTCGTGGCGCAGGGCCAGTTGCAGGTGGCGGCCGGGGGCCGTGTAGGCGTCTTTCACGGCGCTGGTGGTGCTCAGGCTGCGCGCGTCACTCCAGCGCCAGTAGGTCGCGTCGGTGGCGTTGTTCAGCTGCGCCGTCAGCGCCCAGCCGGGGGCGGCCTGCCAGCGCAGGCCGAGGTCGAGCACGGTGTAGGCGCCAGGGGCGAAGGTGGTGGCGGCGCGGATGCGCTCGCGCGCCTTGGCCTCGGCGTGCAGCAGGTCGGCCTGCAGGCGCCAGTCGCCCGCGCTCCAGCGCAGGCCGAACGCGGTGCGTGCCGGCTCCACGCTGTCCAGCGCTTCTTGCAGGCCGTTGCGCGTGCTGGTGCCGCGGGTGCGGGCGTGCGCCAGGCTGAGGCCGAAGTTGCCGTATTGCCATTCACCGCGCAGCTCGGCGCCGCGGATGCGCGCTTGCGCGAGGTTGATGAACTGGAAGACGGTGGGGTCGGCCGCGGTGCCGCTGCCGCCCACGGTTTCCTGGCTGATGAAGTCTTCGTAGCGGTTGTCGTAGGCGGCGAGCTGCCAGCTCAGGCGCCCGCCGGCCAGGGCTGCGGCGCCGCGCAAACCCAGTTCCAGGCTGCGCGCCGTCTCCGGCTTCAGGTTGGCGTTGCCCACGCTGCGGTAGCCCGAGGCCACGTTGCTGAAGCCGTTGTTCACCTGGCCCGGGGCCGGCGCGCGGAAGCCTTCGCTCCACTGCGCATACGGCACCAGCACCGGGTTCAGGCGCCACACCGCGCCCAGGCGCGGCGTGACGGCGCTGCCCGACAAGGCCACGGTCGCGCCGCCGGTGTAGCCGGTGGCGTCGGGGCTGAGGCGGTATTGGTCGTAGCGCAGGCCGGGCATCAGCGTGAGGCGGCTGCCGCTGCCGGGCACTTCGATCTCGCTTTGCAGGTAAGCCCCCGCGAGTTCGTAGTCGGTGTCGGGGAAGGGCCGCACCGGGAAGGTTTCGCCGAAAGGCGGCGCGGCGCTGGGGTTGGGCGTGCCGTCGCGCAGCGCGGTGATGCGCGTGCGGCTGATGTCCAGCCCATAACCCAGGCGCTGGTTCACCACGCCGCTGAGCGTGCTCTCCAGCTGCGTGGACAAGCCCGCCACACGCTCGCGGTAGCGGCTGTCGCGCGTGCGGTCGGCGCTGGTGTAGCGGTCTTCGGCGGCGAACTGGCGCGTGAGGCCGCTCTGCATGTAGACGCGCGTCAGCGCCTTCTGCACGAACTCGCCGTTGAGATCGTCGTAACGGTGTTCGAAAGACAGGCGTTCGCGTTCGGTGGTGTCGTGCGCGTCGAGGTCGATCACGGCCGTGGCCGTGGGCGTGGCGGGCGCGGCCGGGGTGACGGCGCGGCCCGAATACACCTCGGTCTCGACCTCGCGCCGCAGCACTTCCACCGTGGCGCCCAGGCGGTGCGCGGGGCTGGGGCGCCAGCCCAGCTGGGCCAGCAGCACCTGCTGGTCGTAGTTCAGCGGGTTGGGTGCGGTGCGGCTGCTGTTCAGGGCCTCGTTGCGGCCTTGCGTGCGGGTTTCATGGCCCTGGCGGTGGCTGAGCAGCAGCAGGCCTTCGAAGGTGCCGCTGCGGCCTGCCACGGCGCCGGTGACGAGGCCCGAGTCGTCCAGCTGGCTGCCGCCCAGGCGCACGAAGCCGCCGAAGTTGCGTGCGTTTTTCGCGCCGGGCTCGCCCAGCACATCGGCCGGCTGCAGCGTGCGCAGGCTCAGGGCGCCGGCCAGGCCGTCGCTGCCGTAGCCGGTGCTGGCCGGGCCGCGCAAGATCTCGGCGCCGGCGGTGGCTTCCAGCGCCAGGAAGTCGCCGCGCCCGGTGGCCAGCGCGCCGAAGCTGAAGCTGCCCGGCACGCGGATGCCGTCCACCAGCATCAGCACCTGGTTGCCTTCCAGGCCGCGGATGTTGATGCCTTCCACGCCGGCGCGGCCGTCGGTGCCGGCGGCCAGGCCGAAACGTGCGGGTGCCGCGCGCACGCTCACGTCGACCTCGTTGCGGAAGAGCTCCTTGATGTCGCGCGCGCCGCGGGTGTCGATCTCGGCGGCGTCGAGCACCGTCACGGTGACGGGCACCTCGTCGACACGGCGCTCGGTGCGTGTGGCGGTGTTGGTCAGCGCCGGCAGGCGCGTGGGGGCCGAGGCCGCGGCGGCCGGGGCGGGGGGTGTGGTGGGGGTCTGGGCGGTGGCCAGCCGGGGCACGAAGCCCCAGGCGAGTACCAGCGCCAGCGCGACGGGAGTCTTGCGCAGCAGCACGTGGGTTCCTGGGTTTCAGGCACGGGCTGGCAGGCGCTGGCTGGTGCGGGGGGTGAGTAGTGAAGAAGGGGTTGTCGGGGGCGTCGTTGGGGCGGGTTTACTTGGTGAGGATGAGCTTGCCCAAAGCCGTCAGGCGCAGGCGGTAGAGCGCATCACCGTGCGTGATTTCGAGCTCGCGCGCGCCGGCCAGCAGTTCTTCGCTGCTGACGCGGCGCAGCGATGCTGCAAAGGCGCTGTTGGAGGCGGGGTCTGGAACTGACTCTGGGCCTGGGGCGGCGGCTGGCGCAGAGACACGTGCCGGCGCTGAGCACCGGTCGAAAGCAGGGGGGCGGGCGATCGGCTGGTCCATGCTCGCCACTGTAATGCGAATCGTTCCTATTCGCAAGTTCTGGATCTGCACCGGGCCTGAAAAGAACAACGGCCCGCAAAGCGGGCCGTTGGGTGGGGCAGGTCGGGTCAGCGGCAGCGTGCCGGCCGCGGGGGCCTCACCGGAAGAGCCCCAGCCGCTGCGCTTCCAGCGCCGCCTCGGCGCGCGAGCTCACGTTGAGCTTGCGGTAGATCTGCTTCACGTAGTCGGCGATGGTGTGGCGGCTCAGGCCCAGCTGCACACCGATCTCGGGCAGCGTGTAGCCCTTGGCCACGCGCAGCAGCACTTCGCTCTCGCGGTCGGTCAGGTTCACGGCTGGCATCAGGTGGGCCTGCTGCGTGGGCTTGGCTTTGGCCTGGAAGTAGGCCATCACGCGGCGCGCGATGCTCGGGCTCAGCGGCGGCTCGCCCTGGCTGATGCGCTGCAGCTGCTCGGTGATGAGCTCACGCGCCTGCTCCTTCAGGATGTAGCCGAAGGCGCCGGCCTGCAGCGCCGGGAAGAGGTGCTCGTCGTCGTCGTGGATGGTGACGACCACGCTCTGCGCCTCGGGCTGCTTGTCGCGCAGCCGCGTGACGACATCGACACCGCTGCCGTCAGGCAGGCCGAGATCGATGAGCGCCAGATCGAACTTCACGCTGCCGGCCAATTCCATGGCGTCGTGCACACGGGCGCTTTCGGAGATGGTGGCCCCCGGAAACACCTGCAGCACCAGCTTGCGCATCCAGGCCCGGATTTCGGGCAGGTCTTCCAACAGCAGAATGGTCTTCATGAGGTGGCAGCGCTAGGGTGAACCCGATGGTATCGGGCATGCGGCTCGCTCACGAAGGCTGGGTGGCGCTTTCGAGTGGAACCGTGAGCCGTATCACGGTTCCATAGCCGGGCCCCGATTCCACCAGACATTGGCCGTTGAGCTGCTTGGCGCGGTTCTTCATGCTCGCCAGGCCGTGGCCGCGGTCCATGCGGCCGTCGATCTCGGCCGAAATGCCTTCGCCGTTGTCCTGCACCACGAAGAGCAGGTCGCCTTCGGTGATGGCCGCCGTCACCATGCAATGGCTGGCGCCGCTGTGTTTGATGATGTTGCTGGTGGCCTCGCGCAGGATGCGCGTGGTCTGTACGTAGGCACGCGCGCTCAGCGTCTGCGGCAGGTCTTCGGGCGCCTCCCACTCGCCTTCGATGCCGGCCTGGCCCAGGCGCGACACCACCTCGGCGCGCCAGTCGCCCAGAGCGTCGGCCAGGCGCACGGGGCGGCCGCTCAGGCCGCGCACGCTCAGGCGCATTTCTTCCAGCGCCTCGCGCGCCAGCGTGCTGATGCGTTCGCTGTCGCTGGTGTGCACGATGGTCAGCAGCTTGGCGCCGAGGTCGTCGTGCAGGTCGGCGGCGATGCGCTTGCGTTCACGCTCGGTGACCTGCTCCACACGCAGCTCGGCCATCTGGCGGAAGTTGCGTTCGATCTCGGCCGTGGCCTCGCGCACGCGCTGCTCCAGCACTGTCTTGTCCTGCACCGCGTGGTGCAGCGCGCGGCCGTGCTGCTGCACCAGGCGCAGGCCCACGAGCACAAACACCACCGGCATCACCAGCTGCGCCACGTGCGCCGCCAGCGGGCGCTGGCCCGACCACTGCGCCGCGAACTCGGTGAAGCCGGCCACCGCCGCCACCGAGAGCAGCGAGCCCATCACCCACACGCTGCGCGCATGCCGCTCGTGCTGCAGGTGCCAGATGGCCGCGGCCACCACCTCCAGCGCCAGCACCAGGTACCAGAGGCTGGCCACCTCGTACAGGCGCTGCGGCCCGGCCACGACCAGCGACACCGACAGCAGCGCGCACTGCACCGGCAGCGCGATGTCCACCGTGCGGTGGCGCACGCCGGCGTAGCGCAGCAGGAACTGCACCGCGGCCCAGGTGATGAAACCCAGCATCGCGCACACCAGGAACTCGGTGGCCGAGTGGCCCAGCGGCATCTGGCGCAGCCACAGGCGGGTGTCCACCAGCGCCCAGCCCACCGAGAGTGCGCCGAAGTAGGCGAGGTGGCTTTCACGCCGGTTGATGAAGCCCAGCACGAACATGAAGCCGCCCATCAGCAGCAGCGTCGCGCTCACCGCCTGCGGCGCGTGCACCTGCAGCGCGGTGAGGCGCGCGTGGCGGGCTTCCAGCTCCGACTGCGGCCCCACCACCAGGCCAGACAGCGCACCAGAGCGCTGGCGCGAGCCCACCTCGGCCAGCGGGTAACCGACCACACGCAGGTCGACCGTGTTGACCTCGCGGTTCAGCAGCACGGAGGGCAGCGGCACCAGCTGCGGGTGGTTGCAGTTGTGCGTGTAGGGCCGGCTCATGCGGCCGCCGCTGTGCACGCGTTCACCGTTGAGGTAGACCTCGAGGTTGCTGCACACGTGCTCGACGAACAGCGCATAGAGGCCGTCTTCGCCCGGCGAGCCCAGCGGCGGCAGCTGCACGCGGTACCAGGCCGGGCCTTCGAGGCCGCCGCGCGTGCGCGCCCACTCGTCGGGCAGGCGCACGGTGATGGCCGGGGCCTGGGCGGGGAACTGGTTGCCGATGCCCTGTGCACGCAGCGCGGTGTCGATGTGCATCACCGGCGGTGGCGGCCGGTGGGCGGCCGCGGGCAGCGAGCTCATGCCCATGGCCAGCAGGGCCAGCAGACAGGCGCCGAGCAGCGCGGCCCAGCGCAGGGCGAGGGCGGGGTGCAGGCGGTGCAGGGCGGGTGGCATCGGGGGCTGATTCTGCCTGCGCGCCCCGGGGCTGCAGCGCCACCGAGCAGCGGCGACAATGCGCGCCCACCCGCCGCTGCCGCCCGTGATCCGACGCCACACCTTCGACGACGCCGACAACCGCCGCCTGGCCCACCTGTGCGGCCCGCTGGACGCCCACCTGCGCAGCATCGAGGCCGCCCTGGGCGTGGTGCTGGCGCGGCGTGACGCCAGCTTCCGCATCGACGGCCCGCGCGACGGCGTAGAGCGCTGCGTGCGCCTGCTGGACGCGTTGTATGCCAGCGCCGCCGCGCCCATCGGCGAACGGGCCTTGCAGCTGGCGCTGATGAAGTACGCCGCCACCGTGCCCGGTGCGCCCCAGGCGCCCACCGTGCTGGCGGGTGCTGATGGTGATGGCGACATCGTCCTGCACACCCGCCACACCGACCTGCGCGGCCGCACGCCCAACCAGGTGCAGTACCTGCAGCAGATGCTGACGAGCGACGTTACCTTCGGCATCGGCCCCGCGGGTACCGGGAAGACCTTTCTCGCGGTGGCCTGCGCGGTGGACGCGCTGGAGCGCCACGGCGTGCAGCGCATCGTGCTCACGCGCCCGGCGGTGGAGGCCGGCGAGCGTCTGGGCTTTTTACCCGGCGACCTGGCGCAGAAGGTCGACCCCTACCTGCGTCCGCTGTACGACGCGCTCTACGACCTGATGGGCTACGACCGCGTGAGCAAGGCGTTCGACAAAGGCCTGATCGAGATCGCGCCGCTGGCCTTCATGCGCGGGCGCACGCTGAACCATGCGTTTGTCATCCTCGACGAAGCGCAGAACACCACGCGCGAACAGATGAAGATGTTCCTCACGCGCCTGGGCTTCGGCAGCCGCTGCGTGGTGACGGGCGACATCAGCCAGATCGACCTGCCGCGCGGCTTGCCCAGCGGCCTGATCGACGCCCACCGCGTGCTGCGCGGCGTGGACGGCATCGCGCTGACCGAGTTCACCGCCGGCGACGTGGTGCGCCACCCGCTGGTGGCGCGCATCGTCGACGCCTACGACCGCGCGCGGGCCGACGAGGATGAGCGGTGAGCGCGCGGGCCGTGCGCTTTCCGCTGCAGCTCTCGCTGCAGTTCGCCGACCCTGAGCACCGTGCGCATCGCGCGCACCTGCCGCGCCACCGCGTGGCGAGGTGGATACGCGCCGCGCTGCAGGGCCCGGGCGAGATCACGGTACGCATCGTCGGTGCCGAAGAAGGCCAGGCGCTGAACCGCGAGTACCGCGGCAAGGACTACGCCACCAACGTGCTGACCTTCGATTACGAACACGGCGGCGAAGACACCGGCCCGGTGGTGGCCGACCTGGTGCTGTGCGCCCCGGTGGTGCAGGCCGAAGCCACCGCCCAAGGTGTGACGCTGGAGGCGCACTACGCGCACCTGCTGGTGCACGGCACGCTGCATGCGCAGGGCTACGACCACGAGGCCGAAGACGACGCGGCCGAGATGGAAACGCTGGAAAGCGAGATCGTCACCGGTCTCGGTTACGCCGATCCCTACCAGCGCTGAATGGCGCTGACCGGCACTGAGGCGCCGGCCGTCACTTCGTTCCGAACAAGCGGTCCCCGGCGTCGCCCAAGCCCGGCACGATGTAGCCGTGGTCGTTGAGCTCGCGGTCGATGGCCGCGGTGTAGATGGGCACGTCGGGGTGGTGCTGCTGCATGTTGGCCACGCCCTCGGGCGCGGCCACCAGGCTGACGAAACGTATGGACCGCGGCTTCGTTTCCTTCAGCCTGTCCACCGCGGCCACGGCGCTGTTGCCGGTGGCCAGCATGGGGTCGAGCACGATGGCGTCGCGCTCGTGCATGCTGTGCGGCATCTTGAAGTAGTACTCCACGGCCACCAGCGTTTTCGGGTCGCGGTACAAGCCGATGTGGCCCACACGCGCGCCCGGCACCACCTCCAGCATGCCGTCGAGAAAACCGCTGCCGGCGCGCATCACGACGACGAACACCGTCTTGCGGCCTTCGATCACCGGCGACTGCATGGTCTCCAGCGGCGTTTCGATAGTGATCAGCTGCGTCGGCATGTCACGCGTGACCTCGTAGGCCATCAGCATGCTGATCTCGTGCAGCAGGCGGCGGAAGCTGTTGGTGGACAGGTCCTTCTGGCGCAGCAGCGTGAGCTTGTGCTGCACCAGCGGGTGGCTGACGACGGTGACGGGGGCGGGTGTGTTCATGTTGCAGGCCTCAGGCAAGTGGCGTGCCACGGCAGAGTCAGAAAATGGTGCCGTCGCTCTCGATCTTCAGCGGCGGCGCGCCGTCGGGGCGCAGTTCTTTCGCGATCTCGCGGCCGGCGGCCCAGGTGCCGCCTTCCAGCACGCAGGCCAGCGGCAGCTCTTCGGCGGTTTTGCCCAGGCGTTCGCGCACCAGCACGGCCACTTCGTCGAGCAACGCCACGGTGAGGGCGCGCCATTCGATGATGAAGTCGTCCTGCGGCTTCCAGGGTTTGCCCAGCGCGCGCGGATCACGCGGCACCAGCACGCCGGCATCGAGCAGCAGGCCGCCGTTGCGGTACTCGGGCAGGCCGGTGAGTGCGTCCAGACCCGTCACGGTGACGCCGGCCCACTGCAGCGGTTCCAGCAGCGAGTAGCTCAGCCACTGGCTCAGCTTGTGGAAGGGCACCCAGCCGCCGGTGGTGGGGTCCATGCGCGGGCCCAAAGAGCCGGTACCCGAGTTCGCGCCATCGCCGGTGGCGTTGCCCGCCCAGCGGTGCGGCCACACGTCGCCGGCCAGCAGGCCCTGCACGCGGCTGCCGCTGGTCCAGATCGGGCCCAGCACCCGCAGCACCTCGCCCAGCACCTCGGCGGCGCTCACGCTGCTGCGCGTGCCGCCGGCCGTCAGGCGGTCGAAGAGCAGGGCGGGGCGGGCTTCGCCACCACCACGCCGGGCCTCGTCTTGCAGGGCCGCGCCCAGGCGCTGCAGCAGGCCGGCACGGCCCTCCAGGCCCACCACGGGGTTGGAAGGGCTGCTCTGGAACACGGCGCGCAGGCCGCTGGCGTCCAGGCGCTGTAGCGCCGCGGCGTCCACACGCTGCGGGTCTTCGGCCGTGGCCGAGAAGATGCCGTTCATGAAGGCGTGGAAGCTGGCCACGCCCAGGCCTTCGGAGCGCTGCAGCACCTGGCCGGTGCCGGCTTCGGTGTAGCGCCAGGTGGGCCCGGCACCGGCATCGAGCAGCACGCTCACCACCGTGAGGTCGAACTGCGCGCGCGCGCTTTCCAGCGCGCCGCGCGGGGCCAGGCGTTCGTCCAGCGCGGCCTTGCGGTCGGTGCCGCCGGCCTCGAAGTGGCGCCAGCGGCTGTGGTACGGGATCACGAGGTCTGGAAAGCGCTTCAAGGTCAGCGCCGCCACGCGCTCGGCCACCGCCGGCAGGCGGCTGCGGTCGAGGCGGAAATGCTCGCTGACCTCGGCCTCCACCGAGCGCAGCACCGCCGCGCAGCGCGCGCGGATGGTGCCGGGGTCGCGCAGCGCGGCCAGCGGGTGGCGCGCGTCGGGCGCGGTGCTCAGCAGGGCGCGGCGTTCGGCGGCGGTGGATTCGCGGGTCTCGGGCACGGGGCGGCTTTCACGTTGTTCACTCAAGACCGCGCCCCTGCACCTGGGCCAGGTCTTCGGCGGTCGGCACCCGGCCATCGGTGAAATAACCAGCAGCCACCTTGGCCTCGATTTCCACCTTGGCGTCGGCCGGGATCAGTTCGTCGGGGATCTTCACGCGTTCACCCACCTCGATGCCGCTGCCGGTGATGGCGTCGAACTTGTCGTTGCTCATGCTCACCAGGCGGTGGATCTTGGTGATGCCCAGCCAGTGCAGCACGTCGGGCATCAGCTCTTGAAAACGCATGTCCTGCACGCCGGCCACGCACTCGGTGCGCAGGAAGTACTTGTCGGCCCGGTCGCCGCCCACCTGGCGCTTGCGCGCGTTGTAGACGAGGAACTTCGTCACCTCGCCCAGGGCGCGGCCTTCCTTGCGGCTGTAGGCGATGAGGCCCACGCCGCCGGCCTGCGCGCCGCGGATGCACTCTTCGATGGCGTGCGTGAGGTAGGGCCGGCAGGTGCAGATGTCGCTGCCGAAAACGTCGCTGCCGTTGCACTCGTCGTGCACACGCGCGGTGAGCGTGACGTTCGGGTTGGCGAGGTCGCGCACGTCGCCGAACACGTACAGCGTTTGCCCGCCGATGGGCGGCAGAAACACCTCCAGGTCGCTGCGCGTGACGAGCTCGGGGTACATGCCGCCGGTCTCTTCGAACAGCGCGCGGCGCAGCTCGGCCTCGCTGACCTTGAAGCGCGCCGCCACGCCGGGCAGCCACCACACCGGCTCCACGGCGATCTTGGTCACGGTGGCGCTGGCGTCGTCCAGCAGGATCTTGCCGTCCACCTGCAGGCGCTGGAAGGCCAGGGCCTGCTTGATCTCGGGCAGGTGCACGTGGGCCTTGGTCACCGCGATGGTGGGGCGGATGTCGTAGCCGCGCTCCAGGTAATCGGCATACACCGTCTGCACGCTGGCGCCCCAGGGGTCGATGCTCACCATCTTGTGCGCGTCGCCCCACACCGGGTGCGGGCCCACGGGGTCGGTGGGCGCGGTGTTGGTGAGGTCGGCGCGGTGGCCCTTGGTGAGATTGCCCGCGGCCACCGCCAGCGCGCGGTAGACGCCGTAGCTGCCGCTGTGCGTGCCGATGACGTTGCGCTGGCTGCGGTTGCCGGTGCTGCCGACGATGGGGCCGCGCTCTTGCGGATCGGCCGCGCCCCAGCGCAGCGCGGGCGCGCTGTCGGTGCCCTGGCCGGGGTGCGAGGTCAGGCGGATGTGGCGGGTGGCCGCCGGGGGGGTGGGGCTGTCCATGGGGCGGGCTCGTTGGCGCTCTTGGCGGCGGTGTGTGTGGCGGGAAAGAGGCGGAAGATACGCCAGAACGGCGCATCCGCCTGTGGGATGAGCCCACGCGTGACACTTACCTTTGGTTTCCTGAGAATCAAGGCCATGCGGACGACCGACGCCGCAGCGACCAAGACCAGAGCCCAAAGCTCCGAGGGGAACCCGAATGAAGCACACCTTGCTCGCAGCCCTGCTGCTGGGCGCCCACCTGGTGGCGCCCGCCCAGACCACACGTTCGATGGCGCCGCCCATCGTGGTGGAAGTGGTGGAGGGCGCGCTGCGCTTGTCCAGCGAGGGCTACACGCTCTCGGGCTCGCAGACGGTGGTGACCTGGCAGATCGGCACCGAAGGCTGGCGCTTTTCGTCGGGCAGCATCCGCTTCGCCGATGGCAATGCGCCGTTCAGCTGCAGCGTCTTTGCCGACGGGCAGGCGATCCGTTGTGTGTCCAGCGGGGGCTCAAAAGGTCGCTACGACTACAGCATCGCGCTGCGGGGGGCGGATGGGCAGCTGGCGGCGATGCCGCAGCCGAACATCTTCATTTCGATCGACTGATCAGTTCAAGAGAGCTGCGCTCAGACGGCCGATCGCTCGGCCGAGCTCTGACTCAGCTCCAGCGTTGGCTGCAGTTGCGAGAACGACGGCCTCACTCAAGAAGTGCCGGGCGCCCTCAATGTCACCGGCAAGTCTTTCAACCTCTGACCGCTGCGCATGAAGGAGGCCGCGGCTGACAGGGTCTCCGTGGGCCTCCAAGAGAGGTAGAGCGAGCTCGAGAGTTTCGCGCGCCGCCAGCAGTGCGCCTGAGCGCGCCTGAGCGGGTGCTCTGTATCCGAGGAGTTGCCCTTCGGTGCGGTGATCCTGAAACTGCCGCGCTAGCACCAGAGCGGCGTCGAAGCGCTCCACCGCTTCGGCGCTGCGATCGGCGCTGTCTAGCACCAGACCCAGGTTGCCAAGCGCTATGCACTCCAGCCTGCGGTGGCCGAGTTCCCGCGAGGCCACCAGGCCCTCCTGCAGTGCGCACTCTGCTGCCGAAATGTCTCCAGACAGGTAGCTGAGCATGCCGAGGTTGACCAGCGTCATCGCTGCTCGGGTGCGGTCGCCCAGCTCTTTGGAAACCGCCAGTGCGGCCTCGGCGTGGCTGCGAGCAGCTTGGGTGTGGCCGGCCGTGCCCTCCAGGTTGCCCAGGTTCGCCAACACGGCGGCTTCGACACGCCGCTCGTGGCAGGCGCGAGCGAGAGCAAGCGCGGAGCCGTAGTGCTGGCGCGCTTCGTCCGAAGCGCCGGCTTCAAAAGCCAGCACGCCCATCACATTGAGCGCCGCACACTGCAAAGCACCGTCTTGCATCTCGCCGGCGATCTGCACGGCCAGTTGCAGCCCTTCTCGGGCCTGATCGGCCTGGCCGCCCCGGGCGAGCATGCCGGCACTGCGAACCGCCACCATAGCTTGGCACCGGCGGTCCTCCGCTGCCAAGGCCAGTTCAGTGGCCTTGGCATACCGCGCCAGCGCCGCCTGCCGCTGCCCGGCTGCTTCCAACGCCATGCCCGACACTGCATGTGCCCGCGCCGCTTCACGGCCCATCAAGCCGGCCATGCCCAGCACCAGTTCGGCCAGGTCGGCGCCCGCCTTGAAGGGGCCGCGCAGGTTCAGCGCCGCCCAGCCGCCCTCCAGCGCGCCGGCCGCCTGGTGGGTGTCACCCCGCGCCACCGCGCGGCGGCAGGCGACCACGAGGTTGTCGAGTTCGATGCCCCGCCCGGCGCTGGCCGCCGCGTTGTTCAGGCCGGCGAACCACGCCCCGTGCCGCACCTCGGCCGCCTGCCGTGCCGCTGGCCCGCTGCCGGTGTAGCGGCCTTCCGTGCCCAGATGTTCAGCGGCGTAAGCCTGCACGCTGCCCAGCAGGTCGTAGCGCTCTTGCCCCAGCGTGCGCACGAAGCTCTTGTCCACCAGGGCCTGCAGCACGTCCAGCGTCCACGGCGGGTCTTCGAGCGCCGAGAGGTCGATCACCGCTTCGGCCGCCTCCAGCGTGAAGCCGCCCTCGAAGACCGACAGCTGCGCCAGCGCGGCTTTTTCGGCCGTGGGCAGCAGGCCCCAGCTCCAGTCGAAGGTGGCGCGCAGCGTGGCCTGGCGGTCGAGCCGGCCGCCGCTGCTGGCCAGCAGCTTGAAACGTTCGCTCATGCGCGCCAGCAGCGCGCGCGGTGCCAGCGTGCGCGTGCGCGCGGCGGCCAGTTCGATGGCCAGCGGCAGGCCGTCGAGCAGCCCCACCAGCGTGCTGATCGCCGCGGCGTCGTCGGCGCCGGGCTTGAAGTCGCGTCGTGCCGCTTCCGCGCGGCGCATGAAAAGCGCCTGCGCGTCGTCCACCTGCATCGGCGCCAGCGCGAGTGTTTCTTCGCCGGGGATGCCCAGCACCTCGCGCGTGGTGACGAGGAAACGCGCGTCCATCGCGCGGTCGAGCCAGCGGCCCAGCGTGGCCTCGGCGTGGCGCGCCAGGTGCTCGAAGTTGTCGAGGATGACGAGGCAGGTGCCGCGCCCGGCGATGGCGTGGCCGAGTTGCACGGTGGGGTCTTCCGGCCCCAGCGGCACCTGCAGACCTTGCGCCACGGCGCTGGCGATGCCTTCGATGCTGCGCGCGGGGGCCAGATCGCAGAACCACACGCCGCCGGGGTACTCGCCCATCCAGGCCCAGCCGTAGCGCGTGGCCACGCGGGTTTTGCCGCCGCCGCCGATGCCCAGCAGCGAAACCAGCCGCGCCCCGGCATCGAAGCGCTGCGCCAGGTCTTGCAGCGTGCGGCGGCGGCCGACAAAGGCGTCGCGCTCGGCCGGCAGGCTGTGCGGCAGTTCGCGCAGCGGCAACCACAGGCCTGCGTTCCTGTCGCCATGCCGCACCACGCGCCAGACCTTCACCGAATCGGGCGGCGGCGTGAAGGGCGCGTCAGGCTCGCCCACTTCGAAAAGCTCGATGGGCACCGGCAGGCCCTTGACCTGCCAGTGCCCGTGCGAGACCACGCGGTGCGGCGTGGGGCCGATGGCGTCGATGGCGGCCTGCGTCAGCAGCGTCTGCCCGCCCAAGGCCGTGGACATCACGCGCGCGGCGATGGGCTTGCTGACGCCGTCCACCTCCACCGGCTTGGCGCCCAGGGCCACGTCTTCGGGCGTGGCCTCGCGCATCACCACCTGGCCCACGTGCAGGCCAGCGCGGGCCTTCATCGGCACCGGCAGCGTGGCCAGCGCGCGGTGGTAGGCCAGTGCGTAGCCCAGCGCGTCGGCGGCGCTGGCGAAGATCAGCAGGAAACCGTCGGTCTTGTCGATTTCCTGCCCGCGCCACTGGCGCAGCAGGTCGCGCGCCAGGCGGTCGTGCCGCGCCGAGAGCTGGGCGTAGGCCGCGTCGCCCAGTTGCTGGTTGAGCGCGGCGCTGTCGACCAGGTCGGTCAGCAGCAGGGCGGGCAGGGCCGTCACGGTGTCTCGGTGCCCGGAGGGCGGCTCAGGCCAGCCCGCCGACGGGCAGGCCCGGGCTGCGCTGCAGCCAGTTTTCTGGGGCGTAGGCGGCGCTGGCGTCGGTGACGTGCAGCGTGTAGGCCAGGCGGCTCTTGGCGCTGCGGTTGGGCGCGCTGTAGTGCGGCAGCAGGCCGTGGAAGACGACCAGCGTGCCGGCCGCCACCGGCAGCGCGCGTGCCTCGGCCGTGGTGGGCCAGGGCGTCGCATCCAGCGGCTGCATGCGCAGCGTGCCGCTGGCGTGCTCGCACACGTACTGTTCGCGCAGCACGCCGTGGCGGCCCTGGTGGCCGCCGGGCATCACCCACAGGCAGCCGTTGTCCAGCGTGGCGTCTTCCAGCGCGAACCAGAAGGTCGTCACCGTCTGCGGCGTGGTGACGAAAAAGCTGGCGTCCTGGTGCCAGCCGACCTCGCCGCCGATGTGCGGCTGCTTGAAGATAACCTGGCTCTGCCACACCAGCGGCTGCAGCAGGCCCAGATCACGCGCCAGTTCGGCCAGTGCCGGACCGTGCGAGAAGGCCTGGAAGACCGGGTCGAGGTCGTGCAGCGCGTGGCCGATCTTGTTGATGCTGCGGTCCTTGGGCACCTGCAGCCGGCCTTCGGCGTCGAGTGCTTCTTCCTCGAAGAAGCAGTGCACCGCTTCTGCGCTGGCCAGCAGCGCGGCGTCGGCCACCTGGCTGCGGTCGCGGGTGGAGAAACGGCTGGTCTGGGCGCTGGGGGTGAAGGCGTCGACGAGTTCGCGCGCGCGGCGGCAAACGGCGGCCACCTCGGCCGCGCTTTTGAAGCCGGGCAGCACCAGGCAGCCTTCTTGCTGCCAGGTGGCCAGGTCGGTGGGGTTCAGCATGTGTTGCGTGCAGGCATCGGAAGAGGGGCTGCAGGCATACCGAGGTTCTGGTTTTCACCAAGATCTACCGGTGCCGGCGGCATCATCGGATGCTACTGGTGCGCGCCAACTTGCCGCACCCCGGAACACCGCTTTTCTCTCTTCCTCCCGGAGCCCGCCCCATGCCAGCACACCGCCCTTTCCGCCCCCTGCCCCACGCGCTGGCCGCCGCCGCGCTGGTGCTGTTGAGCACCGGCAGCCAGGCCCAGACCGCCGCCCCGGCAGCCAGCGGGCAGCTGCAGACCATCACCGTCACCGCCGAACGCCGCCTGGAGAACATCCGCGACGTGCCCAGCTCGGTGAGCGCGCTGCAGGGCGAGATCCTTGAAGTGCTGAACAGCGGCGGGCAGGACATCCGTCTGCTGGCCGCCCGCGTGCCCAGCCTGAACATCGAAAGCAGCTTCGGCCGCGCCTTCCCGCGCTTCTACATCCGCGGCATCGGCAACACCGACTTCGATCTCAACGCCAGCCAGCCCGTGAGCCTGGTGTACGACGACGTCGTGCAGGAGAACCCCATCCTCAAGGGTTTCCCGATCTTCGACATGGAGCGCATCGAGGTGCTGCGCGGCCCGCAGGGCACCCTCTTCGGCCGCAACAGCCCGGCCGGTGTGGTGAAGTTCGAGAGCGCCAAACCGACGAAGAACTTCGAGGGTTATGCGCTGGCCAGCCTGGGCCGCTACAGCGCGCTGAACTTCGAAGGCGCGGTGAACGTGCCGCTGTCGCCCACGCTGGCGCTGCGTGTGGCCGCGCAGTCGCAGAACCGCGACGACTGGGTCAGCAACGGCAACCCCGCCGGCCCCACGCGCGAGATGGAGGGCTACAACGACAACGCCGCCCGCCTGCAGGTGCTGTTCAGCCCCGGCAAGAACTTCAGCGCGCTGCTGAACGTGCACTCGCGCGAGCTCAAGGGCAGCGCGCGGGTCTTCCGCGCCAACATCATCCAGCCCGGCACCAACAACCTGGTCCCGGGCTTCGACGAGACCAAGGTCTTCCAGGACGGCATCAACAGCCAGAAGCTCAGCAACACCGGCAGCAGCCTGCGTGTGCGCTGGGATCTGGGCAACGGCATGGCGCTGAACAGCATCACCGGCTATGAGACGGTGGAGTCCTTCAGCCGCGGTGACATCGACGGCGGCTACGGCGCCAGCTTCCTCGGCGCGGGCAACTTCGGCCCCGGCACCATCCCCTTCGACGCCGAAAGCGCTGATGGCCTGCCCCACCACAAGCAGTTCACGCAGGAAGTGCGCCTCGAAAGCACCGGCAAGGGCGCGCTGCAATGGCTGGCGGGTGTGTATTACTTCGACGAGCAGTTGAAGATCGACAGCTTCAACTACAGCAGCCTGGGCGGCAACGCGCAGAACGGCTATGCCACGCAAGACCAGGACAACAAGGCCTATGCCGTCTTCGGCAGCGTGAACCTGGAAGTCAGCCCGCAGCTGAAGCTGCGCGGCGGCCTGCGTTACACCAAGGACGAGAAAGACTTCTTCGCCGACCGCATCCAGGCGCCGCCCTTCAGCCCCACCTTCATCGGCCGCCGCACGGCCAGCACCAGCGCCACCAACACCAGCGGCGACTTCAGCGCCACCTACGCGCTGGACAGGGACATCAACGTCTACGCCCGTGTCGCCACCGGCTTCCGCGCGCCTTCGATCCAGGGTCGCCTGCTCTTCGGCGACACGCTTTCGGTGGCCAAGAGCGAGAAGGTCACCAGCTACGAAGCCGGCGTGAAGGCCGACCTGTTCAACAAGCGCGCCCGCGCTGCCTTCAGCGTGTTCAGCTACACGCTGAAGGACCAGCAGCTCACGGCGGTGGGCGGTGCGGCCAACTTCAACCAGCTGATCAACGCGGCCAAGAGCACCGGCGAAGGCTTCGAGTTCGACCTGCAGGCGCTCGTCAGCGAGAACCTGATGCTCACCATGGGCGGCAGCTACAACAAGACCAAGATCCGCGACGGCGGCCTGGCCGTGGCGCCTTGCGGCGGTGGTTGCACCGTCACCGACCCCACCGTGGTGCGCAACGGCGTGACGCTGGCGCTGATCGACGGCAACCCGCTGCCGCAGGCGCCCGAGACCACGCTGAACTTCACCGCGCGCTACACCATGCCCGTGGCCGGCGGCGACTTCTTCGTGCTCACCGACGTGGCCTACCGCAGCAAGATCAACTTCTTCCTGTACGAGAGCCGCGAGTTCACCGGCAAGGCGCTGACCGAAGTGGGCCTGCGGGCCGGCTACGCCTTCGGCAATGGCAAGTACGAGGCCACGGCCTTCGTGCGCAACCTCACCAACCAGATCCGGGTGGTGGGGGGCATCGACTTCAACAACCTCACCGGCTTCATCAACGAGCCGCGCACCTTTGGCGTGTCGTTCAAAGCGAACTTCTGAAGGTGACTGCGCGCAAGCGCTTCGGCGCCTGGCTGGCGGCCGCGGCCCTGGGGACCGTGGGTTTTGCGACCTGGGCCCAGGCCCAGCCTGCGCTGATCTTCGAGCTGGGCGGCAAGAACGACAAGAGCTTCGGCCAGGCCGCGTGGGAGGGTGCAGAACGTTGGCGCAAGCTGACGGGCAAGCCCTACCTCGAGTTCGAGATTGCCAACGCCGCGCAGCGTGAGCAGGCGGCGCGGCGTTTCGCGCAGCGTGGCGCCAACCCCATCGTGGGTGTCGGCTTCCCGCAGGCCAGCAGCATCGAGGCGGTGGCGCGCGAGTTTCCGAACACCCGTTTTGCCATCGTCGACAGCGTGGTGGCGCTGCCCAATGTGCAGAGCTTCGTCTACCGCGAGCACGAGGGCGCTTTCCTCGTCGGCCTGCTGGGCGCGCTGGCCAGCAAGAGCGGCAAGCTGGGTTTTGTGGGCGGGCAAGACATCCCGCTGGTGCGCAAGGTGCTGTGCGGCTACGAGCAGGGCGCGAAGTACGGCAACCCGAAGGTGCAGGTGCTGTGGGCCATGACGGGCACCACCAACGCCGCCTGGACCGACCCCGCGCGCGGCGCAGAACTCACGCGCACGCAGGCGGCGCAGGGCGCCGATGTGATCTTCGCAGCGGCTGGCACCACCGGCCTGGGCGTGCTGCAGGCCGCGGCCGATCTGGGCCTGCT
Organism: beta proteobacterium AAP65; assembly: GCA_001295865.1. Lineage (GTDB taxonomy): Bacteria > Pseudomonadota > Gammaproteobacteria > Burkholderiales > Burkholderiaceae_C > Rubrivivax. The sequence continues at coordinate 125,915 of LJHW01000044.1, forward strand.
GGGCATCGGCGTCGACAGCAACCAGAACGGCCTGCATCCAGGCCGCATGCTCACCTCCATGCTCAAGCGCACCGACGTGGCGGTCTTCCAGGCTTTCCAGGGCGTGCAGCCCGGGGTGACCACGCTGGGGTTGCAAGAAGGCGGGCTGGATCTGGCCTTCGACGAGCACAACGCCAAGGTCGTGACGCCGGCCATGCGGGCGCGTGTCGAGGCTGCCAAGGCCGACATCGTCGCCGGCCGGCTGCCGGTGATCGACTGGACGGTCGCCAAGGCCTGCCGCTGAAGCGCGGCACCGTGCACAGCCCCGAACGCAGCGCCGGCCAGCCGCTGGCCCTGACCGCCGCCGACGGCACGGCACTGGCCGCCACGGTTTTTGCCGCGGCCGGCCCCGACTGGCTGGTGGTGGGCGGCGCCACCGCCGTGCCGCGCGGCTTCTACCGTCGTTTTGCCGAGCACGCCCAGGCCCGCGGCGTCAATGTGTTGACGCTGGACTACCGCGGCATCGGCGGTTCACGCCCCGCACGTTTGCGCGGTTATGCGCCCGACTATGCCGATTGGGCGCGCCAAGATCTGGCTGCTGCCGTGGCCCACGCCGCCGCGCGTGGGCCGGTGTACTGGGTGGGGCACAGCTACGGCGGCCACGCGCTCGGTCTGCTGCCACCGGCGCAGCGTGATGCGGTGCGGGCCGCCTACGTGGTGGCCGGCGGCGCCGGCTGGCACGGCTGGATGCCGCGGTCTGAGCGGCTGAAGGTGCTGCTGCTGTGGCACGGCGTCGGCCCCGTGGCCACGCGGCTGCTGGGCTACCAGCCGCTGAAACGCCTGGGCATCGGCGAAGACCTGCCTGCCAGCATCTACCGGCAGTGGAAACGCTGGTGCAGCTACCCGCGCTACTTCTTCGACGACCCCGAGGCCGCTGAACTGGTGCGCGGTTTCGGCGATGTCACCCTGCCCATCGCCGCGGCCAATGCGCTGGACGACTGGTGGGCGCTGCCGCCTTCGCGCGATGCCTTCTTCGCCGGTTACCGCAACGCGCCGGTGCAGGCCATCGACATCGACCCGCGCGCCGAGGGCCTGCGCGAGATCGGCCACATGGGCTACTTCCGCCCGAAGGTGGGTGCGGTGCTGTGGCCGCGCATGCTGGGCTGGCTGCAGGGCCAAGGCCTGCAGCTGCAGGCCCCGTCCTGAGGCTCAGCTGCAGCTGGCGGCGAGTTCGCCGGCTGCCCGCTGTGCGCGGGCGCGCTGCGCCGCCGGGTAGACCACCGCCTCTTCGAGTGCCATGTGGTCGACACAGAGCGCTTCGAACACCGGCACGGCGGCCTGCAGCAGCGGCAGCTCGTAGCCGTTGAAGCCTTCGGCGACCGCGCGCACATGCGGTGCGAGTTCGCGCCAGTCGAGCTCGATCCAGTGGTGGTCTTGCCGCAGCCGGCGCACCAGGGCGTTGAGCTCGGCATCTTCGAGCGCATCGAGTTCGGGAAAGACCAGCCGCTCTTCGTCGGCATGGTGGCGCCTGCCCGGGCCTTCGAAGTAGCCCAGCACCTCGCTGGCCAGGGCCTCGGCCTGCACGTCCAGGCCTTGTTCGTCGAGATGCGCGACCAGCGTGTTGAACTGCTGCAGCATCTGGCGGGCGGCGCGGTGGGTGTCGTCCAGCAGTCTGAAATCTTCGCGCGCCGCGCGGTGGGCGCGCTGTGCACGTGGCGGTCGCAGCGGCAGGGGCGTCGCAGAGGCAGAGGCCTCGTCGGCAGTGGGTGATGCAGTCGGTGATGCAGTGAGGGCCGACAGGCCCTGGGCAAGCGTCATGGCGGGCTCCTTCGAAGGTTCGCCGTGACTTTCTGCCTGCCCGCAGGCCCGGCCCTTGCGCCACGTCAAGCCTGCGCAGCGTGGCGGTACAAAAAAGCCCCGCGCAGCTGCGGAGCTGTGCGGGGCTGTGCGGGTCGGCCTCGGCCGCGCAGCGCGCGGCTGGGGCGGTTTACTGCTTGGTGGTGTCGCGGCGCTCGGCCACCACCACCGGCTGCACCTTCTCGGCTTCCACCAGGCTGGCGTAGAAGAAGGGGCCGACCGGCTCGCCACCCACGTTGGGCAGGAAAGGCGTGTTGCGGTTGTCGGCGCGCACTTCGGCCATCACCTCGGCGCGGGTGCGCAGCGACTGGGCCTGGGCGGCCGGGTTGTAGTCGTTGCCGGCGGTGTCGACTGCGGCCATACGCTCGCCGCGCACGATCACGGGCTTCAGTTGCTTCACGCCAGCGGGGCGGCTGCTGTCGGCGGCCACGGTAACCGGAGCGGCCTTGCCGCTGACGGCGGCGGGCAGCGCGTGGGTCTGGCCGCTGCTGATGAAGTCGAAGTCAGCGCCTTCGCCGGCGGCGTGGGCGAAAGTGGCCGAGGCCAGGGCAAAAGCGGCGACGGCGGGGTACACGAAAAACTGGAGCTTGCGCATGATCATTCCTTGAATGCATCCGAAAAGGGTTGGGGGTCCGGCTTCGGTGGATGCAGTACCGGGGTCGTCCTTGGGTATGAACTGTAGATACTTACCCTAGGTTGAAAAACCATCTGTCCGCGAACGTACTGTTCTGAAAATGAAAATAATGAAGCCGCGTCTCGCGCGACAGACGCAGCCTCGCCGCCGGCGCCGGCCCCAGAATCACGCCCCATGCGCACGCTGAACCTGGGCCGCCGCCCCTATGCCGAGACCGAGGCCGCGATGCGCGCCCTCACGGCCGCGCGCGGCCCCGACACCGAAGACGAGCTCTGGCTTGTCGAGCACGACCCGGTCTTCACGCAGGGCCTGGCCGGCCGTGACGACCACGTGCTGGCGGCTGGCGACATCCCCGTGGTGCGCACCGACCGCGGTGGCCAGGTCACCTACCACGGCCCCGGTCAGGTGGTGGCTTACCCGCTGCTGGACCTGCGCCGCATCGGCATCTACGTCAAGGAATACGTCTTCCGCCTCGAAGAAGCCGTGATCGAGACGCTGTGGGAAGGTGCCGGCGTGGTGGGCCACCGCGTGCGCGGCGCGCCCGGCATCTATGTGCGCCTGGCCGACCCGCGCAGCCATGCGCAGCTGCACACCGAGAGCCTCGACCCCTTCCGCGGCCTGGGCAAGATCGCGGCGCTGGGCATCAAGGTCAGCAACCACCGCGCCTACCACGGTGTGGCGCTGAACGTGGCCATGGACCTGGAGCCCTACGAGCGCATCAACCCCTGCGGCTACGCCGGCTTGCGCACGGTGGACCTGCGATGCCTGGGCGTGGCCGCCACCTGGGACAACATGGCCGCCTTGCTGGCGCAGCACCTGGTGCGACGCCTGCAGCCCCGCAGCTGAGGCCGGCATCGGGCCAGCGGCGGGCCGGCTGGAGGCCCCGCCGC